>NZ_JBIORY010000001.1:877500-2420000 GCF_051714505.1 Enterococcus sp. AZ129 | reverse complement strand
GAAGGGAAAATACCTAGCACTAGAGAAGCAGGCTATCAAGTAGCAGAGCAAAGAAGTATCAAGCAAATTGGTTACGAGTTAAAAGAAGTCTACGAAACAGTCTTATCTTAACAAATATTGAAGGCAGTTATTGTTAGATGAAATGGAGGTAATGAGAGTGAAAATTGGTTTTTTTACTGATACGTATTTCCCGCAAGTGAGTGGGGTAGCGACTTCTATTAAGACCTTAAAAGATGAATTAGAAAAGCACGGCCATGAAGTGTATATTTTTACGACAACCGATCCTAACGCGACTGATTTTGAAGAAGATGTCATACGGATGCCTAGTGTGCCATTCGTGTCTTTTAAAGATCGCCGAGTAGTGGTTCGCGGCATGTGGTACGCCTATTTAATTGCCAAAGAGTTGGAATTAGATTTAATTCATACACATACTGAATTTGGTGCGGGTATTTTAGGGAAAATGGTTGGGAAAAAAATGAAAATCCCTGTCATCCATACGTATCATACAATGTATGAAGATTACTTACATTATATTGCTAAAGGAAAAGTTGTTCGTCCATCACATGTTAAATTCTTTTCAAGAGTGTTTACAAATCATACGACAGGTGTTGTTTGTCCCAGTGAACGTGTAATTGAAAAATTACGGGATTATGGAGTGACCGCACCAATGAGAATTATTCCAACAGGGATCGAAATTGATAAGTTTTTACGTCCCGATATTACTGAAGAAATGATCGCTGGAATGCGTCAACAACTAGGTATTGAAGAGCAACAGATTATGTTGTTATCGTTAAGTCGAATTTCTTATGAAAAAAATATTCAAGCAATTATTCAAGGGTTACCACAAATTATTGAAAAATTACCACAAACTCGTTTAGTAATAGTTGGAAATGGTCCCTATCTAGAGGATTTAAAAGAATTAGCAGAAGAACTAGAAGTCAGTGAATACGTTCAATTTACGGGTGAAGTGCCAAATGAAGAAGTCGCGATTTATTATAAAGCTGCTGACTATTTTGTCAGCGCCTCAACGTCGGAAACACAAGGCTTAACTTATACAGAAGCGATGGCTGCTGGTGTTCAATGTGTTGCAGAAGGGAACGCCTATTTAAATAATTTATTTGATCATGAAAGCTTAGGCAAAACTTTTAAGACAGACAGTGATTTTGCCCCAACATTGATTGACTATATACAAGCAAATATTAAAATGGACCAAACTATTTTAGATGAAAAATTATTTGAAATTTCTTCTACAAACTTTGGCAACAAAATGATTGAATTTTATCAAGATACATTGATTTACTTTGATCAACTTCAAATGGAAAAAGAAAATGCGGACTCAATAAAAAAAATTAAAGTAAAATTTACATCTTTAAGAAAATAAACTGCAAAACTTTCCTCCTTCGTTTATACTGAAGGAGGAAAGTTTTTTATTTTAAGAACGGAGGAAGCTACTATGTCTAAAATCGGCTTTATTGGAACGGGTGTCATGGGAAAATCAATTATTCGTAACATGATGAAAAACAATTTATCTGTCAATGTTTACAATCGAACAAAAAGTAAAACAGATGATTTAGTTGCTGAAGGAGCAGTTTGGTATGATACGCCAAAAGCAATTGCGGAAGCGAGTGATATCATTTTTACAATGGTTGGCTTTCCTTCAGATGTTGAAGGCGTGTATTTTAATGAAACAGGGATTTTTCAAGCAGATCTTACAGGTAAAATAGTAGTAGATTTAACCACAAGTACGCCTACCTTGGCTGAAAAGATTGCCAAAAAAGCAGCAGAAGTGGGTGCTCATGCGTTGGATGCGCCAGTTTCTGGTGGTGACTTAGGTGCTAAAAATGGTACTTTAACAATTATGGTTGGTGGCGATCAAGAAAGTTATGACACCGTCTTACCAATTTTCAAAACATTTGGTAAAACGTTTATGCTACACGGCTCAGCTGGAAAAGGGCAACATACTAAGATGGCGAATCAGTTAATGATTGCAGGCACAATGACCGGTTTGACTGAAATGCTCGTTTATGCAAATGCGACAGGATTAACTTTAGAAAAAGTTCTGGAAACAGTCGGTGGTGGTAGTGCTGCAAACTGGTCATTAAGTAATTATGGTCCGCGTATTTTAAAAGAAGATTATACGCCAGGCTTTTTTGTTAAACATTTTATCAAAGATTTAAAGATTGCGTTAGATGAAGCAAAAAAACTTGACCTTCCATTGCCAGCGACGCAAAAAGCGACAGAATTATATGAAAGCCTTGCAGATAAAGGGTTTGAAAATGATGGCACACAGGCCTTAATTAAGCTTTGGTGGACAGATGGCAAGCAACCAACGAATAAAAATTAAAGAACAACAAAAAAATCAAAAAAAATGACGAAAAATCATGCAAGTTAGGCAATGTTTTGTTACAATGGTACAGAACTAGTTTGCAAAAGGAGGCCCACTGATGAAACATTCACAACTTGTGGCGATTATTAAGAGACTGGAAGCAATGATCGAAGCAGCAGATAATGAAGTACAAGTACGCCGCTTTGAACGTGAAGGCGTAGAGAAATGTATTGTAAGTTTTGATAAATCAACAGAAACATTTGAATTAACAGAATCTGATACGCACCAAAGCTATCAATTCGATAACATCGATATTGTAGCAATGGAAATTTACGACTTAATTCAATAATTAATCGTCCTACATTTTAATAAGGGAGTGGAGTAGAAGCACCAAAGCTTCTGGTTCACTCTCTTCTCGTATTATCCAGTCAAGTTGTAGCAATAGCTTAGTGGGAGTTTAAGAATTATATAACAAAAATCACTGGCACTTCTCAATCAGGGGAGTGCCAGTGATGCTTTTTAGTTGCACTTCTTTCCTTTTTCTGTGAAAATAGTTTGGGTATCAAAGTAATTGATCCTTTTTTTAAAAGCCTCGTCCCTTGAAAATGCGCCTTTTTTGAAATATTTGAAGAATATTTCATTAAAAATATAGAAAATTCTCTTGCATTCTTTGCTTATTTACGATATAGTTTGAACATCAAATGTTTTGATAATCAAAGTATATGGATGGTGCACAGAATGGAACCTAATTTAGAAACAGTCAACGATTACTTAGTCAGTGTCTTTAATGACATCTTAACGATTGAAGAATCTGAATTGAAAAAATCACAATTTAATGATTTATCCATTACGGAGATGCACACAATCGAAGCAATTGGTATGTACAAGAAAAAAACGTCTTCAGAAGTAGCCAAGGAACTGTCAATTACCGTCGGAACACTTACTGTAGCGATTAACAACTTAGTTAAAAAAGGCTATGTTGAACGTTTGCGTAGTGAAGATGATCGACGTGTAGTAAAGCTTGGCTTAACCAAAAAGGGAAAATTACTTTTTAGAGTCCATCAGCATTTTCATCGTGAAATGGTTAAAAACATTTTGAAAGGCATGGAGCAAGAAGAAGAACAAGCGCTGTTAAGAGCACTAAAAAATCTTCATGATTTCTTGCAAGAATACAAATAAAAAGTGAGGATCCCCATGAAGAATTATGCACGAATTAGTTGTACAAGCCGTTATGTTCCAGAGAATTGTGTCACGAATCACCAACTGAGTGAAATGATGGATACCTCTGATGAATGGATACATTCGCGAACAGGCATTAGTGAACGTCGCATTGTTACGCAAGAAAATACGTCTGATTTATGTCATCAAGTCGCAAAACAGTTATTGGAAAAATCTGGAAAGCAAGCAAGTGAGATTGACTTTATTTTAGTCGCAACAGTGACACCAGATTTCAATATGCCTTCTGTTGCTTGCCAAGTGCAAGGCGCAATTGGCGCTACTGAGGCTTTTGCTTTTGACATCAGTGCAGCGTGTTCTGGTTTTGTCTATGCCTTAAGCATGGCAGAAAAACTAGTCTTAAGTGGTCGTTATCAAACAGGTCTAGTAATTGGTGGCGAAACATTTTCCAAAATGTTGGATTGGACCGATCGCTCCACAGCGGTGCTTTTCGGTGATGGGGCTGCCGGCGTCTTGATTGAAGCGGCTGAGACACCGCATTTTCTAAATGAAAAATTACAAGCAGATGGACAACGGTGGGCGGCTTTAACGTCAGGCTACACGATCAACGAAAGTCCTTTTTATCAGGGGCATGAGCAGGCTAGTAAGACGCTACAGATGGAAGGACGTAGTATTTTTGATTTTGCGATTAAAGATGTTTCACAAAATATTTTATCACTCGTGACGGACGAAACCGTGGATTATCTTCTACTACATCAAGCAAATGTGCGCATTATCGATAAAATTGCACGTAAGACGAAGATTTCCCGCGAGAAGTTTTTAACGAATATGGATAAATATGGCAATACCTCAGCTGCTAGCATTCCTATTTTGTTGGATGAAGCAGTTGAAAATGGGACCTTAATTTTAGGTTCCCAACAACGCGTGGTGCTAACAGGATTTGGCGGCGGCTTAACATGGGGCTCACTGCTCCTAACGCTGTAAAAAACTGTTCACATATAAATGAAGAAAATGACTATTTTGGAGGAATATACACATGGTATTTGAAAAAATTCAAGCAATTATCGTAGAAGAATTAGGAAAAGATGCTGAAGAGGTACAATTAACTACAAACATTCAAGAAGAATTAGACGCGGATAGCTTAGATTTATTCCAAATCATTAACGAAATCGAAGATGAATTTGATGTGAAAATCGAAACAGAAGATGGCATCCAAACCGTTCAAGATTTAGTAACATATGTAGAAAAACAACAAGCAAACTAATACATGAAAATAGGGGGCTGGGACATTTAATTGCTAAATGACCCAGTCCCTAAAAAAACAAGTAAATAAGCCGGAAAAATCCTTTTTTACTTGAATGAAGTGTACTTATCTTAGAACTAAAGGACGTATAAAATCAATGAATCAACAGTTATGTGAGTTGCTTGGAATCAATTATCCCATTTTTCAAGGCGGTATGGCTTGGGTAGCCGATGCTTCATTAGCAAGTGCCGTGTCAAACGCTGGTGGATTAGGGATTATTGCTGGCGGCAATGCCCCAAAAGAAGTCGTAAAAAAAGAAATTAAAAAAGTTAAAGAATTAACGGAGCAACCCTTTGGTGTCAATATCATGTTACTTTCACCTTTTGCCGATGAAATTGTCGATTTGGTTTGTGAAGAACAGGTTCCTGTCGTAACGACAGGTGCAGGCAATCCAGCCAAATACATGGCTCGTTTTAAAGAACATAACATTAAAGTAATCCCAGTAGTTCCTTCTGTTGCTTTAGCAAAAAGAATGGAAAAAATTGGTGCCGATGCTGTCATTTTTGAAGGAATGGAAGCTGGTGGACATATTGGCAAGTTAACCACTATGAGTGGCTTACCGCAAATCGTTGACGCTGTGTCAATTCCTGTGATTGCAGCAGGTGGGATTGGTGATGGTCGTGGTATGGCTGCGGCCTTTATGTTAGGTGCTGAAGCAGTCCAGTTAGGCACACGTTTTTTAATTGCCAAAGAATGCAACGTTCATCCAGATTATAAACAGAAAGTTTTAAAGGCACGTGATTTAGATGCAGTAATTACCTGTCAACATTTTGGCCATCCAGTGCGTACTTTAAAAAATAAATTAACCGCTCAATATAATCAATTAGAAAAGCAAGAACTCCAAAAAGAAGTGCCTGATTTAGAAATGTTTGAAAAAATTGGTCAGGGCGCTTTGCGCAAAGCTGTCGTTGACGGGGATATGGATTACGGTTCCGTCATGGCGGGACAAATTGCCGGGTTAATAAAAAAAGAAGAAACAGCCCAAGAAATCATTGATTCACTCATGTCTGAATGCAAAGCGATTGTACATAAGATGAATCAGCGTTGGGGCTAAGTGAATAATTTTAACAAAAAATGAGGTGTCGTATGAAAACAGCGATTTTATTTAGTGGACAAGGAGCCCAGTATCAAGGGATGGGTGAAGAATTATATCACCAAGAAGCGATTGTTCGGGAAACTTTCGATGAAGCAAGTCATATCTTAGGTTATGAGATGGCAGAACTTTGTTTTACTGAAAATGAACGTTTAAATGAAACAGAATATACGCAACCTGCTATTTTAACAGTCAGTGTCGCATTTTACCGTCTTTTGCAACAAAAAGGACTAACGCCTGATGTCGTAGCGGGTTTAAGCTTAGGGGAATATAGCGCTTTGGTTGCCAGCGGGGCTTTGCGCTTTTCAGAAGCAGTGGCCTTGGTCCAAAAGCGCGGTCAGTACATGACAGAAGCAGCACCACAAGGAACTGGCAAAATGGTTGCTGTCATGAATGCTGAGCGTGAAGTAATTGAGAAAGCCTGCCAAGAAGCCAGTGCTTTCGGAATTGTGGCTCCAGCAAATTATAATACACCACAACAAATCGTGATTGGTGGTGAGGTTGCTGCTGTTGATCAAGCGATGACACTTCTCAAAGAAGCTGGTGTGAAGCGAATGATTCCGTTAAATGTGAGTGGCCCTTTCCATACGGCGCTGTTACAACCAGCATCAAAAAAATTGGCTCAGGATTTAGCAAAATTGAACTTTCAAACGATGCAAATTCCTGTCATTAGTAATACGACTGCCGAAATTATGCCCCAAGAGGCAATTCAAGCGTTATTGGAAAAGCAAGTCATGTCTGCGGTACGTTTTGAAGACAGTATCGAAACGATGAAGGCTATGAACGTGGGAACGATGATTGAAGTTGGTCCAGGGAAAACATTAACTGGTTTTGTTAAAAAAATTGACAAAACAATTGAAATGCACCGTGTGGAAGATGTTGCAACATTAACAGAAACGTTAACAGCACTTACTGGGAGGTAAAAAATGGAATTAACAGGGAAAAACGTATTTATTACTGGAAGCACTCGTGGGATTGGCAAAGCAGTTGCATTGGCTTTTGCGAAAGAGGGCGCCAATATTGTTTTAAACGGTCGGAGTGAGATTACGCCAGAACAACGACAAGAAATTGAAGCCTTTGGGGTAAAATGTATTGGCCTTTCTGGAGATATTTCCGATTTTGATGCAGCAGGTGAGATGATTCAAGCAACCGTTGACCAATTAGGCTCGATTGATATTCTGGTGAATAACGCTGGGATTACGAATGATAAATTATTATTACGAATGACAAAAGAGGATTTTAATGCCTGTTTAGATATTAACTTGGTAGGAACTTTTAACATGACCCAACAAGCGGTTAAACGTATGATGAAACAACGAAGTGGTCGGATTATTAATATGGCTAGCGTTTCTGGTTTAATGGGAAATGTTGGTCAAGCAAACTACGCTGCGAGTAAAGCGGGTGTCGTTGGTTTTACTAAATCGGTGGCACGAGAAGTTGCGCCGCGCGGTATTACCTGCAATGCGATTGCACCAGGGTTTATCCAAACAGAAATGACGGATGTTTTATCAGAAAAAGTTAAAACACAAATGAATGCACAAATTCCCTTACAAACGTTTGGGCAAGTCGAAGATGTCGCAGCTACAGCGATTTTCTTAGCTAAAAGTCCCTATATTACTGGGCAAGTCGTGAATGTTGATGGCGGCTTAGTCATGCACGGATAAACGAAAGGAGTCAAAAGGATGAATCGAGTAGTTATTACCGGTTACGGTGTCACCTCGCCGATTGGCAATGAACCTGAGACTTTTTTAGAAAGTTTGAAAACAGGGAAAAATGGTATCGGACCGATTAGTAAATTTGATGTTAGTGAAACAGGTGTCACCTTAGCAGCTGAAGTGAAAGACTTTCCAATGGAAAAATATTTTGTTAAAAAAGATGGCAAACGCATGGATAAGTTTTCGTTATTTGGCATTTATGCGGCCTTAGAAGCAATGGCTATGAGTGGCTTGGATACCAGTCAACTAGATGTGGATCGGTTTGGCGTTATGGTGGGTTCCGGGATTGGTGGTTTGGAAACAATTCAAAATCAAGTAATTCGGATGCACGACAAAGGACCTGAACGTGTGGCACCGTTATTTATTCCAATGGCGATTGGAAACATGGTGGCGGGAAATATTGCTTTACGTGTTGGTGCCAAAGGAATTTGTACTTCAACAGTGACAGCTTGTGCTAGTGCAACTCATTCAATTGGGGAAGCGTTCCGCAATATCAAACATGGCTACTCTGATGTCATTATTGCTGGTGGAGCAGAAGCGCCTATTACAGAAATTGGTATTTCAGGATTTGCTTCCTTGACCGCTTTAACAAAGGCGACTGACCCAGAAAAAGCCTCAATTCCCTTTGATAAAGAACGTAGTGGATTTGTGATGGGAGAAGGAGCGGGTGTCTTTATTTTAGAATCATTAGATCATGCTCTAGAACGAGGCGCAACTATTTTAGGTGAAGTGGTTGGCTATGGTGCTAATTGCGATGCCTATCATATGACATCACCAACACCAGATGGGAGCGGCGCAGCGAAAGCCATGGTACTAGCAATGGAAGAAGCTGGGATTTCTCCAGAAAAAATTGGCTATATTAACGCCCATGGAACAAGCACACAAGCCAATGACAGTGCAGAATCTAAAGCAATTGAATTGGCTTTAGGTGATGCCGCAAAAACGGCATATGTAAGTAGTACGAAGAGTATGACGGGACATCTCTTAGGCGCCGCTGGTGGAATTGAAGGAATTGCTACCCTAAATGCTTTACAACATCAATTTATTCCGCCAACCATTAATGTGGAAAATCAAGATGAAGCAATTACGGTGAACGTTGTTTTAAACGAAAGCAAAGAGCATAAATTTGATTATGCTTTAAGTAACTCACTAGGCTTTGGTGGCCACAATGCAGTTATTTGCTTAAAACGCTGGGAGGATTAACATGCAGTTAGAAGAAGTAAAAGCACTATTAACACAATTTGATCAATCAACTTTAACCGAATTTGATTTACGAGAAGGCTCGTTTGAATTATATATGAATAAAAATACAGTTTCTGGACGAAGTGCCGTAGAACCAGTGGCGCAACCACAAGAAATACCAGTAGCCGCTAGTGGTGTGTCAGTGCCTGTTGAAACAGTTTCTGTCGTTGAAGAAACGCCAACTAATACACCGACAACCAATGAAAAGACAGAAGAAATTACGTCACCTATTGTAGGAATCGTTTATTTACAACCAGCACCAGATAAAGAGAACTTTGTCAAAGTAGGAGACACTGTTAAAACGGGTGACGTTGTGTGTATCGTTGAAGCGATGAAATTAATGAATGAAATTACGGCGACAGTTGACGGTGTGATTACTGAAATATTAGTCAACAATGAAGATGTGGTTGAATTTGGTCAGCCGCTATTCCGAGTTGCTAAAGGAGAATAAAACATGAAATTAACAATTACAGAAATTCAAGAAATTTTACCACATCGCTATCCCTTTTTATTATTAGATAGTGTTGAAGAAGTCATTCCCGGGGAACGCGTTGTAGCGAAAAAGAATGTAACGGTTAATGAGCAAGTTTTTCAAGGTCATTTTCCTGGGAATCCTGTTTTGCCAGGAGTTTTAATTATTGAATCGTTGGCTCAAGCAGGCGCCGTGGCATTACTTTCAATGCCTGAATTCAAAGGGAAAACGGCATACTTTGGTGGATTAGATAAAGCAAAATTTAGACAAAAGGTAACACCAGGCGACACATTAATTTTAGAGGTTGAACTTTTAAAAGTCCGCGCTTCTGCTGGAATGGGTAAAGGTGTGGCAAAAGTTAATGGAAAAAAAGTTGCCGAGGCTGAATTAACCTTTATGATTGGATAGGTGAAAAATGTTTTCGAAAGTATTAATCGCAAACCGCGGAGAAATCGCTGTTCGTATTATTCGTGCCTGTCGCGAATTAGGCGTTCAAACAGTTGCTGTTTACTCTGAAGCGGATCAAGAAGCGTTACACACACAGTTAGCAGATGAAGCCATTTGTATTGGACCGGCGAAAGCAACTGATTCTTATTTAAATGTTCAAGCTGTTTTAAGTGCAGCAATTGTTACCAATGCTGAAGCGATTCATCCAGGGTTTGGTTTCTTATCTGAAAATAGTCAATTTGCTTCAATGTGCGAAGAATGTAACATTACTTTTATCGGTCCTAAAGCAGAAACGATTGATGCAATGGGCAATAAAATAAACGCACGTCAACTGATGCAAAAAGCCAAGGTACCTGTTATTCCTGGGAGTGATGGCGTCATTGATTCTGTCGAAGAAGCGTTGACGATTGCTGAAGAAATTGGTTACCCAGTGATGTTAAAGGCAGCTGCTGGTGGTGGCGGAAAAGGAATCCGAAAAGTTCTTTCAAAAGAAGAGTTACCGAAACACTTTACTTCAGCGCAGCAAGAAGCCAAAGCCGCATTTGGTAATGATGATATGTATTTAGAAAAAATTATTTATCCAGCACGTCATATCGAAGTGCAAATTTTAGGTGATCAATATGGGCATGTGATTCACTTAGGAGAACGTGATTGCTCACTACAAAGAAATAATCAAAAAGTGTTAGAAGAATCACCATCGATTGCTATTTCTGAAGAAAAGCGTCAGATGTTAGGCGAAACGGCCGTTCGAGCGGCACAAGCTGTGCATTATGAAAATGCCGGAACCATTGAATTTTTGATGGATCCAGCTGGCGACTTTTATTTCATGGAAATGAATACCCGCATCCAAGTCGAACATCCAGTTACGGAAATGGTAACAGGGATTGATTTAGTCAAAGCACAATTAGAAATTGCTTCAGGTGAACCTTTAGGCTATACCCAAGAGGATGTTACCATGACTGGGCATGCGATTGAGTGCCGAATTAACGCTGAAAATCCTGCCTTTAATTTTGCTCCTTCACCAGGTAAAATTCAAAATCTCTTGTTGCCTAGTGGTGGAATGGGCTTGCGTGTAGACAGCGCTATGTATTCAGGGTATTCAATTCCGCCTTATTATGATTCAATGATTGCAAAAGTCATCGTACATGGTGAAAATCGTTTTGATGCCTTGATGAAAATGCAAAGGGCTTTAAATGAAATTGTAACAGAAGGTATTATTACGAATGCCGAATTCCAATTGGATTTAATTACACATGACAATGTTTTGACAGGTGACTATGACACAAGCTTTTTACAAGAAACATTTCTACCAAATTGGGAGCCAGAAAGCAATCATTAAAGAAAGAACGCCGCAAGAGCTCTCTTGCTTGGAAAGATCAGTGATCTTTTGAAAGGAGCTGAGCTCTTGCCGCTAAAATACGAGGAGTAAGCAAATGGCATTATTTAAAAAGAAAAATTACATTCGCATTAATCCAAATCGTGCTGATGCAAATGATGCATCAAAGAAGCCTTCTGTTCCAGATAATATGTGGGCAAAATGCCCTTCTTGTAAGCGAACACTGTATACAAAAGAAATGGGTGCAGAAAAAATCTGTCCGCATTGTGGCTATAGTTTTCGGATTGGTGCATGGGAACGATTAGCGATAACCGTTGATGAAAAAAGTTTCCACAATTGGGACAGTGAATTAGTGACAAAAGATCCACTAAATTTTCCTGGTTATCTTGAAAAAATTGAAAAAATGCAAGAAAAAACTGGGCTAGATGAAGCTGTCTTAACGGGAGAAGCAACAATTGAAGGACAAGCTGTTGCAATTGGAATCATGGACGCTAATTTTATCATGGGCAGTATGGGAACGATTGTTGGTGAAAAAATTACACGCTTGTTTGAGCGGGCGACAGAAAAGCATTTACCAGTAGTGATTTTCACTGCATCTGGTGGAGCCCGTATGCAAGAAGGAATTTTTTCATTGATGCAAATGGCGAAAATTTCGGCCGCTTTGCAACGGCATAACAAAGCAGGCTTGCTGTATCTTACGGTATTGACTGATCCAACGACTGGCGGTGTTACCGCAAGTTTTGCGATGGATGGCGATATTATTTTGGCAGAGCCTCAGAGTTTAATCGGTTTTGCTGGCCGCCGTGTAATTGAACAAACGATTCGTCAAGAGTTGCCAGATGATTTTCAAAAGGCCGAGTTTCTTTTAGAACATGGTTTTGTAGATCAGATTGTGCCAAGAAATCTTTTGCGTCAACGATTGAGCGACTTGTTACGTTTACATTCTTTGGAAGGGTGGCGCTAACATGGAAAAGAAAACAGCCAATGATGTTGTTACCTTGGCAAGAGCCCAAGATCGTTTGACAACTTTAGAATATATAGAAGCAATTTTTGAGGACTTTTTAGAATTTCATGGGGATCGTTACTTTGCCGATGATTTAGCTGTAGTCGGTGGTGTTGCTACTTTGCAAGGGAAACCAGTTACAGTGGTAGGTATCCAAAAAGGCCGAAATCTACCAGAAAATATTGAACGTAATTTTGGTTCACCTAATCCTGAAGGGTATCGCAAAGCGTTACGTTTAATGAAACAAGCGGAAAAATTTAACCGCCCAGTCATTACCTTTGTGAACACTGCTGGTGCCTATTGTGGAATTGGTGCCGAAGAGCGGGGAGAAGGGGAAGCCATTGCGCAAAACTTGTTAGAAATGTCTGATTTGAAAGTGCCAATCATTTCAGTCATCATTGGTGAGGGTGGCAGTGGCGGTGCTTTAGCTTTAGCAGTCGCAGATGAAGTTTGGATGTTGGAACACACGATTTATGCGGTTCTTTCGCCAGAAGGTTTCGCCTCTATTTTGTGGAAAGATGGCAGTCGTGCGAAAGAAGCAGCAGAATTGATGAAAATCACAGCGACAGAGCTGAAGGAATTAGCTATTGTAGATAAAGTAATTCCGGAAGTTATGAACGGTCAGCCTCTGGAACAAGCAAAAATTAATCGCATGTTACAAAAAGCGTTTATTTCAAAATTAACTGAATTAGCTAAATTAGATACGGAAATGTTACTAGAAAAAAGATACCAACGTTTTCGCAAATATTAGAAGTTACTACTCATCAACGAACTTTTCAGGGGTTGATGGGTGGCTTTTTTTATTTTTTCTTTTATTTTACTTGTTCTTTTACAAGGAACGACCGTCCTTTATAGAAATTTTCAGTAAAATGCAGTATAATACAATAGGTAGAGACTGAAGCATAATTGTTTAGTTATGTTTCAGTCTCTTAAAATCGAAGAAACTACATAGTGTCAGTGAGAGGAGTCACGATGTTTTCAAAATATAAACCGACATGGATGATTGATGCGATTTATAAAATTACCCCCGCACAATTAAAAAAACTGGGGATTAAGGTAGTACTAACTGACTTAGATAATACTTTAATTGCTTGGAATAATCCCGATGGAACAGAAGAATTAAAAACTTGGTTATTAGAAATGAAAAATGCAGGAATTACTGTCCTCGTTGTTTCAAACAACAAAGACAGCCGGATTAAACGCGTTGTTGAAAAGTTTGACTTAGATTATGTAGCACGTGCCTTGAAACCAACCGCACGTGGCTTCAAATTAGCAGAAAAAAAATTAGGCTTGAAGCCATCTGAAATGTTAATGGTCGGCGATCAGATTATGACAGATATTCGGGGAGCTAACGCAGCGGGTATACGCAATGTTTTAGTTCAACCGATTGTCGATACAGATGGCTGGAATACTAGAATCAATCGGTTCTTTGAACGGAAAATTATGAAATACTTATCAAAAAAACATCCAGAAATGACATGGAGAGGCGGATTAGAATGACAGAGGCAATTCATTGTATTGGCTGTGGTGCGATTATCCAAACGGAAAATCCTCATGAATTAGGCTATACACCAAAAACAGCTTTCGAAAAAGGAATGGAAACAGGGGAAGTTTATTGCCAACGTTGTTTTCGCTTAAGACATTATAATGACATTCAAGATGTCCAATTAACAGATGATGACTTTTTACGTTTATTGAATGGTTTAGGAACAGAAGATGCACTGATTGTGAACGTAGTGGATATTTTTGACTTTAATGGCTCTCTTATTCCAGGACTACATCGTTTTATCGGAGATAATCCTGTGTTGTTAGTTGGTAATAAAGTGGATATTTTGCCTAAATCATTAAAAAAACCTAAAATGGTTCAATGGATGAGAGAACGGGCCCATGAAGCAGGATTACGCCCTGTTGATGTTTTACTAACAAGTGGCAAGAAACCACAAGAAATGCAAGAGTTATTAGATACAATCGAAAAATATCGTGAAGGCCGAGACGTTTATGTCGTAGGTGTGACCAATGTTGGAAAATCAACATTAATCAATCAAATCATTCAACAAACAGTGGGTGTTCAAGATGTGATTACGACATCACAATTTCCTGGAACAACGCTAGATAAAATTGAAATTCCATTAGACGATGGCCACTTCTTAATCGATACGCCCGGAATTATTCACCGTCATCAAATGGCACATTATCTAGGTAAAAAAGACTTGAAAATTATTGCACCGCAAAAAGAAATCAAACCGAAAGTTTACCAATTAAATGCTGAACAAACCTTGTTTTTAGGTGGCTTGGCTCGCTTTGATTATGTCCAAGGTGCTAAAAGTTCCTTCATTGCCTACGTTTCCAATGACTTAAATTTACACCGAACAAAAACAGCAACCGCCGATGCTTTTTATGAAAAACATGTTGGTGGCTTATTGCAGCCTCCACGTGCCGATGAAGTCGCTGAGTTTCCTGAATTAGTGCGCTTTGAATTTTCCGTGAAAGAAAAAACGGATATTGTGTTTGCTGGTCTAGGTTGGATTACTGTCACAGAACCTGGTGTAGTCGCTGGTTGGGCGCCTAAAGGTGTCGATGTTTTACGTAGAAAAGCATTAATTTAAATTTTAGAGAGAAGGCAAACAATTTGAAACTTAGAGGAAAACAAAAACGTTATTTACGTAGTCAGGCACACCATTTACAACCTATTTTTCAAGTAGGCAAAGGTGGTTTGAATGACGCAATGATTACACAAATTGATGAAGCGTTGGAAAAACGTGAATTGATTAAAATTACGTTATTACAAAATACAGATGAAGTAGCAGAAGAGGTTGCAGAAGAACTAACAGCAGCCATTCATTGCGATGTGGTACAAATTATTGGTCGCGTGTTGGTCTTATTCAAGCCATCAAGTAAAGAAAAATATCAAAAAATTTCAGCAGCAGTCAAAGAGATTTAATATTGGAGGGATGAACAATGGGAGAAAAAAGACAAGCGCGTCAAGGAGCGGACGTTCTCTTGCAAGAGGAACCGTTACGTTTTCAAACAAGAAAGCAAGTCGGCTTGTTAGGTGGTAATTTTAATCCCGTTCATTTAGCACATCTTGTCATGGCCGATCAAGTTCAAAATCAACTAGGTTTGGACAAAGTTTACTTAATGCCTACGTACTTACCACCACATGTAGACGAAAAGAAAACAATTAGCAGTGAACATCGGTTAGCGATGTTAGAACTAGCAGTGGCTGATAATCCCTGCTTAGATATTGAGCCAATTGAGTTAATTCGCAAAGGCAAAAGTTACACGTATGATACGATGAAAGCTTTAAAAGAAGCCAATCCAGATACTGATTATTATTTTATAATTGGTGGAGATATGGTGGAATACTTGCCCAAATGGCATCGGATTGATGACTTACTCCATTTAGTTCAATTTGTCGGCATTCGGCGTCCTAATTATCCAACGGAATCTACCTATCCAATTATTTGGGTCGATGTTCCGCAGATGGCGATTAGTTCCACTTTGATTAGACAAAAAGTCAAAAGTGGTTGCTCAACACGCTATCTTCTTCCAGAGAATGTGATAAACTATATTCAAGAGAAGGGACTGTATCAAGATGAGCTGGATAACAAATTATGATGCTGCACAACGTGAATTATTAATGCAAAAAGTTCAAATGCAAATGAGTGAACGTCGCTTTCGCCATGTGTTAGGAGTCGAGGAAACAGCTGTGGCCTTGGCAGCGAAATATGGTGCCGATGAAGCCAAAGCAAGTATTGCTGCTTTGACGCATGATTACGCCAAAGAACGTCCAAACGATGAATTCGAGTTGATTATTCGCCGAGATGGTTTTGATTTGGCTTTATTAAACTATGGCAATGAAATTTGGCATGGCTTAGTTGGGGCGGATATTGTTCAACGGGAATTAGCCATTGATGACGAAGAAATCTTGCAGGCAATTCGTGTGCATACAACTGGGGCTGCTAAGATGAGCTTGCTAGATAAAATTATTTATGTCGCAGATTACATTGAACCAGGACGTGATTTTCCAGGTGTGAAAGAAGCCCGTGAAATTGCCCTTGTTGACTTAGATGCAGCGGTTGCTTATGAAACGAAACATACCTTGTTACATTTGATTGAACAAGAACATAAAATTTATCCAAAAACGTTAGAGACCTACAATCAATGGGTCGTTAATCAAAAATAAAAGAAGAAAGAATTACTAGGAGGGAACTATCATAGATAGCCAGAAAATTTTAGAAATTGCTGTCAAAGCAGCAGATTCAAAACGAGCAGAAGAAATTGTCGCATTAGACGTAAGAGAGATTTCATTATTAGCAGATTATTTTTTAATTTGCCAAGCCAATAGTGAACGTCAAATCAATGCGATTGTTGATGAAATTAACGAACAAGAAGCCAAAAATCAAGTAGAAGTCAAACGTGTGGAAGGTAAAGAAGGCGGAAAATGGATTTTAATCGATTTAGGCGATGTTATTGTCCATGTATTCCAATCTTCAGAACGTGCCTTTTACAACTTAGAAAAATTATGGTCAGATGCCCCAATGGTTGATCTAAGCGCTTGGGTCGACTAAAATGGCCTATGAAACGTTTGCTTTCGTCTATGACGAAGTGATGGACGAAAGCCTATACCAAAAATGGTTGGATTTTTCCAATCGTCATCTCCCACAAGGAACCCAACAAATTCTTGAAATGGCTTGTGGTACAGGCGCTTTAGCAGTTGATTTCGCGAAAAGTGGTTACGATGTGACGGCCTTAGACTTATCAGAAGAAATGTTGATGATTGCTAGTGAACGGGCCTTTGAAGAAGAAGTGCCAGTTCAATTTGTTCAGGGAAATATGCTAGATTTATCTGAAGTGGGACAATACCAAGCCATCACTTGTTTTTCTGATTCACTGTGCTATATGGCTAATCGCCAAGAAGTACAACAAGTGTTCGATGAAGTTTATCAAGCGTTAGAAGAGGAAGGAACATTCATTTTTGATGTTCATTCTACTTACAAAATTGATTCAGTTTTTCCAGAATATAGCTATCATTATCAAACAGAAGAATTTGCTTTTCTATGGGATAGTTACGCTGGTGAAAAAGAACACAGCATCGAACATTTCTTAACATTTTTTGTGAAAGAACAGGAAACAGATGAGCACTTTGTTCGGTATGATGAATTGCATCAAGAACGAACCTATTCGTTAGATAACTATTTACGAATGTTAGAAAGTGCTGGTTTCATGAACGTCAAAGTTTATGCAGACTTTACAGATGAAGCACCAACTGAAACAAGTGAACGCTGGTTCTTTGTTTGTCAAAGAGATTAATAAGATTTGGCTTATGAGCTTGGGACAGCGCTTAAAAACGTTTGTCTCTTTGCTGATAAGTCCATTTTTTTATAACGGAGGTGGCTAGAGTGAAAGCCTGTGGCATTATCGTGGAATATAATCCCTTTCATAATGGACATCGCTATCATGCCCAACAAGCTCGCCAACAAAGCGGAGCTGAAGTAGTGATTGCTATAATGAGTGGAAATTTTTTACAAAGAGGAGAACCAGCCTTACTAGATAAGTGGGCCAGAACAGAAGAAGCTTTGCAAAATGGTGTGGATTTAGTCATTGAATTGCCGACAGCTTGGTCGGTACAGTCTGCGGATTACTTTGCCAAAGGCGGTATAAAGTTATTGCAGGCGTTGCAATGTGAGAGCTTATGTTTTGGAACAGATAGTACAAGCGCAATTGATTATGCGGCTTTCGGCCAGTTTGTCCAAGAAAATCAATCCTTAATTGATCAAACGTTCCACGCATTGACAGACAAACAATTGAGTTATCCACAAAAAATGACTGCTGTTTTTCGTCAAGTATATCCTGAAAGCAGGTTTGATTTTTCTTCGCCTAATCATATTTTGGGGATGAGTTATGCAAAGGAAAATGCCACGTATCCAACCCCGATGACGCTCTACCCAATTGCTAGAAAACAAGCGGGCTTTCATGATGCAACGATTTCTGGGAAAGTTGCTAGCGCCACGGCGATTAGGCAAAGTGTTTTTCAACAAGAAATAACGCAAGTGTTGCCAACGGTGCCTTCTATAACCGCACAACATTTACAAACACAGACAATGATTTCATGGGAAAACTACTGGCCCTTCCTAAAGTATAAAATTGTTCAATCCTCGTTAGAAGAGTTACAAGCCATTTACCAAATGACGGAAGGACTTGAATATCGACTAAAAGATCAAATCCAAGCAGCAGGTTCTTTTCATGAATTAATGGAACGTATGAAGACGAAGCGTTATACTTGGACAAGATTGCAACGATTAGCAACTTATATATTGTTAAATATGACCAAAGAAGAAGTTGAAACTGTTTGGCAAAACAGTTATCTCCATGTGCTAGGATTTACGCCAAAGGGACAAGCTTATCTAAAAGAAACCAAAGCACAGATTCAATTGCCGGTAATTTCCAAAGTATCTAAAGAAAACCGCGCAATGCTTTCGTTAGATATTCGCGCCAATCAACTATATCAGATGGGAGATTCTTCTTTAAAAGAACAAAATTTTGGTCGGTTTCCCTTACGATTTTCGCCAGATACCTAAAAAATACTTAACAAAAATCAGTTTCCCCAGTATAATAAACAAGGGATAAGATACTAACAACAAATCAGAGAAAGCGAAGTGAGAATATGGGCCGTAAATGGGCAAATATTAAAGAGAAAAAAGCTGCCAAAGACGCAAACAATAGCCGTGTTTATGCAAAATTCGGGATTGAAATTTACGTAGCAGCGAAGTCAGGAGACCCTGATCCTCATGCAAACCAAAAATTACGGTTTGTAATCGAACGCGCCAAAACATACAATGTACCAAAACATATTATTGATCGCGCTATTGAAAAAGCAAAAGGTTCAGCAGATGAACAATATTCTGAATTACGCTATGAAGGATTTGGGCCAAATGGTTCAATGGTCATTGTTGATGCTTTAACAAACAACGTGAACCGAACAGCAGCAGATGTGCGGGCCGCATTTGGTAAAAACGGCGGAAACATGGGTGTCAGCGGTGCTGTTTCCTACATGTTTGATAATACAGGTATCATTGGCTTTGCTGGTGACGATGCGGATGAAATTTTAGAATACTTAATGGAAAAAGACATTGATGTTCGCGATGTTGTTGAAGAAGACGGTCAAATTATCGTTTACACAGAACCAGAAGATTTCCACCATGCACAAGAAGCGTTAAAAGAAAAAGGCATTGAAGAATTCACGGTTACTGAGTTAGAAATGGTTCCACAAAACGAAGTAACATTAGAAGGCGACGATTTAGCGAACTTTGAAAAAATGTTAGACGTTTTAGAAGATTTAGAAGATGTTCAAAAAGTTCATCATAATGTAGATTTACCTGAAACGGATTGATATAACAGTGTTTTATTGTAAATTTTTAGTCGTTAATTCAATAAAAGGGGCAGAAAAGGGGCAGAATTATTCTTGCTCCTTTTCTTTTTTATTGAGTTTAGAAAGTAAATCAGCCTCTACTTTTTTTGTTACATGAGTATATATTTTTAATGTGGTCATTGGATTTACTTGTCCTACACGTTGCATAATGGCTTTTTGATTCACACCTAATTCAGCTAACTGAGAAATATGCGTGTGTCGAAATATGTGTGTGCTTAAATGTTTGTTCATTTTATTTTCTTTTTTTAATTTTTCCGACACTTTTCGAAGGGCATAATTTATATTACCAGGCGATATTGGATTTCCATTTGCGCTTGCTAATAAAAAGCCCATATCATTATAATATGGATGAATGGCTTTATTTAATTTATTTTGTTCAATCCAATGGTTAAGTATTTTTTTGCTATCATTTGTTAATGAAACGGTCCTGTTAGAATGTACATTTTTAGGGCTTGTAGTCTTACCATCTTTTAAACTAGCATAATTGTAGAATAAGGTTTTATTTATATTAATATTTTCACCATCATAGTCCTCAATTTTTAATGCTGCTAATTCACCATATCTTAAACCAGTCTTAGATAAAAATTCCATTGCTTCTGCGTATCGATTTGATTCAGGCGTTTTCTTTAACTGTCTTAATTCTGATAAAACTAATTTTAATTCGTCAGCTTCGAGATATTTATCTGAAATTTTCTCAATTTGTTCAATGGTTGATTTTTTCTTTTTTATTTTGACATCTTTAACTATGTTATATTCAATTATTCCTATTTGTTTTGCGTACTCAAACATATTACTAAAAAGAGCACGAAGAGAATCTGTGTAAGAATAAGAATAATTTTCTTTGTAATAAAAATCATTTAAAAACTTTTGTATGAAACTTGCTGTAATATTTTTAATAAGAATATCAGTATCTATTCTTTTAGATATAGTTTTAAATAAACTGATGGCCGTTAAATATGTTTGCTCTTTTACCCGTTGCTTATAGATTGGTATCCATTCTTCGTAAAGCATAGAGAGTGATAAATTTGTCTGATTATATTGATTAAGTTTTTTATTAATTTTATCTTGTAATTCAAGAAACGCCTGTTTCTTTGCTTGATTTGACTTTGAGTTAAGCGTAATGGATACACGCCTGTATTTTTCTGTATAGGGATCTTTATAACGTTCAAAGTATTTGAATTTTCCATTAGGTAGTTTTTCAATCCACAAGAAAAAAACTCCTTTCTTTTCGAATGTATGTTCTTTTTAGCGGGATTTAATAATAGCTATTAAAGCTATCAAAATCTGCCGTTTCTTCTAAATATTCCCAATCTACATAGCGCTCAGCCCAGCTAGGAATACCGCAACTTCTCAATAAACATTCTTTAGTTGGGTATTCTGCTAGGTTTACACCATATAATAGAATTTCTATCATGAAGCAATTAGCTTCATACTCATCACCTTGAGCTATAAAACGCATGTTATTACGTGTTAGCTGGTCAGCGTTATTAGTATGACCACAACAGTGATGCCCCAACTCATGAATACAAACTATATATTCTTCCTCTTCTGAATTTCTTGTGTTTAAAAGCAACATCGGTGCACGATTCAATACCGAACGGAAACCCAGAATATTCTTTCCTAAATCCATGTAATAAATAGGTACTCCTAAATAGTCACAAAGTTCATAAGGATTTTTTGTATTATATTTTTCTATTAATTTGTGGGCTAATTTTCTAATATGCTGTCTTTTCATGAAAGAAACACCTCTTTAGGCTAGATCATCATGATTTTCTTTTCGATAATCTTTACGTGTAAATTTCTTTTTTGCGATAAGCTTGGATTGACGTACAACGAACTCTAAAGCTTCAGCTAGTAGTTCAGCATCTTCTTCGTCGATTTCTTCACCATCATTTTTAAAATATGCTAAGGTATGTTTGTTAGTTAATCCATCTTTCATTTCGGATAACATTTTTTGAACATCCCGTTCATTCTTAGCTGAGAATTGTGGTGTGTCTGTACGACCTAATAGGTAATCTGTTGTTACACCAAAGTAGTCAGCAACCTTTTGTAGGGTTTCTGCTTTTGGACTTTGATTTTTCCACTTGTAAATAGTGTTTTTTCCGAATCCTACGTTGTTTTCCAGTTCCGATATAGAAATTCCTCTTTTTTTACATAATTCTTTAACTCTATCAAAAAGCATAATATCACCCTTCTAAGAGCTTACACAAACAAAAATAAGAAAATTGGATAAAAACCATTGACAAAATTATCCAACTGGCTTATTATGGATTTGTAAGCTAGTTAATTAGCTAAAAAGACAAAAGAATAGCATGATAATAAATCTAAACGTTTGCCGACGAATAAAGATTTTATGAGGCTTATCTATAGTCTTATTTAACTATGTCTATATTTTATCTTTTTGGATAGAAAAAGTCAACGTTTTTAGCTAATAAATTAACTAGCTTTAAATCAAACGTAAGGAGGATGTCAAATGTATGTGACAGATTTTGCTGAATTAGCTGAAGTTATGATGAAGCGTAAACAACTTAAGTTAAAAGATATTGCCGAGCATATTGGAACATCATCAGTTTATGCAAAGCAAATAATTGAAGGGTACCAACGTGGAGAAAAAGCAGATTCTTATAAGTTGAAAATTGCTGATTTTTTAGATATTGATCGAAAATATACAAATGTAAAACAAATAATTTAGGAGGTGTAATAAATGTCACAAATAACATTAGCTAAAACAATCTCGTTGACACAAGCCTGGATGGCAAAAGACGAAGCAATTGTGTTTTTTGGTTTTCAAAATCATAAACCAACCTTTCAAGTTTTATTAAAGAAATTTAAAGAGCATAAAGATTATAAAGATGGTTATCGCTTAGTAACTCCCAATGTTCCGATAATAAATATTCAAAAATTTGATGAATTTTTGCTATGGCATGAAAAAAATAAATATAGAAGAAATAAAAATCAACCAACGTAGGAGGTGAGAGGGATGGAAATTGAAGAAAATAAAATAACCATTCTCATGAAAAATGGCGTGTGGGAATGGTCATTACATGGTTTTGGTTTTAAGAAAGGAGACAGAACATGAAGATAACAATCAAAGTAACTGAGCAAGAAATAAGAAATATCCTCTCAACTATCGCAAGTAGTCAAGAGGATAAAAACAGCAAAAACATCACTGAACTGTTATTAAATGGACAAAAGATTATTTAAAGTCTTCTGTCATAGCTTCTAAAGAAGCTTCATATAATTTTTTGTACTCAAGATAAACATCAAAAACGATGTCTTCACCATTTTGTATTCGTTGATCAATTATTGATTTTGCAAAAGGTAATGACGCAATGGCCAAATCATGAGCACGTTGTTCGTTAGTTAAAGACATATTATTCACCTCGCTTTCAAGTAAATTTTATCAAGAGGTGAAAAACAAGACAACCAGTTTAGGAGGTGTAGTCATGTTTTCGCAACCCGAAGTACCAGTACAAGTTAACGTACAAGTGGATAATCAATATCTTGATAAACATCTAAAAGAATATGTTGAACAATATTGTAAAACTTTTTTACAGCCTGAATGGTACACAATGTCAGATATGGAAAAAATCACTCGACATAAACGGGCGTGGATTATGCAAAACATTGTTGATGATCCATATGTAAAAAAGAATAAGCTAGCTAAAAAAGAAAGTGATAGCGTAAATGCGCAATGGCTGTTTGATGCTGACCGCATTAGACCGTTTTTAAAACGGCTATATATCGAATTGCCTGATTATTAAATTTTTTAAGGAGGAAAGAAGATGGAGAATCTAGTAATTATGAAAAACCAACAAGCAGTAACAACTAGTTTACAAGTTGCTGAAGTATTTGAAAAACAACATAAGCATGTTATTGAAGCAATAGAGGCTAAAATTCAATCGGCCGAAAATTCGGCTTATTACCAAAGTATGTTTGTTGAGGGAGAATATAAAGATTCTCGAGGTAGAAAACAAAGATTGTACTACATGAATCGAGATGGCTTTTCTTTCATTGCATTTGGATTCACTGGGAAAAAAGCAGATTCATTCAAACTGAAATACATTGAAGCATTCAATCGAATGGAAAAAGAAATTCAACAGCCTAAATTACCAACCTCAAAGCGAGAATTAGCTTTACTAGCTTTATCAGCAAACGAAGAAACAAACGAACGTGTAGATGTAATCGAAAAAGAAGTAGCTGACTTAAAAAACAATCAAAAAATAGATGCGGGTGATTATAGCTATTTATCACGACGAGTTCATCAGAGAGTTGCAGAAGTGGCGAAAGGATTTGGAAAAATCACAAAAGAACAGCGTAGCAAGCTATACAAAGATATTAATTCAGGCATTAAGCAAATTACTGGTGTAGGGTCTCGCTCCCAATTAAGAGAAAAACATTATGAAACCGTAATTGAATATATCAACGATTGGGAACCGTCCACAGCAACAAAAACAGTTGTAAGACAAATGAGTTTAGGTTTATACAACTGAATAAGAAGCGAGGCTAACTAATAATGAATTTTCCATTTATATTAATTATTTCATGTTTCATTACATTGGTATGCATCATGTTGATGCTGGAGATAGAACCAGAGAATTATTGGTACAAGTATTATGCTTTTTCTATTCTAATTGTTTTCTGTCTTTGGAGCTGGTCCCATTTTTATGGATTTTAAAAATGGAACAATGATTTTATGAAGATCATCTCTGGTTTTTTGCAAGTTATGCTCAACAATTAATGTTTCATATAATTGTTCGAATATCGGAATCATTTCAAATGGAATGATAGGTAATAAAGAAAAATGAGCTTCTTCGAAAGCAGCTTGATTGATGGCTGTATCACTTCCAATAAATTGTCCAACAGCTTTGAGATAATTATCCATTTTTTCACGAACATATAAAAATTCTTTGGTTTGATTCTGTTGATGATATTCTAATTCTTTCATTTTTCGTTGATGTGAGTTGTTTAAATGAGTAGTTAGTAAGGGGGTAATTAATGCACAAAGAGCAATGATTGCTGTAATTGTAAATGATAGATCTAGTTTCAAAATAAGCACCACCGTTTTTAAACAATTATACACTAGAAAGGGATAATCAAAAATACCCAAAAATTCTACTTTATCAAAACGGTATTTCCGCATATTGAAAAGTTTTTACTTTTTTAATAGGAAACCCTAGAAGAGTTGTTTAAAGGGGAAACACAAAGAAGAGATTTATCAATTTCGACGAAAAAATTGCAACAAAAGCATAGGAGGTTAACCATGAAAGCAATCCGAGAAGCACGATTGATAGGAGCATTTTTAGTGATGATTGCACTAGGTGCGTTCTTGAAAAGTCAATTTTCAGTGGTAGTAGTGACCATATTCATTGTACCAATCTTTATACGTTGGTTTTTTGATTGGGACGAGGCCAAGTATCAATACTCTAAAAAAGGAGGCGATAAAAAATGTATGTAGCTGTGGGTGAAGCTAGTAGAGAAACATACGTGACTGGAGAAACACAAGCGGAAGTCTTTAGAAAATTGCTTGAAGAATATCCATATGTTTCATTTGATGAAGGTGTTTATCCAGAGAGATTAAGTATAGTACAAAAAGAGCCCCAATCGTTTGCAGACGATTAAGGCGCATAACAAAAAATATACAAATAAATAATAGCATAATTTACGGAGGAAAACTAGATGATTGAAGTAAGAGGTTTAGGCAACGACATTTACGAATTAATGCTAGCAAACGCACAGAATAACATTGTCCAATCTGTTCGGACATCTGCATCTTATGGCAATACAAGTTGTGTGGTAAGCAGTAAAGGAGCTACAAAACCATTTTTAGATCAACTACAAATGCAAGGTGTCGATTATATCGAATTGGAAGATGAAAAAATAAAACTATTTTGGGAGGGATTGTAATGCCTGAATTTGATTCGTTAGGGGCAAGACAAGAGCCACCCGAAGAAAAAGAAGTATTAGAGCCAACGTGGGAATACGATGAGGAGGAAGATAGTTATGCAAACACTTTATGAACTTAGTAATGATTATTTAAAAGTATTATCACTCGCTGAAGAGCTTGATGATGGTACTTTGAAAGATACGTTAGATAGTATTAACGATTCTATCGATTTAAAGGTTGAAAATACGGCAAAAGTAATTAAAGAACTTGAGAGCACATCGTCAATTGTGGATACGGAAATTAAACGATTACAAGCACGAAAAAAGGCGCTTTCAACTAGTGTCGATAACCTTAAAGGATATTTGCAACAGGAAATGGAAAAAGTTGGTAAAACAAAAATTAAAGGGGAATTATTTAATGTAAGTATTCGGAATAACCAAGCTTCGGTAAAAATTACTGATGAAAAATTAATTCCGTCAGGCTTTTTAATTCCGCAACCTCCTAAAGTAGATAAAAAGGCGTTGAAAGAAGAATTGAAACACGGAGAAGTTGAGGGTGCAGAATTAGTTCGAACAAAATCAATTCAAATCCGATAGAAGGTGAAATATATGAAGTTTTATCCGAATGGAACTGTACCAAAACAAGCGAATATGTATTTCATATATGGTGATGGAGGTACAGGAAAAACCTCATTAGCTAAACAGTTTGAAGGAAATAAATTACTTTTTAGTTTTGATTTATCAACAAACGTTTTAATCGGGGAAAAGGATATATCTGTTGTTCAGTTAGAAAGCGGAGATGCACCTAATATTCAATCATTGATTGATCATTGGGTATTAAAAGCATTGAGCAAACCTGAATATGAAGTAATTATTTTAGACAATATTACTGCGTTACAAAATTTAGTGCTAGAAAATATTGACGGAGCTTCAAGAGATGGACGTCAAAATTATCAAAAATTACAACTATGGTTTAGGCAACTGGGAACTAAATTAAGAGAAAGTAATAAAACAATCTATGCAACTGCACATCAAGTTGACAATGGAGCTAGTGGATTAGATGGTAAAGGGCGGTTTAGTCCAGATATGAACGAAAAAACCTTTAATGCTTTTACCTCTATGTTTGATTTAGTAGGTCGTATCTATCTTGATGATGATAAACGTTTGATTGATTTAAATCCAGAAAATGGAAATCATGCAAAAAATCGAATAGATGACCGAAAACTTATTGAAGCAAGTAATTTAACAAATACTAATAAGGAAGAAGGAATTTAATATGCCACTATTTGTAGTAGATTCACAAAATGTTTTAGGGAAATCAGTAAAAGAAGCAGGAAGCTATAATGTAAAAATTCTTCCTGACTCTGAATGTAAAAAGACCAAAGGGACAAACAATGATATGGCTGTATTCAATTATGAGGTTTTAGATGGAGCGTATAAAGGTGGGAAAATTCTTTATGACAATGTTGTATGGGATCGCAATGATATTGAATTTTCTACTAAACGATTTAATACAATTCTAGCAGCGATTGGTGTGCCAGATGGAACAGCAATTGATAGTATTCAACAATTAGTAAATGCTGCAAAGAATAAGACGTTAAATATTACAGTTGATTGGAAGCACAGTGATTACAATGATCGATGGAATTTATCTGTAAAAGCTTATAACAAGTTTGATACAGAAGGAAGTAAACCTAATGGTGTAGAACGTCCCAACGGTAATGGAGCAAATAAAGAAGCATTCACTCAATCAAATAGTACAAGTGATCCATTTGTAAACAATTCTACAATTGATATTTCAGATGATGATCTTCCCTTTTAAGCAACAAACAACATTATTTGATTCATTGAATCCACCATTAAACAAATAAAGAGGGGATTTTCCCCTCTTATAAGGAAGTGATAAAGTGGCAAGGCCATATAAACAAGGCGTTGACTACTATTCATTAGATGTTGATTTTTTGAAAGATATTAAGTATCGAAAAATTCGAAAATCGTGTGGACCACAAACTTGCGAGATACTACTTTGCTTGCTGAGTTATATCTATGGAGACATGGGATATTTCTTGCGGTGGGATGAAGATTCGGCGTTCTTAGTTGCTGACGATGTTGGGGCGAAAGAGGGTCTAGTAGAAGAAGTTGTAAACAAAGCGGTACAAGTAGGATTTTTTGATCATGATAAATATCAAAAATATAAAATCTTAACATCAAACGGTATTCAAAAAAGATATAAATTGATGACATCTAAGCGGAAAGAAGTAGTCTTACAAGAAGAGTATTTGATTATTGACGGCAATAATTCTCTTTCAACTGTAGTTAATGACGTCAATAACTCACCTTCAACTGTAGTTAATGGTGTCAATAATACACAAAGAGAAAAAGAAAGAGAAAGTAAAGTAAATAAAAGTAAAGTAAACAAAAAAGAAACAGAAAGTTGCATCAATCCGTCGTCACCTGAAACGTCGGTTGAAAAAGCATTCTTTGAAGAGCCGTTAGGTGAAGAAAAGCTAACGGAGTTAATCCGCTATTATTCACAGAATGTAAGTCCTGCTACTCCTGTTAATATCACTGATTTACAATATGATCTTGCTGATTTTGACGGAGACCTCGAATTATTGAAAGAGGCTGTTAATATCTGTGCTAGAAATAACGAACGAAGATATAGCTATTTTGCTGGTATTTTGAAAAATTGGCGAGCAAATGGTGTAAAAACATATGCTGATTATCTAAATAACGAGAGAGAACGAGCAGATAAAAAAACACAAAATAAGCAATATCAAAATAAACCTGTTCGGCAAGAAAAGGTGCCTGAGTGGATGAATCAAGCGAACGGTGAAGAAGAAAAGCTATCACCAGAAGAACAAGCTGAACTTGATAGACAAATAAAAGATTTTTTGGAGGGAAAATGATGGATGAATTAGTTAAATTAGTGGAAGAATGGGCGAAAGAAAAGCGTTTAGATAAAGCAGATCCTGAAAAGCAAATGCTAAAAGTGATTGAGGAAGTCGGAGAAGTTGGCGCTGCATTAGCAAGAAACAACGAAAACGACCTAAGAGATGGTATTGGGGATGTGGTTGTGACGTTAATTATTCTCGCTATGCAAAATAACATGGACTTACACGAATGCTTAAATCAAGCATATAGCGAAATCAAAAATCGCCAAGGGAAAATGGTAAACGGAGTATTCGTCAAAGAAGCCGATTTGTAAGGTTCGAGGTGGAAGAGATGCGAATTATTCTACCGATTGAACCTAAGCCACAAAGTCGCCCAAGGTTCGCAAGACGTGGAAATTATGTTCAAACGTACGAAGATCGAGCGATGAAAGAATATAAAAATCAAGTAAAGAATTATCTGCGTAAATCA
The DNA here is from genome assembly GCF_051714505.1 of Enterococcus sp. AZ129. NCBI lineage: Bacteria > Bacillati > Bacillota > Bacilli > Lactobacillales > Enterococcaceae > Enterococcus > Enterococcus sp. AZ129. Next base: position 2,391,206 of record NZ_JBIORY010000001.1, on the reverse strand, counting down.
AGAGCGAAGTTGATTGAAAAAGGGCCAATTTCCGCTCATGTGACGTTTTATATCCATCCGCCTAAATCAGCTCTAAGCAATAAACAGAAACGCTTAGAAGTGGAATTAGAGCGGAAATATTGCGACAAAAAGCCTGATTTGGACAACTATTTCAAAGCAGTGACAGATGCTGCCGAAGGTATTTTATATAAAAACGATGGACAAATTGCTGTGATGGTTTGCCAAAAGTTGTACAGCATGCGACCACGAACAGAAATTGAAATTATGAGTTTGGAGGAACAAAAGTAGTGGGTAAAAAAGGAAAACGGATCAAAAAGCAAAATCGAAAACGAAAAAAAGCTGCTATTGCAAATGGGACATACAGCAAGCGAGGTAAAAGTGATGGTATGTATAAAATGCAAGGGACAGATGATTATCTGGGAAAAAGATAGATTCGGTCATTCAAAAGCAACTTCTTGTCCGTTATGCAACAAAAGCGAGCAAAGTGTTGCGAAAAAGTTAGCTGAGATTAGGAGTGTTAGCGATGGAAATGGTAAAAATTAGAATTTTTATAAATGGAGCGTTTATGTTGACTACGTATGATACTGAAATAAACAAAAAAGGACTTGATAAATTGATTAATTTACTTAATGATGTCACATACAAAAATAAGCTTGTAAGAATTGGCGATGTTATTTTGAAGCCCCAAACGGTTGAAAGAATAATTGTACTTTAAATAAACAAAAGAAAGGAGTGGAGGTTTGGTCGACCACAAAGAATTCTTTACTCCTTTGAAAATATGGAATTTAACAAAATATATAACGAAGATTGCTTAGAAGGGATGAAACGAATACCAGATAAGAGCATAGACATGATTTTGTGTGATTTACCGTATGGGACTACGAAAAATAAGTGGGATAGTATTATTCCGTTTGAGAAATTGTGGGAACAATATGAGCGAATCATTAAGGACAATGGCGCAATTGTCTTAACAGGATCACAACCATTTACGACAGACATAATCATGAGCAACAGAAAATTATTCAGATACGAATTAATTTGGAACAAAAAACATTCTACTAATTTTTTCTTAGCTAATAAGATGCCTTTGAAGGTGCATGAGAACATTCTTGTTTTTTACAAAAAGCTTCCAACCTACAACAAACAGATGATTCCAAGAATAAGCAAACGAATAGCAGAACATCAAGCAAACGGTTATGTTTTACCAGAATCCACTAATTCGGATAATTACGGAATTATACGAGGTGTAGTAGATTCGAGACATTACGATAAAGATTGGAAAAATCCGATTAGTATTTTAGATATTAATCAAGTGAAAAGTAATGCCCATGAGCGTACAGGACACCCTACCCAAAAACCTGTTGCATTGTTTGAATACTTAATCAAAACATACACAAATGAAAATGAAGTTGTATTAGATAACTGCATCGGTTCAGGCACTACAGCAGTTGCTGCAATTAACACTAATCGTCAGTTTATTGGTTTTGAAAAAGAAAAGGAATATTTTGATATTGCTATTGAGCGAATTAAGAAAGTGAGTGAAGAAAATGAATAAAAATCTTCACTTTTCAAGTGAAAAAGATGACTGGGAAACGCCTCAGAAATTATTTGATGAATTAAACGAAAAATATCAATTCGATATTGATGTAGCAGCAAGCGTTAGAAATGCTAAATTGCCTAAGTATTTTACCAAAGAAGATAACGCATTGATTCAAGAATGGTACGGGAATGTTTTTTGTAATCCGCCTTATGGAAGAGAATTACGAAAATGGTTAGAGAAAGGCTATCAAGAACACCTAAGAGTACCAGAAAGAACGATTGTGTTTCTGATACCAGCTAGAACTGATACTAGTTATTGGCACGATTTTATATTTGGTAAGGCATATATTCAGTTTTTACGAGGACGATTGAAGTTCGAAATGAATGGAGCGAGTGGCAATCCAGCGCCGTTTCCGTCTGCGATAGTAGTTTATGGGAAGAAAGCGAGTGAAGAAAATGAATCGAATGGTTGAAGTTGGACAGGTTTATAAATTAGTCGATGCAAATCCACCTGCATTTGGAAAAGTTAAAAAAATCATAGAACAACAAGTTTGGGAGGAAGATTATTTTGATATCGAGATGATAAATTTAGCATTGGGCGATTGGTATCAATGGGTAGGAGAAGAAGTATATTGCTTACATGGAGCTGGTTTTGAAGTAACTCGTTTAATTAAAGCGACTAGCGAAGAAATAACCATCTATGAACAGAAAGTAGCTGAGTATAAGGAAAGGAATGTAAAAAATGGGTTTCAAGTTTAGCGATTATTATAATGCTGAAAATATTTGTCTGTCAGAAGAAAGAATTAGAGAGTTACTTGTGGATTATTTAGAAGAAGGAGAGCAAGCTAAGAATGAGTGAAATTCATATAAAACCATGTCCATTTTGCGGTTCAGAAAACATTAGTTTCAATTCGTTTAGTATTTCATCAGATGCCTATGTATTGTGTGAACAGTGTAATGCAAGCATTGAAATATCTGTTCCATGGGACGGCATGGATGAAAAAGAGCATGATGAAGTTTGTTTGGAAAAATTATCAGTTCTTTGGAATAAAAGAGCTTCTGAAAGAACTCAATCAGAACTCAATCCTGATCAACAAACTGTCCTTGATTGGCTGAAAGCAAATGTTGAACAAGATAACGTAAGTTCAATGTGCGCTGTATTTCTTCTTGGAGAATGGCAGACGCGGATAGGTTCAAAAGAGCTTAGGAGCGTAGATATATCTTATTGTCGTTTGAATCCAAAGCAACAAGCTCAAGTATTACAAGTGTTTGGTGAATGGTGCAGCGAACGGGAGGAAGCGAAAGATGCTAACTGAGGAATTAGAAAGAGATATTGAAGATTTCATAAACGACTGTTTTGGTTGTGGAATAACAATTTATCAAGCACTTCAATTAGCAGATGCGTACAGTTATTTCTCTTTGCATTATGCGATGCAAGAAGATGATGATATTACGCAAATAGTGTTTCAAAGGTATTTTGAGCGTTTAGAAAAAGAACGTACGTTGGAGTTTTACGAATTGACGTAGAAACAGCAAAAGAACAGGAGGAAAAAGTACAATGAGATATTCAAGAGTAAAAAGATTGTATGAAGTTTTTGGACCTGAAAATATGAATTTTAAAGAATTTTGTTGGTATTTGTATAGAGAGGGAATTATTACGTTTAATGAATGTGTCAAATTTAACAAGATGGAGGGAGAAAATGAGTAAAGCGTTGAAATGGTTAGAAACTGAATCAGAAAGACTTGAAAAAGAATGTGCTACAAATGACGACCAGTTCAAGACAGTAAACCATAGCTTTATACAAGGCTTTAATTATGCACTAGCTAATGTTGAAGTGATTGAGCTTGAGGAATCAGAACTCAACGAAAAACAAGAATATCTATTAAGAGAATTAATCTGTCAGTTTGATACACTTGGTTCGCCACCGAGACCGTTTCAAGCGGTGTATTGGTTAATGAACAATGGCGCTTGGAATGGTTCATCAGATTTACACAAAGCAATTACTAGTTTAGATAACAAGCAACAAGCGCAAGTATTACGAGCTTTTGCTGATTGGATTGAACAGGAGGAAAAATAAATGGCTTATGAAAAATTACGTTTAGTAACAGCATTATTAAGTGGAGATATTTATCTTGGTAAAGCCAAAGACGGCTTGATGGATGTAAATTATCGTCGAGTAATTACAGATGAGGCTATTCAAGCAGTGGCAGATTGGTTTTTTTTAAATAAAAAAAAGACAGTCCAATTTGAAGGTGTTGATGGCAAAGAGCATAGCTTGTTTTATACATCTGATAAAGAAAAAGCGAAAAAAATTCTAGCTATTTTAAAGGAGGAAGCGGAATGAGCTACGAAATAACATATGACGAGAACGTCAGCAATAATGTGCAACAAAAAAATATTGTTGTCAATAGTAGGTATTTATACAAAGTTTATCTTGAAAAAGAAGCCTATCGTAAAAATGGAGAGAAAGGTATCGATTACACATTAGATATTAAATGTGATGAAACTGGCATCAATGTTCAAGCGGTGTTACCACACGGGGTCCTTTATGAATTAAACAAAATGATAGGCGACAGTCTGAATTTTTAGGAGGAACAGCGATGAATAAACGCCAAAAAAATAAGCAGTTAAAAAAGTGGCTAATTAAAAACGGATATTCAGACAAAAAAGGAAAACTTCATTGTTTGGAATGTGGGAACATATTAAGTTTTAAGGACGAATATCAAAAAAGATACTTAGTATGTAATGAATTGTGCTATATGCACAGTGTGGGATTTAGCTGGCGTGATTTTATATGAAAGAAGAGAGAAACAGCAATGAATAAACGTTTTTAATTAATTGCAACTTTTTTACAATAACTAGCTGATTTTTGCAACTAACAAAAAAAGCCAACCGACCACTGGTTGACTAAGAAGAATATTTTACCAGAAAAGTGGTAGCTTGTGATATGCGAGGTTACTTTACCCCAAACATTGGTCACAATAAAAATATTTTATCATAAATAGAAAAACTCAACTAGTTTTTTCTAGTCGAGTTTTCTAGATGACACCACTCAAGATGAATTGAGTTGTTCATATTATATCATGATGAAATATGAAATTTCAATAAGAGTAAATAAAAAAAGCCGGATTGCTCCGACTGTGAGTAATGTTTTCGACATAGTTATTATACCACAAAAGGAGCGATTCCACTTGATTCAATTGCTAAAAGAAGTAGATTTTCGACAAACAAAAGCGAATGCCAGAAATGTGTTGAAGAATTTTAGACGTTTAGAGCGAATAGCTGGTCGCTCTTTAATAGATTTAAAATCACCAATTATTACAGATATGCCTAAAAGCCAAAGTCACGGAAACAAAGCAGAAGATGCACTGGTACAATTAGCAGATGCAGAAGCAGAAAGAGACGCAATTTTATCTGCGCTTATGGCATTGAGCCTAACTAGCAGACAAATTTTGCATTATAGTTTCTGTGTACAGGACCATTACTCTAATTACAAGATAGCTAGGGAAGTTGGATATTCCGAAAGAAGTATTCAACGAATGAAATCAGAGGCTTTAATTGAATTTGCCGAAGCGTATAGGAATGGAAAAATAATTGCATACAAAAGCAAGTGTTGACGTTTTTTTCAAAAAAAAGCAAACTATGAACATAGTATATATAAGGTTTATAGAGATAGTCGCTATTTTTTGGCAGTTTTTTGGCGGAAAGTTGGCGGTTTTTAACAATATTTAGATGTTATTATGGTAGTGTCGAAAGATAAGGAAACGAGGTAAGGCATGCATTACCTTTCTTAGCTCCGTTTCACTTATCTTTTGAGGCTACCTATAAAAAATAAAGAATAAGGATGTGGAAAGTCCAGTTCTTTCTGTCTCGTTTAGTCATAGGTAGCAAATATTGCAATAAACTTGGCATGAAGCTTACACGTAGACGTACGCTGAAAGCACTTGTCAAGATAGCGCTATGTTAGTTGCAATGATCACTCACAAATCAGATGTTCTCAAACTAAAAGAAATGGGGTGTAATTCCTCTCTCTTTTTTCTACAGGTTTGTGAGTGATTTATCGCTGTGGCGGAAGTAGAGAGACGCAAAGGTGAAGATAGAAAGCGTAAGGCGCACTATTGGGACCTTGTACAAAACTAGAGAGGGTTAGTGCATGAGTGGTGCAATCCCACTCCAGCGATATGAGAGTTTGCGGTAATCTCGATTGCCTGTAACAAAAACCGTATAGAGATTGAGCAGTTAGCACGTGGCAATCAGCCACTATGTCATTCTAGGGCTACTGCCGAATGAACGATCTCAAAAAATGGCATAATGTAATTGATACTTTCGGTTGGCGTGTAGCTTAAAGGTAGAGCGTTGGGTGTTCTGTTCAAAATATGCAGGTTCGATTCCTGTCACGCCAATAGGTAGCTTTGCTACTTAAATAAAAGAATCGTCAATAGATGTTTCTGCTACATTCACGTGAGCCACTAGCTTGCAAGTGCCTCTTTTTTTATCTGGTAGAAGAATGAAAAATTATGTATAATAACGTTTGTAGAAAAGTGAAAAGATGGTGGCTAATCTCTTGAATAAAGGGGTGATGCCTATGGTTCATAGCTTTATCCCTAGAAGGGAGTAAGTATGTCTGTATACGAAGCATTATCGCTAATGCTTGCATTCGCAACGTTAGTTTTGCTTATTATAGACCATACGAACACAAAAAAATAACCATCTAACACTTTAGCAGAGAGTAGATGGTTAAACCATTGAAATTAAGCTGCCGTCTTTTTAACGGTTCTACATTTGGGCGTGTTAGCAGCACGTCCTTTTTCTATATACATTATATCATGAAACAAAATAAATTCAATCGAGACTACTCAACGTAAATGAGTGGTCTTTTTTTGTACATAAAAAAGACCACTAGACTATGGGTTCTAGTGGCTAGGTAGCGTTCGTGCACAATTTGTTAGCTATGAGTGTGAACATCTACATCTATTCTAAAGGAGTTGCTACCTATAGATAGTATATCAAGAAATAATTTATTGAATCAAGTACATAAAAACGACTAGGAGAGAAAAATATGAAAAGCTATTGGTATGTATCGCTAACACATAAATATCCACAGCCGAACCGCTCAACTGATTCAATGCGCGTTGTTATGTCTGTGCAGATAAAAAAGAATGCATCTATTGTTGAAATGACGAGAGAAGCCACGCCGAAGGAAATTGATGCGTGCAAGCTTGTTTATTGTGGGCATGGCAGTTGGAAAGATAAGCATATACGAGAGAATATAGAGAAGTATATTTAATTTATAATGTAGGATGTAATTAATTTAATATTGAAATATATTTTAAAGTAAGATATTCTTTTTCTAAAAAAGGAGTATGACAATGAATATTCTTAATCTAATTTTGCTTTTGCCACAAATGTTTTTATTATGTAGTCTTTTGTTTATTTTTTGTTGGCCAATTTATTTTGTGATAATAGTGACTTATTATTATGTACGTTTGTTTAGGAATTTTATCAGAAAAATAGCTACCAAAGAGTGGACATCTCCAAAAATAAAGTTGGAAAGATATTATAGTTTATTTCGAACACCGTTAATTTTTTATTTTAGTTTACCAATGACAGGTGCAATTTTGGAAGAAATTATAACTACGTATTTTTTTAAACATAATTATGGGGGAGGTTCAAGTTTACGAATGTTTGTGGAGTGTGTAATTGTGTTAGCTATATTTTGGGGAAGTGTCTATTTGGTTTTTTCTTTTGAAAATAAGAAAAAAGAAATTAAAAAGACGACTAAAGCACATAAAAAATTTATAAAAGCTACTATGTTTCCATTGGGATTACTTAGCATTCTAGTACCAGTAACTTCAGTAATTAATATGTTTATTGATGCTGAAGTTAAGAAAGAATTTTTATCGGAACTTAGCAAGGCTGATTTTAACCCATTATATGTAGCATTTTGTATATTATTTATTATTATTCTATTACTGGAGGGAATTAGCTTAGTTTTTATTGAATTGATAGAACATTTTTACGACAATGAAAAGGAGTATGGATACTATATAAAAACTGTGTTCAATTGTCTGAAAAGACTAATAACAAAACAAAACTCAACTTAAAAAGAATGCGAGGTGGTGTGTATTGAATGGCAAGGAAACGTGATCCAAGACGTGACAAAGCTAAAAAGATTTGGCTAGAATCCAACGGAGAGAAGCAATTAAAGGAAATTGCTTCTGAGTTAAATGTTTCAGATTCTCAAATTAGAAAATGGAAATCGATTGATAAATGGAGTGCTGAATTGAAAGGTAATGTTACCAATGCAAAAGGTAACGTTACTAATCGGGGAGGCGCTCCTTTTGGTAATCAGAACGCAGTAGGCAACAAAGGTAATAGCCGAGCCTCGCCACCACTTGGTAATAAGAATGCTATTAAAACTGGCGAATACGAAACAATATTTTATGATACATTGAGTGAAGAAGAGAGGGAGATTTATTCTAGCATGAATGATGATCCTTCTCTTGTTTTATTAGAAGAAATTCGTTTATTGAAATTGCGACAATTTCGAATGATGAAAAGAATACAAAAAGCTGAAGCTGGTTTAAACGACGAAGAAGTCGACCGTTTGCAACAACTGAGGAAAATTAAAACACCGATTGAAAAAGACGGTAGAAAGCTAGAAATAAAACGTGAAGTTATGCAAGATGTTCAAGTAACAAGGAAAACTTACAGAAAAATAGATAACATTTTATCGTTAGAAGAGGCATTAACTAGAATCAGTAATAATTTAACGAAAACCATTAAGATATTTAATGAGTTAGAATTACAAGCTGAACGAACTAAGATAGCAGGTATTCAAGCTAGAAAATTATCAGCTGAAACGACAATTATTGAACATGAAGTGGATAAATTAACATCTAGTGGTAAAGTAAATGATTTGCTTCGTTCCTTGTTAGATGTCAAGTTAGGGGGAGATGGTAGTGGCTCAGCTACAATTCAGTCATAAGCAGATTGAAAACATCAATCAACCTATAAAAGGCATCACGTTTGAATTAAACGAAGGTACGCCACGTAGTGGAAAGACTACTTCTGATATTTTTAAAATGGCTGATTTCTATTTGCAGTCACCTGACCAAAACCATCTTGTTACTGCATATAATCAAGAACAGGCTTATCGCATGTTTATGGATGGGGACGGTTTAGGTTTGGTCCATATTTTTGCTGGTTGTTCAGATATACGGCATGATGAACATGGAGACCATCTTTTGCTTTACGCTCCAAATGGAGAAAAGAAAATTTACTATAAAGGTGGCGGGAAGATAAACTCTGTGGGTGCTATTACTGGTATGTCTTTAGGTTCTGTGACATTTCTTGAGTTTAATTTATTGCATAAAGATTTTATCAATGAATGTTTTAGACGGACGTTTGCTGCAGAATGGCGCTATCACTTAGGTGAACAGAATCCGCCAGCACCGAATCATCCTAATTTAGAATTGTTAGAACGTTTTGAGAAATCAGGACGTTTTTTATTTCGGCATTGGACACCAAACGATAATCCAATCTTAAATGAAGAAAGAAAAAAACAATTATATGACGAGTTATCCAGTAGCGAATACTTATTAGAGCGTGACTGGTACGGTCATAGAGTTTTGCCACAAGGTGTTATTTATTCAATGTTTGGGAAGCACAATAAAGCAACTGAAATAAAAGGGAACATAATTGAAACATTCTTTACTGCTGATGGTGGGCAAGCTGATGCAACTACCTGTGCATTTTGGGTTGTCACTTTCTATGAGGGTAAATTTTATCTATATCGTTTAGCGAATTATTATCACAGTGGAACGGATACAGGCGTAACGAAAGCTATGTCTATTTACGCAAGGGAAATAAAAAAGTTTATTGAATGGTGCTATACAAAATGGCGTTCTTTACCTCATTGGAATTGGTTTTTTGTCGATCCAGCCTGCAAAACATTAAGAACAGAATTAGAGTTGATTGGTATTGATACAGATAAAGCTGATAACAATAGTTCTGACAAAGTTTCTAGTAATGGTCTTAAAATTGAAGTGGGTATCGAACGATTGCAAAATACCATGACAAGCGGTCAATTTATTATTTTAGAAACAGGCGATAAATACGATCATTATAATTTTGAAAAAGAATTATCTATGTACGTGAGAAACGACAATGGACTGCCGATAGACAAATACAATCATGCTTTAGATGAAGCTAGGTATGGCAATAACTATTTTTACAAAAATTATATTGCTTAGAATAGAGGTGAGAAGATGTTTAATAAATTAAAAGCTTTATTCAAGATAGGAGGTGCAAAAATAGGAATGGTAGAAACGTTGGACAATATAACAGATCACCCTAAAATTGCTATGAATTCAGTTGAATTAGAGCGCATAAAAAGCAATAAACGTATTTACAAGAATATTTATAAAGATGTTCATTATATCGATAGTGATGGATATGAACAAAAACGACCATTTCATTCATTAAATGTATCTAAAGTGGTTGCCAGAAAATTATCTAAATTAGTGTTCAATGATGGTTGTAATATCAGTTTAGATGATGTAGAAGCTAACAAATTTCTCCAATCTGTGTTTGCCGAAAACAAATTTAGAAAAAATTTTGGCGAAGAGCTAGAAGCTGGATATGCAATTGGCGGGTTAGCTTTAAGACCTTATGTAGATGCCAATACAAGAAAGATAAAGATTGCTTTTTGTCGAGCAGATACTTTTTTTCCGCTTCAATCAAACACAAATGATATTTCAGAAGCTGTTATTGTCAATCTAACACAACAAGCAGAAGGACAAAAAATTATTTATTATACTTTGTTAGAGTTTCACGAATGGGAAAACGGAAAGTATGTTATCAGAAATGAGCTATATCGCTCTGAATATCAGGAACAAGTAGGCGTTAGAATTCCGTTAGACTATTTGGATAAATACAAAAATTTACAAGAAGAAGTCGTTTTGGAAGGCTTTAGCAGACCTTTATTTGTTTATATTAAATTGGCAGGAAAAAATAATATTAATTTAGATAGTCCTTTAAGTTTAGGAATTATCGATAATGCTAAACGTCAACTCAAAGATATTAATGAAAAATACGATGAATTCATGTGGGAAATTGAAGAAGCAAAACGAAGAATCTTAGCATCAGATCACTTTTTCAGAGTCAAATATGATAAGAATGGTATTCCTATTAAGCGATTTGATAGTAAAACGTCTGTTTTTCAACAACTCAAATCAGATGAACCTTTTATCGATGAGTTTGCTCCTTCTTTACGTTCGTCAGAATTTATAGAAAGTATTAATTTTATCTTGCGAATTATAGAATTACAAACAGGTTTTTCTAGTGGTACGTTTAGTTTTGATGGTCAATCTGTCAAAACAGCAACAGAGATTATTAGTGAGAACTCTGAAACATTTTCTACACGTTCAGACAATGTCCTTATCGTTGAAGAAGCGTTGAAAGAGCTGATTATCACAATTTTTGAATTGGCGACAGCTTATGATCTGATTTCCCCAGTAGAAAATTTAGGAATAAATATTGATTTTGATGATGGTATTTTTCAATCACAAGATGCAAAAGCGGACTACTATTCAAAGTTAGTGACTGCTGGTTTAACCTCAAAATTAAATGCTATCCAAAAATTGACTGGAGTTACTGAAAAAGAAGCTAGGAAAATAATCAATGAAATTAGAGCAGAAACGCTTGAAGTAGATTATCAAGAGTTTGAACAAGAGAAGATGAGTAAAGAGCTAGGAGATGAGGAATAATGATTACTCCTCATCAATTAGATTTGTGGTCTTCTAACATGGCACACCTTTATCAATCATTAGAAGGAGAATTAATACGGATTCTCATTAAGCGATTAAATAATGGGCATGACGACATATTAGAATGGCAAAGAGAAAAACTACAAGAATTACACTTGTTTAACAAGGAAACCGTCAAAGTGATTTCTCAAGTAACAGGAATTGCTGAATCTGAAATTGAACGAATGTTTGAAAATACAGGAGAAAAAATTATAAAAGATGTCGATAAAGAATTACCTTATAAATCAAAACCTTTGCCAACCAACTTGTCTAATGTTATGAAAGCTTACCATGATCAAGTGTGGTCAGATATTGATAATTATGTTAACCAAACGTTGTTATCTACGAATTTCGGTTATGGAACGGCAACAACTCAAATGTATAATGACATCATTAATAAGACAGTTGCTGCATTTAATAGTGGCTTATTTACTTTTGAAGAAGCTTTAGCAAGAACGATTCAACAATGGGCGCAAAAAGGGATTAAGTCTGCTTTTATCGATAAAGGGGGACATACATGGAGTTTAGAACGTTATATTAGAACGGTTTTAAAGTCTACCTTATCAAATACCTACGACACGTTGAGAAAAGACCGCATGAGTGAGTATGATGTTCATACAGTTGTTGTGACGAGCCACATGGGTTCAAGACAGGCGTGCTCAAAAATACAAGGAAATGTTGTTGATTTGAGAGAAATGTCTGAATTGCCTCCTAATTGCAAATATCGAAGTATTTATGATCCTTATTGGAATGCTGAATACGGTACTCCAGGCGGTCACAGAGGCGTTAATTGCCAACATTTGCATATTCCGTATATTCCTGGCGTCAACACGAACAATCAGCCTAAAATCGATGCCAAAGAAAATGAAAAAGTAGCTCAATTGACAAATCGTCAACGACAATTAGAACGTCAAATTGTGAAATTCAAAAAGAATCACATGGTTTCTGATGCATTAGGTCAAACTGAAAATGCTAAATATTGGCAACAAAAGGTAAGAGCAAACCAAGCAAGATTACGAGAATTAGTTGATTCAAATGAGTATCTTGCAAGAAATTATGCTCGTGAAAAGGTTTATACACCCATTAACACATTATTGAAGGATTTTCGTTATGACGATTTTTAAAAAGGAGAATCGGTATGAATTTTTTAGAATTAAAGCAAAAGAAAGAGCGCGGAGTAACAAATACAGAGTTCATGAATAGATCAAGGGATTTTTTTGAGAAGGCTGATAGTATTGTAGTAGTCGGTATTAATCCAGACGGAATTATTAGCACTTTCTATACACAATCAACGTCAACTAATGCTATTGGTATGATGGAAATAGCTAAACAACAATTAATATCGGAATTAGAAGTTTAACAATCGTTAAACTTTTTATTTTGCCCTGAATACGGCGTTAAACTGTTCACTCCATCGAGGGCGTAGCCTCGTTAAACAACGAAAGGAAGATAAAAATGAAGCGAGAACAATTAAAAGAACTTGGATTGACAGATGAACAAATTAATTCAGTGATGGGATTACATGGCCAAACGGTTACTGAATTAAACAGCAAACTTGCTACAGCAGAACAAGAGCGTGACCGATTTAAAGAGCAACTTGATTCGAATCAAATCGAATTAGACGCATTGAAAGAATCAGCTAAAGGCAATGAAGAACTAACGAAACAATTAACTGATTTACAGAACAAATTTAATGAAGCTGAAAAAGATGCGCAAGAAAAGCTTGCTGAACAACAAAAAGATTTTGCAATTAAGTTAGCTTTAAAAGAGGTTAATGCTCGTGATGAAGATATTGTATTACAGCTGTTAGACAAAGAAGCAATAAAAGTGACAGATGAAGGTTTAGAAGGATTGAAAGAACAGCTAGATGCGTTAAAAGAAAATAAAAATTTCTTGTTTCAAGAAAAGGAAAATACGCCTTCTGTTCCACGAATTTTTGTAGGCGGGAATCCATCTGCAACCGAAGAAGTTTCTGGGTCATTAGGACAACAAATGAAATCTAAAAACTTTAATTTAACTAATTTTTTAACCAAAGGAGAGAATAAATAATGACAACCGAAATTACAAAATTATTAGATGTGGTAACACCAGAAGTATTTAACACTTATATGAATAACTTTACTGAAGAAAAATCAGCGCTTATTCAATCTGGAGTAGCAGTATCAGATCCTAGCGTATCAGCTAATATTACATCAGGTGGTCTGTTGGTTAATATGCCATTCTGGAATGATTTAGACGGCGAGGACGAAACTTTAGGCGACGGAGAAAAAGCATTATCTACTGGTAAGATTACAGCAAGTGCAGATATTGCAGCAGTTATGTATCGTGGGCGTGGTTGGTCAGTTAACGAATTATCGGCTGTTATTTCAGGCGATGATCCATTAGGTGCTTTGATGAGTAAAATTGCTTCTTGGTGGATGCGTCGAGAACAAAGTGTGCTTATTTCTGTTTTAAACGGCTTATTTGCAGATGGTGGAGCATTGCATGACTCGCACCTATTATCAAAACCAACAGAAGGAATTTCAGGAGATTTAGTATTAGATGCGAAACAGTTATTAGGCGATTCAGCAGGTAGATTAAGTATGATTGTTATGCATTCAGCTGTATATACTACTTTGCAAAAACAAAACTTAATTGCTTTTATTCCAGATGCTCGTGGGGAAGTAAACATTCCTACTTATTTAGGTTATCGAGTAGTTATTGATGATAATGTTCCTTCAACAGGTTCAGGAGATTCAAAAGTCTACACTACTTACCTATTTTCAACTGGTTCTATTGGTCGCAATACGGGTAATCCAGCTAAATTAACTACTTTTGAAACTGCTCGGGTAGCAAATAAAGGAAATGATGAAGTTTACACTAGACGAGCGTTTACGATGCACCCTTATGGCGTTAAATTTACAAATACTGATAGAGAATCAGGAGAAATTACACCTACTAATAAAGATTTAGCCAAACCTAATAACTGGGAAAAAGTCTATGAAGATAAACAAATTGGAATTATTGGTATTCAACATTTGCTATCTTCTGCCCCAAAAGGGTAACCCCATCAACAGATGGGGTTACTTACTCATCGATGAAAGTTTCTGAATTAAAAAATATCCTAGAACAAAAAAATATTCCGTATAAATCCTCAGATAAAAAAGAAGATTTGATTGAATTGTTAAAAAAGGAAGGTCAAAGTAATGACTAGCTATCTAACTTTTGAAGAATTCACAGAATTAACAGGTAGGGAAGTAGTCGTTGATTTGTTCGATCGATATTACAAAAAAGCAGCTTCGGTTTTAGATAATATTACAAATAATTTTTATCAAGTGCATTCAATAGAAAATGATCCAATTGAATTTAGAGTTAAAAAATTTAAATTAGCTTTATGTGCACAAATTGTTTATTTTTATGAAGTTGGCGGAGATAGCAGTGAAAGTTTGAATAAAACTCCGCAAAGCTTTTCTGCTGGACGAACGAGTATTTCTAACAAATCTACAGAAAATGGAAAAGATAAACCGTTAGTAGCTGAAGATGTCTATATTTATCTTGAAAGCACAGGGCTTCTATATCGAGGTGTTTTATCATGTTAATGTCAAAACCACCAATTGATTTTTTAGTAGATTCTTTTATTTATCGAGAATATTTAGGAGAAGGGGATTATAATAAACCTATTTACGGAGAATATGCAATTATAGAAAATTGTCGCATTGATCGAGGAAGTCAGTACACTTTTTCTTCAAGTGGAAAACAATTACTCTATCATGCAGTGATTTTCTGTTATAAGGATTTGACAACCCCTTTGCCTGAATTTAAAGAACAATCATTAGTTATTTATGATGGCAAAGAACACGTTATCACTAAAATTGAGAAAATTTCAGAGGCTTATTCAAACACTGTTTATTCTTATGAATTAGAGGTGATTTGATGGGGGTTAAAGTTGATCTTACTGGTATTAGAGCTAAAGTAAGCCCACAAGCTATGAAGCGAGGAAGGTATGCTCTAGGTAATCAAGCAATGGCTGACATGAATCCGTATGTTCCTAGAAGTTCAGGTGGAGGCATTTTAAGAGGTAGTGCTCATTTAAATAGTGAAGCCTCAAAAATTATTTATGATACTCCTTATGCAAAAGCACAGTTTTATGGTACAAATGGAAAAGCGATATTCAAGAAGTATTCGACGCCAGGTACAGGAAAACGATGGGATTTGAAAGCCAATTCTATTCACGGTGCGGATTGGAAACGAGCTTTTTTGAGAGGAGCAGGAATTAAATAATGGATTTTCTGGATTGCTTAAATAAAAAAATAAATCAGATACCTGATTTACCGTTAAATATTCGAAAAGGTTATCTTTCGGCAGTGGAAAGCTTAGTTATTTATCCATTGCCTGGTGGTAAGGTTGAAACGGAATACTATGACGGAATCAAAGACGAACTATTAAATTATGAAATTGCCATGAAATCAAAAGACGGCAATAAAATTGAACAAACATTGTGGCTTTTGTCGGATGTTTTAGAAGATATTGAAGAATTAACTAGTCAAAATAAATCGTTTGAGTTTAATAAATTAACTATCACGAACAGACCTTACATTAGTGAAGCTGATGAGCAAGGTTGGTTCGTTTTTTTATTGGATTTTCAAGCAAAATTAACCACATTTAAGGAGGAAAAATAACATGATTAAAATGGATTTACAATATTTTGCACGTAAGAAAAATGCCTTGAGAGAACATTATATTGCTGAATATACACCAGGGGAAGAAACTGCTCCAGCTAAAGAAGCAGAAACGTGGTTACCATTAGCAAAATATATTAGCTCAATTGGTGATGATACGGATGAAGAAACAGATGACACTGGCTTTTACGATGGAGACGGTACACCAGAAACAACTGTAACCTCTGTGGCTGGTTCATATAGTCCAGAAGGATTTTATGATCCTGAAGATAAAGCACAAAAATTGATTGCATCAAAAAAATATAAATTAGGAGAAGAACGCAAGGTTTGGCACAAAATTGTTCAAACAAACGGTGATACAGTGATTGGTCGAGCAACAGTTACAGATATTGTAGCTGGTGCTGGAGATGCTACAGAGTATGAAGAATTTAGTTGCAAAATTACATTTGACACCTTGCCAACAGTTACCCCAAAAGGTTAGCCCCGTCAGTTGAGAAGCTTGCTTCTCAATCTGACGATGGGGCGAAAGCTACTTCAAAAAAATCTAAAAAACAAGAGGAGAAAGATTGATGGAATTTCAAATAGAAAAAAGAGGTTTTCCAATTAAAATCGGTGAATTAGAATTTTTCTTTGGAACAACAGTTGAAGAATTGACACGTTTTTTTGATGCACAGGAAGAATACGAAGCAAAAGTAAAAGAATGCGAAGAAAAACTAAAATCAATTAAAAATATTGATCAACCAACAAAAGAAGATACGTTGTTAATTGTTGAATTGTCCGAAGAACTAGCGACTGTTAAGTATGATGCCCTATTGGGAGAGGGAGCTTTCAAAGAAATTTATGAAAAATATACTGATATAGAACAATTATTAGATTTATTCGAAACTTTAGAATTTGAAGTTGCGGAAAAAATAGCTAATGAATCTGCTAAACGACAAGATGCTGTTTCTAAAAAGAAAGCTGATTTATTGAAAAAGAAAGCCTTGAAAAACAAGAAAAAGAAATAGGTGATTAGATGCGGTTAAATGATCCGTTGGTCACTACAGTTGAATTTGAAGGCAAAGAATATCCGCTTGATCTATCTTTTGATAATGTTTTAGATGTTTTTGATATATTATCGGATGAAAATTTGTTTCCAGAAGAAAAAATGAATATGAGTTTAGAACTGTTGATATGTGACTTTGAAAAAGAATTTGAAGGAACGATAGAACAACAGTTCTTACTTTTTAATTTCATTCTTAAAAAGTATATCTATCTAAATGAAGAGGTAGATAGAGCAACTGATCGTTTAGGGAATCCTTTACCAATAAAAAAAGGAAAGAAAGTTATTGATTTAACACATGATGCAAAATATATTTATGCTTCTTTTCGTCAAATAGGGATTAATTTATTTGACGAACAAGGAAAAATGTCATGGGAAGAATTTCAAGCATTATTGGAAAGTTTGCCAGATGATACTATTTTGGCAAAAATTATACAAATTCGTACTTGGGAACCTCAAAAAGGCGAATCCGCCAGAGAGAAAAGTCGAATGAAAAAGCTCCAAAAAAAATATGCATTGCCAGATGAAAAGGTAGGTGAAGAAGATGAGTGATGGAAGAGTTGAAATTGATGTAGAAGTAGATGGTAAAGGTGTAGCCTCATTAAATAATCGACTGAATCAATTGACAGATGTAGGCGGTCGTGCAGGTATTTCAATTAAGAATTTAGTTGTGTCAATGGGACTTTTGAAAGTTGCTTCGGCAGCAATTACGGCTTCTATAAATGCGATAAAAACCTCATTTTCTAGTGCAATTTCTGAAGGAGCAAAGCTTGAACAGTCCATTGGTGGTGTTGAAACACTATTTAAAGAAAATGCAGATATTGTTAAAAATTATGCAAATCAAGCTTTTAAAACTGCAGGAGTTTCAGCAAATAAGTATATGGAAAACGTAACCTCATTTTCAGCAAGCTTGATTGGTAGCCTTGGTGGCGACACAAAAAAAGCAGCCGAATTAGCTAATACTGCTATGATCGATATGTCAGATAACGCTAATAAAATGGGTACTGATATGGAAATGATTACACAAACATATCAATCACTTGCTCGTGGAAACTACGCTATGTTAGATAATCTAAAATTAGGTTATGGCGGTACGAAGTCTGAAATGGAACGTTTGATGAAAGATGCAGAAAAATTAACTGGGGAACATTATACGGTTGGCGATTTTGCAGATACGGTCAAAGCGATTCATGCAGTGCAAGAAAGTTTAGGAATTACTGGTACTACAGCTAAAGAAGCAGCAACTACAATGAGCGGTTCGTTTGCTTCAATGAAAGCAGCAATGCAAAATGTTTTAGGAAAGTTGGCAATTGGCGAAGATATAAAAGATGAATTAAATGATTTAGCCACAACTACTTCAACATTTCTTTTCGGTAATTTTATTCCTATGGTAAAAAGAATTTTGCAAGGATTACCTGAATTATTTTCAACTTTTACTAAATTAGCTGTAGATCACTTAAAAAAAGGCTTGAGTGAGCTTACAGGTAAAGACTTATCGAAACCGATAGACACAGTTGTAGAAGTCGCCTCTAAAGCAATTAAAAATGTAAAAGAAGCGATACAATCAGTAATGGCGGTTTTTTCTAACGTTTCGGGAGGACCAACTGCTTGGGTTTCTACAATCAGCAAAGCTTTTATTGCTTTGAATAGTGTTATTACCGCTAGTGCAAATATTGTAAAGAAATTTATGACAGCACTAGGCGAAACAGGAGCAATCCAAAATGTAAAAAATGCAATTGAAAGTGTTAGTAATACGTTAAAAAAAATAACAGATTCAGTCGGAGACGCCTCCATTTGGTCAACGCTAGGAACAGCGATAGGAAATGTTATAAGTGTCATTGCTCGAGGAGTTCAAGTTGTAGCGGAATTTATATCAAAATTAGATCCTAAAATTATTCAAGCATTTACAAATGTTTTAGTGGGAACAGTTGTCGGTTTTTCAGCTGTTAAAACTGGTATGAAAGGGTTAGATTTTATTCAATCATTCAATCCGTTTAACGCTTTTAGAAAAAACGTTGAAACAGGAATGACTGGAGCAGAAAAAAGCATTAGTCGTTCAAAAAGTACAATTGCACAAATTTTTAGCGGATTATCTAACATCGTAAAATCATCTGGAAATGCAATTAAAGCAAGTGCAACAGGTATTGGAACAGGAATAAAAACAGCACTTACTGGAGTAGCAACTGCTGCGAAAGGTATTGGGGCTGGTTTGGCGGCAACGTTTAAGGGGATAGGTCAAGCTATGAGATTGGCAGGACCTGCAAATATTTTAGCACTTGGCGCTTCTGTTGGAGTAGCAGCAATTAGTATTAGTGCAGGAATAGGAATAATCATTTCCGCATTAACGTTACTAGCTACGCAGGGAGAAGGCGTTGCAACAATAATCAATGCTATAGGAACAGCTTTTTCAATGGTAGCTACAACGATTATAGGAGCATTTGCACAAGCGATAGTAACAGTATCTAGTGTTCTGCCAATAATTACAAGTGCTCTTTCTGGCTTAGCACCTTTAGTGGTTGCCGTCGGAGTTGCAATTGGCGCAATGTCGCCAGCAATAGAAGCTGTAGGAACTGCTATAGGAGCAACTGCTCCAGCAATTACAGCATTAGGAACAGCGATTTCAACCGTTATTAGTGCATTACCACCTGTAATATCAGCACTTGGTTCAGCAATCTCTCAAATTGTAACAGCCATTACACCAATTATCCAAATTCTTGCGGATGCGTTTTTACAGCTTGTGCCAATTGTTGGTAATGCAATTAGCCAAATTATCCAAGCGATAACACCAATTGTTCCAGAAATTACAAAAATGGTTGAAGCAATAGCACCAATACTTGGTAAGATAGTAGAAGCTTTTCAAACTTTAATTCAAGAAATTAAACCTATTGTCGATTCTATTACTAATCTTATCAAGGAATTAGGAACACAAATTAGCAATATATTAACTGAAGCAGGAAATGTAATTAATACTTTTGGAGATAATGTAAAAAAAGTTTTTGATGGTGCTTCAAACGTTGTAAAAAGTTTTGGAGACACTGTTAAAAATATTTTAGATGGAATAGCAGGTATTTTTGATTCTATTGGAAATGCTGCTTTAAACGCTGGAAAAGGCGTTAAACAAATGGCACAAGGGATCAAAATTCTTGTTGATTTAAAATTGGGAGATTTAGGTGCTACATTAGCAGCAACTGCAACAGGATTAGCAGCAATAACTGCTTCTGGTATTGCCACAGCTGGACCAGGCTTACAACAAGCTGGAACAGGCTTAATGATGATTGCCACAGCTGGTCAGACAGCCACTGTTGCTTTGCAAATGCTACCTAATATTTTGACCGTGTTTTCAAATAGTATTGGTAATTTACCAATTAAAATGAACGAAGTAGCCAGTAGCTTTGCTAGTTTTGCTTCACGAGCTGTTATGGGCTTAGCTGGTTTATCTGGAGCAAATATCCATATAACAACTTTCAGAGCACAATTAATGACAATTCCACCAACCTTAAATATGGCCAGTGCTAGCTTTAATTTATTTGTTTCAAGAGCGATGTCAATAGGAACTACATTGATGACGATTCAGACGATGATTACTTCATTTAATGCTAAAGTGATGACTATTTCAGCTACTTTGAATAATGTAAGCAATTCTTTTGGCTCATTAACTAAAGTTTCTGATTCTGTAAAAAACGCTCTTAGTGGTGTTTCTTCTGGGTTAATGAGAGTATCTTCAAGTGCAAATGTTACAAAAAATCAAATTAGTAATATGGTAGCTGGTTCTAATGCACAAATTAAAAGCATGGCAAGTAGTACAAAAATAGTAGTTACATCATTTAATGCAATGAGAGCTCAAATTCAAACCTCCATGTTAAGCATTGTAAATATTCTTATTACTTCTGGAAATAAGATGAAAAATCAAGGAAGAATCATCGGGCAACAAACCGCACAAAATATTGCACAAGGAATACTTAACGCTATCCCGATGGGTTCTAGTGCAATGATTTCTTTAATGCAAGCTGTACTAACGGCTGGAATGTCTAATATAAATGGTATGAGAAATATTGGATTGATGATTGGTTATGGTTTAGCAGAAGGAATGTATGCTTCGTTAGGAGAAGTGACAAGAGCAGCGAATGCTCTTGTAGAGCAAGCTGACCGAGCTGCTAGAGCAAAAGCGGAAATTCACTCACCATCTCGTTTGTTCCGAGATAACGTAGGTCGTTATATTTCTCAAGGGATTGCTGTTGGTATTGAAAAAGATGCCAATAATGCATACTCTGCTATGGATAAATTAATAACTGGTTTAATGCCAAATGTGACTCCTGAGATAGCTTTAGGCACTTCAAAAATAGGGATGGCATCAGTTGGTTCTCAAATTGTTAATAATACAACGAATCAATCGCAATCTTATCGACCAGTATTTCATTTTAATATTGAAAAAGCAGACCTTTCGTCAGATAAATCTATTGAAGAGACATCAGAACGGTTAGCAATACTTACGGAGCGACAAACAAGGGGGCGTTTGAAATAGATTTAACCAATTATCCTCACTTTCAATTTAGAGGAAGAAAATCAAATGAATTTCGAATGCGAATAAGAAATGAGTTAGAATTTGTTATTCCTGAAACTTCTTTAGACTTTATAGAAGTTGACGGTCTTGATTATGATGTCATTTATGATAAGGGAAAACGAAAAGATATTGAAAAAGTTTTCCCTGTTCGCATTTATAAAGAAAAAGATACAACCATAGCCATGCAACTTAGAAATATAGTTGCATGGCTATATTTAGATAAATCCTATTCGCCATTAATTTTTAGCGAACAAGGAGAATATTACTATCAAGCTTTAGGATATAGCCAAATAACCGCTCGAGATAAGCATAGAGAATGGGTAGATATTGATTTTTCGTTTAAATGTCAGCCCTTTGTTTTTCGATTGGATGGAAACAAAGAAAGAGTTGTTTCAAACAATGGAATTATTACGAATCCAGAAGCTTTTTCAAGTTTGCCCATAATTAGTTTCAATAAAACAAGTAGTACACAAGATAGTAATATTTATATTAATGGTCAGCAATTTAGAATTGCTAAAGAGGTTGGTGTAGGAAAAGTTGTTTTAGATTGTGAGCATGGTATTGCTTACAAAGAAAACGGGATAAACGTTACAAAATATTGTTTTTTAAACGATGATGGTTATAATCCAATCACATTACAACCAGGCCAAAATCAGATTAATTACAGCTATATTGATAGTTTTAAAATTATACCGAATTGGAGGACATTAGCGGTATGAGTACTATAGTTTTATATGAAAAGAAAAATAACGATTGGAATTCTTTAGGATTAGGACCTTTAACAGAAGCGATTAATCCACTAGTAACTAGAGAAAAGAATGGTATTTATGATTTGACCTTTGAATATCCAGTAAATGGTAAGTTATTCAATGAATTAAAAGTAGGTCGATGGGTTACAGCTAATGCTGGACCGACGATTGTGGCCAGAAAACAAAAATTTGAAATTGCTCAAATCACTAAACCAAAAAATGGAATAGTTACTGTTTATTGTGAACATTATCGTTATAAATTATTGCGTTCTATTGTGACAATAGGGATAAAACATGAAAATATTCCTGCTCAAACTGCTTTAAATTATTTGAAAGAAAGAATGCAGCCAAAAGGAGATTTTTCTTTTTTTAGTGATGTGGGTACCAAATCATCAATTGATTTTACCGATCCTTCAAAATTTAAAAATGCTCAAGAAGCGCTTGGAGGTGTTGCTGGTTCAATTTTAGATAATTTTGGTGGAGAATATTTATTTGATAATAATCAAGTCAAATTATTAGTTGAAGCTGGCAAAAAAACCAATATCGTTATTGCTTATGGCAAAAATTTAACCGATATTACACAAGAAGAGTCTATAGAAAATACCTATACTTCAATTTATGGCTGGGCCAAAATAGGAACAGGCGATGATGAGGAAATTTTAACATTACCTGAAATCTATATTGATAGCGATTATGTAAATAACTATACAGAGCGTCGTATCCAGATGGTGGATTTTAGTGATAAAGAACCAAAAGACGTTACTACTTTAAGAAGTATGGTTAAAAGTTATATTAAATCAAATAAAGTCGGTGTACCAAAAGTAAGTATTAAAGCAAGTTATGTCGATTTAGCAAGTTCGGTAATGGATACTCAATTAAAAAATTTAGAAGAAATTGATCTATGTGATTGGGTAACGATTACTTTTAATCAGTTAAAAATTAATACTACTGCTCAAATTGTAAAAACAGTGTGGAACGTTTCTCTTGATCGTTATGAATCAATTGAATTAGGAGAGAGTAGAACGGATTTTGCTAAAGTAATAGAAGAATCAAAAGAAGAGATTAAACAAGTCACTAATAAAATCAATTGGTTAGAACAAGCACAACAAGAAGCTACAGATATAATTAAAAATCCAGGAAAAGGACATGTTGTTATTTATCCTTCTTTGGCTGATCCTCAAGAGTTTTTAATTATGGATACTACAGACATTAAAACAGCTAAAAAGGTTTGGCGTTGGAATGTGGGAGGCTTAGGTTTTAGTTCTACTGGGTACAATGGTTCATACGGTTTAGCAATGACTAATAATGGTGCAATGGTTGCAGACAGAATGACTACAGGAACACTTCGAGCAATAAATATTATCGGTGTTGCTATTACAGGTTCAACAATTGATGGTGGAGTAATTACTAATTCTAATGGTTATAGCAAAATAATTTTAAGAGATGGTACAATCAAAACCTATTATAATAATGTATTAAGGTCTGCTGTTTCAGGCGTAAGATTTACTCTTTATGATTCAAAAGGCGTAGCTGTTATGGATTTAGATAGCGATGGCGTAAGTATTAATAAAGAAAATACGACAACAACGCTAGGGTATCTTGGTCGAGGAAGAGATGTAAAGACAGGTAAAGAAGAATTAGCAATGAATGTTAATGTAGGAAATATAGGATGTATAGCTGTACAAGAAAATACAAATGGAATTTATATACGTAAAATAGCGGCCTCATCAGCAGGAGCCCACATATCTAATTTAATAATGGGAGGAAGTTATGTAGGAGGTTCAGGCGAAATCAAAAATGCTAATTTAAAAAATGCAGGAGTTTCAGATAAGTTTACGGTATATAACAATGTAAATTTAGGATTTTATTCTAATTTGAATATGAATGGTTATTCTATTTTAAACCAATCAGATATTCGTCTAAAAGAAAATATTGAAGAGACAAAAATTGATGGTATAGAAGAAACAAAAAAACTAAATTTTGTAGAATTTGATCGAAAACAAAAATATCGAACAAAAGATATAAATAAGCAACCTTCATCAAAACGAGAATTAGGATTGATTGCTCAATATTCACCTTTTTTAGCTATTGAGAGTGATTTTGATAATTATTTAAGTATTGATGTTAATAAACAAATTATGTTAAACAGTTTGACGAACAAGCAATTAATTGAGTTAGTTGAATCGCAAGAAAAAAGAATTACTGAATTAGAAAAGGTGATAAATGATGGCTAATAAAGTATTGAACTTAGATTTTTTGAAAGATCCTATATTACCGCCAATCGTTTATGGTCGAGTGGGTGATGATGGACTACAAACAATCACTATAAATATTACTCGAGGCGATGAAGTAGCTAATTTAACAGGTGGAGTTCTTACTTTTGAAGGTGAGCCAGCTGGGGGAAAAGTAAAAGTATTTGACTCTGATAATATTAGTTCGACAACGGAAGGATTAAGAAAAGGGACATTCGATTATACGTTTCCAAGCAAAGCATTTAGTGTGGAAGGAACATATGAAAGAGCGTATTTCTCATTTCAAAAAAGTGGAAAAAGAGACACGACAAGTGGCTTTAAAATAATTGTACAAGGGAATGCTGATATTGATGCTCCAGAAGCTGAAACAATTATTACAGAATACAATCGATTAGTTGAAAAGTTAAATAAAGCGTATCAAGATGCGTTAAAAAAGATAAATTCTGATTATGATGTAGTTGTTGCAAGAATAGAAGAAATAACTATTGAAATAACTAAATTAAAAGCCCAAATTAGTGAAACTATTGCTAATACAGAAAAACGTATTTCTCAAATTGCAGAAAATGCAGAAACTTCTATCACTACTATTGGAAGAACTGTCACAGAAGCAATGAATCAAGCCTTGGAAGAATTACATGCTGCAGATTTTTATACAAAAGATGAAGCAGATTCTAGGTTTGTAAATAAAACAGCAACAGAAAATGGATTGTTTGTTAGAAAAAATATTGAAATAACAGACTTAAATAATGCTAAAGAACCAGGAATCTATTCGATTCCAGCTACAGGAGTTGAAAATAAACCTTTACCTAATTCTGGTAGCTTGATTGTTAATAAAGATCCTGGGGGAGTCAGACAGCTGTTTCAAACAGAAAGGACTGTCCTTATTCGTCAATTTGGTGGTATTCCTTCAAATTGGACTGATTGGAAAGAAGTAGCGTTTACAACGAATGTTGTGAATTTAACCGAACCTCAACATATTGATGGTATTAAAGAATTTTCAGAGATTCCTTTAGTAAACGGAAAAGAAGTTGCTTTAAAAGAAGACACGTATATTTACAAAAAAACAGGGCTTGATGAAGTAGAAGCTGCATATAAAAGTGCTTTTGGAGCAGAAACCAATATTCTTTTAGTTCGTAAGGGAGATAAAGTAGATGCGTATATACGTGTAAATATAGCTGATGTAACTAAATTAAAAACAGCATTTGTACCGATATTTCTTATTCCAGAGGGCTTTAAATTAGATCCATCATTAAGAGAGGGGTTCTGGAATGTTCCATTGACAGTAAACCAATACACTTTCCCTCAAGGAAATTATGGAGCATTGTATGAATATGGTTCGAAAGGTATTCGATTTGGTAGTGATAGAAAAGGGAATCATTATGTGCATGGTAGTTGGCATACAAATGATCCATTTCCTGAAAATAGTTTAAATGTAACAAAAAAATAATTAAGGAGGACTCCAAATGAAAACGATATGGCAATTCGGGCGAACTGGAGGGTCAGAATTAGAGGTTCCAGATGATTTCTTAGTTCAAGTTCCATTTACAGATATTCCCCCATTAGAAGATGTTGAATTAAATCAACAATTTTTTATTCCTAGTGAGGGACGTTGGAAAGAAATTATGAACCAACTGGATAGGGAAAACTTAGATAATCTTAGTAGCCTTTATTCAAATTTAGAAAAAGAAAATGAAGAGATTAAGGTTAAGGCAAATGATTTAGCGCAATTAAACGGGAAGTTAATGTTATCAACAATGAATCTTCAAAAAGAAAATGCAGAATTGAAAGCAAAATCTGACAGTTTAGCTAAATTAAATTCAAAAGCAATGCTTATGATTGCTGCTCATGATAAGGAAATCAGAGAACTTAGTAATGAATCGAAAGGAAGTGTTCAATAATGTTATTTACATTTGATGATATTAAAATGATGTATGATTGGGGCTGCTTTACAGATGAACAAGTTGCAGAATTTGTACCACTTTGTATAACAGAAGATGAATTTACAAAAATGACAGGAAAACCGTTTAGCAAAGTCTAAGCGGTTTTTATTATTGGAAGGTGGAAGACATGGTGATTATTGATAATCAAGCGTTAATAGCAGAATTTAAAAATTTAATTTCAAACGGCTTTATCCAAGTGTTTGTTTGGATTGTGTTAGGAGATATTGCAACAGGTATTTGTAAGGGAATCTACAGGGAAGAAGGAAATAGTACAAAGGGATTACCTGGATTAATTAAACATTTACTTGTTGTATGTTTAGTTATAGTGACCTATCCATATTTAAAAATAATGGGATTCTCATCTATTGCTGATGGTTTTGTTTTATTTTACATTGCTGTTTATGGTCTTTCGATTACAGAAAACTTAGGGCAGCTAGGTGTTCCGTTACCTTCTTGGGTTAAAAATCATCTAAGCAAATTAAAAGATGAAAATGATAAAGGAGGTGAACCGAAAGATGGTACAGGTAATTAATCAATCTGTTTGTGGAGGAATTGCTGGTAGACGCCCCAACGCAACACCAAAAGGCGTTGTCATTCATAATGATGCAGGAAGTATTTATGCGACTGCTGCGCAATATGTTAATGCTTTAGCTGTAATGTCTCCTACGCAATTAGCGAATGGTTTTGCTCATTATTATATTGATCGAAATACAATTGCACGTGTAGAAGATACATTCAACGCAGCTTGGCATACAGCAAATTCAGATGGAAATTTGAACTATGTTGGTTATGAGGTTTGTCAATCGATGGGCGCTAGCGATGCAGACTTCTTAGCGAATGAGCAAATGACATTTAAGCAAGTAGCCGAAGATATGAAGTTTTGGGGAATGCAACCTAATAGAGATACTGTAAGATTGCACAAAGAATTTGTTCCTACAGCATGTCCTCATCGTTCGTGGGAATTGCACGGAAAAGAAACAAACGCAGTAAAAGACTATTTTATTAGCCAAATAAAAAAATATATGGGAAATCAAAACGAAAACAATAGCAACTCAAGTAATAACAATCAAAATACAATAAAAGGGAGAGAAGCAACGATGTTTTGTTTATATCAACGACCAATTAATAGTAAAACAGGAAAATTAGAAGATAACGGGGATCACTGGGCTACATTCTTCTGTAATGGAGTGAATTGCCGACGTTTATATCATGGCGATGAAGCAGAAGTGATAAAAACAGTATACAGAGAGAACAACGGAAAAGAAATACCGTTTTTTGGTAAAGATAAATGGCCTAAAAACGCACCATGGTACAAACGTTTAGAGACTGTTTGTCCAGTTGTAAAATAGCTTGAAATTTAAAAACATCTGATTTAAAATATAGTTACCTTTTGATATTTCCATATTTGACCTTCTTTTATGAGAGTAAAAGAAGGGTGCACCTATCTTTTCCAAGTCCTAAGATAGGTGCATTTTTTTGTTGAAATTCAAAAAAGAAAGCGGTAAAATGTATTTACCAAACAGTTTTATTTTTCATTTTATTACTACCTCTTGCCGCCTTTCCCAAACGAGGCGGTAACTTTTTACATAAAAATTATTGAACTCAAAAAACAGATATTGTAAAATATTGATACATATTTAAACTCTTATTTTTTCACGCAGACCGTCTTTTCTCAATAAGACGGTCGTTTTTTTGTTGAAAATTGAAAATCAGTAAAGTAAAATTATTATATATCAAGCTATAACCAGTAAGAACTATTTTATCCCCAATAAGGTGGTTCTTACTTGGACCATTAGCTCAGCTGGTTAGAGCAAACGGCTCATAACCGTTCGGTCACAGGTTCGAGTCCTGTATGGTCCATAAAAAAGGTTGATTTACAATAGTTGAAAATGTAAAATTATTTTTATCTAATTAGAGATAAGTATTTTAAAAGGTGGTGGTACTTTGAGCTTACTTTTTACAATTCTATTCTTTATTCTAGCGCTTGCGGTTTTAATTTATGGGATAATAAAGAATAAGAAAGTACTTTTTCCTTTCCTTGCTTTGAGCATTTTAGGAGTATGTTTCTTTGTAAATTTTGTAACCGATGTTTTAGACTTTGATGATGATATTGTATTTGAAAGAGAGTTAGATTTTGACGACTAAGCTATTTTTCATTTTATTACTACCTCTTGCCGCCTTTCCCCAATTAGGCGGCATCTTTTTACATAAAAATATTGAACTCAAAAAACAGATATTGTAAAATATGTTGCTTTGTATTTGTCCTTTTGGTATAATTTGTCAAAATACATTCCAAAAAAGAGGTGTAAAGATGACATATACTTATCTAAGGAAATATAGCTATGGTAATCAAGTTGAATACAATGCAGAAGTGGAAGCTAGAGTAAACAATCCTATTGGAATTAAACTTCCATTTGAAATTCATCCATTTTTCAGAGAACAAAAGCAGTTTGATAAAAAATTTCAATTGTTTTATTTACCAACGAAAGAAATTAGTTTTCTTAGAGAAAAGTTATATGAAAATTCAAAGGAAATAGGGAACCTTTTGCATAGTTTGCCACCTATTGCTCAGAAAAAAGTATTTATCAACAATTTATTAGAGGAAATAAAAGCAACCAATGATATAGAAGGGGTACAAAGTACACGTAAAGAAATAAGTGAAGCAATTGAAGAAGCGGAAAAAAATATTACTAATAACAAACGGTTCAACGGTTTGGTTAAATTATATATGAAATTTAGAGATAGTGAATATAGTGATATAAAAAATGTTGAAGATATTAGAAAAATTTATGATATATTACTTGAGGATGAAATTGAAAAAAAGAATTTACCTGATGGGAATTTTTTTAGAAATGACAAGGTTTATATCGAAAAAAATGGTAAACGAGTACATCAAGGAATTGGCAATTCTAAAAATGCAGAAGTATATATCATTTCTGAACTAGAAAAGCTTGTTGAATTTATGAATAAACATGATGTGCCATCTTTAGAAAAGTGCGTAGTATCACATTATTATTTAGAGTATATACATCCATTTTATGATGGAAATGGAAGGTTAGGAAGATTTATTGCTTGTTCCTATCTATCAAGAAAGTTAGATTTCCTTTCAGCTATTAGTTTTAGTAGTTCTATAAAAAAACAAAAAGGAGTATATGGAACAGCATTTTCGGAGGCATCAAATCCTAGAAATCATGGCGAATTAACCATATTTATCATTGAAATGTTTGGTTTACTTGTGAAAGGACAAGAAAATATTATAGATAATTTGAGAGTAGGTAAATCCTCGTTTGATGCTATAGCATCATATTTAGATACATTGAGTTTAAATGAACTTCAATCTAGTATTCTATTTGTTTTATCTCAAGATTATTTGTTTTCACACACTAATAATAAAATTACTGACATTGATTTAGCAGAAGTGTGTTCTGTGGGGAGGAAAAGATTAAATACAGCTTTAAAATATTTACTCGAGGAAGAATATATAGTGCAAACTCAGCGAAACCCAAAGGCTCATAAACTATCAAATAGGTTTATTAATCATATAAATAACCTGATATCATGATAATAGTAGTGTTTATTTTAGCTCACAGGTTCGAGTCCTGTATGATCCATATATATTTATTTGCAAATAAAATAATAGAGGAGTAGACTTAAAGTATCAAATACTTAAGGAGTGTTATCTATTATGTCAAACTATGAAGAAAAAGAAGCAAAAGCATTAGTAAAAATTGCAGATGTTTTGAACAAACTGGATTCAAATTTAGAAGAATTAGATTCTCTAAATGAAGATGCAAAAAAACATAGTATGAAAAAATGGCTTGTTGAGAAAAGAGCCATGCATGAAATTAAAAAGATTGCACACGAAGCTGGTAAGTATGATAAGTACGATGAAAAAGAATTACAAAAAGAAATTGAACATGTAGAACAATATATGTAAAAATAAAAACTATTCCTTTTAAGGAATAGTTTTTTGTATTTTCCGCACACACATTTTCACTACAACTAGTTGCCGTTTTTGATTATACCTACCATAAACAGCAAGCTCTGTGCCATCAGGTAACATGAGTAATTCATCTGCTAATTCTTTTTTAGAAATAATGCAGTTGATAGTCTCTTTTTGAGTTTGCAAAGAAAAGCGAACTAACATTTCTGGATAAGTAGTTAATACCTTAATTTTATGAATTGTTCCTACATAATTTGGTTTCATAGAAATCAACTCCTTCATGACTTGTTATGTTACAACAAATAGCAATAATTTGATTTTAAAAACAAACTATTTATAACTAGATGCTGATATATCGATTCTTCCGTGAGACAAGTTTTCTTTTATAGGAATGTAGTCTATAGAAAGAGTATTGCCAAGCTTGTAGTTTTCAATCAAAATATTTTTGTCTTTGAAATATGTTAAGGTTTCATCTATTGTATTATCCGATATAGACGAATCTAATACTTGAACTGCGATTTTAAAAAGTTCAAACATGGCTTGATTATCATTAGCATCAGTATTATTGTTTATTGAAAGTGAAAATATTTTTGCATAATTATCGTTAGCGTTCAACATTTCTACGTAACAACCATTAGCATTTCCATGATATTTAGTCCTAATATTGCCTTTACTTATATTAGTGATTTTAAATGGTGATTTTTCATTAAATTCAGAAATGAATTTGTTGACTACTTTATCTTCTGCGTAAACAGTTTCAACGTTTGTTTCTGTAGAGTTGTTAGTAGTCGAATTAGTCTTAGGTTCTTTTGAAGAATCTTCTTTTTTTGTATTTTCTTTATTTTTCTTTTGTTCCTTTTCTTGTGTAGTGGTTGTTGTTTCTATGATATCAGGTAATTTTGAATAAGTTTTATTATTATTTTCCCCTAAAAAACCAATAGCAAAAACAAAGATCCAAATAAAAGCAATAAGTCCATATTTAACAGTTGGCTGCATATCTTTTTTTCTTATTAATAGTATAGTAAGAGGAAGTGGGAAGATAAAAAGCCATCCAAGTATCCATAACCAAATTTTCTTTTTAGAATTTTGTTTAGTTGTAGTTTTCTCGTGTATGTTTTCTTGTGTTGACACACTATTTTTGTCAGCTGTATTATAGTAATTGTTTGTAATATTGATAGAATGTGGTTCTTTAGAAATTTTGCTTTTACAGTATTCACAAATTGTTCCATGTACTTCTGCTCCACAATTTTCACATTTCATATATACCTATCCTTTCAGATATTAAGTGTAAATAAATAATAAAATATCTGTAAATGATTGTAAATGGATTTTTTTTAACCTTCAATTGAAAAGATAAATATTCATTCGAGGGGCAAAAAAGGGGCAAATATTCTAAAAGGTTGTAAAATTATGTGAGTCAAAAATGATGTAAAAGTTCTGAATTTGTATTCTTTTTAAATGGTTGTAGAATACTGTGAAAAAGCAATGTAAAAAGTTCATCATAATGTAGATTTACCTGAATAATCCATTTGTTCGTTTGTTTTAAGATTTAGAAAGTGAGCCATCGGTCATTTTGACTGATGGCTCACTTTTTTTCATATAATATATAGAAAAAAGAAAGTTGATTGATAAGTCCATGTGACACAAAGCATTCAATGACAGGTTCAACTTTTGTCTGTTCCATAAATATTTGTCTAAACAGTTGAATTAATAGTACAATAGTCTAGTAAGATAGATCATTGAACGGGGTGAATAGGCGTGAAAAAGGGAATGCTAGCGTTTTTTTTCGGGCTAGCGGTTTTATCATTAACTGCTTGTCGGGAACCAAAAGAAAAGAAAGTAACCGCTTCAACGGAGGCATCCTCTAAAGTTGAAGAGACGAATGAAAAAACGAGTGAAACAATTGATAAGACAAACGAACAAGCGAGTAGCAGTATCGAGTCTAACGAATCAGTGAAAAGTGAAGAGTCTGCAGCTGATGAAAACAACAGTCAGCTAACCACAGCTGATTTAGACACTACAGCGATTAATGCTGGCGATTTTACTACTTTAGCTGGAACATGGAAAAATGGTAAAGGGGATAGGTTGATCATTCATCCTGATGGTAGTACAAATACCGGAGGAATGATTACGAAGGATTTACCTACTGATGAGTCGCGACCAATTACAAGCTTAAGTATTAGGTGGGGGCCTACTGGTGCTGCGTTATTATTATATAAAATTGGTGTTGAAAATCCTAACGGCGACCAATCGGATAAGACGAAACCGCGATTGTTAATTACTCAAGATAGTGGAAATTATCCTGCGGAAGAGTATTACTATCGTTCTTCTGAAGAGGAAATTCAAGACCAAAATGAAGAGGCAAAAATCATCGAGAACCAAGAACAAGCAGAGGCATGTATCAGAAGTACATTGACTGATGCAGAAAATGATGATACGAACCTTGGATTTTTTGGTATGAATGGAAATGACTTCTTTTTTAGAGCCCAATCGAAACAGATGGTTGCAAATGGAGGGACAGGAACTGTCGGTTTTTACAGAGTATCACCACAAGGAGCAGTCAGAATAACGGATGCACGAGGCAACTAAAGATAGTCTCGTGGCAATCTATTTAATTCCTATAAAAGTAGCAAAATAAGAATGAAATGATCACAAAATCTTCACATTTAGTTTGTAAGATATAAGCATATCAACAAACAACCTTAACAACACAAAACACTTTTTCATTTTTAACTCCTTTCCCGTCCTTACCCAAAGGGCGGGTCTTTTTTTGTGTAAAACGATTCGCTCAAGATACCAAAAAGCCAGCTTGTAGTAAGCTGGCTTTTAACTCTTTACATGTTGGCGCTTGTAGACACGAGATAATAATTAAGGTGTTGGAACAGTTGGTGAATAGTTCGTTTTTCGACCATAAAGTTCTTGTGTCGCCGCCGAGATATACGCAGATGAATCCTTTCCTGGGAGGTTATACATTAGATAAATACCATATTGCTCCGCTTTTGTACGTTTGGCATATTGCGCAGCTAGATTTTGATTGACACCAACTTCAACGGCAGAAGCACCTAAACGAGAAGCAGGCATACCTGCAATTTGTGGTGGATTCCAGGTACTATAATAAGGGTTCCAAGCATAATCAATTAAAGAACTCATTTGAGGATTAGCTGAAGAGTTCGCAGCCGCTGGTCCAATATTATAAAAAGTAATTAATTTATCATTGCCTAAGCGATTTCTTAAGGCTTGAAGTAACCAAATGAACGAAGAATTATTTGGTTGAGACGTCCCATTTTTTCCGTATTCAGCATACTCATCATCAAAATCAATACCATCTAAATGATACGTATTAACGACTTGTTCTAATTGAGCTGCAAAGGCATCCGCACTTTCGTAAGTTGGGAAATTAGCAAAGCCAGCACCTTCATGGTTGCCTAAAATAGACAATAGGACTTTAGTGCCGCGTGCTTGAACTGGACGAATTTGTGTTTCAGCTTCGTTTAAAGTTTGTTGGACCCGTTCATTTAGATATAAGTAAGGTTTTTTATTGACCGTGTCATAATTAATATTGGCTGCAAAAATAATCCCCATATCAAAAGCAGGTTGATTGGTTCCAGCTAAAGTATATTTTCCCACATTGTTAAAATCGTGGTTATTTACTTCTACATACATGACTGTTTTAGGTGTAACAGTTGATGCTGCTTGTACTTCAAATGCAGGTAGTGCAAACAGTAACCCACCGACTAAAAGTATCAAACTTAAAAAAGTTGAAATAATCCCTGTTTTCTTGTTAAAAAAATGAGTGCTCAATTGATGCCCCATAACTTTCTCCTCCTATAAAATAAATATTATTTGTAAGCGCTAACAAAGATATGTTATCATTTTTATAATTTAAACACAAGAAGAAGAGAACAAAAGTGAGCAAATCCACAGAATATAAAAGCGTCCTTCGCAAAATGGTCTTGCGAAGGACTCTCTTTTACCAATCAAAGAGTAAGGCATAGCCTAAAGAAAGCAGCTCTCGACCAAAATTTTTGATATCTTTTGGAAAAGAAGAAGCCGCAGTGATGCCTGAAACATTTGAGATGCCTGCTCGCTTGGCTAAAAGTTGCGAGCGGTACATGTGAAAGTCACTAGTAACAATCACTAGCCGTTTAAAAGAAAGGAGTTTTTGTGAATTGACAATATTTTCTTTGGTGCGTGTGGCACGATTTTCTAAGAGAATCTGTTTTTCTGGAACACCTTTATTTAGCAAGTATTGTTTCATAACCGCGGCTTCCGTAGCCGGCTCATCTGCTCCTTGCCCTCCGCTAACAATAACGGGTGTCTCGGGGTGTTTTTTAATATAGGGGATAGCCACATCTAACCGAGCTTGCAAAACACGGCTGGGCAGTGCGGTTTCTTTAGACGTCCCTAAAACACGGGCTCCTAAAATTAAAATAGCATCTGGTTTATCGGTGGGTTGCGTATTTTTGCCAGTAAAAATAAGTAGACCTAAAATCAAAAGAATACAAAAGCCAAAACTGACAATGGATAAACTTGTTATTTTTAACCAATGCATGAAACATCCCTCCTTGTAATGTTAGTGTATACGAAGTACCATAGAAAAAGCGATAGAAAACAAAAGACTTATAAAAAAATCTATGTTTTAATAGAAACTTTTGAAGAGAGGGAGCGAGTGAATGCGTACAGAAGAAGAAATGTTTCAACTTATTATGGATGTAGCAAAACAAGAAGAACACATTCGAGCTGTGGGAATGGTGGGGTCTCGCACGAATGTGAAAGCGCCAAAAGATAGTTTTCAAGATTTCGACATTGTTTATATTGTAGAACCATGTGCTGAGTTTTTTGAAACAGCAACGTGGACAGCAAAATTTGGTCAACCATTAATTATGCAACGTCCCAAGGAAATGACCTTATTTCCCACAGAACCGAAGACGCGGGAAACATTTTTAATGTTATTTGAAGATGGCCAACGTATCGATTTAACATTGTGTCCTCTCGCAGAAAAAGACAATTGGCATGAAGGAGATTCTTTAGCAATTATCTTGTTAGACAAAGATGAAAATTTGCCACCTTTACCTGTAGCATCTGATAAAAATTATACAGTAACAGTTCCGGATCAGCAGCAATTTAACGATTGTTGCAATGAATTTTGGTGGGTTAGTACGTATGTAGTTAAGGGGCTTTGTCGGAATGAACTATTTTACGCTGTCACACATCTCTATGAATATTGTCAGCAGGAACTGTTGCGCTTACTTTCTTGGCAAGCGGCTTGGCAGGAACCAGAGCCAATTTCTGTTGGGAAACAATTTAAGTATCTGAAAAATTATGTCACTCCTGACACGATGGATCAATTAGCATCGTTGCTGGATTTTTCTAGTAAAGAAGCTTGTTGGAACAGCTTAATAAAGACACAAGCCTTTTTTGACGTCGTCGCTCAGGATTTTGCTAAAATGGCCCAGTTTACGTATCATTTACAAGAAGCAAAAAAAGTCACAGAGTATACAAATTCTTTAAGATTAAAGGATTTACAAGGAAAATAAGCTGAAAACAACGTAAAAATAGTGTATAATTGAAAAAATTAATCTGCGAGAGAAAGGGAAGTTTTTTTGATTGTAGATCACCGCAGTTGTTTGTTGCCTAGATTCTAAGAAATAAACCTAAAATTATTGATATAAAGGATGAACAAATGAAAAAAGAAGAAATGCAAATGCGTAATACACGTCGTCAAAAATCAGGAAAAAATAATAAAAAGAAAGTAATTATTACTTCTTTGGTTGGACTAGCTCTGGTTGCTGGGGGCAGCTATGTTTATTTTCAAAGTCACTTTTTACCAACCACAAAAGTAAATGGAGTTTCTGTAGGCTGGTTAAATGTAAATGCTGCAGAAGAAAAATTAGCGCAAGTTAATCAAACCGAAGAAGTTGTGGTTCAAACTGGGGCAAAAGAAGAAAAAATTCAACTTCCTAAAAAATACCAATTGGATCAAAAATTTTTAAAAGACCATTTACACAGTAGCAAGGTGAAGCTACCGTTAAACGAGGCATTCAAAAAAGAACTAGAAGCCAAATTAGCAACTTTGAGTTTTCCAGAGGGGAAACCAAGCAAAAATGCGAGTATCCGTCGAGGCAATGGCACTTTTGAAATTGTTCCTGAAGAACAAGGCACAGTAGTGGACACACAGCGCTTAAATCAGCAGATTATTGCGGATGTTGAAGCGGGAAA
The DNA here is from genome assembly GCF_051714505.1 of Enterococcus sp. AZ129. Lineage (NCBI taxonomy): Bacteria > Bacillati > Bacillota > Bacilli > Lactobacillales > Enterococcaceae > Enterococcus > Enterococcus sp. AZ129. The sequence continues at coordinate 2,354,493 of NZ_JBIORY010000001.1, read as the reverse complement.
AGGCAACTATCAATACAATGCCAAAGATTTTTATAAAGCCCCTGAAATTACAAAAGAGGATCAAACGTTAAAGGCAACATTGACAACGCTCAATAACAAGTTAAATAAAACAATTACAGTTGATATTAATGGTGAAAAAGTAGCCTTTGATAAAACACAAATTCAAAACGTGCTGAATGATGATGGTACAATCAACAAAGAAAAACTAACTACTTGGGTGACACAATTAGAAACAACATATGGTTCTGCTAATCAACCAGTTTTATTTACGGATGTTCACGGCACGACACGTCGTTTTAAAAACAACGGAAGTTATGGCTGGTCGATTGATGGGGCCAAAACGCAAGAACTACTAGTAAACGCGCTGAATAGCCAAGAACAAACGAATGCAATCACTGCTCCGTTGGTTGGCGATACCAAAGAAAATAGTAAAATTGCCAATAATTACATTGAAATTGATTTGAAAGATCAAAAAATGTATTGTTTCATTGATGGCAAAAAAATAGTCACCACAGATGTCATTACTGGCAGATATAACAAAGGAACTGCAACAGTACCAGGATTCCATACAATTTTATATCGGACAACCGATGTGAATTTAGAAGGTCAAATGCTCGATGGTTCTCGATACAGTGTGCCAGTAAAATATTGGATGCCGTTATTAAGTCAAGGGGGCGTTGTCACACAAATCGGGATTCATGACTCCGACCATAAATTGGATAAGTATGGCGATAAAGAAGCCTTTAAAACCGATGCTGGTAGTAATGGCTGTATCAATACGCCAGGAACAGAAGTTTCAAAAATCTTTGACGTATCCTATGACGGAATGCCGGTAATTATTTACGGACATATCTATGATGATGCACCAGGTGAATTTGATAAACCTGTAGATTACGGCGAAGAAGTATAAATGATTATTTACAGCACCAAAAGGGCAAATGAGCAGTCTTTTTGGTGCTGTTTTAGTTGAATAGATAATTTATAAATGGACAAGCAAGGAGCAAAACCATGGCAGAAAGAATTTTATTAGTAGATGATGAACAAGAAATAGCTGATTTGCTGGAAGTATATTTAACGAGTGACGGTTATGAAGTAGAAAAATTTTATCGAGGGAAACCTGCTCTGGAATCAATGGCAAATAATCAGTTCGATTTAGCGGTACTTGATGTAATGTTACCAGATATTGATGGCTTTCAAATGGTTAAAAAAGCACGGGAAAAATATTTTTTCCCTATTATTCTTTTAACCGCTAAAATTGAGGACATTGATAAAATTACTGGGCTAACTTTAGGCGCTGATGATTATATTACAAAGCCATTTAATCCATTGGAAGTAGTCGCACGTATTAAAACACAACTAAGACGTTTTCGTAAATATAATTCACAGGCGAGTCTACAACAAGAAACAGAAGGAACAGAAATAGATATTCATGGTTTGGTGATAAATAAAATACATCATACAAGTAAACTATACGGGGAGGATATATTTTTAACGCCATTAGAATTTTCAATTCTTTGGTATTTAGCAGAACGTCAGGGAGAAGTAGTCCCAGCAGAGATATTGTTTGAAGAAATCTGGGGTGAAAAATATTTGGAAAACAATGGAAATACCGTGATGGCACATATTGGCCGTTTAAGGGAAAAATTAAAAGAACCACCAAGGAAGCCAAAGTTTATTAAAACTGTTTGGGGAGTGGGGTATAAAATTGACTGAAAAGAAAAAAACAGGAAAACAGCAATTTAAAGAACGAATGATTAAACAACTACTAACAAAGTTTTTGTTTTTTAGTTTGGGAATATTGGCGTTATCAGCAGTCTTGTATTTTTTTAGTAATTTTTTGTTTGGATTACGTAGATGGGGCATGGAAGATCCACTCTACCTTTTAGCCAAAGGAATTGAGGAGAACTACGTTTATTTAATTAGCTTAGTAATTCTAGGTGGTTCAGTAATCATTCTTTTTCGGATATGGTTGCAAAGCATCAATCAATTAACAGAAGTATTGGAGGCAACAGGGAAACTCTATCAGAATTCCGAAGAACCGATAGCCTTGTCAGCAAATTTAATGGAGTTTGACAAAGAGTTGAATCAAATCCGTCAAGAAGTTAACTTACGCCAGCAACAAGCGAAGGAAGCTGAGCAAAGAAAGAATGATTTGATTGTTTATTTAGCACATGATTTAAAAACGCCTTTAACATCAGTCATTGGTTATTTAACACTTCTTCATGATGAACTGGAAATTTCGACGCAATTACGAGAAAAATATTTAGCTATTTCATTAGAAAAAGCAGAGCATTTAGAAGAGTTGATTAATGAATTTTTTGAAATAGCTCGATTTAATCTCTCGAATATTGAATTAGAACCAACGAGTGTTCGCTTGGATCGTATGTTAAATCAAGTAAGTTATGAATTTTTACCTATGTTGAAACAAAAACAGTTAACTATTGAAACAGATTTTACTGAGGCTTTGTCTATTCATCTTGATGTCGATAAAATGCAAAGAGTTTTTGATAACTTAGTTCAAAATGCCATTAACTACAGCTATGCAGGAACAACCATCTCTCTTTCCACTAAAGTTGATAATGAAAATCAACGAGTAAATATTTATTTTACAAATCATGGCCCTACTGTTCCACCAGAAAAATTAGCCCGAATTTTTGAACAATTTTTCCGATTAGATACTGCCCGTCAAACAAACCGAGGAGGCGCAGGACTAGGTTTAGCGGTTGCTAAAAAAATTGTGGAGCTGCATGGCGGGGTGCTTTCAGCTGAAAGCGAAAATGAAAAAACTACCTTTATGATTTCTTTATCGATTTTGTAAGAAAATCGTTAGAAATTCTTGCGAAAAAAAAGAAGGCTCCTTTTTACTAGCTTGCTATACTAATTTTGTTAAGTAAGTAAAGAGGAGAGAAATAAAAATGAAATTTAAAGTTACAATTGGTGTCGCTATTTTAGGGCTTTTTATTGTGGGCATGGCTGTTAAACAAGTTGCTGAGAAAAAAATAGTTTCAATAGGAAATGAGCAAGCCCTCAGTTTAGAGGAAGAGGAAAAAATGAGTTCTCCTGAAGAAGGCGATCAATCATGGAAATTATTATTAGTAAATCAAACGCATCAGATTCCTGAAGATTATCAAATCCAATTAAAAAAATTACCTAACAAACAGGCAGTGGATAAACGAATTTATCCAGCTTTGAACAGGATGTTTAAAGATGCCAAAAGACAAGGCTTCTATCTTGAAGTCACTTCTAGTTATCGAACAAATGAAGAGCAAAAAGAAATTATGGCAGAAAAAGTACAGGCTTTTCAAGATCAAGGATTCAGCGAACAAGAAGCGATTGAAACAGCTGAAAGTTGGGTAGCAGTGCCGAGAACTAGTGAACATGAAGTAGGTTTAGCAGTGGATATAAATGCGCAAAGTAAGCGATCTACTGACGAAGAAGTTTACGCTTGGTTGGCAAAGAACGCCTATAAATATGGATTTATTCTTCGTTATCCTTCAGACAAAGTGGAAATTACGGGTGTTAGTTATGAACCTTGGCATTATCGATATGTGGGTAAAAAAGCAGCACTAGAGATTCAAAAAGCGAGTCTAACGTTAGAAGAATACTTAGCAGAAAATAATAATTAATTGTTTATCAATAAAGCTATCTTAGCTTTTACTGAACATAGGCTATTTTTTATTGACAAGCGTCATAACCCGCTCTATGATACAAACAGAACAAGCAATTTAAATTGGGGGAACGAAGATGCCATTTGTACATGTAGAATTAATTGAAGGCCGCACAGAAGAACAGTTAACTAATATGGTCAAAGATATTACAGAAGCTGTGTCAAAAAATGCTGGTGCACCAAAAGAGAATATCCATGTGATTGTCAATGAATTGAAAAAAGACCGCTATGCACAAGGCGGCGAATGGAAAAAATAAGTTTTCAGAGAATTTCTGTTGAATCACTTGCTTTTTCTGAAAATAAGTGGTTAAATAAGTGCATAAATGATTGATGAGAAAGACAACTGAACTTGCCCGCGATCTATTAGAGAGGAAAATCTTGGCTGAAAATTTTCCAGATTGGCACAAGGGATGACCACTTTCGAAACCTTTGTTGAAACAAAGGCGGTCGCACCGTTAACACGCTAGAGGAACACAGATTATTTGTGTTCAAAATTAGGTGGAACCACGATATTTTCGTCCTAGTATTCGTTAGAATACTAGGACTTTTTGTTTTTTAACAAGGGGAACAGGTGGCTGTTTCGTTTCATTGTGAAAAACAGGAACACAATGAAACGCTTCAAATCAAAAAAATTAAAAGGAGAGAATTTTATTATGTCTATTCACATTACTTTTCCAGATGGCGCTGTCAAACCGTTTGATTCTGGGGTTACAACATTTGATGTTGCTAAAAGTATTAGCAACAGTTTAGCCAAAAAAGCTTTAGCTGGTAAATTCAATGGTGTTTTAATCGATTTAGATCGTCCTATCGTAGAAGATGGTTCGCTTGAAATCGTGACGCCTGATCATGAAGATGCTTTAGGAATTTTACGTCATTCGTCAGCTCATTTAATGGCTAATGCCTTACGTCGTCTTTTCCCTAACATTAAATTTGGCGTAGGTCCTGCGATTGATTCTGGGTTCTACTATGATACAGATAATGGGGAATCCCCTGTGACAGCGGAAGATTTACCTGCAATTGAAGCCGAAATGATGAAAATTGTGAAGGAAAATAACCCAATCGTTCGTAAAGAAATCTCACGTGCAGAAGCGTTAGAATTATTTGCTGATGATCCTTACAAAGTTGAATTAATTACAGATTTACCAGAAGATGAAATCATCACTGTCTATGATCAAGGCGATTTTGTTGATTTATGTCGTGGTGTTCACGTCCCTTCAACAGGACGGATTCAAGTCTTTAAATTACTTTCAGTAGCTGGTGCTTATTGGCGCGGAAACTCTGACAATCATATGATGCAACGGATTTACGGCACTGCCTTTTTCGATAAAAAAGATTTAAAAGAATTTATCAAAATGCGCGAGGAAGCCAAAGAACGTGACCACCGTAAATTAGGAAAAGAATTAGATTTATTTATGGTTTCACAAGAAGTTGGTTCAGGGTTACCTTTCTGGTTACCAAAAGGCGCAACCATTCGTCGTACAATTGAACGTTATATTGTGGACAAAGAAATTAGCTTAGGTTACCAACATGTGTATACACCAATTATGGCAGATGTGGAATTATACAAAACATCTGGTCACTGGGATCATTACCATGAAGATATGTTCCCACCAATGGATATGGGCGATGGCGAAATGCTGGTATTACGTCCAATGAACTGTCCACACCATATGATGGTTTATAAAAATGACATTCATAGTTACCGCGAATTGCCAATTCGAATCGCTGAATTAGGGATGATGCACCGCTATGAAAAATCTGGCGCATTATCAGGGTTACAACGTGTTCGTGAAATGACTTTAAACGATGGCCATACTTTTGTTCGTCCTGACCAAATTAAAGACGAATTTAAACGTACTTTGGAGTTAATGGTGGCAGTCTACGCTGACTTTAACATTACGGATTACCGTTTCCGCTTAAGCTATCGTGATCCAAATAATACAGACAAATATTTTGATGATGATGCGATGTGGGAAAAAGCGCAAGCGATGTTAAAAGCTGCCATGGATGAATTAGAATTAGATTACTTTGAAGCAGAAGGCGAAGCTGCCTTTTACGGTCCGAAGTTAGATGTTCAAGTAAAAACAGCTTTAGGAATGGAAGAAACATTATCAACCATCCAATTAGACTTCTTATTACCAGAACGTTTTGACTTAACTTATGTTGGCGAAGATGGTGAAAATACACATCGCCCAGTTGTTATCCACCGTGGTATTGTCTCAACAATGGAACGATTTGTGGCTTACTTAACAGAAGTTTACAAAGGCGCTTTCCCTACTTGGTTAGCACCAATTCAAGCAACTATTATCCCAGTTTCTGTAGAAGCGCATTCTGAGTATGCTTATGAAATCAAAGAACGTTTACAAGCACAAGGCTTACGTGTTGAAGTCGATGATCGTAACGAAAAAATGGGCTACAAAATTCGGGCCTCTCAAACACAAAAAGTACCTTATCAATTAGTGGTCGGGGACAAAGAAATGGAAGACGCAACGGTGAACGTCCGTCGTTATGGAAGCAAAGAAACGTCTGTCGAAGATTTATCAATTTTCATTGACAGCATGGCTGCTGAAGTTCACAATTACAGCCGTTAAAAAAGAGAAAAAGTCAAAAGGACTTCTGAATTCAGAAGTCCTTTTGACTTTTTTCAACAACAAAATAATTAAATATTTCCTTAGAGCTAGGAATAATCCTGATTTTTTGACTAATTTTTGTTACAATGAGAATGCGAAACTTTTTAGTGAAGGGACTAGAGGTATGAAGAAAAACTCATTTATAGATAAAATAAAAAAAACAGATGCCGCAGCAAAGAGTCAACGAGGTAGAAAGCCACATATTCCTTTTCGATTGAACTTATTATTTTTTGTGATATTCACTTTATTTGTTTCATTAATTGTTCGTTTAGGGTATTTACAGATTGTAGAAGGAGAAGAGTTTAACAAAAAAATCACTGCCAATTCTTCACTACAAATCACGACACCATCCCCTCGAGGACAAATTTATGATTCACAAGGAAAAGTCTTGGTTTCTAACAAAGCCAATTTAGCAATCACTTACACACGAGGAAAAAATATTGAAGGAAAAGATATTTTACCGATTGCGAATAAAGTCAACGAACTTATTAACGTTCCAGTTGATCCAAACTTAACGGACCGTGATAAAAAAGATTATTGGTTAGCGAATCCTGAAAATTTAAAAGCAGCCCAAGCCCGTTTAACCGATCAAGATAAAGAAGATGAAAAAGGCAACAAAATTACGGACGAAGGCACATTATATGCCAAAGCCGTTGAAAAAGTCACCCCTGAAGAAATTGCGTTTGATGACCGAACCTTACAAGCAGTAACGATTTTTAAACGAATGAATGCAGCGTCACAAATGAACACGGTCTTCATCAAGAATGAAGGGGTAACAGAAGGTGAAATTGCGACAATTGGTGAACACACAGCGGAAATATCTGGTGTTTCAACAGGGACTGATTGGACGCGTGATTATTCTCAAAGTGGCGCATTACGTAGCCTGTTGGGCACCGTTTCAACTGAAAAACAAGGATTGCCAGCCGAAGAAGTCGATGAATATTTGAAAAAAGGCTATGCACGAAATGACCGTGTTGGAACTAGCTATTTAGAAAAACAATATGAAGACGTTCTACAAGGTAAAAAAGCAAAATCAGAAGTCGTTTTAGACAATAACGGAAAGATTGTTTCACAAACCCCAATTTCCAAAGGGGAAAAAGGCTCCAACTTAAAATTAACGATTGATTCAAATTTCCAAAACAAAGTTGATGAAATTTTACAACGAAACTATTCACAAATAGTCAAAACCATTGGACCATACTCAGAAAATGCATATGTCGTTGCTATGAACCCTCAAACAGGTGCTATTTTAGCGATGTCCGGATTTCATCATGATTTAGCAACTGGAGAAGTCACACCTAATCCTTTAGCACCTATTTTGAATTCTGAAGTTCCTGGATCAGTTGTGAAAGCAGGTACTTTAACAGCCGGTTATGAAACAGGCGTCATTAAAGGCAATGATGTTTTAACAGATGAAGCTATTTTACTAGCAGGTAGTAATCCAAAAGCTTCTTGGTGGAATGCTTCTGGCGGAACAACCATGCAATTAACTGCGGAGCAAGCGTTAGAATATTCTTCGAATGCTTATATGATGAAATTAGTCTTTAAAATGATGGGTGTGAATTATTATCCCAATATGATTTTCCCTTATGAAGTAGGAGATGACACTGTCTTTAAAGAATTAAGAAAAGCTTTTGCAGAATATGGTATGGGAACGAAAACTGGAATTGATATACCAGGAGAAACAACAGGAATTCAAAACAAGGACTTTAAGGATTCGTCTTCTGCGCCACAAGGCGGTAATCTTCTTGACCTATCTTTTGGGCAATATGATACCTATAGCGCCTTACAATTAGCACAGTACGTTTCCACTGTCGCAAATAATGGTATCCGCGTGCAACCCCATGTGGTAGAAGGAATCTATGGCAATGATGAAAATGGAGCTTTAGGAAAAATTTTAAAAGAAATTGAACCAAAAGTTTTGAATAAGGTGAATATTTCTGAAGACCAGATAGGAATTCTTCAACAAGGTTTCTATAATGTAGTAAATGGAACTAGTCCTTTTACAACTGCACGTGGTTTAAAATCAGACAAGTTTTCGATTGCTGCTAAAACAGGGACCGCCGAAACGCAAGCAACAGATGCTAATGGAGTAAACCATACAACGGTTAATAGTAACTTGGTGGCTTATGCGCCGTACGAAAATCCTGAAATTGCAATTAGCGTTGTTTTACCACACTTAAATGATGAATCTTCCAAACCAAATCAAACGATTGCCAAAGAAGTTTTAGAAGCGTATATGGAAATGTACAAAAAATAAAATTTGTAAAGTAGAACTACTTTACAAATTTGCCCAAAAGGGTAGTCAAATGACAAAAAAAATGGTATGATATTCAAGTCTAAGAAATCTCTTGGAAAGATCAATTATTAGTAGGAGGGGAAAACATGCGCGTAAACATCACTTTAGAGTGTACTTCTTGTAAAGAACGTAACTACTTAACAAATAAAAATAAACGTAACAATCCTGATCGTTTAGAAAAACAAAAATATTGCCCACGTGAAAGAAAAGTTACTTTACACCGTGAAACTAAATAATTTAGTTAGACAGAGCCTAGAATCCTTGTTGTGTAAGGGTCTAGGCTTTTTATCTATTGATTCATTACATGTTCATTTGTAGATGGAATGTAGAGGGAGGATTACCCAAGTTTGGCTGAAGGGGACGGTCTCGAAAACCGTTAGGCGAGTAACATCGTGCAAGGGTTCGAATCCCTTATCCTCCGTACCGAGAAGCAGTTGAGTTATTAGTTGCAAATAAAACGACAGAGACGTACACTTAAAGTAGAAAAATACTTAAGAAGAGGTGTCTATTATGTCAAACTATGAAGAAAAAGAAGCGCAAGCATTAGCAAAAATTGCAGACATTTTGAATAAATTGGATGCAAGTTTAGAAGAGTTGGACTCGCTAGATGAGGATACAAAAAAACATAGTATGAAGAAATGGATTGTTGAAAAAAAAGCCATTCATGAGATTAAAAAAATTGCACACGAAGCTGGTAAGTATGACAAGTATGATGAAAAAGAATTAGAAAAAGAAATGGATCTGTTGGAAAAGTTTATGTAAAAAAGCGCTAGCTTTTGTTCAACAGTTATTTAATTTTGAGTCTAGAATTAATCGTTTTGATTTTTTCTAGGCTTATTTTTTATGAAGTAAGCAAATCGTATCGGGAGAGGTATTGAATTAAGAAATAAAGCATGTATTGATTCAGAAAAAAAGTTGTAGTAAAATGTTCGTCACAACTACTTTTCTTATAATTTCATAGAAGGAAAAGTTGGAATAATGAATTGAGAAGAGTCGATTTTTAGGAGATGATTTTAGGTGACTTTTTATCAATTATTGCAGTTAGATCCATTTATTTTAAAACAAAAAATTCATCAAGCGGACACTAAAAAACAGCGGAGATATTTTTGGCGCGCCTTGTTAATAAGGGATATCTTATTAGTTTCGTTTGCGATTTTATGGGTGTCGACGATTACTTTTTTCTTTGGAAAAGCTGTAGCGCCTTTTTCAATTGTATTATTTTGTTTGCTGTTGAGTATCCGTTTCGTCTCATATGGCTACAGGGAAAAACAGGCCTTGCCTAGTTTAGGAATCGTGTTAACAATTCTAGGTGTTAGTCCACTAATTTCACTGATTTCTGTATCATTTTTACAATTGGGTCTTCATTTTATCTGCTTGCTGGCATTGTTTTTCTTAACTGGTAAAAACCCTAAAATGGGTAATCCTGGCTTGTATACGTTCTCCTACTTATATTTAGTTGGCACGGTTCACTATCAATCGTTTCAGCAATTAGAACAAACTTTCTTTGTATTAGTGTTTGCCTATTTACTTTTAGCTTTTGTTTATCATGTGAAACATAAAAAGTTGGATCAAGAGATTACTTTTATACAGATGGTTACAGAAAATGGTTTTTTTAATCAAAGAAATATTTGGTTTGGTTATTACGCTTTAGGCATTAGCTTATTACTTTTTATAGGAACGCACCTTCAGATTGACCGCTTTATGTGGGCAACATTCGCTAGTTCGTCATTATTTTCTGGGTATGAGACGTTTAAATTGTCTGAACGAGCCAAAGAACGAATAATAGGGGTCGTTATTGGTTCTCTAGTATCGGCTATCTTGTTATTTTATATACCAACGAACCTACTTGGTATTTTAGGAGGACTTTGTTTAGGCTTATGCACATCTTATAAAAGTAAAACGATTTTTAATTGTGTTGGTGCTATCATGGCAGCTTCTATGATATTTGGGCTAGAAACAAGTCTTTACTTAAGAATTTTGTTAAATATGTTGGGGCTAGCTTACGGTTTGCTTTATCATTTTGTCTTTGTAAAAACTATGTCCTATTGCAATCGCAAAGAGTGGCTGAAATTGTCTGAATAAAAGGAGCCTAACATTCTTTCTTGAAAGAATGTTAGGCTCCTTAGACATTTTTGTTTATATTCCATATTATCAAATTATATGCATGCTGTTAATCAATGCCCAACTGCTATATCAAATGTCGCAATTTTTGCTGAGTCAGTCGGTACAAGGTCTAGTTCCACTTCGTCAAACTGATTGCCATCAACTGGTATCCCAAAGTAAATGGTAGATGGTCCAGTTCTACTTTTATAGACTATTATCTATTAGTATACCTAAATTTCTATTTAATTCGTAATGACTGACCAGGATAAAAAACAGAAGTTTCAATGCCTGGATTTAATGCTAATAATTCTTCTAAGGTTAAACCATTTCTTTCGGCTAACTGTCGCCCACCTTCACCACTTCGTACCGTATCGTATATAGGTTGGTCTGATTTAGAATTTTGTATTTGTTCACGAGAATCAGAGTTTTGTGGTGGTTGCTGTTCAGATTGTTCAAAAACTTGTTGAGTTTGATTATTTCTTTCAATTAATTGTTCCAACGTAATATTACCTAGATAAGTGTATATTTGTCCATTAACAGTTAAAGTACCATCATTATTTTTCGTTACTGTTCGGGGCGTATTATTCAAAAGAAACGTCATTGTTTGATTACCATTCTCATCCACAGAAAAACTTACATTTTGAAGAGGAACATTCGATTGAGTAATGCTAGTGAGTGTTCCGTCAGCATTTATAAAAAATAAGTTATCACTTTGAGGAATACCCCAACCGCCTATAAAATCAGCTAAGCTAACTTGTGGTAGCGGTTCTTTAGTAGTAGATGAAGAGGTAGATTGGTTTGTTTCAGATGAGACGTTTTGATAATTAGAGTTGGTTTCTTCCGTTTTATCTTTTTGAGTGGAAGAATCAATACTTTTCTTTGTGTAAGGTTTCAAAACTAGTTTTGCTTGGTTATCAGAATTGTTTGTCTTAATAGGAGTGAAAAGTAGATTTTGCTTTTCTTTTTTTATCTTGTAAGCTACTTCTTTTCCTTCATTTTCCCAACGAATTTGATTGTTTTTTAGATGGTATTTGACTTTGTATTCTATTTTATTTGCAATTTGTTTACCTAATTCTTCGCCTGCTTTTTCCAAATCATTTTTTGCAGTTGATGTGTGTTCATCTGTATTGATTTTGAAAGTAGCGGTATCTTCGCTGAATGATACAATCATTACTACTTCATCAACGTTGGAGTTTACGGCCCACTCGTTTGCCATTAGCTCTTTTGTGGTCACTTTATTTCTGCAAGAAGTAAGGGTCAGTAAGGATAAAAAAACAATCAACCCCAGCAAACTTTTTTTCATTTTTAACTCAATCCTCTTTTCTATTTTTTTGTATCTTCGAATCTCTCTCAACCCCAGCCAACCACTCGCTGATAACAAGTACCAAAACGGCATAAACTGGATTAGATAGCGAGAGCGGCCGCCTTCAAAGAGCAATAAATACAGAATAGCTCCAATGAAAGCTAATTTTAAAATCGCGTAGTTATTTTTTGAATCTTTTAGAGGGATACTGAACAATAGACCTAGTAATGTGAGTAAATAGAAAAAATGCATATAAATTCGTAGATAGTTACTTTTGGGATTTTGCGGATAATACAGTGACCGCAAGTGTTCTTGCCAACGATTTTTAGAAGGTGTTTCTGGGATTAAATCACCGCCATCCCAACCCCAGTCAAAATCACCATTGGCAGTATTATGACGATTTTTTTGAGCCAGAAAACGGAGATAACCGAAGAATCCTTTATTTTTTAAACGGTCTTGAATCGTTTTTATGGTATAAGCTTTTTTGGCTTCTTGTGTAGGCAACTGATTTACTGCTTGTGTATCTGCATCATTGTAACCGCCAGTTCCAGTCAAACCCATCATTACAAAAAGTGTCCAAGGTTTGGCTTGTTCTTTATCGATTTCCGTAATCGTTTGTTTTTCCACAAAAAATTGAAAACTATAATATGCGCTGGCGAAACCAGTCAGTAAAAAGAGAGCAACCACGGTTAATTTTACGATAGACTGTTTGTTCCGATTTACTAAAAGAAGTTGCAGCACTTTGATACAACTAAATGCAATAAAAAAGATAATAGACGAAGGTTTCATTAAAAAACACCAAGCTAGGCCAATCCCAATAAACAGTAATAAACAATATTTTACGAAGGGAGGGGAAACTTTCTCAAAAAGGCTATATGCAAAAAAGACTAGGTTGATGAACAATAAGACGGCCGTATCTGTATAAGGCGTGAGTAACCATGGAGACAATCCGAAAGAAAGAAAAAATAAACTATAAGCAACGAAGGCCGTTAATGGATTGAAGACACGTTTAGAGGCATGATAAAAGAGAAATAAACTGCTATTAATAAACAAGCAATTAACCACTTGCCAACTAAACCAAGTGTTGCTCCAGCTCCCTGTTACATCAATGAAACGCAAAAATTTATTCAGGTAATACATCATGAAAAAGAAAAATTCGTTATTGGGGTTTAAAGAAAGTACGATTTTTGAATAATCCCTATTTTCAGTGGTAATACTATGAAAGTTGTCAAAAACATCCCAGCCAATCGGCACAGTAATCTGCGTCAGGAGTAAAAGTTGCAGTAAAAATAAACTGACCAAACTACCAATAATAACCACACGATCATGGGTTTTTATTAAGTGCCAGAGCGCTTGAATCTTAGTGTAAAGAAATTTTTTGTTTTTATAAATAATCAACAATAGAATAATTAATAGAGGAAGTAAAACAAGCAAGTGCTTAGGCTTTTCCCAAAGAATTTTTACCAGAGAATAGGGAGAGTTAATTGCGCCGTAAAAGACAAATAAAATAAAAAAAGTAAAAATATAATTTTCTAGATTCAGAATCCGTTTAAAAGTAGCCATATTTTCTCCTTCCATTTTTTTAGCTAGACTAGTTCTTATTTTATCATAAAGATTTTAAAATAAGAAAAAAGCCCTTCTTTTAAAAGAAAGGCTTAAAACTTTTCCTTACTTCACTTCTTTGTAACGGAAGAAGAAGCGTAAGACGCTATTTTGGCTAGTTGTTGTTAGTTTATCTGTCGGTAAGACTGTTAGTAAGAAGAAAAACAGACTAATCACAAGAGTGAAAAATAAGAAGACGGGACTGCCACCTGTTATCACAGTATCTGTTTGAACATCATATTTCAGTGTTGACATAACAGAGAAAACTTGTGTATAGCTACAGGCAATAGAAAGTAGATATAAAACAAGCACGCCCCAACCTGTCATCCCAGCATCACGATAACGACGTACACACATTGCCCACGTTGGTAATAATAAAGCTAACCATAAAACAAGTGCAAAAAGCATTAACGGTAATAAGTTTCCAAAATCATAGGTTTCAAAATATTCAGCTGCTAAAATTGCTGACACGGCTTTGCCGACAATGGCAATATAAAAAATAAGTGCTAAAATGCTTAATACCAATGTCATCCACCAATAACCAGCACGTGTGGTCCGACCTTTAAAATCAACATATCCACGAAAATAATCTTTAAAAGCTTGTCCAAATGTTACTTTACCTTTTTCCTCAATTTTAACCATAAAAACACCCCTTTGTATTTAATAAAATGATTATAACGGAAAGTAATAAAATAGGAAAATGCGAATTCGCATATTTTGTGATTTTTTTGATAAATCATATAAAGAGCAGGTTTTATCAAAAAACGGTAAAATAAGAGAAGATATTTTATAATGGAGGAATCATGAATGAAAATCAGTATTAGACATCGCTACATAGCAAAAATTCCAGCATTAGAAGTGACAACAGAAGAGCAAAAAAACGAAGCATTACCTTTAATTGTTTACTATCATGGTTGGCAATCAGCTAAAGAATTATCTTTAACACAAGCAAGAAAATTAGCACACGAGGGGTTTCGGGTCATTTTACCAGATGCCATGAACCATGGAGAAAGAAAAACAGGACCTATTTCCACGATTCCATCGATTACATTTTGGAGTAGCATTCAATATAATTTGATTGAATTTCCAGTAATTATCCATCATTTTCATAAATTAGGGTTGATTAAAGAAAATTGGATTGGCGTAGGTGGTGTATCCATGGGCGGTATTACTACCAGCGCTCTTATGACCCAACATCCTGAGATTCAAGCGGCTGCTTGCTTAATGGGAACACCCTATCCGGCGCGCTATATTCAGCGAGTGATTCAACGGGCGAAAGAATTTGCTATTTTTGTGCCTAAAGACTTGCCACTGTTGCTAAGTTGGGTGCATCAATACGATTTATCACAAACGCCAGAAAGACTGCAAGAACGACCGATGCTGTTTTGGCATGGAACGGAAGATGAAAAAATTCCTTATGAAGACATGGCTGATTTTGAACAATTAGTGTCTGGGAAAACGTATGCGAGAAATACGCAATTTATAACGGAAATCGGTGAGCGGCATTTAGTGAAAGGAGAAACAATGGATTTGGTTGTTGACTTTTTTAAAGAAGCGTCAAAAACGTTAGAAAAATAACGGGATTTTTCAAATAGAAAAGGGGAATCAGCTTGTTTTTTAAGAACACTTTCTATAAACTTAACAGAAAAGGGGTTGAAGGTGTACATGGAGAAAAACAAGTTGAGAAAAGTGGGCTTAACTGCCCTGGAATGGCTAAAACAACATCCAGAAATTAAACAACATAAAGAATCAAGTCTCTATGAACAGTTGTTTGCTAGTCAGCAATGGCAACAAGCACAAACAATCGGAATGATTCGGGCGTTACCGCTAGAATTATCAACACAGCCAATTTTCGAACGGGCCATGCAAGAAGGCAAGCAAGTGGCGGTGCCGCGAACATTTAAAGGAGGAAAAATGTACTTTTATCAAGTTTTTCCAGAGACGGTTTATGACACCAGTGCATTTGGCGTGGAAGAACCTCCGTTAACAGCGGCAGAAATAACAGCTACAGCGATTGATTTATTGATTGTGCCAGGGATTGTTTTCAATCGTGCTGGCTATCGAATAGGCTTCGGCGGTGGTTTTTATGATCGTTATTTGGAACATTTTTTGGGCCATTCATGTAGTTTAGTTTTTAGTGAACAACTCCATGAACAATGGCAACCAGAAGCGTTTGATCAGCCAATCGAACAATTATTTATACAATAGGAGGAATGGAATGAACTATCAAACAGAAATGAAATTGAAACGGCTAAAAAATCAGCCGTTCATTACGTATGCCCTTTTAGGTATTTCAATCATTGTTTTCCTTGGATTGGAATTAACTGGAGGATCAGAAAATATTTTAAACTTAGTTAATTGGGGAGCAATGGTTCGTCCACTGGTAGCTCAAAATCATGAATACTGGCGGTTTATCACGCCAATGTTTCTTCACATTGGGTTTATGCATATTATTTTGAATATGGTTACTCTTTATTATATCGGCGCACAGGTTGAGGCAATTTATGGGCATTGGCGCTATTTGGGAATTTATTTATTGAGTGGGATTGCTGGAAATATCGCCAGTTTTGCCTTTGGGACACCCAACAGTGTCTCAGCGGGTGCTAGTACAGCGCTTTTTGGTTTGTTCGGCGCATTTGTTATTTTAGGACGCCATTTTAGAGACAATCCAGCGATTATGTATATGGTGCAACGCTATTCAATGTTTATTGTGATTAATTTGTTATTTAACTTGTTTAGTAGCTCTGTAGATATGATGGGTCATGTTGGCGGTCTAATCGGTGGACTATTAGTCGCGACGGCTTTTGCTGTTCCAAATCGTCAAGAAGCATTTAATAAGCACGAGCGAATTATGGCCACGTTAATTTTTATTTTTCTTGTCGTAATTTGTCTGTTATTGGGTTTTAAAAAATACGGTTTACCTGTATAATAAGGAAGTGTTTTCGTATGGAAACGTTATATGATGTACAACAACTTTTTAAACAGTTTGGGATGTATATTTATGTCGGTGCACGGATTTATGATATTGAGTTAATGATGATTGAATTAAAAAAATTGTATGAAGGTCAATTGGTAGACCGAGATACGTATTTACAGGCCCGGCATATTTTGCAAAGAGAGCATCGAATAGAAGAATCTAGAGGGAAGCAGAAAGGAATCGACTAAATGGATAAGAAGATTATTGGGATTGATTTAGGTGGAACGACCATCAAATTTGCTATTTTAACAACCGATGGCGTTGTTCAACAAAAATGGAGTATTGAAACGAATATTTTAGAAGATGGCAAGCATATTGTGCCATCAATTATTGAAAGTATTCGTCACCGTATAGATCTTTATAATATGAAAAAAGAAGATTTTGTGGGAATTGGTATGGGAACACCAGGAAGTGTCGACATTGAAAAAGGAACTGTTGTAGGTGCCTATAATTTAAACTGGACGACTGTACAGCCTGTCAAAGAACAAATCGAATCTGCTTTAGGAATTCCGTTTGCATTAGATAATGATGCCAATGTTGCCGCTTTAGGTGAGCGTTGGAAGGGCGCGGGGGAAAACAATCCCGACGTGATTTTTATTACTTTAGGAACAGGTGTTGGCGGAGGCATTGTTGCAGCGGGAGAATTGCTCCACGGTGTTGCTGGCTGTGCTGGTGAAGTTGGGCATGTGACGGTTGATCCTAACGGCTTTGACTGTACCTGTGGGAAACGTGGCTGTTTAGAAACTGTTTCTAGCGCCACTGGTGTCGTTCGTGTTGCACGTCATTTATCAGAAGAGTTTGCAGGTGACTCTGAACTGAAACAAGCGATTGATGATGGACAAGATGTTTCGAGTAAAGATGTTTTTGAATTTGCTGAAAAAGGCGATCATTTTGCTTTAATGGTTGTGGATCGTGTTTGTTTCTATTTAGGCTTAGCCACAGGAAACTTAGGTAACACGTTAAATCCAGATAGCGTGGTTATCGGTGGAGGTGTTTCTGCAGCAGGAGAATTTTTACGTAGTCGTGTCGAAAAATATTTCCAAGAATTTACTTTCCCACAAGTTCGAAATAGTACAAAAATCAAATTAGCAGAGCTAGGTAATGAGGCCGGCGTCATTGGTGCCGCTTCACTAGCATTACAATTTTCAAAAGAGAAATAGAGAGGGCTTTTTAGAATGAGTATTTTATGGGTAATCAATGGCATTTTGCTAGTTATTGTACTAGCGATGGTATTCAATGAATTATATTTGAAAATTATGGTGAAACGTTCAGCAAAAATGCTGACGGAAGAAGAATTTAAAGAAACAATGCGTAAAGCACAAGTGATTGACGTTCGTGAGAAAGATACATTTGATGCTGGGCATATTTTAGGGGCGCGCAGCATGCCATACAGCATGTTAAAAACAACAATTGGTTCTCTTCGTAAGGATCAACCTGTTTATCTTTATGATCAGAAGAAAGCTTTAAGTATCCGAGCAGCTAATTTATTACGCAAAAATGGCTATACTGATATTTATATTTTAAAAGGCGGCTATGATGGCTGGACTGGGAAAGTGAAAAAGAGAAATAGTTAATAACAAAAAGAGTTGGTCTTCATTGAGACCAACTCTTTTTGTATAGGAAAGCTTAATAGAGATGTTGCTTTTTGTCAGTCCTCACTTTTTGAGCTACAATAAAGAGAAGAGGTGAAGGCAGATGATTCAAATCAAGCGAGCATATGAAGCACCGACAGAGCAAGATGGCTACCGTGTTTTAGTTGACCGTGTTTGGCCACGAGGAAAATCCAAGGAATCTGAAAAGTTAGATGAATGGCTCAAAGAAGTGGCCCCAAGTACAGAGCTACGGAAATGGTTTAATCATGAAGCAAATAAGTATCCTGAGTTTAAACAAAAATACCAAGAAGAATTGAAACATGAGCCAACTGCCACAGCGTTTAAGCAGTTACAGACGATTGTAAAAAATCAGCCAGTAGTCACGCTGGTCTATGGGGCGAAAGATACAGTGCATAATCAAGCGGTTGTCTTAAAAGAATTATTAGAAAAATAGAGTAGGTGATTGGATGAAAATTGCAATTGTAGGTGCTGGACCCAGAGGCTTATCAGCTGCAGAACGAGTCATTGAATGGGCTCGTAAAACGGAAATAAATGTTCAGCTCACGTTGTTTGATCCATACGGTCCAGGTGGGAAAATTTGGCGAGCAGAGCAACCTAATTATTTATTAATGAACACCGTGATTAGCCAAGTCACTTTATTTACAGATGAATCTTTTAGTGGCGAAGGACCAATTGTCAAGGGCCCCACTCTCTATGAATGGACCCAAACAGAAGCTGCGCAGTACATTCAACAGCAACAACCCTATAATTATCTTGAGTTGTTGAAAGAATGTCATCGCCTTGGACCGAATGATCACTGCTCAAGGGCTTTTTATGGCATGTACCAAAAATGGTTTTATACGTATTTAGCCACGCGGTGTAACGAACAAACATCGCTGACGTTTTTTAAAGAGCCAGTAACTGCTGTGCGGGCAGGAGAGGATAACTATTATGTGTATACTCAATCCATTGAGTTTACGGCAGACAAAGTAATTTTAGCTTTGGGTCACCAAGAAAATGAATTAACGACTGTTGAACAAGAGCTTGCGGACTACGCCAAGGAGCATCGTTTGTTTTATTCTTCTCCTAAAAATGCAGCGGATGCTTTATTGGCACTTGCCAATATACCCGCAAAACAACCCGTTGTGTTAAAAGGCTTAGGTTTGGCATTTTTTGACTATTTATCTGCCTTGACGATTGGCCGCGGGGGTGTTTTTTCTCGTCAAAATGGCCGCTTACGTTATGAACCTTCTGGAAGAGAGCCTATTATTATTGCTGGTTCTGGTCGCGGTTTTCCTTCTCATCCTCGAGGGATTAATCAAAAAGGCTACGGGGAAACCTATCAGCCTGTTTTTTTAACCGAAACGTATTTAGCTGAATGTCGTAAAAGAGGACAGGTTACAGGCGCAGAGTTTTTTGGGTATTTAAAAAAAGAAGTGGAATATGTGTATTACACTTGCTTAATCGAAGAAAAATATCCGCATCTTTCTAAAGAGGCCTTTCAACAGCTGTTTATTCAAACCAAGGGAGCGCCGGAAAGCTTAGCCCACTTTGAAAAACAAGATTGGTTTGATTGGCAAGCGTTAGAACATCCTGAAACAAAGAAAACCACTCATGAAAGTTTTCGTTCGTTTTTACTAGAGTATTTAAAATGGGATATTCAAGAAGCAGAGAAAGGCAATCTTAGCGGTCCTTTGACCACTGCTTTAGACAGTTTAAAAGATTTAAGAGATCAGATTCGCTTTGTTTTGGATGAAGGGTTATTAACGAATGACGAGAGTCAAAAGTGGTTGTGGCATTGGTTTACCCCGTTGAATACCTTTTTGTCAGTGGGACCTTCTGTTGAAAGAACAGAAGAGCTACAGGCGTTAGTTGAACTGGGATTAGTCACGATTCTGGGGCCAGAAATGCGTGTCGAAATGAAAGCGGGTCAATTTATTACTTATGCTAATTTGTTTCCGGAAAATCGGTATAATAGTCACTTTTTAATTGAAGCGCGCATTCCCAAAGTTAATAATGAAAAAAGTTTGAATCCTTTAACGAGGCAGTTGTTAGCCGATAAGCTAGCTACGCTCCATCAACTGGCATTAGCTGATGGTCAAATAGTCAAAACAGGTGCACTCTTGATTGTGCCTGCCACGAATCAAGTCATCACAAAAGATGGACAGGTGGCGACAGGCCTTTTTAGTTGTGGTATTCCAACAGAAGGGATTCATTGGTTAACAGCCGCTGCAGCTCGTCCTGGTGTGGATCCTTGGAATATGCGCGATATGGATCGGATTGCTGCTACTATTTTTAATAGTTAAGAAAAATAGTCAGCTCCTTTGGTAAAAAAGAAAGCATAACAAGTGGTCATCCATCGCTTTGATGGATGACCACTTGTTATGCTTAAGAGAATCAACCAAGCCAGAAGCGCTCCTGTTGATTTCTTGCCGTTAGATTTTTTATCTCAACGTCACAGCTATTTTTTAACGTGCAATACGTTTACGCATCGCTTTTTTACGGTTTTCTTCAATCATATCTTCTTTTTCTTCAATTGGATCAATGACTGTTTTTTTAATAGTTGTAGCCACACCGGCTAAAGCAGCAACTGTGATAGCAGTACCGACTAACATACCTGATACAAATTTTTTCATCGTTCATTCCTTCTTTCAAATTGTATTTGTTTCTATTATGACGGAAAAAAGCAAAAAAATCCAATAGTTACAATGATTTTTCATAAACTCTACGACTAATTTAGAGATTTGTTAAAATTTACCAAATCTTTTCTGTATTTTTATAGGAAAAATGAATAAGGAGAAATGGCCAAATTAAATCCTGTTTACAAAATGAAATAATTCAGAAGTAGACCTTATTTAATGGTACAATAGAAAAAGAAATTAGAGAGTAAAAGGAGCGTATTTATGTCTATTTTAGTATTAGGTGGCGCAGGCTACATCGGCTCACATGCCGTTGATCAATTAATTTCAAAAGGATATGCCGTTGTGGTTGTTGATAATTTATTAACGGGGCATCGTGCAGCAGTTCATGAACAAGCGACTTTCTATGAAGGCGATATTCGTGATAAAGCTTTTTTACGTAGTGTCTTTGAAAAGGAATCAATTGAAGGGGTGTTGCACTTTGCGGCCAATTCTTTAGTAGGAGAATCCGTGGAGAAACCGTTAATGTATTTCAATAACAATGTTCACGGCACTCAAATTGCCTTGGAAGTCATGCAAGAATTTGGAGTGAAACATATTGTTTTTTCTTCCACAGCGGCCACTTATGGCGAACCAAAAGCAATGCCTATTACAGAAGAAACCCCAACGAATCCTAAAAACCCGTATGGGGAAAGTAAATTAATGATGGAAAAAATCATGAAATGGTGCGACAACGCTTATGGAATGAAATATGTTGCTTTGCGTTATTTTAATGTTGCGGGAGCAAAAAAAGATGCCTCAATTGGTGAGGATCACACGCCAGAAACGCATATTGTGCCAATTATTTTACAAGTGGCATTGGGCCAACGAGCAGAGCTAAGTATTTTTGGGGATGATTATGATACACCAGATGGCACGTGCATTCGAGATTATGTTTATATTGAAGACTTGATTGCAGCACATATTTTGGCTTTAGAATATTTGAAAAATGGCGGCGAAAGTGACGTCTTTAACCTGGGTAGCAACAACGGCTATTCTGTTAAAGAAATGTTAGATGCTGCTCGCGAAGTGACAGGCCAAGAAATTCCTGCGACAATCGCGCCACGCCGAGCAGGGGATCCTAGTACATTAATTGCTTCTAGTGAAAAAGCCAAACGAGTTTTGGGCTGGCAACCAGAAGTAACTGAGGTCAAGGACATTATCGCCACCGCTTGGCAATGGCATCAAGCTCATCCACATGGATATCAAGAAAAGTAATAGGAGGAATGAATCGATGACCACGAGTCAAATGATTGCCGATTTTACCACACTTGCTATTCAAGCAGGTGGTTGGATGGAATTGGATCGCTTATATCTTCAGAACCGTTTATTATCAATGATTGGTGAACAAGAATTAGGCGAAGTAGACATACGGCCTGTGGCAACACCCGCCGCTGATTTGGCGGAACAATTGTGTCAAGTTGCGAGTGCCAACCAACTTGTAAAAACAGAGCAACAAAAAGAACAGTTCATGGTGCAATTGATGGATTTGTTGACACCGCCACCTTCCGTGGTTAATGCTTTTTTTGCACAACATTATGCCAAAGAGCCACAAGAGGCTACCGAGTATTTTTACCAACTTTGTCAAAAAAACGGTACGGTCATTGAACAGGAAGAACCTGTTGTTTTTTCAACAGTCTATGGTGATTTTTTAGCAAATAAGGTCCACAGTGAGGCGCCAAAAGCAACGCTCTCTGCACATAGCTATCCCCGCTGTGAATGGTGCATGGCAACAGAAGGCTACCAGGGAAGTCAGCAATTTCCTGCGAATACGAACCATCGAGTGATTCGAATGAACTTAGATGGCGAAAGCTGGGGGTTTTCCTTTGTAAAACAGGCACAATATCAGCAACAAGGTGTGATTGCGTTTGAAAAACATCAGGCAGCGAAACGTTCAATTAAGACTTTTCAGCAATTGTTGAAAATTGTTGAGGTCTTTCCTCATTATTTTGCTGGGATTGATGCTGACTTTGAACAAAATGAGCATGTCTATTATCAAACGGGTTTGCAACAATTTCCATTAGCCGAAGCGAGCATTTCAGAATATGTTGAGTTAGCTAACTATCCTTTAATCAACGCAGGAATGGTGAATTGGCCAGTTGCGACATTTCGCTTAGAGGGACCGAATGCGTCAGAAGTTGCCCAAGCCGCAAATGATATTTTTGAGCAGTGGCAAATGCTAAAACTGCCAACGGATGAGATACAAATCGTTGCCCGACGAAAAGAACTTTTATATGTCATGGACTTAATTTTTAGTCGACCTCAAGCAAAGCCTTCGTTAACGTTAGCAGAAGTCCAAGGTTTAACGACTTGGAACAACCAGAAAACGCAGGCACTTGAAACTGTCGCTTCAGCGTATCAACAGCGATTAAAAGAAGCCAGTGCGTTTGCAGAAACAAGTGAAGGAAAAGCGGCTTTTTTAGCAATGGTTGCGCCAGTGACTCATTAAAAGAAAAAAGATGCCGAATGACTAAAAATCACGTATAATAGATAAGAATGAAAAATAAGGGAGGGTAAAAAATGGCTTATCAAGCACTTTATCGGGTCTGGCGTTCACAACGTTTCGATGACGTAGTAGGACAAAAAGCAATTACTCAGACACTGAAAAATGCGATAGTGCAAAAGAAAACATCTCATGCCTATTTATTTACTGGCCCTCGTGGTACAGGTAAAACCAGTGCCGCAAAAATTTTCGCTAAAGCGATTAACTGTAAACATAGTCAAGATGGTGAACCTTGTAATGTTTGTGAAACCTGTGTAGCCATTACGGAAGGTCGTTTAAATGATGTCATTGAAATTGATGCGGCGAGTAATAATGGCGTGGAAGAAATCCGTGATATTCGTGATAAAGCAAAGTATGCACCGACACAAGCCGAGTACAAAGTTTATATTATTGATGAAGTTCATATGCTATCAACAGGCGCGTTCAATGCACTTTTAAAAACCTTGGAAGAACCGCCACAAAATGTTATTTTTATCTTAGCAACGACTGAACCACACAAGATTCCGTTAACGATTATCTCACGGACGCAACGCTTTGATTTTAAGCGAATTAGTACGCAAGATATCGTCGATCATATGGCCCATATCATGCAGGAAATGGCTCTCGATTATGAGGAACAAGCCCTTTATGTGATTGGGCGTGCTGCGGAAGGCGGGATGCGAGATGCCTTGAGTATCTTGGATCAAACGATTTCCTTTAGTGATGAAAAAGTAACACTGGAAGATGCAATGCAAGTGACAGGCAGCCTAACCTATGAAATGATGGATCATTATATTCAGTGTTGTGTCGCCGGTGATGTTGAACGAGCATTAGAAGGCTTGGAAAGTATTTTAGGCGAAGGCAAAGAAGCGCGCCGTTTCTTAGAAGATTTGTTATTATATTGTCGAGATTTGCTGATGTATCAGCAAGCACCGAAGTTATTAGCAGAAAAAGCAGGAACTTTGACAGAAGCATTTAAGGAACTAGCTACACAAACACCAGCTGAAAAAATCTACCAACTAATCCAAATTTTAAGTGACACACAAAATGAGATCCGCTTTACCAACAATGCGAATATCTATCTGGAAGTAGCCACTGTCAAATTGGCTAAAACGGTGCAACCCAATAAACACAACACGCCAGAAACAACTAATCAAGGTGGTAGTGCAGAGGGAAATCCAGAATTAGCAGATTTACAAAATCAAATCGGGCAACTGAAGAAAGAACTGGCTGAATTAAAGAAACACGGTGTAGCTGTCAAAGAAGCAGATGCGCCACGTCAACAAGCACGACCACAAGCGCCAAAAAGTTCGTTCCGCGTACCCACAGAACGCGTATATCAAGTCTTAAACGAAGCGACTAGAACACATTTAATGAATGTGAAAAATGTTTGGGAAGACTTACTGCAAACATTATCTGTGACTCAACGAGCGATGCTAAAGGCTAGTGAACCTGTCGCAGCAAGTCCTAAGGGGATCGTGGTGGCATTTGACTATGAGATTGTTTGTGCTCGTGCAACAGACGATGAAGAGATGCAGTTAGCTTTCAATAATAATTTAAGCCGTTTGATGGACTATACACCAGAGATGGTCTGCATTACTAGAGAAAGCTGGCCAAAACTAAGACAAAGTTTTATTAACCAAAATCAGGGCAGTTTGAATCATTCTGAACCTGAAAATGAAATGGCTCGTCTAGCGGACGAACCGCCTGTAACAAATGAACATTCACAAGAAAATCCAGTAGTAGATGAAGCAATCGCTATGTTTGGTGAAGAGCTTGTCGAAGTACTAGATGATTAATATGAAGGAGTCGAGGAATTATGATGCGAGGAATGGGCAACATGCAAGGCATGATGAAACAAGTACAAAAAATGCAAAAAGAAATGGCCAAAGCGCAAGAAGCGCTAAATGAAAAAGAATTTATCGGTGAAGCCACCAATCAACTTGTGACAGCGACCTTTACTGGTGATCGCACAATGAAAGATTTGACCATTAAAGAAGACGTGGTTGATCCTGAAGACGTTGATATGTTACAAGATTTAGTCATTATGGCTGTCAACGATGCGTTAGTAAAAATTGAAAAAGAAACTGAAGCAACTTTAGGTAAATATACCAAAGGAATGCCAGGATTCTAAAAAATAAGACAAACGAAAGTATGAAAAACATCATGCCCAAAAAATCGAACTTTTTGGGCATGACGTTTTTTCTGTTTTTGTGGGAAAACTCTTTGGCAATTTTAGTAGTCGCTTCCAAAAAACTATGCTATACTAAAGCCAATTGAAGAGAAACATTTGGGGTGCTATTAGCTGAGATTATACCCATGGAACCTGAAACAGTTAGGACTGGCGCAGGGAAATGTCTTGAAATTTTGACCGATTATTGCACCCAACTACGTTTATTTGTGGTTGGGTTTTTCTGTCTTTTTCAGTCGCGCCTCCTTTTGCTTCTCGCAGAAAGGAGTTTTTTTACGTGGAAAAAAATCGAATCCACAGAGTTACGTTACTAGCTTTAATGATTGCGATGGACGTCGTATTATCACCGTTAATGCGAATTGAGGGAATGGCCCCTATGTCCAGTGTCATGAACATTATTGCCGGAGTTTTATTAGGTCCTCTTTACGGAACGCTCATGGCACTTGTCTGCGGCTTAATCCGTATGACATTCTTAGGTATTCCGCCATTAGCGTTAACAGGTGCCGTCTTTGGCGCATTTTTTGCTGGTTTATTTTATCAATGGGGACAAAAATTAGGCTGGTCGATGCTAGGGGAAATTTTTGGTACAGGCATCATTGGCTCGTTATTGTCCTATCCTGTAATGGTTTGGTTTACTGGCAGTAAGCAGAATTTTTATTGGTTCATTTATACACCACGATTTATTGGTGCCACACTGATTGGTTCAGTGATTGCTTGGCTTGTCTTAGTAAAACTGAAAGAAACTCGAGTATTTAAACAAACACAGGAATTATTTTTGGGAGGGTACTTTTATGAAAACAAGCGTTAAGTTTGAAACGATTTTTCCACTGACAACGGCACCATTAATTCAGTGCATTACGAATGAAATTACGTGTGAGTCTATGGCGAATGCATTACTTTATATTGATGCTAAGCCCATTATGGCAGATGATCCCCGGGAATTTCCGCAGTTGTTTCAGCAAACCAGTGCTTTGGTTTTGAATTTAGGCCATTTATCACAAGAACGAGAGCAAAGCTTGTTAGCAGCTAGTGATTATGCTCGGCAAGTGAATAAACTGACCGTAGTCGATTTAGTTGGTTATGGCGCTAGTGATATTCGCAATGAAGTCGGGGAAAAGCTGGTGCACAATCAGCCAACCGTTGTGAAAGGGAATCTTTCAGAAATGCGGACTTTTTGCCAGTTGGTGAGTCATGGTCGAGGAGTAGACGGCAGCCCTTTGGATCAAAGTGAAGAAGCAATTGAGGAACTGATTCAAGCTTTACGTCAACAAACGCAAAAGTTTCCCCAGACGGTATTTTTAGCAACAGGGATTCAAGATGTTTTGGTTAGCCAAGAGCAAGTGATTGTCTTACAAAATGGCGTTCCTGAGTTGGATTGTTTCACTGGCACGGGCGATTTAGTCGGCGCATTAGTTGCCGCTTTATTAGGTGAAGGCAACGCGCCAATGACTGCGGCAGTAGCCGCAGTGAGCTATTTTAATCTTTGCGGAGAAAAAGCCAAGACTAAGAGCCAAGGGCTGGCCGATTTTCGCCAAAATACGTTAAATCAGTTATCTCTTTTAATGAAGGAGAAGGATTGGTTTGAGGCGGTGAAAGGACGAGTGCTATGAGAGAGCAATTGAAAGTTTATTTGGTGACAGGACGGTATGATTTTAGTGATACTGAATTTTTAAAACGAATTGAAACTGCTTGTCGCAGTGGAGTGACATTGGTCCAACTGCGTGAAAAGGAAGTGTCAACACGGCGCTTTTACGAATTAGCAGTGAAAGTTAAAGCGGTAACAGATGCGTATCAGATTCCGTTGATTATTAATGATCGTGTCGATATTTGCTTGGCAGTGGATGCGGCAGGTGTGCATATAGGGGATGATGAATTACCGGTTGCTCTTGTGCGAAAACTGGTTGGGTCCACAAAAATCGTAGGTGTTTCAGCCAAAACGGTGGCACGAGGAGTTGAAGCGGAAAACGAGGGCGCCGATTATTTAGGCGTGGGCGCAATTTTCCCCACAACGACTAAGGACAGTCCGTTAACTTCTTTGCAGACACTTTCTGAAATTGCCGCAGCAGTCACGATTCCTGTTGTAGCGATTGGTGGAATCAAAGAAGAAAATATAGAACAACTTATGGGAACGGGAGTGGCTGGTGTTTCACTGGTCAGTGAAATTATGCTGGCTGAACAGATAACCGAGAAAGTTCAAGGGTTGATGCGTGTAACGGAGCGAATGTTGGAGGTGAGAAAATGACCGAATATAATTTGACCCCACAAGTAGTCACGATTGCTGGTTCTGATTCTGGTGGGGGAGCTGGCATGCAAGCAGATTTAAAAACATTTCAAGCACGGCAGGCATTTGGCTTAAATATTGTCATTGCATTGACGGCACAAAATACGTATGGCGTGCAAGATAGCTTACCGATTCCTAGTTCATTTATTGATGAACAATTCCAATCACTGGCGGCTGATTTTAAAATTGGGGCAGCGAAAACGGGGATGTTAGCAGATAGTGAGCGTGTCGAAGCTGTTGTTCGCAATTTGCAGAAAGTTGATTTTGGTCCGTTGATTGTCGATCCTGTAATGGTGGCTAAAGGTGGACATCATTTGTTAGAAGCCGAGGCAGTTCAAACAATTAAAGAGCAACTGTTGCCATTAGCAACGGTCGTGACACCTAATTTACCAGAAGCGGAAGTTTTACTAGAGACGACCATCAAGACAGAACAAGAAATGCAGACCGCAGCAAAAAAATTACAGCAATTGGGCACAAAAAATATTATTATGAAAGGCGGACATAGCACAAATCAACAAGCGGCTGATTATGTGTTAATGGAAGACGGTTCGAGCTTTTGGCTAAGTGCACCACGAATTGTAACGAAAAATACTCATGGAACAGGAGATACTTTTTCAGCGTGTATCGCAGCCGAATTAGCAAAAGGTACGCCGTTAGAAGCGGCGATTGTGATTGGCAAACAGTTTATACAAGGGGCCATTAGCCAAGCAATTTCTGTTGGACATGGTCACGGACCTACTAATCATTGGGCCCAATTAACGCAAGATATTCAAGTTATTAAAGCATAAGAAGAGCCTGGGGAAAAATCTAAAATGATTTTTCCCCAGGCTTTAAATAGCTTAAAGTTCCCTCTTAATATAGTTTATAAACGTTTTGTTCACTAATCTTCACATTTTAAATAAATTTCTTGGCCTTGTTCTTGCAAATGAGCCACGTGGGATTCTCCCCAATTACATAAGTTATCTAAGACAGCAGAGAGGCTTTGACCATAATCGCTTAAATAATATTCGACTTTTGGTGGAACTTGGTTGTAAACTTTTCGCTCGATAATGTTGTCTTCTTCGAGTTCCCGTAATTGTTGTGTCAGCATTTTTTGACTAATGCCAGTAATACCGCGTTTTAAATCGCTGGGGCGCATGGCGCCGTGCCGTAAATTACACAGAATAATTGGCTTCCATTTGCCACCAATAACATCCATCGTTGCTTCGACACCAATCGCATATGTACGAGTTTCCAAAAAACATTCCTCCTTAACAGGTTGATAATAAACAAGAGTTACTAAAAGGTACCTATGATACAAAAAAGTAGGTACTTATCAAAAATTCAATCTTAGTATATAGTAATTTTTGTTGAAATTCAAATGTTTTTTAGGAGGAAGAGAATGGAAAAGAAAATTTCACCAAATTTAACGCTCTTTGCATTAGCTATCAATGCTTTCGCAATCGGTTCAACAGAATTTATTAGTGTGGGTTTATTACCAATGATTGTTAAAAGTTTTCATATTAGTCTTTCTCAAGCGGGTTTGACTGTTTCTTTGTACGCTTTAGGTGTGACGATTGGGGCGCCGTTATTAACAATTTTGACAGGGAAATGGAATCGTCGCTCATTAATGCTGGGGATTATGCTTCTTTTCATTAGTGGGAATTTAATTGCTGCATTTGCGCCAACGTTTATTATTTTATTGGTAGGGCGGATACTTTCTGCATTGGCGCACGGTATTTTCATGTCTGTTTCGACTGTCATCGCCGCAGATGTTGTGCCGCCATCACGTCGTGCTAGCGCCATTGCTATTATGTTTACGGGGTTAACGGTTGCAACAGTGACTGGCGTACCTTTAGGGACGTTTATTGGGCAACAAACAGCTTGGCATATGTCCTTTCTTTTTATAGCCAGTATTGGCTTGGTGGGACTGATTGCTAGTTATTTTTTAGTTCCCAAAAATTTACCGATACCAGGGAAGGTTGACTTAAAAGGAATCACGCGGATTTTTACGAACAAACCCCTCGTTTTCTCTTTTCTAATTACTGCTTTTGGTTATGGTGGAACGTTTGCTGCATATACGTACTTGTCACCGTTATTGGAAAATTTAGGCTTTTCAGCCAACGCGGTAGTGATTATTTTAGTTGTTTATGGCGTAATGGTCGCAATTGGCAATACAGTAGGTGGTCACTGGGCAAATAAAAAACCCTTAGATTCGTTAGTAAAAATGTTTAGCTTATTAATTCTGTCCTTAGTCTTTTTATTTATTACTGTTTTAATGGATAACAGTCTTCTAGGCTTATTAGCAAGTTTGATGTTGGGTCTATTTGCCTTTATGAATGTACCTGGTTTACAACTATATGTTGTAGAATTAGCGGAAAAGTATGTTCCAGAAGATATCACTTTGGCTTCAGCTTTTAATATTGCAGCCTTTAATATTGGGATTACCGTCGGCTCAATGACAGGTGGGGTGGTCACAGATCATTTATCAGTAACATATACACCGATTTTTGGTGGTTTTATCGTGCTAATTGCTGTCTTGTTCGTACTTTATATTCGGAAGCAAGAAGAACAAGAAAACAACTATCTTTAGAAAACTAAAAAAAGCAGCTGGTCACTACGGAACTGACCAGCTGCTTTTTTTTAAGCTTTTTTGCGGAAATAATTCCAGGAAGCAATTAAAACAATTACTAATAAGGTTAACAAGAAAATCAGAGAAATGAGGGAGCCCATCGTTGTCCCCTGAGCAAAATTATCTGCGTGGTCTTGAGCGATATTAATAATCGTCGCTACAATGGCCGTCGCAATAGCGCCAGAAAATTGTTGAAGTGTATTAAATAACGTATTGCCGTCGCCAAAATCTTTCTCCTCTAACAAGCTCATACCAGTCGTCATCATATTACTGTATGCAAAACCTAGACCAATCATATAGGTAACATGTCCAGCGACGAATCCTAATAAAACAGGCATCTCTAGTAAAATTGTTAAAGCTAGCCAACCGATTGTCGCCAAACTTAAGCCAAATAATATAGGTTTTTTAGCGCCGTATTGATCCAACACTCGTCCAGAAAGTGGTGCCAAAATGGCCCCGACTGTAGCACCTGGCAGCATGACTAGCCCAGCTACAAACGCATTTTTTCCAAGGACGATTTGAACAAAGTTTGGTAAGACAAAGGAAATACCTAACAATAAGAATTGACAAACTAAAAAGCCACATAAAAATAAAACAAAGGCGGGATTTTTTAAAATTGTCAAACGTACTAGTGGCTGTTCAGCGGTCGTTGCTCGTTTATAAAAAATAACAAAGCCAATAACGGCTGCCAGAAGTGAAAGCCAGCCAAACAATGTGCCAATTTTACTTAAAAACATTAACAAACCACTAAATAACAGGGCAATACCAATTAAACTAACCAAATCAAGAGTGGTGGTTTTTTTAACAGGTATTTCTGGAATAGCAGATAATCCCATAAACAAAGAAAGTATTAAAATAGGAATTAAGAATAAAAAGATGGCGTGCCAAGATAGGGAAGATGTTAAGATTCCACCATACGTTGGACCAATGGCTGGAGCAATTGAAGTGGTCAATGTGCCTACCCCCATCATCGTTCCTCGTTTTTCCAGCGGGGTAAAGTTCAAAATAATATGAAACATCAGTGGCAAAGCAATCCCAGTGCTAGCCCCTTGGAAGAGTCGGCCTAATAACAAGATACTGAAAGATGGCGAATAGACATCAATCGCTAAACCAATCAAAAAGAAAAGATTCGCAACGATAAATAAGCGTCTTAGTGAATAGGTTTTTAATAAATAATTGGATAAGGGCACCATGATAGAAATAACTAATAAATAAATCGTTGTCACCCACTGCACGGTACCGGTGGAAACACCAAATTCCTTTGTTAATGTCGGAAAGGTTACATTCATTGCTGTTTCAATTAATACGCCAGCAAAAGACATAATTCCTGTCGCTAAAACGGCAGGGAATAATCGTACGTTTTTTTGTTCCATTTAATCACCTCTATAGTTTTCATTTTTTCGTAAAAAAATAGAAGCAGTTTCTATAAGAATAGAAACCGCCTCTCTCTCGACACGCAACTTGCGTGTTATCTGTACGATTTGTTTACATGTTGCATTGTAAACAGTTTTTAGGCAATCGTCAAGCAGAAAATAATTAACGTTGCATGAAGAAACTAATAATTGCAAAAATAGCAATGTGAGCTGGATAGAAAATATAAAAGAAATTCCGCATGCCACGGCCTTTTTCACCATTATAAAGAACAATTGGAATCGCTGCTAAAATCATCATCCATTGGTGGTTCACCCCGAATAGTTCTTGGAAATTATAGCTGGCTACTGAAATCAACGCAACAACGCCAATTGCTGAAATTTGTAACCACTTTTTGCCATGGAATAAATAAAAAGCCACGGCCAAGAGAACAAATAAAAACCCACCTTCTGTCATCATTAGTGATGGCACAATCAGATTGAAAATTTGGAAACCAATTAAGATAGCAGGGTTGCTTAATATGTCTGGAGAACTAAAAACAACGAGAGGTAGAGCACTGATTAATAAAGGCACAATAAACCAAAGAAGCCCTTTACCAATTTGTTTTTGTTTAAAATAGTCCATAGACTGCATGTAGACCGTACCTAAAAATAACGTCCCAAAAATATTATTGATAATTAAGCCACCTGTTGAAAAATACGCATTTAAAATGCCGTTCAGAATCCCCATAATCCAGAAGCCTAACAATAACCGGAACATGTATTTTCGCCGATTGCTTGTGTGAACGAAGCCTTCAGAACTTTCAAATAAGAAAATAGGTGCAGCAATTCGTCCAATCCATCCGAACCAACCAGGCACGCCTAAAAAACTAAAAAATTGCAATAGATGGTCAAAGACCATTGAAATAACTCCAATGACTTTCAAGTGAAAGCCAGTTAATGTTTTACCCATAGTATAAACGCCTCTCTTTCATAAAGAACAATATAACAAAGTCCAGAAAAACCAACCATTTATTTGCCTAACAGTTATCTTACAAAATTGTTTGATTTCTTCAGCTTTTGATGAAATAAAAAAGTGCCAAGACTAGTTTTTATAATTATTCTATGCTATAGTAAAAGTACATTTTAATAAAAAACATTTGGGGTGCTGTTATGGCTGAGATGATACCCATTGAACCTGATGCAGTTAGTACTGTCGCAGGGAAATGCCGATTTACTTTGATTTTTCACGCACTCATTCTGTCTTAGGATGAGTGTGTTTTCTTTTATCAGGGTTTATTTAAGTCACTCCTTTTGCTTTTTGTTAAGAGAAAGGAGTTTTTTTATTGAAAAAATGGTCATTGCAACAAGTCGTCTTACTCGCTTTTTTAGCCTTTTTGTTTGGCGGTGTTTTTATGGGGGCAGGGTTCCTCTATGCGTTATTGAATGCTGCGCTGTTACCATTAGGACTGAGTCCATTTGCCAATGAGCTTTTATTTGGAATGTGGACCATGGTGGCACCAATTGCAGCGATGCTGATTCCACGAGCGGGAAGTGCTGTTTTGGCGGAAGTTTTAGCCGCTTTGGCAGAAATGCTTTATGGTTCGTATTTCGGACCTAGTGTATTAATTTCTGGTGTGATTCAAGGCCTAGGTAGTGAAAGTGGCTTTTTTGTGACACGCTACAAACGGTACGATACACTAACGTTATTTTATAGTGCGATTGGGACGACTATTTTTAGTTATGTGTATGAATACTTTAAGTTTGGTTATGGCAATTACGGTCTGGGGATGAACATTGCTTTAATTAGCGTTCGGTTCGTTTCCATTTGTTTCTTTGGTATTTTCTTAACGAAAGTTATTTTACGAATGTATCAGTCTGCGCAAGGGTTAGCTGTGAAGGCAAAATGAATAGTATCCAATTAAAAGCTGTGTCCTTTTCACGAGAACAACCCTTGTTTGAAAAGACAAATTTAGCAATTCCTCAAGGAACGTTTTCCTTATTAATTGGCGATAGTGGTAGTGGAAAATCAACGCTCTTACGATTGATTGCCGGATTTGCTCCGCTTGATTACCAAGGAGAAATTTTGATTGAAGGAATGGAGCGCCGACAATTATCAACTCGTGAAAAGGCGCAAAAAATTGGCATGCTGTTTCAAAATCCCAGTCAACAATTTACAATGAAAACCTTGGAACGAGAACTGATTTTTGCTTTAGAAAATTTAGGAATCTCGCCTGAAGAAATGAATCGAAAAATCCAAACAGCGCTTCAACTTGTTCAGACTCAAACCTTATTCACACGAGAATTAGCGACGTTATCTGGTGGTGAAAAACAAAAAGCGGCGTTGACAGTTCTGCTAGCAATGAACCCAGATATTCTTTTATTAGATGAACCTTTTGCAAGTATTGATCCAACCTCTCGAAAACAATTTATTCAAATTTTAGCAAGACTCCATCAAGCAGGCAAAACGATTTTGGTGTGCGACCACGATTTCAGCGATTACGCTGATGTTGTGGACCAAGTCGTCACGTTGAAAAATGGCCAGTTTGAAAAGCAACCGTTGACGTTTATCAAAACAAAACCGCAGACATTTCAGCTTACAACTTCTGTGGTAAAACAACCAATGCTCCAATTGAAAAATTTTCGTTTGTCTCAGGGAAAACGAGTGCTACTTGAAGAAAAAGAAGCGCTTTTTTTTAAAGGAATTACCACGTTGACGGGGCCAAATGGGGCGGGGAAATCCACCTTATTAAAAGCCATCGTTCAGAGACAAAAATATCAAGGAAAAATGTTCTTGGCAGGCCGCCGCTTGCGGGCTTCAAAAAAATTGTATCAACACATGACATTAGCGGTGCAACAAGCCAATCGTCAGTTTGTCACGTTGACTTTACGAGAAGAGCTTTTGTTTGGTCAGAACATGACAGCAGAAAAAAGAAGAAAACAAGAGGAAGCCTTAACTTTTTTAGGTTTAAAAGAAAAACTAGAGCACAGTGTTTTTCAACTAAGTGAAGGGCAAAAAAAGATGGTGCAATTAATTAGTTTGCTGAGCTTAGATTTGGACTGTTTACTTTTAGATGAACCTTTTGCTGGATTAGATGAGCGAGCATGCAATTATTTTGTTGAATGGATCAAAGAAAAAAGTGCGCAACAAGATTTTCTAATCGTCACGCATCGGCTAGAACCTCTCTCTGGCGTGAGCAATTACCGAATAGAATTGCTGCAGCAACAACTGATTATCTGGCAGGAGGGAACCACATGCAAATAAAGCAAACAAATGCAGCAATTTATGCTTCTTTGATTCTTATTTTGACCTTTGAATTATCTTTTTCTCAGTCAATTTTGGCAAATTTGGCGGTTTTTATGGGTTGTGTCATTTTTTTAATAGGCCAGCGAAAATCCCGCTTACTGCTTTGGTTATTTTTCTTGCCACTTTTACCAGCAATCGGGACGTTTTGGTCTATTTATTTGCATGGTACGAGTAGTCAACAAGCCTGGCTTTTGTTTAGTCGAACGTATGCCTTTGCCGGTTTAGGACTAGCTTTTGCTGTAGGCGTTGATTTTGAAGAATTATTGTTGTTATTGGAACAAAAGGGGCTAGCACCAAACTTTGTTTATGGAATTTTAGTGGTGGTTCACGCCTTACCGGAAGTGAAAAGAGAAATTAATGATTTAAAAGAAGCAAGCCTACTCCGTGGCAAAACGTTTCATTTTTGGTCGCCGATGCTTTATGTTAAAACACTGCTCGTTGCTGTTTCTTGGCGAGATAAATATACGGAAGCAATGTCTGCCCATGGATATGAAGAAGGAGCCACCAGAAGTCGAAAAGAGCATTTTGTGTCAGCAAAAGTCAGTCTTGGGCTTGCTATTTTAATCATCATTTTTACCAATTTGTTTATTTTTCTAACGTAAAGGAGAAACCTATGACATTTACAGAACAAGCTAAAGAACAAGCGCAAGCTTCTTGGCAAGGGAGTTTTCAGCATCCTTTTATCACAGAATTACATGAAGGAACCTTGAATCCAACGATTTTTCGCTACTATTTAATTCAAGATCATTACTATTTAAAACACTTTAGTCAGCTTTATCGCTTGATTGCGGCACAAACGCAACAACCTCGATTGAAAAAATTACTCTTAACAAATGCGGAAAATCTTGCGTTGGGCGAATTAGCTATTCGTGAAACTTTTTTTGAAGAACTAGCAATTACGGAAGAAGAAGTTGCAGCGACACCGATTGCACCAACCGCTTATCACTATGTTTCTCATATGTATCGCCAACTTATTGAAGGAACGCCTAAGACGGCCGCAGCAAGTATGTTGCCTTGTTCTTGGCTCTATCAAGAAATTGGTGCACAGTTAGTCAAACAACACTCACCAGAGCCACTGTACCAACGTTGGATTGAAACCTATGCTGGGGAGGAAGCGTACCAACACGTCCAAGAGGAACGCCAACTGTTAGACCAATTATATGAAGAAAGTTCACCACAAGAACAAGCAGCTATGATCACCGCTTTTGTTATCAGCAGTGAGATGGAATACGCTTTTTGGGAAATGGCCTATACACACGAAACCTGGATACAAAAAGAAGAGATGAACATGTGGTAAAATAAATTTATCAAAATAGGAGGATAAATTTATGAAAAGTGTTGGTATACTATTGTTCATTGTTGGCATTGGAAATTTTGTTTATCAAGGGATTTTGACCTTACGGAAACTGCGTAAAGAAGCAAATGAGGTACGCACAACGCATAGGTTTTGTTGCACGGCTTGTGGTGAAAAATATGAGTTAAGTACTGTGGAAACAAAGGAAAAAATCAAGTGGAGTATTCATATCCGCAAAGAGACGTTGAATACACAAAAAAGCTTGTACAAATTTATTTGTCCAATCTGTGGTGAAAAAAATTTTCAGGAACGATTGTATGATTTGAATATTACCAAATTGAAAGGTAGAATTCGGTATCAAGGTACAGAATTTCAGCTAAGAGAATTAGTTCTTTTTTTCTTGAAAGGTGTATTACCATTATTACTAGTACGTTATCTATTGCGATTTTTAATTTGAGCAAAATAAAAAAACTTCCATTTTGTCACAACAAAGTGGAAGTTTTTTTGATTCTTTAAATAGCGGTTAAATATTGCTTTTTTGACAGGGCGTGATAAGATATTCAGTGACGCAAAATCTGTTGTAACTCGCTCAGTAATAACAGAAACGCCTTGCTAAGAAAGGACTGTAGAAGCCTCATGAATTATCCAGAACCGATTGCAAAATTGATTGAAAGTTATATGAAATTACCAGGAATTGGTCAAAAAACAGCGACACGGCTTGCTTTTTATACAATTGATATGAAAGAAGAAGATGCTAATGCTTTTGCAAAAGCGCTAATTAGTGTCAAGAGAGATCTCCATTTCTGTAGTATTTGCGGAAATATTACTGAAGAAGATCCTTGTGAAATTTGCCAAGATAAAAATCGTGACCGTAGTATTATTTTAGTAGTGGAAGAACCAAAAGACGTTATGGCAATGGAAAAAATGCGTGAATATCAAGGCTTGTATCACGTACTCCACGGGGTGCTTTCACCGATGGAAGGAACAGGACCAGAAGATATTAATATTGCCTCTTTGATCAAACGATTGCACGATGATGAAGTGAAAGAGGTCATTATAGCAACCAACGCTACCACTGAAGGAGAAGCGACGGCGATGTATTTATCACGGCTCATTAAACCAGCTGGAATCACCGTTACTCGTTTGGCACACGGCTTGTCTGTCGGCAGTGATATTGAATATGCAGACGAAATAACCTTGTTGAAAGCAGTTGAGGGGCGTCGAGAAATTTAAAAGAAACATCGTTGGAAAAAGAGGTTGAAATCGAAGTAGGTCGTTTCTGTGAGAAAATGTCGCAGTTCAAGCTTTTCCGTACTTCTTTTTCAGTTTCTTTTTTTCAGCGGATGCATCACTTTAAATAGGACATAAGGATTTCAATTAGACTGATAGAGCAAGATGAAGTATAATAGATACAAGTAAAAATTGATTGGAGTTTTCGCACGTGCAGGGTATTTTTATCACATTTGAAGGTCCAGATGGCGCTGGCAAAACCAGTGTTTTGAAGGAAGTTTCTGAAAGATTAGCTAAAGAGTCAAAACGAAAAATTGTCACTACAAGAGAACCAGGCGGCATACCGATTGCCGAAAAGATTCGAACAGTTATTTTAGATCCAAGAAATGACAGAATGGATGAGCGAACAGAAGCTTTACTTTACGCAGCTGCTCGTCGTCAACATTTAGTGGAAAAAATCTTGCCAGCTTTGGAAGCAGGTCATTTAGTCCTATGTGATCGTTTTGTTGACAGCTCATTAGCCTACCAAGGCGCTGGGCGTAGAATTGGGATTGCCCCCATTGCTTCAATTAATGCGTTTGCGACAGAAGGTGTCTCACCAGATTTTACAATTTATTTAGACGTTGACTCAGATACTGGCTTACGGCGGATTCAAGAAAATCGAACACAGCAAATTGATCGCTTAGATTCAGAAGGATTAGAATTTCATCAACGTGTTCGTCATGAATATTTGAAATTAGCAGAAGAAAATCCACAACGTATCAAAAAGATTGATGCACGGATGAGTTTAGAACTTGTCGTAGAAGCAACGTATCAGGCGATTATTGAACGTTATCCAGAAAACTTTTAATTATAGGAAGGTGTAGACCATGAAGATTATTTTAGCCATTGTACAAGACAAAGATAGTAACCGATTAGCCAACGAATTTATTGATGCCAATATTCGTGCTACAAAATTATCCTCAACAGGTGGATTCTTAAAAGCGGGAAACAGCACATTTATTATTGGGATTGATGATGAACGTGTCGACGAAACATTAGCTTTAATTAAAGAAACATGTCAATCAAGAAAACAATATGTTTCAACACCTGTGACTTTAGATATCACAATGGATGGCCAAATTCCTTATCCTGTGGAAGTTGAAGTAGGCGGCGCTACTTGCTTCGTCTTACCAGTTGAAGGATTCCATCAATATTAAGATGAATGAAGCACAACAGCTACAGCAAATGCAACCTTTGCTGTACAAGCAACTCCAAAAAAGTTTTGAGCATGGTCGTCTTGCCCATGCTTATCTTTTTGAAGGAGATACAGGAACTGGAAAACAAGAATTTGGCTTATGGATGGCGAAACATGTCTTTTGTACGAATTTAGTAAATCAACAGCCTTGTAACGAATGCCATAATTGTGTGCGGATTAATGAAAATGAACATCCAGATGTTTTAAGAATTGCGCCAGATGGGCAAACCATCAAAGTGAACCAAATCCGTGAATTAAAAGCGGAGTTTTCTAAAAGTGGGGTCGAGACTGCTAAAAAAGTTTTCTTAATTCAAGAAGCAGATAAAATGAGTACCGGCGCAGCCAATAGTCTCTTAAAATTTTTAGAAGAACCAGAAGGACAAATTTTAGCTATTTTAGAAACCACTTCGCTCTCTCGAATTTTACCAACGATTCAATCACGATGCCAAACCTTACATTTTCAACCATTAGTCAAAAAAATATTAATTGATCGCTTAATCAAACAGGGGATTGGTGAAAAGACTGCAACCCTTTTAGCTGAGCTGACAAATAGTTTTGAGAAAGCAGTTGAAATCTCTCAAGATGAATGGTTTAATGAAGCTAGGGAAATCATTTTGCAATGGTTTAATTATCTAAAAAGTAATGATTTACAGGCATTTATCTACGTTCAGAAGAAAATGGTCAAAGTATTTAAGGAAAAAGAACAACAAGCGCTTAGCTTTGACTTGCTCATGGTTTATTACCGTCAATTATTGGAAGAAAGTGTTGCGACACAGCAAGCCAAAAAAATAACGGAAGAGCAGGCGGAACGGTTGGCGCTAATTTTGAAAGCACGCCAAAAATGGACTGCCAATGTTAGTTGGCAAAATGTTTGTGAACAATTAGTTATCCAAATGATTCACCCTAAATCATAAAGGAAAAAAGTGCCAAGTGGCATTCAGTTTCATAATATAGTAGGAACTTAGTTGTTTCAGCAAGTTCCTTAACCGATTGAAGCGACGTTCACTTGAACTAGATTAGGAGGAATAAAATGGTAGAAGTAGT
This sequence comes from Enterococcus sp. AZ129, assembly GCF_051714505.1. Classification (NCBI taxonomy): domain Bacteria; kingdom Bacillati; phylum Bacillota; class Bacilli; order Lactobacillales; family Enterococcaceae; genus Enterococcus; species Enterococcus sp. AZ129. The sequence goes on along the minus strand of NZ_JBIORY010000001.1, from coordinate 2,314,616 downwards.
AGGAGTTCGCTTCCGTGAAGCCGGTCATATCTATTATTTTGCTCCTGGAAAATCTGAGTATATTTATAATGAGAAAGTACTCGTTGAATCTCAACAGTCAAAACAATTAGCTACTGTTGCTATTCCTAAAAAAACAGTCGATTCAGACGATTTACCAGAGGACCTAAAACCCATTTTAAATAAAGCAACAGCCAATGATTTAGAAAAAGAACAAAAAAATTTGGCTGATGCAGAAGCTGCCAAAAGCATTGCCAATGAAAAAATTCGAGCTCATGATTTAAAAATGAAATTAGTGCGAGTAGAATATACCTTCGATCGTAGCAAAATGATTTTTTACTTTACGGCAGATGGGCGAATTGATTTTCGTGAATTAGTCAAAGATTTAGCGGCTATTTTCCGGACGCGAATTGAGTTACGTCAAATTGGTGTCCGAGATGAAGCGAAAATATTAGGTGGCATTGGCCCTTGTGGCAGACAACTGTGTTGCTCAACATTTCTAGGAGATTTTATGCCAGTTTCAATCAAAATGGCTAAAGATCAAGGGTTATCTTTAAATCCTGTCAAAATTTCGGGATTATGTGGCCGCTTAATGTGTTGTTTGAAATATGAAAACGACGAATATGAAGCCGCTAAAAAAGAATTACCAGATTATGGAAAAGAAGTAATAACACCAGATGGCAAAGGCAAAGTCGTCGGGTTGAATCTATTAAGTCGGATTGTCAAAGTTCGTCTGCATGGTCGTGAAATCGCAGCGGATTATGATTACGAAGAAATCAAAGAAGCTACTGCGAAAGTTGCTGCTGAAAAAGGTGATCAAAATGGATAAACGTTCGCTCTATGATGGATTAAATTCGTTGGAAACTGATTTAGACAGTTCCGTGACACAATTAAGAGAAATTAAAGCAGCACTCCATGAGTTGGTAGAAAAAAATACCACGTTGGAAATCGAAAACCAACGCTTACGAGAGCATCTCCAAGAACTGAATAAGTTAGCAGGAAATACAACTGAAACTGAAAAACAAGAGCTATCAAAATCACGTATGAATTTGGAAAAACTTTATGAAGAGGGCTTCCATGTCTGCAATATTTTATATGGTTCAAGACGTGAAAATGATGAAGAATGTGCCTTTTGTCTTGATGTTATTTATGGGGAACGTACGCGTTAAGTCTAATGGACACTGCAAATAAAAAGGAAAGGTTTGGTTTGACAGTCAATCGATTGTCAAATCAAACCTTTATCTATTTATAGAACGAAAAAGGAAAATGAGGGATGCGCTATGCAAAAACAGAAAAGTTTTGATAAGCAAACAACAAAAGGAAAATTGTATCTTGTCCCAACACCAATCGGCAATTTAGAAGATATGAGTATTCGTTGTTTAAACATATTGAAAGAAGCAACGGTGATTGCTAGTGAGGACACAAGAAACACACAAAAATTGCTAAATCATTTTGAGATTACAACACCACAAATTAGTTTACACGAACATAATTACAAAGAGCGAATTCCTCAACTGATTACACGATTGCTGAGTGGTGAAACGATTGCCCAAGTTAGCGATGCAGGTATGCCTTCAATTAGTGATCCTGGTCATGAATTGGTTACAGCATGTCTTGAAGAAGAACTGGCAGTGATTGCCTTGCCAGGACCTACGGCAGGAATGACCGCCTTGATTGCCTCGGGTCTTTTACCACAGCCATTTACGTTTTATGGTTTTTTACCAAGAAAGAAAAAAGAACAGAAAGACGTGTTATCAGCATTAAAAGAAGAACGGCCGACACAGATTTTTTATGAGTCCCCCTATCGGATTGCTAAAACGGTCGCAACGTTTGCTGAAGTCTATGGTCAAGAACGCTCCGCTGTGATTTGTCGAGAATTAACGAAACTTCATGAAGAGTATTTGCGTGGTACCTTAGGAGAACTAACAGAATATTTAGCAGAAAATACGCTAAAAGGCGAGTGTTGTTTATTAGTTAGCGGATTTACTGGTGAGAAAGAGACAATAGCAGCAATGCCGGCTATTTCCCTCAAGGAACATGTACAAGTTTTAATGGAGGAAGAGGGACGGAGTTCCAAAGAGGCAATCAAAGAAGTGGCCAAATTGAGAAATGTAAAAAAACAAGAAGTATATAAAGAATATCATTCCATTTAAAAAAGGAGAGAAACATGAGTAATTTATTGCGAGCAGAAGGCGTGTCTTATCAAGTAAATGGTCGTAGCATTCTTTCTGATATTGATTTGTCATTTGAAACAGGCAGCAATACAACAATTGTTGGTCCTTCAGGTAGCGGGAAAAGTACATTTTTAAAAATTTTATCTTCATTATTAAGTCCTACAGAAGGCGAAATTTTTTATCAAGAAGCGCCAATTACTACAATGCCAATCGAAACATACCGCCAAAAGGTTTCTTATTGTTTTCAGCAGCCAACTTTATTTGGTGAAACCGTGTATGATAATTTATTATTTCCATTTACCGTCAGACAAGAAGCGTTTAATCAGGAAAAAGTCGTGGCATTGCTCCAACAAGTGAAATTGCCCGCTGCTTATCTTGAAAAGAAAATAGCCGAACTCTCTGGTGGTGAGCGACAACGGGTTGCTTTGCTACGAAACATTATTTTTGTACCAGATGTTTTATTATTAGACGAAGTTACAACGGGATTAGATGAAGAAAGCAAACAGATTGTCAATCAATTGTTAAACCAATTAAACAAAGAGCAAGGAGTCACGCTGGTTCGTGTCACGCATGATACCGAAGAAATTCAGCAAGCACAGCAAGTGATTCGTATTGTAGCAGGAAAGGTGGCGCCGACAGATGGATTTAGCAGTTAATAATTTATCCTTATTTTTTTCAGCCATGCTAGTGGTGGTCGCATTAATTATTAGTACTAAAGAAAAATTAGGTTTTACCAAAGATATTATTATTAGTGTGATTCGAGCAGTCATTCAATTAGTCGCAGTCGGCTATTTATTAAAATATGTTTTTCAAGTCAATAACCTGATTTTAACGCTCATCATGGTTTTGGTGATTGTTTCCAACGCAGCCTTTAATGCAAAAAAACGCAGCCAGCAATTACAAAAGGGCTTTTTGATTTCTTTCATTGCAATTGGTTGTAGCACAGGAATTACCATTGGTATTTTGATTTTTTCTGGTTCTATTAAATTTATTCCTTCTCAAATCATTCCTATCAGTGGGATGATTGCCAGCAATTCGATGGTGGCAATTGGTTTATGCTATCGCAATTTAGATACTCTTTTTCAAAACCAACGGCAAGCGGTAATGGAGAAACTAGCATTAGGTGCAACTATCAAACTCGCCTCTTTACCAATCATCCAACAAAGTGTGAAAACCGGGATGGCGCCGACGATTGATTCTGCCAAAACTGTCGGAATTGTTAGTTTGCCTGGGATGATGTCAGGCTTGATTTTTGCGGGCGTTGATCCGGTCCATGCGATAAAATATCAGATTATGGTGACTTTTATGTTGCTATCAGCAACAAGTATTGGTTCAGTGATTGCAACTTATCTTGCCTATAAAGGCTACTATAATCAACAAAAACAATTGGTTGTTTAATTAAAAAGCTGGAAATCTGTGTTTATAACTTCACGGATTTTCAGCTTTTTCTGGTTGAAATAAAGAAGTTTCAATTTGAAAAAGAACGGACGTTCGTATATAATGGAGGGAGGAGGCGAATCAAAATGATGAGCGAATTACGTTTTCCCTTAAAAAAAGATACGTCGAGAAAAATTATACATATAGATATGGACGCGTTTTTTGCTTCAGTTGAAGAACGAGATCATCCAGAGCTAGTAGGACATCCGTTAGTTATTGCGCGCCATCCAAGTGATACTGGGGGCAAAGGAGTGGTGACCACAGCGAATTATATTGCTCGACAGTACGGTATTCACTCGGCTATGAGTGCTCAAAAGGCGTATGAACTATGTCCAAGTGCCATTTTTAAGCCAGGTAATTATCAGAAATATAGTGAAATTTCTCAAGAAATCCGTGAAATTTTTCGCCGCTATACAGATGTGATTGAACCAGTATCTATTGACGAAGCGTATTTAGATGTAACTGAAAATAAGGTCAACAGTAAGTCGGCTATTAAAATTGCGAAAATGATTCAATATGATATTTGGCATGAATTGCAGTTAACTTGCTCGGCAGGTGTTAGTTACAATAAGTTTTTAGCCAAGTTAGCATCAGATTTTCAGAAACCAAAGGGCCTGACGGTTGTCTTACCAGAAGAGGCCGAAGATTTTTTGAAAGCATTACCGATTGAAGATTTCCACGGAATCGGGAAAAAAACAGTGCCTAAAATGCATGAACTAGGGATTTTTACTGGAGCAGATTTATACAAGCAAGATGAGATGACGTTGATTCGGTTATTCGGTAAAATGGGTTATTCATTGTATCGTAAAGTCCGTGGTATCCATGATGCGCCAGTTCAAGTGACTAGAGATCGTAAGTCGGTAGGCAAGGAACATACTTACGGCACCCCTTTAACGACGGAAGAGCAGGTTACGGCTCAATTGAGACAATTAGCAGCAGGTGTTGAGCATGCATTGCAACGAGTGCAAAAACATGGCAAAACAGTAGTCCTGAAAGTTCGTTATACTGACTATACGACGATTACGAAACGTGTGACATTACCTGAATATATTTCTAAAAAAGAAGAACTTTTCTATCAAGCGAATTTAATTTGGGAAGATATTTTAGGTTTAGAACAAGGAATCCGTTTATTAGGCATTACTTTAACGAATTTAGATCCACTAGCGTATGAAAACATTGTTTTACCTTTATGGGAAAAAAGTTAGCCCTTTAGCCACATCCTCAAGAGATGGCTAAAGGGCTAACTTTTTTAAATTGATTTTTTGATTTGTTCATAAGACGTTTCGGCGTCATGACATTTTTCCCAAATAACAGCTTTGCCAGCAGCAAGTGATTTGGGTACATCAATAATCCGTTGATTACTACTGCCACGAAATTGTAAATTTAAATTACGTTTTGCCAGTTCAAAGCGCCCATCAACTAAAATGTCAATTGAATGGAGTAGTTCAAGCTTATCAGGCGTTTCTAAAAGTAGTTCTTCAAAGGTATACCCAGACCAAGACCAGATATCTTTGGCTGAGCCAAATGTTTCCCGCACACGTTTGACTACACTAAGACAAACATCTGTATTCAGAAAAGGTTCACCACCCAAAAGAGTCAAACCTTGGACATAGTCATGGGACAAATCTTCAATAATTTGATTCATTAAAGATTCTGTAAACGGCGTACCGTAATTGAAATTTTGGACAGCTTTGTTAAAACAACCTTCACAAGCAAAGAGACAGCCACTCACGTATAAACTATTGCGTACACCTTCGCCATCAACAAAGTTGAACGCTTTGTAATCGGCAATCTTTTTTTGGCTGTAGTCTTCGGTTTTCCATTCTTGTGGTTTCGGATTACGCATCAGCAAAACTTCTTTCTATAGAATAATCGAGTTTAATTTTTTAAATGTTTCACACGAGAGGAAATTTCTTTGTGACGACCATGTACCATTGGGCGAGCTTGCGGGTTACCTAAATAACCACAAGTCCGTTTAACGACATCACAAGTCTTAGGATCATGATTGCCACATTCTGGACATTCAAAGCCACGTTCAGTTGGATGGAAGTCCCCTTCAAAACCACAGGCATAACAATGATCAATTGGCGTATTGGTTCCTAAATAGCCAACTTTGTCATAAGCGTAATCCCAGACAGCTTCAAGCGCTTTGGGATTTTGCTGTAACATGGGGTATTCACAGTAGTGGATAAAACCACCAGAACAGTATTTTGGATAATCCTTTTCAAAATCAAGTTTTTCAAAAGGCGTTGGATTTTTGCGTACATCATAATGGAAACTATTTGTGTAATATTCTTTATCTGTAATATTTTCGACGATGCCAAATTTTTCAGTATCTAAACGGCAAAAACGGTCAGTCAAGCTTTCGCTCGGTGTAGAGTAGACACTAAAATGATAGCCGTATTCATTGCCCCAGTTGTCGGCATTTTTTTTCAGTTCTTTTAAAATATCCAGTGTAAAGTTTTTGGCCTCTTGATTGTCCTCCCAAGCACCGCCGTAAAAGGCAGAAGCCACTTCATACAAGCCAATATAGCCAAGTGAAACCGTGGCACGTTTGTTTTTAAACAGTTCATCTACGGCATCCTGTGTAGCTAAACGTTTTCCAAATGCACCATACATGTATAAAATCGGTGCATTCGCTGGTTTAGCTTCTTTAACACGTTCAACCCGATAAACCAAAGCATCTTTAACGATCGCTAAACGTTCATTTAAAATTTGCCAGAACTTTTCTTGGCTTCCTTGCGCTTCTAAAGCGATTCTTGGTAAGTTCAAGGTCACAACGCCTAAATTCATTCGGCCAACATTTACTTCTCCACCTTGTTCGTCTTTCCAGCCTTGTAAAAAGGAACGACAGCCCATTGGTACCTTAAAACTACCTGTTAGTTCAACGATTTTATCATAGTTTAAAACATCAGGATACATGCGTTTCGTTGCGCATTCCAGTGCCAGTTGTTTAATATCGTAGTTTGGATCAGTAGGTTGCGCATTGACGCCGCGCTTAATTGTGAAAATCAGTTTTGGGAAAATAGCTGTTCGTTTTTCAATCCCTAAACCATTAATTCGGATTTGTAAAATCGCCCGTTGAATTTCTCGCTCAAACCAGTTGGTACCTAAACCAAATCCCAGAGAAGTAAAAGGGGTTTGTCCATTGGAAGTAAATAAGGTATTAATTTCATACTCAAGACTTTGCATGGCATCAAAAATATCTTTTTTCGTTTTCTTCCGAGCGAATGCTTTTTGGCGTTCTTCTCCTTCAATCCATTCTTGCGCATCTGCTAAATGTTTTTCATAATTACGTTCCGCAAAAGGCGCTAATAATTCATCAATCCGATCGGCAGAGCAACCACCATATTGACTGGAAGCTACATTGGCAATAATTTGAGAAATTTGTGCAGTGGCCGTTTGAATTGATTTTGGTGATTCGACATCAGCGTTCCCAATTTTAAAGCCATTGTTTAGCATGCCTTTAAAATCAATTAAACAGCAGTTTGTCATGGGCGTATATGGATGATAATCTAAATCGTGGTAATGAATGTCGCCTTTTTGATGGGCATTAGCCACGTGTGAAGGCAACATCTTTAAACCAATTGATTTTCCAACAATCCCAGCGGTTAGATCACGTTGCGTATTAAAAACGTCACTGTCTTTGTTGGCATTTTCGTTCACGACAGTCTGATCTTTATTAATTAATTTGCCGATAGATACATTAATATCAGTCGCTTTACTACGCTCAAAATCACGTTGGGTTCTGTAATGAATGTATTCTTCGGCTAAGGCATATTCATTGTTGGATAGCAGAGTATGTTCCACAATATTTTGAATTTCATAAATTTTTACGTTATTGGTAAAACGTTCGGCAATTTCTCGATTGACATCGGCAACAATCGATTGGACTTTTTGATGTGTCAAAGGAGTGACTTGGTCATGTATTTTTTGTTCAGCTTTGATCAAAGCGTCGTATATTTTTTGATCATCGAAAGTCACTAAACGACCATCCCGTTTGACGACTTTAATTGTTGAGAGATTAACATCCTCGGCTTTTTCATCAGTAATCTTCATCATTTTATCCAGCTCCTTATATCTCGTTAGTAACTATCCTAATACAAAGGTCGGCTAAATTCAATCGATATATTGCGTATTTTTAGTAAAATATCACTAGACAAACACTATATATTGTGCTTGTGCTGTTTTGAAAAAATATGAAAACAAATGAAGAAAAGGATTGAGCAAATTTTTTTGTGTGAAAAAAATTCTTTGTCAAAATTAAAAAACAGCAAAGAGTTTTTTGCCAAATTGCTAAAAGCAACACTAAAAAATAACAATTATTAAATAATAATTGTTTGCGGATTTATTCACGAAATGCCAATTATTCTTTGACTACCGAACGATATTGTAAGATAAAACGATGTTCATTCAGATTTTTTCTTGGTAAAATAAGAGTAATAACAAAACGTTGGAGCGAGAAAAATGAAAAAAATTGTAGAAGTAAACCATGTCAGCAAGACATATGGTCGTTTAAATAATAAAACAGAAGTATTAGATAATATTTCGTTTACCGTTGATGAAGGCGAATTTGTGGGGATTATGGGTCCCAGCGGTGCTGGGAAATCGACACTGTTGAATGTCTTATCCTCGATTATTTTGCCAACCGCAGGAATCGTGCGCATCGCCGGACAAGATATTTTAAAAATGCGAGATAATCAATTAAGTGATTTTCGGAGAAACGAAATGGGGTTTATTTTTCAATCGTTTAACCTAATTGATACGTTAAATGTGAAGGACAATATTCTGTTGCCTTTAGCTGTAGAAAAAGTTTCATTAGAAGAAATGGATAAACGTTTGTTACATGTGACTTCGATTTTGGGGATTCAGGAGCTTTTATCTGCTTATCCACCAGAGATATCTGTGGGACAAAAACAACGGGTAGCAGCTGCTCGTGCTTTGATTACGAACCCTAAAATTATTTTTGCAGATGAACCAACTGGCTCACTGGATTCAAAATCAGCAACAGAATTGTTGAAATATTTAGCTGAAATTAATCTGCATGATGATGCCACAATTTTGATGGTGACACATGACCCGTACACGGCCAGTTTTTGCAATCGCATCTTATTCATTAAAGACGGTGCGATTTTCTCAGAAGTTGTTCGTCAAGGATCACGTAAGGAATTTTTTAATCGTGTGATAGATATGCAAGCAACGATTGGTGGAGGCGGGCGCGCAAATGATTTTTAAACTATCATTAAAAAATTTAAAAGCTCATGTACCTAATTATCTGGTTTATTACATTAGTATGACTTTTGCAGCGGTCGTTTATTATTGTTTCCGTGCGATTGCTTACAACCAGCCTCTTGTCGCAGGTGCAGGCCGTGATATCGAAATTAAGCGATCTTTAGGACTCGGTAGTACCTTAGTCACCATTATTATTTTGGGCTTTATGTTGGCAGCAAATCGTTTTTTTATAGGAAAACGTAGCCAAGAAATTGGCTTGTATCGATTAATTGGCTTGAGAAAGAGCCAAGTTTCACTAATTTTTTTAGTAGAAAATTTAGTTTTAGGCTTTGTTTCACTAATTAATGGAATTATTTTAGGAGTGATTTTCACCAAGTTGTTTTCAATGATTTTAGCCAAAGTTATGTTTTTAGAAGTCCCCAGTTTCTTCTATATTTCTTGGCGTTCCGTTATTGAAACCGGTGTAGCTTTTGCATTTATGATTTTGATTGTCTGCTTAAGAAGTATTTGGATGATTTATCGTTATCCATTGTCGCAGCTTATGCACCAAGAAAAAATTGGTCAAATTAATTATAGTCGTTTAACGAAACGGCGGCAGTTTCTAGGTATTTTAGGACCTATTTGTTTACTGGCTGGTTATTTTATTGCGTTTGATTTTCGGAATTTAGCGACAGGTATTGTGTATAAACAATTAAATGATTCATTGGATATCTCGATTCCGATGATTATTACATTGACGCCTTTTATCATTTTGGGTCTATGTGTGGTGGGAACTTATTTATTTTTCCGTTATACCATGTATTTTATCATTCGCTTATTTAATCATAGAAAAAAATGGTATTACCAAGATTTACGCATGATTACTTTAGGCAATGCCAAACGCTACTTATTTAAAAGTAGCAAAACACTCACTGGTTTGACCTTGTTAATTGCGACAGCCTTGAGTGGGATCGGCGTGATGGTTTTTGTGTATACGATTAGTATGCACACGGTCAACAGTGATGGCCCCGTGGACTTTTTAGTTTCACAGGAAAGCTATCCTAAATTGAAGAAAGTTCTCGATGAAGCGAAGGACACCAAAATAAAAAATGAAGTGACACTTTCTTATAAAATTACTGGAATTGAACGAAGTTTGCGAATTGGTCAAGCGCAAGAGGAACAAGAAACGATTGAAGCAGTTAATGTTTTATCCTTCTCAAATTACCGCAACTATCAAAAAATTAATCCTTATTTAAACGATTTACATTTAAAAAATGACCAAAGTGTTATCTATATGGATAGCTTTACCAATATTTTAAGTGGTATGTCTCGTTATGAATCGAAACTGCAATTTGTTGAAGGAGAGAAGGCACAACTGCAACAAGTGCTGCCTAACTATCTAGGCAATTTTTTATTGCAATATTCCTTACCAACGATTGTCGTTTCCGATGCCCTTTATCAGAAAGTGACAAAAAATTCCATTCAGTATCAGATTAACGCCGTAAATGTTGACACGAAAAGCCGTGAAAAACTTTATGAAGCCGTAAATAAACAGATTGCCACAGAATGGCAAGCGCCAATTTTGTATAAGTATGAAAAAAATAACCAGCAGTTGAGTGGTTTTGCCAAACAAATGCCTAACGAAGAGGTAAAGAATACGCAAGATGATGTCACAGAAACTTGGCGGCTAAATATGAATGATCGCTACGCCTCTTTACGCTATGAACGAAAAATTAACGGCTTGACTTTATATGTCTCCATGTTTGTGGCAATTTTAGCGTTGTTTATTACGGGCAGTATTTTGATGTTACGACAACTCTTTTCAGCTGTAAGTGAGCGTCAAGATTACGTGACTTTAAAACGGATGGGTGTTTCTAGTAAAGCGATAACTAAGCAAATTTATCGACAGAATAGTTTGATTTTCTTTCCGCCGATGGTCATTGGGATTTTGCATACCACCTTTGCCATTTATTTGTTAAGCCAATTTATTAAGAGTCCAGGATATTTGTTAGTATATCTTTCTTGTGGAATCTTAATAATTGTTTATCTAATTTTTTATATTTTAACGTCTGCCATTTATGCGCGGATGATTCGACACATCCATTTTTAAAAAACTGTAAAAGCCGTTGTGAAGCGGTTTTTACAGTTTCTTTATGCGAAAAAATTATGAGAGTTCCGTTTATGAAAATCATGAAAATTTAAGAAGTGACGAAATTGTTAGTTTTTTTATTAAATTGTAAGAAATTTCAATGGACTTTGCTGAAATATAGCATAAAATAATGGATAGCGATTAACCTTAGGAGGTGAATGATAATGAAAACAACTTTTCAGAAAATTCTCAATAACGAAAGTCTTAAATTCATCGGTAAAACGTTATTTTATTCTTTCATTGTCATTGCATTAATTTATCTTTATCATTACAAGAATATCAATGGAGGAACCTTCATTTATAACGAGTTTTAAGGAGGCGGCTATACATGGAAAAAGTAATTAATATGATTCAAACGATTGATGAATGGGCACGTAAAGAACCCCAACGTCCTGTTTATTTAACCGAAGAAAAAGTCTCTACGTATGGAGAGTTAAAAGAAAAGTCAGACAATCTAGCCGCTTATTTAGCTGAGCTGAAAACGGACAAGTCAGCGATTGTCGTATACGGAGAATTAGATTTTGAAATGATTGTGAGTTTTCTAGGCGCATCGAAAGCTGGTTTTAGCTATATCCCCATTGATGCACATACACCAAAAGAACGCATTGAACTAATTCTAAACGTAGCCAAACCAACCGCAGTGATTGCTGTGCATGAATGGCCTGAGTTAGCCACCGAAGTGCCAGTAATTACGGCGGAAGAATTAACAGAAATGATGATGCATGCACCTCGGCATGCGCCTGCGTTAATACCTGTCACAGGAGCAAGTAATTACTATATCATTTTCACTTCAGGGACAACTGGCGTACCAAAGGGTGTGCAAATCAGCCATGATAATTTAGTTAGCTTTACGAATTGGTTGTTGCAAGATTTTGGTTTAGAAGAAGGGGCCCGCTTTTTAGCACAGGCACCTTATTCGTTTGATTTATCGGTGATGTCTATTTATCCCGCATTGGCGTTAGGTGGCTCATTAACTCCGTTACCCAATGAAATCATTAACGATTTTAAACAATTATTTACGCGTTTGCCACAATTAACAATCGACGTCTGGGTTTCAACACCGTCCTTTATTGAATTGTGTCTAATGGAACCAAGCTTCGATGGTGAACATCTACCAGCACTGCGCACGTTTTTATTCTGCGGAGAAGAATTACCAAAACCAACGGCTGAGAAATTAGCCGCTCGTTTCCCAACTGCGCATATTTATAATACGTATGGGCCGACAGAAGCGACTGTAGCGATTAGTGCCATTGAAATCACTCAAGAAGTTTTAAAAAGTGTCCAACGTTTACCAATTGGGTATGTGAAAGAGGATACGCAAATTTATATTATGGAAGGCATGTCAAAATTACCTGCAGGTGAAATTGGTGAAATCGTCATTGCTGGACCAAGTGTTTCCAAAGGATATCTAAATAATCCTGCGAAAACAGCTGAAGCTTTTTTCCAATTAGATGGCGTACCAGCTTATCGCACAGGCGATGCTGGAAAGTTAGTCGATAACCTATTGCAGTATGAGGGACGCTTAGATTTTCAAATTAAATTGCATGGCTACCGCATTGAGTTAGAAGAAGTGGATCATCACTTAACGAATGTTTCCTACGTGAAACAAGCAGTCGTTGTGCCGAAATATCAAGGAAATAAAGTCCAACAATTAATTGCCTATGTCGTTCCGCAAGCACATGAATTTTCAAGTGATTTTCAATTAACTAAGGCAATTAAACAAGAATTAGCCACGTTGACAATGGACTATATGATTCCGCAAAAATTTGTATATGTTGAACAATTACCTTTGACAAGTAATGGCAAAATTGATCGGAAAGGGTTGATGAATGAGGTGAATGCCACATGATGAATTTTCCTCATATGATTCCCTATAATGCACCGTATTACTTTGTTCTGCTAATTGCGGCTCTGTTGCCAATGATTTTAACTTTAGCCATTAAAGGGACACGTTGGCCTTGGTACCAAACACTCGTGACACTGGTCTTTCTATATATCAGTTTTGGTGGCGAATTTTGGCAACAAGGAGTCGCTCTGATTGTATATGTTATTTATCAGACGTTACTAACGTGGGGCTATGCGGCTTATCGAAAAAATAAAAATGCAGGTTGGGTCTTTTATCTGGCTGTCTTTTTAGCTATATTACCGCTTGTTTGGGTGAAAGTTTCTCCCTTCATGACAGGCAAAACAACCTTACTTGGCTTTTTAGGGATTTCTTATTTAACCTTTAAAGCGGTCCAAGTGGTCATGGATTTACGGGATGGCGTAATGAAAGAATATCATCCGTTTCGTTACATTCAGTTTCTCTTGTTTTTCCCGACTATTTCTTCAGGACCCATCGATCGTTATCGGCGCTTTGAAAAAGATTTGAAAAACCCGCCGAGTGCGGAGAAATATTTAGACTTTTTAGAAAAAGGAATTTTCTATTTATTTCTAGGATTTTTATATAAGTTTATTATCAGTCATTATCTTGGTGGTGTCTTTTTACCACATGTGGAAAAAATGGCCTTGGCACAAGGTGGTTTATCCTGGTGGACAGTCGGCTATATGTATAATTACAGTTTGTATCTATTCTTTGATTTCGCAGGCTATAGTTTACTGGCCGTTGGCACAAGTTATTTAATGGGCTATGATACACCAATGAACTTTAACAAACCGTTTCTAAGTTGGAATATTAAAGAATTCTGGAATCGTTGGCACATGACCTTATCTTTTTGGTTCCGTGATTACATTTACATGCGCTTAATGTTTTTCTTAATGAAAAAGAAAGTCTTTAAAAGTCGGATCGTGACTTCTAATATTGGTTACTTTGCGTTGTTCTTAATCATGGGCATTTGGCATGGATTAACGTGGTTCTACATCGCTTATGGGCTCTACCATGCAACACTAATTTGTGTAACAGATGCTTGGCTACGTTTTAAGAAAAAACATAAAGACAAGATACCATCAAACAAATTTACACATGCATTTGCAGTCTTTTTAACTTTCCAAGCGGTTTGTGTCAGCTTCCTGATTTTCTCAGGATTTTTAGACAAACTATGGTTTAAATAAATAAAAATAAAAATATAAAGGGGCAATTTATAATGAACATTCAAGAAACAGTATTAAACATTTTAGAAGATATTACAGGAACAGACGAAGTTGTGAACAATCAAGACATTCAATTATTTGAAGAAGGATTATTGGACTCTTTAGCGACGGTTCAATTATTAGTAGAAATTGAAGGACAATTAGGAATCCAAGTTCCTGTATCAGACTTTGACCGTGAAGTATGGGGAACACCAAAACAAATCATTCAACAAGTGGAAGCTTTACAATAATGTCTAGAAAAAAACGACTAATCAGAATCTTAGGTCCAGTGCTTTGTTCAGCGGTCTTGGTTGCAGTGTTCTTTTTTGCACCGTTCAGAATCAATTTAACTTCCGAAAAAACGTTGAAGGAAGCATCAACGTCAATGGCACCGAACGTTTTAAAAGGCAATGTGATTAAAAACAAAGCAGTGGCTTCTGGTAAATATGTTCCTTTTTTTGGCTCTTCTGAATTAAGTCGATTTAGTGCTTTCCACCCTAGTGTGCTCTCTGAAAAGTATCAACGGAACTACCGACCGTTTTTACTAGGAGAAGCGGGCACACAGTCATTAACCCAAGCAATGGTCATTCATTCGATGGGCGATGCGATTGCCAATAAGAAAGCGGTCTTTATTTTATCTCCGCAATGGTTTGTCAAAAAGGGTGTACCTAATGATAGTTTTGGTGCGCACTATTCACAATTACAAACCTATCAATGGTTAGCTAATTTAACCGAATTAACCAGCGGTGACCAATATCTAGCACAACGTTTGACCAAATTTCCAGTTGTTCAAAAAGACAAAGTCTTAATGGAAACCTTGGCAAATCTGCAGGCAGGGCAACTTCCCCAACGCTCTCAACGAGATTATTTTATAATGAATCTCCGTTTCTTGAATCGTGAAGATGAATTGTTTAGCCAAATTGGCATGGTTAGCAGAGAACCAATTGTTGAAAAAGATATGAAACAATTACCTGCTACGTATAATTTTAATGAATTAGATCAGCTAGCTGGAAAAATTGCGGCAAAAGCCATTAATAATAATAAATTTGAAATTAGTAACGGTTTTTATCGCCAACGGATTAAACCAGTTTTACCGAAATTAGCTCATTCACAAAAGAAATGGGATTATCGTTTTTCTCCAGAATATGGTGATTTCCAAGCTGCGTTAGAACAGTTAGCAGAAAAAAATGTCGATGTTTTATTTGTAATCCCACCTGTTAACAAACGTTGGTCGGACTATACGGGCTTGTCACAAGATATGTTGCAACAAGTAGCACGCAAGCTGAAATATCAACTTCAAGAGCAAGGGTTTACTAACATTGCTGACTTCTCAACATGTAGTAATGAACGCTACTTTATGGCGGACACGATTCATTTAGGTTGGCGTGGTTGGCTCGCTGTTGATCGTCAAGTAGATGAATTTATGAAACAACCTGCGTCTAAAAAGTTAGCGTATCAAATTGATGATCGTTTTTATCAGACAGATTGGCAACAACAAAATCCATTGGTCTTACCTCAATTTTAAGAAGGCAAGATGGATCAAGTACCAATTATCTGAAGCGGACTAGAAGCGCTTCGTAACAATGAAAATAGCCTGTACCTGCCGTTGAATAACGAGCGTGCAGGCTGTTTTTTCGTTTATTTTTAGTGGAGAACGTTGCTCAATTTATTTTTTGTAAGTATTTTTTTAGTTCGTGGTATAATGGATAAAATTGGTTTTTGAGGGGAGTTATTTTTATGGATGCAAAAGAAGAAAAAATGTTAATTGATTTAACAAGTGCTAAAGGGATTGCTGGGAATGAAGACGAAGTACGTTCGTTATTTAAAAAGTATGCAGCACCGTATGCGGATAAATTTTTATATGATGGCCTTGGCAGTATTATTGCAAAAAATGTTGGTGATAAAGAAGGACCAAAAGTCTACATTTCTGGGCATATGGATGAAGTCGGTTTCATGGTTACCCAAATCACAGAAAAAGGCTTTTTAAAATTTCAAACCGTTGGTGGTTGGTGGGGGCAAGTGATGTTGGCCCAACAAGTTCAGATTAAAACCACGACTGGTAAGGTTTACCATGGTGTCATTGGGTCTAAACCACCGCATGTGTTAACAGCGGAAGTTCGTAACAAACCCTATGAGATTGCAGATATGTTTATTGATATTGGTGCAAGTAGCGATCAACAAGTTGCAGAATGGGGGATTCATCCAGGGGATATGGTGACACCATATATTGACTATCGTCGCATGAATGATACAAAATTTTTATTGGCAAAAGCGTGGGATAACCGAATTGGTACGGCCGTTTCATTAAAAGTTTTAGAAAATTTAGCGACAGAAGGGCACCCCAATATTTTATTTGCAGGCAGTGATGTGCAAGAAGAAGTGGGGCTACGCGGTGCGCAAACAAGTACGCATCTTGTGAATCCAGACATAGCGTTTGCTTTAGACACAGGAACAGCTGGTGACACACCAGGAATGACACCTAAAGAAGCCGACTCTGTTTTAGGTGAAGGGCCACAAATTTTGATTTATGATGCATCAATGATTCCGCATAAAAAATTACGTGATTTTGTTATTCAAGTGGCGGAAGAAAATAACATTCCCTTCCAATATACAGTGATTACAGGGGGAGGTACGGATGCTGGCCGCATGCATTTAACGCGCAACGGGATTCCATCATTAGCCATCACGGTGCCTGTTAGATATCTGCATTCACATACCTCAGTTATTCATGAAGATGATTATTTCAACACAGTCAAATTAGTCACAGAAGTGGTGAAACGTCTAGATAAAGAAACAGTCGCTAAATTGACTAGTTATTAGTTTCAGAAAGGATGGAATGAATGAAAAGTTTAGTAACAAATTCGCAACATCGTGCCAATGCTCGCAGAGCTCTTGATGGGCAATGGGGGATCATGGCTTGGTTAACTTTCTTAGGAGTGGTTTTACAGAGCTTCTTAACATCGATTGTGCAAAATTTATTTTCTGGTGAAAATCAAGTTTTTCAAAGTAGTTTTGCCGCAGTATTACTGCAAATTTTTGTTTTATTCGCGTTAAGTTATGCGCTATATTACGCAGCCTTGAAGGTGTTACGTGGTGAAAAGGTGCGGGTCAATATTTTAATGAGTGTTTTTCAAGGAAAATATTATGGTCCGCTATTTGTGGTCAACCTACTTCAAAAAGTACTTGAACGTGTAATTGGTTTGTTATTTTTGTTACCAATTTTATTTGGGGCAGGGACAACCTTGTATTTCAAATTGATGTTTAATACAGTTACACCAGAGGAAATCCAAGCCTTTTTCTTAAATGATTTTTCCTTTTTCCTAGCATTTGGCGTTGCCACTATCTTGATCTTTTTAATTGGTTTATTTGTGAGTGGCGTTTTTCAATTTGCTGTGTGGCTACGTTTTGATAATCCAGAACTGCCAATTATGATGGCATTGAAACAGGCGTTATATTTAATGAAAAATCGTTTTTGGCAATATTTATGTTTACAATTTTCTTTTATTGGTTGGTATATTGTGGGCTTTTTAGCTATTGGTATCGGTCTATTATGGGTGATTCCTTATAACTATGTAGCGTTAGCTAGTTTTTATCAAACTGCCTTAGAAGAAAAAGGTTTAGCCGAAGAATAAAAAAGAAGCTTGAATCCTTCGTTATCTCGACAAAGGGTTCAGGTTTTTTCTTTGGTCTTTTTGTGAAAATTTAAGCGTTTTAACCTCGTTTTTCCGTTATTTTATGGTAACATGGAAGTATCGTATTGAAGGAGGTTGTCCACACATGAAATTGACTGTCTTAGGCTGTTTAGGTGCTTATCCATACAAAGGAGAAGGAACGAGTTCCTATTTGTTAGAATCTGAAGGCTTTCATTTGCTTATTGATGCAGGCAGTACGACATTAGTGCGTTTAGAAAACTATCTAGATCCATTGAAATTAGATGCTGTCATTCTGTCGCATTACCATCATGACCATATCGCAGATTTAGGTGTTTTACAATATTATCGTCAGCTTTATCCAACGCTGGAACCGACTCCTATTTTGCCAATATATGGCCATACACAAGATCAAATGCATTTCAAAGAACTAACGCTTCCTAACGTTTCCGAAGGGAAAGAGTATTTTGAAGCAGAAGAGTTGGCAGTAGGACCATTTTTAATTACTTTCATGGAAACGATTCATCCTGTCACTTGTTACGCGATGCGGATTGTTGAAAAAGCGACTGGCAAAGTCTTTGTCTTTACAGGAGACTCTGGTTACTTAGCAAGTTTTGAAGACTTTGCAAAAGACGCTGATTTATTCTTAGCGGATACGTACTTATTTGAAGGTAATGAACGACATCATGCACACTTTACGTCAAGAGAAGCGGGTGAAATTGCCAAAGCAGCACAAGTCAAACAATTGATGTTGACCCATTTACCACAACATGGGTCATTGGAACAACTACGTGAAGAAGCGCAAAACTATGCTGGAACGGAAATTCCAGTGACATTAGCCCAACCAGATTTAACAGTTGAGATTTAAAAAAGTAACTATACCAAGGGAGAGAACCGATTGTGATTTTTGTACCGAATGAAAATAATGACCCACGAGTGAACTTAGCAATTGAAACATATTTGTTAACAGAAATGCCTTTAGATGAGCCCATTCTTTTATTTTACATTAACGAGCCGTCAATCATTATTGGCCGTAACCAAAATACAATTGAAGAAATTAACAAAGAATATGTAGATGAGCACGGCATTCATGTTGTTCGTCGCTTAAGTGGCGGCGGCGCCGTTTATCATGATCATGGTAATTTGAATTTTAGTTTTATTATGCCAGATGACGGCAACTCTTTCCGTGATTTTGCGAAAGTTACCCAACCAATTATTCAAGCATTGCACGACTTAGGCGTTGAAGGTGCCGAATTAAAAGGGCGCAATGACCTAGTGATTAATGATATGAAGTTTTCAGGAAATGCGATGTACGCTACCAACGGCCGCATGTTTGCACATGGAACCTTAATGTTTGATAGTGATATTGATGAAGTTGTAAATACATTGAAAGTACGGAAAGATAAAATCGAATCTAAAGGTATCAAGTCTGTTCGTTCACGGGTAACAAACATTAAACCATTTTTATCTGAAGATAAACAAGAGATGACAACGGAAGAATTCCGCCAAGAAATTCTTTTGAAAATTTTCGGCGTAGATTCGATCGACCAAGTTAAAACGTATGAATTAACTGATCAAGACTGGGCGGCTATTAACAAAATTTCAGAGCAATACTATCGCAATTGGGATTGGAATTATGGTAAATCACCTGCATTTAACTTAGAACGTCGCCATCGTTTTCCAATTGGTTCAATTGAAATGAAAATGAATGTGGCGGATGGTGCCATTCAAGAAATTAAAATCTTTGGGGACTTCTTTGGGCTTGGTGAAATTAAAGATGTTGAAGATATTTTAACCGGCGTG
Organism: Enterococcus sp. AZ129; assembly: GCF_051714505.1. Lineage (NCBI taxonomy): Bacteria > Bacillati > Bacillota > Bacilli > Lactobacillales > Enterococcaceae > Enterococcus > Enterococcus sp. AZ129. Next base: position 2,295,126 of record NZ_JBIORY010000001.1, on the reverse strand, counting down.
AAATATGATAAAGCTTCTTTAGAAGAAGCCATTGATCAAATTGACGTTAAAAAATACTTTGGCAATATCGAAAAAGAAGATTTGCTTGGGTTAATTTATTAAAAAAAAGACAGCCGTTTCAAACGGTTGTCTTTTTTCTAGCTAAAAAATAATATTTAGCTTTTAGAAAGGTAGTGCTATGTGCAAAATCGTCGAAACGATTTTTATCAGGGAACTATCAAATAGCTCGCCTGCATATGTACTTGAACCAAGTCAAGTTCGGGAATTTGTTTATGTGCTTCACTATAAATCACTATCTGTAAAGAGTATACAAGATTTCCTTCCTTTTGTGATATCAAATTTTTGCAGACAAAGTAGTAAAATTTGACGTTTCTTATTTTAGCAAGGTTATAGGCTTGTTTTGGGGCTTGAAATAGCAAGAATTAATAGTGATTTAAGAGAAAATATTAACATATGTAGAAGTATTTTTATAAGAAATAACGAGAAAAAATCAATAGGTATGTTCTTGAGGGCTATTTTTTGACGTTTTCTGAATAAAACTTAATAAAAAATAGCAGAAACAAAGAAAAAATGTGCTTACAAGAAGTAATCCGCACTTAGCTAGGAAGTTAAGAATGTGCATGTTATTTTCAAACAAATAATAAGAATCCTATTTCAATCCTTTACAGAGGAACAAGGACTTCGTATAATAAAGGGACGAAAAGGAGCGAAAGTGATGAGAAACGAAATGATGCATCGACCAGTCGTTAAACCAGAATTGGTTGAGTATATGCGTACAAAACAAAAGAAACTTCCCGGAGAATTAGGTGCAGTGGAGGCGGAAGCCAATGAAGCAGGGGTGCCGATTATTCCACACGAAACAGTAGTTTTTCTACAATTTTTGCTAGGACAACTAAAGCCCAAAAATATTTTAGAAATCGGGGCAGCAATTGGTTTTTCTTCAAGCTTGATGGCTCAATTTGTTGGTGAAGATGGTCACGTGACCACGATTGATCGTTTTGACGTAATGATAAAAAAAGCGAAGAAAACCTACCAACGCCTAGACTTAGAAGAAAAGGTCACTCTTTTAGAAGGACAAGCAGCTGAGATTCTACCAACGTTGGAAGGACCTTATGACTTTATTTTTATGGATAGTGCCAAATCAAAATACATTGAATTTTTACCTGAATGTTTACGATTGCTACCAGTTGGCGGCGTTTTGATGGTGGATGATGTATTTCAAGCTGGGACAATTTTAGACCCTGCTGAGGAAGTACCGAAAAAAAATCGAGCGATTCATCGTAAATTAAACCAATTTTTAGATGTAGTCATGGTTCACCCTGATTTAACTTCTACTTTAGTTCCTCTTGGTGATGGAGTTATTTTAATTACCAAAGAGAAAGAAACGATTATTTTAGATAGTTAAAGAATGTCTTCACAAAAAGAAAGCGAATCGTTAAAAAGCAAGTTCTTTTAATGATTCGCTTTCTTTTTTTTGTTATTTAAAAAGTTATCTCGCTATTTCTAATTGAGAATGATAATCATAAAATTCTCAATAGTACAGTATTATACGTTAATAAAACCTCGTTTGTTTATAATTATTCTATTGACGGAATAATTATAAACTGTTATCCTTAAAGAGTAAAAAAACAGAGGAGGAACGACAATGAATTTAATTAATCAAAAACTTTTTGACTTTGAATGTGATGCCTATCACGATGGTGAATTTACACGAGTATCAACAGAAGATATTTTAGGAAAATGGAGTATTTTCTTCTTTTATCCAGCTGATTTTTCTTTCGTGTGTCCTACGGAATTAGGGGATATGCAAGAGCATTATGCGCATTTACAGGAATTAAATTGTGAGGTTTACTCTGTTTCAGAAGATAGTCATTATGTGCATAAAGCATGGGCTGACGCTACAGAAACGATTGGAAAAATTAAATATCCAATGTTAGCCGATCCCAACGGTCAACTTGCTCGTTTCTTTGGCGTTTTAGATGAAGCTTCTGGAATGGCTTACCGTGCTTCATTTATTGTGAGTCCAGAAGGGGACATCAAATCTTATGAAATCAACGACATGGGTATTGGTCGTAATGCTGAAGAACTTGTTCGTAAATTAGAAGCTTCTCAATTTGTAGCAGAACATGGTGATAAAGTTTGTCCAGCCAATTGGCAACCAGGAGAAGAAACAATTGCGCCAAGCTTAGATTTAGTTGGTAAAATTTAAATTCGCTTTGTAAATAGAGGTCAAAGAGTTGGATAAAACAGAGAAAATGTTTTGTTCAGCTCTTTTTCTGAAACACAGAAGAAAGAGGAGAAGCAAGTGACAGAAGAAATCTACGATTTGATTATTATTGGTGGCGGCTCAGCTGCTTTATCTGCAGGTATCTATGCAGGTCGCGCAATGATGGATACCTTAATTATTGAAAAAGACAAAATTGGCGGACAAGTAACGACGACTTCTGAAATTGTGAACTATCCAGCGATTCGTCACACAACAGGTCCAGAACTAATGGAAGAAATGCGCATTCAAGCACAAGACTTCGGTGTAGCTTTTACAAACGACGAGATTATTGATGTTGATTTTAGTCAAACGATAAAAACTGTTCAATCGGCGAGTCAAACCTACCAAGCATATGCAGTATTGATTGCGACAGGAGCTTCTGCTCGTAAAATTGGTTTCCCTGGTGAAAGTGAATTTACAGGACGCGGCGTGGCCTATTGTTCTACTTGTGATGGGGAGTTTTTCCAAGGCCTAGATATTTTTGTGATTGGTGGCGGTTATGCAGCAGCGGAAGAGGCCGTTTATTTGACACGTTACGGTAAATCAGTAACGATGATTATCCGAGAACCTGATTTTACATGTGCAAAATTAACTGCGGAGGCGGCTAAAAATCACCCGAAAATTAAGATTGTTTATAACACAGAAGTGAAAGAAATTATGGGCGATGATTTTGTCCGGAAAGCTGTGTTTGTCAATAACCAGACGGGAGAAGAAACGGTTTATGAAGCGCCAAAAGACAGTACATTTGGTCTGTTTGTTTTTGCTGGAAATAAACCAAGTACAGAAATTTTTGAAGGGAAAATTGCCTTAGACCGTGGGTATGTGCCAACAACTGAAAATATGGAAACCAATATTCCCGGAGTTTATGCAGCAGGAGATTTACGAATAAAAGAATTACGTCAAATTGTGACGGCGGTTGCAGACGGTGCAATTGCCGCCACTCATGCGCAACGTTACGTGACAGAACAAAAAACACAGGCAGGTCAACCGATTGTAACGAAGCGAATGACTGAACGATTAGCTAATCAATCTGTCCCTGAAACAAACAGTCAGCAACCAAAAGAAAAACAGCCAGCGAAAGTTACTGGTAAGCATCAGTGGTTCCCAGAAAGTATGCGCCAACAATTAAGCGGTATTTTCGCTAAACTAACCAAAAAAGTGACATTGCTTCAGTTTTTGGATGCAAGTGATGAAAAATCATTGGAACTTCAGTCATTCTTAACAGAATTTGCAAGTCTGGATCAGAAGATTACTTTAGAAACGATTTTGAAAGATACTGAGCCAGCCAAAGAATTGCTGTATGGGATTGAAAAAATGCCTAGCGTTGTGCTCTTAGATACGGCAGGAAACTATACAGGAATTAAATTTAGTGGTATTCCTAGTGGCCATGAAGTAAACTCGTTGGTTTTGGCGGTTTATAATGTCGGCAGCGAGGGGCAGCCGTTAGAAGCAAGTCTGCAAAAGAACATACTTGCATTGCCAAAAAGAAAAATAGAAATCTTTGTTTCACTAACATGTCATTTCTGTCCCGATGTCGTGGCGGCTTGCCAACGTATTGCATCAATTAATCCTCATGTGGAAGCAGAAATGGTGGACATTAGTCTATTTCCAGAGTTGAAAAAAGAAAAGAAAATTATGAGCGTTCCAGCAATGCTAATTGATGGAGAACAAATGATTTTTGGTTCAAAAACAATGACCGAAATTATTGAAGCCTTGGCTTAAAAGAGGCGGAAAAAAGTAATTAGCCTAATGAACCTAAGTCATTCAAAAAAGTGAGAAATACGTCGAGATGACGTATTTCTCACTTTTTTCGCATAGTTAGTTAAGTACCTTTTTTGATTAAGCGATTGAGTTTCCTAAAAAGAATTAAAAAGACACAACAGCAAATGAACAACAGGCTTCCTGTTAGTGGTAAAAAGATACCTTGCATGTAGCTATCGATGTGCATTAAACCAGGTACCTCGCTGAAAAAATCATGGATAAACTGTTGAATGAGCTTATTAGCTAGAAAAGCAGCTAAAGGCAAAATAAAAATCAAATAATAGATGGGTTGTAAGGCATAGCTAATTAAAATTTGTAATTTTGTCGTACCTAAAAGAACTAAGATCAGTAAGTCGTTTTTTTGCTCTAAAAAAGTTAGGAAGAAAGCTCGGCAAATATAACTAATCAGGAAGAAAAAGAGTGTTCCAGCGCTGATTCCAGCCAAACCTCTGAAAATTGTCAAGGGAGGAATCACTGCATAATTATCAAGAAGAATCATTTGTGAAAGCCATCGAGAAAACAACAAAGTCAATAATAGAGCAGAAAAAGTCAGAAAACTAATAATAAAGATAAGAATCAACGTACTAAATTGGTTTTTTGAGCGCCACGCATTTTTGAGAGAGTCTGTGAATAAGTAAAGAATCGAATACATCATCGCGTCCTTTCTGAAAAATTTTTGGTTTAGCGGAAAAGTTATGTAAAAGAAAAGACGTTATCTCCTGCCAACTAGCCACTGAAAGAGATAACGTCTTCGCTGGAAACAAGAACTGGATTATTTCACCAATACTAATTTTTTTAAAGGTTCAACCCCAAATCGTTGTTCTTGCTGTAAAAGAATTTCGGCACAAGCTCGGCTATCTTCTAAAGCATCATGATGATTATTTAAAGTGATATTGAGGTTTTCACAAACGGTATTTAATTTATGATTAGGAAATTCAGGAAACAGTTTGCGACTCGTTTTGACTGTACATAAAGAAAGGTAATTAGGTTGTTCTAAGCCATAGTAATCTAAACAGCCAGCCAAAACACTACAATCAAAACTTGCATTGTGAGCGACCACTAACAGATTTGGTTGAAAACAATGCTGAATTTGTTGCCAGACTTCAGGGAATTTGGGCGCATTGGCAACATCTGATTCATGAATGCCGTGAATTTGCGTATTTCGCCAGAAAAAAGGTGTTTCTGGTTTGATTAACGTGTAAAATTCATCCACAATCCGACTATTTTCTACTTTAACAATTGCAATGGAACAGGCACTATGTTTATCATAACTAGCTGTTTCAAAGTCAAAAGCGTAAAAGTTCATTAAAAAAACTCCTTTCAACGCGTTGAGTAACACTTAAAAATCAAGTACAACTTCCACTGGACAATGATCACTACCAAGAATATCTGTATGGATTTTAGCACTGACTAAACGTTCATTCAAGGATTCTGACACAACGAAATAGTCAATCCGCCATCCTGCGTTATTTTTTCGTGCGTTAAAGCGATAACTCCACCATGAGTAGATGCCTTCAGCTTCTGGATAAAAATAACGGAATGTATCAGTGAAGCCACTGTCTAATAACTCAGTAAATTTTTGCCGTTCTTCAGGCGTGAACCCCGCATTTTTTTGATTGGTTTTCCAATTTTTTAAATCAATCTTTTGATGAGCTACGTTTAAATCACCGCAAAGAATGACGGGTTTTTCTTGATTTAATTCGTTTAAATAGGCACGAAAAGCATCTTCCCATGTCATTCGATAAGCTAAACGCTTTAGTTCAGCTTGTGAGTTTGGTGTGTAGCAAGTGACCATGAAAAATTCTGGATATTCTAAAGTGATCACGCGGCCTTCTTGATCGTGAGCCTCGATACCTAAGCCATAGCGAACACTTAACGCTTCTTCTTTAGCGAAAATTGCTGTGCCAGAATAGCCTTTTTTTTCGGCATAATTCCAATACTGATGATAGCCAGGAAGTTCTAAATCAATTTGCCCAGCTTGTAATTTTGTTTCTTGTAAACAGAAAAAATCTGCATCTAATTCATTAAAAACATCCATAAAATTCTTTTTAACAACCGCTCGTAAGCCGTTGACATTCCAAGAAATACATTTCATTGTTGAAACTCCTTTCAAATAAGAAACGCTTTTGCTCGTTTCAGTGCAAACCAGAACCAAAGAAAAGGTCGCTTGGTGCTTTCTTCTATTCTAATACTTTTTAAAGAAGTTTTAAATACTTGAAAAGAAAAAGAGAAAATGACTGATTTTTGGAAAGAAGTAGTCTATGATAAAATAGTAAAAAGAGCAGAAATGAGGACAAACGAATGAAAATTGGAGTCATTGGTTTAGGAAATATTGCACAAAAAGCGTATTTGCCAACTTATAGTGAATGCCGCCACTTGGCAGAGTTTGTATTAGCGACTAGGAACCCAGAAACACGACAAAAAATCGCTGATCAGTATGGCTTTACAGAAACCGTTGGGACCATAGAAGAATTGATTGAAGCGAAGATTGATGCTTGTTTTGTCCATGTAGCCACAAAAGTGCATGGTGCAGTCGTTCGCCAATTATTACAGGCCGGTATTCACGTCTTTGTGGACAAACCTTTAAGTGAAGAGCTTGCTGAAGTCAAAGAATTACAAGCATTGGCAGCAGCCAAAAATCTGCGCCTGATGGTTGGCTTCAATCGTCGTTTTGCCCCTTATACGGAAGTATTGAAAAATATTCCTGAAAAACAAACAATTTTTATTAAAAAGAACCGCATCAATACAACGAGAGAAACAAGTTTTATGATGTATGATTTATTTTTACATGTCGTTGATACCGCCGTTTATTTAGCGGAAGGACCGCTCCTCGTGGTGCAGTCAAAATTAGTGGAAGAAAACGGTCATTTAAAACGAGCAATTTTACAATTAGAAACCGAACAGACAACGATTGTTTGTTCCATGGATTTACACTCTGGGGCCAATACAGAAACTTTTGAAGTCACCAGCCCCACAGGTACTTATCGCTTGGAAAATTTAACGCATTTGACCATCCAAACAGAAGAAGAATACCAAGTAAAAGAGATGGGGGATTGGACGCCAACATTGGAAAAAAGAGGTTTTTACCAAATGGTTACTGCTTTCATTCAGGCCATTCAAAAACCGCAAGAGCAAGAGTTAAAACAAGAAAAAGTCTATGAAAGTCATGCGTTATGTGAAGAAATGCTACGCCAACAACAACGGCATGTTCTTTAAAGAGGACTAGCAACTTTCTTTCTATCATGCTAGAATAAGACAGATATTTTGAAAAGAAAGGACTAACTTTCGTGAACACTAAAGCTATGTTAGAAACATTAAACGAAATTACTTTATTAGTAGATGAACCATTAAAAAACGTAACCTTTACCAAAACAGGTGGCCCAGCTGATGTGTTGGCCTTACCCAAAACAAAAAAAGAAGTCGAAGAGATTGTGGCGTATTGCCGAGAACAAGGACTTTCATGGTTAGTATTAGGCAATGCTAGCAACTTGATTGTTCGTGATGGCGGTATTCGCGATGTCGTGATTATGCTAACAGAAATGAAAGAAATCAAAGTAGCCGGTACCACCATGATTGTGGATGCTGGTGCCAAGCTGATTGATACAACCTACGAAGCCTTAGCAGCTGATTTAACTGGTTTTGAATTTGCTTGTGGTATTCCAGGAAGTGTCGGCGGTGCTGTTTATATGAATGCTGGAGCATATGGCGGGGAAATTAAAGATGTTTTCCAGTCTGCAGAAGTGCTGTTGGCAGATGGGACTATTCAAACCATGACGAAAGAAGACCTGAATTTCCGTTATCGTCATAGTGAAATTCAAGAATTACATTGTATTGTCTTGCAAGCAACGTTTGCTTTAGAAAAAGGAAACCATGCAGAAATTAAAGCCCAAATGGATGAATTAACGGAACTTCGTGAACTGAAGCAACCGCTAGAGTATCCCTCTTGTGGCAGTGTCTTTAAACGCCCTGTTGGTCATTTTACAGGGAAATTAATTCAAGACGCTGGCTTACAAGGCTTAAAATGGGGCGGTGCTCAAATTTCCGAAAAGCATGCGGGATTTATTGTTAACATCGATCATGCAACCGCCACGGATTATGTGGAATTAATTGCACATATCCAAGAAGTGATTAAAGAAAAATTTGATGTTGAATTGCAAACGGAAGTTCGAATTATTGGTGAAGAAGTCTAAAAAAATAAGCTAGGGAGGTAAGTCAAATTGGCTTACCTCCCTAGCTTTAAATCCTAAGCTAAAGGTCGTAAATTTTACTCGTCTTCTAAATTTTCCAATTCTACAACTTTAAAGTTTTTCCGCTCTAAATGTTCTACAATGGCTGTACACGTTTCGGCAGTTGTGCCGGCTGGTAAAGTAATAAGTGTGCGACGAACAAATTCTTCACTATCGACATCCAATGTAATACAGCTGGCGATGCTGCTATATTTGGCAATGATTTTTGAAATGGCTGCTAAGTCGCCTTGTTGACCAACTGAAGCAATCGTTAAAACATAGCTCCCTTGTTTTACATTCCAAGATTGCGCTAAAATATTTAATAAGGTGCTGTGTGTTAAAATACCATAAAAATAATTATTTTCATCTAAAACAGCAATGTAAGGTAGTTCTTTAATAGTAAAAAATACCTTGAAAAATGAAGTGTTGACATAAATAAATTTTGTGGCATTTTTTAACAAATAGGTAACAGGTAAACTCATATCGCCACCGTTTGCTTTGTGGCGGTAAATATGCATTTTATAGATATTTCCTCGGAAAATTTTTCCAGATTCGTCTAAAATTGGGACACAACGGTAACCTGAGTCTTCTAAAATAGAAAGAGCTTCTTCTAGAGTACAAGATTCATTGACGGTTGTTAAATTATCTTTTTTAATAACTACAGATTTTAATAACATAAACAGGCCTCCTAAGGGTTCATTTTTAATAAATTTATCATATCATAACTTAGCAGAAAACAATAGCTGAGACCTCAGAATAAAAGCAATTTTGTTAAAATAAATAGAAAATAAAGAAAAATCAGATATTTTATAAAAGAAATCAAGCACGTATTCGCGATAATGGTAAAAAATTACGTAAGAATCGGCACGGTGCTTCTTTAAAAAGTAAATTAAACTTTGACAACTTTTTCGAATAATGGTACTGTTAAGAAGTAAATTTGTGAATAGAGGAGGTCGAAGAACATGGCAACAAAGAAAGCAGCTCTTGCTTGTTCCGTTTGTGGCTCTCGCAACTATTCTAAATCCGTTAGTGAAGGTAAACGTGGCGAACGCTTAGAAATCAATAAATTCTGTAAATATTGTAATCAATACACGTTACATAAAGAAACGAAATAGATTTAGAGGAGGGTATCAACATGAAATTTTTCCGCAGCGTTGCTGATGAGATGAAGCAAGTAACTTGGCCAACAAAAAAACAATTGCGTAAAGATACATTAGTTGTAATTGAAACATCTATTTTATTTGCAGCATTGTTCTTTATCATGGATACTGTTATCCAAACGGCATTTGGCTGGATTTTAAAATAATTAATTCTAGTATTTCCCGACGAGGGGTGCTATAATAGTATTCGAGAAAAAGCTTCGGGAAACTGAGCTTTTTTTATTTGCTCGAAAAAAATAAACTAAAACATTTAAAGGAGCCGAATCAGTAATGGAAACTTTTGAAAGAAATTGGTACGTATTGCACACCTATTCAGGCTATGAAAATAAAGTAAAAGCAAACATTGAATCACGTGCACAAAGCATGGGGATGGGCGATTATATTTTTCGTGTCGTTGTACCAGAAGAAACAGAAAAAGAAGTCAAAAATGGTAAAGAAAAAGAAATCGTTCATAAAACTTTCCCTGGTTATGTGTTAGTGGAAATGATTATGACCGATGATTCTTGGTATATTGTTCGTAACACGCCAGGCGTAACTGGTTTTGTAGGCTCACATGGTGCTGGTAGTAAACCCGCTCCTTTATTACAAGAAGAAATTAACCACATTTTACGTTCAATTGGCATGAGCACCCGTCAATCAGACTTAGAAGTAGCGCTAGGCGATACAGTGAAAATTATCGAAGGTGCCTTTTCTGGTCTTGAAGGTGTTGTGACAGAAATCGATGAAGAAAAACAAAAATTAAAAGTAAACATCGATATGTTTGGTCGTGAAACAAGTACAGAATTAGACTTTGAACAAGTCGATAACATTGATTAATAAACAAGCTGACAAACTATTGTTCAGCTGATTGATACAGATTGTAGGGTCTGGAAAAGCAGTCAACTGACTTCTTTTCCAAGCCCTTTTTTAGTTCATCGCAGAAAGGAATGAAAAAAATGAAACATGCCCAAAAATATCGTTATTTTTCTTTGCTAATGGGTCTTGTTCTATTATTAAGTGCTTGCCAAATTGGGGCAACCACGAAGAATGACAATCAAGCCGCCACAAAAGAAGCAACTGTTGAGTTAAACCGCACAACAACACCAACACTTTTTTTTCATGGTTACGCAGGAACTAAAAATTCGTTTGGCTCGTTACTGCATCGCTTGGAGAAACAAGGTGCCACAACTCAAGAATTAGTGCTACTCGTTAAACCTGATGGGACCGTGGTTAAAGAGCGAGGAGCTTTAAGTGGCAAAGCGACGAATCCCAGTGTTCAAGTTCTATTTGAAGATAATAAAAACAATGAATGGAATCAAACAGAATGGATAAAAAACACATTACTCTATTTACAAAAAAATTATCAAGTGAACAAAGCCAATATTGTCGGGCACTCTATGGGTGGTGTTAGTGGTTTACGTTATTTAGGAACCTATGGGCAAGACGCATCGTTACCTAAAATTGAAAAATTCGTCAGCATTGGAGCACCTTTCAATGATTTTATTGATACGAGTCAACAGCAAACCATCGAAACGGAACTAGAAAACGGCCCCACAGAAAAAAGTAGCCGCTATTTGGATTATCAAGAGATGATCAATGTTGTTCCAGAAAAACTGCCCATTTTATTAATTGGTGGTCAATTAAGTGCAACAGATTTAAGTGATGGAACGGTACCGTTATCTAGTGCCTTAGCAGTCAACGCCTTGCTAAGACAGCGAGGAACTCAAGTCACTAGCCAGATTATTAAAGGAGAAAATGCACAACATAGCCAATTACATGAAAATCCTGAAGTAGATCAATTGCTAATTGAATTTCTATGGCCGAGTAAAAAATAGCAAAAAGGCACATGTTCCATAAAAAATGGAACATGTGCCTTTTTCTATACTTTGGCTAGCGAAATAGCTTTTTTCAGCTATAATAAATAAAATTATTTATTTTTAGGAGATATTGGAATGTAATCCTCATGATTTAAATAAGCACAAATCAAGGCTTCAAAGGTGATTAATGTTTGGCCAAAAAACATTTGTGGCTGAGCGACACTTGTTGAAAACGGGCTGTAAGAGTCAGTTGAAAAAACGAGATCTGCCAGTCGACCAAGAGTTGAATTTTTGGCACCAACAAAAGAAATGATAGGATGTTTTTTCTCTTTCGCAAGCAGAGCTGTTTCTTTTAGGTATTTTTCTTCACCAGAATGTGAAAGAATGATAAAAAGAAAATTCTGATTATTTTGACTATTTATCGAATGAGTATGGGCTGTTGTGATACTGGGGATGCCATGAAAATTGAAAACTTCACTAATGTAAGCCGCCAAATGTCGTGAAAAGTCATGACCTAAAATAACAAATAAATGACTCTTGTGTTTGGCAAGCAGTCGACAAAACTCGTTGGTTGTTTCAAATGAAGGCGCTGTTTCATAAGGGATTGGCTGAGAAAAATGGGCTTCTTTTAATTTGTAAATAAGTTCATTATAACCTGATAAATTTAATTTTTTGGCTAAACGAATGATGGAACTAGGCGAAGAAAAGCAGTGTTTGGCAACTTCTCGAATACTCAAATCGGCCGCGTTCGTACTTTGTTGATCCAAATAATACAAAATCTGACTTTCTGTTTTCGTTAAATGATACGTTTCTTTTAAGTAATCTAAGTTCATGAGCAAACCTCCTTTATCAGATTATAAATAATTTTGTGGGAAAAAGGTATCAAAAAATAAGAAAATGAGGTGTTTTTATGAAAAGGGCAACAAAGCAAAGGCTGTCTTTGGCAGCAATCATAGTTCTACTTCTCTCGGGCTGTGGAAATGTTGGGAAAGAAACCAAAAAGCAAGAACAACAGGTATTACGGGTCGGGATTGATTCGGAATTATCAACGGCAGACGTGTCGTTGGCAATGGATAATACAGCAGCAGATGTAATGAGTCAAGTAGGAGAGGGACTTTTCTCCTTTGACGAAAAAGGAGAAGCTAAACCAGCATTGGCAACTGAAAAAGTACAGCCCTCTAATGATGGTTTAATCTATACTTTTACGATTCGAAAAGATGCAAAATGGAGTAACGGCGAGCCAATCACAGCCAATGATTTTGAATATTCTTGGAAGCGCACAGTAGACCCAAAAACAGCTTCCCCGCAAGCGTATTATTTTGAAGGGCTAAAAAATTATCGTGCTATTGTTGACGGTGGCAAATCTAAAGAAGAGCTAGGGGTAACAGCCATTGATGACCATACCTTGGAAGTAGAGCTGAGCTATCCTATGAGTTATTTTCAACAATTATTGGCGGTGCCAGCTTTTTATCCTTTAAATGAAGCATTTGTCGAAAAAACGGGCAAAAACTATGGTACATCAGCTGAGTCAACACTTTACAATGGCGCTTTCACATTGGAAGGTTGGGATGGCACGAATAATACTTGGTCCTATGTGAAGAATAAAAATTATTGGGATCAAGCGAATGTTTCGCTGGATAAGGTGGATGTCCAAGTCGTTAAAGAAGTCAATACTGGGAAAAATCTTTTCGAAGGGAAAGAATTAGATGTTGTAAAAATTTCTGGAGAAATTGTTGCACAAGAACACGGCAATGCAGCTTTGAAAATTCGTGAAATTCCTGGAACGTATTATATCCAATTAAATACGCAAAAAGATCTTTTGGCAAATAAGAATGCACGTCGAGCAATAGCATTATCATTGAATTCTGAACGTTTAGCTAAAAATGTTTTAAATGATGGCTCAAAAAAAGCACTTGGTTTCGTGCCAACAGGTTTCACTAATCAAGAAACGCAAAAAGATTTTGCAGAGGAATTAGGAGATTTAAATCCTAGTGAACCAGAAAAAGCGAAAGAGTTATGGCAAACAGCTAAAAAAGAATTAGGAATTGAAAAAGCGGAGCTAACCATTTTAAGTTCGGATACAGAAAATGCAAAAAAAATCAGTGAGTATGTTCAAGGAGCTTTAGCAGATAATTTAGAAAATTTAACAGTCAATGTTTCGCCAGTTCCTTTTAATAATCGTTTAGAAAAAAGTCGCAGCGGAGATTTCGACATTGTGGTTGGTGGCTGGACGCCAGTATATGCTGATCCAATCGATTTCTTAAACTTACTGCAATCAAAAAATTCCAATAATTTTGGTAAATGGTCTAATAAGACCTTTGATCAGTTGCTTCAAGAAGCAAACGTAACTTATGCAAACAAATATGAAGAACGTTGGAAAACATTACAAAAAGCGGATCGATTGGTTGCGGAAGAAGCTCCCCTAGTTCCTCTTTATCAATTAACAGAAGCACGCTTAGTGGCCGATTCTGTCCAAAATTTAGTCTATGGTCCATTAGGTTCAGGCTATTACAAATCAGTCTCTATCAGTGACAAGTAAAGGTTGGGAAAAAATGAAAAAAAGTCAAGCTGTTCAATTAATTCAGGAACTTTCAAATGCTAATGGTGTTTCAGGCTTTGAAACAGAAGTCGTTAGAATCCTTCAACACGCAACTGCGGATTTTACTATTCAACGGCTAGATGCCATTAAAAATTTATATCTTGAGAAGAAAAATAATCTAAGTGAAGGTCCAGTTGTGCTTTTTGATGCTCATAGTGACGAAGTGGGTTTTATGATTCAAGCAATTAAAGAAAACGGCTTGTTGCGTTTTCTTCCCTTAGGTGGCTGGGTCCCTAATACGATTTCTGCACAAAAAGTTCGGATTCGTAACCGGGAAGGTACCTATCTGCCAGGCGTAGTTACTAGTCGGCCCCCTCATTTTATGACACCAGAGGAACGTCAGCGGCCATTAACCATTGCTGATTTGACGATCGACATTGGTGCTACCTCAAAAGAAGAAGTAATTGAAACGTACAAAATCGATCTTGGTGCACCGGTCATTCCAGATGTGACGTGCTGTTACAACGAACAGACAGATCTTTTTTTAGGAAAAGCTTTTGATTGTCGCATTGGCTGTGCTTGCTTAGTGGATGTCATGGAGGAGTTGAAAGAAGAGACGCTTCCATTCAAGTTAGTTGCGACAGTAACTGCACAAGAAGAAGTTGGCGAAAGAGGAGCACTTATTGCCGCAAAGCAAGTCAATCCTGATTTAGCTATTGTTTTCGAAGGCTGCCCGGCTGATGATACGGCAGAAACGCCAGAGATGATTCAATCAGCAATGGGAAAAGGACCGATGTTACGTTATTTTGATGTTTCTATGATTACGAATCCGGAATTTCAAGAGTATGCACTAGAGATTGCTAAAATACACAAAATTCCTGTTCAAGTTTCTGTTCGAAGTGGTGGTGGAACCAATGGCATGGCGATTACACAAGTTCAAGGAGCCCCGACGATTGTTGTAGGAATTCCTGTCCGTTACGCTCACACACCCCATTGCTATGTGGACTTTCAAGATTACCAAGCGGCGAAAGAATTAGTCATTCAATTAATCAAAAATTTAGATGCTGACAAAATTCAAGCACTGGTTCAGCCATTGTCAAAGGAGTGGAACAAATGAAGATTTATGTATCATGCGATATTGAAGGATTAGCAGGTATTGCGACATTTGATATGGAAAAAGAAGACACCGTTTTATTCCGAGAATTATATCACCAACATGTGGCTTGGTTAATTGAAGGGATTCAAAAGAGTGCCAAAAATGAACAAATTACAGAAATTACTATTGCCGATTCGCATAGCCGTGGATTGAATTTAGCTTATGCGCGCTTGGCAGAAATGGATGAACGAATTTCCTTAGTGAGCGGCTTTCCTCGCATGGATTATATGATGAGTGGCTTGGATAGTAGCTATGATGTGGTCTTTTTCTTAGGTTATCATGCCGGTATTGGTAAACAAAAAGGGAATATGGATCATGGGTATAGCGCTAGTGTTGCTTATGATTTAAAAATAAACGACTTAGCGATGAATGAAACGACAATTAATGCAGCTTACGCTAGCGAATTAGGTGTCCCTGTTGGTTTAATTATCGGTGAATCAGGCTTAGAGGAACAACTTTTTCAAGAAAAAATGATGCCCGAAGTCCCCTTTGTTTCCACCAAAGAATCTCTGGGACGTTATGCAATCAAAAATAGACCCATGCAACAAGTTCGGGAAGCTATCGTAGCAACTACAAGTCAGGTGTTAACTTCCTTTGCGTTGTCTGAATTACCCCGATATACCTTGCAAACACCAGCAACTGTAAAATTGCAATGTGTGACGACAGCACAAGCAGATCGTATTGAAATGTTACCAATGATTAAACGCATTGATGGTAGAACTGTTTCATTTGTAGGTGAAACGATGAAAGATGTCATGAATGGAATTGTCGCTGTGGTTGGTTTAGGCGGAACAAGTTATTAAAGAAGAAGCTTACGGAAAAAACGAATGGACGTTTTTTTCTGTAAGCTTCTTGCTATAGTTATTTCTATTTTTGTTTCTCTAGAATTTCTTTGCTTAAACGTTGTGCAGTTGGTGTCACCGCAAGACCGCCTTCAGCGGTTTCCTTGAAAATTTGTGGCATTTGGCGACCCACTTGGTACATTGCGTGGATGACTTCATCTGGTGGAATGACACTTCGGATCCCCGCTAAAGCCATGTCAGCTGAGATGAAGGCTTGAGAAGAACCTAATGCATTTCGCTTCACGCAAGGAACTTCAACAAGTCCCGCAACAGGATCACAAATGAGGCCCATCATATTTTTTATCGTAATGGCCACAGCTTGAGCAGATTGATCAGGCGTACCGCCAGAAGCCGCAACTAAAGCGGCACTGGCCATTGCACTAGCAGAACCGACTTCAGCTTGACAACCACCTTCGGCACCACTGATTGAGGCATTGTTGGCAATCACTAAGCCAAAAGCCCCAGCTGTAAATAGAAAATCCAATTGTTGCTGATGCGTTAACTTTAAGCGGTCAATAACTGCCAACAAGACGCCAGAAACTACTCCGGCACTGCCTGCGGTTGGTGTAGCACAAATCAAGCCCATTTTCGCATTAACTTCATTAACGGCAATCGCATTTCGCACGGCTTGTAAAATGGTCTCACCGCTTAAAAAGTTGCCTGAATGTATGTAATCATTTAAGCGGGTTGCATCGCCACCAGTTAGCCCTGTTACTGAGGTAACACCAGCGATTCCTTCAGCGACAGATTGTTTCATAACGGCTAGATTTTTTTCCATTGTTTCAATAATTCGTTCACGAGAATACCCGCCATGAGCCATTTCTGTTGCAATCATTAATTCGCTCACAGAAGGGTACTCTTTCGCTTGAGCTACCAAATCTTCAATTGAATAAAACATCGTATTACTCCTTTACGTTCATTTAGTCAAAATAGTTAACGCTATATATATGAGGGATTTCAGCTAATTGCATGACAATGTCACCGACTTCGGCTTGATCAACTTCAATAATCATAATCGCTTTTTCCCCTTTAGATTCTCGGGTAACGGTCATTGTACTAATATTGATATCGCTAGCTGAAAGGATGTTGGTCACCTTAGCAATCATGCCAGGAACATCTTGATGGACAACAATAAATGTTGGCGTGCCCATACTTAAAGACAATTTGAAGCCATTTAATTCAGAAATTTGAATGTTTCCACCACCAATTGAAATTCCTGTCACGGATAGTTTTCGGTCGCCAGAAGAAACCACAATTTTAACGGAATTAGGGTGGTCCGCTTTTTCACTTTTAGGAATAAAACAAACTTCCATTCCTTGTTCATAGGCAATTTCCAAAGAATTGGCTAGTTGCTCATCATCTGGTTCCATGCCTAAAAGGCCGCCAACTAAGGCGATATCTGTTCCGTGACCACGATAAGTTTTGGCAAAAGACTCATATAAATAAATGTCAACGCTATCAGGTTGCTGTCCAAAAATACTGCGAACCACTTTTCCAATTCTTGCCGCTCCAGCTGTATGAGAACTGCTTGGACCAATCATAACGGGTCCGATAATATCAAAAACACTATTAAAGCGTAACTCTTCCATTTCAGCACCTTCTTCATTAGAATATGTTTTCATTGGAAGTCTAACACAAAAAATGGCGGGGAACTAGGCAATCGCTTGTGTTTTAGCGAATAATTTAAATTTTTATCAGAATGAAAGCAAGGGGCCTTCGTTGACAAATCAGTGAAGAGATGCTAAATTCTAGATAATAAAAGACGAAAAGAGGGATTCGTACGTTGAAAATTTAAGTTAATTTTTTAGAGAAACTGTATAACTTTGCCTGAATATAGCGGGTGGAGTGTGCGGATTTTCGGAAATTAGCTTAAAGAATTCAGCCACGGGTCTTTTTGTATACCTTGGATTGATGCCGCTGATTTCCGTAAAGCTGCATCAATTTTGCTTTATGGAGGTATATTTATGTCGAAAATTGAACTAAAACAACTATCTTTTGCCTATGATAATCAAGAAGTATTGCTTTTTGATCAGGCAAATATCACGATGGATACCAATTGGAAATTAGGACTGATTGGCCGCAATGGCCGTGGGAAAACAACCTTATTAAGATTGTTACAAAAGCAGTTGGATTACCAAGGAGAGATTCTTCATCAAGTCGATTTCGTCTATTTTCCACAAACAGTTGCAGAAGGACAACAGCTCACTTATTATGTCTTACAAGAGGTGACTTCTTTTGAACAGTGGGAATTAGAACGAGAATTAACGCTTTTAAACGTTGATCCTGAAGTTTTATGGCGGCCCTTTTCTTCTTTATCAGGCGGCGAAAAGACGAAAGTTTTATTAGGTCTTCTTTTTATTGAAGAGAATGCCTTTCCTTTAATTGACGAGCCAACAAATCATTTAGATTTAGCTGGCAGACAACAAGTGGCTGAATATTTGAAGAAAAAGAAACACGGGTTTATTTTAGTCAGCCACGATCGGGCATTTGTTGATGAAGTGGTTGATCATATTTTGGCGATTGAAAAAAGTCAATTGACGCTGTATCAAGGGAATTTTTCTATTTATGAAGAGCAAAAAAAATTAAGAGATGCTTTTGAACTAGCAGAAAATGAAAAAATCAAAAAAGAAGTCAATCGCTTGAAAGAAACCGCTCGTAAAAAAGCGGAATGGTCGATGAACCGTGAAGGTGATAAGTACGGTAACGCTAAAGAAAAAGGGAGCGGGGCGATTTTTGATACAGGAGCCATTGGTGCCCGGGCAGCGCGCGTAATGAAGCGCTCGAAACACATTCAACAACGTGCCGAAACACAATTAGCAGAAAAAGAAAAACTATTAAAAGATCTTGAGTATATTGATCCTTTGTCAATGGATTATCAGCCAACGCATCACAAAACATTATTGACGGTGGAAGAGCTTCGTCTAGGCTACGAGAAAAATTGGCTATTTGCGCCAATTTCTTTTTCAATAAACGCAGGAGAAATTGTTGGAATAACAGGGAAAAATGGCTCAGGAAAATCGAGCTTGATTCAGTATTTATTGGATAATTTTTCTGGGGATTCAGAAGGCGAAGCCACTTTGGCTCACCAATTAACCATTTCTTATGTGCGCCAAGATTATGAAGACAATCAAGGAACTTTATCCGAATTTGCAGAGAAAAATCAGTTAGATTACACCCAATTTTTAAATAACTTACGAAAACTTGGGATGGAGCGCGCCGTTTTCACTAATCGAATTGAACAAATGAGTATGGGGCAACGGAAAAAAGTCGAAGTAGCCAAATCATTGTCTCAATCAGCTGAACTTTATATTTGGGATGAACCCCTTAATTACTTGGATGTGTTTAATCATCAACAATTAGAAGCGCTAATCTTATCTGTGAAGCCTGCAATGCTAGTGATTGAGCATGATGCGCATTTCATGAAGAAAATAACGGATAAAAAAATTGCCTTGAAATCATAAAAACATCTTGAAAAAGTAAAGGGAATCCTGTATAGTAATAGGGTATGTTTTAAATGTACGTTGAGTGGGAGGGGAAATCTCAACCCCATTAACCACGCACGAGAACTTAAGGAGGTATTTTCGTGGCTAAAAAAGTAGAAAAAATCGTTAAATTACAAATTCCTGCGGGGAAAGCAACACCAGCTCCACCAGTAGGTCCAGCGTTAGGTCAAGCAGGTATCAACATCATGGGATTCACTAAAGAATTCAATGCTCGTACAGCTGACCAAGCAGGCTTGATTATTCCAGTAGTAATCTCTGTATATGAAGATCGTTCATTTACATTCATTACTAAAACACCACCTGCTGCAGTCTTATTGAAAAAAGCTGCAAAAATCGAAAAAGGTTCAGGTGAACCAAACAAAACTAAAGTTGCAACAGTTTCAAGCGATCAAGTGAAAGAAATCGCTGAACTTAAAATGGCAGACCTAAACGCCGCTGACGTTGAAGCAGCAATGCGCATGGTTGCAGGAACTGCACGAAGCATGGGTATCATCGTAGAATAATTTTTATTCCACACTTACTCAAAGAAGTAGCTTCTCAGTTCGTTTCATATTTAAAGATATGAAAGACGTGGGAGGTACAACCGTTATAACCACAATCAAGGAGGAAACAAAATGGCTAAAAAGAGCAAAAAAATGCAAGAAGCATTGAAAAAAGTTGATGCTACAAAAGCTTACTCAGTTGAAGAAGCAGTAGCTTTAGCAAAAGATACAAACATCGCGAAATTTGACGCAACAGTTGAAGTTGCTTACAAATTGAACGTTGACCCTAAAAAAGCAGACCAACAAATCCGTGGAGCAGTTGTGCTTCCAAACGGAACTGGTAAAACACAAACTGTTTTAGTATTCGCTAAAGGCGAAAAAGCTAAAGAAGCTGAAGCTGCTGGTGCAGATTTCGTAGGCGACGACGACATGGTTGCAAAAATCCAAGGTGGATGGTTCGACTTTGACGTAGTTGTTGCGACTCCTGACATGATGGCTACAGTTGGTAAATTAGGCCGTGTCTTAGGACCAAAAGGTTTAATGCCAAACCCTAAAACTGGTACTGTAACAATGGACGTTACAAAAGCTGTTGAAGAAGTTAAAGCTGGTAAAGTAACTTACCGCGTTGACAAAGCTGGTAACATCCACGTACCAATCGGTAAAGTTTCATTTGATAACGAAAAATTGGTTGAAAACTTCAACACAATTAACGACGTATTATTGAAAGCTAAACCATCAACTGCTAAAGGTCAATACATCAAAAACATTTCAGTAACAACAACATTTGGACCTGGAATCCACGTTGACCAAGCTTCTTTCTAATTTGAAAGAAAATAATTAAAAAATTCTTGACTCACTCACTTACCCTATGGTAAAGTGAGTGAGGTTAATAATTAACTGTACCGAAGACAGTAGGTGACGCAAGTCTTAATTTCCTACCGAGGACAATTGTTGAGTTATATACAATTCGGTCCCTCTATGTCTACGGTGGCATGGAGTTTTGTTGTTTTACACGACTTTTTGAAAAAAAGCCGATGTAAAACAATACTTGGCGAACGAAGTGAGCGAAGCTTCATTTGATTCTTCTACTTTACATATCGTAAACCAAGTCCAACTCCACCATCAAAATCAGGAGGTGAAATAAATGAGTGAAGCAGCAATCGCTAAAAAAGAAACCCTAGTTCAAGCAGCCGCTGAGAAATTTGAATCAGCAGCATCAGTTGTAATCGTGGACTACCGTGGTTTAACAGTTGAAGAAGTCACTAACTTACGTAAACAATTACGTGATGCAGGCGTAGAAATGAAAGTCATCAAAAACTCAATCCTTTCTCGTGCAGCTAAAAAAGTTGGTTTAGACGGCTTAGACGAAGTCTTTACAGGCCCAACTGCTGTCGCGTTCAGCAACGACGATGTAGTAGCACCAGCTAAAATCATCGACGAATTTGCTAAAGATG
This sequence comes from Enterococcus sp. AZ129, assembly GCF_051714505.1. NCBI lineage: Bacteria > Bacillati > Bacillota > Bacilli > Lactobacillales > Enterococcaceae > Enterococcus > Enterococcus sp. AZ129. The sequence goes on along the minus strand of NZ_JBIORY010000001.1, from coordinate 2,273,941 downwards.
CAAAAGCATTAGAAATCAAAGGTGGCGTCATCGAAGGAAAAGTTTCTTCAGTGGAACAAATTACTGCGTTGGCAAAACTACCAAACCGCGAAGGTTTACTATCTATGCTATTATCTGTATTACAAGCGCCAGTCCGCAACGTGGCTTACGCTGTCAAAGCAGTGGCAGAGAAAAACGAAGAAGTTGCTTAATTGCAGTCTAATTCAAACAAATAAAAAACAAACAATTTTAATTTAAATGGAGGAAATTCAAAATGGCATTAAACATTGAAAACATCGTTGCTGAGTTAGAAACAGCAACTATCTTAGAACTAAGCGAATTAGTTAAAGCTATCGAAGAAAAATTTGACGTATCAGCAGCAGCTCCTGTAGCAGTAGCTGGACCAGCAGCAGGTGGAGCAGCAGAAGAACAAACTGAATTCACTGTTGAATTAACAGCAGCTGGCGATCAAAAAGTTAAAGTTATCAAAGCAGTTCGTGAAGCAACTGGCTTAGGCTTGAAAGAAGCTAAAGCTGTAGTTGATGGCGCTCCTGCACCAGTTAAAGAAGCTGTTTCTAAAGAAGAAGCAGAAGCTTTAAAAGCTGCTTTAGAAGAAGTTGGCGCTTCAGTAACAGTAAAATAATTCATTCAACTTTGAATGTTCGAGAACCCTTGTGTTGCAAGGGTTCTTTTTTTATTAAGTTTTTAAATGGTGGTAAAGTTAGTGAATTGATTGTCAAAATAATCTTTTCGTTTAATAAAGATAAGCATTCCTAGCTAAAGAGAAAATCCAGAGGATCTTAACCTCTGGATTTGATAATTTCTATAAGTTCTCGTTACCAATATTATTTGATAAAAAGCAAATTATTTAAATAATGATTGAATAGTAGGTCTATTTCTTTTTATTTTTTATAATGAATATACTAACTAAAGATAGTAAGATGATTCCAATGATGGTAAATAAAACTGATTTTTTTTCGCCAGTACTGGGAAATATCCCCTTTTTGTGCTCAGTTGAACTTGATGTAGTAGCTTTCTTCGAACTGCTTGTAGTTGTTTGTAATGTAGATTCTGTATTAGTAGTATCCGAAGAAACACTTTCAGCACTTTGATTAATTGACGTATAATCGTTTGCTTTTATTTTATCTGCCATTGATGCTAAACCATAATCGCCACGAACATCAGATGGGTAATTTTGGTTAGCGTAGTCTACCTTGACTTGATTAATTAAATCGACGAGTGTTTGATCGCTTAAATTATTTACAACATCACTATTTAAATCATATACATAAATTAACGAAAGTCGAATTTGAGGTAAATAATTTTTTAAGTCATCAATCGTTAATGTTGAGTAATCTGTGGAGTAGGAGTCCTCCGGGATAGGTTTCTCACCATATAATTTAGTAATCATTCTCGCTGTTCCACTGATGTCTTGGTTTACAAAATGAAACGAAACTTTTTTTGCGTAGTCCAGTTCGTCATCAGATAAACGATTTATCAAGGTTTCTGTTAAACCATACATACCTACGTAATTAAGAAGTGTTTGACGAAGCGATGGAAGTTCCTCGCTTTCAGCTGTAAGTGCTGTTGAATCAGTTGAAGCATTAATTGTTGTTGCTGAAGTTTCTTGCGTTAAAGAAGTAACTGTTGACTTTTCCACAGAAGCTTCATTAGCCGAATCTTCTGCCCATACATTAGAAACTGATAGTGTGGTAATCGAAACAAAACAAAAGAGTCCTAAAAACATTTTTTTCATTTTAATCATTCCTTTCGTTACCTATTGTAACATTTTTGAAATATTTTTGTAACAATTAAATATTAAGAAAAGCTTAAGAATATATACTAGGTGATAAAAAATATAAATTTTAAACTATTAATCTATCAAAAATACGATCCGTAGAGACTATTACATTAGTGTCAAAATATTTCAAAGGTGTTGGTTAAAGAAGTACTGTATTCGCTTAATGGTAGTTTCGAGTAAATTAGTCATTATATAAAAGATTGACAAGTATGCTGCATAGCGAAAACTTCGTCAATCTTTTAAAAGGATAAAAATACAGATTTAAGAATAATGACAATTTATTTTAAGTCAAAAACTGTTGACGATATTGTCGAGGTGTCATCTCTTTTTTCTGGAAGAAAAATTTTGAAAAATAAGAAGGTGAAGAAAAACCTGCTTCAAAACTGATTTCCGTGATGGTTAAGGAACTTTTTCTTAACAGAGAACAGGCTTTTTGCAATTTTAAGTTTTGTACATAAATACTAGGATTTGTTTGTTCATAACGCTGAAATAGCTTAAATAAATAGCTACGATCAATGTTATACTCAGAAGCTAATTGACTAATTGAAAGATTGTTTGAAAAATTTTCGTGAATAGCCATTTTAATTTGGTTAAATAATTGTTGGCTTTGATTTTCGTGCTGTGTAACGGAATGATGCTCTAGATAATTCAACAATTGAAAGCTTTCACTTAAACTGCCAAAATGATTATGTTTCTTCGCTTCTTGGTAAATATTTTTAAATAAACTTTCTAATTTATTATCAACAGTTCCTTTTAAAATACAATTTTCGGTAGTCAGGCCTATTTTTTCTAAATACTGAGACGAAAGATCTCCAACAAAACCGACCCAATGATAGGTCCAAGGATTTTGCCGATTAGGATAATAAATATTGCGACAATTGGCTGGGATCATAAACAAATCGCCAGCGGTAATGTGTTGTTTTTCCATAAAGGGTGTTGAAAAATAGCCTTCACCATCGCTACAATAATGCAAAACCCAATAATTAATAGGGGCAAACTCAGTTGGTTTTGTCGGGCGGCATTTTTCATAGCCAGCTTCATAAAGATGAAATTCTTGGCTAATAGGTTGATCATTAATCAGGATGCTGACATTATTTGTAAAAACATTTTGCATGCTATCACCTCTTTATAAGAGTATGTAAAGGCTTTCTAAAAGTCAACATCTTTACAAGAAATAGGCAACATTTTTTATTTTTAAAAAACTGTAAGCGTTTTACAATGTGTGAGTACTAATTAATTTGATAAAGAGAGGATGTAGTAAAATGGCAACACATTCACGGGAACGATTAGGTTCTGTCGCATTGATGCTCATGACTTTTTCAGCGGTTTTTGCCTTTCCCAGCATTGTTAACAACAGTATTCAGATTGGCCTAGCAACTATTCCAGGCTATTTATTCGGCTCTATTTTTTACTTTTTACCATTTATTCTAATGATTGCAGAATTTGCTTCTGCTAATTCTGAAAATGAATCAGGTGTTCACAGTTGGTTGGAATCTGTGCTAGGACCTAAATGGGCATTTTTAGGCGCTTGGTCGTATTTCTTTGTCAACTTGTTTTTCTTCTGTTCATTGCTACCGAATACATTGATTTATGGTTCATACGCTTTTTTAGGTCAAAACGTTTTTCAAGGAAACCATAGTACTAAAATAATTGCAGTGATTTCTATTCTGTTATTTTGGTTAATGACATGGGTTTGTATTAAAGGGGTTTCGTGGATTTCGAAAGTGACTAGCTTAGCGGGTGGTGCTCGTTTATTTATGGGCGTAGCTTTTGTGGTTTTAGCCTTTGTCGTCGTGTTTGGTTTTGGCAATGAGCCAGCGCAAGAGTTTACCACGACGTCAATTATGCCAACTTTTAATTGGACTTTTTTCATGACGATGGCGTGGATTTTACAAGCTGTTGGCGGTGGTGAAAGTATCGGCGTATACATTAAGGATGTTAAAGGCGGCAATAAAACGTTTGTCCGCACGATGATTGGTGCAACGATTGCGGTCGGTATCATGTATATTCTTGGTGCCGTCGCTGTAGGTTTGGTAGTGCCAACGGACGTCTTAAAAGGAAATTTTTCAAATGGTATTTTTGATATCTTTAAAATTTTAGGTACGTATTTCCATATTCCCGCAGCAATGATGGTGCGCTTAGTAGGAATTATCTTATTTGTCGGAAGTCTTGGTTCTTTGGCTCTGTGGACAGCAGCACCAGTTAAAGTATTTTTCTCAGAAATTCCTGATGGGGTCTTCGGTAAGTGGCTAGTGAAAACGAACGAAGAGGGAAATCCAACCAATGCTTTGTTAGTTCAAGGAATTATTGTGACGATTTTAGTTGCCATTCCAGCATTAGGAATTGGAAATATGGATAGCTTTTTAGAAACGTTAATTAATATGACAGCTTCTACGTCATTAGTGCCTGTCTTGTTCTTGTTAATCGCCTATATTGGGCTTCGTTGGAAAAAAGAAACAATGCCGAGAAGTTTCCGCTTTGGTAATCGAACCTTTGGCTTAATTGCGGGAATTCTCTTATTAGCCATTTTTATCTTTGTATTCTTTATGTCAACTGTGCCGGATCCAAAATTAATCATGGAAGAAATCAATGGCACGTTACCGAAAGGAACCGCTAGTCCACTGGGCATGTTGGCGTATAACATCATTGGGTTAATTGTCTTTATGGGCTTTGCTTGGATTTGTTGGAAACGATATGAAACAAAAGAAAAAAATGAAGTTGGTAAAGGAGAAATGGATTATGAAGACTTGGGAAAATTATAAAGTAGATAGTATTAATCGGTTGCCTGGACGAGCACACTTTTCGAGCTTTCCTTCGAAAGAAACAGCGTTATTAAATGAAAATAAATATACACAAGCATACAAAAATTTAAACGGATGCTGGCATTTTCTCTTTTTAGAAGCGCCAGAATACAGCCCAGAAAACTTTTTTGCGATGGACTTTGATACAAGCCAAATGGATCAAATCACTGTTCCTGGAAATTGGCAAGTCCAAGGATATGGCAAAATGCATTACTCTGATTTATGGTACAATTTTCCCATTAATCCGCCGTATGTACCAACGGAAAACCCAACAGGTATTTACAAACGGACATTTGCTATAGATGAAACATTTCACGATAAAAAAATCATTTTACGTTTTTGTGGCGTAGATTCAGCTTATCATGTTTGGGTGAACGGCCATGAAGTTGGCTACAGTAAAGGTGCACGAAATGAAGCAGAATTTGACATTACGCCTTACGCTAAAATTGGTGAAAAAAATGATTTAACGGTGCGAGTCTATCAATGGTCAGATGGTACGTATTTAGAGGATCAAGATATGTGGTGGTTAAGTGGTATTTTTCGTGATGTTGAATTACTCGGTGTACCAGAAAATGGGCTGGAAGATTTCTTTATTATTTCCGATTTAGATGATTCGTATCAAAATGGCCACTTGGCAATTACGGGTAAATTTTGGCAAGACAAAGGACAACAAGTTCAATTGGAGTTGATGGATCAGCAGGGAAAAACGGTTCTTAAAGAGACTGTCGCAGGAAATCAAGGTACAGTTGAATTTTCAGTAAGTTTACCGTCTGTCACTGCTTGGTCAGCTGAAAAACCATACTTGTATCAACTATTTATAACTGTTTTTTCTGAAGGGGAAGTCGTCGAAGTTATTCCGCAAAAAGTTGGTTTCAGAAATATTCATGTATCTGGTGAGACTTTCTTAGTCAATGGTGTGGCCATTAAACTAAAAGGAATGAATCGTCATGATTATAATCCGAAAAATGGTCGAGTGGTTAGTCGTGAAGAAATTGAAAAAGATATTCGTTTAATGAAACAATTTAATATTAATGCCATTCGAACCAGTCATTATCCAGCATCTGCTTATTTCTATGATTTATGCGATGAATATGGAATGTATGTGATTGATGAAACTGATTTGGAATGTCACGGCTTTGAATTAACCGGAGAATATGATTGGATTAGCAACGATCCAGAATGGGAAACGGCTTATGTTTCTCGGATGGTACGGATGATTCAACGGGATAAAAATCATCCATCAATTCTCTTTTGGTCGTTAGGGAATGAATCTGCGTTTGGTCATAACTTTATTGAAATGGCCCGTATTGCCAAAGAAATGGATCCAACACGTTTGGTTCATTATGAAGGTGATTTTGAGGCAGAGGTCACGGATGTCTATTCTACAATGTATACGTGGTTGGAACACCCAACTAGAGAATTACTGATGAATACGATTATTGAAAATTCAAAAAAACCGCATATTTTATGTGAATATTGTCATGCGATGGGGAATGGCCCTGGGAATTTAAAAGAATACCAAGAGCTATTTTATGCTCATGATAAATTACAAGGTGGCTTTATTTGGGAATGGTTTGACCATGGCATTGAATCTGTAACAGATAACGGTGAAGTTTATTATCGTTATGGCGGCGATTTCGGCGATGATCCAAGTAACAAAGATTTTTGTATTGATGGGATGTTGATGCCTGACCGTACGCCATCTCCTAGCTTGTATGAATACAAAAAAGTCATTGAACCCATTACAACTAGCGCTATTGACGTTCTGTCAGGTGAATTCTCATTATTGAGTCGGTTTGACTTTGAAAACTTGGCTATCTTTAAGCTGGTTTATACAATTACTGAAGATCAAACAGTGATTCAATCAGGGACAGTAGCAGTGCCAGCAATTGCTGCTAGAGAAGAAGGAAGACTGCACTTACCTTATCATTTAGATTTTCCTAAAAAGGCAGGAGCCGCCTATTATTTAACTCTTTCATATCAATTGAAAGAAACGACCGCCTATGCATCTGCTGGTCATGAATTAGCTACCGCACAGTTTGAATTGTCAATTGCAACACCAGGGATTGAGATTACACCAGTTGGCACGATGATGGCAAAGGAAATTGGCCCTCATTTATACATTGAAGGACCAAACTTTTCAATTAATTTTGATAAAGTGAAGGGTGCCTTAACGAATGTGACACGAGATGGTAAAAAATTATTGCATAAAGGGCCGAAATTTACATTTTGGCGGGCACCGATCAGTAATGATATGGAAATTATTGATGAAATGAAGAAGAAATATTTCTTACATTTAGAGCATGAAATTGTCCGTTCTTTTGAGTGGAAAAAAGTTGATGATTTTATCCAAGTCATCGTAAAAACAATTAACGGAACGACTAACAGTGCTTGGCATTATCAATGTACCTATCAGTATTTAATTGCACCAAATGGCGAAATTTTCTTCGACTTAAAAGGTAGTCCTGCTGGTAAAATTGAAAATGCGCCAGATATGTTACCACGTTTGGGTGTGACTCTCCATTTAGACAAGTCTCTATCAGAAGTAAAATATTTCGGTAAAGGGCCAAGAGAAAACTATGTAGATTCACAAGAAGCTGGTTTGCTTGGCGTTTATGATGCTACAGTGGCGGAAATGTTCACTAATTATGTTGTTCCACAAGCCAATGGTAACCACATGGCGACTAAATGGTCCGCATTCACGGATGATCGCGGCCAAGGAGTAGTAGCAACAGCGGCTGATTCATATAATTTTAGTGTTTCTTACTTTGAAGAACAAGCGCTAGATGTTGCTAAGCATACCAATGAATTACAAGAAAGTGAGTATGTTGTTTTAAATATCGATTACAAACAAAACGCCCTAGGTAGCTACTCTTGTGGCCAGTGGCAATTAGAAAAATACCGGACTACGTTTGAAGAATTCCAATTGGCATTCCGCTTAACACCTTTTAATAATAAAGAGATTCAAGCAGCGGATGTCGCACATGAACGAGTAAAACGACCAACAATTTCTTAAATAAAAGCTCAGAACAGTGCACTTCGGTCTCCTGTTCTGAGTTTTTTTAATGAAATTATCAGAAATTATTGCTTTTTTTCATGGAAACAAGCAAACTATTTTGTTATCTAATAAAAGTAGTCCATAATAGTAACATAGCGAATTATTCGCTAGATAAAGCATTTAGGAGGAATTATTTTATGCATACTTTATGGGTTTTAATCGTTGGTGCTGTTATCGGTGCTATCGCTGGCGCGCTTACAAGCAAAGGTCAATCAATGGGTTGGATTGCGAATATCGTTGCCGGTTTAGTTGGTTCATTTATCGGAGAAAAAATCTTAGGTAGCTGGGGTCCTCACGTAGCAGGTATGGCAATTGTGCCATCAATTATTGGGGCAGTAATTTTAGTTGCTGTGGTTTCATTCTTCTTCGGACGAAAAAATAGCTAATTAAGTAAATAATTGTTTAATTAGTTAAAGGAGGTCGGGACAGAACCGTTTAGCTCCGAGAAATAAGAAGAAATTTCCGAAAATTGCTTTTTAATTTTTGGATAATTTCGGCTTATTTCCGAAGGAGTTGGTTCTGTTCCCGCCGTTTATCAGTTTTTGAGCGTGGAGCAAAAATCCAAAGTGATTTTTGTCCCACGCTCCTTTTTTTATTTTCTCGTTAATTTTACGACAACTTCACAACGAGCGGTTTGTGGAAACATATCAACAGATTGTAAATAGTCTACTTGATATACTTTGGCTAATTGAACTAAATCACGTGCTAACGTGGATACATTACAAGAAATATACACCATTTTCTTAGGTGGTTGTTTCAAAAGGGCCGTTAATAATTTACGATCCAAACCAGTCCGTGGGGGATCAACTACAATGGCATCAGGTTTAAAGCCTTCTTTGAACCATTTAGGTAATAAGTCTTCAGCTGTTCCAACAGCATAATGTGTGTTCGTAACACCAAGTCGTTTTGCATTGAATCTAGCATCGTCAATTGCGGCGGGAATGGTATCCATACCACGAACTTGATGCGCTTGTTTCGCTAAACTTAAGCCAATGGTCCCGACGCCACAATAAGCATCAACAACAGTTTCATTTGGTTGTAAATCTAAGGCCTTGATTCCTTCATTATATAAAACTTCCGTTTGTTCTGGATTCAATTGGAAAAATGCTCGCGGCGATAAATCAAAGACAACGTCGTTAATGTGTTCTTCAATGCTTTCTTTGCCCCATAAGTGAAGGGTATCATCACCCATTACTAGAGAGGTTTTTTTATTTTGGACATTTTGCATAATAGAAACAACTTCTGGTAATTGTTCATTAATTGCGCGAACCATTTTTTCTTTTTGTGGAAATTTCTGCGATTGTGTAATGAAAACTACTTGGACTTCGCCAGTTTGGATGCCCACTCGAACCATTAATGTTCGAAAGATACCACTATTTTTACGTTCATCATAAATTGGTAATTGAAAGTCATTCAATAAATCAACTAATGTATTCATCACCTTGGTTGTCGCAGGCTGTTGGACCAAACAGTTATCAATCGGTACTAATTGATGTGAATCAGCTTGATAGAGACCAGCTTCTACTTGGCCATCGATTTGGCGTAATTGGAATTGGGCTTTATTTCGATAATTCCAAGGATTCTCCATCCCAATTGTTTTTCGTAGTTCATAGTTTTGATAATTGGCTGGTTTAAATTTGTTAAGCGCCTGCTTTAATAAATCTTTTTTAAAGTCTAATTGTGCTTTGTAGGCTAAATGTTGTAGTTGGCAGCCGCCACATGTTTCATAGACAGGACAAGGAGGGACCACGCGATCTTTAGCAGCTTTTTTGACAGATTGAAGGGTTCCTTCAGCAAATTTGGGTGTAACATTTGTGATTGTGGCAGTCACTTCTTCTTTGGGTAGCGCCCCAGGAACGAAAATAATTAATTTTTTATAATAGCCGATACCTTCGCCATTAATTCCTAATCGTTTAATTTTTAAAGAAATTTGTTGGCCTTTTTTTACTAGTTGTTGGGTCATATTCTTTCATCCTTTAGTCATCTCACATTTTTCACTTCCTCCCATTTTAGCACATTTTTATTTATTTGGCTTCCAAGGATTCTATGGTATAGTAGAATATATGTTCTGATTTAGAGGGGCAGGAGAATAAGATGACAACAATCACACGAATTAGTAAAGATAAAGGTGAATTTTATCTACTTTGGCTATCTTCAGGCGAAAAACTGCGTGTCTCGGAAGATATTTTAGTACGGCAGCGTCTGCTAAAAGGCCAAGAGTTATCAGATACTTTAATAGAAGAAATAAAAAAAGCCAGTTCTTATGATGTCGGGTTACAAATGGCGATGAATTACTTAAGCTATCAATTACGTTCAAAGAAAGAGATTTTTACTTATTTAAAAGAGAAAGAAATTGTACCTGAAGATCGAGTAAAAATCGTTCAACGTTTAGAAGAGCTACGGTTGTTGGATGATGCAATTTTTAGTGAAAGTTACGTACGGACAGCTATGCGAACCAGTGATAAAGGACCACGAAATGTGGCACAACAATTAAAGCAAAAAGGCATTAGTGAAGAAGATATTCAGCATGGCTTGACCTTTTATACGTTAGATGAACAGCTTAATGTTGCTACAGCAACTGCAGAAAAAGCCATGAAACGCTATCGAACTAAAAGTTTTAAAGATGCACTTCAGAAAACGCGTCTGCATCTGATGCAAAAGGGCTTTACAAATGAAATCATTGATCTAGCTTTGGAATCTTTAGCTTTTGAAAAGGACGAAGAACAAGAACAACAAGCGTTAAACAAGGAAGGCGAACGTTTATGGCGCGCCAATCAGCGATTTGATTTTTCTAAAAAAGTCCAAAAAGTCAAACAAAGCTTATTCCAAAAAGGGTTTGACTATGATTTGATTCAGCAATTTATTAGCGAAAAGGAAGTAGAACATGACGAATAAAGAGCCTTGGGAGGCGTGGAGTCCCGAAAAAGTTAGTTCATTCCAGGAAGATTTTTTAGCTTGGTATGAACGAGAAAAACGCAATTTACCTTGGCGAGCGAATACAGATGCATATCGTATTTGGATTTCTGAAATTATGCTACAACAAACTCGCGTAGATACAGTCATTGATTATTTTTATCGATTTATGGAATGGTTTCCGACGATTCAAGATTTAGCGGAAGCGCCAGATGATAAGTTGTTGAAAGCTTGGGAAGGGTTAGGCTACTATTCACGAGCGCGTAATTTAAAAGTGGCAGCGCAACAGATTGTTTCAGAATTTGGTGGGAAAATGCCTGACACAATCGAAGATATTCGTAGTTTAAAAGGAATCGGCCCCTATACGGCTGGTGCGATTGGTAGTATTGCCTTTAATTTACCCGAACCAGCAATTGACGGTAACGTCATGCGGGTAGTGAGCCGTTTATTTGAAATTGATGCAGATATTGCAAAAGCGAGTAGTCGTAAAGTATTTGAAGCGGCGATGCTTAAAATCATCGATCGTGAGCGTCCAGGGGATTTTAATCAAGCCTTAATGGATCTAGGCTCAGCCGTCTGCACCCCAACTTCACCTAAGTGTGAAAGCTGTCCGCTTCAGCAATATTGTGCGGCCTATCAGGCAGATAAAATGACCGCTTATCCAGTCAAATCAAAAAAAGTTAAGCCGAAAGATGTGTATTATGTCGGCACTATTATTGAAAATAAAAAGCAAGAATTTTTATTAGAACAACGACCTGAAACCGGTTTGTTAGCCAATATGTGGCTGTTTCCGATTGAAGAAATTAGCAAAAAACAATTTCAACAATTGCAAAAAATGGCGCAACCAGTAGAAACGGAAAAACAATTAACTTTAGAGTTAGATCCTGTAACAGAGCCTTTGGTTGCTGAAGAACCTGTCAATGTTTTTGCTGACTATGACACAGTTGTCTGGCAAAAACGTGCCTTAGGCGAAGTCGTTCATATTTTCAGTCATTTAAAATGGCATATCTTAGTCTTTTATGGCCGAAATACAGGCGAATTAGCCACACTAGAGTCGCAGCGATGGGTGGCAGCACAACAATTTTCGGACTATGTTTTTCCAAAACCACAGCAAAAAATGGTGGAATTGTTCAAAAAAGAACACGAAAACAAATAACAAAAAAGAAAGGCTTATAAACAAATAAGCCTCTCTTTTTCGTTCCCTCTAGGTTATACCCCTATATAAATTCTGCTATGTTTAGTTTTGAAGGGGACTGGTAAGATAGACTTGTCTCTTGTCTGCTTAGAGGAGTAGTAATGATGGTGGAGACTTTTCAAGAGAGAGGAAGTACAGCCAATGAGTAGGAAGCGAAAAATCAGCTTAATTAGTTTAGTCATCATTTTGTTTTTTGTCACAGTCGGCTCAGCATACTTTGCTGTAGCGGGTAGCTATTTAAAGAAAACAATTGATAAAGGCTATGTTCCCATAAAAAATGATTATAATGAAGCGCAAAATAAAGATAGTCAATCGTTTTTGATTATGGGGCTAGACAATACAATTGAACGGAAATTAGGCACAACTAGGACTGATGCTATGATGGTGATTACCGTGAATAACAAGACGAAGAAAATAACCTATTTAAGTTTGCCACGGGATAGTTTTGTTCAAATTGATGCAAAAAATTACCAAGGGATGCAACGAATTGAAGCTGCCTATACCTACGATGGACCAACAGCTTCTGTTAACACAGTTGAGAAATTATTGAATATTCCAATCAATCATTACGTTGTGTTTAACTTTTTATCTTTTATTAAGTTAATTGATGCGGTTGGTGGCATAGATGTCAATGTCAAGCAGGCGTTTGATGGTGTTACCAAAGACGGGCCAGGATCCATTCATTTTGATGCAGGGAAACAGCATTTAGATGGTACGAAAGCTTTATCTTATGCCCGTGAAAGACATAGCGATAACGATATTATGCGTGGATTCCGACAACAAGAAATTATTCAAGCAGTTGAAGACAAGTTGAAATCTGGTCAATCAATCATGAAAATAATGGACATTATTGATTCGTTAAATGGAAACATTCAAACTGATGTGGATTCCAATGAATTGACTCATTTAGTCAAAGAAGGTTTGACTTGGACCAATTATGATAAACAACAGCTTTCTTTTGACTGGCGCACTTTTAGTAATGAAGGGCGCAGTATGGTTGAACTATATCCAGATAGTATTGAAAATGTCCGTCATCAATTACGTGTGTCTTTAAATTTAGAAAAGCCAGATGAACGAGATCAAGACGGCTATGTCTTCCATACGAACGGTGAATTTTTATATCAAAGTGATTATACCGTTCAAGATGAAGCAGCTGAGGAAAACGAAATGACTTCCATCAACGGCAATACGTATATTGGTGTTCCTGGCAATACACAGACCGGCCCGTTGCCATCAGTTAAAACGGAAAATGGCTTTATAAAATAATTTATTTTCCAAGTGTAGAAAATCCGAACATAACGGATTAAGTAATCCGCTTACTTATTATTCTTCTAAGGAAAAAACGAAGGATTTTAGTAAGAAAACAGCGTATCATTTGATATAAACCCAACATTCCCTTTATAATGAAAGTAACAAGCAAATTTTTGTTACTTAGAAGGGGAAGGGAGCAAGGAGTTATGTTTAGTTATACAGATACCATTTTGTCAATTATGCAAAGAATTGAAGTATACAACGAAATTTTCAAAGCCATCTCTAAAGAAGTTCAAGAATACGGTTGTAATCAGGCTGCACATCGGAGAGGCCGTGACACTTATATGTTTTGCCGAAATAATGTGAATCGTTTTTTTACAGAAGAAATGATGTTTCGTAAAAATTTAGAGCCGTATTATGATAAAGAAGCAACGAAAATCTTGCTAGAAGGATTAGATACGTATAAAGAAGGAGTATTTTTCTGGTTAGAGGCATTAAGTGAATCTTGCCAAGTGACAGATGAATTGAAATATCAATTAGGAATCCGCCAAAAAGAATCCTCTTATTTATTAATTAATCAAGCTTGTAAAGAAGCCTGTGAGGGCATTCAAAGCGCTCATAGTGTTCATAAGATGTAAAAAGTTAGGTACGACTGTCAATCTGACAGTCGTACCTAACTTTTTTACTTCAATATCATCTGATAAGCATAACGTTCGCCATCGTTAACATCTAAAATCACGTCACCTTGATAAACAAAGCCAGCTTTTTTAATCAGGTGCTGCATGGCGAGATTTTGTGGATGTGTATCGATTCGAATATCAGTAGCACCTTGCAAACGAGCGGCTGTAACCAGTGAGCGCAAAAGCACCAAGGCCAGTCCTTGACCTTGAAAGGAACTTTTTAGAGCAACACGATGAATTGCCGTATACGTAGCTTGAGAATGAGGTTGCCAAGAACCATTAAAAATCGCTTCATAAGCAGGATCAATCTCCGAACATAAAACACCAACGCCTGCCAAGGCATCCTCAACCATTAAAATATAGCAAGTTTGCTGGTCGATATCTTTTGCTAAAATTTCTTGATTCGGGCCATCGCCGTTTTGCCATTGGGGAATGCCACTTTTTTGTAAGGTGCGGCGTCCATCTTCAATGATAGCAAGGATGTCAGGCAAATCAGAAGGTTCTGCTTTTCTTAAGTAAACAGTCAAAAAATATTCCCTCCTCTTAGAACCCTGTCGTTGTTTTCAATTGGTAAATTTTTGAAGGGCGGCCAATGCCAACGGGACGTTCACCTAACTCTTCAAAATATTGTGTCATGGCTTTTTTAAAATTTGAATGGTCAATGCTGCGATAATCAACGCCGAGGAACTTCGCAAAAACTTTACGGGCTTCCGTAATGGTGAAATCTTTTCCTAAGACTTGAAGCACTTGCGGTTCATGTTCCATTTTATCAACAACACGATTAAACGCCTTAATTATAATTTCACTATGGTCGAAGGCTAATGTATCTTTACCAAGAGAGGCCGCTGTTTTCAAGTCTAAAGTAATTTCCACATCTTCATGAGATAATGTGATGTGTTGACCATGCCGTTCAAGATTGAACCAGTGGACTTCTTTGGCATCGTCGCCAGCAATTAAAGGTTCTTCACCAATAAAGGCTAAATAGCTGACTGTCACGACCCAGCCACGAGGATCTCGATCTGGGCGACTAAAGCTGTGTAATTGTTCAATATTTTCTTGAGAAATCACCACACCAGTTTCCTCTTTTGTTTCTCTTAAAACACTATCTTCAGTAGATTCGTTGCGATTAACAAAACCGCCAGGAAGCGCCCATGAGTTTCTAAAGGGGTGACCTTTACGTTGAATCAGTAAGACTTTCAATTGATCGGCTTCCTTGTTGTAACAAAGAAGAACCATATCAACGGTTAAAGAGGGTTTTTCATATTCAGGTAATTCTTGTTGATGATACCAAGTTAAAAACTCTGCTAAGCTAGCTTGGCGTTCATAATAATTTTTTTCTTCGGCTTTAGAAGCAAATTGTGGCACAATTGCTCCTCCTTTCAAAAAGAAACATGGTTTTCTTTTATTGTATCATTAAGTGGCTGAAATACAATATTCAAGCGTAAAAAGAAAAGCAAGCCTGGGACAAAAATCACTTTGGATTTTTGTCCCAGGCTTGTACTATAAGAAGTTTGTTCTAAACGTTGTTTATTGTGTTAATTCTAATAATTTATTTTTCAAATCTTCTTCCATATGGCCAAGTTCGATTTCGGCAGCTTGGCGTTTTTCTTTTCCTTCTTGTTGAATACGTAATGTTTCTTGGATAGTTTCAATTAAATCATTTTGTGTTTTTTGTAATGTTTCAATATCGACTAGGCCACGTTCGTTTTCTTTTGCTGTTTCAATTGCAGAAATTTTTAGCATTTCTGAATTTTTCTTCAGTAAGTCATTGGTGGTTTCAGAGACTTGGCGTTGAGCAGTCACAGCATCTTTTTGACGGAGTAAGGTTAAGGCGATGACTACTTGGTTTTTCCATAACGGAATCGCCGTATTCACCGATGATTGAATTTTCTCAGCCAAAGCTTGGTTAGTATTTTGGATTAAACGAATTTGTGGGGCTTGTTGAATCGTAATTTGACGAGCCAAGCGTAAATCATGGGTTCTTTTTTCTAAACGGTCTAGGAATTGATTATAATCATTAACAATTTGGACATCCATTTGATCCCCAGATTCTTCCGCTTTTTTCATGGCTTCAGGAATAATTTGTGTCCGTAGTTCTTCTGCTTTTAATTCCCCAGCGGCAATATAGATGTTTAAGGCATCAAAATAATCTTTATTTTTTTGATACAATTGATCTAACATGGCATTATCTTTTAAAAGACCATCTTTTTCATGGGTTAATTTGACAGCAATTTTGTCAATTTGCGCACCAATTTTTTGATATTTGGCGGTAATTTCGTAAACGGATTGTTTGACTTTACCTAACATTTTTTGAATAAAGTTGCCTTCGCCAGCACGTAATTCATTGGGATTGGCTTCATTTAAACGAAACATTAGATCGGTCAGTGAATCACCAACAGGACCAATGTCTTGTGCTTGAACGTGGTTTAACATCGCTTGCGAAAATTCGCCGAGTTTGATTTGGGCATTTGAACCATAGGTAATTACTGCTTGTGAATCTTGGACGTCAATTTTTGAAGCTAACTCTTTTGCTTGGGCTTGACGTTCTTGTGGTAATTTATCAATTAAACGAGGAGCTGCTTGCTGTTCTTTTAACTCAGATAGTTCATTTTGTTGCGTTGGTGTTAGTTCATCCATTGATGAAAATGGATTACTTAATAAATCATCCAATGTATTGGTTACAGATGTTGTTTCTTTGGGTTGTTGCTCAGTCATTTTTTTTCCTCCCTAATGATTATTGCTGGTCTTCGTTTACTTGAGGTGATTCCTCAGTTGCAGCTTTTTGCGACAAGCTGCTTTTAGCGATCGACATTTCGACATCTAAATCGTCTAAGTCATCGGAAACGATTTCCTCATAATCATTTTTAACTAATTTTGACAATTGGTCAATGATTTGTGCGCTTTCTTCTAATTTTTCATACGTTTGTTTGTTTTTTACTTCATGTTGTTCGATTTCTAAATGTTTACTTGTTAAGTCAACGATATTTGGTAAATGTGTGTAGAGAAAGTGATTGGCTAAGTGTAACTTTTTAGGTTCTTTCACTAACTCTTTAAACAGAGCTTTAGAAACCTTCGTTGTATCATTACGTAAGTCAATCGCCCGTAATTTAGTTGAACGATTCATGTTTTCTTGTAATTGTATGATTTGTTTTTTGGCTGTGCTCATTGTACTTCTGAAAAAATCAATTTCTTGTGGAGATAACCCCAACTCACGATAATGGGCTTCTTTATCTTTCGTTAAGTAAGGCATTTGATCGCTCTTGTCGGCGGCATTTTTCTTTTTTCGATAGAGAACGAATACTAAAAAGCCTACCAGAATCACAAAAGCGAAGAAGCCATATTCTCTAGCGACAGCAATGATTAAGGCTCCTAAAAGAATATAGCCAATCAGTAATTTTGTATTTAATTTGTTCATTTATATAGTTCCTCCTATCTATCTAATCCTCGAAAGAGTCAGCTCTCGTTACAATAGTTATTTTAGCATACTCTGTGAGAGAAAAGACATACAGCGGAAGATGTATTTTATGATTTAGTGAAATCCTAAGAAAAAAAGTATAAAACGCAAAAAAAGACCCGTCCTAATTGGGGGTAGGACGGGAAAGGAGTTAAAAATGAAAAAGTGTTTTGTTAGGGTTGTTTGTTGGTATGCTTAAATAATACAAGGAAGTTGTGAATTTTTTATGTCTATTTTTTTTCGAAAATGTAATTTTTTTCTAAAGCAATAAATTTTTTTCTTTGAAAAGGGTTTAACTAGAGAAGAAGGGGTGCGATTTTTATCATTTTAGGGTATGATAAACAAGAAAGGTTGGTGAAAGATATGTTAAATTATGAGGACTTCGAAGAAAAAACACTTCAACGTCGAGAAATTTTTAAAGGAAAGATTATTGATGTTTTTTTGGATGACGTGGCTTTACCGACAGGCGGCACAGCTAAACGCGAATTGGTTTTTCATTCAGGCGCAGTAGCTATGATTCCGTTAACCGCAGAAGGAAAAATCGTCTTAGTTAAACAATTTAGAAAACCCTTGGAACAAGTGATTTTAGAGATTCCGGCGGGAAAAATTGATCCTGGAGAAGAAAATCAATTGGAAATGACGGCTATGCGGGAATTAGAAGAAGAAACTGGGTATCGTGCAGGTCAGCTCACCTACATAAATTCAATGTATCTGTCACCAGGATTTGCTAACGAAAAATTGGCTCTCTATTTGGCAACGGATTTGCAGAAAGTCGAAAATCCGCGTCCTCAAGATGAAGATGAAATCTTGGAACTTTACGAGCTAACAATAGCTGAAGCCAAAGCAGAAGTGGCAAAGGGCACGATTTGTGATGCCAAAACACTTTTTGCTATACAATACTGGGAATTGTATTTACTGCAGAGACAGTTTAAGGAGGACACGCAATGAGCAAAGGTCCGTTAGTCACTCGGACAGAACTTCGCAAACGCAGAGAAGCAGAAGAAAAAGAAGCAGAACGTCGTCAGCAGGAAGAACAGAAGCTGGCGGAAAAAGCGTATAAGCGAAAAGAAAAAGAAATTTCGACGTTTTATCGTAAAGAAAAGAAAAAACAAAAACCAATCAACAAGTCACGAGTAGGAGAATACTCGAAGCGTCGAGAACGGAGTACTTGGTTAAACAAGGCAATTATTATTGTAGCGATTTTATTAGCCGTTGTGGCGTATATCGTTTTGAATTTATAGAAAAGAGGAATCACTATGAAAATTGGAATTATTGGAGCAATGGATCAAGAGGTCAAAATTCTAAAAGAAAAATTGACAGACACGATGTCATGGGAACGAGCAGGCGCTTTATTTGTTTCTGGTTCGTTAGGAAGACATGAGGTGATTGTGGTTCGTTCAGGAATTGGTAAAGTGGCCTCAGCTGTGACCACGACTTTATTGATTCATCAATATGGCGTAAATATGGTGATTAATACAGGTTCTGCTGGTGGTATCGGTGAAGGACTAAAAGTCGGCGATTTAGTCATTGCAGACAAATTAGCTTACTTTGATGTTGATGTCACTGGTTTTGGTTATGCCTATGGACAATTGCCTGGTGGTGTGCCTTTGTATTTTGAAACAAGTGAATACTTGCGGATGGAAATTGCGAAAGCTGCTGAAAAAACTGGTTTAGCTATTCGTAAAGGATTGATTGTTACTGGAGATACTTTTGTGGACAGCGCTGAGAAAATCGCCAAAATTAAGAAAGAGTTTCCTGAAGCCTTAGCTTGTGAAATGGAAGGCGCAGCAATTGGCCAAGCCGCTTCACAGTTCAATATTCCATTCTTAGTTGTACGGGCAATGAGTGATACAGCAGATGGCGAAGCAACTCAAAGCTTTGACGAATTCATCGATGAAGCTGGGAAAAAATCAGCCGAAATGGTTATTCATTTTGTCGAAAACTTAGTTTAAAAAGAGAAAGAAACAGCCATCATTTCATCAATGAAATGATGGCTGTTTCTTTCTGAGTTATTGTCATTTAATGGAAGGTTTTTAAATACTGTTCTTTTTGTTTACGCGTTAATTTTTTAAAGGCGGCTTCGGCTTTGGTGGCCGCGCTACGTGTTTCAAATTTCTCTGTATGAATCATTTTGACTGGCCGTCGTTTGGCTAATCGAGTATATTTTGCACCAGTTCCGCTATTATGTTCGGTTAATCGACGTTCTGGCTCAGTTGTATAGCCACCGTAAAAGGAACCATCTTGGCAAAGTAAAACATAAAAATAATGGGATTTCTTATTCTCCATAAAGCATAGCCTTCATTTCTGCTTCGTATTCGTTCTTTTCATTGTATGTAAAAAGAGGTGGTAACACACGAAAACCGTCTTTTTTGCCTTGTTTAATGCCTTCAATTAGTAAAACATTAGCTTCTTTGCCTGGCTTCGGATAAACAAACCGAGCTTTTTTCGGCGCAATATTGGCGTTTTCCATGGCATGTAAAATATCCAGGAAACGATCAGGACGATGAACCATTGCGAGGCGACCATTTGTTTTTAATAAATCCGCCGACACAGTGACCACTTCTTGAAGAGACGTGTGAATTTCATGACGGGCAATCGCTAAGTGCGGGTTTGGATTTTTTTGGCTAGTTGGTCGTTCTTTAAAGTATGGGGGGTTACATAGTACTAAATCGACAGAATCTTTTTTGATGACCTCTGTCGCTTGTTTTAAATCACGTTCATACATCGTTACTTGTTTTTCCAATTTATTTAATAGAATACTTCGTTGACCCATATCTGCCAAACGAGGTTGTAATTCGATTTGGTCGATCTTTGCAGCTGTTTTCCGACTAACGAAGAGGCCGACCGCGCCATTGCCAGCACACAAATCGACAATCTTGCCTTTTTTTGGTAGTTGCGGAAAATTAGCCAATAAGACTGCATCAATGGAAAAAGAAAAGACTTCTTTGCTTTGAATAATTTGAATATCATCCGCATATAATTGATCAATCCGTTCGCCGGATAATAACATAGATTAAGAACCTCCAACTTTTCATCTGATTGTTCATGTATTATACTACTTTTAAACCCGTATGACAAAATCTGTTCCCTAGATTAGTGGGGGCATGTTATTTCTCTGATTGATAGAAGTAAAAAAAGCTTGTCAAAAGGTAGAGCTTTCGGCATACTAGAAAGCGGAGAGAAGAAAGGAAGAAAATTATGTTTTTTACATTTATGCGTGGCGTGGTTCGCGTCATTTTATTTGTGATTAATGGAAATGCACATTATGAAAATAAAGAAAAATTACCAAAAGACCAAAACTATGTCTTAGTTGCGCCGCATCGAACATGGTGGGAACCGCTGTATTTAGCTGTTGCTGGCAGTCCTAAGAAGTTTAGCTTTATGGCAAAAAAAGAGTTGTTTAAAAATCCTGTTTTACGTTTCATTTTAAAACATGCGAATGCGTTTCCGGTGGATCGTGAGAAGCCCGGTCCCAGCGCGATTAAAACACCTGTCAAAATTTTAAAAAATTCTGATTTAAGTTTGATTATGTTCCCTAGTGGCACGCGTCATTCCTCAGAATTAAAAGGTGGGGTAGCCTTGATTGCTAAAATGGGTCGAGTACCTATCGTGCCATCTGTTTATCAAGGTCCGTTAACTTTAAAAGAGTTGTTTAAACGTAAAAAAGTAACGGTTCGTTTTGGGGACCCAATCGATATTAGCGATATTAAAAAAATGGATAAAGACGGTTTAGCTGAAGTGGAACGTCGGATGCAAGAAGCATTTGATCAGTTAGATAAAGAAATTGATCCAACTTTTAAGTATGATTCAACAGAAAAAGAATAAAACAAACCGCTATAGAATAGGTATGTTACTGGCAGGTAGTCTCATCAAAAGATGATGCTTCCTGTCTTT
The DNA here is from genome assembly GCF_051714505.1 of Enterococcus sp. AZ129. Lineage (NCBI taxonomy): Bacteria > Bacillati > Bacillota > Bacilli > Lactobacillales > Enterococcaceae > Enterococcus > Enterococcus sp. AZ129. The sequence continues at coordinate 2,252,915 of NZ_JBIORY010000001.1, read as the reverse complement.
TTTCTTGCGTTAAGAAAAAAGTTTGTTAAAAATCTAATTCTTCTGTCCGATTTTCTTAAAAAATACCAGAAATTTGTTATAATAAGAAGAAGGACTTTTTTAGGCGGTGAAAAAATGAAATTTTTACATACAGCAGATTGGCATATTGGCAAAAAATTACATGGTTTTGATTTGTTGGCAGAACAAAGAGAAGCCTTTAAACAAATCTTAGCAATTGCGAAAGAAGAGCAAGTGGATGCTGTTGTGATCGCTGGAGATTTGTATGATCGCTCTGTTCCAGCGGTTGAAGCAGTCGAGGTTTTTAATGAAATGATGATTCAAATGAATCTCAAAGAGCATTTCCCCGTGTTAGCTATTTCGGGAAACCATGATAGCAGTACTCGTTTAGAAACAGGAGGCCCTTGGTTTAACCAAACGCAATTTCATTTGAATACGCGTTTAGAACAAGCCTTTCAACCAATTGAAATCGACAATACCCAATTTTATTTGTTGCCTTATTTTGAACCGATTGCGGCTCGCTTATATTTTGAAGATGAAACGATTCGAACGATTCAGGCGGCGATGGAAAAAGTTGTCGCGAAAATGCAGGAATCTTTTCTCCCCAACAAAAAACAAGTGTTAGTTAGTCATTTTTTTGTCGCTGGCAGTGAAAAAACTGATTCTGAAACAAAATTAACAGTGGGTGGTTTGGATGTTGTTCCAACGGCTTTGTTAGAGCCTTTTGATTATGTCGCGTTGGGCCACTTACATGGAAAAAATGCGTTGCAGGCACCTAATGCTCGATACAGTGGTTCGCCTGTAAAATTTTCTTTATCAGAAATGACACAAGAAAAGGGTGTTTGGCTTGTTGAAACAGAAACTGAAGTTCATTTTCAATTCCGTGCTTTGAAACCATTACGAGACATTCAACAATTGACGGGCTCGTTTCAGCAGTTAACGGATCCCGCTTTTTATCAAGAAGTGAATCGGGAAAATTATTTACATGTCCAATTAACCGACCGAGCGATCATTCCCAACATGATGAATCAATTGCGAAAAATTTACCCCAAAATTATTGGGTTGGAACGTTTGAATGGTCGAGAAACAAGCAACGGAAATCAGAAAAAAGTGGTACAAATAGAACAACGTTCACCAGAAGAACATCTGCATGACTTTTTTAACGATGTGACAGGAGAGGCCTTGACAGAACAACAAGCACAATGGGTCCAAGAAGAACTGAGTACACTTAATCAATTAGAAAGAGGGAAGTAACAGGATGAAACCATTATCTTTAACATTGAAAAACTTCGGACCGTATATTAATGAAACCATTGATTTTACGAAGTTTGAAGATTCTTCACTTTTTCTAATTAGTGGAAAAACAGGGTCTGGGAAAACAACGATTTTTGATGGAATGAGCTATGCTTTGTTTGGTGAAAGTTCTGGAAAATTACGTTTAGGCAAAGAAATGCGTTCCACATTTGCTGACCCCTCAGAAGCCACTGAAGTTACTTTGCTTTTTAAACATAACGAGTATCTCTATGAACTGAACCGCCTTCCCGAACAAGAACTTTTTAAAAAACGTGGCACAGGAGTCCGTAAACAAAGTGCCAAAATTTCTTTAATTGTCAAAGATGCTCAAGGAAAAGAACTACGAGCCTATTCTAAAAGACGTGAAGTGGACGAACTCATTCAAGAATTATTGCATTTAAATGCCAATCAATTTGCTCAAATTGTATTGTTACCACAAGGAGAGTTTCGGACTTTTTTAATTGCTAAAAGTGATGAAAAAGAAAAGGTTTTGCGTAATTTATTCGGAACAGAATTGTATCAGTTGTTCAGCGAAAATTTAAAAGAACGCTTAAAAATTGCCAATCAAGAGATTCAAGAAACCCAGCAAAAAATTGAACTGAAAACAGAACAGTTGCATTGGTCAGAAGAACCTGAACCGACAATGACACTTTTTGAAAAACTTCAATTATTAGAAAGCCAACAACAAGAGGCTCAGCAACAACTATTAGTTGAAAGAGAACAAATTGCAACCTTAAAACAAGCCAAACAAGCAAAAGAGCAAGTTCGTTATGCTATTGAAGAACGGCAAAACTTGCAACAGCAAAAAGAAGAATTACTGGAAAAGAAAGCAAAACAAGCTGAACAGGAAACCGTCATTGAGCGGCTAAAGGAACAGATTCAGCAATTAAAATGGAGCCAAAAACAGCAATCTTTAGCTGAAAAAGTCTTTGAAAAACGAAGCGAAAAACAACAAAAAGAGCAAGAAACAAAGTCCAAACAACAAGCTCTCATGGAAACGCAACAAGCATTGACGGATTGGCAAGCAATCATGAGTGAGTTGGAAGAACAACAACCATTAATTGCTGAAAAACAAGAACGTCTTCAAACGATTCAACGTCAATTACCACAATACCAAGAATATGAACAGTTAGCCCAACGAAAAATAGCAGAGCAAGCCAATTATCAAGCCATTCAAGAAGAGTATGAATCTTGCCAACAGGAAAAAATAACATTAGAGGATAAAGTGGCGACAGCCAAACAATTTATTGAACAAGAAGGAACACTTGAAAAAGCAAATTTTGAATGTTCTAGTGTAGCAGATCATTGGCAAAATTTTGTAGAACGTTGGCAAAAAAATCAAAAAGCTTGGCAAAAAATTAGTCAAAACCAAGCGGAATTGCACGAGTTGACACAACGGTTTGCAGTTGAACAGCAACAAAAAAGCGCCGAAGAAGCGAAGTTGCAGACAAAGAAAAGTCAATGGGCCTCTTTACAAATCCAACGTTTAAGCTTATTACTTGAAGAGGGGGAACCTTGCCCAGTTTGTGGCTCTTTAGAACATCCAAAGCAACAAACTCATCAAGAAGTTTCCCTAGAAGAGATTGATCAAGCGGAACGGGAATTAACGGAAGTTGAAAAAACGGTTCAACGATTTACTGAAACGCTCTCTGCATTAGGGGCGGAAAAGCAACAGAAAGAAAGCCAATTACAAGAACAGGAAGCTGCGTATACTGAGGAACAAGAACAATTAGCAGCCCAGTTTGCTGACTTGCAGTTGCCGTTAACAGGACTAACTTTTTCACAAGTAACACCTGCAGAAATTGCGGAAGTTGAGTCGCAATTAGCTAAAGAAAAACAACGAATAGCACAAAAACTAACGGAAATTTCAGTCGAAAAGGACCATCTAGCGGAACTAGAAGAACAAGTAGCTGAAAATTCCCAACGCTTTGAAGTGCTCCGACAACAAGTAGAAACAATGCAACAAAGTCTGGAAAGAATCACTATCCAGCAGCAAATGATTGCTAGCCAATTATTGGATGCAACCGTCACATACGAAGAAATGACCAAACAACAAACTTTGCTTCAAGAAGAACTCTCTGCATTTGAACGTCAAAAAGAAAACGTGACGACACAAGGAGAAACCTTGAAGAAAGAAGAAATGATCCTTGAAAGTACCTTGACGCATTTGGAGAAAGAACAACAAACACTTCAACAAACAGTCGCGCAACTTGAGAGTCAGTTAAACGCAATTTTAACGGAACAAGGCGTGACAGAGGACCAATTGACGGAGTGGTTGAAAGAGGTACCGACACTAGAAAGTCAGCAAGAACAAATTTCTTTATTTGAACAAGAGCAAACCCAACTGACTATCCAACTCGCTGAAATTGAGAAAAAATTATCTAGTGATACGTTCCCAGAATTATCTTTAATCACCACAGAAATTGAACAAATAACACAACAAATTGAAGAACAAGAAAAAAAATACTATCAACTGCATGAAAAAATGCTGAACAACCAACAGTTGCTTCAAGAAATTAATGCGCAAAGAACAACAATTGAAGACAAGTTTGAGGAAGTTGCTGCACTACAACAGTTGGCAGATACGGTGAATGGCAATAATCCTAAAAAAATTAGTTTTGAACGGTATATGTTACAAACGTATTTAGAAAGAGTGCTGACAGTCGCTAATCAGCGTTTAGACCGCCTGACCAATAGTCGTTATCAATTTGAATTGAATCACGAAGCAGGCAGTTATCGGAATCAAACGGGGCTAGAAATCAATATTTATGATGACAATTCAGGGACGGTGCGCAGCGCTCACACGTTATCAGGCGGGGAAAGTTTTATAGCAGCGTTAGCTTTGGCACTTTCTTTAGCAGAAGTGATTCAAGAACAAGCAGGCGGAGTCTTAATTGATGCGTTGTTTATTGATGAAGGCTTTGGTTCCTTAGATGAAGAAGCATTGGAAATGGCAATGGAGGCGTTAGAAACGATTGAAAATGAAGGCCGCATGATTGGGATTATTAGTCATATTGGCGAATTAAAAGCACGAATTCCACAACAATTACAAATAAAAAGCAATGGGAATGGTCAAAGTACCGTTCGCTATCAGCTAGCTTAGTAGAAGAGGAGGTGAGTCGATGAAATGGAGTATTCCAGAGCGAATCGTTGAACAGGGGCGCGAATATATGCAAGAAGGCCGGGTCTTATCTATCGTTCAAAATCCAGAAAAAAGGATCTGGTTGTCTGAGGTTTTAGGGGAAGAACTTTATCTTGTTGAACTGGATGGTACCGCCAAAGAACAAGATGTTTGTGAATGTCAATATTGGATGGAACATGGCTATTGCAAGCATACAGTGGCAGTTGAACTGGCACTGAAACAACGAGGCGTGTCAAGAATTATTCAAGCGAATCAAACAGTCAGTTTTGAGAAAACAAATCGATCAACAGCTGAAATGTTTACCAAAGGCTTTGCCAAATTAAGCAAACCTTCTGCCGAAGTTCCCTTGCAGCCTTTACGTTTAGAATTTCATTTAGATGTGATTGAAACGAATAATTACTATCCAGAATTATCAACGATTGGTCTTTCTTTAAAAATTGGTTTGGAAGGCACCAAACCTAAAACATATATTGTGAAAAATATTGGTGATTTTTTACAAGCATATGAAAAAGAAATGACTTTTATGGTGAATAAACAACACCAATTTACTTTGCTACATGATTCTTTTTCAATGGAGATTCAAGAAATTTTAACAGAACTTGCGGCAATTTATCATACCAGCCAATTATTAGGTGCAAACGGTATTCAAGTTAAAGGGAAAATCGACAAACGTTATCTATTATTACCAATTGATCGCAGTCAATCGTTAGTTGAAAAAATGAATCGAACGGGTCAGTTTATATTGACCAATCAAACTCATAAGTATCGCTATCTAACGTTCAAAGAAACCAGTTTGCCACTTACGTTTACAGTGCAAAAAACCGAGGAACAAAGCTTCAAATTAACTATTCAGAATCCTATTACAACGTTTCTAGCCCATTATCACTGGGCGATTGCGGATCAAACGGTTTATTTACTAACAGAAGAGCAGGAAGCCATCTACACCACGTTACTTCAATTAATGAAACGCTTGGAAGAGCCGTCAATTATTTATGAAAAAGAAACAGTTTCTGATTTATTTAGTGAAGTGTTACCATTATTGGAAAAAATTGGTCGAGTGTCTGTTGAAGAATCAGTTGAAGAATTAGTCGTCCATCATCCTTTAAAAGCAGTCTTTATTTTTAAGAAAATTAAAGGTCGGATTAACGCTCGGATTGACTATCACTATGGAGAAGTCATTTTCTCGACAAACCCGAAATATGCTCAATTACCTGAAGTTAATCAAGAAATCGTTCGAGATAAAGCAAAAGAAACAGCAATTAAACAGCAATTTCAACAGTTTGCCTATCAGCAAACAACCACAGGCTTTGAAAAAGTCTTACCTGCTGGAGAGTCCTTGTATTATTTCTTTAAAGCCGAGGTTCCAGCTTTCCGTCAATTAGGAGAAGTTCGGATGGGACGGAAATTACGGGAATTGTATTTAGATGCCCAGCATCATCAACCAACGATTGAAGTTGCGGAAGGGGATTCTTGGTTAGATATTCGGTTTGATGTCACTGGCATTGATGAAACCGAAATCGATGCAGTCTTGACTAGTCTGCTACGTAATGATGCTTTTTATACGTTAAAAAGTGGTGAAATTCTTGCTTTTGACTCAGAGGAATTTTTCCATACAAGTGCAATTTTAACGAAGCTGCGAAAAAATATGCATCAAGAAGACAATGTCATTCATGTGCCCAAAAATCAAGGTCTCATGATCGAAAGTTTATTAGAAGACAACGAGCGGGCACATTTTTCAGATTCCTTTAAAAAAATGGTCACGGATTTAACGCATCCAGAAAACTTTGAAGCGCAAGTCCCCAAAACCTTACAAGCAACGTTACGCCATTACCAAGAAACAGGTTATAAATGGCTGAAAATGCTTAGCCATTATCAATTTGGCGGTATTTTAGCTGATGAAATGGGTTTAGGGAAGACACTGCAAACCATTACCTATTTACTTTCGGAAAAAGAAGAAGAGCGCTTGAAAGGGACAGCTTTGATTGTCGCACCTGCAAGTTTAACCTATAACTGGTTAGCCGAAGTCAAACGTTTTGCGCCAACCTTAAATGTTCAAGTGGTTTCTGGCAACCGCCAAGAACGAGCAGCGCTTTTACAAAATAGCACTGAAGATATTCTGATTACTTCTTATGCAAGTATGCGACAAGATGTTCAGCTTTATCAGGAAATGCGTGTCGGCTATTTGATTCTAGATGAGGCTCAAATGGTTAAAAATAGTGGGACCAAAACGGCGCAAGCCTTAAAAAGTTTAAAAGTACCGCAACGTTTTGCATTAAGTGGCACACCAATTGAAAATAATTTAGATGAACTGTGGTCAATTTTCCAAATGATCTTACCGGGATTGTTCCCAGGCAAAAAAGCCTTTCGAGAAATTAAGCCGGAAGAAATTGCCAAAATGATTCAACCATTCATTTTACGACGAGACAAGAAAACGGTGCTCGCAGACTTACCAGAAAAAATTGAAAATAATATGTACAGTGTCTTAACAGAAGAACAAAAAACGGTTTATTTGGCCTATCTAAAACAAATGCAAGCAGATGTTAGTCAAATGGATCAGGCAACCTTCAAGAAAAATCGTATGAGTATTTTAGCAGGCTTGACCCGTTTACGACAAATCTGTTGCGATCCGCGTTTGTTTATTGAGGATTACACGGGAGGTTCTGGCAAAGTGGAACAAGTCAAAGACTTTTTAGTGGCTGCAAAAGAAAACAATCGTCGTGTTCTATTATTTTCTCAGTTCACAAGCATGCTTTCTATCTTAGAAAAAGAATTGAATGAATTAGGTTTAGAGACGTTCTATTTACGAGGAAGTACGAAGCCCCAAGATCGGTTAACGATGGCGAATGCCTTCAATGAAGGAGAAAAAGATGTCTTTTTAATTTCATTGAAAGCAGGGGGAACCGGACTAAATTTAACTGGTGCAGATACAGTTATTTTATACGATTTATGGTGGAATCCCGCAGTCGAAGAACAAGCGGCTGGTCGGGCGCACCGCATGGGACAAAAAAAGGTTGTTGAAGTGTGGCGGATGATTGCAGAAGGAACGGTTGAAGAAAAAATGAATTCCTTACAGCAAGAGAAACGCGAGCTGTTCCAAAAAGTGATTCAAGGAAATGAAGAGCAATTAGCGAAAATGACGGAAGAAGATATTCGCACAATTTTAAGCATTGGAGAATAGAAAAAAACCTAACTACATTTCAAATTTGAAGCGTAGTTAGGCTTTTTTATTTTTAAAGATTAAATAATTTCTCCACAGTCGGACAAAGTTCAGTGAAACAAGTGACTTCTGCAAGGTGTGATGCAGGTTGGCAACTTGGTAGTTCACGAGAGCGGTGGTTAAACCAAAGAGAATGCCAGCCACCATTACGTGCGCCTACAATATCATTGTCATAACTATCACCAACATATAAAGTATGTTCAGGTTCCATACAAAATTGATTACAGGCTAAATCAAAAATTTCCTTTTCAGGTTTTTGAAAACCCGTACTTTGAGAAATAATGATATTTTGGCTTGGAACCCATTTTTCAAGATTCAATTGTTTAACTTTTTTAAATTGATGGTCTGTTGGACCATTTGTAATAATCCCCATCGGAATTTCCTTTTCTTGTAAAGTATCAAGAAGCTTAGTAACTTCTGGATGCATCGTAATATTATCCAATTCTTCTTCATAAACTTGTTGGAAAATTTTTCCTTCTTCTTGTGAAATTCCTGGATAGTTTAGATCCTTTAATGTTTCATTCATCCGGAAAAACCGCATGAAATCTAGGGACCATTCATTGGCTAAAACTTTCGGAAACGTTTCATCGCTGTGGTGTCTAAAACGAAGATACAATTCATGCATATCCTCTGTCGCAACGTTCGGGAAAATTTTAGTCATCGCATTTCGAAAGGGTTGTTGCTGATCGTACAGCGTGTCATCAACATCAAAAACAATGGTTCTCATTTAACAAGTGCACCTCTTAACTTTTTTACAAAACTTTTCATATGTTATATTGTAGCTGATATTTTCACAAATAAATAGAGTATTTTTCACTGTATTTCAAGGTTTTTCGCAGAAATCAAAGCCTTGCGGGAAAAGACAATTATAGTTATTTTTACCGAAAAAATGGAAACGATAAATGAAAAAATATTCTGATAATGAAAAGTTTGTGAAAATGGTTTTGAGTCAAAGTTACTTAAATAACATGTGTTCTGATAGAAGTTAGAATTTTGCAAGAGACCGTCTTTTTCCGTATAATGAGTGAGAATGAAGGGGGAGAGTTAAGGAGTTATGTTAAAGCGTTTTTTTGGGTATTATCGACCTTATCGTCGATTATTTATTTTGGATTTTGGGTGTGCCGTTTTTGCGGGGCTGTTAGAGTTGGCTTTTCCAGTAGCAGTCAACCAAGTAATTGATAAGATTATGCCAAAAGGAGATTTTCGCCTCATTGCATTAGCTAGTGCGGGCTTATTTGCATTTTATATAATCAATACGTTTTTACAATTTATTGTGGTTTATTTTGGTCATATGTTAGGCGTGAATATTGAAACAGATATGCGTGAAGAATTATATCAGCATCTTCAAACACAACCGTTTGAGTATTATGATAATCAAAAAACAGGGAAATTAATGAGCCGTTTGACCACTGATCTTTTTGAAATTTCGGAAGTGGCGCATCATGGTCCAGAAGACGTCTTTATTACGATTATGACGTTAGCAGGTTCTTTTTTATTAATGTTAACCATTCACGTGAAATTAGCCATCGCTACGTTTATTTTATTGCCATTTATCACGATTGCGCTAGGCTATTTTAATAAAAAAATGACAAAAGCGAATACGGATATTTACGATAATTTAGGTGAATTTAATGCTGGGATTGAAGCGTCAGTAAGTGGGATACGTGTCACGCAATCTTTTGCAAATGAACCATTTGAACGAAAACAGTTTAATTATTTAAATCAAATGTATCGAAAATCGAAATTATATTTTTATAAGGTGATGGGTGTCAGTTCCGCCTATAATTACTTATTAATTCGTCTGATAAATTTATTTTCATTAATTTTTGGTGCGTATTATACAATTAAAGGAGAAATTACAGAAGGTCAGTTTGTAGGATTTATTTTATTAGCCAATATTTTTATTCGACCGATTGAAAAAGTCAATAATATGATTGAAAGTTATCCCAAAGGATTTGCTGGTTTTAAACGTTTTACGGAAGAAATGGACAAACAACCGGCCATCAAAGATTTGCCAGGAGCTGTTGCTGTTTCGCATTTAGAAGGAACGATTGCCTATAAAGATGTTTCATTTGCTTATGAAGATGGCACAAAAGTTTTAGACCATATCAATTTAAAAATTCAACCTGGTGAAACCGTTGCTTTCGTTGGACAAAGTGGTTCAGGAAAAACGACCTTGTGTAATCTGTTGCCTCGTTTTTATGAAGTCAGTAGTGGTGAAATTACGATTGACGATAGAAATATCCAGCAAATGACCTTGGCTTCATTACGTAAGCAAATTGGAATTGTTCAACAAGATGTGTTTTTATTCCCTGGAACATTACGAGAAAATATTGCTTATGGGAATTTAAATGCTACAGAAATAGACATTCAACAAGCGGTGAAATTAGCACATTTAGAACATGTAATTCAGCTAATGCCAGATGGCTTGGACACAATTATTGGCGAACGTGGCGTGAAATTATCGGGCGGTCAAAAGCAACGAGTGGCAATTGCGCGAATGTTCTTGAAGAACCCGCCGATTTTAATTCTAGATGAAGCGACTTCTGCATTAGATACAGAAACAGAGCAAGTGATTCAAGAGTCATTAAACTCGTTAGCTGACGGGCGAACAACATTAATTATTGCCCACAGACTGGCCACGATTAAACATGCTGATCGAATAATCGTAGTGAGTGACCAAGGAATTTTAGAAGATGGAACACATGAAACTTTGTACGCGCAAAGAGGACACTATCGTCGCTTGTACGATGCTCAATTTAGAACATAAAAAAAACCGCGAATAAAAATTCGCGGGTTTTTATTATGTTTAGTTAGCGCCGAACTTTTCTTCCCAAACCAACAGCATTTTTCATTCGTTGAAGTGTTTTGTTGGCTACCTGGCGAGCGTTTTCTGCGCCCTCATCTAAAATCATATCTAATTCTTCTGAAGCTAGAAGCTCTTGGTAGCGCACTTGAATAGGTTCTAATAAGGCAACCACTGCTTCTGCTAAATCTGCCTTGAAGTCTCCATAGCCTTTGCCTTCGTAAGCTTGAACAAGCTCCTCAACAGTTTGACCTGTCGCAGCAGAATAAATATTTAGTAAGTTAGTAATGCCAGGTTTTTCTTCTTTATTATATTCAATTACACCAGTTGAATCAGTTACAGCAGAGCGGATTTTTTTGCGAATCACTGCTGGCTCATCAAGCATTGAAATAAAGCCCTTCACATTTGTATCAGACTTACTCATCTTTTTCGTTGGTTCTTGTAAGCTCATAATTCGACTACCTTGTTCAGCGATTTTTACTTCAGGCATCGTTAAAATTTCTTGATTTTTTTGGGCGTAACGTTTGTTGAAGCGTTCCACAAAATCACGTGTTAATTCTAAATGTTGTTTTTGATCATCTCCGACTGGCACTAAGTCAGCGTTGTACAACACGATATCACCAACCATTAATGGAGGGTATGTTAAAAGACCAGCGCTTACGCCAGCACGACCATTTTTTTGAGATTTATCTTTAAATTGTGTCATTCGCTCTAACTCACCAATAGAAGTATTGCACTGAATGATCCAACCAGCTTCTGCATGGGCACTCACTTCAGACTGTATGAAAATTGTTGCTTTTTGTGGGTCTAAACCAACCGCTAGGTAAAGAGCTGCTAAGCTACGAATTTGCTGGCGTAGCTTTTGCGGTTCTTGGGGAACGGTAATGGCATGTTCATCTACAATACAAAAATAACAATTGTATTCATTTTGTAATTCGATAAATTGTTTCATTGCACCAATGTAATTTCCGATTGTCGGAGTACCACTGGGCTGAATACCAGAAAAAATTGTTTTCATTAAATAACCACCTGACTTTAGACTTAAGATAGTGAATAGTTCTATTATACATTTTATTAGAAAAAAATACATGGGAACTTCTTGAAAAATCACCAAGAGAAGTAAATTATAACAGCAACCATAAAAATAGAAAACTGTATTACTTTTTTACAGAATCATAACGAATATCCATAAAATTTCATAAAAATTAACCCTAATTTTACACGGATGTAATGAAGGAAAAATAAACAAAGTTAATAAAAAATGTTTAAAAACCCCTAGTATTTTTATTAGAAATTAGGTATACTGGTTTTAAATAGAGGAACAGTACAGTTCCCTGTTTCAGAAACGCGATGATTCGCGAAAAGGAGTGATGCACAATGTTGACACTTTATACTTCCCCGAGTTGCACGTCATGTCGTAAGGCTAGAGCCTGGTTGCAAGAGCACGAAATTCCTTTTAAAGAAAGAAATATTTTTTCTGAACCTTTAAATATTGAGGAATTAAAAGCAATTTTAATCATGACAGAAGATGGAACAGAAGAGATTATCTCTACTCGCTCTAAAGTTTTCCAAAAATTAAATATGGATTTGGACGAGCTTCCACTTCAAGATTTATTAGAGTTGGTTCAAGAAAACCCTGGATTGTTGCGTCGGCCAATTATGATTGATGAGAAAAGATTACAAGTCGGTTTTAACGAAGATGAAATTCGTCGATTCTTACCAAGAGATGTTCGACAACTGGAATTGCGCCAAGCACAATTAATGGCAGGTTTATAAAAAATATAAAATTTTGTTCTTTATTTGTTAATTGTAATAAAGAACGATTCATATGAATTTAGGGCCAGGGATTTTTATCTCTGGCTTTTTAATACATATTTAGAACTTGTATTCATTTGATTTGGCAGAACGTGGTCAAGGAAAAATAGTATCTTTTTTGGAGAGACTGCGTTAAGATGAAGAGGTAGAAGGAGCGAAAAACCAATCGTTAAAAAAGTTCAAAGTTTATAAAACGTTCGCTAGTTTTCGAGGATTTACAGACTTTCCACTTTACTTTTGTGTAGTTTTCGCTACAATGAACGTAAGAAGTTTCCTGATTGAAGCAAAGAGAGGTGTAGCGCTATGGAAATGGAACATATTAATGAAAATACGATTCGTGTGTTAATTGGCAACGAAGACCTGGCGGATAGAGGGATTACTTTTCTTGACTTACTAGGAAACCACAAAGATGTTGAAAATTTCTTTTATAGTATTTTAGAAGAAGTTGATGTCGAAGATGAATTCCAAGGTAGTGAAGCAGTCACTTTCCAAGTCTTGCCTAAAAATGATGGCTTAGAACTGTTTATTAGTAAAAATGTCGCTATGGACGACTTGTCTTCCTTAGAAGGTCTGAGCGAAGTCAATGCAGATGTTAGCGAATTAATTCGCAAACAAATTGAAGCAGACAAAGCAGCCGCCGATGAACTTGATGAGATGGAAGCCACAGATGAAACAAACAGAAATGTAATCTTTGAATTAGATAATTTTGAAGCGATGATCCAATTATCCAAAGAAGTCTTCATGCAATCTGTTTTGACTAACTTATACACGTACAACGATCGTTATTACTTACAAGTTTTGTTCTTAACCGATGAATTAGAAAAAACAAATGTTGACAATGAAATTGCACAGATTTTAGAATTTGCTCATAAAACAACTGTCACTCAGGATACTTTAGTCGAATATGGCACTTGTATTATGGAACGCAGTGCGCTGGAATTAACACGTTATTACTTTAATGATTAAGCAAAAAAGCAAAAACTTTCGAGTTTTTGCTTTTTTTTTGATGAAAATTAAGAAACTTTGCGTAGTTTATTTATGAGAGGTGAAAATCATGTTAACAGCTTTAACGGCAGACAACCAAGAATTATTTTCTTTAATCGATTGCTCGATTGATGAATTAACACAGATACGAAGCGAACAAGCTTTTGTGTGTCCAATGTGTCATCAATCGGTCATTTTGAAGGCAGGCCCCATTAAAATACCCCATTTTGCTCATCGTAAAAAGAATAGTTGTTGGTACGAAGCAGAAGCTGAAACAGAAGAACACCTCCGCTTGAAGCAGCTTTTTGCGGAAAAGTGTTTACGCGAAAAGCTGTCCTTTCAAGTTGAGGCATACTTACCCACCTTGAAGCAACGCCCAGATTTACTCATTGGCAAGATAGCCATTGAAATTCAATGTAGCCCATTGCCAATTAAACGTTTGGTGGAACGGACAGAGACTTATCAAGCTCATGGCTATCAAGTTGTTTGGATTTTAGGTGAACGATTAGTGCCTAAAGACAAGCTCACGCAATTAACGAAACAATTTCTTTACTTTTCGGAGTCCTTGGGGTTTTATTTATGGACGGCCAATAAGAAACAAGAACGAATAGAGTTACTTTGTCATATTGAAGAGAGTCAATGTCAACAATTTTATAGAAGAAAACAATCATGGGATTTTTACGAAAAAAATTACTAGAAATCATCCAACTACCGACTGCTAATTTAAATTTACTGCCAGGTAGACAGCATACTGGTCAATTGATGCATGATTATTATCAAAAATTGACTCAACAACTTGGTTACAGAAATGCTCAGTTGCTTAGAACACAAAGCTTTTTATACACGAAAGGTTGTCACCTTCTCCAGTTACCTCCTTGGTTTTACTATCCTGGATTGAAGCTATTACCTTCTTCTGAAGAAGATATTCATTTAAAAATGCTTGTTTGGGAAGCACTAAAAACCAAAGAAGGGCGTTTAGTGACCAAACAGGAACTATGGCGTATCTTGGAAGCTAGTTTTTTGGAAGAAGGGAACTTTGTTTGGCAACCACTGCCGAATATTGGCTTAAAAAAGCTTTTTAAAATCGTGGGGAATAGCTTATTGAGCTGGTTACAAGAATGTTATGTGTTAATTAAAGTAAACAATAAGTACCTAATAACTAGTATTTTCCTAAGAGAAGATCCTGAAAAGCTCGTTCATTGGCTAAAAAAAGTGAAAAAACAACATTTTTTTAGTCACACGTGTTAAATTATGATAGTATAATGAGTAAAACGTTTCTTAAAGGAGAGTAAACTATGAGCGAAATTAAACAATTACCAACACGTGATGAAGTTCCAACTCCATTGACTTGGGATTTAACCAAAATTTTTAAAGATGATGCTGCTTTTGATGTTGCGTATAATCAGTTGACAGAGGAGCTAAATCAAGCAGAGTCATTTAAAGGTACCTTAGGGAATGGCGCAGAAGCTTTTCTAGCTGCGTTAGAATACGTTTTAGATGTCTATCGAAAAGTGGAAACATTATATGTCTATTCTCATTTAAAAAATGATCAAGACACTACAAATACAGCTTACCAAGCTTTATATGCCAGAGCTAGTTCTTTATATGCACAAGTTAGTGAAGCTGTTTCTTGGTTTGACCCAGAGGTTTTAACATTAAGTGATGAACAAATCTGGGGATATTTTGAAGAGCAGCCGAAATTAGCTGTTTATCGTCACTATATTCAAAATATTTTAGATGAACGTCCCCATGTTTTATCGATGGAACAAGAAGCTTTACTGGCGGGGGCTAGTGAAATTTTTGGTGCCTCAAGTAATACATTTTCAATTTTAAATAATGCAGACTTAGAATTTCCAACTGTGCAAAATGCTGAAGGCGAAACGATTCAACTTTCTCATGGCGTTTATGGTCAATTAATGGAAAGTGTCGATCCATCTGTTCGTGAAGCAGCATTTAAAGGGTTGTACAAAGTATACAAACAATTTAGAAATACATTAGCCTCAACTTTAGGTGCACATGTTAAAACGCATAATTATAAAGCAAAAATTAGAAATTATGATTCTGCTCGGGCAGCCTCTTTAGCAAGTAATCATATCCCTGAAAGTGTTCACGAAACATTAGTAGCTGTAGTAAATAAACATTTACCTTTGCTACATCGTTATGTAAAATTAAGAAAAAAATTATTAAACGTAGAAGAATTACACATGTACGACTTGTATGCACCTTTGCTAGGTGAAGCACCAATTCGTTACAGCTATGAAGAAGCAAAAGAAAAAGCAATTGAGGCTTTAAAACCACTAGGTGAAGACTATTTATCTATTGTTAAAGAAGCTTTTTCAAGTCGTTGGATTGATGTGATTGAAAATCAAGGAAAACGAAGCGGCGCATATTCTTCAGGAGCTTATGATACAGCCCCATATATTTTAATGAATTGGCATGATAGTTTGGATCAACTATTTACATTAGTCCATGAGATGGGCCATAGTGTTCATAGTTACTATACAAGAAATAATCAGCCGTATGTTTATGGCGACTATTCAATTTTCTTAGCTGAGATTGCTTCAACCACAAATGAAAATATTTTAACAGAATATTTATTACAAACAGAAACAGATCCTAAAGTACGTGCGTATGTCTTAAATCACTATTTAGACGGCTTTAAGGGAACCATTTTCCGTCAAACGCAATTTGCGGAATTTGAACATTTTATTCACACGGAAGATGCTAAAGGCACGCCATTAACGAGTGAATATTTGAGTGAGTATTATGGCGAGCTAAATGCTAAATATTATGGACCAGAAGTAGTTAGAGACGAAGAAATCAGTTACGAATGGGCGAGAATTCCCCATTTTTATTACAATTACTATGTTTATCAATATGCAACTGGCTTCTCAGCCGCTTCGGCATTGTCTAAACATATTTTAGCTGGAGAAGAGGGAGCTTTAGAGAACTATCTTAACTACTTGAAAGCAGGAAGTAGTGACTTCCCAATTGAAGTGATGAAAAAAGCGGGCGTGGATATGACACAAGCCGCGTATATCGAAGATGCAATGAAAGTTTTTGAAGAACGTTTAACGGAATTAGAAGCTTTGGTTGAAAAATTATAAGTCGTAACTTCTTAGTAAACATAAAATATAAACCTGGTTTTATACAGAATAGTAAATATATCTGTGTAAAACCAGGTTTAGTTATATAATTAAATAGATTGTTGCTGTTATATAAAAGAAAGCAAAGATTCTTTGCTTTCTTTTATATCAAGCTTCTATTATCTTTAGAGTAATAAAAGGAGGTTTTTTTTGAACATAGGGAATTCATTAAAAATGAGAAGAAATGAATTAGGATTGACACAATCAGAGGTTGCTGAGAAATTATACGTTACTAGGCAAACAATTTCTAACTGGGAGAATAATAAATCATATCCTAATATTGATTGTTTAATTGAACTAAGTAATCTTTATGAAATGACCTTGGATCGATTATTGAAGGAGGACAATACGATGGTGGAGAAACTTTCGAAAGATATTAGAGAGGGACAGAAGTACAAAAAATTATTTTTAATATTATTAATTATAGTACTATGTATAGGTGGATATTTTACTATTTTACAACTTCGTCTGAATAATTTGTATAGCGGTGTCAAAGAATGGAATCAAAATGGTCAAACTTATAATTTAATAGAAGATAACATTCAATATCATGTGGTTAAAATTGATAGTTATAATCTGTTTACAATTCCAGAAGAATTGGAATTAATGAGTTCGTATATCTCTGAAAATGAAAAGTTTAATATGTATTATAGCGGTGATGATTCGAATATAAAAATTTACTGGACAACAGGAGCATTAAATGGGTTAGAGTTATCTTTTGATAAAGAATTCATCTTTGACACTGTAAATCAAAGAAATAAATTTTCTTATGAGATTCAGGAATTAATAAATAAAAATTTAGATAAGGATAAAAAAGAACTAACCATATTATATAAGCAGACTAAAAATAAATGGGAAGAAATAAATTAGCTTGTGTTAAACCGAATAAAATTTCCTCGATTTTTTGAGTTAGTATCGGCGAGTATTGTCTGATAGCGTTCCAAGAGATTAGTCGATGAACTGAAATAGATATTGGTGGTTGATACAAATTTCGGTGTTAATATTTAAGAGTACATAATATATATACATGGACCCATTCCATAGCTGTCTTTTATAAGAACAAAGCATTAAATGTAGTAGTATTAGACTTTATCTATTATTATAGAACATGGTGAAAATAGTAAAAGAAGGGCCAGACAACTGGCCCTTCTTTTTTATAATAAATGTAAATGTCCATTTGGAAAATGATAATTGGAGCGACGTTTAAATTCAAAGGTTGCGTCACCTTGGTCCAGCAACGGTTCGTTATGTGGATGGACACGACAAAGTTGTTTAATTTCATCCATGTTTTCAAAATTTTCGACTAAAATGCCGAAATCGTTCTCGCAAGTATAGTTGTAAACGACTGCGGTAGGATGTTGTTTAATCCCCATTTCTCGAGCAACTTTTTGGTCGGTTTGGAAAGATTCTTTGACAAAATCTGATTGTCGGTCTTTACGATACATATCAATATCCCCGCCGGCCGCTAGAAGTAGTTCTTCTGATAACTCAGGAGAGTAAGCTAGACCGTCTTCAGCTACTGCTTTTTGTAGGCCAATCAACAATTGTCGGCCTTTTTTTCGGCCTTGTAACTGTGCTGCTTTATAGTCAAGAGCGGCTGAGTATAAATCTTCAAAAATTCGATTCCGTCGTTTAATGTCATTAATCGGAATATGTTGACGACTCAAAAATTCATTGATCGTTTTCATGTTTAATAAAGGGATAAAGCGCAATTGTATTTTCTTCTTGTCGTTAACAGACAATTGTATAATTTCTTTTTCAATTTCTAAACAGACGCCGCCTAAAGGATTGACGAACAAATAAATTTCAACCATTCATACTTCCTCCAATGCCATGCTTTTTCAAATACAGGTGCCAGAACGTCAGTGCTTCGAATACTAAGGGGCAGTGGTCCGCATCATGCGTTGAATCTTGTTAGGTGCAAGCGTAATGGGAATGTTCAAATCAGCCATTAATGTTTGAAACGCTTGCTTGCCGCTTTCAGCTTCAGTAACTTCTAACTCTAATTCAAAATCGTGCTGTTGGTTATACCAACTTTCGTCTAACGCAAGTAGTCCTTGAGGAATTTGTTTTTCTGCACGTGCTGTTTTTAATGAACCAATCAAATGGATCGAGGCGATTTCAATACCTAATTCTTGTAATTTCTTCGCCACAGCCCCCTCAGTAGGGAGGTGATTCCTCTTGATAAAGTGGTTCGCCGTCTCAAGCGATAAAGGGTCATTGATTTCTAATAATCCTTCTGGCGCAGGAACTTTTAAGGTTAACTCACCACGATCTGCTAATACGCGAATTCTTAAGCCCATTCGTTGTGCTTTTAATTGAAAATCGTCCGTATCAAAATAATGATTTGTTTGCGTAAAAAAGTCCGTTTTTTGAATAGCAAAATGGTCGATTAATCGTTTGAAATCTTGTGGACTAACTAATGTTTTAAATTCAATTTCTAAGTGCTCACTCATGGGGTTCTCTCTCTTTCTTAAATCACTCCAATTTTCACATATTATATAGGTTTCCGTCAAGAAAAGTGGTCTTCTCTGTGAAAATTTTTTCTAATGAAAGGCGTTTGGAAATCAAATAGCGAATAACACCCTATTTTAGGGAGGACTGTGGTAAAATAATCAGTGAATGAAATTCAAGGAAATTGAGGGATCTACCATGGAACGAGAGTGGGAGCTGTTTTTAGCGCCATATGAACAGGCGGTCAGCGAATTAAAAGTAAAACTACGAGGTATTCGTAAACAATTTCGGGAGCAAGATAAACACATACCAATTGAATTCGTTACAGGACGTGTGAAACCAGTAGATAGTATTTTGACCAAGACGGCTATTCGGCATATTCCTTTAAATCGGATTGAAGAAGAAATGCAAGACATTGCTGGTTTGCGGATTATGTGCCAATTTGTGGAAGACATTTACCAGGTAGTCGCACTTTTAAGAAATCGTAAAGACTTAAAAATTGTGGAAGAACGGGACTACATTGAAAATAAAAAAGAAAGTGGCTATCGTTCGTACCATGTGGTAGTGGAATATCCTGTGCAATTAGTCACCGGGGAAAAGATTATTTTGGCCGAAATCCAAATTCGGACACTCTCCATGAATTTTTGGGCAACGATTGAACATTCTTTGAATTATAAATATCAAGGTGTCTTTCCTGAAGAAATGAAAGAACGCCTTCAGCGAGCGGCAGAGGCAGCCTATTTATTAGATGAAGAAATGTCATCTATTCGTGAAGAAATTCAAGAAGCACAACATTACTTCTCTCATGGCCGTGGATTGCTAGAAAACGAATACTATAAGCAAATTAAAAACGAAACACCAGAAAATCAGTAAAGGAGTCTGCTTATGAAAGTGGCGATTGTTCATAACTCGGAAGAAAAATCGAAACAAGTCACAAAACAACTGACAACACTATTAGAGCAAAACCAAATTCAAATAGACAATCGTCAACCTGAACTTGTGATTTCAGTCGGCGGAGATGGTACGCTTCTTTCCGCTTTTCATCGATTTAATCATCTTTTAAACGAAGTAAGTTTCTTAGGTGTACATACCGGACACTTGGGTTTCTATACAGATTGGCGTGATTATGAATTAAAAGAACTAGTTGAAAGTTTATGTATTCATCGTGAAAAAAGTACGAGTTATCCATTATTAGATGTGCGGATTCGGTTTAGAGATGGGAAACCAGATAAACATTTTTTAGCATTAAATGAATCGACAATTAAACGAGGAAACCGGACGATGGTGGGCGATGTGTTTATTAAAGACGAACTGTTTGAACGATTTCGTGGTGACGGGTTGTCGATTTCGACCCCAACCGGCTCTACTGCGTATAATAAAAGTATTGGTGGAGCTGTTTTGCATCCTAGCATTAATGCGTTTCAGTTAACCGAAATCGCCTCCTTAAACAATCGTGTCTTTCGAACATTGGGTTCACCGATTGTAATCGCACATACGGAGTGGCTGGAGATTAAATTACAGGAAAGTGATGATTATTTTGTCACGGTGGACCAATTAGATATTTATCAAGAAAATATCGCTTCTGTCTGCTATCGAATTGCAGACGAACGGATTCATTTTGCCTCTTATCGGCACATGCATTTCTGGCATCGAGTGAAAGATGCCTTTATTGGTGAGGATTAATTAAACGATGGAATTTCAATGGACATATGACAAAGAAACAACACAACAAGTGAAATATTTTTTAAAGGAACAAGGCGTTTCAAAAGGGTTATTAGCTAAGGTGAAATTTCAAGGTGGTAAAATCCAAGTGAATGGGACCGTTCAAAATGCCATCTATCCTTTACAAACTGGCGATGTCGTTAAAATGACGATTCCAGATGAAGCGGAACATGAGACATTATTAACAGATGATGAACCGATTGAAATTGTGTTTGAAGATGATCATTTTTTAGTAGTTAATAAGCCCGCTGGCATTGCCTCGATACCTGCTCAGTATCATCCTTCAGGAACGATGGCGAATCGTGTTAAGGGCTATTACAAGCGTCAAAATTACGTGAATCAAGTTATTCATGTCGTGACTCGTTTAGATCGAGATACTTCTGGGCTGATGTTATTTGCGAAACACGGCTTTGCTCATGCTTTAATTGACCAAGAATTACGAGAAAAAAAGGTGACAAAAATTTATTATGCCCTTGTTGGTGGAGCGATTGAGCAGTTAAGCGAGCATCAATTGATTGAAAAGCCAATTGGGCGCGACTTGTCCTCTTTATTAAAACGCCAAGTTATCGAAACAGGTCAATTTGCTAGTACAGAATATTGGCTCGCAAAAAGAGGAGCCCAAGCAGCAGCTGTGCGCATTCAGCTCCATACAGGACGAACACATCAAATTCGGGTACATTTTGAAGCAATTGGCTGTTCATTGTTAGGGGATGAGATGTATCATGGAAAGATGGATCAAGGAATTGAGCGGCAAGCGTTGCATTGCATGGAACTAATTTTTACTCATCCTTTTACCAAAGAAACGGTTCATCTGATTTCCCCACTAGCGGAGGATATGAAAAGTGTAGATGATACGTTATAATAATAAAGAGGCAGGAGGGGAAAGTGTAAGATGAATGAAGGCCAAGAAATGGAAGAGCAATTTGCCCTTCTTTTAGAAACGCTAAAAAATCAACAAATGAACGAATTTCGTGAGCTATTTTTAGCGTTACACATTTATGAACAAGGACAATTTTACCAATCGTTAGATGAAAAAGACCGACAACATTTATACAATTACCTATCTCCGAAAGAACTAGCGGATATGTTTGATGTTATCGAAGAAGATAATGAGAATATGAAAGATTATTTAGCTGAAATGCGTCCAAGTTATGCAGCCGATATGTTAGCTGAGATGTATACCGATAATGCGGTGGATTTACTAAATATGTTAGATAAGAGTCAAAAGGCGAAATATCTTAGTTTGTTAAGTAGTGAAGAAGCAGGCGAAATTAAAGAGTTACTTCATTACGAAGATGAAACTGCTGGGGCGATTATGACCACCGAATTTGTTTCGATTGTGGCGAATCAAACAGTGCGTTCTGCGATGTACGTCTTAAAGAATCAAGCGGACATGGCGGAAACAATCTATTACGTTTACGTAGTCGACCAAGAAAATCATTTAGTCGGCGTTATTTCGTTGCGGGATTTAATTGTTAATGATGATGATACCTTGATTGCTGATATTTTGAATGAACGGGTTATTTCAGTTCATGTTGGCGATGACCAAGAAGATGTCGCGCAAACAATTCGTGACTATGACTTCTTAGCTGTGCCAGTTACAGATTATGATGATCATTTGTTGGGGATTGTAACAGTTGATGATATTATTGATGTTATCGATGATGAGGCCGCTAGCGACTACTCTGGTTTAGCCGGGGTCGACGTTGAAGAAGTTAGTGAGAACCCTTTAAAAGCCGCTTCTAAACGATTACCTTGGTTAATTACACTGCTGTTTTTAGGGATGTCTACGGCCTCGTTAATCAGTAATTATGAGTCTTTAGTTAGCGAAGCGAGTATTTTAGCCGTTTTTATTTCTTTAATTACCGGAACAGCCGGCAATGCCGGGACACAATCATTGGCGGTCGCGGTACGCCGTTTGGCTATGAAAGATGAAAAGGATAGTAATTTTGGTCGCTTAATCTTAAGTGAAGTGCTCACGGGACTAGTGACGGGGGCTGTGACAGGTTTAACCATTATGATTGTGGTTGGAGTGTGGCAACATAATCTTCCGCTTGGATTTGTGATTGGGATGGCAATGCTCTGTGCAATTACTGTGGCGAATTTAGCAGGGAGTTTAATCCCGATGTTAATGGATAAATTAGGGTTTGATCCCGCAGTTGCCAGTGGCCCGTTTATTACTACCTTAAGTGATTTAACCAGTGTATTAATTTATTTCAATATTGCCAGCATGTTTATGCGTTATTTTGTTTAAAAAATTGCACTTATTTATCATGAGACTGAGGTAAAAGGATTCGTTGGTTTGCTTGAAATCAAAAAAGTGAGATAGCCGTTGCTACGACGGCTATCTCACTTTTTTAGATACAAGAAATTAAACAATTTTTGTGCCATGGACTTCTGTGACTTTTAAAGTGTCCATCACAGTTTGAACGTTTTCTGTGGAAATACCGCCACCTGGTAAAATAAGAATCCGTTGATCTGCGTAGGCAATTAATTCTTTTAAATGATCAAAGTTGTCTTCGATAGGGGTACCAGCTGGCCCGCCATGAGTTAAAATACGCGTCACACCACGCTCAGCTAACCAGTCGATCGCCTTAAATTGGTTTTCTTTCGACAAGGCATCAAAAGCCATATGGAAAGTGATTTGCAAGCCTTCAGCTGTTTCAATGAATAAGTCCAAAGCTTCTTCATCTAACCAACCATCCTCAGTTAAACAGCCAATAACAATTCCGTCGGTTCCTAATTTCTTTGCTTCGATTAAATCGGTATGCATAATTTTTAATTCAATATCATTATAGACAAAATTGCCGCCACGAGGACGAATGATTGTCATCACTGGTACTGAATGTTCGCCAGCGTATGCTAAGACTTCTTCAATAACACCAGTACTTGGCGTCGTTCCACCTACGGCTAAGTTATCGCATAATTCGATGCGATTCGCACCTTTTTGAATGGCTTGGGGAATCTTAGTGAAATTTTCGGCACAGAATTCTTTAATCATTTCTTATCGCTCCTTGCTTTTTCTTCACAGGCATTGTACCATAATTCTGCTTACTACCATAGCCCTGAAAAAAAGAGTGCAACTTTTTATAAGAGAAAATGTTCATTTAATGAACGTAAGGAGTTTTAAATGTTAAAGAAAATTGAACGAGCACAACAATTATTGAAAAAAGAAGCAGCCGTATTTCGCTGTCCAACTTGTCATGAACCAATGCATGTAGAAGGGGTTGGTCTGATTTGTCAACAGAGACATCAATTTGATTTATCCAAGAAAGGCACGCTATACTTTCTAAATCATGGCGTTCAGACAGAATATAATAAAAAAATGTTTACTTCTCGAGGAAAAATGATTCAAAGTGGCATGTACGCGCCTGTTTTAAACAAAATTATGCACTATCTTCCTCAAAATAAAACAGTAGTCGATGTTGGTTGTGGTGAAGGGAGTTTTCTTGCTGAGTTAAGTCAAGCAGGCTTATCTGGACTGAAAATCGGGTTTGATTTATCAAAGGAAGGAATCTATTTAGCAAGTAATCAGCCAATTGATGCGTTTTGGTGTGTGGCGGATTTAACGAATTTGCCATTTGCGAATGAAGGGCTTGATACGATTTTGAATATTTTTTCTCCTTCACATTATCAAGAATTTCGGCGAGTATTAAAAGCTGACGGGACTGTGATTAAAATTATTCCTGAAGAGAATTATTTAAAGGAATTACGAGCGGCTTTTTATCCCAATGACGAAAAGAAACAAAGTTATTCCAATCAAAAAGTAGTCCAACGTTTTGCCGAGGAATTAGCTGTGGAAGTAGATGAACGAATAACTTATTGCTTTGACATTCCCGAGGAAAGACGGTTGGATTTATTAGAAATGTCGCCATTAGAGTGGCAAGTTTCTCAAGAAGTTAAAGCCGAGCTACAACAGCGACCATTGGAAAAAATCACGATTGACGTCCGCTTGTTAGTAGGTCGTAAAAGATAGACTTTTTTGTGAAGAAAATCCTAAAAAAGTCTTGCAATAAAGTGACATTGGTGTTATATTACTTACAAGTTGTTTTTTCATTGGTTTTTATCAGGGTCCTGTTCTGATAAAAGTTAGTGAAGAGACCTTCACTAACGTAACGACTCGCCGTGCTAGACACCGAGCCGGTACGTTTTTTTTATTGGTTAGAATAGCTGCCGCCTGACATCATCGCGTCATGCGGTTTTTTTTTTGAAAATAAGTATTGTGGGCGCTATTTATTTTGAATTTATGCTAAAATGAACACGATTGATATTTGAGGAGCTGAAGATAGTTGACGAACCATATTGTTTTATTTGAACCACAAATTCCAGCAAATACTGGAAATATTGCACGGACATGTGCAGCGACGAATACACCGTTGCATTTAATTGAACCTTTAGGATTTTCAACAGATGATAAACACTTAAAACGTGCCGGATTAGATTATTGGAATGATGTAAATATTACGTATCATAAAGATTTGGCTGCCTTTTTAGCCCATGTGGCAGGCAAACACTTGCATTTAGTAACCAAATTTGCTCACCAAACATACAGTGAGGTCAATTATAATGATGGCGAGGACCATTATTTCCTTTTTGGAAAAGAAACAACAGGCTTACCAGAAACGTTTATGCGAGAAAACGAAGAAAAGTGTATCCGAATTCCTATGAATGATGAACATGTGCGCTCATTAAATCTTTCTAACACTGCCGCTCTAATTGTTTATGAAGCCTTACGTCAGCAAAATTTTCCGAACTTAGAACTGACGCATCATTATGAAAATGATAAATTGGATTAAAAAAGTTAAACCAGTAGCGCTTTTTTCAAAAATCTCAGAAGAAAGTGGTTTTATTTTTACCGTTGCCCAATTTCCAAGCCTAGAACAAAAAACAATTTAGATTTTTGTTCTAGGCTTATTTTGCTTGGATTACTAGAAACTTCCATGGATATTTTCGCAGGGAAGTGATAAACTAGAAAGACATATGAAGAGATAAAGAAGTTTGGAGAAGTTACATGAAATTATATTTTACACGACATGGAAAAACTGAATGGAATCAACAGAAACGATTTCAAGGAATGACAGGAGATTCGCCGTTATTACCAACTAGTTATGACGAAATTAAACAATTAGGCCAATATTTACAAGATATTCCGTTTGAAAAAATTTATTCTAGTCCGCTATTACGTGCCAAAAATACTGCGCGGGGAATTCAACAAGAATTGACTCATCCAGTTGAAATTGTTTATACAGATACCTTAAAAGAATTAGGTTTAGGTCGTCTAGAAGGACAATATATTGAAGAAATGCGTAATTTTTATGGAGAAGAATTAGATCATTTACGGCATCGTTTAGATTTGTATGATCCAACAATTTTTGATGGTGAACCAATCGAGCAAGCGATTCAACGGATTTCAGAAACAGTTGCTGAAGCGGCGAAGCAGCACGAAGGTCCAGTTCTATTTGTCGGACACGGAGCAGCCCTGACGGCGGCAATCCAAGCGATGGCTGGTAAACCATTATCAGAATTACGGACAATGGGCGGGCTGTTAAACAATAGCCTTTCAATCCTTGAAACCAAAGAGGCATCAAGGAACATGCCGTACGACTTAACGTTATGGAATGATACGTCTTTTTTAGCTAAAGAAAAAGCACAATAAGCGCACAACAGAAAGGAGGGCTTGTAGTGGTAACACTTTTTGGTGAGGACGAAGAAAAAGCCTTTATTGTTGGGACTGTACAAGCAATCTTTTTTGAAAATCCCAGTAATTTTTATAAAGTTGTTCTTGTAAATGTGACCGATACAAATACAGATTATTTAGAAAAAGAAATTGTAGTAACTGGAAGTTTTGGCCAAGTTCAAGAAGAGGAACCCTATCGTTTCTTTGGTCATTTTGTGGACCATCCTCGTTATGGCAGACAGTTTCAGGTGGATAGTTATCAGCAAGAAAGACCGACTTCGGCTAGTGGGGTGGTTAACTATTTATCAAGTGACAAATTTCCTGGCATTGGTAAACGAACTGCTGAAAAAATTGTTGAAGTATTAGGGGAAAGTGCGATTGACCGAATTATTGATGATCCTAGTGTTTTGGAAGAAGTTACTGTTTTAAATGAAAAAAAACGTCAAGTAATCGTCGAAACAATTCGCTTGAATCACGGGATGGAGCAAGTGATTGTGGGACTAAATCGATACGGCTTTGGTAGTCAGTTAGCTTTTTCAATTTATCAAACCTATCAAGAAGAAACCCTTTCTGTGATTCAAGAAAATCCTTATCAGTTAGTTGAAGATATTGAGGGAGTCGGATTTAAACGAGCGGACAATATTGCTGAACAAATCGGCATTCAGGCGGATTCTGCTGTTCGAATTCGGGCAGCGATTTTACATGAAGTGTTTGAACACTCTATTCGTTCAGGCAATACGTATGTTCAAGCAGATGTTTTATTAGAAGAAGCGATTCGGACCTTGGAAGCAAGTCGCCCAGTGGAAATCTCACCTGATCAAGTAGCCAATGAAATCATTACGTTAGTCGAACATGGAAAAATCCAACAAGAAGAGACTAAACTTTTTGAGAACAGTCTTTATTTTTCTGAATGGGGCATTGGTACTTCGATTCAGCGTTTACTTTCTCGTAAAAAAGAAATTCATTATGAGGAAGAAGAAGTCCAAAAAAATATCCGAATGATTGAGAAACGTTTAAATATTCAGTATGGCGACTCGCAACAAGCAGCTATTGAAGAAGCGATTAAATCGCCATTATTTATTTTAACTGGAGGGCCCGGAACAGGGAAAACAACTGTTATTAATGGGATTGTCTCGTTGTTTGCGGAACTAAATGGTCTTTCATTAGATCTCAAAGACTATACGCAGGAGATGTTTCCAATCTTGCTAGCGGCGCCAACTGGGCGAGCAGCGAAACGTATGAACGAAACGACAGGTTTACCTGCAAGTACCATCCACCGTTTGTTAGGCTTGACAGGTCGTGAAAAAAATCCGAGTTTAACCGCCAAAGAATTAGAAGGTGGTTTGCTAATTGTAGATGAAATGTCCATGGTGGATACTTGGTTAGCCAATACGTTATTAAAAGCTATTCCGACAAACATGCAAGTGATTTTTGTTGGTGATAAGGATCAGCTACCGTCTGTCGGTCCAGGTCAAGTCTTACATGACTTATTGCAAATTAACGAAATTCCCAAATGTGAGCTAAACGAAATTTATCGTCAAGGAGACGGTTCAAGTATTATTCCTCTTGCCCATGAAATTAAAGAAGGAAAGTTGCCTACTGATTTTCAAAAAAATCAAAAGGATCGCTCGTTCTTTGCAAGTGATATTGGTCATATTGAAGAATACATTCGACAAATCGTCACAAAGGCAAAAGCAAAAGGGTTTACGCCACAAGATATTCAAGTTTTAGCGCCAATGTATCGTGGCGCAGCTGGCATTGATGCCTTGAATAAAATGATGCAAGAAATCTTCAATCCAAATGAGGGGAAGAAAAAAGAAGTCAAGTGGAATGACACCGTCTATCGGATCGGGGACAAAGTTTTGCAACTAGTCAATACGCCAGAATTAAATGTGTTCAATGGAGATATGGGAGAAATCGTCGGAATTACTTTAGCCAAAGACTCAGAGGACAAAGTGGACGAGTTGGTTTTACAGTTTGATAATAATGAAGTAACGTATAAAAGAAATGAATGGAATAAAATTACGCTATCGTATTGTTGTTCGATTCATAAAGCGCAAGGTAGTGAATTCCGCATGGTGTTACTGCCAATGGTTCATCAGTATAGCCGAATGCTGCAACGAAATTTGCTGTATACAGCAGTGACACGTAGTAAAGAATTATTAATTCTACTAGGTGAGGTTTCTGCTTTTGAAACATGTGTCAAAAACGAATCGGCTAGTCGCATGACGATGCTAAAAGAACGAATCGTGAACGCAGAACAAATGACCTTAACGACTAGAACTCAGTTAGAAGCCTATGAAGAAGGTTTAACGGCAGACCATCCATTTACTGAAAAGGAAACAAAAGCTGTCTCTTATGAAACTGAACAGCAATCAACGAAAGCCAATCAGATCAAAGAAACAGACGATCAATTAGTTGACACAACGGTACAAGAAGTTTCGCTATTTGCTGATGAAGAGGAAATGTCAACCCCAGAAACAGCAAATAAAGCGACAAAAGTTGTCGAAGAACCATTACCAAAAGAACCACGACTAACAGTCGAAATTATTCAAACAAATGCTGTTGATCCAATGATTGGAATGAAGGATACGACACCTTATCAATTTCTGTGAGAAAAGGAAAGAGTGCCATAAGTCGTTTTGACTTATGGCACTCTTTTTCAACCTTAAGGGACTCAGTTAAAACCAAAACAAACGTTTTTGTGTGGTATAAACCATATCAATACTTCGTTTGCCTAAAATCTCGCCATCTGCGTGAATGGTTTGTGGAATCGTCGAAACAATTCGAATTTTGCTTGATTGAAAATGATGAAAATGCTTAGATTTCCCTTGTTTTTGGCGAAGCAATAGGAAAATAAGCCACAAAATTTTAAAAATATTGATTCGTTCCACGACAACTAAATCCACGACTGCTTTGCGAGGATTGGCCGTCGGCATAATTGATACACCCCCGCCAAAATAAGGATGATTTGTGACCGTACATAGGAAAGCACGATTAAATGTGTATTGTTTACCATTCATTTCAACTAAAATTGGAAAGCCTTTTTGTTTAAAAAAGACATGAATGATTGAAGAAATATAGGAAAGCGAGCCAAGCTTAAATTTATTTAAGGCTTTTTTTGATGACGATTCGTTGGTTTTTTCCACGATTGCCGCATCTAATCCTAAGCCAACATTATTGGTGGCTAAGCCGATTTCTTCTTGGTTGGCTTCTACATAATGAATTGTTTGAATTTCTTTTGGTCGTCTGGTGCGCAGGATTTGATGCAATGCTTTATCAATATTTCTTGATAATCCCACCCCTCGTGCAAAATCATTTCCAGAGCCGCATGGAATATAGCTTAAAGGAATAGCTGAATCATATGGAAGTAATGAATTAATGACATTATGTAGTGTGCCATCGCCGCCTAGCACGACTAGGATTGGAAAAGTTGAAACGTCTAAGTCTTCAGACCAAGGAAGTAAAGTTGTTTCTGCAAGTTCCTTCGTCAATTCTTTTTCATGTCCAGCGTAATCAGTGTAAAGAGCCGTATATTTAAGTTCTTGTTGCTTGAGTTGTTGAATCACTTTTCTAGCGACTTTTCGGCCATTGCCGCTACTTGCCTGCTCGTTGATAATAAGATAGTAGTGAATGTTCATTGAGCTCCTCCTTTGAATCGCTATTGTCCATTATACCAGAGGGAGGAACTTCTGCGAATAAAGATTGCTTAAAAAAGTAAAAAATGACTAGAAAAAGGCACGAAACAATGCATGAGAGGTGAAAACTGCAAATAAGTGCAAAGTAAAACAGGGCTTTCATTGACTATTTTGACGTTCCATATTAGAATGTGAACTGTTGCAATTGTAACCAAGGTTCATCAACCATCCCTTGTAAAAAAACTCGGAGAAAGAAGGAAAAAGTATGCAAAATTCGTTTCAAGCCAATCGAAAGCTAAGAACAGTCTTAGCCAATGGTATCATTATGGGCTTATATATTGTCCTCTCTTTATTGGTTCGGCCAGTTTCTTCTGGTATGATTCAATTTAGAATTTCAGAAAGTTTGAATCACCTAGTCGTTTTCAATCGCAAATTGATGTGGGGTGTTTTAGGCGGCGTTATCTTTTTTAACTTATTTTTTGGTTTTGGTGTAATGGATGCTCTGTTTGGTGGAGCGCAAACATTATTTGCGTTGAGTTTAACAGCTTTTTTACAAAAAAAGGTACCAAGTATTCCTGTTAGAATGTGTCTAAATAGTCTATTTTTCACTGTAAGTATGTTTTTTATTGCCTTTATGCTAGTACCAAGTGGCGGTCAAGCATTTTGGACAACTTATGGTTGGTTAGCATTAAGTGAAGCGATTATTATGACGATTTCAGCACCAATCATGTACTTTATCAACAAGTCATTAAAATTTGAAACACGTATTTAATTGAAAAGATGTGGATAGAAATGATTCATCCTTTGAATGGCAGTGAAGAAAAGTGTCGTTGCTATTAGTGAACTAAGTGGTAGAATGAACTGTTTCTACCTCGTCTTTTTTACATAAAGAATAAGATCTACATTTTTTCTAAAAATTTTCATGTAAAACTTTACTAGTCTGTTGGAATACACTATGATAGTGTAAGATAAACGGACTATTGGAAAGTCACAGCAGAGGAGTTTGAACATGTACACATTTAAAATCGGTATTCCGGCAGAAGTACACGATACATTTGTTAAAAATCACCCATTATGTAATTTACTACAGTCATCTTCATGGGCAAAAGTCAAGGATAACTGGGGTTCTGAAATTGTTGGGGTTTATGAAAAGGATACATTAGTTGCATCAAGTTTAGTTTTAATCAAACCATTACCAGCCGGTTTTACGATGTTATATACACCAAGAGGTCCAGTAATGGACTATACAAATGAACGTTTGGTCAGCTACTTTATGGCTGAATTGAAAAAATTTGGCAAGAAAAAACGAGCTTTATTTATAAAAATGGATCCAGCGGTTCACTATCAAGATTTTCATTTGGGAGAAGAACATCAACCGCATGCTGAAGCGACAGCTATTATTGAGACCTTGAAAGAAGCAGGGGCCAAATATCAAGGACTGACAATGGATATGGGGGCCACCATCCAGCCCCGCTTCCAAGCGAATATTTATCGTGAAGATTTTAGTGAGGAACAATTGTCAAAAAGCACCAAGAAAATGATTAAAACAGCTGAAAAAAAAGGGGTCGTTGTGCAGCAAGGGCATGTTGACTTTGTTGATGAATTTGAAAAAGTCATTCAATCAACCATGGAACGCCAACATATTTCTTTGCGGAATAGTGATTACTTTAAGAAGCTGTTGAACATTTACCCAGAAGACTCCTTTATTATGCTGGCGCAAGTCAATTTAAAGGAACGCTTAGATAGCACGCGACAACGCTATGACAAAAATCAAAAAGACTTGAGTAATTTGAAAGAAAATCAAGTGAAAAAGCGCCATAATTTAGAAGAATTAGATGCTTCCTTGACTCGGGAACTAAAAGAATTAGAAGAAAATATCGCAGAAGCTGGTGAAATCGTCACGGTTGCTGGCGCCTTGGCTGTGACATTTGGTCCAACAAGTGAAATCCTTTATGCTGGCTTAGATGATCGTTATAAACGCTACATGCCAACTTATGTGACTTGGCGAGATGCCATTCAAGAATGTTTTGACCGTGGCTGCGAAAGCTGTAATATGGGCGGTTTAGAAGGTAGTTTAAATGATGGCTTAATTAAGTTTAAAGCGAACTTCAACCCAACGATTAATGAATTTATTGGGGAATTCGATTTACCAGTTAATAAATTATTATTTAAAGCCAGTGAATATGCCTATAAATTACGAAAACAAAAAAAATAAATAAAAAACACAGGGACTAAAAAGCAAACTTGATTTTTAGTCCCTGTGTTTTTTTCTATAGTTTTTGCGTTGCATTCCGTTTCATTAAGCGAAGCAAAACGCTAGCAATTGCTGAAGCAGCTACACCAGCAACAAGAGCTTCTGGCACACCAGAACTGAAAATCGTCGCAATAATAGCTAGGTAAACAGCAGTTCCAGCTTTACCAATAATTTCAGCATAAGCTGAATTAAAAAGAAAATAAATCATGTTCATGACTAAAATGGTATTCGTTGCTGAGCCTAAAACACCAGCCACAAATAAGGAGACAGGTTGCGCTTTTTCCTTCGTTAATTTATTTAGCCATTTGTAAGCGAAATAAGGAACGACCCCAATTAAAATCCGCGGAATGAGCACAATTAAAAGAGCCTTCCAACTACCATGATCGGTACCAATCACAGGAATAAATGGAGAAAAAACAAACGACAAAGGTGTTGGTGCTGTCGTATTTTTAATTAAGCTAATGATCCCAAACGTGCCGCCCAACATACTACCGATTTTTGGCCCTAAAACAATGGAACCAATAATTACAGGAATATGCATCGTGGTCGAATTTAAAGGACCTAATGTGATAAATCCTAGCGGGGTTAAAGCCAGTAAAAGTAAGATAGCTAAGAACATTGCTGTTAACGTAAATTTTTTCGTGTTATTCATAAATTACTCCTTGTTATCAGATGCTAAAATTTTCATCACTGTTTGAAGAATATCTTCAACAGTGGCAAGTGCGCCACGACCATAATCGCCACAAGCTAATAGAGCTTCACGTGGGATTATTTCTTGATAGCCGACTTCTTTTAAAATGCCAATATTTCGTTGGACAATGGGGTTTTGGTACATATACGTATTCATCGCGGGCGCAATAATTTTTGGTGTTTCAGGATAAAGTGCCAAAGCAACTGTTGATAATAAGTCGTCGGCAATCCCATGGGCTAATTTCCCAATTGTATTGGCCGAAGCAGGTGCTACTAAAAATAAATCCGCTTTTTTAGCTAACTCAATGTGATTAATTTTACTGGGATCAATTTCCATCATGACATCCGTATGCACTGGATTCTTAGAAAGTGATTGTAACGTCAGCGGAGTGATGAACGCTGTGCTGCTTTTAGTCATTAAAATTTCCACATTGTAGCCAAGCTTAGCTAGTTGACTTGTAATATCTGCTGCTTTATATGCAGAAATGCTGCCAGAGACGCCTAATAAAATAGTTTTCATTGTTGTTCTCTCCATTTCTTTTCAACATTTTTAACGATCATTGAACCAATCCCTTGTTTTGAACAAGCTTCTTGGACAATGCCCGTTTCGTTAATTAATAATCCTTCGTGTTCTGTTTCATGAACGTTCATCAAGTCATTGGCTAAGACAAAGTCACACCGATTTTTAACCAAAGCGGCTTGTGCAACCTGGACAAGTTCTTCTTGTGAAACGTCGACAAGTAATTTAAAGCCCACTAAAACAGTTTGGGGTTGCTTGTCACGAATCATTTGGATGACTTTAGGATTTTTCTTTAGAAAAATTAATAATCGGTCCGTATCAGATGAAATTTTTGTTGCTGTTTGAGGAATATCAGCAATCTGATTCAATGTGTTTTGAACGATAGTTACCAAGGCTTCTTTGGTCTTTGGCAATGTTTGTTCGCTTAATTGTTGAGCAAAAGAATCAATAAATTGTTCTTCCGTTTGCGCGGTTTCCGTCGTAAAATCACTGACTGCCATTGCGTGAACAATCGCATCAAATTGCTTTTCAGCAAAGAGTTGTTCTAACGTAGTGGCTAATTCAACCGTTGTTTCTATTTCTTTAATTGATAAGTCCAATTGTTGGGTTGGACGTAATGCATGTTTGGTTGTTACGTAGGTTACGGTGTGTCCAGCAGCTAAAAAACTTTCAGCAATTGCTTTTCCTAGTCCGCCAGAAGAATGATTGGTAATCGAACGAACATTATCAATCGGTTCTGACGTTCCGCCAGCAGTAACTAAAACATCCATAATCAAAACGCCTCCTTAAGAAATTCGGACAATGGTCCGTCCAATATGTTGGCCTGCTTGTAATGCTTCAAAAACAGGGGGAAGTTCTTCTAAAGTAATCTCTTGATACACAGCTTTTTCAGTGATGTCTAAATCAGTGGCAAGACGTTGCCAGACTATTTTTCGTTTGTCCATACCAACATTAACCGAATCAATGCCCAATAAATGAACGCCCCGTAAAATAAAGGGTAAAACGGTTGTCTCTATTGTAATTCCAGCAGCGCGGCCACAAATGGCTGAACGGCCATCATAACGAAGTTGTGGTAAAACAGCAGAAGTAATTTCCCCACCAGTGGTATCAATTGCAAAAGCAAAACGCTGTTTCATTAATGCTTTAACAGGAGTTGCTAAGAAATCTTCTACTAATAAGCATTCACTAACACCTAACTCTTTTAAAAGCTCAAAAGAATCTGGCTTTCTAGTTAATGCAGTGATTGAAGTGTAGCCTAATTGATGCAACATCGCAATAGACAATGTCGCAACACCGCCTGTCGCACCAGTTACAATGATGGGGGCTTCTTTGTCGTCGCGTAAGCCATCGTCTTCTAAAGCTGTGACAGATAATCCGGCCGTAAAGCCAGCAGTTCCGAAAATCATTGCTTCTTTGAGACTCATTTTTTCAGGAAGTGGAACTACCCAATCGCCAGGAACACGCACATATTCAGAATAACCACCAGTATGACTAACCCCTAATTGATAGCCTGTTACGATCACTTTATCGCCTTCTTTGAAACGAGGATCTTCCGATGTGACAACAGTGCCACTGACATCAATTCCTGGAATCATTGGATAATTGCGAATCACACCGCCGTCTTTTTTTGAAGCTAAAGAGTCTTTAAAGTTAACTGAGGAGTAGGCTGCTTTGATTACTACAGTGCCTTCTGATAAATCGTCTAAAGTAATGGTTTCTAGTTGACCAATAACAGATGTATCTTGTTCTCTTAACGTAAATGCTTGAAATGAATTCATATAAAAACTCTCCTTCCAATTATGTAAAAAAGCAACTCGTCTTATTTTATCATATTCTGATTTTTTCGTATCATTTTTCTTCTTATAAACAGTAAGTTATACAGAAAAAAAAGATTGTGTGACAATTAGACTAGAAAAATAAAGAAAAATGGTTGAAATTTTTCAAAAAGTTCGTATACTAAAAAAGGTAAAACTAAACTGTAAGTTTAGTATTACAAAACTTTTGTTGAAAAGATTAGCTGAAAATAGAAACGAGGTGTGCCATGGAAATTGGTGAGAAGTTGAGAAATTTACGCATTCAGAAAAATTTAACACAAGAAGAATTAGGCGAAAGAACGGATTTATCCAAAGGCTATATTTCCCAATTGGAGCGGGATTTAAGCTCACCATCAATGGAAACATTTTTCTCAATTTTAGAAGTACTAGGCGTGACGCCAGAGCAGTTTTTTAGTCAGCAACCGCTTGAACAGAAAATTGTCTACAATGAAGAAGAAAGTACCCTCTATTATGATGAAGAACATGGCTATGAACTAAAATGGTTAATTCCAGCCTCAAATGAAAAAGAAATGGAACCTGTCATTATTACTTTTGATAAAAATGGCGAATATAAAACGTTTGAACCTTCTCTATCGGAAACATTTATTTATGTGATTGATGGCTCCATTCGTTTGACATTAGGGGAAGCCACGTATATTGCTAAAAAAGGTCAAACCATGTATTACCAAGCAACAGAACCTCACCAAATTAGCAACAATGGTCGAGGAAAAAGTCGTGCGTTAATTGTGGCGACAGAATCGTATTTATAAAGGACGAAATGGAGGAGTTTATCCAGTGAGAAACCATGTGATTTCATTTGAAAATGTTGTCAAACAATTTGACGATGAACCAGTATTAAAAAATGTCAGCTTTGAAATTGAAGAAGGAAAATTTTATACGTTATTAGGACCTTCAGGATGTGGCAAAACAACGATTTTGCGTATTATTGCGGGATTCAATGACGTGACTTCTGGCGATGTTTATTTTGATGGTAAAAGAATAAATGATGTACCCGCCAATAAACGCCAAGTCAATACCGTGTTTCAGGATTATGCTTTGTTTCCTCACATGAATGTTTTTGATAATGTTGCGTTTGGTTTAAAAATCAAAAAACTATCCAAAGCAGAAATTGAAAAAAAAGTGAAAGAGGCATTACGTTTGGTTCAATTACCCGGCTACGAAACACGTGAAATTAGTGAAATGTCTGGGGGCCAGCGTCAGCGGGTCGCAATTGCACGAGCGATTGTCAATGAGCCAAAAGTATTGCTTTTAGATGAGCCGTTATCCGCTTTAGATTTGAAATTACGCACAGCAATGCAATATGAACTACGTGATTTACAACAACGTTTAGGGATTACTTTTATTTTTGTGACCCATGATCAAGAAGAAGCATTAGCGATGAGCGATGAAATTTTTGTCATGAATAAAGGTCATATCGTGCAAAGTGGCACACCAGTCGATATTTATGATGAACCGATTAATCACTTTGTTGCTGACTTTGTGGGGGAAAGTAATATTGTGGATGGCGTGATGCTGGAAGATAATTTAGTTTCATTTGTGGGCAAAAAGTTTGAATGTGTCGATGGCGGCATGCGGAAAAATGAACCTGTAGAAGTCGTTTTACGTCCAGAAGACTTAACGATTACCACGCTTGAAAAAGGCAAGCTAACCGTAACGGTGGACACGCAGTTATTCCGCGGCGTTCATTATGAAATTATTTGTTTTGATGAACAAGGAAACGAATGGATGGTGCATTCCACTCGAAAAGCCAAAGAAGGTGCTCAAGTAGGTCTCTCTTTTGAGCCAGAAGATATTCACGTGATGCGCTTCAATGAATCAGAAGAAGACTTTGATGCCCGTTTAGAAAGTTACGACGAGTAAACGAAAGGGGAAAATAAAATGAAAACAATGCGTCGAATTTATTCGATTCCCTATGTAATGTGGTTACTTTTATTCGTCATTGCGCCAGTGCTAATGATTATTTATCAATCATTTTTCGATATGAATGGCCAGTTTACTTTGGCGAATTACCAAACGTATTTTACATCAGGAACGTATTTAAGTATGACCATTAATTCGGTTTGGTATGCTTTTCTGATTACCATTTTTACGTTATTGGTAAGTTATCCTACGGCTTATTTTTTGACAAAGCTCAAGCATAAACAGTTGTGGTTAATGCTTGTTATTTTACCAACGTGGGTGAATTTATTATTAAAAGCTTATGCCTTTATTGGGATTTTCAGTATTCATGGGAGTATCAATCAGTTTATGAGTTTTATGGGTTTGGGTTCGCACCAGATTCTGTTTACAGATTTCAGTTTTTTATTTGTCGCAACGTATATTGAAATTCCATTTATGATTATGCCGATTTTTAATGCCTTAGAAGAGATGAATCCTTCATTGATTAGTGCTAGTCGGGACTTAGGAGCTAGCAGTGCGGAAACGTTCCGTCGTGTCATTTTTCCTCTCTCCCTAAACGGTGTGAAAAGTGGCGTTCAAGCTGTCTTTATTCCTTCGCTCTCGCTCTTTATGTTAACGCGTTTAATTGGCGGCAATCGGGTGATTACGTTGGGAACGGCGATTGAGGAACACTTCTTAGTAACGCAAAACTGGGGCATGGGTTCAACAATAGGTGTGATTTTAATTGTTGCCATGTTTATTGTGATGTTGCTGACGGGTGAGAAGAAGAAAGGGCGTGGCAAATAATGCAAAAGAAAAAGTTTAAATGGTCTTATGTGTATTTATTCGTTGTCTTTGCGCTACTGTACGCACCAATCTTTTATTTGATTTTTTATTCGTTTAACGACACGCAAACGATGAATCAGTTTACTGGTTTTACGTTAGATAATTATCGGAACGTTTTCGAAGACACACGCTTGTTAACCATTGTTCTGAATACGTTTTTGCTAGCTTTCTTATCGGCTTTAATAGCAACCATCATTGGAACATTTGGCGCGATGGGGATTTATTATACAAAACGTCGTAAAAACCGGAACACGTTGCTTAGCTTTAATAACATTTTACTCGTTTCACCAGATGTTATTATTGGAGCCAGTTTCTTAATTTTCTTCACGGCAGTAGGGTTTATCAGTTTAGGTTTTACAAGTGTATTATTGTCGCATATTGCCTTTAGTATTCCGATTGTTGTTTTAATGGTTTTACCAAAACTACAAGAGATGAACGATTCTATGGTAGATGCGGCACGGGATTTAGGGGCCAATAATGTTCAAGTGATTAAAAATATTATTTTGCCTTTTTTAGCGCCAGGAATTATTGCTGGCTACTTTATGGCCTTTACTTATTCGTTGGACGATTTTGCCGTAACATTCTTTGTGACAGGCAATGGTTTTTCAACATTATCTGTTGAAATTTATTCACGAGCACGTCAGGGAATTAGTTTAGAAATCAATGCCTTAAGTGCGTTAGTATTCCTATTCTCAATGATTCTAGTTGTCGGTTATTACTTTATCAGTAAAGACAATACGCCAAAACGTTTAAAGAAAATGCGTCGGGAACAAAGTGAGGTGGCCAAGTTAAAATGAAAAAATTACAGTCACTTTTTATTGGAATTATCGCTATTATTGTCATCTTGTTTTTTGGCGTGCGCCAATTGGAGAAAGCAAGTGGCATGGCAGGAGCAGATACCTTGACCATTTACAATTGGGGGGACTATATAGATCCAGCCTTGATTAAGAAATTTGAAAAAGAAACAGGCTATAAAGTCAATTACGAAACCTTTGATTCTAATGAAGCTATGTATACAAAAATTCAGCAAGGTGGCACAGCCTATGATATTGCCATTCCTTCTGAATATATGATTCAAAAAATGATGAAAGCAAAGATGCTTTTACCACTTGATCACAGCAAATTAAAAGGCTTAGAAAACATTGATGCACGCTTTTTAGATCAATCCTTCGATCCCCAAAATAAGTTTTCCGTTCCATACTTCTGGGGCACGTTGGGGATTATTTATAATGATAAATTTATTGACGGCCGTCAGATCCAACATTGGGATGATTTATGGCGCCCGGAATTAAAAAATAATGTCATGCTGATTGATGGCGCTCGCGAAGTGTTAGGATTATCTTTGAACAGTTTAGGCTATTCGTTAAACAGTAAAAACGACCAACAATTACGTCAGGCTACCGATAAGTTAAACCGATTAACGAACAATGTCAAAGCAATTGTTGCCGATGAAATCAAAATGTACATGGCTAATGAAGAAAGTGCAGTTGCTGTAACTTTCTCTGGTGAAGCTGCTGAAATGCTAGAAAACAATGAACATCTACATTATGTGATTCCCAGTGAAGGCTCTAATCTCTGGTTTGATAACATTGTGATGCCTAAGACAGCCAAAAATAAAGAGGGTGCCTATGCATTTATGAACTTTATGTTACGACCAGAAAATGCGGCACAAAACGCAGAATATATTGGTTATTCCACACCAAATAAAGAAGCTAAAAAACTATTACCAAAAGAAGTTGCTGAAGATAAACAATTTTATCCAGATGATGAAACCATCAAACATTTAGAAGTTTACCAAGATTTAGGTCAAGAATACTTAGGAATTTATAACGATCTGTTCTTGGAGTTTAAGATGTATCGGAAATAAAAAAAGTACCTTCGTAACTTTCGAGCCGCCCCTAAAAGTTAGATTTTTAGTCTAACTTTTAGGGGCGGCTTTTATTCATACAAGCTTCTAATTGAGGCACAAAGAATCCTGTGCTACACTTTGTATAAAGCATAAAAGGAGCAAAGAAAATGAAAAGGAAAACAATCCGAATACTACTAATCAGTAGCGGGCTTATTTTAATCCTACTGGTAGGTTACCGTTTGTATCTAGAATATCAAACAGATATTCAATTATTTTTGAATCCTAAAGCCAGTAAGACACAATTATTAGAGCGAATTCGTTCACATGGTTTTTCAGCAGCGCTGTTGTTAGTTTTTTTGACCGCGATCATGTGTGCAGTACCAGGGATTCCAACCTCGGTAATTGGTGTGATTGCAGGATTGAGTTTTGGTCCCTTCAGCGGCACACTCATTAATGTTTTAGGGAATAGTTTGGGAAATTTAGTTGCAATCTTTTTGATGCATCATATAAAATTTTTAGATAGAAAAACGGAGACCAATCATTGGGTCCAATCCATTCGACGGATGAAGCATCCAAAAATTGGGATTATGGTGGGCTACATGATTCCAATTATTCCTTCTTCTGTGATTAATTTTGCTGCAGATACTATGCAGTTGCCATTAAAAAATTTAATAGCCGCTATATTCATTGGTGTAATTCCTTCCTCAATACTTTACGCATGTGGAGGCGAAGCGCTCTTTCATGGATATAATAAAACGGCAGTATTGTTAATTGTGAGTGTTCTTTTGTTCGTTGGCTTGGTGGTCATTATTGAGAAAGATAGAAAAAAATTTCAAAAAACTGTTCTTTAAGAACGGTTTTTTTGTGCATTTGAACAATAAATCCTGTTAAATTTACAATTTTAAAAAGAAAGGACTTTGATAAAATGAAAGCGTAAACAATTTAAGGAGCTGATTTTGAATGCCAGATATTACAATATCTTGGGTTGCTGCAATTTTAGGATTAGTTGTAGCGATAGTATTAATTTTGAAAAAATTTAATCCTGTGTATTCCTTGTTTTTTGGTGCAATTGTTGGTTGTCTTATTGGAGGCGCTTCCCTGTCAGATACAGTCGCTGTTCTATTAAACGGAACACAAAGTATTATGGGAACCGCAATCCGTGTCTTAGCAGCCGGCATGTTGGCGGGTGTGATGATGGAAT
The DNA here is from genome assembly GCF_051714505.1 of Enterococcus sp. AZ129. NCBI lineage: Bacteria > Bacillati > Bacillota > Bacilli > Lactobacillales > Enterococcaceae > Enterococcus > Enterococcus sp. AZ129. The sequence goes on along the minus strand of NZ_JBIORY010000001.1, from coordinate 2,211,951 downwards.
CTGGTGCGGCAGAATCAATTGCCAACGCCATTGTACAAAAGCTTGGCGAGAAAAAAGCTATTTTATCTTTGGCATTATCCACAATGGTAATTACAGCAGTGGGCGTATTCATTCCTGTTGCAGTGTTGATTGTTGCCCCGATTGCTCTATCTGTTGGGAAAAGTACGGGTATCAGTAAGTTATCATTATTGATTGCCTTATCAGGTGGCGGCAAAGCGGGCAATATTATTTCGCCTAATCCAAATACTATTGCAGCGGCGAACGGCTTTGATTTACCTCTAAGTGACGTTATGATTGCTGGCTTTATTCCAGCCGTATTTGGCTTAATTACAGCTGTTGTTCTTGCAAATATTATGAGAAGTAAAGGATCAATGGTCAAAGAAACGGATCTTGTGGAGGAACAAACAAAAGAATTATTACCTTTGAAAAAGGCGTTAATCGCGCCAGTGTTAGCGATTGTCTTATTATTACTTAATCCGATTGGCGCCGTTTTAAATATTTCTTTCATCAAAAGTTTGAATATTGATGCTCTGTATATTTTGCCGTTCGCTTCAGTTGTTGGGACAATTGCGATTGGGCAAACAAAACAACTGGCCTTTTATGCATCTTCTGGCTTGAAGAGAGTAACCGATACCGTTTTAATTTTAATTGGTGCAGGTGCAATTGCTGGATTAATTTCTGTTTCTGATTTATCAACACAAATTGTCCACTTAATTTCTGTTATGGGAATTTCTGGAACCTTCTTGGCACCGATTTCTGGTATTTTAATGGGCTTAGCAGTTGGTTCAACATCCACAGCGGTTATTTTAGCGACAGGTTCTTTTGGACCAGCGATTTTAGATATGGGCACATCTTCACTTTCAGCAGCAGTCATGGTGCATACTGGGGCAACTGTGATTGATAGTGTTCCTCAAGGCAATTATTTCCATATTACGGCACAAAGTATGAATATGACGATTAAAGAAAGAATTCGAGTGATTCCTTATGAAATGTGTGTCGGTGGGGTAATGACGATTGTTGCAACCATTTTATATGGCTTTATTTTAAACTAGTTGGAAAGTAGGCGCGAAAAGATGACGAAAAAATTTGTTTTGGCTCCAGACTCATTTAAAGAAAGTATGAGTGCAAAAGAAGCCTGTCTGGCAATGGAAAAAGGGATTTTAGCTGTATTTAAAGATGCAGACATTCAACACGTCCCGATGGCAGACGGTGGGGAAGGAACGGTGGATTCCTTAGTGGATGCAACAGGAGGCACAAGAGTACCAGTGCGTGTGGCAGGACCGCTTCCTGATCAAATCGTTGAAACCTATTACGGCTTATTAGGTGACCAAGAAACGGTGGTCATTGAAATGGCGAAAGCCAACGGAATTGAATTGGTCAAAGCAGCAGAACGTAATCCCTTGATCACTTCTACTTATGGTACAGGAGAAATGATTCAACATGCGCTCAATCATGGGGCAAAAAAAATCATTATCGGCATTGGTGGTAGCGTGACAAATGATGGGGGTGCAGGTATGATTCAGGCACTTGGTGCGCGTTTGTTAGACAAGGAAGGGCAAGAATTGACACGTGGCGGTGGTGCATTAGATAAACTGGCGCAGATCGATTTAACACAGTTTGATCAACGCATTTTTGCTACCGAAGTTCTAGTAGCAAGTGATGTGAATAACCCACTAACAGGGCCAACAGGGGCGTCTCATGTCTTTGGCCCGCAAAAAGGTGCGACAGAAGAAATGGTGGCTCAATTAGATAAAAACTTAGCCCATTATGCAGCGATCATCAAAAAAGAGATCGGCATTGATGTTGAGATGATGCCAGGCGCAGGAGCCGCTGGCGGTTTGGGTGCAGGGTTACTAGCATTCACAAAAGCTCAGTTACGCCCAGGAATTGATATTGTCGTAGAAGTGAATCAATTAGAAGAAAAAATAAAAGCCGCTGATTATGTCTTTACTGGTGAAGGCGGTATGGATTTTCAAACAAAATTTGGCAAAGCCCCTTATGGCGTCTCACGTTTGGCCAAGAAGTATCAAAAACCGGTTTTCGCTTGTGCTGGCTATATCGGCAAAGATGTGGATGTCCTCTATGAAGAAGGGATGACGGCTATTTTTGGAATTTTGGCCAAAGCCGAACCATTGGAAGCAGCATTGAAAAATGGACCAGTTAACTTAGAAAGAACCGTTGAAAATATTGCTCGTACATTACAGCTGGTGCCTTGTGACTAAGAACTAACCATGGTATCATCAGTAATGAAAGCTGAAATAAAAATGTTCAGTCGTTGATCTGAAGAATTAAGCGTTTGGGACATAAGTCATTGCGGCTTATGTCCCAAACGCTACTCGCTTTTTAGAAAGTTGGCGATAGCAATGTTAAAATTAGACAAAATCCAAGCAAATAAAATTGTTGAAAAGTTAATGGCGGATATTCCTTATAACATCAATATTATGGATGAACGAGGAAAAATTATTGCGAGTGGAGATTCTGCTCGAATTGGGGAGCGCCATCGTGGCGCAGAAAGAGCCATCAATGAACGAAAAAATATTGAAATTTATAAAGATACTTCTTTAGAGAAAAAAGGCACCAATGAACCGATTATTTTGAATGATCACATTTTAGGTGTCGTAGGCATTTCAGGAGAACCAGACGAGGTGCGCAAATTTACCAAGCTTGTGCGCTCGATTGTTCTTTTACTGACAGAAGAATTAAATACACAACAAGAACGCGAAAAAAAGAAAAAACAAAAAAATCAGTTTATCCAGCACTTAATGCATGTTGATTCTGCTTACTCAGAAGCCTTAAAACTTGAAGCGTTGGAACTATATAACCTTCAATTAGATGACCAGAATCATTGTGTACTGACCAAGGACAAGCGCTTATTATCCAGTTATTATCCTGGCCATGAAATATTTGAATGGGAAAATTGTTATCTGGTGATTACTTCTGAACCACCTCAGATAACAAAGCCAGTAACAGAATACCTTGTGATAAGTTCGGAAAAAGCCACGATTCAACAAATGGTCCAAGAGGCACAAAACACGTATTTACTTCTATCGTTTCTTCAATTAGAAAAGGCTAAGTTTTACCAAGCAGAAGATTTTTTCATTCAAGGCATTTTTAATTTTCCTTTTCATATTGAATTGGATTTTTTTGAAACCATCCAGACGATTTATGATGAATACTATGAAACCGTTATTTTTTTCGCCAATCATAACTTAAACATCAATGAAACCTCACAAGTATTACATATCCATCGAAATACATTGAATTACCGCTTGAAACGAATTCATGAATTGACGGGGATGGATCCAAAAGTTTGGCAAGATTTTTGGAAATTGTTCTATTATTTTGCCTATTGCTTTAAAGAACGTTTTGAAAAGTAGTGAGGAGCAGGAATGCTTGTTTGTTAAGCAAGTGTCAGCATATTTTTCGCCAGAATCAAAAATATCTTTTATAATAATTGTAAGGAATCAAACGATTTAGATATCAATGAGGAGTGGTGCCAGTGAAAAAAGCAGTTTTAATTGTTAACCCCAGTTCTGGTGGTGAAAAAGCCAAAGAATTTGAAACGTTAGCAGAAGAAAAATTAAAGCAGTTATTTGATGAAGTTGTAGTGAAACAAACAGAAAAAGGCGGCGATGCAGAACAATTTGCCCGTGAAGCTGCGGAAAGTCACTTCGACAGTGTTTTCGTAATGGGGGGAGATGGAACCGTTAATGAAGGAATTAGCGGGTTGGCAGAACAAGCTTACCGCCCAAAATTTGGCTTTTTTCCTTTAGGAACGGTGAACGATTTAGCGCGAGCCTTGAATTTACCGATGGACCCTGAAGAAGCGATTCAACAATTAGATTTAGAAAAAACCAGTGCTTTAGATGTGGGGAAAATCAATGACGACTACTTTATGAATGTCGTTGCGATTGGGACGATTCCAGAGTCAATTAACGACGTGGACGTTGAACAAAAAACGAAGTTAGGAAAACTCGCTTATTTTATTTCAGGTGCCAAACATTTAGCGAATGCTCAAACGTATCCTTTTCATTTAAGATTGGATCAAAAAGAACAAACCATTGAAAGTAGTACCGTTTTAGTTGGCTTAACAAATTCAATCGGTGGGTTTGAAACATTATTACCAGAGGCCCAAGTGGATGATGGCAAACTTCATTTAGTTTATTTAAAAGATCAATCATTGTGGGATGCAGTAAAAGCAGTCCCAGATTTGTTAAAAGGCGTCGACCAGTCCACTGATAATTTAGTTTACCTAACCTTTAAAGAAGGAACAATCTCCTTAGAAAACCAAGAAGAATTAACCACTAATGTGGATGGTGATGAAGGAGCTGCTTTGCCAATTACGCTGGAAATTTTACCTAAACACTTGACGGTGTATTGCGGTGAAGAACAAAAAAATAGCTGATTTTTTGAGAAAAGCTAGAACATTTCTATTTGTTTAAAAAACAGATAAGTTCTGGCTTTTCAAATCATCTAAAAGAGAATCAATCAGAGGCTATGCTATACTTTGTTTCTACATATTGATAGATAAGGGAGTTAATGAGATGAGAAGAAAAAAACATAAAAACAAAAAGAAACAAGAACTTTTTGAAGAGATTGAAAAACAAGAATTAGCAGAACAAGAAACTAAGCAATTGAATGAAGAAATCGAAGACCCAGAATTTCGTTCTTTTTTTCAAGATGTCTTGAAAAAATTTCCACAAAAAACGTCTACGGCCATAATGAATGCTTTCGCAACTTCTAAAGGTAAAGCAGAACAATTAGTGACGAACAGTCAAACACAACTCGACAAAGTATTTGATGAATTTTTGGCTGGTGTTTCACCTGACGTGAAAAAGAAAAGTCATCAAACGATTCATTTTGCTGCATTGTCAGCAGCAATTATTGGGTTTTCGCCAATTCCGTTTTCGGATGCTTTTTTACTGGTACCTGTTCAATTAACTATGATGTCACGGCTGCATAAAATTTTTGGTCAGTCTTGGTCTGAAAGCTTAGGGAAAAGTTTAACCAAAGAATTAGTAGTGGTTAGTTTAGGTAAGAGCGCAGTCGGAAATATTCTAAAAGTGATTCCTGTTGTCGGAACTGTGACTGGTGGCATGGTCAATGCTTCAGTTGCAGTAGCAATTACGGAAGCGCTTGGCTGGGTTACCGTCAAAATGTTAAACGATGGTGTTGATATCTTTGATGATGTGATGTCTTTCAAAGGACAATTTTCAACATTATTTAAAGCCATCCAAAATGCTAAAAAGAAATAATCGCTGTATTGATTAACTAGGGTGAGACACATTTAAACTTTTTTAAGTAATTCGTAGCAAATTTCCAAGGTTTTCGTCACAAATTATTCACAGGTTCTCGTTAATATATAAGCATACCAACAAAACACCCAACATAAACACTTTTCATTTTTACTCCTCAAGTAAAAATAACTCCTTTCCACTCAGTCTACCCAACTGAGTGGTTTTTTTTGCGAAAAAAGAGGGCGTTGAACAATTTGTTCAACGTCCTCTTTTAATAGATGGGGAAGTCATTTGTTAAGAATTATTTTTTCCATTCTGCTACTTGGTCTTTATGTGAATCAACCCAATCGCGTGCAGCTTCTTGTGGGTCTTTGCCTTCGTTAATTTCTAACATGACAGATTCCATATCCTTAGTTGTCCAATGGAAATTATCTAACACTTTGTAAGCTTCTGGTTGATCTTCTTTTAGGCCTTGGCGAGCCATTGTGTGAATCGCTTCTTCGCCGCCCATAGTGCCTTTTGGATCAGCTAAATATTTTAAATCATATTTTGCAAACATCCAGTGAGGAGACCAGCCAGTAATAACGATGTCTTCGTTGTTTTTAATTGCTTGTCCTAAGGCGACAGTCATGGCACCTGATGAAGAAGTTTCAACAGACCAATCTTTCAAATTAGGATAAGCTTCTTTAGTTTTCTCTGCTGCTGCAACAACACCAGCCCCAGGTTCAATTCCAGTAATCTTTTTCCCAGCTTGATCAGATAAATCTTCGATAGTATCAACATCCATATAAGAAGGGACGACAATTCCTAGCTTCGCACCTTTAAGGTTTTCACCAAGGTCGTCTAATTTATCTTTATATTGTTTATATTGCTCTGCGTGAGTTCCTGGCAGCCACGCACCAACCATGGCATCTGTTTCACCTTTAGCTACAGATTCCCACATAATTGCGTTATCTAAAGGAGTCGTTTTAACATCATATCCCATATCTTTTAAGACTTCGGCAACCACATGTGTGGAGGCTACTTCGGTATCCCATTCCACATAAGAAAGGGAAATTTGCTTATCATTTGTTGTTGTAAAAATTGAAGCACCAACTAAGCCAGCGACAATTACAACAACCGCTGCAATAATCCCATATTTTTTCTTTTTAGAGGTGGCACCAGCTGCTTTAGGGGCTGCTTTTTTATTATTTAAATGTTGAGTAAAACGGTCAATGATAATCGCTAAAATAACTAAAGCCACACCATTTACGAAACCGTTCCCGACTTGTGCACGTTGTAAAGCGGAAAGGACGCCACGTCCTAATCCAGGCGCACCAATCATTGAAGCAATAACTACCATTGATAGAGCTAGCATGGTTGTTTGGTTAACACCAGCCATAATCGTGTTTTTGGCTAAAGGTAATTCTAATTTGAATAATTTTTGCCATCCAGTACTACCGTAAGAATCAGCTGCTTCAACAAGTTCATTTGGCACTTGTCGAATTCCTAAGTTCGTAAAGCGAACGGTTGGTGGTAAAGCGAAGATAACAGAGGCGAAGACCCCAGGAACCATACCAATTCCGAAGAATGCAACGGCTGGAATCAAGTAAACGAAACCAGGCATTGTTTGCATGAAGTCCAAAATCGGTGTAATAATACTCTTGGCTTTTTCACTTTTCGCCATTAAAATCCCTAGTGGCACACCAATGATAATGGAAATAACACTAGAAAGTAAAACTAACGTAACGGTACTCATTAAATCGTTCCATAAGTTTTGATTATAGATAAACATTAAGCCGATAAACGTGAATAAACTTAAGCCAATTTTTTTATTAGAAATAAAGAAAGCAGCAATCGTTAATAGCACGATCAGCACAAGTGGTGGTACGGCTGTTAGTAAGGCAGTAATGTTGTCCATTACACTTTGACCAATTGTTTGTAAAAAGCTGAATAATCCAGCAAATGTTGAAGTTAACCAATCAGTAAAACTTTCAACCCAAGACGCGACAGGTAATTGATACTTATTCATGTTCGTTCACCTCTGTTTCTGCAAGTGCTTCAAGTACGCTACCACGGATGACCACGCCTAATAGTTTGCCGTTATCAGTCACAGCAAGAGGCGTTTGTGCATCATAAATCAGTGGAAAAATATCATTCACTAACATATCTTTGTCGATTGTTTGAATTTCTGGATCCACACATTCTACAAGAGAAGTCCCGTTTTTACGCGCTTCTAAAGCTTTTTCTGCGCGTACAACGCCTTTTAGTTGGCGTTTTTTATCCACGGCAAGTAACATACTCACTTCTTCTTGACGCATCCGTTTTAAAGCAACAGTTGGGCCATCAATTTCAATGTTAGTAGTTAAAGCAGGTACCATAATATTTTGGGCAGTTAAGACTTTTGAACGATCCACATCTTCCACGAAGGTTCGCACATATTCGTTGGCTGGGTTGGTTAAAATTTCTTCTCCAGTCCCAATTTGCATAATTTGACCATCTTTCATCAAAGCAATCCGGTCGCCGATTCGTAAAGCTTCATTCAAATCATGTGTGATAAAGATAATGGTTTTTTTGACATTTTCTTGTAAATCTAATAGTTCGTCTTGCATTTCACGACGAATTAACGGATCAAGAGCAGAGAACGCTTCGTCCATTAATAAAATTTCTGGATCGTTAGCCAAGGCACGAGCAAGGCCGACACGTTGTTGCATCCCACCAGATAATTGACTTGGTAATTGGTCTTTAAAAGCAATTAAGCTAGAATTTTCTAAGGCTTTTTCAGCTTTTGCTTGGCGTTCTTCTTTAGGAACACCACGAATTTCTAAACCATATTCCGTATTTTCTAAGATAGTTCGATGGGGGAAAAGACCAAAGTTTTGGAAAACCATGCTCATTTTATTTCGACGTACTCCACGTAATCCTTCTTTATCTAAAGAAGAAATATCTTGTCCATCAATATAAATATTTCCTGAAGTTGGTTCAATCAAACGATTTAATAAACGAATTAATGTTGATTTCCCACTTCCTGATAACCCCATAATAACGAAAATTTCGCCTTCTTCAACTTCGAAATTTACATCATAAACACCGACTGTGGCACCCGTTTTTTCTAAAATTTCTGTTTTGCTTTTGTTGGCACGAATCATTTCAAGTGCCGGTTTGGTTTTCTTACCAAAGATCTTGGTAAGGTGATTTACTTTTACTTTTGGCAAATCATTGTTCCTCCTCATTAAAAAAGTGACTACATCAGACTACTATAAAGTTGTCACTTTGTCAAATTAGATGAAAATCTTTCTGAAAATGAAGAAAAACAGTATTTTAACTAGGTTTTATAGTGGTTTTTTATGAAAAATAGAAATAATAAATAAAAAAAGTGACTATTTACCGCAAGATAAGTAGTCACTTTTTTGTTTAAGGATAAAAGAAATTCTGCACTCGTTGTAAGGTTGATTCGTCATGTCCAACAAAATAAAGTGTGTCGTTCAACGAAATCTTTGCATATGGACCAGGTGAGACCAGAAGCTCTTCTTTGTGTTTGATGGCGATAATCGTTGCCGAAGTGTTTTGCCAAAAATTCATTTCGCTAATCGTCGCCTCAAGATAAGCAGCTTCTTCTGTTAAAACTAATGAATAAGGATTCATTGGATTGAAAGAATCAAAACGCTTTGTTTGTTCAACAAGAGTATCTAGAATGCTAGAAAAATGAGTAAGTTCTTCTTTTTGTTTCGCTACGCTATCTAGCAATTCTTCTTTAATTTCAGCAATCGTTTGAACGTCTTGATATTGTGTCACAAAGTCCTGCGCTTTTTCTTTTGATGCCACATAGAAGCCGCTGCCGTGTTTGGCTTTAACGATTTCTAAATCAACTAAAACGATAATGGCTTTGCGAGCTGTTTCTGGCGACACTTGGTATTGGTTAGCTAGGGTGGAACGGGCATGGATTTTATCTCCAACATGTAATTTGCCTTCTGCAATTTTTTCCGCAACATCAACGGCGATTTGTTGATATTTGGGCTTCGTTAAACTGATTTTTTTGGAAGCCATAGTGAATCCCTCCGTTAATTGTTATTTTCCATTTCTTCTAATTCTAAACTGAAATTTTCCCATTGCTCAAGTAGTTCATCTTGTTGCTGACGAGCGTCATCTAATTGTTGGTTTAAAGCCAGCAATTCAACATGATTTTCTAGAATGTCTGGTTGACTCATTTGTGCTTCTAATTGTGCAATTGTCGTATCTAACTGAGCAAGATTTTCTTCGACTTGTGTTATTTTTCTTTGCAAAGTACGGAGTAATTTTTGTTGCTCCTTGTTTTGATAAAAGGTATTTTTGGCTGTAACTGGTTCGGTTTTTTTCGCCGCTTCTTCATTAGCTAAGAGGGCAGCGATTTCTTCTTCCTCTTGTTTCTTTTCTAAATAATAATCATAGTCGCCTAAATAAAGTTTGCTGCCTTTTTCAGAAAGCTCAACAACTTTTGTTGCAATTCGATTGATAAAGTAACGGTCATGGGAAACGAAGAGGATGGTTCCTTCATAATCAATCAGCGCATTTTCTAAAACTTCTTTATTATCAATATCCAAGTGGTTGGTTGGCTCATCGAGAATCAAGAAATTGTCACGATCCATCGCTAATTTTGCTAATGCCACACGTGCTTTTTCACCACCGCTTAATAAAGGAATCGTTTTTTCAACATCATCTCCACTGAAGAGAAAGCCGCCTAAAATACTTCGAATCTCTTTTTCAGGTGTGGTTGGGTGTTCATCCCATAATTCCGCTAAGACCGTTTTATTGCCATGTAAATTGGCTTGCTCTTGGTCATAGTAACCTACAGAAACATTGGTGCCAAAAGTTTTACTTCCTTTAATGAAAGGAATGCGGTCAATAATTGATTTCAAGAGAGTGGATTTACCAATTCCGTTCGGTCCGACTAAGGCAATGGCTTCTTTGCGACGAATATCCAAGTGAATAGGTTCGGATAAAACATGTTCTTGGTCGTAACCAATGGCGGCATCTTCGACTTGTAAAACAACATTTCCCGAGACTTTTTCACTATCGAAAAGAAAATGCGCCGATTTTTCATCTCCTTGAGGTCGGTCTAAACGATCCATTTTTTCTAATACTTTTCGGCGACTTTGCGCACGTTTCGTTGTAGATGCACGAACCAGATTTTTGGCAACGAAATCTTCTAACTTATTGATCTCTTCTTGTTGCTTTTCATACGCTTTCCATTCACTGGCTAATTGTTCTGCTTTTAACTCCAAGTATTTGGAATAGTTTCCTTTGTAGTGAGTCATTTTTTTGCGGCTCAGTTCATAAACTTCATTAACTACCTTATCTAAAAAATAACGATCGTGGGAAACAATCAATAGTGCGCCGGCATAACTTGGCAAATAAGATTCCAGCCAAGAAAGCGTCTCGATATCTAAGTGGTTTGTAGGCTCGTCCAGAATTAAAATGTCTGGTTTTTGTAAAAGCATTCTCGCTAATGCAAGTCGGGTTTTTTGACCACCAGATAAGGTTTGAATATCTTTCGTGTAAAAGGATTCATCAAAGCCAAAGCCGTGAAGGACTGAACGAATTTCATTTTCATAGCCGTAGCCATTTTTTTCAGAAAACGTATGTTGCAATTGATCGTACTCTTTTAAAATTCCTTCATAAACGGAAGTGGTTGGCTCCATTTCACTAATTTTGGTTTCTAATTCTCGCATACGCTGTTCCATTTCTAGGATGTCAGCAAAGGCTTTTGTCATTTCTTCCCAAACGGTTTTATCTGATTCTAAGCCGGTATTTTGAGCTAAATAACCTAACGTAGCAGTTTTATTTTTGGCAATGGTTCCGCTATCGGGAGCATCAATGCCTGCAATGATTTTTAAAAAAGTCGATTTTCCAGCACCATTACGACCAACTAAGGCAATCCGACTTTTTGTTGCAATTTCTAAATGTATGTTTTCAAACAATGTTTCCGAGCCAAAATGCCGGGCAACTTGATTTGCTTGTAATAAAATCATCAGTAGTCCTCATTTCTAAATTCATTGCCCTTAGTGTAGCATAAAATCTGCTAAAATAGCACGTATCAAAAAATGCTTTGTGAAGGTTTATACCTTTTATCACAAACTTTTGAAGAAAAATGCTATTTTTGAGCCATAGAATTGCTTTTTATTGTGAAAAACTGCTATTATGTTAATGGATAAGATTTAAGTGAAAGTATTGGAGGTCCAATTGTGAAAGATCAAGTTATTCCAAAAGCAACGGCGCGACGCCTTCCTTTATATTATCGCTACTTAAGAATGTTACATGATACAGGAAAAAATAAAGTCTCATCAACTGAATTAAGTGAAGCGGTACAAGTAGACAGTGCGACTATTCGTCGTGACTTTTCATATTTTGGTGAATTAGGTAAACGTGGGTACGGCTATGATGTTGAAAACTTAATGAACTTTTTTGCAAAAACGTTGAATGAAGATGAGTTAACCAATGTCGCATTAATCGGGGTTGGTAATTTAGGAAGTGCTTTATTAAAGTACAAATTCCATCAAAGCAACAGTATTCGTGTAAGTTGCGCATTTGATGTGAATGAAGATATTGTGGGACGCATTGTTGACGGTATTCCGGTTTATCCAATGGAAGATATGATGGAACAAATCCGTGTTCAACAAATCGAAGTAGCTATTTTAACTATTCCAGCTCGCAAAGCGCAAGAAGTTGTAAACAAACTTGCCGAAGCAGGGGTTAAAGGAATTCTAAACTTTACGGCTGCGCGTTTAGTAGCGCCACCTGAAGTATTAATTCAAAATGTTGACTTAACCAACGAATTACAAACATTAATTTATTTCTTACATCATGACAACGAATTGATTGACGAAGAAGAATAAGTAAAAGAAAAGGGCCTAGTCGTTTAGACGAAGGCCCTTTTCTTATTGAATTGCACCATTATGCAAAAGTAGTTGAACAATAATCACAATCGTATTCATGCCGCAATGGGCAATAATTGAGGTCCAAATTTTTCCAGTTTGCTTGTACAAAAGAGCAAAGAAAAATCCCATAAAGAAATAAACAAAAAAGTGACCATCGGCATGTGCGAGTGAAAAAATCGCCGAACTAACAGTAGCCGCAATCCAGAAATTTGTAAAAGGCTGGATTAAATGGATAAATGCATAACGAAAGACGAATTCTTCCATAATCGGACCACCGATAGTAGTTGCCAAAATAAATAAAGGATTTGCCAAAATCACCGCTACAATAGCTTGTGTATTTTGAGAAGTAGCTTGTTCTCCTGTGATGGCTACTTCAATGGCGAAAGTAACGCCTTGAATCAGCATGGCAATGAAAATCCCACTAACACCTAGTAAAAAAATAAAAATAGGTGATTTCAAGGTTGCTGTTTCCTCTAAAGGAGAAGGTTCTGTTGTTTTTAAAAAGATGCCAATCATTACAAGGGCACCAATAATGTAGAGAGCAGTTGTCACATTAATCGCTGCATTGGGAGAAATACCCGAAAAAAGTAACGGCCCGAAAAAAGCGATAATGTATGTGATTAAAATAAATAAACTTGATTTTCTTAAGGTCATGGTTAATCCTTTCTATAATTATTTTTTACGATTATTGCGATATCCTAATAAAAGAAAAACGAATAAGAAAAAGAAAAGAGATTCCCAAAGTGTCGAAACAATTCCTTCTGTGACACTGAAAACAAGATTTCCTAAATTCGCTATCACAAAATAAACGAAGGTTGCTATTAGTGCTGTAAGTAAACGTTGTTTCATTTTATTCGCCTCCAATCGTAGTCAACTTATTTTACCATGAATTAAAGGATTGGAAAAACATTCCATGAAAAAAGAATACGCAATAAAAAATGCGTATCTTATAATTGACAAGAAAAAGAGAGAAAAGACTTGCATTTTTAGAGTGAAATGAGTATTATAAATAGTGTGAGTTAGCACTCTTATGTATCGAGTGCTAAAATAAGCGAAAACTTTTTATTTGGAGGGATTTATTGTGTTAAAACCATTAGGCGATCGCGTCGTAATTAGAGTCGCGAAAGAAGAAGAAAAAACTGTTGGAGGAATTGTTCTTGCATCCGTTGCAAAAGAAAAACCACAAACAGGTGAAGTTATCGCAGTAGGTGAAGGTCGTGTGCTTGAAAATGGCACAAAAGTTCCGATGGAAGTAAAAATTGGTGACACAGTAATGTTTGAAAAATATTCAGGAACAGAAGTGAAATACGAAGGCGTAGAATACTTAATTGTATCAGCCAAAGACATTATTGCCACTGTTGAATAATAAACAACTTTTACAGAATAATATAATAGAAGAAAAAAATTATGAGGTGAAGAAATCATGGCAAAAGAGATTAAATTTGCAGAAGATGCACGTGCAGCAATGCTACGCGGAGTAGATGTATTAGCAGATACAGTGAAAGTGACATTAGGCCCTAAAGGTCGTAACGTAGTTTTAGAAAAATCATTTGGTTCACCATTGATTACTAACGATGGGGTAACAATTGCTAAGGAAATTGAATTAGAAGATCATTTTGAAAACATGGGCGCAAAATTAGTTTCAGAAGTTGCTTCTAAAACGAATGATATTGCTGGTGACGGAACAACAACAGCGACTGTTTTGACACAAGCCATTGTTCGTGAAGGCTTAAAAAACGTAACTGCTGGAGCTAACCCATTAGGTATTCGTCGTGGGATTGAATTAGCAACAAAAACAGCAGTAGAAGAATTACACAATATTTCATCTGTAGTTGATTCAAAAGAAGCGATTGCACAGGTCGCTGCTGTTTCATCAGGCTCTGAAAAAGTCGGCCAATTAATTGCTGATGCAATGGAAAAAGTTGGTAACGATGGCGTAATTACCATTGAAGAATCAAAAGGGATTGAAACAGAATTAGATGTGGTTGAAGGAATGCAATTCGACCGCGGTTATTTATCTCAATACATGGTTACTGACAACGATAAAATGGAAGCTGTTTTAGAAAATCCATATATCTTAATTACCGACAAAAAAATCTCAAATATTCAAGATATCTTACCTTTATTAGAACAAATTCTACAACAAAGCCGTCCACTATTGATTATTGCGGATGATGTTGATGGAGAAGCTCTACCAACATTAGTGTTGAACAAAATCCGTGGTACATTTAATGTTGTCGCAGTAAAAGCGCCAGGATTTGGTGACCGCCGCAAAGCGATGCTTGAAGATATTGCTATTTTAACAGGTGGTACAGTAATCACTGACGACTTAGGGTTAGAGTTAAAAGACACAACCATTGAAAACTTAGGAAATGCTAGCAAAGTAGTTGTCGACAAAGATAACACAACAATTGTTGAAGGTGCTGGCTCAAAAGAAGCCATTGATGCCCGCGTTCATTTAATTAAAAACCAAATCGGCGAAACAACGTCTGATTTTGATCGTGAAAAATTACAAGAACGTTTAGCTAAATTAGCTGGCGGGGTTGCTGTCGTTAAAGTCGGTGCTGCAACTGAAACAGAATTAAAAGAATTAAAATTACGAATTGAAGATGCGTTAAACGCAACACGTGCCGCTGTAGAAGAAGGCATGGTTTCAGGTGGTGGTACCGCACTTGTCAATGTAATTGGTAAAGTCGCTGCGTTGGAAGCTGAAGGCGATGTGGCAACAGGGATCAAGATTGTCGTTCGTGCATTAGAAGAACCAATCCGTCAAATCGCTGAAAATGCTGGTTATGAAGGATCAGTGATTGTTGACAAACTAAAAAATGTTGACTTAGGTATCGGATTCAATGCAGCTAACGGTGAATGGGTAAACATGGTTGAAGCCGGTATTGTTGACCCAACAAAAGTAACTCGTTCTGCCTTACAAAATGCAGCTTCTGTGTCAGCTTTATTATTAACAACCGAAGCAGTTGTTGCAGACAAACCAGAACCAGCTGCACCAGCTCCTATGATGGATCCATCAATGGGCATGGGCGGTATGATGTAAAAATAAAAAAGTATTCTAAAAGCTTACGATTGAAAAATCGTAAGCTTTTTTTTACATAAAGAATAAATAATCTGAATAATATCTTTGCTTGTAGTGTTTTCTCAAATATTTACTCATTTAACAAAAAAGATGATAATTTAAAGGCTTCGTTTTAGCTAAACAGCCTTGTTTTTATTCGATAAAATTTAGTAATAACAATCATTTTTTGAAAAATTAGTAGTTGGTGATTTTTATTTATTAATAGAATATAAATAAAAATTATTATATTTTGAAGGAGAATATTAGGAAGATTGAGGTAAAAAAATGGAAAAATATACAATTGGTGTCGTCCCTTTGACAATTGAAACAAAAGAATACTGTCAAAATTGGTTTGTTAGTAATCAAGTAGAATGTCAGATCATCCAAGGAACAAATATACTTCTTCATTTGCACCATATTGATGGATTAGTGATTGAAGTTACTGATTACCAGCAAGTAAATACTTGTTGTGAGTTATTAATGACAATTCGCAAGCAGTCAGACTTGCCAATTTGGTTATTTTCTCGGACAGAAGCAATTAGTAAAGTCAATCGAATTATTTATTTACAATTAGGCGCAGATGGCGTTTTTGATCATTCTTATGATCGCCAAGAATGCGTGTTAAGCATGAGTAATTTATTGCAACGTGTAAAAAGACGTTTTTATCCTAAATTAGTTAGTGCAAACGAGGAACAAACCGTTACTAAGAATCTTTCTGAGAGATTGTATTTAATTGCGCCAAATTTGAGTGTTTGCTTGGGAAGTGGAGAAGAAATTCTTTTAACAAAATTGGAATTTTTCACAATAGAGTATTTATACAAACACGCAGGACAAACAATTACATATGAAGAACTCTATAAAAATGTCTGGAAAGATAGTGCGAATGAACGAAAATATCGTGTCGCTAATGTGATTTTCCATTTGCGTAAAAAAATTGAACAAGATGTGAACAAACCACAATATATCAAAACAATTCGCTCAAAAGGCTATATGTTAACGGTGTAAAAGGTACGAAGGAGGAGAAACAAATGTGGCAATTTTTGACTAAAAACAATGAAGATGAGGAGTATGAGAAGATGCCGGATTTTGAAAATGAACAATCGGGGAAAGCACAACCAAAGGTAACAGAGGAAGCAATCTTTGATGACGAGGTCGTTTATGCAAAAGAGCAAGCTGCAAAAGTTAAGCAGGTCAAGCAAGAAGTGCCGACTGAACTGTCGGAAGAATCGTTTTCTTTTGCTGAAAAACTAGAAGAAGAAAATCAAATATATCAGCAATCCATAAAAAAACTAACGGAGCAATTATTAATGCAAACCAATGAAGTGGAAGCATTACAAAAACAAGTAGTCGAAAAAGATGTTCAACTTAAAGATGTTAAAGAAACGTTAAGTGATAAAGAAGCAACTATCACTTCTTTACAGAAACAATTGTCTGAAGCAAAGATACAACAGAAACAGATTAGCGAAGAGAACTTAGACACAGCCGTTACGCTTTCTCAAAAAGAAATTGGCGAAGTCTTATTAGAAGCCAAACGTCAAGCAAAAGAAACAATTGCCCAAGCTAACCAACAAGTTGCAACAGTTCATGAAGAGATGGAACAACGTTTAGCAACTTTAACACGCATGAAGCAAGTGGCAAGAGAGTACCAAGCTTATTGTGAACAAATGCTAACCATCAAGAATGAATCAACAGGAATGTACCAACAGATAGAGCAATTATTAGCAGAAATAAAGAGGTAAATGAAGGAGAAATGCGATGAAAAAAAGAAAGGCAAGATATTTGAAGTTGGTATGTCTTGGAGTCTTAGGGACTTATGCGGGCGCCAGTTACTACAATTCGGAACCATTAATCGCTCAAGAGGAGACCGAAACGAGTAACGAAAGCCGACAGCTAGTACTGGGAGAAAAAAGAGCGGACCAAGTCAATCAAGACCAAGGAACTCTTACTTCTTCAACGCTGAACGAAACAGTAATAAGTTCGTCTGAACAACAAGAAAGTTCAATACAAAATGACAGCGGTGACCATCAGGAAAATAATATGGAACCTTCAGAATCTGAAAATAGTTTACCGCCACAAGAAAAGCCAATTGCTAGTACTAAACCAACCAAATCGTTACAAAGTGAGCAACCAGCGTCTGAAGAGCGTAAAGCACTCACTGAAAAGCCGCCTCATAATCAGGAACCACAAAATTCTACATTAACTGAAAAGACCAAAGAGCCGTTGGTACATTCAGAGATAGACAATAGTCAAGAAAAGGAAAAGCAAGCAGGAATTCAACAACAAGCCGAGGCAAATTTTGTTGTCCAAGAGAATACTTCTACTTCTGAGTTTATTAGAAAAATCGGTGAAGAAGCACGAGTTATTGGTCAGCGGCATGATCTATACGCTTCTGTCATGATAGCTCAAGCTATTTTAGAAAGTGGCTCGGGCAATAGTGCGTTAGCCGCGCCGCCTAATTATAATTTATTTGGCATTAAAGGCGCTTATCAAGGTCAAAGTGTCAGCTTTTCCACACAAGAAGATGATGGTAAAGGGAAGATGACCACCATTCATGCCGATTTTCGTCAGTATCCTTCCTATAAAGAGTCATTAACAGACTATAGTAAATTAATCATCAATGGGTTGGCGGGGAATCCGACGTTTTATCACGGCGTTTTGAAAGCAAACACGACGAATTATCAGCAGGCAACAAAATTTTTAACAGGTCGTTATGCAACGGATACATATTACGATAAAAAATTAAACGCGTTGATTGAAACCTATCAATTAACTGAATACGATCAAGAAAAGAAGAAACCAGTAGTGACTAATGTGGCAGAAGAAAAGAAACCTTCGTTTGATAAGGAAGCAGTCAAAGAACAGCTAAAAAAAGAAGCAGTCATCTATGAAGTAAGCAAAGGAGATTCTCTCGCCACCATTAGCCAGACGTTTGGTGTGTCAGCAACAGCCATTTTAAAACAAAATTTAAAGACTCAAGAAATGTTTTATATTGGCCAAAAAATCACGATTCCTCAGCATACAGCGGCGACTTCTCTAGAACCGAAAGAACAAGCGTTACTTCAATCACTAATAATCAGTAAATCGGTGACTAATGCTTTGGAAACAGCAGAGCAATCAAATGGTACAGCGAATGACTCAAAAACAGAGTCTACTGAGTATTATGAAGTAAAAAGAGGAGAGACACTCGCAAAAATTGCTAAAAAAACGGGCTATTCCTTAAACGCACTCAAGCAGGAAAATGACTTAACGTATTCTGTATTAACCGAAGGACAAACGATAGCACTTCCTAAGCTAAAGGACTAATGCTGATTTAACTTATTGGTCGATGGAGTCATATATTATTAGACGAAGAGAAGAGGAGAAGTTCATCCATGGATGAACTTCTCCTCTTCTCTTACTATGTTTTTCATAAATACCTTAATAAATAGTAAAATTAGCAAGAGAATTGTGTCTTTACACAAAATAGATAGGTTTTCTTGCCGAAGTTTGATAAAATGATTAGTTGAAAGGATGCGTGAAAATTGAAAGAATTATTTCGTAAATACCGAGAAGTACTGGCTTATTTATTTTTTGGTGGTGCAACGACGGTCGTCAACTTAGTTGTGTTTTTTGTTTGTCAAAACGTGTTAGGGCTGGATTACAAGATAAGTAACGCAATTAGTTGGTTTTTATCTGTTCTATTTGCCTTTTTCACGAATAAATATTGGGTATTCGCAAGTAAGCATGAAAGCATAGCTGGTTTTTTTAAAGAAATGGGCTTATTTTATTGGTACCGAATTTTATCTTTTGTGGCTGATATGGGTTTAATGATTCTCCTAATTGATGGCATTCATTTTTCATCGTTTTGGGCGAAAATGATTACACAAGTTGTAGTAGTGATTTTAAATTATTTCTTCAGTAAATTTTTCATTTTTAAAGAAAAAGAGGTCTAAGCAGATTTTAGGCTAAAAAAAATTTTTTTGTTATAATATAAACAAGTTTTTAATACAAAGAATAGAGGTAGAAAACGATGGACTATACATATGCAGATGATAGTTTGACATTGCATACAGATATGTATCAAATCAATATGATGCAAACATACTGGGAATTAGGGAGAGCAGATTTACATGCTGTTTTTGAATGTTACTTTAGAGAGATGCCCTTTAATCATGGCTACGCAATTTTTGCAGGTTTAGAACGTTTAATCAATTATCTCGAAAATTTAACGTTCACAGAATCTGATATTGCATATCTCCGAGAAGTTGAAGAATATCCAGAAGATTTCTTGACGTATTTAGCAAATTTTGAATTTAAATGTACTGTACGCTCTGCTTTAGAAGGGGATTTGGTTTTTAATAACGAACCGTTAATTCAAATTGAAGGTCCTTTGGCACAATGTCAATTGGTAGAAACTGCCTTGCTAAATATGGTGAATTTCCAAACATTAATTGCGACAAAAGCGGCTCGAATTAAATCCGTGATTGGTGATGATCCTTTATTGGAATTTGGAACACGCCGAGCACAAGAATTAGATGCTGCCATTTGGGGCACAAGAGCCGCCTATATTGGTGGGGCGGACGCGACAAGTAATGTTCGGGCTGGTAAAATTTTTGGCATTCCGGTTAGTGGGACCCATGCCCATTCATTAGTTCAGTCGTATGGAAATGATTATGAGGCATTCATGGCGTATGCCAAAACACATCGGGATTGCGTTTTCCTTGTTGATACGTATGATACTTTGAAAGCGGGAGTGCCAAGCGCAATTCGAGTAGCTCGAGAAATGGGGGATAAAATTAATTTCCTAGGTGTGCGGATTGATAGTGGCGATATGGCTTATATTTCTAAACGAGTTCGTGAACAACTGGACGAAGCTGGCTTTACTGAAGCAAAAATTTATGCATCGAACGATTTAGATGAAAATACGATTTTGAATCTAAAAATGCAAAAATCAAAAATTGATGTATGGGGCGTGGGTACCAAGCTGATTACGGCCTATGATCAACCGGCTTTAGGAGCGGTGTTTAAATTAGTTTCAATTGAAGGTGAAGATGGTCAAATGAAAGATACCATTAAACTATCTAGCAATGCTGAAAAAGTGACAACACCAGGAAAAAAACAAGTTTGGCGTATTACACGTAAATCTGATAAAAAGTCAGAAGGGGACTATGTGACACTTTGGAACGAAGATCCTCGCCAAGAAGAAGAAATTTATATGTTCCATCCCGTTCATACCTTTATTAATAAGTATGTCCGTGATTTTGAAGCACGGCCAGTACTCCAAGATATTTTCGTTGAAGGAAAACGTGTGTACGAATTACCAACTTTAGATGAAATTAAACAATATGCAAAAGAAAATTTAGATTCACTTTGGGAAGAATACAAGCGGGACTTGAATCCGCAAAAATATCCAGTGGACCTTTCAACAGATTGTTGGAACCACAAAATGAATTTATTGGAAAAAGTGCGTAAAGACGTTAAACATTTAACGGAAACGGTGAATAAGGAGGCCTAGAAATGACAACACTTCAAGAAAAAATCATTCAAGAGTTAGGTGTTTTACCGACAATTGATCCAAAAGAAGAAGTTCGTAAAAGTATTGATTTTCTGAAAGCTTATTTAACTAAACATCCTTTTTTAAAAACCTTTGTCTTGGGAATTAGTGGCGGACAAGATTCAACATTAGCTGGACGCTTAGCACAATTAGCGATGACCGAAATGCGCGAAGAAACAGGAGATATGTCGTATCAATTTATTGCGATTCGCCTTCCTTACGGTGAGCAAGCAGATGAAGCTGATGCACAAGCCGCGCTTGCCTTTATCCAGCCAGATGTTTCTTTACGAGTGGATATTAAACCAGCAGTGGATGCAATGGTTGGTTCGCTAGAAAACGCTGGTGTTCAAATTAGCGATTTTAATAAAGGGAACATGAAAGCACGTCAACGTATGATTACACAATATGCAGTAGCTGGCGAAAATGCTGGCGCAGTAATTGGCACAGACCACGCAGCCGAAAATGTGACAGCTTTCTTCACCAAATATGGCGATGGCGGAGCGGATATTTTACCGTTATTTCGTTTAAATAAGCGCCAAGGAAAAGCTTTGCTGAAAGAACTTGGGGCACCAGAAGCTTTGTATCTAAAAATACCAACAGCTGATCTAGAAGATGACAAACCGTTAGTTGCAGATGAAGTTGCCTTAGGTGTCACGTATGATGCCATTGATGATTATTTGGAAGGCAAAAAAGTCTCGGAAGCAGATCAACAAACAATTGAAAACTGGTATAAAAAAGGACAACACAAACGGCATTTACCCATTACAATTTTTGATGATTTTTGGAAATAAAAACACAGACCATCGGCGAATGAACGATGGTCTGTGTTTTTTTACATAACTACTTTTTAGAAAGTAAACAAGCCTAGAACAAAAATCACTTTGGATTTTTGCTCCAGGCTCAAAACCTGATAAACGGCGGAAACAGAACCAACTCCTTCGGAAATAAGCCGAAATTCTCCAAAAATTAAAGAGCAATTTTCGGAAATTTCTTCTTATTTCTCGGAGCTAAACGGTTCTGTCCCGACCTCTATTCTATGATAATGAAAGTCGTTTTCATTTAGGCGTTTTCACTTTCTTTTTCAAAACAGAAAAGGTACGCTCAATAATGTAAAGTGAATGATAGGAGAGAAAAAGAGATGAAGCATGTAACAAAATTGGGGATTACAATTATAACAGGAGTTTTGGCATTATTATTTGAATTTATTTTACATCAGCCGAATTGGGCGTATGGCATTATTTTAATAACAGGTTCTGTAATGGCGTTAATGATGTTCTGGGAAATGATTCAAACCTTACGTGAAGGAAAATATGGTGTCGATATTTTAGCGATTACCGCTATCGTCGCGACCTTAGCTGTGGGAGAATACTGGGCCAGTTTGATGATTTTAATTATGTTGACTGGTGGTGATTCATTAGAAGACTATGCCGCTGGAAAAGCTAACCAAGAGCTGAAGTCATTATTGGATAACTCGCCACAAAAAGCTCATCGCTTGAATGGCGAAAATTTAGAAGATGTTTCTGTTGAGAAAATCAATGTTGGCGATGAATTAGTAGTAAAACCAGGGGAACTAGTTCCAGTTGATGGCTTGGTAAAAACCGGGACATCAACAGTCGATGAATCTTCATTAACAGGAGAATCAAAACCAATTGAAAAAAATCCTGGTGATGAATTAATGTCGGGTTCCGTGAATGGTGATGGCTCTTTGAAAATGGTTGCTGAAAAAACTGTAGCCGACAGTCAATATCAAACGATTGTGAACTTAGTGAAAGAATCTGCGGCACGACCAGCTCATTTTGTACGTTTAGCAGACCGCTATGCGGTACCTTTTACACTAGTTGCCTACCTAATTGCAGGTGTTGCTTGGTTTGTTTCAAAAAGTCCGACACGTTTTGCGGAAGTTTTAGTTGTTGCTTCGCCGTGTCCTTTAATTCTATCTGCCCCAATTGCTTTAGTGGCAGGGATGGGTCGTTCAAGTCGTCATGGGGTCGTTATTAAATCGGGAACGATGGTCGAAAAATTAGCTTCTGCAAAAACGATTGCGTTTGATAAAACAGGCACGATTACGCAAGGACAACTTTCTGTTGATCAAGTCCAACCAATCAATGCTGAAATAACTGCTGCTGAATTAGTGGGATTGGCAGCAAGCGTGGAACAAGAATCAAGTCATATTTTAGCTAGATCAATTGTTGCTTATGCCAGAAAGCAAGATGTTCCATTAAAAAATATTACAGATTTAGCGGAAGTTTCTGGTGCTGGCGTGAAGGCATTTGTGGATGGTGCTGAGATACGGGTAGGTAAAAAGAATTTTGTGACACAAGAGTCTCAAGCAACTGAAAAAATTGATAAAACGACTATTCATATTTCACGTAATGGCACATATTTAGGCCGAATTACTTTTACAGACACTGTACGCCCAGAAGCAAAAGAGACTATGGAAAAATTACACCAATTACATCTTCAACGAATTTTAATGCTGACGGGGGATCAAGAATCCGTCGCAGAAACGATTGCTGCAGAAGTAGGAATTACCGAAGTACATGGGGAATGTTTACCACAAGATAAATTAACTATTCTAAAAGAATTGCCCAAAGAAAACCATCCAGTCATCATGGTAGGAGATGGTGTAAATGATGCACCTTCGCTTGCCGCTGCAGACGTAGGTATTGCTATGGGCGCTCATGGAGCTACTGCGGCTAGTGAAACTGCTGACGTTGTTATTTTAAAAGATGACTTAAGTAAAGTCAGTCAAGCGGTCGAAATTGCCCAAGATACCATGAAAATTGCCAAACAATCTGTATTAATCGGAATTTTTATCTGCGTTTTACTAATGTTAATTGCTAGTACCGGGATCATTCCGGCGCTAATCGGGGCTATGCTACAAGAAGTCGTGGACACTGTGTCAATCTTATCTGCTTTGCGTGCTCGTCGAATTGGCAAGTAAGGTGGAACAATTAATTGCCTGAATGTCCAGCTTAGTGGTAAAATAAAGGTACGTTTTTAATATTAATAAGTTACAGGGGAGAGATTGTGCAATGGAAGGAAACCAAATAGATGGGCAACCAGTCACGGAAGAACAACTATTAAAAGAAGGCTACCGTAAATATACTGGG
Source organism: Enterococcus sp. AZ129 (assembly GCF_051714505.1). NCBI lineage: Bacteria > Bacillati > Bacillota > Bacilli > Lactobacillales > Enterococcaceae > Enterococcus > Enterococcus sp. AZ129. The sequence continues at coordinate 2,188,108 of NZ_JBIORY010000001.1, read as the reverse complement.
CAAGGAATTGATATCTTTTATAATAAAGATATTTGTGAACATATTGGTAATTGTGTTCGCGGAAATCCAGAAGTCTTTGAAGTTGGTCGGAAACCATGGATTATTCCAGATAACGGAAGTGTTGAAAATGACATGATTGTGGTAGATTCATGTCCAAGTGGTGCTCTAAAATATATTCGGAAAGCAGGGAACGAATATGCAAATTAAAGAAGAAAACAATCGTTTTGCTCTATATAACGATGAAAACCAAGAAATTGGTGAAATGACATGGTCAGATGCTGGCGAAAGCATGATGATTATTGACCATACGTTTGTTGATCCAACTTATCGTGGACAAAAATTAGCTGAAAAACTTGTTTTAGCCGGTGTTGAAAAAGCGAGAAAAGAGCATAAAAAAATTATTCCGCTATGTCCATTTGCCAAAAAAGAATTTGATACTAAACCTGAATACGGAGACGTATTGAGAAAATAAAAAATAAGTTAGCAACAGCCGCAAGTAGAAATCTGATTCCTACTTGCGGCTGTTGCTATTAGAGACAAATAAGGAAAGACATTAAATTTCACTGGTTTTTACAGATAAAATATGCTACATTAAAGTAGATGAATTTCGCATATTTGTATAAAAAGGAGAATTAACGCATGTATAATCTAATCTTAACGTTGGTCATCATTTTATCTGTTTTAATCGTCATTACTGTTATGATGCAACCAAGCAAACAAAACAGTGCAGCAAGTGCCTTCACTGGCGGTGCAGATAAATTATTTGGGAAGCAAAAAGCGCGCGGCTTTGAAGCTGTTATGCAACGCTCAACAGCAGTTCTTGGCGCAATTTGGATGATTTTATTATTTGTTTTGGCGTTCTTATCTTCAAAATAAGTACGTAATCTTTTAAAATGACAAGTTTAGAACAGAGAGATGAGTGCGAACACTTATTTTTCTGTTCTTTTTCTTTCTGAAAAAGTCTTTGAAACTTATCATTTCGGAAGGTTTTCTTTTGAGAATATGATAGAATGAAGCTGAGGTGAGCGAAGTGGCAAAAAAAATCAATTTACCGAAGCCGTTATTTTCAGAAAAAGGAAAACGGGCGGTCCTTTTATTACACGCTTATTCTGGCAGCAGTAATGATGTACGGATGTTAAGCAGACGTTTAGAAAAAGAAAATTATACTGTCTATTCGCCTAATTTTTCAGGACATGGCACGCTAGTTCCTGAAGATATTTTAGATCAAACAACGGAACAATGGTGGCAAGATACACAAGAAGCAGTCGCTTTTTTGAGAGAAAGAGGCTACCAAGAAATTGCCATTTTTGGTTTATCAATGGGCGGGATTTTCAGTATGCATGCATTAACGGAACAATTAACAGGATTAATTGGTGGTGGATTTTTCTGTTCACCGATCTACCCTGTCGAAAATAAAGTCCCAGAAAATTTTGTATTATACGCAGAAAATGTGATGAAAATCGCAGAAGTTCCTGCAGAGGAACAACAAAGCCGGTTGCAATCGATTGAGCAACGAGTCAAACAACAATTAGGAGCGATTGAAACGATTGCTAGTCAGACGGCTGACAAACTAAACAAAATCCACACCCCTCTTTTCTTAGCGCAAGCTGGCAAAGATGAAATGATTGAGCCAATGGGCGTCTATCAAACGGCCCAAGCGCTAACACAAGCACGTGTGACCTTACAATGGTACCCAAACAGCGGACATGTCATTACGGTGAGTGGAGAACACAAACAATTAGAGCAAGATGTGGTGCAATTTTTAGCAACACTACCTTGGAATGAGGAGAAATAATGACAAAACAAACAATTAAAGAGCAAATTTTACATTTCATGGAAAGCCAAAAAAAGAAAAGCTTTTCAATGGAAGAAATTGCACAAGGCTTGAATTTAGAAAAAAGTTCAGATTTTAAAATTTTAGTGCAAACCATTGCACAAATGGAACGAGAAAAGTCAGTTAGTTTCAACAAAAAAGGCAAAGTCCTGTTACCAATGAAAGACTTATTAATAGAAGGAACGTTTCGTGCAAATGAACGAGGCTTTGGTTTTGTAACCATCGATCCTGAAGAACCAGATGTTTACATTCCTAAAGAGGCAACGAACTTTGCAATGGATGGGGACACGGTTTTAATCGACGTGATCCAACATGCGGATCCTTTTTCAGATCGCGGCGCAGAAGGTAAAGTCAAAGAAATTAAAGAGCGAGCAGTGAGCCAAGTTGTCGGAGAATTTGTGGCATATAGTGAAGAAGAAATGGCAGAAATGGGACTGTATGGCTACATGATTCCCAAAGATAAGAAATTGAATCAGTATACTGTATCAATTGCACCTGAAGGGATTAAGCCAGTAGATGGCAGCATTGTCATTGCTGAAATTACCTATTATCCAGATCAAGAATATCCAACGAGTATGGAAGGACTAGTCAAACAAGTGATTGGTCATAAAAATGATCCAGGAATGGATATTTTATCAATCGTGGTGGCTCATGGAATTCCCACAGCATTTCCTGATGAAGTTTTAGCTGAAGCGGACCAAGTACCAGAAACTATTGCAGAAAGCGATTTAGTCGGTCGTCGGGATTTACGTGATCAGTTGATTGTGACGATTGATGGAGAAGATGCGAAAGATTTAGATGATGCGGTAACGGTACAAAAGTTAGCAAATGGCAATTTCTTTTTAGGGGTGCATATTGCAGATGTTTCTTATTATGTAACTGAAGGAAGCCAATTGGATATGGAAGCGTATGAACGCGGCACAAGTGTCTATTTGACAGATCGAGTTGTGCCAATGATTCCGCAGCGATTATCAAATGGGATTTGTTCGCTAAACCCACATGTTCCACGTTTAACCATGAGCTGTGAGATGGAAATTACACCAGAAGGAGAAGTTATTTCGCATGAAATTTTCCAAAGTGTGATCCAAACAACGGAGCGAATGACCTATACAGCAGTCAATGAAATTTTAGAAGAGCAAAAACCTGAAACGTTAGAACGCTACAAAGAGCTAGTTCCCATGTTTAAAGAGATGGGCGAGCTGCACCATATATTAGAAGAGATGCGTATGCGCCGTGGTGCGATTTCTTTTGAAGATCGTGAAGCCAAAGTCCTAGTTGATGAAAATGGTCATCCCCAAGATATTCTTTTACGCACGCGTGGCGTGGGTGAACGATTAATTGAATCCTTTATGTTGGCAGCGAATGAAACTGTGGCACGTCATTATCATGACTTAAAACTGCCATTTATTTATCGGATTCATGAACAACCAAAAGAAGAAAAAATGCAACGTTTCTTTGATTTTGCTGCAGTACTTGGCATTCTTGTTAAAGGAACAAAAGAAAACATTTCACCGAAAGATTTACAAAAAGTTTTAGAGCAAGTTGAAAATAAGCCGGAAGAAGTGGTTATCAATACGATGTTGCTAAGAAGTATGCAACAAGCGAAATACTCAGAAGACAACTACGGACACTATGGGTTGGCCGCTGAATATTATACGCATTTTACTTCACCAATACGTCGTTATCCAGATTTAATTGTGCATCGTTTGATTCGCAGCTATAGCCAAGATCAATCTGAAAAAAATCAAGAAAAATGGAACGAAGCATTACCAGAAATTGCCAATCATAGTTCAAGTATGGAACGTCGCGCAGTTGATGCAGAGCGTGAAGTGGACGCTATGAAGAAAGCCGAATTTATGGTAGATAAAGTGGGAGAAACGTATGACGGGATCATCAGCTCTGTCACAAAATTTGGTATCTTTGTGGAACTGCCTAATACAATAGAAGGCTTAATTCACGTGAACAACTTAAAACAAGATTATTTCCACTTTATTGAAAATCATATGGCGTTAGTTGGTGAACGGACGGGAATGACTTTGAAAATTGGTCAGAAAGTTCAAATCCGTGTTGAAAAAGCTGATCCAGAAACAAGAGAAGTTGATTTTGAATTGATTTCAGCTGAGGAAGTTGCGCCAGTCGAAGGACCAAAAGGACGTAAAAAAGGTAAAGCCAATTCTTCAACTCGTTCAAATAATCAACGAAGAAATAAAAAAGATGAATCATTTGATGGTAAGAAAAAGAAAAATAAGAAAAAAGGCAAAGGCAAAAAACAACCTTTTTATAAAGAAGCAATGAAACAAAAAAATAAAAAAGGGAAAAAGAAGAAGTAGAGGAGGTCGCTTATGCCAAAAGGGGAAGGAAAATTAATCGCACAAAACCGCAAAGCTAGACATGATTATTCAATTATCGATACGGTTGAGGCTGGGCTTGTTTTACAAGGAACAGAAATCAAATCTATTCGAAATGGTCGTATCAATTTAAAAGATGGTTTTGCACGAATTCGAAACGGGGAAGCCTTTTTGTATAATGTTCATATTAGTCCATATGAACAGGGCAATATTTTTAATCATGACCCATTACGTACCAGAAAATTATTATTACACAAAAAACAAATTAATAAGTTAATCGGCGAAACCAAAAATACAGGTATCACATTAGTACCTTTGAAGGTCTATATTAAAGACGGCTATGCCAAAGTTTTGATTGGTTTAGCTAAAGGGAAAAAGCAGTACGACAAGCGTGAAGACTTGAAACGTAAGGAAGTTGACCGACAAATCAGCCGAACATTAAAAAATAACCGACGTTAAAAATGTAAATTTATTCTTTTTCGCATATTTGCTTGCCTTTCTTCGGATTAGGTGTAAAATCTGGTAAGTGTTGAGTAAATGAATGTAAATGATTCATTTTTTAATCGCTTCGGAAAGCAGTACCACCCTGCATTAGATTGGTTTATGGAAAAGGTTTTCCAACCAATTTTCAACACATGAAATTTTAAAAGTAAACTATTTGTAAATTATCAACAAGTGGTGGTACGATAGCTTTGCCAGGGATTATCACTCAGGAGTAGGATGAAACTTCTGAAAGATTGTTGGAAAAGAGGTGAATTGATTTGGAAGAGAAGAAATTACTCTTCAATATCGGACCAATTTGGTTTGATGGAACCATTGTTTTGATGGTGCTGTTGACGTGTATCATTGTTTTCGCCTTTGTCTATGCTTGTACGAGAAATATGAAGCTACGACCTAAAGGCAAACAAACGGTCATCGAATGGTTAGTGGATTTTATTCGTGGAATCATTACAGACAATTTACCTCGTAAAGAAGTGAGCAATTTTCATTTAATGGCGTTTACCCTCTTCATGTTTGTACTTGTTTCAAACATCTTGGGTCTCGTTACAAAAATCGTTGTGGGCGACGATCTCAGCGTTTGGAAAAGTCCAACCGCCGATCCAATCGTAACCTTAACGTTAGCGATGATGATGATTGTCTTAACACACTTCTTTGGTATGAAACGCTTTGGTTTTAAAGGCTATCTAGTTAATAGTTATTTAAGACCCGTTGGTTTCTTACTACCGGTAAAATTAATGGAAGAATTCACGAATCTATTAACATTAGGCTTGCGTTTGTACGGAAACATTTTTGCCGGCGAAGTTCTATTGGGCTTGATTGCTGGAACCGTAGCAAGCGTTGGATTATGGGTTATCCCACTAGCAATTCCGCTAGAAATGATTTGGGTAGCATTCTCAATCTTTATTGGATGTATCCAAGCGTTTATCTTTGTGACACTTTCAATGGTTTATATGTCACACAAAATTGAAACAGAAGAATAATCAAGAAATACGAAGGACAAAAATTATCTTTTAGGAGGATTTTACACAATGGAAGGATTAAATTTTATCGCAGCAGCAATTGCAATTTTCGGTTCAGCTATCGGAGCCGCTATCGGTAACGGACAAGTTATTTCAAAAACAATCGAGTCAATGACTCGTCAACCAGAAATGTCTGGTCAATTAAGAACAACAATGTTTATCGGGGTCGCTTTAATCGAAGCTGTGCCAATTTTAGGTGTCGTTGTTTCTTTATTACTTTTATTCAGATAAGCAATAAAATGGAGGCAGGACGCTGATTATTATCGGGACCGTCACTGCTTTCTTCTATCTTTAGCCTTTTCAATAGCTGGTGATAAAGCAGTTGAAGAAGCTAAATCGATTTTTGCAGGAAAGGAAGTTGAGACTTCATGCTACTTACTACATTGGTAGTCGGTGAAACGGCTCCTAGTACCACACTAGGCACGATGATTGTTGTCAGTGGTGCATTTTTAATCTTGATGCTCTTATTAAAGAAATATGCATGGGGAGCAATCGTAGATATTTTGACACAACGTGAAGAAAAAATTGCCAACGATTTAGACTCTGCAGAACAATCTCGCGTAGCAGCAGCGAAAATGGAAAAAGAACGTCAACAACAATTACTTTCTTCCAGATCAGAAGCAGCTGAAATTATTAAAAACGCGAAAGAAAGTGGAGAACAGACTCGCCAAAAAACATTAAAAGAAACAACTGCGGAAGTTACTCGCTTACGCGAAAAAGCTCGGACAGATATTTCTCAAGAACGTGAAGAAGCATTGTCTTCAGTAAAAAATGAAGTGGCAGATCTTTCTCTTCAAATTGCAGCCAAAATTTTAAATAAAGAATTAACACCAGATGCACATGAAGCATTGATTGATTCTTATATTGAAAGTTTAGGTAAAGCAAATGAAACTAGATAAATATACAGTTGGTAAACGCTACGGCAAGGCTTTGTTTGAGTTGGCAGTTGAAAAGAACCAAGCTGAAGCAATTTATCAAGAATTATTGACGCTTCGCGAAGTCTATCACCAAGTACCTGGTATTGGCGATATTTTAAGTGATGATCGCTTAGAGCCTTATGAAAAAGACAGCATCATGGAAAAACTAGTAACAGGTTTTAGTGAAATGATGCAAAACTTTTTGCGAGTGGTTTACGAATATCGTCGCATGTATGATCTGCTCTTGATGATTGATGAATATGAACGACGTTATGATGAGCACCAAGGACTAATTTTGGGTTCAGTGACAACAGCCATTCCTTTATCAAAAGAACAACATCAAGCAATGGAAGAAAAAGCTGCCCAATTATTAGGGTATGAACAAGCGCATTTAGTCAATTTAATTGACCCGTCAATTGTCGGCGGAGTGGTTATTGAAGCAAACCATCAAGTAATCGATGGCAGCATCCGCAAACAATTAGAACATATGCAGCAGAAGTTATTAAAATAATCTTTAGGACTACAAAGAGGTGAATTGAATGGCTATCAAAGCAGAAGAAATCAGTGCCTTGATTAAAGAACAAATCGAAAACTATCAACAACAGCTTGCTGTTGAAGAAGTTGGAACAGTCACTTACGTCGGTGACGGAATTGCCCGCGCCCACGGTTTAGAAAATGCCATGAGTGGAGAACTTGTTGAGTTTTCAAACGGTTCATACGGAATGGCACAAAACTTAGAAACAAATGATGTAGGGATTATTATCCTTGGCGATTTTGAAACCATTCGTGAAGGAGATAAAGTACAACGCACAGGCAAAATCATGGAAGTACCCGTTGGGGAAGCTTTGATTGGCCGTGTCGTTAATCCATTAGGTCAACCATTAGATGGTTTAGGCGAAATTAAAACAGACAAAACACGTCCTGTGGAAGCAACAGCTCCCGGTGTTATGCAACGTCAATCTGTTGCTGAACCAATGCAAACTGGCTTAAAAGCCATTGATGCCCTAGTACCAATTGGTCGTGGACAACGGGAATTAGTTATTGGAGACCGTAAAACAGGGAAAACATCGATTGCAATTGATACAATTATTAACCAAAAAGGACAAGATGTAATTTGTATTTATGTAGCGATTGGTCAAAAAGAATCTACTGTTCGTAACCAAGTAGAAACACTTCGTAAATTTGGTGCCTTAGATTATACAATCGTTGTGACTGCAGGGGCTTCACAACCAGCACCATTACTTTACATTGCACCATATGCAGGAACTGCAATGGGTGAAGAATTCATGTATAACGGCAAACATGTCTTAATTATTTTTGATGACTTATCAAAACAAGCCGTGGCTTATCGTGAACTTTCTCTACTATTACGCCGTCCACCAGGTCGTGAAGCTTATCCAGGGGATGTCTTCTATTTACACTCACGTTTGTTAGAACGTGCAGCTAAATTAAGTGATGAATTAGGTGGCGGTTCAATGACAGCCTTACCATTCGTTGAAACACAAGCAGGCGATATTTCTGCTTATATTCCAACAAACGTTATTTCAATCACTGATGGACAAATTTTCTTAGAAAGCGACTTGTTCTATGCAGGCACTCGTCCAGCCGTTGATGCTGGGTTATCTGTTTCTCGGGTCGGAGGATCAGCGCAAATCAAAGCAATGAAAAAAGTTGCCGGAACGCTTCGTTTAGACTTAGCTAGTTACCGTGAGTTAGAAGCCTTTACACAATTTGGCTCTGATTTAGATGCGGCAACACAAGCTAAATTAAACCGTGGTCGTCGTACGGTAGAAATTTTAAAACAAAAACTACATGCGCCACTGCCTGTAGAAAAACAAGTCTTAATTTTATATGCGTTAACACACGGCTTTTTAGATAGCGTGAGCGTAGATAAAATTTTACACTTTGAACAAGATTTATTCGATTATTTTGATGGCAAACATGCAGACTTATTGGAAACCATTCGTACAACGAAAGACTTACCAGATACTGATGCATTAGATGCAGCGATTACAGAGTTTTCTGAAATGTTTGCAGCGGCAAACAACAGCGGAGATTCAGCCAAAGAAGCTTTAGAAAAAATCGATAACGCATAAGAGAGGTGAGCGACATTGGGTGCTTCATTAAACGAAATCAAACAACGCATTGCATCAACAAAAAAGACAAGCCAAATTACCAAAGCGATGCAAATGGTTTCTGCAGCCAAATTGACCAAGTCAGAAGGCGCCTCTAAAAGCTTTCAAGAATATTCTTCAAAAATTCGTAGCGTCGTTACGCATTTAGTAGCTGCTCAGTTAAGTGAATTACGTGAAACAGAACAATCTTCTCTTAGTGAAGGGAACTATCATGTGATGTTAGCACAACGACCTGTCAAAAAAACAGGCTATATCGTTATCACTTCTGACAAAGGGTTAGTTGGTGGCTACAATAGCTCAATCTTAAAACAAACCATGAGTATGATTCAAGAAGACCACGATTCTAATAAAGAATATGCCTTAATCGCCATTGGTGGTACAGGGGCGGATTTCTTTAAAGCACGCGGAATCGATGTTTCCTATGAGCTAAGAGGCTTAACGGATCAACCAACGTTTGAAGAAGTCCGTAAGATTGTGACAACGGCAACGACTATGTACCAAAACGAAGTGTTTGATGAATTGTATGTTTGTTATAATCACCACGTTAACTCACTAACGAGTCAGTTTCGTGTGGAAAAAATGTTGCCAATTACTGATTTAGATCCATCAGAGGCGACCTCTTACGAACAAGAATATCTTTTAGAGCCTTCACCTGAAGCAATCTTGGATCAATTATTACCACAATATGCAGAAAGCTTAATTTATGGGGCGATCATTGATGCGAAAACAGCAGAACATGCTGCTGGGATGACCGCCATGAAAACAGCCACTGACAATGCGCAAAATATTATTAGCGATTTAACAATTTCTTATAACCGTGCTCGTCAAGGGGCGATTACCCAAGAAATTACAGAAATTGTTGCTGGTGCAGCTGCACTAGAATAATCTAGTCTTACGTTTGAACGTTTGTAAAAAACGTTCAAAGCGTGTGACTTTATGAAGACTGGAGGAAAGAAATTATGAGTTCAGGAAAGATTGTTCAAGTAATCGGTCCCGTTGTTGACGTGGAATTTTCATTAGATCAATCCTTACCCGATATTAACAACGCTTTAGTCGTTTATAAAAATGGCGAAGCAAAACAAAAAGTAGTACTTGAAGTCGCTTTAGAACTAGGTGATGGAGTGATTCGTTCTATCGCCATGGAATCGACAGATGGTTTACAACGTGGAATGGAAGTTATCGATACAGGAAAATCAATTTCAGTTCCTGTTGGTAAAGATACATTGGGTCGTGTGTTTAACGTTTTAGGAGACACAATTGACTTAGAAGCGCCATTCCCTGCAGATGCTGAACGTAGTGGGATTCATAAAAAAGCGCCAGCATTTGATGAATTAAGTACCAGTAATGAAATTTTAGAAACAGGGATTAAAGTTATTGACTTATTAGCGCCTTATCTAAAAGGTGGTAAAGTCGGACTTTTCGGTGGTGCCGGTGTTGGTAAAACCGTCTTAATTCAAGAATTAATTCATAATATTGCCCAAGAACATGGAGGGATTTCCGTCTTTACTGGTGTTGGTGAACGGACACGTGAAGGGAACGACCTGTACTATGAAATGAAAGATTCAGGCGTTATTGAAAAAACAGCCATGGTTTTTGGTCAAATGAACGAACCACCAGGTGCACGGATGCGTGTGGCCTTAACTGGGTTAACGATTGCTGAATATTTCCGTGATGTGGAAGGACAAGACGTGCTATTATTTATTGATAACATTTTCCGTTTCACCCAAGCCGGTTCAGAAGTTTCTGCCCTTTTAGGTCGGATGCCGTCAGCCGTAGGTTACCAACCAACCTTAGCGACTGAAATGGGACAATTACAAGAACGGATTACTTCAACGAAAAAAGGATCAATTACCTCTATTCAAGCAATCTATGTTCCAGCCGATGACTATACCGATCCAGCGCCAGCAACAGCGTTTGCCCATTTGGATGCAACAACTAACTTGGAACGTAAATTAACCGAACAAGGGATTTATCCAGCGGTAGATCCGTTAGCTTCATCTTCTAGTGCCTTGGCTCCTGAAATTGTTGGAGAAGAACACTACGAAGTGGCTACCGAAGTGCAACATATTTTACAACGTTACCGTGAATTACAAGATATCATCGCTATTTTAGGGATGGACGAATTATCAGATGATGAAAAAGTACTTGTTGGTCGCGCACGCCGTGTTCAATTCTTCTTATCTCAAAACTTTAACGTTGCTGAACAATTTACAGGTCAACCTGGTTCTTATGTACCAGTTGCGGAAACAGTTCGTGGCTTTAAAGAAATTCTTGAAGGTAAACATGATAATCTGCCAGAAGAAGCCTTCCGTAGTGTCGGTAAAATTGAAGATGCCATCGAAAAAGCGAAACAATTAAACTACTAGAAAGGCGGCAAACACAATGGATAGTCTTACTGTGAATGTAGTAACGCCGAATGGTCTAGTTTATGACCACCATGCAAAAATCGTTGTGGCGAAAACAACAGATGGTGAGATTGGTATTTTACCAAAACATGCGCCAATCATCGTTCCGCTAGCGATTGATGAAGTCCGCATCAAACGGACCGATTCAGATACACATGTTGACTGGGTAGCTGTAAATGGTGGTATCATGGAAGTCCGTGATAATGTCGTTTCTATTATTGCCGATAGTGCTGAACGTGAACGAGATATCGATGTACCTCGTGCTGAACGAGCAAAACAACGAGCAGAACGTTTAATTGAAGAAGCCAAAGCAAAAGATGACCGCGATCAACTACGTCGTGCGACTGTTGCTTTGCATCGTGCAATCAACCGGATCAACGTATCGAAACATGGGTAAAAAAAGGCTGAAGGATTCAGTCACTTTTGTAGAGTTTAAGGCGCTTGCTATTGAGTCAGGTGCCTTAAACTCTATTTCTTCGTATTTTTTAATAAATAGTGTCAAATTTTGGCATTTCAAGTGGATTAATTATCGGTTTTTATTATTTTGTGATAAAATGTTCCTACGTTAGAAAAAAGGAGGCTCCTTATGCAATACTATGGAGTAGATGCTATTGTTCGAATCGTTAGTCATCTTATGTTCATTTACATAAGTTTTTGGGCGTTGCAATCATTGCGTATTGAGCAATTTTTCAAAACCCAATTTACACCGCAAATTAGAATGCTGATGGTATTTTTAGCCATCGCTATCGGATACACAGTTAGCTCTTTTGCTTTAGAATTGATTGCGCTTTGTCGAAATCTTTTCATTGTGTATTTTCCTTAAAAATTGAAAAATAAAAAAAGGTACAATTTTTAGTTGAATAATGGTATAATAGTAAAGATTTTGAATAGGAATACCTATTCTCATTTTTTTGGGGGGAACAAAATGGAACAAATTATTGTTCATGGTGGTAATACAAAATTAGAAGGAACTGTAAAAATTGAAGGCGCCAAAAACGCTGTTTTACCAATTTTAGCAGCTACTCTTTTAGCTGAAGAAGGCGTTACTACTTTAAAAAATGTACCAATTTTATCTGATGTATTTACAATGAATCAAGTAATTAAGCATTTGAATGTAGCCATTGATTTTGATGAAGACGCGAATGAAGTAACAATAGACGCAACACAACCTTTAGGGATCGAAGCAAACTATGAGTACGTTAGTAAAATGCGTGCTTCTATCGTTGTAATGGGACCTTTATTGGCTCGTAATGGCCATGCCAAAGTGGCAATGCCAGGTGGCTGTGCCATTGGGAAACGACCAATTGATTTACACTTAAAAGGCTTCCAAGCATTAGGTGCAAAAATCATCCAAAAAAATGGTTATATTGAAGCAATTGCGGATGAACTAATCGGTAACACTATTTACTTAGACTTCCCAAGTGTCGGCGCTACGCAAAACATTATGATGGCTGCTGTTCGTGCGAAAGGAACAACCATCATTGAAAACGTCGCTCGTGAACCTGAAATCGTTGACTTAGCAAACATTTTAAACAAAATGGGTGCCAATGTTATCGGTGCTGGGACAGAAACGATGCGTATCGAAGGCGTCGATAAATTACATGCCGTAGAGCATTCAATCGTTCAAGATCGAATTGAAGCAGGTACGTTCATGGTAGCTGCAGCAATGACTGAGGGCAATGTTTTAATTGAAGAAGCAATTTCTGAACATAATCGTCCGCTAATTTCTAAATTAACTGAAATGGGTGCAATCATTGAAGAAGAAGAAAACGGCATCCGTGTAATTGGACCAAAACATCTAAAACCAACAGATGTTAAGACAATGCCGCATCCTGGTTTCCCAACAGACATGCAAGCGCAAATGACAGCGATCCAAATGTTTGCTGAAGGAACAAGCATCGTGACAGAAACAGTCTTTGAAAATCGTTACCAACACTTAGAGGAAATGCGTCGAATGAACGCTGACTTAAAAATTGACGGCAACATTGCCGTTATTAATGGTGGCAACCAGTTACAAGGAGCAGCAGTTGAAGCCACTGATTTACGGGCAGCTGCCGCATTGATTTTAGTAGGGTTACGTGCAAATGGCATTACACGTGTCTCTAATTTGAAATATTTAGATCGTGGCTATTATGAGTTCCATAAAAAACTTCAAAAATTAGGCGCGAACGTTGAACGTGTCAATGATGAAAAAATTGAAGAAAAACAAGCAACGACAGTAATCTAAAGGAGTCAAACGTATGAGTTCATTTCGTTATATTTTAGTAACATTATTGAAAATTCTAGTGGTCATTTCGTTAGTCATTATCTTATTTGTTGTGGGAACAATGATTGGTTATGGTTTGATTGGAAATGGGAATCCAATGGATGTCTTTGATGAAAAAATTTGGACTCATATTATGAACTTCTTTAAATAAAAACTTATTTTAAGGCGGTGAACAAAAGTCAATTGACAATTGTTCATCGCCTTTTCTTTTTCCTGAATATCTATTTTATTCTATGCTATAATAATAGAAGTAAGATAATGAAGGAGTGGGATGGAAGATGCAAGCAACCGTAACAGAAATAGGCGAACATGCAATCGATGATTCAGAAAAAATGATTATTCTTTTTGGAGAAACTGCGACCGATACCTTGAAGCAACATGCAGTTATTCAATCATTCCCAGAAAAAGACCAAGTTACCTTGGCAGAAGGAGATCATCTGAAAATTGGCGATACAAATTATACAATCACAAAAGTGGGTTCTTTTGCCAATAGTAACTTGCAAAGTATCGCTCACAGCACTTTAATCTTTGCTGATGCACCAACCGATGAGGATGATGTTATCCGAAATGGTGTTTATTTAACGCCCCATCAGTTACCAAAGATAACGATTGGAACAACAATTGATTACTTAGTAAATGGAGCGTGAATCAATGGATAAAAAACAAACGACTGATAAACGCCTGTCTTGGTTTTGGCGTTGGTTTTTAAATAATCAAGTAGTAACAGCCTTACTGATTGTCTTATTGGTGCTGTTAATTATTCTAACTTTTACGAAAGTTTCTTATTTATTTAAGCCCGTCTGGCAGTTTTTTGGCGTTGTCGGCTTACCAGTAATTATGGCGGGGATTTTATATTATTTATTAAATCCGATTGTCGATTATTTAGAGAAAAAACAAATCTCACGTGTATGGAGTATTATTGGCCTATTTATTTTAATTGTGGCACTACTCATTTGGGGTGGTATTGTAATCGTTCCTAAAATTCGTGAGCAATCTGTCAGCTTTGTAAATCATTTTCCTCAATATATTGATACAATTGATCAAAAATCGCAGGAAATATTAAGTGATCCACTTTTCGCGCAATTTAGAGAACAACTTGAAGCGGCAGGCGATAAAGTTGTCAGTTCGTTAGGTACCATCATTAAAAACGTCTCAACGTTCACAGTACAAGGAATTGGTAATTTCTTTGGGGCGGTGGCTACGATCTTTGTCGCCATCATTACGATGCCGTTTATTCTATTTTATTTACTGAAAGATGGCAAAAACTTAGCGCCATATTTAATGAAATTTTTACCAGTGAAGATGCGGAAACCAACCTTAAAAGTTCTTGCAGAAGTCAATGATCAAGTCTCTTCTTATATTAGAGGACAGTTAACTGTCGCTTTCGCAGTGGCAATTATGTTTATGATTGGTTTTTCTGTCATTGGCTTAGATTATGCAGTCACTTTAGGTATTGCAGCAGGCTTTTTAAATTTAATCCCTTATTTAGGGTCATTTTTAGCCATGATTCCAGCAGTCTTTTTAGGAATTGTCAGCGGGCCAGCTTTGTTAATTAAAGTCTTGATTGTTTTTGCCATTGAGCAAACGGTCGAAGGTCGGTTTATTTCACCACTTGTCCTAGGCAGTCAGTTATCCATTCATCCAGTCACCATTTTGGTTGTTTTATTAACGTCTGGTAAACTATTTGGGATTGTCGGGGTAATTTTAGGAATTCCTGTTTATGCCGCAGCTAAGGTGATAATTACACACATTTTTGAGTGGTACCAAATTGTTTCTGGTTTGTATGATGAAGATAAGCCAGATCAACAAGAATCTACGTAACAAAAGAGACAAGCAGTGAACGAACTGCTTGTCTCTTTTTGCTGTAAATCACTCGGAAAATTTAGAATGTTTTACCGTATTCAGTTGCTTTGGTCATAGCAGTATTTAAAAGTTCTTCCGCACGATCAGGGAAATGATCGATTCCTTCGATGAATAATCCGTCGACTTGATCAACACCAATAAAGTTTAGAATCGCTTTAATGTATTGAGAAGCAAAATCTTTTCCTTCGTAGAAGCCGCCATTTGATTGGATGTGTAAGGCTTTTTTACCACTTGTTAGAGGTTTTGGTCCTTCTGCAGTATATTGGAATGTTTTTCCAGCAACGTTGATTGTATCTACCCAAGCTTTTAAGCGTGTCGGTACGTTTAAGTTCCACATTGGATTAGCAATTACTACTTTGTCTGCAGATAAAAATTGATCAGTTAATTCATTAAAACGAGCCACTTTTTGTTGTTGGTTTTCGCTTAATGTTTCAAATGCTGCACCAGCGCGAAGTGCACCCCAAGCAGATAATAATTCTTCATCGATTTCCGGCATGTTTGTTTCTGGTGCATAAACATCTAAAATTTCGATTTCGTCTGATGGATTTGTTTCACGGTATGAAGCTAAAAATGTTTCTAACGCACGAACTGAGCGTGATTCTTCTTTTGTTAATGGATGTGCTTTAACAACTAATAATTTTGACATTGTGTAATCTCCTTAAAATAAATAGTTTAAAAATTCAACATCTCTATTTTACTAATAAAAAGTAAGAGAAAGCAAGTCTTTTTTTTACTTTTAGTAAACTTTTTTTTAAAATGGATCAAAAGAGTAAAAAATAAATAAAAATATTTTTTGGAAAGGCTTGCATATTAAAAAAAAGCGTGCTATTATTACTTTGTAAATAAGGATTGTTACTGCTTTGCAGGCAAAACCAGAGTCTTCCATTAACACAATCAGTGGAGGGATTCTGGGCTTTTTTTATAAAAAAGTGAGGTTGCATTCATCATGAGGATTGAAAAAGTTTTAAATAATAATGTCGTGCTTTCAAGAAATGAGCAAGGCGAAGAAATTGTTTATATGGGACGCGGCTTAGCCTTTCAAAAGAAGATTGGAGACACGATCAATCCAGATTATGTTGAAAAGGAATTCGTGTTAAAGGACTCCGCTATGGCAGGGCAATTCCAGCAGCTGTTTGAAGACGTCCCCACCAAAGAAGTAGAAGTCGTCAAACAAATCGTTGATTTAGCAGAAACAACGCTAGCGATTGAGCTTTCATCAAATATTTATTTAACTTTAACGGATCATATTCACTATGCGTTACTTCGAGCCAAAGAAGGAATTGATATTCCGAATCCTCTTGTATTCGAAACACGCAAATTTTATCCTAAAGAATTTGAAATCGCAAAGCAAGCATTAGCAATTATTGCTGAAAAGCTAGGGGTTCAATTTTCAGAAAATGAAGCGGGCTTCATTGCTTTTCATATTGTGAATGCTGAACAAGGAAATGGCAATATGGAAGTTACCATGGAAGCAACCAAGATGGTTCGTGATATTTTAACGATTATTAGTCGCTACTTTGGACAGGTGTTTGATGAAGATTCATTGAACTATCAACGAATTGTTACACATCTTCAATATTTTGCGCAACGTTATTTAAAACAAGAAGCGCATGATGAGGAGGACGAATTTCTTTTTGCATTGGTCCAAGGAAAGTATCCTAAGGCGTTTCAAGCGGTCCAACGTATTAATGAGTATTTATTAAAAAGCTATGATCGACCAATTGATCAAGCGGAAATGATTTATTTAACCATTCATATCCAAAGAGTGGTCAATGATAAAAAAGCATAACAACCAATAATCGCGGATTGTTACTGATAATGCAGGCAAAACCTAGATTGAAAAAACCGATAACGATTTTCGCAGACTGCGCAGCTGTGAAGAGAAGGATCTGGCTCTTTTTCAATGTAGGTTTTTTTGATATTAAAAATTAATGGAAATGAGGATCTAGAGATGAGTAAAAATCAAGAAATTGCAGCACGTGTGTTAAAAGCTGTTGGGGGCGAAGGCAACGTTAATAGTGTTGTTCACTGTGCTACGCGCTTACGTTTTAAATTAAAAGATGAGAATAAAGCAGATACAGCTGCATTGAATGCTGACCCAGATGTTATTCAGGTAGTTCAAAGTGCAGGACAATATCAAGTGGTTATTGGCAGTCACGTTAGTGATGTCTATAAGGATTTGATGGCCAACAGTGGACTAGGTAATGATTCTGATAATAGAGAAAAAGAAAGTGGCGGAAATATTTTTAACCGTTTAATTGATATTATTTCTTCTATTTTTACACCGTTTTTAGGTGCAATGGCCGGCGCT
The DNA here is from genome assembly GCF_051714505.1 of Enterococcus sp. AZ129. Classification (NCBI taxonomy): domain Bacteria; kingdom Bacillati; phylum Bacillota; class Bacilli; order Lactobacillales; family Enterococcaceae; genus Enterococcus; species Enterococcus sp. AZ129. Next base: position 2,170,509 of record NZ_JBIORY010000001.1, on the reverse strand, counting down.
GGGGTTCTAAAAGGCTTCTTAACATTAGCTGTAACTATGGGCTGGTTAGCTGACACTTCAGGCGTATATCTTGTTCTCTTTTCGATTGCAGATGGCTTATTTACTTTCTTACCAATTATGTTAGCGTTTACGGCTGCTAAAAAATTCAATACTAATCCCTTTTTAGCGGTTGCTTTGGCGATGGCCTTGGTTCATCCCAGCATTACTGCTTTAGCAGGCAAAACAATTAGCTTTGCTGGTCTTCCAGTGATTATTGGGCCAAGTGGCTATACTTCTTCGGTTTTACCAATTATTTTGGCTGTTTTTGCACAAAGTTATGTAGAACGTTTCTTCAAAAAAGTAATTCCGAGTTTTCTACAAATTATCTGCGTTCCGTTAGCTGTTTTCCTTATTATGGCACCTGTTACCTTCTTAGCTATTGGTCCTATCGGGACGGTCATTGGCGATTGGTTGGGACAAGGATACAACGCAATTTACGCTTTTAGTCCAATTATCGCAGGGTTATTAATGGGTTCGTTGTGGCAAGTCTTGGTAATGTTTGGTATGCATTGGGGCTTTGTACCAATTATGATGTTAAACTTAACACAAGGTGGCGATACGATGGTACCAATGTTATTACCAGCCGTTATTGCACAAGGCGGGGCTGCTTTAGCTGTCTTTTTCCTAACAAAAAATGTGAAACTAAAAGGTTTGGCTTTGTCTTCAAGTATTACGACTATTTTTGGAATTACTGAACCAACTGTATATGGCGTGACTTTACCATTGAAAAAACCATTTATTGCAGCTTGTATTGGTGGCGGTATCGGTGGAGCATTTGTGGCTATGAATCACGTGAAAAACTTTACGTTTGGCTTGGTTAGTATGTTGAGCTTGCCTGGCTTTATTCCTGCAGAGACAAAAGATACTGCACCGATGATTACTGGTGCAATTGGTGCCGGAATTGCCTTTATCATTGCGTTTGTCTTAACGTTTGTCTTACGTTTTGAAGATCAACCTAATCCAGAAACAGCAACTGAAAAAACAGCAACTGATAAGATGGTGGCACCTGTAAAAACGAATCAAGAAGACAAAATTATTTTAGTAAGTCCACTTCAAGGTGAAATTTTACCGCTAGAAAAAGTACAAGACCCTGTTTTTGCGTCAGGTGCTTTAGGAAAAGGTGTTGCAATTGAGCCGACTGAAGGCAAACTATATGCACCCGCAGATGGTGAAATCACCACATTATTTCCGACAGGACATGCTGTTGGCTTGACGACAACAGAGGGCGTTGAATTATTAATGCATATTGGCATGGATACAGTCGAATTAGATGGTAAAGGCTTTGAATTATCAGTGAAACAAGGTGATTCTGTTAAAAAAGGAGATTTGCTGGTTACTTTTGATATTGCTGCCATTAAAGAAGCTGGTTATCCAGTAGTTACACCGATTGTGGTAACGAATACGAATGATTATTTAGATGTTTTGGATATGAACCAAACAGACGTGTTACATGGTGAAGACTTTTTAGCCATTATTAAATAAAAGACAATTGGAGGAGGAACAAGTATGACAACAACGACAAAATTTCCAAAAGGATTTTTATGGGGCGGTGCGACCGCAGCCAATCAATTAGAAGGGGCTTACTTAGCCGACGGTAAAGGTTTATCTGTGGCAGATGCGATGCCGGGAGGAAAACAACGTTTCGCTATTTTAGGAGATGAAGCGTTTGATTGGACGATTGACGAAACGAAATATCGCTACCCTAATCATACAGGAATTGATCACTATGATCGCTTTAAAGAGGACATTGCGTTGTTTGCTAAAATGGGCTTCAAATGTTATCGGTTTTCAATTGCGTGGTCGCGTATTTTTCCACAAGGAGATGAAACACAACCGAATGAAGCCGGCTTGAAATTTTATGATGCGGTTATCGATGAATGTTTAAGCTATAACATTGAACCAGTAATTACGATTTCTCATTATGAAATGCCACTGCATTTAGCGAAAGAATACGGCGGGTGGAAAAATCGTCAATTAGTTGACTTTTATGAACGTTTTGCGGAAACTGTTTTAACACGTTACCACCAAAAAGTTAACTATTGGATGACATTCAATGAAATTAATTCAGCTTTTCATTTCCCAGCACTTAGTCAAGGATTGGTAAAAAGCAATGGAGCCAATGATTATCAAAACATTTTCCAAGCATGGCATAATCAATTTGTTGCAAGTAGTAAAGCTGTAAAAATTGGCCATGAATTAAATCCAGAATTAAAAATTGGATGTATGATTATTTATGCAACAACGTATGGCATTGATTCGAATCCAGTCAATCAAGTTGCTACAATGATTGAAAACCAAGAGTTTAATTATTATTGTACAGATGTTCAAGTTCGTGGTGAATATCCAGCATACGCAGAACGCATATATCAAAAATATGATGTGAAAGACTTAGTCATTGAAGAAGGCGATTTAGAATTATTAAAAGAATACCCAGTGGATTACATTGGCTTTAGTTATTATATGTCGACTGCTGTCGATGTTACTGGTACTACCAACGATACAGCAAATGGGAATCTTTTAGGCGGCGTTAAAAATCCCTTCTTAGAAGCAAGTGAATGGGGTTGGCAAATTGATCCCGAAGGCTTACGAATTGCCCTAAATGAATTATATAATCGTTATCAAAAACCTTTATTTATTGTGGAAAACGGCTTAGGTGCAATTGATAAAGTAGACGAAAATTTCTATGTGGCAGACGACTATCGGATTGATTATTTACGTCGTCATATTGAAGCAATGGCAGAAGCAGTTGCAGATGGCGTCGATTTAATGGGCTATACGCCGTGGGGCTGTATTGATTTAGTCAGTGCTTCCACAGGTGAAATGAGTAAACGGTATGGGTTTATTTACGTTGATTTAGACGATGAAGGAAATGGTACTAAAAACCGTTATGAAAAAAAATCGTTTAATTGGTACAAACAAGTTATCGAAACTAATGGACAAAACTTAGACTAGTTATTGTAATTAAACAAAACAAGATAAGCGTAGCAGGTTGTTGCTTCTGTTCCCACCGTCTATTAATTTTTAAGCTTGGGCCAAAAATCTAAAGTGATTTTTGGCCCAAGCTCTTTTTTGTCAATTTTTCAAAATAGTGCACAATACGTTATAATAGAAACAACTGAGAGGAGCGTTTCTAATGATTAAGCAATTACAACATCCATTTTTTGTTATTATGGGTCCTAGTGGTTCTGGCAAGACCGCAATTACAAGTAAGGTTTTTCCGAAAAACTATAAAGTTATCTCGCATACTACGAGGAAAAAACGGTTGGATGAAGTGGATGGTGTGGATTACTATTTTGAAACAAAAGCAAGTTTTCAAACCTTGATTGAAACCAATCAGTTAGTGGAGTATGATTTTTACCATGGAAACTATTACGGTGTCGGTGTAGCTGCCATCGTTGAAACAACGAAAGAGCATCCAGCCTATAATGCGTTAACTTTTCCAGGCTTTCAAGCGGTCTTTGAGCGTTTTGGCGAGTCCGTCATTCCAGTTTTTTTTGACGTTTCAAAAGAAAATATTTATCAACGTTTAAAGCAACGAGAATCTGATCCTAAAATTATTGAAGAACGTTTAAACCTTTATGATCAAGAAATTCTTATCAAAAACCAATTGGAACAATATCCTAATTATCAACGAATAGATGCCAATGGACCTATAAAAGAGGTCGCTGGCTTGTTACAAGAATGCATCAAACACTATTATTAATCAAGCAACTGGTGAGACAGAATCTAACATCAATTTTGTCTTGCTAGGTGCTTGATTTTTTTTGTAAAAAACTTGCATTCTGAATAGAGAGTGCTATAATGACATGGTGTCATATGACAATGTGTCATAAAAGGGAGGAACACAAATATGCCTACGAATACGTTTTTTCATTTGCCAGAAGAAAAGCAACAACGCTTATTAGATGCTGCGCAAATTGAATTTTCACGCCATTCTTTACAAGAAGCGTCAATTGCAAATATTGTTAAATTAGCGGAAATTCCTCGCGGTAGCTTTTATCAATATTTTGAGAACAAAGAAGATTTGTATTTTTATTACTTTGCGACATTAAGAAAAAATAGTGAACGAGATTTAGAGAAACAAATTATTGCAGAAAATGGTGATTTAATCGAAGCCATGGATGTCTATTTCTCCAAAATGATTGTCGAAGTGCTAACTGGAGAGAATGCTTCTTTCTATCGGAATTTATTTGTCAACATGGATTATCGTGCTTCACGTCGGGTGACGGATAATTTAGCGACTGGAGAAGAGGAAAAAAATAGGAAACAGCACTGTCATAAGCATAGAGGAAGAAAAGGCCATGCTGCCTATGCAGAACATCTTTATCAAATAATTGATCGTTCGAAATTAACCATTGAAACGCCAAAAGAATTCACATGGTTCATGCAGACGGCGATGCATGCCGTTTTCTCAACAATTGTTGATGGGTATCGTCAACAAAGAGAAAATACTGCCTATGATTCAACTGAAGCAGTCAAACAATTAAAAATGAAATTAAATTGGTTGAAAAATGGCGCTTATAAGTAGCAAAAAGGAGGAGAAGTTAGTTGATTAAACTAGTCAAACGGATGTCGTTATGGTCGGTCTTTGCAGCGGTTTTATTTATGATCGTGCAAATTATCGCAGATTTATATCTGCCCACATTAACATCTAATATCATTAATGACGGTGTCGCTAAAGGAGATATTAACTATATTTGGAGTACAGGAGTTGTCATGTTAGGCTTTTCTTTGATTAGCATTGTCGCTTCTATTGGAAATACCTTTTTTGCCACCAAAGAATCACAAAGTTTAGGTAAAAAATTACGGACTGATATTTATCGAAAAGTTGAAAATTTTTCTAATAATGAATTTGACAAATTTGGGACAGCTTCGCTAATTACACGAACAACCAATGATGTCAATCAGATTCAAATGGTTATGCAAATGTTTTTACGTTTAATGATTAATGCACCTTTAACGTTAATTGGTGCAAGTTTTATGGCGTATAACAAGGACCCACAATTAACGAAAATTTTTCTATATGTTTTACCAATTATGGCTGTTTTAGTGGGCGGTATCATGTTTTTAGCGGTTCCGTTATTTAAAAGCATGCAAAAGAAAACAGACCGTTTAAATTTAGTTTTTCGTGAAGGACTGACAGGGGTTCGTGTGATTAGGGCCTTTGGCAAAGCAAACTATGAAGAACAACGTTTTGATGAAGCCAATAAGGATTATACACAAACGGCGATTAAAGTGAATACGATTGTCGCTTTGATGATTCCTTTAATGACACTCATTATGAGTGGTACCAATATTGCAATCACTTGGTTTGGCGGTCATTATATTGCGGAAATGCAACTAGAAGTAGGGAACTTAATTGCCTTTATGACTTATGCCATGCAAATTCTGATGAGTTTCATGATGTTATCTATGATTTTTGTCATGGTACCGCGGGCGCAAGCTTCTGCTGATCGGATTAATGAGGTGCTAAATACTGATTCAGAAATCAAAGATGTACCCAATCCAGAACTGCTCTCTCTAAAAGGCGACGAAGCAACATTGGCGTTTGAACATGTTAATTATCGTTACCAGCATGCTGAAAACTTAGCACTGGAAGATATAGATTTTTCAGCAAAATCTGGGGAGACGGTCGCAATTATTGGTGGGACAGGTTCTGGGAAAACAACGCTGGTTAATCTTTTACCACGTTTTTATGATGTTGAATCTGGCAAAATTTTGCTAAATGGTAAAAACATTAAAGATACGTCACAGCATAATTTACGAGAAATGATTGGCTTTGTACCGCAAAAGGCTGTTTTATTTACAGGAACGATTCGTGAAAATATGCAATACGGCGCCCCAAATGCGACCGATGAAGAAATTTGGCAAGCCTTAGAAATTGCGCAGGCAAAGGCGTTTGTTTCAGAATTGGCAGAAGGTTTGGATAGTCATGTCGAACAAGGCGGCGGTAATTTTTCTGGCGGACAACGCCAGCGGTTGGCTATTGCTCGTGCTTTAGTAAAACCAGCAGATGTCTATGTTTTTGATGATTCCTTTTCTGCATTGGATTTCAAAACAGATGCTAATTTAAGAAAAGCCTTAAAAGAGCAGATGACGGATGCAATTGTCGTTTTAGTGGCCCAACGTGTAAGTACGGTTATGGAAGCATCGACAATTTTAGTATTAGACGAAGGGAAATTAGTTGGTAAAGGAACGCATGAAGAGTTATTAGCGAATAACCAAACGTATCAAGAAATTGTACATTCTCAATTGAGAGAGGAGGACCTTGCATGAGTAGTCGACCAAAAGGCGGACCAATGGGCGGTGGACCAGGACGCAACATTGGCGCAAAAGGGCCAAAACCAAAAAATTTCTGGAAAACAGTGAAACGTTTATTTCGATACATGTCTAAACGAATGCTGTCAATTATTGCTGTCTTAGTGTTAGCAATCGCAGCCGTCGTTTTCCAAATCCAAACACCAAAAGTATTAGGACAGGCAACAACTGAAATTTTTAAAGGCGTCATGAAAGGCGCTGCTGAAATGAAACAAGGCTTAAAAATAACTTCTTTTCCAATTGATTTTGACAAAATCGGTCAAATTTTATTAATTGTTATTGCCATGTACCTTATTTCTGCTGTCTTTAATTTCTTGCAGCAAGTAATTATGACACGTGTTTCACAGCGAACAGTTTATGAATTACGTCAAGAATTAGAAGCGAAAATGAACAAAGTTCCAATTTCCTATTATGATACTCATAGTAATGGGGACATCATGTCGCGGGCAATTAACGACATGGATAATATTGCGAGTACTTTACAACAAAACTTAACCCAATTAATTACCAGTATCGTGACATTTGTGGGTGTACTTTGGATGATGCTGACCATTAGCTGGCAGTTAACACTAATTGCCTTAGCAACAGTGCCATTAAGTTTAATTGTTGTGATGGTTGTGGCGCCTCGCTCGCAAAAACATTTTGCGGCTCAACAAAAAAGCTTAGGATTATTGAATAACCAAGTCGAAGAAACCTACGGTGGTCACGTAGTAGTAAAAAGTTTCAACCACGAAGAAAGTGATCAAGAAGTATTTGAAAAAGAAAATGAAAAATTATACCATGCTGGTCGCAAAGCACAATTTATTTCAGCGATCATTATGCCTTTAATGAACTTTATCAAAAATCTAGGCTATGTGTTTGTTGCAGTCCTTGGTGGCGTAAAAGTAGCGAATGGTATGATGGATTTAGGGGATGTCCAAGCATTTCTTCAATATACCAATCAATTTTCACAACCGATTACTCAAATCGCTAATTTAATGAATACAATCCAAGCTACGGTGGCTTCGGCAGAACGTGTCTTTGAAGTATTAGATGAAGAAGAAATGGTGGATGAACCTTCTGGCATACCAGTGGAAACAGATAGTCCTTATCGTGTTTCTTTTGAACATGTTGCTTTTGGCTATTCACCAGAGAAATTATTAATGAAAGATTTCAATTTAAATGTTAAACCTGGGGAAATGGTCGCAATCGTGGGCCCAACAGGTGCTGGGAAAACAACCCTAATTAACTTATTGGAACGCTTCTATGATATTAGTAGCGGTAGCATCAAATATGATGGCGTTGATACGCGCGATTTATCTCGCGAAGAGTTGCGAGCACACTTTTCAATGGTTCTTCAAGATACTTGGTTGTTCACTGGAAGTATCTATGACAATATTCATTATGGTAATGACCAAGCGAGCGAAGAAGAAGTGATCCGTGCGGCGAAAGCAGCCCATGTGGATGATTTTGTCAGAAAATTACCAGAAGGCTATCAAACGATTCTAAATGAAGAAGCCAGCAATATTTCTCAAGGTCAACGACAATTAATTACAATTGCTCGAGCATTCTTAGCAAATCCAGACGTTTTAATTTTGGATGAAGCCACCTCAAGTGTGGACACTCGAACAGAAATACTGATTCAAGCAGCAATGAATCGTTTATTGGAGAATCGGACCAGCTTTGTAGTCGCTCATCGCTTGTCGACTATCCGTGATGCCGATACGATTATCGTTATGGCAGAAGGTTCAATTGTAGAAACAGGAACCCACGATGAATTAATGGCGAAAAACGGTTTTTATGCTGATTTATATAACAGTCAGTTTTCAGAAGAAGTAGCCTAAAAGGCGAAGAAAAAAATAGTAATTCATGATGGGGCTGAAGGAGCCATAGTCGTAAAGACTGGTTCCTGAAGCCTTATTTTTTTAACAAAAAGTTAGCGAAATTGAAAAATTTCTATTTTCTTTTGAGAAAAACAGGATATTACTTGATGAAATAGCAAGAGATGTATAAAATGGGAGAGAAGAAAATGGAGGTAACAGAAAAAATGACTGAATTTCAATTAGAAAAAGCTGCGACATTAAAAACAATTGCCATTCGTGCGAAAAAAGTTGGCGAAATGGTCGACTTTTATAAAAAAGTAATGGGTTTTGTTTTAAAGTCAGAAGAAAATAACCTGTCTATCTGGGGTACACGTGAAGCAGGAACGCAATTATTAATTTTAGAAGAAACTAGAAAAGCCGAAGATTTTCATAATGAAGAAAAGCAAATGGCTTATTTTTCAATTAAAGTTCCTACGGAAAAAGAATTTTTACAAATTGCTCAACGAGTGCTTGAACAAGACTATCCAATTGATGAAAGTTTCCAAATTGGCACACGTCAAAGCATGTTCATTACTGATCTTGAAGGCAATCAATTTGAGATTTTTCACGATGAAGCAACAGCAAATTCGACTTCTGAAAAGCAACCGATTGTGCTTAAAGATCTTATCAGTGAGGACTTAGAGCCACATCAAGGGTTAGCCGCTGGGTCATATTTAGCGCATGTGCAATTAAAAACAAACAATCAAAAAGAAATAAAAGCATACTATGAGGAAGTTCTGGGTTTAAAACACAATGAAAAAGATCAATTTGTTTTAGAAGATGGCAAAGCAACTATTGGATTCCAAAAACCTGAAACAAGTGAAGTGGATCAATTACCTGATCCACACTTAGGTTTAGATTTCTTTACCATTAAGCTCTCTGATCAAGACCATATTTTAGCAATGGAGCAACAATTAACGTCAAAAAATCAAGAGTTCTTTATTGACCAGAAAAAAGCGATTGTCACTGTGTTTGATCCAATTGGCTTGGAATGGTGGTTTGTCTTAAAATAAACGCTTAGACAGACAAAATAAGCTTGTTTTAGCAAGTCTGGAATAAAGTCGGAATAAAAGTTTAACGCTGCTTTTGTTCGGGACTTATTCTAGACTTTTCCTTTAATATTAAAAATAGTAGGTGAAAAAATGTACGAAAAAACAAAGTGGAAAATTCAAAATATGATGAAAAAAGGTGTTTTTTCGGGGGCTAGTTTTTGTTTCATTGAAGGTGAAAAAGAGGAGAGCAATTGTTGGGGACTCGCACAAGTAAAACCCACCAAAGAACAATTAACCTCGGCCATGCTGTTTGATGTGGCTTCTTTAACCAAAGTAGTCGGCACCACCACCGTTATTTTGCAATTAGTGGAAGAAGGAAAAATTATTCTAGATCAATCATTACAAACTTATTATCCCTCTTTTCAAGATTCTAACATTACAATCCGGCATTTGTTGACACATACGGCAGATTTACAAGGCTATATTCCTAATCGTGATCAGCTGAATGCCCAAGAATTAAAAGACGCCTACAATCATTCATTTCACGCAGGCAAAGCAATAGGTAAAAAAGTCGTCTATACAGATGCAGGGACTATTTTATTAGGCTTTATGTTAGAAGAAATGTTCCAGCAATCAATGATAGAAATTTTATCTGAGCGAGTATTGCTTCCTTTAGGGATGAACGAAAGTACGTTTCTACCAAAGAATCCTTTAAACTGTGTGCCAACAGAATTACATGAACAAAGAGGGTTGATTCGAGGTGCAACCCATGATCCTAAGGCATTCGTTTTACGGGAACATGCAGGGAATGCTGGCTTGTTTAGCAATGTCTATGATTTAACAAAATTTGTTCGAATGTATTTAAATCGAGGCAGTTATCACAATCACCAATTCTTGAAAAAAGAGACGATTGATTTGTTACTAGTTAACCAAGTGCCAGCTGCAGATAAACCACGTTCTCTAGGCTGGGATTTTAAATATGATGTAGCTACGCAACGGCCATTATTATTCCATACAGGCTATACGGGAACTTTTTTGCTAATTGATGTGCAACAACAATCAGCGTTTATCTTTTTATCTAATCGAGTCCATCCAGAGGACCACCGGAACACTTATATCGAAGAAAGAGATCAGTTGTTGGCAACCTATTTAAAAGAGAAATCATCAGTTTCAGATGAAATGACTAGTTTTTAGTGATATAATGAGAGCGAATTCAATTTGGGAGGTCACAGTCAATGCAAGAACCATTATTTTTACAACCTGTTTTTCAAGAAAAAATTTGGGGCGGCAATCGTCTACACACGCTATTTGGTTTTGATTTACCGAGCGATAAAATTGGTGAAGATTGGGCCATCAGTGCACATCCACATGGCGTTAGTACTGTTTTAAATGGCGAATTTAAAGGAAAAAAATTAGATGAATTGTGGGCAGACCATCAAGAGCTATTCGGCCATGCAGGTGGTGCTGTCTTTCCATTATTAACGAAAATTTTAGATGCTGAAGATGATTTATCCGTGCAAGTTCATCCCGATGATGCATATGGCCAAAAACATGAAGGCGAGCTAGGCAAAACTGAATGTTGGTACATTATTGATGCAGAACCTGGCGCTGAAATCATTTATGGACATCACGCGAAAACAAAAGAAGAACTTGCAGAAATGATTGAAGAAGGTCGTTGGGACGATCTTTTAAGAAAAGTACCAGTGAAAAAAGGCGATTTTTATTATGTACCAAGCGGCACTATTCATGCCATCGGCTCGGGTATTTTAATTTTAGAAACGCAACAAAGCAGTGATACTACGTATCGGGTTTATGATTATGATCGAACAGATGATCAAGGAAAGACCCGGGAATTGCATATTCAACAATCCATTGATGTGACAACCGTTCCGGCGAAGGATCCTGACCTCTCTATTCAACAAGAAAATCAAGGACAATCAAGCATTGTTACTTATGTAAAAACAGATTTCTTTAATGTCTATGAGTGGCGTGTCAGTGGGATTCTAAAAGTTAAAAAACAAGCACCTTATACATTAGCAACAGTTATTGAAGGTGTTGGTCGATTGATTACAGAAGATGCTGCAAAAGCAGATGTGGCTACTTTTGATTTGAAAAAAGGCGATAGCTTTATCTTTCCAACAGATATTCCGAGCTGGCGTTTTGAAGGTGATCTAACGATTATAGCTTCAGAACCTGGTAGTCGCTAAAAAAAGAGGGGATCATCAACAGATGATTTCCTCTTTTTTTGGCATTAAAACAGTTTATTTTGTTATAAAGGAACGTTTAGGTAAGGCAGCGATAACAGCTGTGACGATGATGACTGATAGTAGACGATCCCCGTAATCTGTTATCAATTGAACCAACAGGACGCTTGCTAACTGATTGAAGCCTAAACCATATAAAAATTGGACAATTATGCTGGAGCCAGCAGAAGTAATTCCACCAAATAAACAAACTGTAATCAAGGAAGAAATCACTGTTCCTGGTATCGTTAACCACAACGTTTTAAATGGTAATTTGGTTACTTTTAACTGCTGATGAAGGAGCAAGCCTGCTAAAATTCCTGTGCAGAGTTGGACAGGTGAATAATACAGAGAAAAGATATCCGTTGTCAATCCAGTTAGTAGACTTGTTAAAATACCTGTCAGTGCGCTAAAGAGTGGGCCTAATAACGCACCTGTAAAAATAGTTCCCGCGCTATCAAGATAAATTGGTAAACGAAGGAGTAACGCAATGGTACTGCCAAGGTAATTTAAAGCAACACTAAAAGCGATAATTGTAATGATTCGTGGTGTTATTTTTTTCATGGTTATCCCATCCTTAAATTTTTGAAATCTCTTTCGATCTCATCTATTTGTACATTTAAAAGAATGGATAGAAACTTCACGAAAAACTGTTGACTATCAACCGTAGTCAAGACATGACAATTAGCTGGTTGCTGCTGGAAATGATACTGATCGATCATTGATTGCCCCATAGCAATGCCGTCAGGAACAATTTGTCCGTAACTGGAAAAGCCTTGGCAGAGCGTAGGATCAATAAAATAAGCAACCGCTAAGGGATCGTTGATAACACACCCTAAAATACGTTCATATTTCCAATGAAAATCAAAATAAAATTGAGTAATCTCGGCGAGGTAATTCCCCATTTTGGGGTTGAGTCGTTGACAATAATTGAGAATTGTTGGTGTAAAAACAATTTCTCGCGTGACATCTAAGCCGACCATCTCGATTTTTGCACCTAATTCCTCAAAAACCCAAGCTGCTGCATCAGGATCACACCAATAATTAAATTCTGCAACAGGAGAGCAATTGCCGTGGCTTTTAAAGGTACCACCCATTGAGACAAAACGTTGAAGATTTCGCCCCAGAAGAGGTTCTTTTTTTAAAGCCAACGCAATATTTGTTAAAGGACCAAGGGCAATGATTGAGCAATCGGTAGCTTGTTGAAAGGTTTGTGCTAAATAGTCAGCAGCGGAAAGCGCTTGTGCTTGGATTTTGCTAGTTCTGGGGAAATAAGTTTCACCTAAACCATCCATGCCATGTGTATCTTGTGCACTAACAAATGGCCGTTTTAAAGGGCTAGCAGCCCCTTGGTAGACAGGAATATCTAAGCGATTAACTTTTTCTAAACATTTAAAAACATTTCCCACGCCAATTTCCACAGGGACATTTCCACAAACAACTGTAATCGCTTGGACATCTAGCTCTGGTGAAGCAAGTGCATACAAGAGAGCAAGCGTGTCATCAATTCCAGGATCACAATCAATAATTACTTTTTGCATTTTTTCCAATCCTCCTTTTTCGTTAACTGCAAATGATAACTCTTGTTAAAAAAGCTATGACTTGAGTTAGTATTGAGAGATACTTAGTTTTTTATTCTGGGAAGTTTCCGAACCAGTCCGAGAAATTCTCGATTTTAAATGCACCTCTTTATCTTACTATATTTTGTAAAGATGTAAATAGTTGTCGGAGAAATGAAAAAGAATCTAGTCCTATATGTAGGAACTAGATTCTTCTTTTATTTATAAAGCGTTTCAGGAATAGCGATCGGTTCACCATATTTTTTCTCTAAAGCGGTCCGAATTAACCGAATCCCTAGATTTTTGTTGCGTGCTAAGATTGGACCGTGGAAGTAGGAGCCAAACACATTTTTATAGACAACGCCTTCGCCATTATCTTGACCGTTATTGCCTTTGCCTTGTTTGACTGTTCCTAAAGGTCGTTCACCTTCGCCTAAAAAAGTCATGCCATTATGATTTTCAAAACCATAATACGTTTCATCAAATTCTTCATTATAAATTTCGATATCACCAATGAAACGATTGTTGTCTTGGCTCAAAGTGTAATGATCTAATGCACCGATTCCTTTAATTTTTTCGCCTTGTGCGCCGACATAGTAATGTCCTAGAAGTTGATAACCACCACAGATAGCTAACAAGACGCCATCATTTTCAATATAAGAAGTCAAAGCTTCTTTTTTATTCTGAATGTCTTCTGAGATGATCAATTGCTCGAAGTCTTGACCGCCACCAACAAAGACTAAATCATATTTTTCGGGATCAAACGGTTCGTAGATACTGATAATTTCTGATCGGAAGGTAACGCCCATTTTTTCGGTTAAATATTTAAGCATCAATAAATTTCCGTTATCTCCGTAAGTATTTAATAAGTTGCCATATAAATGACAAACGACTAATTCTTTAGACACCATTCATTCCCCCTTGAATATACCCTTGGGCTGTTAATGATTTTCTTAATTGCAAAACAGCAGTATAGGTTGCCAAAATATAGACATGATCTGTCGGCAACGTTTTAATTTCTGAAATTACTTGCTCCAAATCAGGAATTTCTAGTAATTTTTCTTCAGGAATACCCGCAACTTTTAAACGCAAGGCCATATCTTCATGGCGATCACCGCCAGCAATTACTTTTGGAATGTCCATATCAGCAAAGGCTTCATGATTACCATCCCAAATCCAACTGACATCAATTCCATCTGCATAATTGGCATTTAATAATGAAACCAGCGAGAAAGAGTAAGGGGCTAAGCCCATCATATCAATGACCTGATTTAAACCAACGGGATTTTTTACTAAAACTAACGTACATTCTTTATCGCCAACTTTAATAGTTTCTTGACGCCCAAAAACTTTTTCATCATAAGCTAAGCCTGCTCGGATTTTATCTGGTGCCACCTGATAATATTCTGCTACCGCTGTGGCTGCTAGCGCATTATAAACATTATACATCCCGCCAACAGCAATGCCATATTCTTCGCCATCAATCACAAAATCAGCAGATGTGTTATCCATCCGGACCATTTCCGTTAACTGTACATCCAATTCAGGGCGTTTGAAGCCACAATTTGGGCAATAGTAATCACCTAAATTAGCATACGTAATCATTTTATAATGAAGAATATGATTACATTTTGGACATAAAACCCCATCTGTATTGTAATGAGCCAATTGCTCTTTCGGTGGCAAATGATTAAATCCATAGTATTTGCGAGGATTTACAGTTTCTTTTGAATTAAAAATTGGCGAATCACCATTGCACAAAATAGTTGCTTCAGGAGCAGCAGCGGCGCCTTCCATAATTAAGCGATACGTCGTATAGATTTCGCCATAGCGATCCATTTGGTCGCGGAAAATATTCGTAAAAACAAATAATTTTGGTTGAATATATTTAGTGACACGGCTTAAACTTGCTTCATCAATTTCTAAAACCGCAAATTTCTTTTGTCCTTTTTTCGCCTTGGCATTTAAAAAAGTAGAGACAATTCCTTGCTCCATGTTAGCACCCGTTGGATTTGTTAATACCTCATCAAATTCTTGGCGTAAAATGTTAACAGTTAAAGCAGTTGTCAATGTTTTGCCGTTCGTTCCAGTGACTACGACAATTTCATAGTCTTTTGCCAATGTATCTAAAATTTTAGGATCGATTTTTAGGGCTAATTTCCCTGGGTAGCTACTGCCGCCTTTAAAAAATGTTTGTAAAACCCATTGCGAAGTTTTTCCTGCAGCAATTGCTAAATGACTTCGAATCCCCATTTGTTGTCCCCCAATTTCTATATCTTTAATTTTTCGTTATTTTAAATTAAACTCAATCTATCATACCATAACTAAAATAAAAAATTAATTCCTTTTACTTTTTCTTACTATTATTTAAAAAGTCTTTTAGAAAAAGTAGAATAGTGAAGGAAAAAAGAGAATAGACGACTTGTCTTAACAACAAATCGTCCATCGATTTCCATTTTTATTTCGCATCAATATAACTGTATAGCGTATATTTAGAAATATTGAAGAAGTTAGAAACTTTGTCCCCAGATTTAGTGACTAAGAAGGCGCCTTTATTGTTTAAAAATTGAATACACTTGATTTTATCGTCCTTCGTCATTAATGGGACCGGCTTGCCAACTAATTTGACTGATTCATGAATTAAATCGTCTAACAACTCATTAACATCCTGAGGAATGTAATCAGGGTCTTTATCTTCTTCAGGTTCTGCAGTGGAAATCAAAGATTTTAAGTTCGACTCTGCAGCAATCAATGTAGTGATGTCGTAGTTAATAGCAAAAATACCATCGAGTTGACCATTCTCATCTTTAAAATACATTGTACTAGATTTTAAAATACGACCATCATGGGTGCGGGTCAGATAGTTAATATGATCATTCAACTCACTAGGGTCTTTTTTTAAGGCTTCTAAGACTACTTGAGAAGGTCCATCGCCCAGATGACGAGAAGAGACATGACCATTTTCAATGGAAACAATAGAATTGTTAATATTGTCTTCATTGATTTGGTGGATAACGACTTCGCAGTTTTCACCAAATTGACCAGCTAAACCTTTAGCAATTTGTGTTAAAAAAGTAAGTTTTTCGTCGGATAACATAAATAAGCTCCTTTCTAATGTGCCTGGCACAAACAGTTTTTATAAGATTGTGTCAAATTTAACATAATATTTTTAAATGGAATAGGCAGGGCTAAATCCTTTAATGTCGCGTACTACCTGTTCTGAAAAATAATGATAGCATGATAAAAATAATAATACAAGATAACGGCTGTCAAAATTCTAAAAAATATTTTTTAGGTAGCATTGTTTTTTTTAAGGTAAGGTGATATACTTTAATCAAGTTAATGAGTTCGTTAGTAAAAAAATGCAAGCGCTTCAAATGCTTTTCGTAGGAAATATAGATTAGAAAAGCTAGACAAGCTATATTCGTGAATGATTGAGCGATAGATTTGTAAGCGTTTGCCGCTTGTGGGGAATAGGTTGAAAAATAGGAGGAGAATACATGTTATTAATTGGAAATGGGCGTTTAATCACTCGGGATGCGCAGAATCATTTTTTTGAAAATGGGTGCGTGGCGATTGATGGTCAAGTTGTGAAACAAGTCGGAACGACAGAAGAATTAAAACAAGCTTATCCAGAAGCGACATTTATTGATGCTAAAGGTGGAGTGATTATGCCAGGCTTTATTAACATGCACAATCATATTTATAGTACCTTTGCACGTGGGTTAAGTTTAACGAATTATCATCCTAAAAATTTCATGGATATTTTGGTAGATCAATGGTGGCGAATTGATCGTGCCTTGACATTAGAAGACACTTATCAAAGTGGTAAGGTTGCTTATTTAGATAGTATTCGCAACGGTGTTACAACTGTCTTTGATCATCATGCTAGTTACGGAGAAATTACAGGGAGTTTAACCCAATTATCTAATGCAGCGGACGAGTTAGGGATTCGGACCTGCCTTTGTTATGAAGTTTCTGATCGCGATGGTGAGCAGAAAATGCGGGAAGCAGTTCAAGAAAATGCCGCCTTTATTAAAGCCAGTTCCTTAAGAAATGATGATATGCAAAAAGCGATGATGGGTATGCATGCAGCCTTTACTTTATCAGATGCTTCTTTAGAATTATGTGCAGCCAATACGCCAGATGGGATTGGTTATCATATTCATATTGCAGAGGATTTAGCCGATGTTCATGATTCTTTGAAAAAATATGGGAAGCCGATTGTGAACCGATTATTTGATTTAGGAATTTTAGGGAAACAGACAATGGCAGGCCATTGCATCCATATTGGACCTCATGAGATGGAATTACTAAGAGATACAGACACAATGGTGGTCACGAATCCAGAGTCGAACATGGGGAATGCGGTCGGTTGCCCACCTGCAATGCGCATGTTTAATGAGTATGGTATTTTGATGGGTCTTGGCACAGATGGTTATACGAATGATGTGACGGAATCTTATAAGGTAGGAAATGTTATCCACAAACATCATTTAGCTGATCCAAATGCGGCTTGGGCAGAAATTCCTACAATGCTGTTTGATAATAATCCGCAAATGGCTAATCGCTATTTTAAAACAAAGCTAGGCGTTTTAGAACCTGATGCAGCAGCAGACGTCATTATTGTTGATTATCATGGCCCGACACCAATGACAAAAGAGAATTATAACATGCACATTTTATTCGGCATGAATGGTGGGATGGTCACTGACACGGTGATTAATGGAGAAATTCGGATGCGTAATCGTGAAGTTCAAGGAATTGATGAAGAGAAAGTTTGGCATGATGCGCAAACGCAAGCACAATCTTTCTGGAAACGAGTAAATCAATAGCTTTCATTATAAGTAAAAGGAGTGACGTTAATGAGTGATATTATGCATCCCATCTCAATTGAGGCTTTATTAAATTGGATTTTTAGTGAGTATCAACAAGATGGCACAATTTTTGGCATTCGTAAATTTTATCATGCGGATCCTACAAAAACGATTCCGTTATTTGGAGAAAAAATGGAAACCCCTTGTGGTCCAGCAGCAGGTCCTCATACACAATTAGCACAAAATATTATTGCGGCCTATTTAACAGGTTCTCGTTTTTTTGAAGTTAAGACAGTCCAGATACTGGATGGAGAAGATTTACCAGTGAGTAAACCATGTATCGCAGCAGCGGATGAATGTTACAACGTTGAGTGGTCCACAGAATTACGCGTTCCCCAAGCTTATGATGAATACGTCAAAGCATGGTTTGTTTTGAAGTTACTGAGTAAAGAGTTTGAGCTAGGTGACCCGAATGGTTTCATTTTTAACATGAGTGTTGGCTATGATTTGGCAGGGATTCAATCACCAAAAATTGATCGTTATATTAACGAAATGCAGAACGCAGAAGGAACGCCGATTTGGGCGGAATGCCAAGCAGCTGCCAAAAAATATCTATCTTATTTTAAAAAAGTAGATGACTTATATATCGAAGCAATTAGTCCTAAAGTCTGTCATTCTATTACGCTGTCGACTTTACACGGCTGTCCATCAGATGAAATTGAACGAATTGCGGCCTATTTATTAAGTGAAAAAGGGCTCCATTCCTTTATTAAATGTAATCCAACTATGTTAGGTTATGAATATGCGCGTCAAACGATGGATGAGCTAGGGTTTGATTATATGGTTTTTGACGATCACCATTTTAAAGAAGATTTACAATTTGAAGAAGCAGTACCGATGTTACAACGTCTGCAATTATTAGCCAATAGTAAAAATCTAAGCTTCGGAGTTAAAATTACGAACACTTTCCCAGTAACGATTGCAGCAAATGAATTACCTGGTGATGAAATGTACATGTCAGGACGTTCGCTATTTCCTCTTAGTATTTCATTGG
Source organism: Enterococcus sp. AZ129 (assembly GCF_051714505.1). Lineage (NCBI taxonomy): Bacteria > Bacillati > Bacillota > Bacilli > Lactobacillales > Enterococcaceae > Enterococcus > Enterococcus sp. AZ129. The sequence continues at coordinate 2,151,646 of NZ_JBIORY010000001.1, read as the reverse complement.
CACAAAAATTATCAGAAGCATTTGATGGGAAACTACAAATTTCTTATTCTGGCGGTGCAGATATTTTCAATAGTAAAGAAATATTTGATGCTGGGATTTGGCCAATCACTATGGCAACGACGCTGTTGAAACCTGGTGGCTATCAACGAATGAATCAAGTTGCTAATGTATTAAGCGCAGCAGAATATCCTCAGATGGTTCATGTCAACTTGGATAAATTAGCTCAAGTTGTTGAGAAAGCTAAAACACAAGCACGTTACCAAAAATCAATTAAATTACCAGAAAGTACCAAACTAAGAAAAACAGTTCCGTTAACAGATTGTTATATTGCTCCTTGTAGAAGTGACGGTGGTTGTCCAATCAATCAGGATATTCCTGCTTACCTTCGTTATGTAAGTGAAGGTAATTATTTAAAGGCCTTGCAAGTAATTGTCGATAAAAATCCATTGCCTTTTATTACTGGAACCATTTGTGCACATCCTTGTATGACTAAATGTACACGTCAATTTTATGAAGAATCTATTCATATTCGGGAAGTGAAGTTAGAAGCAGCTGAACATGCTTATGATGAATTATTGACGACACTAGAAAAGCCACAGCCAAAAGAAAATGCACCTAAAACAGCTGTTGTGGGTGGAGGCCCTGCAGGGATCTCTGCTGGGTATTTATTAGCACGTGAAGGCATGCCTGTTACTGTGTTTGAAAAATCCGAGACAATTGGGGGCGTTTGTAGCCAGATTGTACCAGAATTTCGAATTTCTATGGAATCTGTTCAAAAAGACGTTCAGTTAGCGGAATTTATGGGAGCCGAATTCCGTACAGGACAAGAGGCGCCATCATTGGCGGAATTGAAAAACCAAGGCTATACGAATGTTATTTATGCCATTGGTGCATGGAAACATGGGGTCCTTCGTTTAGAATCTGGTCGAGCATTGAACTCGTTAGAATTTTTAAAAGCAAACCGAGAAAATCCAACGATTAATCCTTACGGAGAACAAATTGTCGTCGTTGGTGGAGGAAATACAGCCATGGACTGTGCTCGTGCAGCCACAACATTACCTGGTGTTAAAAAAGTCTCAGTGGTTTATCGTCGGAATAAACGCAATATGCCAGCAGATGAAGAAGAACTTTATTTAGCCTTAGAAGATGGCGTTGACTTTTTAGAATTACTTTCGCCAATTAAACATGAAAATCAACAATTAACTTGTGAAAAAATGGTCCTAGGTGAACGAGATGCCTCTGGACGCCGTCGTCCAATTGGTACAGGAGAAATGATTGATATTCCTGCTGATACAGTGATTGCCGCTGTTGGTGAAAAAGTAGATACAGAATTTTACCAAGCATTAGGCATTCACACAGACAACTATGGGAAAGTCGTTTCAAATCAAGAAACATTGGAAACAAATATACCAGGCGTCTATGTCATTGGTGACGCTAATTTAGGACCAGCCACAATTGTTGAAGCAATCGCTGATGCAACCAAAGCGACCAATAATATTTGTCTTGTCCACAATCATCACTATGAAAAAGATAATTTAAATAGTGATGTCGCATTTGTTAGAAACAAACGGGGTATCCTTGTGACAGACGAGATGTCTTGTAGTCAAGCTAGTCGTTGCTTAGAATGCTCCACAATTTGTGAATCTTGTATGGATGTCTGTCCAAACCGAGCAAATATTGTTGTGTATGTCGAAGGAAAACCACAAATTGTCCATGTTGATCGGATGTGTAACGAATGTGGTAACTGTGAAACATTTTGCCCTTATGCAAGTGCCCCTTACAAAGACAAATTTACCTTATTTAACAGTGAATCTGATTTTTATGACAGTACTAATTCAGGTTTCTATGTTCAAAATCCTGTGGATAAAATTTGTTTACTGCGTTTATGGGGAACGGTGTCAACAATTCAATTAACGGATCAAGGATTAGATGTACCAGAAGATTTAATCGCATTAATGGTAACTATGATTGAAGAATATGCTTATTGTATGCAAGCATAAAAGGAAATTTACGACTGGGGGATAAATAGATGTCTATTCTGCTCAAAGGTGGAACCGTCGTATCTGCATATAATCGTCGTCAATTGGATATTCGAATTGACGGCGAGCAAATTGTAGAGATGGGGGCAAATTTACCAGTAGAAAATTCTCAGATTGAGGATGTTACGGGGTGTTATGTATTACCAGGCTTTATTGATGCGCATACGCATCTGGAATTAAATAATGGCAAAGGTTCGTTAAGTACGGCGGATAACTTTACCACTGGAAGCCAAGCGGCGGTGGCCAAAGGTACGACTACGGTTATTGATATGGCTACACCTAATAAAGGCGGCTCATTGAAAGACTGTTTAGCTACTTGGAATCAATTGGCTGAAGGCAAGAGTTCATGTGATTATACTTACCATATGTCCATGATTGAATGGAAACCAACGATAGCTGCTGAAATTCAGGAAATGATTGCTGCAGGTATTACTTCCTTCAAAATGTATATGGCTTATGATAATTTGCGGACCACAGATGCGGAAATTTTTGAAGCGATGAAGGAAATAAAAAAAGTTAATGGAATGTTAGGCGTTCATTGTGAAAATGGTGATTTAGTAGATGAATTAATCCAATCATATGTTTCTCAAGGAAAGCTAACCCCGCACTATCATCCGTTATCAAGACCGGCGGCTGTTGAAGCAGAAGCGGTAGCAAGATATTTGATGATAGCGGAAATGGCTGATTTGCCGGTTAATATTGTGCATTTAAGCACAAAACGATCGTTAGAAGCGGTGGAACGGGCTCGTCAAAGAGGACAATCAGTTTATGTAGAAACTTGCCCTCAATATCTTTTACTAGATGATCACTTGTACGATGCGCCTAATTTTGAAGCAGCAAAATATGTCTGCTCACCGCCACTACGCAAACGAGAGGATCAACAGGCTTTGTGGCAAGGGATTAAAGAGGGGGCAATCAATACAATATCGACAGATCACTGCAGTTTTAATTTTCACGGACAAAAAACAGTTGGCGAAGATGATTTTAGTAAAATTCCAAATGGGATGCCAGGTGTTGAAACGAGACCAGAATTAATTTACACGGAAGGTGTGGCGAAGGGCCGAATCACCTTGGAAAAAATGGTTGCTCTGCTTTCTGAAAATATTGCTAAACAATTCTCGATGTATCCACAAAAAGGTGTGGTGCAAGAAGGCAGTGATGCCGATTTAGTTGTTTGGGATCCTAGAACAACCGGCGTGATTGCTGCGAGAACGCAGTTACAAAATGTCGATTATACGCCGTATGAAGGATTTGAAACACAAGGACAGGCTCGAATGGTTTATTTAAGAGGTCAAAAAGTTGCTGAAGCTGGGCAAGTCATCTTGGCAAATCAAGGAAAATTTGTTTTTCGTAAAGCAACTTAAAAATAGAAGGAGGAGAAGTATTTTTGGAAAAAATTAAATGGACAGCAAATGACATGCCGAAGACGGAGGATAAGTACTTACCTCTGATGTCTAAAGAAAAAATTGAGAAAGCTTTGGCTTTTCACAAAAGTTTTCCACAGTATTCAGAAACACCATTAGCAGAATTGAATCATATGGCCGCGTATCTGGGGTTAAATGATTTCTTTGTTAAAGATGAATCTTATCGCTTTGGTTTAAATGCTTTTAAAGTATTAGGTGGTTCGTTTGCCATGGCTAACTATATTGCCGAAAAATTAAAGAAAGATGTTTCGGAACTAACATATGATGAATTAACTTCTGATCAATTACGATCAGCTTTTGGACAAGCTACGTTTTTTACAGCAACTGATGGCAACCATGGACGAGGAGTCGCTTGGGCTGCGAATAAATTAGGTCAAAAATCAGTTGTACTCATGCCGAAGGGTTCAACACAGACGAGAAAAGAAAATATTGAAAAAGAAGGCGCAATCGTCACAATTGAAGAAGTTAATTACGATGAATGTGTGCGAATGGCTAATAAAATGGCCGAAGAAACTGAAAACGGTGTCATGGTTCAAGACACCGCTTGGGACGGATATGAAAAAATTCCGACTTGGATTATGCAAGGATATGGAACGATGGCATTAGAAGCCTCTCAACAATTAAGAAAATTTGGCTCTGAACGACCTAGTCATGTTTTTGTTCAAGCTGGTGTCGGCAGTTTAGCTGGTGCAGTGATTGGTTATTTTGCTAATGCTTTTCCAGAAAACCCACCGATTATGGTCGTAGTTGAGGCACAGGCGGCTGACTGTTTATATCAATCAGCAATTAAAAAAGACGGAGAAATTCGCTTTGTCGATGGTGATTTACAGACAATTATGGCTGGCTTAGCATGCGGAGAACCTAATACGATTTCTTTTGATATTCTAAAAAATCATACATCCTTCTTTGTTTCAGCACCAGATTGGGTTTCTGAAAAAGGAATGCGTATGTTGGGCGCACCATTAAAAGGGGATCCGCAAGTTGTATCAGGCGAATCTGGGGCAGTAGCAATGGGCTTAGTAGCTACAGTGATGCAAGATCCCGACTATCAAGAATTACGTGAGGCATTGCAACTGGATGAGACGTCAAACGTTTTAATGTTTTCTACCGAAGGGGACACTGATCCAGACAATTATAAAAAAATTTTATGGAGGTAAAAGGAATGGATTTTAATGCAGTAAATGCAGCAGCAGAAGGTTACAGAGAAGATATGGTCAAATTTTTAAGAGACCTTGTCAAAATTCCAGGAGAAAGTGCAGAAGAAGGCAACAAAATTGCGCGAGCAAAAGCCGAAATGGAAAAATTAGGTTTCGATAAAATTGACATTGATCCTCAAGGGAATTTACTTGGTTATATGGGGTCTGGTGAAAAATTAATTGCTTTTGATGGGCACATGGATACTGTCGGAATTGGTGAAATGAGTAACTGGAAATTTGATCCTTACGATGGTTATGAAACAGAAACTGAGATCGGTGGTCGCGGTACATCTGACCAAGAAGGCGGGATTGTTTCGGCTATTTATGGCGCTAAAATCATGAAAGATTTAGGTCTATTATCAGAAAAATATACTGCTTTAGTAACAGTTACTGTCCAAGAAGAAGACTGTGACGGCTTATGCTGGCAGTACATTATCAAAGAAGACGGTATCCGTCCAGAATTTGTTGTTTCAACAGAGCCAACAGATGGTGGGATTTATCGTGGTCAACGAGGCCGAATGGAAATTAAAGTTGATGTCAAAGGCGTTTCGTGTCATGGCTCAGCACCAGAACGTGGAGATAATGCCATTTACAAAATGGCGGATATCTTACAAGATGTTCGTGCCTTAAACAACAATGGAGATACAGAAAGCACAGCGATTCGTGGTTTAGTTCGTATGTTAGATCCTAAGTACAATCCAGAGTGGCAAGAAGCCCGTTTCTTAGGTCGTGGTACGGTGACTGTTTCGCAAATTTTCCATTCTTCACCAAGTCGGTGTGCTGTTGCGGATGGCTGTACCGTTTCACTAGACCGTCGAATGACTGCTGGAGAAACTTGGGAAAGTTGTTTAGAAGAAATTCGCAATTTACCAGCTGTTAAAAAATATGGAGATGATGTGACGGTTTCAATGTACAACTATGATCGTCCTTCTTATACGGATTTAACTTATGAAATTGAATGTTATTTCCCAACGTGGGTCATTCCAGAAAATCATGATGTAACAAAAGCCTTGATGGAAACGCATAAAAATCTCTATGGAGAAACACGGAAAGGCTCTGTAGAAACAGTGGAAATGCGTGAAGAACGCCCATTGTTAGATAAGTGGACCTTCTCAACAAATGGCGTTTCAATTATGGGACGTAATGGCATTCCTTGTATTGGTTTCGGGCCAGGGGCCGAAGCACAAGCACATGCACCAAATGAAAAAACTTGGAAAGATGATTTGGTTCGTTGTGCAGCCGTTTATGCGGCATTACCAACGGTCTATTGTGGTTAAGTAAAGGATTATTAGACAAGAAAAAAGGAGCAGATGGAATGGAAACGTTTAAAGAATATATTGAGAAATTAGATAAATTAGAATTTGAAAAAATGTACGAAAATGACTTTTTCCTAACTTGGGAAAAAACAAGAGATGAATTAGAAGCTGTTTTCACAGTTGCCGATACATTACGCTATTTAAGAGAAAATAATATTTCAACTAAAATCTTTGATAGTGGCTTGGGGATTTCTTTATTCCGAGACAACTCTACAAGAACACGTTTTAGTTTCGCTTCAGCGTGTAATCTTTTGGGCTTAGAAGTTCAAGATTTAGACGAAGGAAAAAGTCAAATTTCTCACGGAGAAACTGTTCGTGAGACAGCAAACATGATTTCTTTTATGGCTGATATCATTGGTATTCGTGATGACATGTATATTGGTAAAGGCAATGCTTACATGCACGAAGTATCAGAATCTGTCCAAGAAGGATATAAAGATGGGGTATTAGAACAACGCCCAACGTTAGTGAATTTACAATGTGATATTGACCATCCGACGCAAGCAATGGCGGATACGTTGCATTTAATTCATGAATTTGGTGGTATTGAAAACCTGAAAGGGAAAAAAGTTGCCATGACTTGGGCGTATTCACCATCTTATGGAAAACCATTATCTGTTCCTCAAGGAATTGTTGGTCTAATGACCCGTTTAGGAATGGATGTCGTCTTAGCACATCCAGAAGGTTATGAAATTATGCCAGAAGTAGAAGAAGTTGCGAAGAAAAATGCGGCAGAATTTGGTGGAAACTTTACTAAAACGAATAGTATGGCAGAAGCATTCAAAGATGCGGATGTTGTTTATCCGAAAAGCTGGGCACCTTTTGCGGCAATGGAAAAGCGAACTGAATTATATGGCAATGGTGACCAAGCAGGAATTGATCAATTAGAACAAGAATTACTTTCTCAAAATAAAAAGCACAAAGATTGGGAATGTACAGAAGAATTGATGAAAACAACAAAAGACGGCAAAGCTTTGTATATGCATTGTCTACCAGCTGATATTACTGGCGTTAGTTGTGAAGAAGGCGAAGTGGAAGCTTCTGTTTTCGATCGTTATCGGGTCGAACTTTACAAAGAAGCTAGCTACAAACCGTATGTTATTGCGGCTATGATTTTCTTAAGTAAAGTAAAAAATCCGCAAAAAACCTTAACAGACTTAGCGGATAAAGCGACACCAAGAGAAGTAAAATAATGAATTTGGCATGAAGACAGATGCTTTTTCTTTACACAATGAATCATTAGAAGTTGCCTCTTCAACATGAACAAATAAGACCTTCCCAAGTCTATTCATGAATGTGTGATTGTCTCGAGTCAAGAACGCTTAGTCATGTGCGTTGACTTCATGCAACGACAACAGACAGTTAATACGAAAACTCGTTGTGAAAAAGAAAAAGCATCGTCCTTTTTATAAAACAGAAAATGAGGTGAAGCAATGGGCAAACGCGTCGTAGTAGCTTTAGGTGGCAATGCTTTAGGAAATAATTTGACGGAGCAGATGACTGCCGTAAAACAGACTTCCAAAGCGATTGCAGATTTGATTGAAGCAGGATATGAAGTTATTTTATCTCATGGCAATGGTCCTCAAGTAGGGATGATTCAATTAGCTATGGAAGAATTTTCCTTTAATAATCCACAATATCCAGTTGTTCCGTTATCCATGTGCGTAGCCATGAGTCAAAGTTACATTGGCTATGATTTAGAGAATGCGCTACAAGAAGAGTTGCGTCAACGAAATATAAGTAAAGCCGTCACCACCGTAGTCACTCAAGTGGTCGTGGATGAAAATGATCCGGCGTTCAAAAAACCAACGAAACCAATTGGTCGCTTCATGACAAAAGAAGAAGCAGAACAATTAGTCAAAGAAAAAAATATACAAGTGATGGAAGATGCTGGCCGTGGTTATCGCCAAGTCGTCGCTTCTCCTAAACCAAAAAATATTGTCGAACTTCTCACGATTCAAACATTGGTTGATGCTGGCCAAACAGTCATTGCTGGCGGCGGTGGTGGCATCCCAGTCATTCAAGAAGGGAACCGACTAAAAGGTGTAAATGCAGTCATCGACAAAGATTTTTGTAGTGAACGACTGGCTGAACAAGTGGATGCTGATCTGCTCGTGATTTTAACAGCAGTTGAAAAAGTTTGTATTAATTTTGGTAAAGAAAATCAAGAAGCCTTAGGGAATGTTTCAACAGAAAAAATGAAACAATATGCGCAAGAAGGTCAGTTTGCTCCAGGTTCAATGTTACCAAAAGTTGAAGCAGCGATTAAGTTTGCTGAATCTAAGCCAGGTCGAAAAACATTGATTACGTTATTAGAAAAAGCCAAAGAAGGATTATCTGGAAAAACAGGGACTTTAATTGAAAATAAAGAATCATAGAATGGAGGAAAACGATGACAAACAAAATGATTAATTCTGCACAGGCACCAGCTGCTGTAGGGCCTTATTCACATTCTGTCTTAGCGGGAAATACGTTGTACATTTCTGGACAACTAGGATTAGATCCGCAATCGGGCGAAATGAAGACTACAGTGGAAGAACAAGCAAAACAAGCTTTTATCAATTTAGGTTCGATTTTAAAAGAGGTCGAGATGACCTATGATAATGTTGTGAAAACAACGGTGTTTTTACAACATATGTCTGATTTTAGCAAAATTAACGAAATCTATGGGAATTACTTTTCAGAAGTTTTGCCTGCACGTTCTTGTGTAGAAGTAGCCAAGTTGCCAAAAGATGGTTTATTTGAAATTGAAGCAGTTGCTGTCAAAGGATAATTTTTAAGATGTTTCTGAGGGAAAAAGGATTGCATTCTTTACTGATTAAGGGGAACAATCCTTTTAGAATAAAAAGAAGAAGGAAACGATCCTATGAATGAAAAAAAAGAGCAAGCATTATTTGAATATGATGCGAAACTATCAATTTCTGAAGCAATTCCGATGGGATTGCAACACGTTGTCGCGGCAGTAGTAGGGATTGTCACACCGGGAATTATGATTGCCAAAGTTTGCCAATTAAGTCCTAGTGATACGACTATTTTGATTCAAACATCATTGATTTTTTCAGCAGTTGCAACGTTAATTCAACTTTTCCCTATTTTTGGAAAAGTGGGTTCACGGTTACCAGTTATGATGGGGGCAAGTTTTGCGTATGTACCGATTTTGATGGCCATCGGAGCTGATTTTGGAATTGCAGCAATTTTTGGTTCCCAATTAGTTGGCAGTATTCTTGTTATTATTGTTGGTTTGTTCATTAAAAAAATCCGTGTGTTGTTTCCGCCTTTAGTAACAGGAACGGTTATTTTAAGTATTGGCCTATCCCTGTTTCCTGTTGCGATTAAGTATATGGCAGGAGGAGCTGGTAGTGCTGATTTTGGTTCAGCCCGGAATTGGTTAGTTGCATTATTAACCTTTGCGATTGTCTTTTACTTCAATTATTTTGCAAAAGGATTTTTGAAGTTATCAGCAATTTTAAACGGAATGGTTATTGGCTATTTGATTTCTTTAGCTTTAGGGATGGTTAGTTTTGAGCCAGTTCAAAATGCTAAAATCGTTCAGGTAATTACCCCGTTTCACTTTGGACTGGATTTTCAATTGGTACCAATCTTTACGCTTGTGGTGATGTTTATTGTTGATGCTGTTCAAGCCATCGGTCAATTTACAGCAACAACGGTTGGGGCAATGGATCGGGATGCAACGGATGAAGAATTATCTGGCGGAATTATGGGGAGTGGTTTCACTAACTTTATTGGCAGTTTATTTGGATCAATCCCAGTGGCAACTTTTGGGCAAAATGTTGGTCTGGTTACGGTAACAAAAGTGATTAATAAATATGTTCTGGTTTTCGCTTCAGTTATATTATTAATTGCTGGTTTTGTTCCGAAAGTAGCTGCGTTATTAACTACGATTCCTTACGCGGTAATTGGTGGTGCAACGATTTCAGTTTTTGCTTCTATTTCTATGACAGGTATTCGGATGATTGCTTCGCAGGAAATGACTCCTCGAAATACTGGGGTTGTCGGAACAGCTCTAGCATTTGGAATTGGTGTCACATTGTCTACTGGAAGCTTAGCTGGTTTTCCAACTTGGGTAACAACGATTTTCGGTAATTCGGAAGTTATCTTAACCACTTTGGTAGCAGTCCTTTTAAATGTCATTTTAAAACCAAAAAAGCGCGTAGCACTTGAGTGAAGATTGCTTTTTTTGATACGAAAGTGAGTAAGCTTTCGTATCCTTTTTCCCTTACGTTATCTATAAAAAAATGAACGAATAAAGGAGGAGAAGATGTTTACGTATTCCCTAAACTTAAAATTAAAAACAGATCGGAACTTTTTTGGTCCTGGCGTTGTCGAAGTTTTACAAAAAATTCAGCAAACTGGGTCACTAAACTTAGCAGCAAAAGAGATGAAAATATCTTATAATAAGGCATGGCGGATTGTGCGGGTAGCTGAAGAAGAGCTATCTTTTCCATTAATTATCAAAAGTGTTGGTGGTTGTAATGGTGGCGGGTCAATTGTTACGGACCAAGGAAAAGAATTGATTGATCAATATCTTTTATTTGAGAAAAAAGTGTATCAACAGGTAGAGGCATGCTTTGAAGAAATCTTTAAAGAACAGGATGTAGTATCGGAGGAACTGAAATGAGAGAAGTATTTCAGCGTTTGAAACAGGCAATATTGGAAAAGCAAGACACGATGTTATTAACGATTGGTACAAGTTCAGGATCTACACCACGAAGTCAAGGGGCTAGAATGCTGGTTTCCGCCGAAGGTAGAATAGCCGGAACTGTTGGTGGTGGGGCGGTTGAATTTCAGGCTGAACAAGTGGCAAAAAAGCTACTTATTGAGAAAGAAAATGCACAACGTCAATTTATTTTAGCACCGAATAATATTGCTGATTTAGGCATGGTCTGTGGCGGGAATGTCACGATTTTTTTCCATTATCTTTCATGGGAAACGCCATTTTTAAAAGAGTTGTGTGAGTCCATAGAAACGCATTTTCAAAATAATCAACAAGGTTGGTTAATGACTGAACTAGATCAAAACAATTTAGGAAAAGTATCCTTTTATAGTGAAACAGGCAAATTGATTGGTTCCACTTCTTGGGAGGGGGAATTAAGTTTGCTACCTAAAGGTATCCATTGTGAGCAAAAAAAGGACATAATTTTTTTAACAGAAGCGATCCTCCAAGTAGGGAAAGTGTACATTTTTGGAAGTGGTCATGTCGCACGCGCGTTGGTACCTATTTTAAACTATTTATCGTTTTATTGCGTTGTAGTGGACGATCGTCCAGAATTTTTGACGGCACAAGCTTTTCCACAAGCTAAGAAACTACGGGTTATTCCTTTAGAAAATTTAGCTGCGTTTATTGAAATAACGGCGGACGATTATGGTATAGTAATTACCAGAGGACACAATTTTGATTTCATCGTTGCCAAACAGTTATTGGAAACACCAGCCAAATATATTGGTGTGATGGGGAGCAAACACAAAATTGCTTCACAAGTTCGACGGTTAAAAGAGGTCGGTTATACAATGACTGAAATTGAAAGAATTTTCATGCCAATTGGCTTAGACATTGCAGCCGAAACACCAGAAGAGTTAGCGATTAGCATCGCGGGAGAATTAATTCAACAGCGCTATCAATAATGAGGACCTTTAAGTTAAATAAAAAACTTTTTTTGCTAAAAAATAATTTTTAGAACGGAGATTTGTGGTATAATCTAGGTGATTGAACACTAAACTATATCAGAAATCGAGGTGCAAGAAATGTATTCAATTATTGTAAATGGTCAAAGTGAAACCTGTGAAACAAACAAAAAATTAATGGACTTTTTGCGGGAGGATCTGGGCCTAACTGGAACAAAGGATGGCTGTAACCAAGGCTCTTGCGGCGCATGTACGGTGCTAGTAAATGGAAAGGCTTCCAAAGCGTGTTTGTTTACTCTGGAAAAATTAGCTGGCAAAGAAGTCACGACAATCGAAGGTTTAAGCCAACGGCAAAAAGATGTCTATGCTTATGCGTTTGCAAAAACGGGTGCAGTTCAGTGCGGGTATTGCATCCCTGGGATGGTTATTTCGGCACAAGGATTATTGAACAAGAAACCCGAACCCACAAAAGAAGACATTCAGAAAGCTTTACGAGGAAACATTTGTCGTTGTACAGGATATGTGAAAATAATAGAAGCCATTCAGTTAGCTGCTAAAATGTTTTGTGAAGAAACGAGCATTCCAGAAGAACATTCAAATGGTAAATTAGGGGAAGACTTCCAACGGGTTGATGCAGTGGAGAAAACCTTAGGCACAGGGATTTATGTAGATGACGTTAACATAGAAGGAATGCTTCATGCATCTGCTTTGCGGAGTGCCTATCTTCGCGCAAAAGTTCTATCAATCGATAGTACCCAAGCATTGGCGCATCCTGACTGTGTGGCTGTGTTCACAGCTAAAGACGTTCCAGGAAATAATAAAATTGGTCATTTAGAATTTATTTCCGATTGGGATGTAATGATTCCAGAAGGAGAAATAACACGGTATGTTGGGGATGCAGTGGCACTCGTTGTTTCAAAAAGAAAAGAAACCTTACCAGAGATAAAAAATTTAGTGGAAGTTGATTACGAAGAAATGATACCGCTTACTTCTTGTGAAGCTGCTTTAGCAGAAGGTGCACCAGCTATTCATGAAAAGGGCAATATCTTGTCTCATGAACACTTGGTACGTGGCAATGCAGAGGAAGTATTAGCAAATTCTGCGTTTGTAGTGACAGAACATTATTCCGTACCAATTAACGAACATGCCTTTATGGAACCCGAGTGTGCGATTGCACAGCCTGAAGGTGAGGGTATTTTACTCTTTAGTGCGGGTCAAAGTATCTATGATGAACAACGGGAAGTGGCTCGAATGTTAGGACTGGACAAGGAAAAAATTCATGTTCAATCAAAACTTGTTGGTGGTGGTTTTGGTGGAAAAGAAGACATGAGTGTTCAGCATCATGCATCCTTAGCCGCTTGGTTATTGAAGAAACCAGTAAAAGTACTGCTAAGCCGTGAAGAAAGTTTGATGGTTCATCCCAAACGCCATGGCATGGAAATGGACTTTACGACCGGCTGTGATGAAGAAGGCAATTTAACTGCAATGAAAGCAGTGATTTATGCGGATACTGGGGCCTATGCTTCTTTAGGAGGACCGGTATTGCAACGGGCTTGTACACATGCGGCAGGTCCCTACAAGTATCAAACGATTGATGTGGAAGGGTTTGCTGTATATACTAATAATCCGCCAGCAGGTGCATTTCGCGGATTTGGTGTTTGCCAAACGGCTTTTGCAATTGAAAGTAATTTAAACTTGTTAGCAGAAAAAGTCGGACTATCACCATGGGAAATACGCTTTAAAAATGCCGTCGCCCCAGGAGATACTTTACCGAATGGACAATTGGTCTCGAAAAATGCGGCGTTAAAAGAAGCCTTGTTAGCGGTTAAAGACGTCTATGAACAAGCGGAAGTTGCTGGAATTTCTAGTTTCTTTAAAAATAGTGGCGTGGGTGTGGGGCTACCTGATACAGGGCGTTGTATTATTTCTGTTGAAGAAGGAAAAATACATGTCCGCACAAGTGCTGCTTGTATCGGTCAAGGGATGGCAACCGTTACGACGCAAATTGCCTGTGAAACATTAAATTTACTACCAGAAATGATTGTTGCGGAAGCCCCTGATACGAGAAGAACACCGAATTCAGGAACGACAACGGCTTCGAGGCAGTCACTCTTCACAGGAGAAGCAACTAGAAGAGCGGCAATGCAATTACGGTATGAACTTGATATGGGACGTGCTTTAAGTGATTTGGAAGGTGAAGAATTTTATGGGGAATATTCAGCGAAAACGGATCCATTAATTAATGATAAAAAAAGTCCAGTTAGTCATGCTGGTTATGGTTATGCTGCTGAAGTAGCTATTCTAGATGACAAAGGAAAAGTAGCTAAATTTGTGGCTGCGTATGATATGGGACAAGTGGTGAATCCACGAGCTGCTGAAGGTCAAATTGAAGGTGGGATTGCAATGGGCATGGGGTATGCTTTAACTGAAAAATTTGCCTTAGAAGAAGGCTATGTTAAAGCAAAATATGCAACGCTAGGATTAGTGAACGCCACTCAAGTACCACCAATCGAAACAATTTTGGTTCATGCTGACAATCTTCACGAAGGTTTAGCCTATGGAATTAAAGGCGTAGGTGAGTTGGCAACGATCCCTACCGCACCAGCTTTAGCAGGCGCATATTTTGCCTTGGATGGTCAGCTCCGACCAAGTCTGCCTTTAGAAAATACCCCTTATCAAAAGAAAAAAAGATAAAAGGAGACAACTTATGTCACTCGTTAGTGTCATTATTCTAGCATCGGGCAATTCACAACGGATGGGCCAAAATAAATTGTTCTTAAAATATCAAGGAAAAACATTTTTAGAGCACACGTTAACCTTAGTGAATCAATTAGACGTATTAGAACGGATTTTAGTTGTTTCGCCTGAGAATCAGCCAGCGTTTCCTTTACCTAAGAACATTCAGTTGATTCTCAATCATCAATGGCAAGAAGGGCAAAGTAGCAGTATTCGTTTAGGAACCGAACAAGCTCGGGGAGCTGGCTATTTATACTTACCTAGTGATCAACCATTGTTAACACCTAAAATGCTACAACCCGTGTTAGATAAATGTCAGAGAAATAAAATTGTAGTGCCATTACAAAAAGATGGCTGTCCTAGTAGTCCAGTATTATTCGGTAATCAATTTCGACAAGAACTATTAACATTGACTGGTGAAAAAGGCGGACGCATGATTTATGAACGCTTTCCAGAAGCAGTTCAGATGTTGAGAATAGCGACTCCTGGCCGTTTAAAAGATATCGACACGCCAGAAGAGTACCAAAAATTAATTCAAGAAACCAATAGGTTAGAGAGGAAAAACGTATGAAGGACTTGGTTTATTTAAATTATGCAGCGACTTCCTATAAAAAATTTCCAGCAACCATTGAGGCTTTGACTGCCTATTTAGCAGAAAATCAGTTCATGAATTACGGAAGAAATGCCCCTTTGCTTAGAGAGGGGCTTCCTCTTTTAGAGACACGTCAATTGTTAGCAGACTTTTTTCAGGCACCCAGTGCGGCTCAGATTACGTTTACGAATAACGCAACAACTTCCTTAAATCTTGCATTAGCGGGGATTTTACAACCTGGCGACCATGTGATTACGACCATGCTAGAACATCATGCAGTAGCTAGACCGCTTCACTTACTTGAGAAAGAACGAGGTATTTCAGTGACGTATGTTGCTTGTCAAAAAACTGGCCTATTAGATATAGAAGATATTCAGCGAGCCTGGCGAACGAATACAAAAGCCTTGGTGATGACACACGCATCCAATGTCTTAGGCACCATTTTACCCATTGAAGAATGTTTTCAATGGGCCCACCAGAAAGGATTATTAACTGTTTTGGATGCGGCTCAAACGGCGGGATTTTTACCAATAAAAATGACCCAGATGGCCATTGATGTGTTAGCCTTTACTGGACATAAAAGCTTATATGGATTAGCAGGTATTGGTGGGTTAGCTTTTAGTGAGCGAGGGGCTGAAGCGGTCAAACCACTGATAACGGGCGGCACTGGTAGCCATTCTAATTCCTTTGATCAACCCTCTTTTTTACCAGATAAATTTGAAGCTGGTACGTTAAACAGTTTAGGTATTTTAAGCTTAAATAGTTCTATTACAGAGTTGAATAAAATTGGTTTAGCAGCGATTCAAAAGCACGAACGAACCTTAATGCAGAATTTTTTTAATGGTTTATCAGGGTTACCTGTCACAATTTTAGGAACCAAGGACGTGGCACAAACTGTCCCTGTTGTTTCTATCACACTGTGGAATCAGGAAGAAACAGTGGTGGCACAGCAACTAGCAGAACAATATGGCATTATGACGCGCGCAGGTTTGCATTGTGCACCATTAGCCCATGAAACAGCTGGGACTTTAGCAACTGGCACCTTACGTTTTAGCTTTGGCTGGCAGACAACGCCTGAAGAAATTACTTGGACAATTCACGCTTTACAAGAACTACTAATTTGAGAAGGAGTGGACAGCATGGATTTTTTATCACAATGTACATCAGGTGGCTGCGGGGCAAAAATTGAATCCCGTGTACTGAACCAATTGTTGCAACACTTACCCGAAACACCGGCAAATGAGCGGCTACTCGTCGGATTTGAACATGCCGACGACGCCGCGGTTTACCAAATAACGCCTGAAAAAGCTTTGATTTCAACGGTTGATTTTTTTTCACCAATGGTCAATGATCCGTTATCATTTGGAAAAATTGCGGTCGCTAATGCTTTAAGTGATGTCTATGCCATGGGCGGAACAGTCCTTTATGCGCTAAATCTTGTTTGTTTTCCACAAAAGATGTCAAAAGAATGGTTGGAACAAATGCTCTTAGGTGGCAGTTTAAAATTAAAGGAAGCGGGTGCTTTACTGGCGGGAGGCCATTCGATTTATGACCATGAACCCAAGTATGGTCTAGCGGTAACTGGAGAAGTTCATCCAGAAAATTTGTGGCATAATAATACGCCACAGGTGGGGGATGTCTTGATTTTAACTAAAGCATTAGGTGTAGGAATTATTCAAGCGGCTGTTTGGGGGCAATTGGCGAAGCAGACGGAACAAAAAATCGCACAAGATTCGATGGAACGTTTAAATAAATATGCCGCTGCAAATGCTCGATCCTACGCAGTACATGCTTGTACTGATGTGACTGGGTTTGGTCTATTAATTCATGCAAAAGAAATGGCTGATAATCAGGTAACATTACTGATTGATACAGAAGCATTACCAACCATTACAGGAGCGTTGGCCTACGCCGCAGAATGTTTAGTCACTGCAGCTGGGCAAAGAAACCGCCAAACAATCGGAACGACAATCGATTATTCAAAAATTTCTATGGAAATGCAAGAACTTTTGTTTGATCCACAAACATCTGGCGGACTGTTAATTAGTGTCGCTGCTGACGAAGCGGCAGCCTGTTTAGCAGCTATTCAAAAAGAGGACCCTGTTGCCAAAATTATTGGCGAGGTTCTGCCAAAAGAACAACAAGCAGTAGTACTTTTATAGAGAGAAGGGCCAAATATGAAATTAGTAGATGCATTGGGGAAACCTTGCCCAATACCTGTGATTGAAACAAAAAAAGCTTTGGCGGAGTTAGGTTTAGCTGGAGGCACTATCGAGGTTTTAGTCGATAACGAAGTAGCTGTTGAAAATTTGAAAAAATTAGCTGCTAAAAAACAGGCCACTTTGACTGCGAAGCAGATAGAAGCCACGGTTTTCTCTGTCAAAATTACGGTACCTGAAGAAGCGACGCAACAAACAAGTCAGTCAGCAACAGATTTAGTAATTACGATTGGCTCCGATCAATTAGGTACTGGAGACGAGCAGCTAGGACGACTATTAATGAAAAGTTATCTTCAATCCTTATCAGAAGCAGAAACTGTTCCTACACAGCTATTATTCTTTAATCGAGGGGCGTTTTTAACGAATCAAGCAGCGAACACCTTAGCTGATTTGCAACAATTAGCGGAGAAGGGAACCACGATTCAAACGTGTGGGGCCTGTTTAGATTTTTATCATTTAACAGACACCTTAGCCATCGGCTCTATTACTAATATGTACGAAATTGTTGAAACAATGAATCAAGCGGCTAAAGTAATTACGCTTTAACAAAAAAAGAAGGTGAAAAGATGGAGTATTTGCTAACCTTTCCGAATACACATTATGCTGTTCAGGCAGAACAAGTACTGTTGACAAGAAAGGTGGCTGTTCGCGTCTTTACTTTGCCACCATCATTGACGGATGGCTGTGGGATCGGTTTACTCATTAATGAAGCGGAAATAACTCACAGTGTATGTTTTTTAGAAGAAGCAAAAGTACGCGTAGCCTCTATTTTTTCTGTGAAAAATGACCTTGGGGAAAGGAGGTACCAACTGTGGAGTCCTTAAAAAAGTGTTTTGATTTACAAGGAAAGGAGATTGTGTCAATTGTTGGTAGTGGTGGGAAAACAAGCTTAATGTGGGCGCTAGCAAAAACATATCGAAAGGAAGCTGTTCTGGTTAGTACAACTACAAAAATTGGGTTTCCCCAACGTCAATTGTATGATTATTTTTATACAAACCATTTTGAAAAAATAACGCCGAATATCTGCGGAATCACTTTAGCAGGAACCGCTATCAACAATCAAACAAAACTAACGATGCCTGCAATGACCTCGCTTCAAATATTGTTTCAGCACTTCACGAAAGTTTTTTTAGAAGCGGATGGATCCAAACAACGACCTTTGAAAGGCTGGTCCTCTTATGAACCCGTGATATTAAAAGAAACAACCACCACAATTGGTGTGCTTCCGATTTCTGTGATTGGTCAAAAGATAGATGAAACGACCATTCATCGGTTGCCGCTTTTTTTGGAATTAACCGATGCGCAACAACAAGAACCAATCACAGAAACATTGTTAGCTCAACTCATTGCTCATCCAAAAGGATTGTTTAAAGAGAGCCAAGGCAAACGAATTTTGTGTTTAAATCAAACCCATACGCGAAGAGAGTTCGTTCAAGCGATGAATGTCTGTCTTCAGTTACCCAAAAGCTGTTTTGAAAAATTAGACAAAATTATTGCTTGCAATATGGAATTAGAGAAAGGACTTATTTTATGGGAGAAATCAGTCAAAACATCCAAGAAAAATTAGTGATTGTTCGCGGAGGGGGCGATCTAGCGACAGGCGTTATCCAAAAATTATGGCACGTTGGCTTTAAAATACTAGTATTAGAAACAGAATGTCCTCTGGCCATTCGGCGGACTGTTTCAGTTTGTGATGCTATTTTCCAGAAAGAACAAAGAGTGGAAGATTTGGTTGCTGTTCGAATTACTTCATTAAAGGATTGTACGAAATGTTGGCAGCAAAATAAGCTGCCTGTTTTTGTCGATCAAACAGCAAGTGCTATTCAACAATTGAAACCACTGATTGTTATCGATGCGATTTTGGCTAAGAAAAATTTAGGTACGCATCGAGGAATGGCACCGATTACGATTGCTTTAGGACCAGGCTTTTCAGCACCGCAAGATGTCGATGTTGTGATTGAGACAATGCGTGGACATAGGTTGGGACGTTTATACTTTGAAGGAACAGCTTTACCTAATACAGGTATTCCAGGTGAAATTGGCGGAAAAAGTGCGGAACGAGTTGTCCATGCCCCAGCTTCAGGACAAGTTACCCACCTTAAAAACATAGGGGATTTTGTGTTGAAAGGGGAAGCATTATTTTTTATCGATCAGGTTCCAGTTTATTCGCCTCTGACAGGGACTTTGAGAGGATTGATTTCAGAAAAGGTAACCTGTTATCAAGGGTTGAAGTGTGCAGATGTAGATCCTCGACCAGTTGAGAAAGTCGATTGCTTGACGATCTCCGACAAAGCTCGTGCATTAGGGGGAGCGGTTTTAGAAGCAATTTTTATGATTGGAAGAAGGAAAAACGTTTTATAAAAAAGAACCTAAATAATATTTTTTTTACCTTAAAAATATTGTTAAAAAGGTTTGGAGTGTGGTATAGTAAAGACGTAGTAAAAAATACTCTATCTCGAAAGGAGAAGAGTACATACTTAGTTAGATTAGTTTGTGAATAAAATCATTTGTTAAAAAAATTTTTTAGTAGTTAATGTAAGGGGTTACAATTGCATTTGAATGCATTGAAATATTTAGGACAACAGAAAGGAAATGAATGAAGATGGCACTAGTAAAAATTGTTTATGCAAGTATGACTGGAAACACAGAAGAAATTTCCGAGATTTTGGAAGAACAGTTTCAAGAAGCTGGAGTTGAAGTAGAACGTGAAGAGTGTTCAGAAGTTGATGTAGACTTCTTTGATGATGCAGATGCTTGTATTATCGCAACGTATACTTATGGTGATGGGGAACTGCCTTTTGAATTTGAAGATTTCTTTGATGAATTAACTGAAAAGGATTTAGCAGGTAAGCCATTTGGCGTTGTTGGTTCCGGTGATCGTGAATATGGTGAATTTTTCTGTAAATCAGCGCATGATTTTGTAGGAGCTTTTGAAAAAGCTGGTGCTAAAAAAGTAGCTGAAACAGTTGAAATTGAAAACAATGCAGAAGAAGAAGACATCGAAATGCTAAAAACATTTGTTAAAAGTGTCGCCACAACTTTATCTGATAGCGTTGCCTAAGGATTTAAGAAAGTAGGAGTCAGAATGAAAAGGAATGATGAAGGTAGGTATTTCAATGTTTAATATTCTTCAGTCGACTCAATTATCTAGTAATACATTTGATTTTTGGCTGGAAGCGCCAAGAATAGCGACACATGCCCAGGCTGGACAGTTTGTTATTTTAAGAATTGACGAAAAGGGAGAGCGGATCCCTTTAACGATTGCGGAGACAAATCCACAAGCAGGCAGTATTCGAATTATTTTCCAAGTAATCGGTAAGACAACAGCTGCACTTTCCCAGCTTAAAACTTCAGACTCTTTGTTAGATATCACTGGACCTTTAGGTATGCCCACAGAAGTGAAGCAATATGGAACGGTGATGGTTGTCGGTGGCGGGGTTGGCATCGCGGCTATTTATCCAATTATCAAGGCTTTAAAAGAAGCAGGCAACCGAGTGATTACGATTTTGGGGGCACGAACAGCTGAGTTAGTTCTGTTACAAGAAGAATGCCGTCGTTATTCGGATGAACTAATCATTACAACGGATGATGGTTCATTAGGTAAAAAGGGCTTAGTAACAGAAGCGATGGAAGAAGTTATTGCACGTGAATCTGTAGCGTGCAGTTGGGCGATTGGGCCCAGCATCATGATGAAATTTTGTACCTTGACAGCTGAAAAACATCAATTACCAATTTATGTTTCCTTGAATCCTATTATGATTGACGGAACAGGTATGTGTGGCGGTTGTCGGGTCACTGTTGATGGCACCATGAAATTTGCCTGTGTTGATGGACCTGAGTTTAAAGGCAATGAAGTAAATTGGGATGAATTCATTAATCGAATGAAGCAATATCAGGAAGAAGAAGCAGTTTGCTTTACAGATCGTTTGAAAGAGCAGGTGAAGAAAAATGGCTAGAAAAAGTCGTATAAAAACACCGATTGCGGAACAAGCACCTACTATCAGAAAGAGTAATTTTGAAGAGGTTTGCTTAGGCTATACATTAGCAGAAGGGCAAGAAGAAGCGGTTCGCTGTTTACAATGTAAAAATGCACCTTGTATTGCTAAATGCCCCGTGATGATTGATATTCCTGGATTTATTTTAGCTATTCGTGAAGGAAACATGGAACAAGCAGCCGATATTTTAAGTAAATATACGAATTTACCTGCTATTTGTGGACGCGTTTGTCCGCAAGAGAAACAATGTGAACAAGTTTGTAAATTAGGGAAAGCCAAAAACTTTGAATCAGTGGCAATTGGCAAATTAGAACGTTTAGTTGCGGATTGGGCATTAGAAAATCACATATTTCCTAAGAAAACAGCGGAACCAACAAAAGGGAAAGTCGCAGTGGTCGGTTCTGGTCCTTCTGGGTTAACAGTTGCGGGGGATTTGGCAAAGCTCGGCTACGAAGTAATTATTTTTGAAGCGCTTCATGAAGCTGGCGGCGTATTAACCTATGGCATACCTGAATTTCGATTACCGAAAAAAATTGTTAAACAGGAAATTGCGAGTATTGAAGCCTTAGGTGTAACAATAGAAACCAATGTGGTAGTAGGTAAAACGATTACGATGGAAGAAATAATGTCAGAGTTTGATGCCTGTTATCTATCGGTTGGTGCAGGGGCACCAAACTTTATGGGAATCCCAGGAACTAGTTTAAATGGGGTTTATTCTTCTAGTGAATTTTTAACACGAATCAATTTAATGCATAGCTATGAGTTTCCAGAATATGATACACCGATTAAACGTGCTAAAAATGTCGTTGTGATTGGCGGCGGGAATGTTGCAATGGATGCCGCTCGTTCAGCCAAACGATTAGGCGCTGAAAATGTGAATATTGTGTATCGTCGTTCGTTAGAAGAATTACCAGCAAGAATTGAAGAATACCACCATTCCCTTGAAGAAGGAATTAACTATTATTGGTTGACAAATCCGATTGCTTATTTAGATGACCAACAAGGAAATCTAGCCGGTGTTGAATGTGTCAAAATGGTTTTAGGTGAACCAGATGCGTCTGGAAGACGACGGCCAGAACCGGTTCCAGACAGCACGTTTACTATTCCCGCTGATGCAGTAATCGAGGCAATTGGTCAAGGAGCAAATCGAGTCTTGTTATCAACATATCCAGAAATAGAACTAAACCAATGGGGGTACATTCAGGCCGATCCTAAAACAGGAGCAACCTCAATACCTGGCGTTTTTGCTGGGGGCGATATAGTCACAGGTGCTGCCACCGTTATTTTAGCGATGGGCGCTGGGAAAATCGCAGCTAATGCAATTGATCAGTATGTCAAAACACAAAAAACAACAGTCACAAGCAATGTTTAGGAAAGATAAAAGGTGAAAAAATGAAAAAAACAATGGATGGAAACACCGCAGCGGCTTATATTTCATATGCGTTTACAGAAGTTGCCGCTATTTATCCTATCACACCAAGTTCAACAATGGCTGAGTTGGTAGATGAATGGGCGGAAAGTGGATTAAAAAATATTTATGGTCAAAAAGTTCAAGTTATTGAAATGCAATCAGAAGCTGGGGCAGCGGGAGTAGTTCATGGTTCGTTAAAAACAGGTGCGTTAACCACTACTTATACTGCTTCACAAGGTTTACTGTTGATGATTCCCAATATGTATAAAATCGCAGGAGAATTGCTACCTTCTGTGTTCCACGTGGCGGCTCGGGCAGTAACGACAAGTGCGTTGAGTATTTTTGGTGACCATGGCGATGTGATGGCTACCCGCCAAACAGGTTTTTGTATGTTAGCAGAATCGAGTGTCCAAGAAGTAATGGATTTGTCGGCAGTTGCTCATTTAGCTAGCTTAGAAGGTAGTTTACCTTTTGTAAACTTTTTTGATGGTTTTAGAACGAGCCATGAACTACAAAAAATCGAAGTGATTGATTATGATGACCTGAAAGAAATGGTGAATCAGGAAGCTGTAACTCGTTTTAGAATGGGAGGCATGAATCCTAATCATCCCACTGTTTCAGGGACCGCTCAAAATCCTGACATTCATTTTCAACAAAGAGAAACAGTCAATAAAAATTACGAAGAAATGCCAAAAATTGTTCAAAAATACATGAAAAAAATTAACAATCTTCGTGGAACAACGTATGATTTAACCGATTATTACGGGGTTGAAGATGCAACAGAAGTCATTATTTCAATGGGGTCGGCTTCGCCAGTAATCAAACAAACAGTCGACTATCTCAATCAACAAGGACGCAAAGTTGGTTTTATCAATATTCATTTATATCGTCCATTTCCTACCGAAAACCTTCTTGAAAAATTACCAGCTACAGTAGAAAAGGTTGCGGTTTTAGATCGAACAAAAGAATCAGGAGCCGAAGGGGAACCGTTATTGCTAGATGTTCAAAGCGCTCTCTATCAACATGAAAATCGTCCAATTGTGATTGGTGGACGTTATGGGTTAGGTTCTAAAGACGTAGCGCCTAATCAAATTAAAGCGATCTATGACCATTTGTTATTGCCATTTAAAGAATTAAAACAACGCTTTACGGTAGGGATCGTTGATGATGTAACCTATCAATCATTGCCAGAAGAACCTACTTTAGATTTAACGCCAGATACTACCTTCCAAGCAAAATTTTGGGGCTTTGGTTCTGACGGAACTGTGGGAGCAAACAAGCAAGCGATTAAAATTATCGGAGATCATACCGACCTTTATGCACAAGCTTACTTTAGTTATGATTCTAAAAAATCAGGCGGTTTAACCGTTTCGCATCTGCGTTTTGGTAAAGAGCCAATTACTTCCACGTATTTAATTGAACAAGCAGATTTCATCGCTTGTCATAATGCTTCCTATTTGCATAAATACGACCTGTTAAAAGGTTTAAAAGATGGCGGAACGTTTTTACTGAATACTATTTGGGATCAAGAAAAGGTTCATCGTTTATTACCGGCTAAGTTAAAAAAATATATTGGGGAGCACCAAATCAAATTTTATATTATCAATGCGGTTGAGTTAGCTCGCAAAGTAGGCTTAGGCCGTCGGATCAATACAGTGATGTCTACTGCCTTTTTTGAAGTAACAGATATTTTAACGAAAGAGCAATATTTACCGTTACTTAAAGAAGAAGTGAAAAAGACTTATGGAAAAAAATCAATGGAAATTGTTGAAAAAAATTACCAAGCGATTGATGCTACCTTTGAATCGCTGCAAGAAATCGTAGTTCCAGAAGATTGGGTAACCATTGTTTTAGAACCAGAAAATCAAGAGTCGGAAGCTCCAGCTTTTGTGACAAATATTTTAGAACCAATCAATCGTCAAGAAGGGGATCAGCTGACCGTTTCAGATTTGATTGAAAACGGAATGAAGGGCGGTGCCATTCCTATGGGCACTGCGGCTTATGAAAAACGTGGCATTGCGTTAGAAGTGCCTGAGTGGCAAATGAATAAGTGTACGATGTGTAATGAATGTGCCTTTGTTTGTCCACATGCGGCTATTCGACCGTTTTTAGCGGATGAAGAAGAACTGAAAGAAGCACCTGCAGGTTTTGCCATGCGCGAAATGCGTGGCACAGATGGATTGATGTATCGTATCCAAGTTTCTTTAGAAGATTGTACAGGTTGTGGTCTTTGTGTTCAGGCTTGCCCTGTGAAAGACAAGGCGATTTTAATGAAACCTTATGAAACTCAGAAAGAGCAAGCGATGAATTGGGCCTTTGCGATGACTCTTAAACAAAAAGCCAACCCAGTCAAAAAACTTTCTGTTAAAGGTTCCCAATTTAACCAGCCATTGATGGAATTTTCAGGTGCTTGTGAAGGTTGTGGCGAAACACCTTATATTAAGTTGTTGACGCAATTATTTGGTGATCGAATGATGATTGCTAACGCAACAGGCTGTTCATCAATTTGGGGTGGTTCGTCACCAGTGACACCTTATACAACGAACGAATGTGGCCAAGGACCAGCTTGGAGTAATTCGCTGTTTGAAGATAATGCGGAATATGGTTATGGTATGTATATTGCCAATCGAACGAAACGTCAACATTTAGCTAATCTGGTTGAAGAAAGTCTTGCTAAAAATGTCGGATCAGATTCACTACAAGCCTTGTTAAAAGATTGGTTAGAACACATGGCTGAAGGGGAAGGAACACAACAGCGAGCCACCAAACTAGCGGCAGCATTAAGTGAAGAAGCCGATGAAGATCCACTTTTAACAAAAATTTACGAACAAAAAGATTTACTAGTGAAAACGAGTCAATGGATTGTCGGCGGCGATGGTTGGGCCTATGATATCGGGTTTAGCGGCATTGATCATGTTCTTGCCAGTGGGGAAGATGTTAATATTTTTGTTATGGATAACGAAGTGTATGCCAATACAGGCGGACAAACATCTAAAGCTACACCAGCTTCAGCCATTGCCAAATTCTCAGCGGGTGGGAAACATACCTCTAAAAAAGATTTAGGGATGATGGCAATCACTTATGGGAATGTCTATGTTGCACAAGTAGCTTTAGGCGCAAACTCAATGCAAACGATTAAAGCAATTGACGAAGCGGAGCGGTACCCAGGCCCATCAATTATCATCGGCTATACCCCATGTATTAATCACGGGGTCAAAGGCGGAATGGTTCGGACGTTAGATCAAGCCAAAGAAGCCGTTGAATCTGGCTATTGGCCACTTTATCGCTATAATCCAGAGTTAGTTAAGAAAGGCAAAGATCCGATGGTCATTGACTACAAGAAAACAGATTTTGACAAAATGCGTGATTTTCTTGAAAAACAAACACGTTACTCTGCGTTGCATACAATTAAAGAGAATCAAGAAGTAGTCGAACATTTACTTGATAAAACTAAAGAAGATGCAATTGAACGCTCTGAAAGTTATAACAAACTAGCCACACATATGAAAAAATAAAAAACAAAGCCTCTTACTTGAGAGGCTTTGTTTTTTTATCCAATAATAATTTTTTCTGAAGGGTATTCGTAGCCTAAGTCACGTGTTTCTTTTGGTACAAAAATCATTAAGGTATAAAGCATACCAATACGTCCAATAAACATTAATAAGGCAATCATTAATTTACCTACTGTTGTTAAATCGTCTGTAATGCCCAAAGAAAGACCGGTTGTTCCAAAGGCAGAAGCGACTTCCACAATGATTGAAATCAAGGGCAGATTTTCAGTGGCTGACAAAAAGACGACAGCGAAAAAGCACATAATCAAAGATAACATGAAGACGACAATCGATTTTTTGACATCATCGTCATCTATTTTACGGCTAAAGACGCTAATATCATCTTCACTTTTTAAAAAAGCTAACAAATACAAGCCAATAATCGCAACAGTCGTTGTTCGGACACCACCACCAACAGAGCTAGGACTACAACCAATAAACATTAACACAGAAAAAATAATCAATGTTGTGATTTGGAAGTCCCCTAAATCATTAATTTGGAGGCCAGCGTTTCGTGTAGTCATCGAATAAAACATCGAACTTACCCAACGACCACTTTCATTCATTGTCAAAAATAGGTGATCTTTTTCTAATAAGTAAATCAAAATAGTCCCACCAATGAACAGAACAATAAACGCTAGCAAAGCAATTTTACTAAACAATGAAAAGCGGAAAGGCAAGCCTCGTTTCTTCTTGCGAAAGTTCTTTTTATTAAAATGTAACCACTCATGAATTTCCAGTAAAACGGGAAATCCAATTCCGCCGATAAAAATTAAGAACATAATTGCCAGTAAAAAGAGATAATCATGAGCAAAAGGAATAATTGAATCACCTGAAATATCAAAGCCTGAATTAGTCACTGCAGAAATAGCTTGATAAAATCCATAGAATATCGCATCTCGCCAGTTCGTATAATAACCACTTATATAAAAATAAAGTGAAAAGAGCGAGCCGAAGATTACTTGGAACCAAATTAAAATCAAAAAAGTGGTGCGGATCAGTCGAACAATTCCGCTCAGTCGCGGCTGATTCATGTCAGTCATAATTAACTGACGTTGCTTTAAGGTGATTCGCCGTTTTGATAAAATAAAAAAGACCGTTGAAATCATCATAATCCCTAAGCCACCAACTTGGAAAAGAACCTCCAATAAGACAATCCCACGATCATTAAAAACCGAATTAATATCGACTGTGGTGAGTCCAGTAACACTGACTGTACTGATTGCTAAGAAAAATAAATCAATAAAAGGAACATGCGAGTCAGGTTCTCTGAAAATAGGGAGGCAAAACAATAAATAAGAAATAACCGTCATTAATATGTAATAAGCGACGATGATTTGAATAGATGAAAAATTTTTGCGAATAAATCGATCGCTTTTTCGCTGTGCCAGCCACAGCAAACGTGTATGGTTCACTAGATAACCTCCCAATTCTAATTAAACTAAGTATACCAAAACTTTTCGCCTCAAACGAATAATTCTGCCAGAAAATCCTTGAAATGACAAATAAAAATAAGAAATTCGTTAGAAATAATTGGAAAACATCCACAAACAAGCGAGAACATGATATTTTATGAAAGAATAGAAAAATAGGTTGTTCCCCAAACAACTTATTGCTAATTGGTCAGTTTGTCTAACGATACAACTTTAAAAAGTAGTGGTAGCTTTTTTATTTCGGTTGATATGTGAATGTGTTCACTTTATGTAACAAACTGTTATTTTTATTCAAATGAAAAATAAGAAATTGTGTTGGTAGAAATCAATAGTTTATAAGGTGGGAAAACAATGAAAAAAGTGTTAATGGGAGTTCTTTCCCTAGGGTTATTATTAGGTGCAGCAACAGGTTGTACAAGCGATCAAGAAAAAGCTGCTGGTAAAACAAAAGCATCTTCTGAAAAAACAGAAGCAACATCTGGTGCCTCTGCTAATGGTTATACAGATCCAAGTGAACTAAAAGACAGTTATGATGTTGTTATTGTTGGTTCAGGTGGTGCGGGGATGACCGCTGCATTACAAGCCAAAGAAGCTGGCATGAATCCAGTTATTTTAGAAAAAATGCCTGTTGCAGGTGGGAATACAATTAAATCGTCTTCAGGAATGAATGCTTCACAAACAAAATTCCAAGAAAAAGAAGGCATTAAAGATAGCAACGATAAATTCTTTGAAGAAACACTAAAAGGCGGTAAAGGAACCAACGATCAAGAATTACTACGTTATTTTGTTGATCATTCAGCTGAAGCAATTGATTGGTTAGATACAAAAGGAATTACATTGAGCAATTTAACAATTACAGGTGGAATGAGCGAAAAACGCACACACCGTCCTGCTGACGGATCAGCAATTGGGGGCTATCTAGTTGACGGTTTAGTACGTAACGTTCGCGAAGAAAAAATTCCATTGTTTGTTGATGCTGACGTGACAGACTTAGTTGAAGAAAACGGTCAAATCGATGGCGTAAAAGTGAAAATGAAAGATGATAAAGAAAAAACAGTTAAAGCAAAAGCAGTCGTTGTCACAACAGGTGGTTTCGGTGCCAACGAAAAATTAATTACACAATACAAACCAGAATTGAAAAACTATGTTACAACGAACCAAGAAGGCACAACAGGTGACGGTATCCAAATGATTCAAAAAGTTGGCGGTGCGTTAGTGGATATGAAAGAAATTCAAATTCACCCAACTGTTCAACAAAGCGATGCTTTCTTAATTGGTGAAGCAGTTCGTGGAGAAGGCGCAATCTTGGCTTCTCAAAAAGGAGAACGTTTTGTTAATGAGTTAGATACACGCGACAAAGTTTCCGCAGCAATCAATGCCTTACCAGAAAAATCAGCTTATTTAGTCTTTGACCAAGGCGTACGCGACCGTGCAAAAGCCATTGATTTCTATGATCAAAAAGGCTTCGTGGAAAAAGGTGAAACGATTGAAGAATTAGCTGAAAAAATTGGCATGCCTGCCGATACATTGAAAGCAACGATTGATACTTGGAACCAAGATGTTAATGCCAAAGATGACAAACAATTTGGCCGGACAACTGGCATGGAAGCTGACTTAAGCACAGCGCCTTACTACGCAATTAAAATTGCACCAGGGATTCACCACACAATGGGTGGCGTGAAAATCAACACGAAAACAGAAGTTTTACGTGAAGATGGCACACCAATTAAAGGTCTATATGCTGCTGGTGAATTAACAGGTGGCTTACATGGTCAAAACCGTATCGGAGGCAATGCCATCGCCGATATTATCATTTATGGTCGTCAAGCAGGTACGCAATCAGCAGAATTTGCCTCTGCTCAAAAATAACTAGCATTAAAAAGTCTGAAATTGTAGTCAAATAACTACAATTTCGGGCTTTTTTATTGCATACTAGCAGGATCATTAGTTGGAGTATAAACAGCCCTGCTAAAATGACTTTGGCGTAGATTCTGTTTTTTTCAGAAAAATGCACGACCATTTTAGCTAAAAATACTGCTTTTTTGCTGAAAATATAGTAAAATACGTAAGGAACTAACGGAAAGGTGTAGTGAACATGGCTCAATTATTTTTCAAGTATGGCGCAATGAATAGTGGTAAAACCATTGAAATCTTAAAAGTAGCACACAATTACGAAGAACAAGACAAACCAGTTGTTTTGATGACCAGTGGACTAGATACACGTGATGGTGTTGGGAAAGTATCCAGTCGCATCGGATTACGCAGAGATGCTATTCCAATTTTTGAAGAAACCAATGTTTTTGACTTGATTAATGATTTGTCTTACAAACCTTTTTGCGTATTAGTCGATGAATGTCAATTTTTAAACAAGCATCATGTCATTGAATTTGCACGAATTGTTGACGAATTAGATATTCCAGTAATGGCATTTGGGCTAAAGAATGATTTTAGAAATGAATTATTTGAAGGCTCAAAGTATTTACTTTTATATGCAGACAAATTAGAAGAATTAAAAACGATTTGCTGGTTCTGTCATAAAAAAGCAACTATGAACTTGCACTATATTGATGGCAAACCCGTTTATGAAGGGGATCAGGTCCAAATTGGTGGGAATGAAGCCTACTATCCTGTTTGTCGCAAACATTATTTTCATCCAAAAACAGTGAATGAAGAACAGTAAGGAGAGACACTATGTACGATCAATTACAATCTATTGAAGATCGCTATGAGGAATTGGGCGAATTATTAAGTGACCCAGCAGTCATTAGCGATACAAAACGTTTCATGGAATTATCGAAGGAAGAAGCTAATACACGTGAGACGGTTGAGGTTTATCGCCGATATAAACAAGTTGTTGAAGGGATTAGCGATGCCGAAGAACTTTTAAGTGAAAACTTAGATGCGGAAATGGCCGAAATGGCGAAAGAAGAACTTTCTGATTTGAAAAAAGAAAAAGAAGTGTTAGAAGACCGCATTAAAATTTTATTATTACCAAAAGACCCAAATGATGATAAAAATATCATCATGGAAATCCGTGGTGCAGCCGGTGGCGATGAAGCCGCACTTTTTGCTGGCGACTTATTTAATATGTACCAAAAATATGCAGAAGCACAAGGGTGGAAAGCGGAAGTTTTAGAAGCGAACGTCACTGGAATCGGTGGATATAAAGAAGTAATTATGATGATTTCAGGAGATAACGTCTTTTCAAAATTAAAATATGAAAGTGGCGCTCACCGCGTGCAACGAGTTCCTTCAACAGAATCACAAGGACGGATTCATACATCGACAGCAACCGTTGTAGTTATGCCGGAAGCGGAAGAAGTCGAAATCGAATTAGCTGATAAAGATATCCGTGTCGATATTTATCATGCAAGTGGCGCTGGTGGACAGCACGTCAATAAAACCGCTTCGGCTGTTCGTTTAACCCATTTACCAACAGGAATCGTGGTCGCAATGCAAGATGAACGTTCACAGCTAAAAAACCGTGAAAAAGCAATGAAAGTTTTGCGTGCTCGTGTGTATGACCAAATTCAACAAGAAGCACAAAGTGAATATGATGCTAACCGTAAATCGGCGGTGGGGACCGGAGATCGTTCAGAACGAATCAGAACGTATAACTTCCCACAAAATCGAGTAACGGATCATCGTATCGGTTTAACCATCCAAAAACTAGACCAGATTCTTGCTGGCAAATTAGATGAAATCATTGATGCATTAGTCTTATATGATCAAACATCGAAATTAGAAGAGATGCAAAATGGCTAAACGTTACTTTGAAGTCCTTAACTGGGCTTCTTCTTTTTTAGAGGCGCAAGGCAAAGAAGGCTACGCTATTCACTATGTTTTTTTAGAACGTAAAGGTTGGGATAAAACGCAGTGGCTCCTGCATATGCAAGAAGAAATGCCCCAAGAAGAAGAGGAACAATTAAAAACGGATTTAGCCCAATTATTGACAGATTACCCAGCACAATATTTACTAGGACAAGCTGAATTTTATGGACATTCCTTTATTGTTAATGAACATACTTTGATTCCTAGACCAGAAACAGAAGAATTAGTCGAGCGTTGCTTAAAAGCCAATCCAGATACTCCTTTGACGGTCGTGGATGTCGGAACAGGGACAGGTGCCATTGCGATTAGCTTGAAACTGGCACGGCCCAACTGGCGAGTTATTGCCATTGATCTTTCAGAGGAAGCGTTGACTGTCGCTAAACAAAACGCGCAAGCATTAGGTGCTGGCATCGAATTTTATCATGGGAATGGCTTACAGCCAGTTGCTTCTGAAAAAATTGATCTGCTTATTTCTAATCCGCCCTATATTAGTGAACAAGAATGGCATTTAATGGATGCAAGTGTCCGAACGTATGAACCTAAAACCGCTTTATTCGCTGAAAATAACGGTTTGGCTTTATACCAACAATTAATTCATGAAAGTCAAACGATGCTTAAAGCAGACGGTAAAATTTATTTTGAAATAGGGTTTCAACAAGGCGCGACCCTCCAAGAATTATTGAACGCCGCCTATCCACAAAAAACAATTAAAATTGAAAAAGATTTATCTGGCAACGATCGCCTCGCGATAGCCGAGTAACTAAGGTTCTTCGTCGCCACTTTTCTAGAAGGAGCGATTTGCAATGGAAACAAAAAAATTAACCAAACAAGAAATAGCCCAAGCAGCAGCAGCCATTCAAGCAGGCGAGCTAGTGGCTTTTCCAACAGAAACTGTTTATGGCTTAGGTGCCGATGCCTTAAATGAAACGGCAGTAAAAAAAGTTTACCAAGTAAAAGGCCGCCCCAGTGATAATCCATTGATCGTTCATGTGAACAACGTTGAAATGGTCAAAAAATACGTAGCGACCTTACCAGAAGTCGCTACAAAATTGGTGTCTGCCTTTTGGCCGGGACCATTAACTTTAATTTTTAATGTGCCTAGCGATACATTTTCTAAAACAGTAACAGGTGGTTTAGAGACAGTCGCTTTTCGTATGCCAGATAACCAAGCGACCTTAGCTTTGATTGAACAAGCCAATGTTCCGTTGGTCGGACCAAGTGCGAACACTTCTGGCAAGCCTAGTCCAACATCTGCAGAGCATGTTTATCATGATTTGCAGGGGGAAATTGCTGCCATATTAGATGATGGCCCAACGCAGATTGGGGTGGAATCAACGGTCTTAGATTTAACGGCGGAAGATGGTGTGCCAGTTATTTTACGACCAGGAGCAATTACCAAAGAGCAGTTGGAAAGCATTATTCCTCAAGTGAAAATCGATACACATTTAATTAGCGAAAATGCAGCACCCAAAGCGCCAGGGATGAAATACAAACACTATTCTCCTGATGCGGAAGTTTGGATTATAAGCGGTCAAACAGCAGAATGGCAAGCGGCGATTCAGCAAGCAACAGAACAACAGGAAAAAATCGGCTTATTTTTAAGTGATGAACAGGCAGCACAACTAGATACAGAAAATGCGTTTGTTTATTCTTATGGTGCAGAAACGGTTGAAAATGCCACAAAAGAACTATTTGCAGGGTTAAGAGCGTTAGATGAGCAAGGAGCTACCACGATTTTTGCGCAAGGATTTGCAGAAACTGGTTTAGGCACTGCTTACATGAATCGCTTGAAAAAATCAGCCAATCAAAAATTTTTTGAAAAATAAGAGGTATTTGTAACGAAGCTGACACAGAAGTATGATACAATCAGACAAAAGAAAACAAAATGGAGTGTTGTTTGAATGGATTACAAAACGTATGACCCAGATTTATGGAATGCAATTGCAAGAGAAGAAGAGCGCCAAGAAAATAACTTGGAACTAATCGCATCTGAGAATGTTGTGTCAAAAGCAGTTATGGCTGCCCAAGGAAGTATTTTAACGAATAAATACGCAGAAGGTTACCCTGGCAAACGGTACTATGGTGGTTGTGAATTTATCGATATCGTAGAAAATTTAGCTATTGATCGTGCCAAAGAATTATTTGGTGCAAAATTCGCGAATGTACAAGCCCATTCAGGTTCTCAAGCCAATACAGCGGCATACCTTTCATTGGTTGAACCAGGTGATACCATTTTGGGGATGGATTTATCAGCTGGTGGTCACTTAACACATGGTTCGCCCGTTAACTTTAGTGGAAAAACCTATAATTTTGTCAGTTATGGAGTGGATCCTTCAACAGAAGTAATCGATTACGATGTCGTGCGAATTTTAGCAAGAGAACATCGTCCAAAACTAATCGTTGCAGGCGCAAGTGCGTATTCACGAACGATTGACTTCAAACGTTTCCGTGAAATCGCTGATGAAGTAGATGCCAAGTTAATGGTTGATATGGCGCATATTGCAGGCTTGGTAGCTTCAGGGTTGCACCCAAATCCAGTTCCGTATGCTGATATCGTAACAAGTACGACCCATAAAACATTGCGTGGTCCTCGTGGCGGTTTAATTTTGACAAATAGCGAAGAATTGGCGAAAAAAGTAAATAGTAGTATTTTCCCAGGCATTCAAGGTGGCCCATTGGAACATGTGATTGCCGGAAAAGCCGCAGCTTTTAAAGAAGCTTTGGATCCAAGTTTTGCTGAATATAGTCAGCAAGTGATTGCAAATGCACAAGCGATGACGAAAGTTTTCAATCAAGCGCCAGAAGCTCGTTTAATTAGTGGGGCAACAGACAACCACTTATTACTGATTGAAGTGACAGGTTTTGGTTTAAATGGAAAAGAAGCAGAAGCTATTTTAGATAGTGTAAATATTACTGTTAATAAAAATTCAATTCCGTTTGAACAACTAAGTCCATTTAAAACAAGTGGTATCCGTATTGGAACGCCTGCGATTACTTCACGTGGTTTTAAAGAAGAAGATGCGGTAGAAGTTGCTAAATTAATCGTTCAAGTTTTAAAAGATCCAGAAAATACAGCAGTTCATGATGAAGTCAAAGCAGCTGTAGCAGCGCTAACTAAAAAATATCCATTATATAACTAACATCAGGGATAGCTGAAGCGCGATTCTCTGTACAAATAAGAGTCGGAGCTTAGGATTTAAGGAATTCAACTTGTGTCCTAGGCTCTTTTGTTTTACAATAAGAAAGAATAAAATAATGAAGGAGAATAGATATGGGAAAATTTCAAGTAATTGATCATCCGCTAATTCAACACAAACTAACAATGATTCGCGAAAAGAACTGTGGGACAAAGGTTTTCCGCGAAGTTGTCAACGAAATTGCTATGTTAATGGCTTATGAAGTATCACGGGATATGCCTTTAGAGGATGTTGTCATCGAAACACCGATGGGTAAATCAACACAAAAAACACTTTCAGGGAAAAAAGTAGCAATTATTCCTATTTTACGTGCCGGCATTGGCATGGTTGATGGGATTTTAGAATTAATTCCAGCAGCGAAAGTTGGACACGTTGGACTTTACCGTGATGAAGAAACATTGCAACCACATGAATACTTCGTGAAATTACCTGAAGACATTGCAAGTCGTCAATTATTTGTTGTTGACCCAATGCTAGCAACAGGTGGTTCCGCAATTATGGCCATCGATTCATTAAAAGAACGTGGTGCTAGCAACATTAAATTTGTATGTCTAGTGGCCGTTCCAGAAGGTGTGAAAGCTTTACAAGAAGCGCACCCAGATGTAGATATTTATACAGCAGCTTTAGATGAGCGCTTAAACGAAGACGGCTATATCGTTCCTGGTTTAGGGGATGCTGGTGACCGTTTATTCGGAACAAAATAATAACAAAAAACCGTTAGGTAACCGATTATGGTTACTAACGGTTTTCTTTTGCTTAAAGAACTTTTCTAGGTGTATAATAAAAAATAAAAAAACAAAGGAGGAGCTATGAAAAAGAATAAAAAAGTCTTACACGCTATCGCTGTGATTGCTAGTGTGATGTCAGTTTTGATGTATGTTTCGTATATTCCGCAAATTTATGGAAATTTACATGGGGAAAAAGGCAATCCGACGCAACCATTAGTGGCAATGATTAATTGTATTTTTTGGACGATTCATGGGTTATATGGAGACGATGGAGAAACACGAGATAAGTCCATTATTTTTGCTAATGTTCCTGGAATTATTT
The DNA here is from genome assembly GCF_051714505.1 of Enterococcus sp. AZ129. Classification (NCBI taxonomy): domain Bacteria; kingdom Bacillati; phylum Bacillota; class Bacilli; order Lactobacillales; family Enterococcaceae; genus Enterococcus; species Enterococcus sp. AZ129. The sequence goes on along the minus strand of NZ_JBIORY010000001.1, from coordinate 2,116,013 downwards.
TTGGTTTTTTTGCGTTCATTACAGCATTATAGTTTCCGACGAATTGGAAAGTATTCCAATTCTGTACATAAAAAAGAGCGGGGGAAATTTCCCACGCTTGAAGAATTAAATCTTTTTCAATTGTTTGTAATTAATAACAATCACACCATTGCTGTGCACCATTAAGTGATTGTTTTTTTGCGTTTCGTCAATTTCGACGACAGCGGCATTTTTTAATTGTTTCGTAACAACGCCTGTTTGTGGCTGTCCGTGAACAAGAAAAGTAACATGGGTGTCAACGGCGAAATCCTTACCAGCATCCGATGGAACAACAGGAGTAACCATACCATTAAAATTTGACATACAAAAAACCATCCTTTCTTGATATCTCTATTATACCACATTTTCAGAAAAAAGTTTGTAAAGTCGCTATTTGGCTTATTTTAAAGAGATTTTGCATAAATAAATAACAAACAGACTTTACAAATAAAGTAGAAAGTCCTATAATAGATTTGTTTCAGGCCAGCTTAGCTCAGTTGGTAGAGCAACGCACTCGTAACGCGTAGGTCACAGGTTCGATCCCTGCAGCTGGCATCTAAAAAAACAGACAGGCACTACCAGATGGTAGTGCCTGTCTGTTTTTTTTAGATAAAATTTTGGATTAGTGCAAATGAAGCAATGCCTACCAGTACAATAAGCAATAAGTTTTTAGTAAGTATTGCGGCTAAAATGGTAGGAAATGAAGCGAATAAATAAGGAAGATTGAGGCTTGGTAAATGCCCTATTCTTTGTTCAAATAAGCTACTAAACCATAAGGCGGACATAATCACAATGGGAACAAAACTTAGATATTCTAATAATTTCTGTGGCAGACTGATTTTTTTTAAAAGTAAAAATGGCAGTATTCTTGAAAGCCAGGTTGCAACGGTACAGCCTAAAATTGTTAAAAAGAGATACTCAGAAGAAGGCATGTTTTATCATCACTCCTATTCCACAACCGATTAACGTGACAACTAAGACAATTAAATTACTGGGAATAAAAATTAGACCAATAGACATCAAACCAAAAGTAATCAGGACCATGATGAGTTGTAAAGCGATTTTCATGGAACGATCACTAATTATCTGCAGATAGAGTAAACCAATGAACATAGCCACAACCGCAAACTCAAGACCTAATGCTTGAGGGTTTGCAATAAAGCGCCCTAGATAGGCACCGATGATCGTCGAAAAAACCCAAGTCGCATAGGAAATCAAATTGGCAGCATTAAACCACTCAAAACTTAAACGTCCTTTGGTGTGGTTTAATTTATTCATTCCTAGTGCAAAACTTTCATCCGTCAGTAAGGTTCCCAACCAGAGATTTTTACCGAGAGATTCGGCTTTAAAGTAAGGCGCAATGGTCATTCCCATAAGAATCATACGTGCATTTACTAAGAAAGTCGCTAACACAATGGATAAAATAGGGCTGCCACCAGTCAACATACTAACTGTTACAAACTGAGCAGATCCTGCAAAAATAAAAAACGACATCGCACTAACAATCAGAGGGGAAAAACCTGCTGCTTGTCCTACGATACCAAAAGCAATGCCAATACCAATATAGCCAAAAACCGTTGGCAAGGCTTCACGAATGCCAGTGCGTGCATCTAATTGGTGGTTCATTCTCTTTTTTTCCTTCTTTCTGTATAAAATTTAAACACGTGTGTCTGAAAATCTAGACCTTCGATAATAAGACACAACGAGCGAATGAGCGTTTTCATTATTAACCACTCCTTTTGAACAACTAAGATATATATTGTATAATACAATAAAGAATACTTTTGTTCAATATATTAAACTTTTGGATGATAAAAAGAAGCAGAAGGAGCAACTATTTTGGAGATTAATACAATTATTGGCAATAATTTAAAAAAAATTAGACAAGAAAAAAAACTTACGTTAGATGAATTAGCTGGGATAACCGGAGTGAGTAAAGGGATGCTTTCGCAGATTGAAAAAGGAACCACCAATCCTACCATAAATACAATTTGGAAAATAAGTAATGGACTCAATGTTCCGTATACGTATTTATTAGAAGATGACTATGTTAAAGAAAATCCCGTGGTAAAAAAAACTGAGACGGTAACACAACATTCTGAAGATCACTCCTATCGAGTCTTTAATTACTACTCGGACAACCAGGAAAGAAACTTTGAACTCTTTCAGTTTGAATTAGATCCAGGGAAAAAGTATCAAGCTGTTGGGCATTCAAAACGTTCGACAGAATATGTCATGGTTATTCAAGGAGCATTAGCTCTTGAAGTGGGCGGTCAGAGATACCTTCTTCCAAAAGACGCCGCTATGTATTTTGATGCTAATCAAGTACACACGTATATAAATGATGGAACAGAGAAAGTCCAAGCTGTCGTCATTAACTATTATACGTAACAGTGGAAAATAAACATTAGGAAATTGCTGCATCTGTTATTTTATGGACAAAAAAAGTAAACAATGCTACCCTAAAAATAATAGAAAATGAAAGATAAAAGAAGAGGTCAAAATGAATAAAAAAATTGAAAGTCTTGGTAATACAGCATTAAGTTTGCTAAGTAATACGATTATTGTTGTGCCTTATTTACTTTACATTCAATTGAGTGATGGACACAACCTTTTAACAATTTTACCATTTGTCTTATTTTATACATTGCGTATGACAGGCATTTTTCTGGTTCGAGGAATTAATTTGTCTTTAACTAGTCTAGGTCTACTAAAGATTTCTCTATTGTTAGGCTTGGCAGGCTCCTTAATTGGGATTGCCGGCGCTTTTTCTTTCCCACTTTATAGTATTTCAGGAATGTTATTAGGACTTAGTGGGGCGTTGTTGCCACCAAGTAATCAAACAATTCGCTTTTTCTTGAAAGAAGAAGGTCAAAAAATTAGTCACAGCAATCTTTTAACGACAGTCTTATTGACCGCTGTTTTATTTGGCGCTTTATTTTTTAAAGCGACTGAGATTGGACTGGCGTTATTGGTGTACGCGCTCTATTTTCTGGTTGCTTTAGTAGCAATCAAGAGCTATCCTGTTTCATTAAACGAGCTAGAAGAAGAATCAGCAGAAGTTTCACGAAAAGAATTAATTCTGTTTGTTATCTTTTTTGTGTTATTACTTTTATTAAGAAGTGGTCGCTTATTAACGAATGCGGTGGAATTTGATTACGCGATTGTTGGCGCCTGCTGTTTCTTTGTGGTGGCTGTCCTTTTCGTTAGTCATTATGGCAAACGCGGTGCGTATAAAGTATCATTAGAAATGAATCTTGCGACCTTGATTAACGGGATTGTCGGGAACTATTTATTTTTATTTGGTTCCATTTATGTTGCAGGGGTTTATGGCAGAGCTCATATGGGCATCTATCTCTATTTACCTTATGTTTTAGGGATGATTTTTGCAATGATTGCAGCTAGTAAAACGAAACAGTGGTCAAACAACATACCAATGATTGGTCTGGCGGGAAGTTTGGGAATATTACTTCTTACCTCGTGGACTATTTTAGGCCTGTTTCTCTTGAGTTTTTTCAAAAGCACATTGAATAGCTTTTTAGCTAGGCGATATTATCAAGAGACAGATTTGCCAAAAGATAGCCGCATCCTTATCAAATATACAACACAAACAAAAGGGAGTTTATTCCATCAATTTATTTTGATGGCGCTTATGTTAGTCACTGTAGTAGGCAAAGGTGGCACGACACAATTTTTATTAGAATTGACTGGTGGCAAAGGCATTTCAATGCAAACAAGTCAATTTTTAACTTTCATTAAAAATAGTAACTCGCTCTTAGTGTTATTGTTTATTGCAGTTTATTTCGTGGTCGTTTTTCGCCAAAAGAAACGATAATTTACAAATATTCATAAAAAAATACTTGGAAAAACAGTGATTGTGGCTGATTTTCCAAGTATTTTTTTATGAAAAGCTGTTTTTTTTTTTCGAAGATTCAAAAAAAATTAATCAATTGTTTCATTTTTAACAAGCTATTATTAGGTTATATGAATTTTATTGAAAGGGGATTAGTATGAAGAAAAAAACTTTTTCTTTTGTGATGTTGAGTATACTTCTCGCACAAAATTTCGGGTTTGCCGTAAATGCCTATGCTGTAACAACGACAGAAGCACAAACAGAGACCACTGATACAGCAAAAAAAGAGGCAGAGTTATCGAGCACAACACCAGCTTTACCTTTAGCAACAACGAATACTTCAGAAATGAATCAACCAACTGCAACAACTGAATCGCAAACCACAGAGGCGAGCACAACAGCTTCCAGTGATGCTGCTACACCATCTGAACAACAAACAACGGAGGAAAAGGACACCTCACTTAATGAAAAAGCCCTACCAGATGTTCAAGCGCCAATTACAGATGAACTACTTGACAGTATGAGTCTTGCGCCGATTGGTGGAACAGAATACAGCCAAACAGAGGTTCACCGCGAATTAAATACAACACCGGTAACCGCTACGTTCCAATTTGCTGTTGGAAACACAGGTTATGCACCTGGATCAGTTTATACAGTTCAATTACCAGAACATTTAGGTTATTCAACTGTTAGCGGAGATGTGACGGGCATTGGCGCAACTTGGGCAGTCGATGCGGCAACCAAAACATTAAGTATTACGTTTAATCAACGAGTTTCAGATACTTCCTTTAAAGTAGAACTAAAAAGTTATCTAACAACAGAGGCGGAACCATTAATCAAAATTGAAACTCCAGGAAAAAATAAAAAAACTTACTCGTTTGATTTATATGAACAAGTGGAACCAATTCAATATAAAGAACGAACCAGAACCACGGGGTTAGATGGCGAAATTTTTTATAATTTAGACCGGACATTAACTGGCAATCAAACATTAGAATTATTAACAACAGAGACGCCAGGCGCTGTCTTTGGAAAACAAGATAACTTGGAACCTCAAGTTTTCAGTTACGATGTCGATATTAATGGTCAAATTTTACCAGAAACGCAAACCTTGTTAACACCTGGCAAAGATTATACATTAAGCGATAATTCACTCGGGCGGATTGCTGTAACTGTTCCAAACATGAATCAACAAAAAGCCTATTCCTTATCGATTAATCGGACAATTTATTTAGAGAGTGCTTCGGACTATAACTACTTATATTCGCAGCAGTATCCAACAACAAAAATTGGGTCAATTTCTTTGAAAAGTACGACAGGAACTAAACAAACAACCGATTTTACTGCTAAGACGAGTCAAACAAGTAAAGTAATTGCTGATCGTGAAATGCGTAGTATGTCCTATATCAGTTTTCAAAGCAAAGGGAAATATTATGTAACAATTTATGGCACGTTAACAGAAACAAAAGTGGGTCAACAAATCGTATTAGAGAGTACAAACGGTCAAGAAATTAAGAATCCTAAATTTACGGCGTATGGTCCTTTATATGAAAATGTAAAATTGGAAGACTATTTTGATATTAAAACTGAAGGTGGCAAGCTCACTTTAACGGCCACAAAAGATAGCTATTTAAGAATAAATATTTCTGATTTAACAATGGATTTTGACAAGAAGGACATTAATCTATCATTAAGTACACCTGTAATTGGTCCTAATAAAGCCATTCAATTAGTATCCGATCAATATATTGAACCAATTAGTGTTGTTAATCCTTTGAATGCTGAAACTGCTTGGGGTAATTATGATCAAAATGGTGCCTATTCATCAAGAACAACTGTCTCAGTTATGGGAAGCAAAGAGAAACCGATTCAAAATTTAGAAATTAAAGTAAAGCATCCTAATTATCTTTCATTACGAGCTACAAAAGAAATTTATTTTTATTACAAGTTAGGAACGGATTATACAGTAACGCCAACGTCAGATGGTTCAGTTATTAAGTTCACTACGCCAATAACCAACGAAATCCAAATTCCAATAGGTTTTAATTATGTGCCAGATAGTTTGCCAAAAGATAAAAGTATCCCAGTCGATACGATACCCATAACAATGAGTGCTGAAGGTTTAACTCCAGTTGATACGACAGTAACTACTAATAGTAAGCGTGGTTCTGAACGAACACTTCAAAGTAGTAAAAATCAATTCCTTGTCAATGCACGAAATGATTCTTTTGACTCACTAAGCGTCCGTACAAAAATTCCAGCTGGTGCCGATGTTCTTTTTGACATTTATGATGTTTCAAACGATCAGGTAGATTCAATTTATCCACAATACTGGGATCGTGGCTATTATTTTGATAAACCAATGTCACCAGACAGTCCTGGATACCCAACGATTACTTTTGACGAAAATACCAATAGTTACACGTTTGATTTTGGAAAAACCAATAAACGTTACATTATTGAGTATAAAAATGCCAATGGCTGGATCGACGTGCCAACTCTTTATATAACAGGGACAGCTAAAGAACCACAATCGAATAATAATGAAGGGTCTGCTACGGTTTCTGTTCAAAATGAAGCGTTAGACATTTTGAGTGCAACACAAGCGGCGAATCCAACATTAAAAAATGTAACAAAAACGACAGTAACAACAAAAAATATTGATAATAAAACACATCGTGTGAAAAATCCAACGATTGAATTAACACCCAAAGGCACAACCAATGCTCAAATCGATTTGAATTCTATTACCGTGAAAGGTGTGCCAGAAGATGCTTATTCATTAGAGAAGACTACAAACGGTGCGAAAATTATTTTTAAAGACTATACATTGACAGAAAACATTACGATTGAATACAATACTGTCTCTGCAAACGCTGGCCAAATCTATACAGAAACAACAATCGACTCTGAAACATTGAACCAGATGTCTGCTAGCAAGAAAAAAGTCGCCACTGCGCCAATCACATTGAAATTCTCAGAAGGTGATGCGGAAGGCATTGTTTATTTAGCAACTGCCACATTCTACACGCATAACGTAGAGGATGAAAACCAAGCAATTGCGAAGGTTTCTTTTGAACTAATTGATAATGTCACGCATACAGCAACCGAATTTACAACAGATGAAAAAGGTCAATACTCCTTTGATGCCATCATGACAGGTGATTATACTTTGCGAGTAACGAATGTACCGCAGGAATATTCCGTGGATGAAGAGTATTTGACAGGCAAAGCCATTAAGCTGGTCAAAGGAGACAACCAACTAAAAATTCCATTAACGAAAACAATTGATCACAGTCGTTTACAAGTCAAAGATTCAACGATTTATGTCGGCGATTCATGGAAACCAGAAGAGAACTTTGTTTCAGCGACAGATAAAACAGGTCAAGATGTCCCATTCGAAAAAATCACTGTTTCAGGTCAAGTTGACACTAGCAAAGCAGGCGTTTATCCAATCGTTTACAGTTACGAAGGTAAAGAAGAAACAGCTAATGTGACTGTCAAACCCGATCAATCTAAGTTAGAGGTTAAAGATACAACGATTTATGTTGGTGATAAATGGAAACCAGAAGATAATTTCGTTTCAGCAACAGACAAAACAGGCCAAGACGTTCCGTTTGAAAAAATTGACGTTCAGGGAACAGTGAATGTCGATAAAATAGGCGATTATGAAATTGTCTATAAAAATGGCACAAAAGAAGCGAAAGCAATCGTTCATGTTCGTGATGACAGTCGCTTACAAGTCAAGGATACAACGATTTATGTCGGCGATTCATGGAAACCAGAAGAGAACTTTGTTTCCGCAACAGACAAAACAGGCCAAGACGTTCCGTTTGAAAAAATTGACGTTCAGGGAACAGTGAATGTCGATAAAATAGGCGATTATGAAATTGTCTATAAAAATGGCACAAAAGAAGCGAAAGCAATCGTTCATGTCCGTGATGATAGTCGTTTACAAGTCAAGGATACAACGATTTATGTCGGCGATTCATGGAAACCAGAAGAGAACTTTGTTTCAGCAACAGATAAAACAGGTCAAGATGTCCCATTCGAAAAAATCACTGTTTCAGGTCAAGTTGATACTAGCAAACCAGGCGTTTATCCAATCGTATACAGTTACGAAGGTAAAGAAGAAACAGCCCATGTGACCGTCAAACCCGACCAATCTAAGTTAGAGGTTAAAGATACAACGATTTATGTTGGTGATTCGTGGAAACCAGAAGATAATTTCGTTTCAGCGACAGATCGTGACGGTCATGCTATATCCTTTGATAAGGTTCAAGTAAAAGGGGAAGTTGATACAAAGAAAACAGGAGAGTACCAGATTTCCTATACCACTGAGCCAGTTAATGAAACCAAACCAGCTGTGCAGTCACGACTTTTCGCAATGTTTTCAAACGAAACACCTCGTCAATTGACGACAGTAGCAACTGTTCATGTGATTGATCGTAATCCTACACCACTACCAGATAAAAATGAGAACAACCAGACTAGTTCCTCAACGAATCAAACCACGATAAAAAGTAGTCAGTATGTCACACATATTGTGAAACCTGACAAGCAAGGACGTTATCCAAAAACGGGAGAACAAACTAATGGTCTATATCGTGTGCTAGGACTTGTTGTGTTACTTATTGTGATTATTAGTGGTATAGTCATCAAGAAGAAACGAAAATAATTAAATGAGCGTGGGGCAAAAGTTTAAAGTAACTTTTGTTCCACGCTTAAAAGATGAATAAGTGCATGAATGAGGGTAGCTGTTTCCTTGGAAAATAGGAAGTTTTACAAGTGACTTTTATTTTAAGAACACCTATTAGCAGGTTTTTCTGTTAAGATAGTTATTTTTATGAAATAGTTTGGAGGAATAATAAACGAGATGAACCAGCGAACTATTTATTATGGTAGTATCGGCACAGCCTTATTTCTTTCTTCAGGAATGTTGATTGCTTCAGTGAATAGCTATGCAAACGAAGCGACAACACCAGGCAAATACACCGTGACTTATGAAGTGGATGGCAAAATTGAAACAGCAACCATTACGGTCAAAGAAAATCAAACGGAACTTAAATTAAAAGACACGTTTTTAGGAGTTAATCAAGCATGGTCACCCTTAGACAATGTCGTTTTTCTAAAAGATAAAGAGGGTCGCCCTTTAAATTTAGAAAATGTAATTATAGAAAATAATGTAAATACTCAAAAAGTAGGCCTTTATTTTGTAACCTTCCGTTACGAGTCATACCTTTCTATTGCGAAGGTGTATGTCAACCCTACTAATTTTGCTGCAGAGGGGAATATGCTTGCAGAGCTTCCTTATAGTCAAGCAATGATTGGCCCAGAAAGACCAATTATTGCCTCGAGACAGGACAAGGAGCAACAAACAAAACAGGAGAAAAAGAAAAATAAAATTGAACAGGAACGAGTAAATAAAAAGGTGCTGTTAAATGATGAGTTGTTGAAAAAAATAGATACGATAGCCCCAGTGGAAATTACTGGAGGAGCGGCAAGTGGGTCCTCTCAATTTGGCACCACTTTAAGCTTCCTGTCAGGCTCACTTTTGTATGGAACAAGGAGAGTTTAAATGGAATTCTTGTTATTAGATGATCGGGAAAATTTAAAATTAGCGATTATTAGAAAGTTAGAGCAACAATATTCATTTTCTGAACGAAAAGATCGTTTATGTAAGCAATTAGCTATTTCTCCTTATTTGCTAGAACGGAACATAACAGAAATCAATGCAGATTTGCAACGCTTTGGTCTGATTAATGAGATGGAAATCAGTGAAAAAAATAATGAAATTTTGTTATCTCAAAGCCTTCGTATTTCTTCAAGTATTATTGAAGAATATTATTTAAAAGACTCGTTAGAATTTAATCTATTAAAAACGATTTTCTTTCATCAGTTTACCTCAATCAAAAAATACGGTGAAAAGCACGGGATGAGTCGAACGGTTGTGTACAAAATTGTTGACCATATCCGGAAAGAATTAGGTCAATACGGTATCAAGTTATCCAAAAATTTACAACTTAGCGGCAATGAAATGGCGATTAGACAATATTTTACTATGCTTTATTACCGAATTTACAAAGATTCTGAAGAATTATATAATCAAACAGATCTTCGCGCAGTGAACCAATTATTGGCTCAATTGAAAGGCTCTTATGAAAATATCACTAATTTTCATTTATTTAAACATTATGTATTGGTGGCGTTAGAACGAACGCAGAGAAAAGCTAATTATTTTTTATCCCAAGAAGAAAATCCATTCGTTTTTGACGAAGAAAGTTCGATTTATCAAGAAATTCAATGTTGGATCAACGAAGTGATGAAGGCGACTCATGCAGAGAAAAACGCAGAAATTCAAGGAATTATCGGCAATTTATCGGTCTATCAAAGTGAACTTATTTCGGAACATTTGCTGAGTTCTCACAATGAGGCAATTACGGCTACGAAAACATTATTCTTTTCTTATATGCCGTTTACAATTTCGGACGAAGAATTTTATCAAGAAATTGTTCCGATTATTTATCAACATCGTTTTATTACGCCGTTCATCGATATCACCTTACGAATTATGGATTTAGAATTTTTTCAGGAACGCTACCCAATTGTTTTTGATAGCTGTCGTCAGTTTTTATTTGCGTTGGACTGCTCGGCGTTTGAGTTTAGTAAGCTTTCTTTATTTTTTGATTTGCTATTAGTGTTATCCCGTCTTTATGACCAAAGGAATGAAAAAAGCACGATCAATCTTTATGTGAATTTTACGCAAGGAGAAAAATATACTCAGTTTATCAAAGAACAAATCAAAATATTCGAATCTTTCAGCATTCACTTTCATTCAGCGATTCGACCAGATACGGATTTAGTAGTTTCGGATTATTTACCAAAAACGTTATTTTCAGTAAAATGTTTAATTTGGCTAGCGCCCCCGCGAGCCAGTGACTGGCAAAATTTTGGCAACGAAATTGTCCGAATTAATAAAGAGCTACAACAAACGAAACAAAGAAAAAGCGAATAAAAACAGTCGCAACGTGTTTTAGTTGCGACTGTTTTTTGTTACTGACTGTTTATAGTAAACTTTCTCATTATCACTGATGTAAAAAATTTTAAATAAAAGCAAAATAGGATTGAAGAAAAAGAAAAAATTGCTAGTGAAGGACCAATTCTCTAAAGTTTTTCTCAAATATAGTAGAATTCCTTTCTTTTCTTCTGTGAGAAAGATATAATAAAAAACGTATGAACAAAGGAAAAGGGATGACGAATGAATAGAAAAGAGAAAACAAATTTAGATAGTCGAATTGATTACGGCGTGATATTACCAGTTTTTCTTTTATCACTAATTGGTATGCTATCGCTTTACGTAGCGCTTTACAATGATCCAAGCAAACCTAAAATTGGTAGTTTGTTAATGAAACAAGGACTGTGGTATTTAGTCGGAGGATTAAGTATTGTCATTATTATGCATTTTAGCTCAAAATTACTCTGGCGGTTAACGCCCGTTTTTTATGCACTTGGATTAGTCTTAATGGGATTACTACTGAAATTCTATGACCCCGTGCTAGCAGAGCAAACAGGTTCTAAAAACTGGATTCGCTTTGGTGGCACCACATTCCAACCATCGGAATTGATGAAGATTGCGTTTATTTTGATGTTGGCCTATATAGTGACCATGCATAATGTTAAATATGTGGACCGAACACTCAAAAGCGACTTTTGGCTAATCGCTAAAATGCTATTAGTGGCGATTCCGGTAATTGTTTTAGTACTTTTACAAAAAGACTTCGGGACGATGTTAGTTTTCTTAGCCATTTTTGGGGGAGTTTTCTTAATGTCTGGCATTACTTGGAAAATTATTGTGCCCGCCTTTATCATAGCTGCTCTAGTCGGAGCTGGAACCATCTACTTGGTAACAACAGAAACAGGAAGAGACTTATTGTCTAAAATTGGCATTAAAGCTTATCAATTTGATCGGATTGATTTATGGCTAAATCCTTTCCATACAGATCCAGATCGCTCATTCCAACCAGCGCTAGCATTAACAGCAATTGGTTCTGGGGGCCTTTTCGGAAAAGGCTTTAACGTGAGTGATGTGTATGTCCCTGTTCGTGAGTCAGATATGATTTTTACAGTTGTTGGTGAAAACTTTGGCTTTATTGGTGGCTGTTTCATTATTTTGTTGTATTTTATTTTAATCTACCGCATGATTCGCGTTTGTTTTGATACAAATAATGAATTCTATGCCTACATTGCCACAGGAATTATCATGATGATTTTGTTCCATGTTTTTGAAAACATTGGAGCGAATATTGGTTTACTACCATTAACTGGGATTCCATTACCGTTTATTAGTCAAGGTGGTTCTTCCATTTTAGGTAACATGATTGGGGTGGGCTTAATTATGTCCATGCGTTACCAACAAGAAACGGTTCGTACCAGAAGTGGTCGTTAAAGAAAGAAGAAAGAAGGGGTAGAAATGTACACACTTTATGAATATCCTAAATGCTCAACTTGTAAAAAAGCGAAAGCGTGGTTAGATCAACAAGGCGTTAAATACCAAGCAATTGATATTAAAGCAACACCGCCTAGTAGTGAACAACTAGCAAAATGGATGAAAGAAACCGGCTTGCCTGTTCGTCGTTTTTTTAACACAAGTGGGGTTTTATATAGAGAACAAGGCTTAAAAGATCTGGTTGACAGTTTTTCTATTGAAGAAGCAAGTCAGCGCTTAGCTGCGGAGGGCATGTTGATTAAGCGTCCAATTCTCTTAAAAGACAATACATTTCTAACGAATGGTTTTAAAGAAGCAGATTACGAAGGAGTGCTTGGAAAATGAGTGAAATGAAACAAATCGATCAATTATGGATCTTACCAACAGAAGCAGGTTATAAAATTGGTTTAACCGCCGAAGCCCAAGAGGATTTAGGGAAGATTACTTTTGCAACATTTCCAAAAGTCGGACAAACATTAGCTAAAGGTGATTCTTTAATTGAATTAGAAGCAGAAAAAGCAGTCAGTGAATTCAGTAGTCCATTATCTGGTAAGGTAGTTGCGATTAATGAAGCGGCTGATCAAGAGCCAAGTGCATTAGATGAAGAAAATGCCTGGATTGCTGTTTTAGCAGATGTTGAACCAACAGAATTTGAAAATCTTTAGTCTTACGTTGACAAGGCCAATGTTTATTGCTATAATTTTCTCAATCTAATCAAAAGAAAGCTTTGAAAAGAAGAGTACATGTTAAGGACGTTTGAAGAGAGCCCTGTTTGCTGAGAATGGGTAACAGATTTAAGATGGAAGATGGTCTTTGAGCAGAGTAAGTGAGCGAAGCAGTGAACTTACTACGGGGCGCCCGTTACAGCCAACGGTATGCGAAGAATCAAGTACCGTATGAGGTTATTATTGAGAAATAATAGCGAATTAAGGTGGTATCACGAAATGACAAACTTTCGTCCTTTTTGCTGTAATAGCAAAAGGATGGAAGTTTTTTTTGTTTTTATTAAGCAAATTCGTTTCATAAAAAGTGCGAAACCTTCAAAATAAGAAAGTAGAACAGAAAGAAGAGGAGAACAAAATGGCATTAATTGAATTACGTCATGTAAAAAAAGAGTTTTCCGGTAAAGCGGGTAAAGTCACGGCTTTAAAAGATATTGATTTAACGGTTGAATCAGGTGATATTTATGGCATTATTGGCTATTCAGGTGCAGGAAAAAGTACGTTGGTTCGCCTATTGAATGGGCTTGAAACACCTACAGAAGGTGAAGTAGAAATTCAAGGACAAGATATTGCATTGTTGCCAAATAAAGAACTACGAAACTTCCGTAAAAAAATTGGGATGATCTTTCAACATTTTAATTTATTATGGTCACGGACGGTCCTAGAAAATATCATGCTCCCATTGGAAATTGCTGGCGTTCCAAAACAAAATCGGAAAAGCCGCGCAGAAGAGTTAATCAAGTTGGTTGGTTTAGAAGGACGGGAAACCGCCTACCCAAGTCAACTCTCTGGTGGACAAAAGCAACGAGTGGGGATTGCCCGTGCCTTAGCTAACAATCCTGACATTTTGCTTTGTGATGAAGCAACAAGTGCTTTGGATCCGCAGACAACCGATGAAGTGCTAGAATTACTACTAAAAATCAACCAAGAATTAAATTTAACGGTTGTATTAATTACCCACGAAATGCACGTGATTCGTAAAATTTGTAATCGCGTAGCCGTGATGGAATATGGTGAAATTGTTGAAGAAGGTAAAGTAATCGATATTTTCAAAAAGCCTCAAACAGAAATTGCGAAACGCTTTATCCAACAAGAAGCGGATAAAAACATTGAAGAAACGGAACTGGTTGTTGAAGAAATGTTGGAACAATATCCGAATGGGAAAATTGTTCGCCTGCTTTTCCATGGTGAACAAGCGAAATTGCCAATTATCTCGCATATTGTCCAAGAATATCAAGTAGAAGTCAGCATTATTCAAGGGAACATTCAGCAAACGAAACAAGGCGCAGTGGGTTCTCTTTATATTCAATTATTAGGCGAAGAGCAAAATATTCTAGCAGCCATTGAAGGATTGCGTAAACTTCGTGTAGAAACAGAGGTGATTGGAAATGAATAATCGTGGCTTAGCAAGTTTCTTTGATTTTTCCCAAATTGATATAAGTAAACTACAAGAAAAAACGATTGAAACACTCTATATGACAGGGATTTCAATCATAGTGGTCGCGATTTTAGGGCTGATTTTAGGACTACTACTTTTTGAAACGTCAGGCAGAAAAGGGATTTTGAGCCGATTACTGTATTGGCTAGTGGCCATTTTTGTAAATATTTTCCGTTCGATTCCGTTTATTATCTTAATCGTTCTGTTAATTCCTTTTACAAAAATTATTTTAGGGAGTATGTCTGGTGTCAAAGGCTCCTTACCAGCATTGATTATTTCCGCAGCACCTTTTTATGCTCGCATGGTCGAAATCGCTTTTCGTGAAGTCGATAAAGGCGTGATTGAAGCAGCCAAAGCAATGGGGGCCAATCGTTTCCAAATAATTTGGAAAGTTCTATTACCAGAAAGTCTGCCAGCGCTTGTTTCTGGCTTAACCGTTACAACCATTTCCTTAGTGGGCTATACTGCAATGGCAGCTGCTATTGGAGCGGGCGGTTTAGGAAGTTTGGCGTATCAAGATGGCTTCCAACGTGGTCAAAATACAGTTACCTTAGTAGCAACGATTTGTATCTTAATTATTGTCTTTGCGATTCAATGGCTTGGGGATACAGTCGCTAAAAAAATAGATAAACGATAAATGGAGGGAATAAGATGAAAAAACGTACATTATGGTCAGTAATTACTGTAGCAGTAGCTGTCTTAGTTTTAGGGGCTTGCGGCAATAAAAAGAGTGATGACTCGGTCTTGAAAGTTGGAGCTTCACCAGTTCCACATGCAGAGATTTTAGAACATGTAAAACCTTTATTAGAAAAAGAAGGCGTAAAACTAGAAGTGACGACTTATACAGATTACGTGCTACCTAACAAGGCGTTGGAAAGTGGCGATATCGATGCCAACTATTTCCAACATGTGCCGTTCTTTAATGAAGCGGTTAAAGAAAATGATTATGACTTTGTGAATGCAGGTGCGATTCATTTAGAACCAGTTGGGCTTTACTCGAAAAAATACAAATCGTTACAAGAAATTCCTGATGGTTCAACGATTTACGTTAGCTCTTCCGTTTCAGATTGGCCACGTGTTTTAACGATTTTAGAAGATGCTGGTTTAATCACGCTGAAAGAAGGGGTAGACCGGACAACTGCTACTTTCGATGATATTGATAAAAATACTAAAAAATTGAAATTCAATCATGAAAGTGATCCAGCAATCATGACCACTCTTTATGACAATGAAGAAGGGGCTGCGGTTTTAATTAACTCAAACTTTGCCGTGGATCAAGGATTAAATCCGAAAAAAGATGCGATTGCCTTAGAAAAAGAAAGTTCACCTTATGCCAATATTATTGCGGTTCGTAAAGAAGACGAAAACAACGAAAATGTAAAAAAATTAGTCAAAGTGTTACGTAGCAAAGAAGTTCAAGATTGGATTACGAAAAAATGGAACGGTGCCATTGTTCCAGTCAATGAATAAAGAGAAAAAGACAATACGATAAAAACTTGAGGTCGGGACAGGCGTGTTAAGCTTCAAGAAATAAGAAGAAAGTTCTGAAAGATGCTTTTTGTCTCTCAAGGACGTTCAACTTATTTCCGAAGAAGCTGCTCCTGTCCCGTTGTTTATTTAAAATTTTAGGGCTAGGCAGATACATCATGTTGATTTACCTGCCAAGTCTAAGTTTTTTTCTTTTAAAAAAGGACCATAAATGATAAAGTTACAAGGAATTTCTTAATTATCAGGAAAATTCAGGGACTATGCATAGGCATTTGCATTAGTTATTGTTATAATAATTAAGATAGATTTTTTGGAATGGAGGGAAAAAGATGTTACGTTTTTTTCCGCAAAAAAATAAATATGTAGAAGAAGCAAGCCAGTACGCCTTTGATAAAGAAGGCCAAATTCCGCAGCACATTGCCATTATTATGGACGGAAATGGCCGGTGGGCACAGAATCGAAGACTGCCGAGAATTGCTGGACATAAAGAAGGCATGGATACGGTCAAAAAAATAACGAAGCATGCTAGTCATTTAGGCGTTAAAGTTTTAACACTTTATGCATTTTCAACGGAAAATTGGAAGAGACCAACAGATGAAGTCAATTTCTTAATGCAATTGCCTGTTGATTTTTTTGATACATTCGTGCCTGAATTAATTAAGGAAAATGTTAAAGTCAATGTAATGGGCTACCAAGAGTTTCTACCAAGCCATACGCAAGATGCTGTTAAGCGGGCCATTGAGCAAACCAAGGACAATACGGGCATGGTTTTGAACTTTGCTTTAAATTATGGGGCGCGTGCGGAGCTACTAACTGCCATGAAACAGATTGCTGCAGAGGTTTCAGAAAAAACATATACGGCAGATGAGATTACAGAAGAAACGATCGCAGATCACTTAATGACTGGCTTTTTACCCACGGAACTTCGTGATCCAGAATTGTTGATTCGAACAAGTGGGGAAGAGAGAATTAGTAATTTCTTGCTATGGCAAATTGCTTATAGCGAGTTGTTTTTTACAAAAGCATTATGGCCTGATTTTTCAGGGGACACTTTAGAAACCGCGATTGCTTCTTTCCAAAATCGTAATCGTCGTTTTGGAGGTCTAAAAGAAACTACAGAAACAGAAGGGAGCGATCCGCAGTGAGACAACGTGTCATCACAGCTATCGTCGCATTAATCATCTTTATTCCAATTATCTGGTATGGTGGTTTTGCAATTGAGATTGCCGCTGTTGCTTTGGCAGTAGTCGGCGTGTACGAGTTATTCCGTATGAAAGGATTAACGTTATTAAGTTTTGAAGGTGTTTTATCAGCATTAGGGGCCGTTTTTTTAGTTATCCCAACAATTAAGTGGTTAAACTTTTTGCCGGAAATGCAAACAAATTTCATTTTATTTTATGTCACTGTAATGTTGTTGTTAGGTGCTTCGGTGATTTCTAAAAATACATATACGATTGAAGAAGCTGGCTTTCCAGTTATTGTCAGTTTATATGTAGGGATGGGGTTCCAGAACTTTATTAGTGCCCGTTCCGCAGGTTTTGAAGTCTTGTTATTTGCTTTATTCATTGTCTGGGCAACGGATATTGGTGCATATCTATTTGGACGACGATTTGGTCGTCATAAATTGATGCCAGATGTTTCACCCAACAAGACAATAGAAGGTGCACTTGGTGGTATTTTATCAGCCGTGGTTGTAGCAGCGTTGTTTTTAGTTTTCACAGCTAATAAAGGGCTATTTCCTTATCCAATGCCGGTGATGCTTGTATTGACGGTTCTATTTTCTATAGTAGGGCAATTCGGTGATTTGGTTGAATCTTCTATCAAACGTCATTATGGCGTGAAAGACTCTGGTAACATCTTGCCAGGACATGGTGGTATTTTAGATCGTTTTGATAGTTTATTATTTGTTTTCCCAATTATGCACTTATGTGGATTATTTTAAATTGATTAACAAAATTTAAAAAAGTATCGTCAAATAAGCAAAAATCCAGAAGAGAGACTCTTCTGGATTTTTGCTGTTTATTGGGTTAGTTTAGGTACCTTGTGAGTTATTTAATTTATAAGAGTAATTGTATAAAGATGGCTAAAGTTTCTAAAAAATTAAATAGGTGATCGGATGTTAAATATCTGAACATTCCAGTGTTATTCGATTGTTAAAAATTAAATTATAACAATCGAATAACACTGGAATGTTTATTTCAATAAAGCCATTGACGTTTAGCATAGATAAATTTATACTTAAAAGAAGAAAAGCAAAATAATGTATTTTACATGCTTGTTCAATCGTGGTGAGAGTTATTCATAAATTTAAGCAAGTAAAGAGAAGATAATTTAGAGATTTGTGAACGCGTTCTTCATACAAAATTATAGATTAGGATTATATTTTTGATAATCTAATGTAAAGGATTAATTCAATGAAAAAATTTTTAGAGAATAGTATACATCAAGCCATAAAAGCTTGTTTTTTCTTTTTAGGTAAACTACCTAAAAAGAAGTTATTTATTTTTGAAAGTTTTCATGGAAAACAGTATAGTGATAATCCACGTGCAATTTTTGAGTACATAAGAGATAACTGTCCTGAATATCAATGTATTTGGGCAGTCAAAAAAGGATATGAGATACCTTTTGTGGAAGAGAATGTTCCTTTCGTCAAACGATTAAGTTGGAGATGGCTATGGTTGATGCCAAGAGCTCAGTATTGGGTTTTTAACACACGGATGCCAGCCTGGATGTATAAGAATCAAACAACAATCTATATACAGACGTGGCATGGGACCCCTCTAAAGAAACTGGGGTTAGATATTGAAACAGTCAAAATGCCAGAGCATGAAACAGAGAGCTATAAACTAGAAGTCATTCAAGAAGCAAAGCGTTGGGATTATCTCATCTCACCTAATGCATACAGTACAAGAGTGTTTCGACAAGCCTTTCATTATGAAGGGGAAATATTAGAAATAGGTTATCCAAGAAATGATTTGTTAGTTTGTGAAAATAAGGACAAAATAGCTTTTTCTGTTCGCAATCAGCTAGGTCTTGCAGCTAACAAAAAAATTATTCTCTATGCGCCAACATGGCGCGATGATGAGTCTATCCGAAAAGGAGCCTATCGTTTTACCAATCATTTGCCAGTTGAACAACTTTTAGAAATTGATTCTTCTATTGTAATACTTACACGATTACATTATTTAATTGCAGAAAGTTTTGATATAAGTGCATTTGGTTCACGTGTAATCGATGTTTCTTCTTATCCAGATATCAATCAACTTTATTTAATCGCTGACTTATTAATTACAGATTATTCATCGGTTATGTTTGATTTTGCATTAACAAAAAAACCGATGCTATTTTTTATGTATGATAAGGAAAAGTATCAAAATAGTACAAGGGGATTCTATTTTGACCCAACAGCAATTTTGCCTGGGAAAATTGTGACAGATACGGATAGCCTAGTAACGTCTGTAAAAAACGTATTGTTTTCTAAAACGGAACAGGAACAACGTTTATATGTGCAGTTTTTTCGTGAATTTTGCCTTGAAAATCAGGATGCCACTAGACAGCTGATTTCAGAAATTTTAAAGAGATAAAAAGCCGGAGGGTGTAGGTTGGAAAAACAAAAAGAAGTCCAAAAAGAATATGAAGAGTATCAATATATGTTAGATACTGAAACGTGGAAAAAGGAGTTAAGTCAATTTAAGCTGTTTTCTTCAGAAAAAATATCAAAAAATCCTAAAGTCTCAATCATTATTGCTAATTACAATAATGCACCATATCTTAAAAAGATGATGGATTCTCTTGTTCAACAAACCATTGGGATCGAGCAATTGCAAGTGATGTTTATTGATGATTGTTCCACAGATCATTCGTTAAAAGTAATAGAGCCATATCTTGAAAGATATCCGAATATTGAAATTTATCAGCTACTTGAAAACACTGGAGGCGCTCACGGCCCAAGAAACGTAGGGATTGTAAATGCACGTGGTGAGTATAGTGTCTTCTTAGATGCAGATGATTGGTATGATTTAAATGCATTGAAATATTTATCAGATCTACTAGATGACTCTCACGATGATTTTGCTGTTTCTGGTCTAATACAGAGTACGGATGGCCACTTAATGTTAAAAAGTAAGCCATATTATGTGGATGGGTCATTTAAAAATCGGTCTATCCAAGAATTGCCAGCTGAATTTTATGGTTGGTTAGGACCGCAAGCTATCATGTTAAGAACTTCACTGATACACAATAATAATTTACACTTTGTTAATCAACGGGTGGCTGATGATGTGCTGTTCTTTTATGAAGCCATGCGATTTTCAAAAACCATTACACAAGGGGAAAGGTTAACGACTTATTTAAATCGAGATGCAGATAATGAAAGTTTAAGCAAATCAATTAATCGGACATTTATGCTTTCTTGGTTGCGTGCGTTAAGTTATATCAATCAACAGTTTCCAGATGATTTGTCTAAAGAACGGATGTTAGCACGCCGTTTAGAATGGCTAATTTATGACTTTTGTATTCGGAGGGATACTGGGTATCCATTTAGTAAAAAGCGATTACAAGACTTTAAAGTACAGATGGATCAGTATTTAGGTGAATTAAATTTTGATCCTAGTCCGTATTTTAGAAGTGATGTGCGCCAAATCATTTGGACATTTTTACAAACTAACGATATTGATGGTTTGTATTGGTTTATTCAATGTCAGTCCATTCGTTGGGTGTTAGTCAATCGCTTTGGTTATGTTTCAAAAACAGAGAGAAGTTATTATTATCCCAGATTATTGAAACGATTCCCAGCAGTTCGCATGAATGCTTATGCAGAAGCAACGCAACGTGAAGGCAATACGCTTTCTTTAAATGTGTATACACACCAAAAAATTACAGGATTTGAAATAAAAGAGCTGAAAAATCCTTTTGAAACAAGACAGAGGCTGGCGTTTAAAAAAATTAGTGAAACTAGTTATCAGGTAGAGTTGCCAGAAAAATTTTCAAATAAAGAAAGTAGATTTACGATAGTTTTTGATAATTATTTAGAAATTGGGGTTAAAGATTTTAGTAAGTTTTTTGCTTAAATTTTGTCCGTTTAAATCAGGATATTTTGAGTATACAACTATAAATGATAAGTGAGGGAAATTTGTTTTATGGAAAATGTGAAAGTGTCAGTCATTGTACCCGTCTATAACGTAGAAACCTATTTAGAAGAGGCATTAATGAGTTTGAAAAACCAAACATTGAAAGAAATTG
This sequence comes from Enterococcus sp. AZ129, assembly GCF_051714505.1. Lineage (NCBI taxonomy): Bacteria > Bacillati > Bacillota > Bacilli > Lactobacillales > Enterococcaceae > Enterococcus > Enterococcus sp. AZ129. Next base: position 2,094,768 of record NZ_JBIORY010000001.1, on the reverse strand, counting down.
AATTCTTAATTATTAATGATGGCTCTACTGATAATAGTCAAAAAATTATTGAAGAAATTGCACAAGATGATCCACGTTTTCGCGTTTTCAATGTTAAAAATGGGGGAATTGGAAAAGCCTTTAACTTGGGTGTTTCAGAAGCAAAAGGTGAGTATATTGCTGAATTTGAAAGTGACGATTATGTAGCATTGCATGCCTATGAGCGTTTATACAATACGGCTAAAAGTCATCATGCAGATGTTGTCCGTTGTAATTGGGTTGAATTTTCTTCTGAAGAAGAGGTTGAGCGAGATATATTATGGCAATATCCCGATAAATACAATCAATTGATTGACTTAAAAACGACAGATTTAATTGTACAAGTTTATCCTTGGAATGCTATTTATAAAAAAAGTATGATTGAGAAAGAAAACGTAACTTGGGATGAGGAAATTAAAAGTTATGGGGACACTGGTCTATTTTGGAAAATCAATTCAGCATCTCAGAATGTTATTTTTATTAAAGATTGTTTGTATTTTTATAGACAAGACAACCCGAATTCGACAGTAAATAATGTGGCAACAAAGGTTCCTTTCTTGTTTCAACAATTTAAACTAATTCGTTCAAATTTAATTGAACAAAATAAATTTGAACGCTACAAAGGTTATTTTTATAAGCAAATGTTCGAAAAATACTTTTGGGCGATTGAAAAATTAACCCATTTACGTGACGAGTCGGTTTATGAAGTGATTCAAGAAGTGGCAGTAGATTTTAAACAAGCTATAGAAATAGACCAGCTGAATGATATCGATTTTGAATATATCAAACAATTTTATCAAATTGCGAATGATCCAGTAGCTTATTATGAGGACTACTTGAAAAATCTGTATAAAGTTAGTGTTGTCATGCCGATTCACAATGCATCCAAATATTTAAGACAAACATTAGAAACTGTTTGTGAGCAGTCTTTACGTGAGATTGAAATCATTTTAGTAGAGAATGGCTCTACGGATAATACAATGGATATTATTAACGAATTTGCAGTAAAAGATCCGAGAATTATGGGGATTTCTATTGGTAAAAGTAATCCTGGACACGCAAGAAATGTGGGCATTTCGATGGCACGAGGCCGGTATTTACAATTTTTAGATGCAGATGATCATTTTGAAGTGAATTTATTACAAGACGCTTATTATCGTGCATATGATAGTGCAACAGATATTCTGTTATTTGGCATGAAAGAAAAGTTACCAAATGGAGAAGTGCACGTTGTTCACAATCCATTACTAACTAATGGCGGACGTATGTCTGGTGAAGAAATTTCATTGGATGAAGTAACCCCTTATTTATATGATAAATTATTTTTATTAGAATACATCAAAGAAAATAACTTGGTAAACTTAGAACAATTTGTTGGCGAGGATGCTTATTTCACTTATACAGCATTATTAGGTACCGAAAAAATTGTTGCACTAAACAAATATTTGCTGACTCGAATTGTTAGACAAGATGGTTTGATGTCTACGTACGGAATGAATTATCGTGATGAGTTCAATTTACATGACAAAATGTTGGAGTACTTAAAACAACATGCTCCAAATCGGATTGAAGCATATCGTTTAAAAATTATTAATACATTAAACTGGTTTATTTTTGATATGAATCGTGTTGATCAAGCATTTAAAGAACGTTTCTATCAAGAATTAAAAGAGAAATATATCCAACAATTAGGGCTAGACTTAGTGAAAAAAGAAAAATATTCTAATGACCCAGAACAAGTAGAACGTATCACTCGAATCCAAAATATTTTACAATACAATTTAGAAATATATCAAAATATTTATAAAGATTTTGGGATGAAAAAAACCTTCATTATCCCGAATGTTCATATTCAAGAGCGTGGAGGTAAAGTAATTTTTGGACAAGATAAAGCCCAGGGAAATGGGACGGCAATTGAAATGTTTTCAATTATTATTGCAGATAACGATACAAGCAATGCCAGCGGAGTAATTGATTTCGTTTATATGGGTGACAATACAAAAATAATTCATGATAGTTTATTAGTATCTTTATTAATAAAAAAAGAAGGTACTACTTTAAAATCGATTGTTTTACAAGCCGAGTGGGAAAAAGGCTATACCTTACTACAAGAAAATATGTATTATACTTTCGTAGACAATGTTTTTACAATTTGGGCGGGCTATACTCAAAAATATGCAGCATTTGATTACAATGTTCGAATTTTGACTTCTCGAGAAGGGGAAACACATTTTAGTGTCGTTCGACAAAACCAAGGCTATATCCAAGATACAATGACAAGTATTGGTAACGAATTAACACCTATCAATAAAATTGAAGGAAATGAACCTACAACAATTAAAAAAGCTGTATCAAAAAGTCTTAAAAAAGCAAAAGGGTTGTTAAAATAGAAAGATTTTAAAGGAGATTAAAAATGAACGATTTATGGAATTTTTTAGATAATCATCCTGAAGAGAAAGAATTGATAAAGGCAAAAGCATTACAAGGTTATACAGTTGATGGAATTTTAAATGATCAACTTAATTTTGTTGCTCTAGATACTCTGTCTATTGGTCTGGAAAAATTTGGAAATATTCATTATAGTATCCAAATCCCAGAATTTAATGAATTACTAAGTAAGAAGATGGTAGTACTTTTTGTTCCTGCGGATGGAGTGGGACACTCTGGCGCCAAAGAAAGATATTTTGGATTGAGACAATGGAATACCCTGTCTCAATCTGTTCGAAAAAATACCATCATTCTTAGAATAGCTGATGTTGGCTTTGTGTCAGGATCCTATTACACATTATTTGAGCAAGAAATTTTGGATTTAATTGAAGCAAAGAAAACAGAATTTGGACTGAAGCATCAAGATATAATCTTCTATGGAAACTCTAGAGGCGGAACGGGAGCGTTATTATTAGGTATTACAGGTAATTACAAAACAGTTAGTGTAGATCCAGTAATTGATCGAGAGCCTTGGGTAAACAGCGCGGATGGTAGAATAGATCGCCAGTTAATGTTTGATTTCGTAGAAATGGATTTTTCAAACCGAATAAAAGATAAGATGGAACAGTCAAACTATGAATTAGAAAACATTACGGTGATTGCTTCTGAAGCAAATAAAAAAATGTATGAGAAAATTTACCCCTTATCTAATGGTTTTACCTTGAAAAAATTAGAATTAATGATTGATTCTGAAAATACAATTGGTATACACGGCCTTACGATAATGGAGAGTATTCATTTACAATTAGCGTTAATAAATAATTATTTATTTGATTAAGTAACAGAGAAAGTAGGAGCGGAAAAATGAAAAAAGCAGCAATTATGGGCTGGTGGTATAACCAAAATTATGGATCAATCTTAACATACTATGCTCTAAACAAGTATGTACAGAATAAAGGGTACGAGACGGTTATGATTGATGGACCACTAGGTTATAAAAACAGAAGTAACTTTCGAGCATGGATGCCTTTAGCGTATAATTTTTTTAAGAAAAATAATATGCCCTATACTGAACAATTAACAAAAGAAACGTTACCGACATTGAACGATTTAGAAAATCTAGATACCTTTATTTTAGGCTCTGATCAAATGTGGAATCCGTGGAATGGTTGGGTAGACGACGATGATTTCTTAGATTTTGTTTATCCTCGTAATAAAACAATTGCTTATTCTGTTTCATTAGGAAAAGCAGATACAAGTAAATATGATCCCAAATGGGTTGCAAACCGCAAAAAAGATATTACACAGTTTAATCATGTTTCTATGAGAGAAGATTTTTCTGTACAAATTATGAAAGATATTTTTCAAGAAGAAGTTATTCAGGCTTTGGATCCAACCTATCTTGTTGAAAGAAGTGAATATGATTCTTTAGCTGATCAAGCTACGTTTAAACGACAAGAATCAGGAGATTATATGGCTGTCTTTTTCTTGGATATTAACAAGGAAAAAGTTCGTGTAGCACTAGCGATCGCAGAAAAATTGGGACTGAAATTAGTGGTCTTGCCTAATCCTTTAAAAGGACGTGAACTAGCGAAAAAAACGTTTCCTAATACAGTAGAATATGTTTCTGAAGATACACCAGAAAATTTCTTATCTGTTTATCGAGAAGCAAAATATATTATTACTGATTCATTTCATGGTACTGTTTTTGCGACTATTTTCCAAAAACCGTTTTCAATTTTTTATAATGAACAACGTGGAATTGACCGCTTTAATAGCTTGATGAACCTGTTTGAGCTTGGCGAAACTAGACGTGTCTATGAGCAAAACACAAAACAAGAAATTGAAGAAAATAAAAATATTAGTTTAGCACTTGACTATCAAAAGACCGCTGGAAAGATTGCTAGAGAAAAAGAGATTTCAGATAAGTGGTTAACCGATGCGTTGACAAGTAAATTTAGCCCAGATGAAGACGAAGTATATGATGAATTTAGACGATATATTATCAATAAACCTTTAGATTTTTATCGAGCTAAAACAACTGTTCCGATTTCCGCAGCAATTGTTTTATCGCCAAATGGTACGATAAAAAATTCCAATCCTAATGAAAGCTTTTGGAAGCTAACAGATAAAGAATTAATTTTTATGAATAATCATCGTGAAGTCACTACAAGATTTAATCGTGAAAAGTTTAAGGGAAAGGAAACGTTCAGTCCTTTTAGAATCGTCGGTAAATATGTGAAAGATGAAAAAATCGAACATGTTATGTATTTGCATCCGATACAAAAACCTAATCCTAAACCGAAACAAGGCACAGAAAAAAAAGCATTAGCAATTCCCGAGAATCTTTTAACAAGAAAACAATTAATTATGAAAATTGTGCAAAATGAGAGAATTCGTTCGTGGAAACAAGATCTTTTAGAAGAATTACCAGATTTAGAGTTATTTGTAGGTCGTGAATTAAAAGAATATGCTTCGAATTTTGTTGGTGGTCCAGCAGACCTTTTAATTTTTCCAAAAACGATAGAAGAAGTTGCTTTAATTGTAAAATATGCTAAAAATAATCAGATTCCTTTAACTGTTATCGGTAAAGGTTCAAATATTTTAGTCCGTGATGGTGGTATCCGTGGGATTACTTTAAATATGACTGCCTTGAATTATCGTAAAATTACGGGGAATGTTTTAACAGTTTCGGCAGGTGCAAGTTTAATTGAAACATCTTATTATCTACTAGAACACTTGAAATGCGGTTTAGAATGGGCAGATAATATTCCAGGAACCATTGGTGGCGCAGTTTATATGAATGCTGGGACAGTTAAGGATATTAATAGTATGTTTCTTGAAGCTACGATTGTAGATGAAAATGGAGAAATTAAAGTTTTAAATAAAGAAGATGTTCAATTTAGTCATCGCTATAGTTCATTTATGGATCATCCTGAGTGGATTATTCTAGAAACTAAATTACAGATTTCAGAAGGTAATTTAGAAAATATGGTAAATGACATGGTAGGAACTGTCGAAATTAGAGAAAGGATGCACCCACTAACACATCCAAATCATGGGTCAACTTTTACTTGGGGACGGGCGCCTCGATTAATTCAACAAGCTGGCTTAGTGGGTACTAGAATTGGCGGAGTAAAAGTATCTGAAAAACATCCAGGTTTCTTTATCAATGTTGAACAAGCCTCTGCTCAAGACTATGAAGCATTAATTTATTTAATTATTGCAAAAGTTTATGAATTTTCTGGATTTTTATTAAAACCAGAAGTGAGAATTTTAGGTGCAAATATGTGGGAAGCAAGTTTAACTTTTAAATAAACAGAGGAGTGTGTGACATGAAGAAAATAATCACGATAATTGTGTCTTTAGCAATTGGTATCGGTTGTGGTTTTTGGTCAGGATATTACATCAGTAAAAAATATTCAGAAAACCAAGAGACAACTATTTCCAAAAGTACTAACTCAGAACAACCTTTGATTGCAAATGGAGAGTATCAAGTAACAGCTAATTGGGATTGGAAAACATTAGTTGTTAAAGATAATGTGTGGACACTGGATGGCAAACGTATTTATGATGTTTCCACTACAAATGATAATATTGTGATTTTAAAAGGAAAAAATTTGAAATCACTTGTAGTTTATAAAATAGAAAAAGATAACGAAAAAATCAACTTATATTCTTACACAAAAGAAGGCGTTGGGAAAAAAGTATTGGCTACTCTAGTGAAAAAATAAATAATGCATTTGGTGTTTGAAATAAATTGAAAGTAACTTTGTTAGGAGAAGTTAGTAAATGAAATACAATACGAAAAATTATGACTATTTAATTGTTGGTTCGGGACCTTTTGGGGCAACGTTTGCTTGTGAAGCAGCTAAACGAGGAAAAAAAGTATTAGTGATTGAGAAACGTGCTCATATTGGTGGCAATATGTATACACATAAAGAAAACGGGATTAATGTCCATGACTATGGTGCCCATATTTTTCATACTGACAATAAAGAAGTATGGTCTTATGTCAATCAATTGACGGAATTCAATGGCTACATCAATCAAGTAGTTGCTAATTACAAAGGGGAGCTCTACAACCTACCATTCAATATGAACACGTTCTACCAAATGTGGGGGGTAAAAACACCAGCTGAAGCACATGCAAAAATTTCAGAGCAGCGGGAGGCAGCTGGAATTAAAGGCGCTCCAAAAAATTTAGAAGAACAAGCGATTCGTTTGATAGGAACGGATATCTATGAAAAATTAATTAAAGGCTATACAGAAAAACAGTGGGGACGTAAGGCTACGGAATTACCAAGTTTTATTATTCGCCGTTTGCCAACTCGTTTTACTTTTGATAATAATTACTTTAACCATCGCTATCAAGGCGTACCTGTCGACGGTTACACAGCTATGTTTGATAAATTGTTAGAGAGTGAATTAATTGATATTCAATTGAATAAAGACTTTTTGGCAGAGAAAGAAACTTACTTATCAGAGTTTCCAAAAATTGTTTATACAGGGATGATTGATGCATTCTTTGATTATTCTTATGGTGAATTAGAATATCGTTCAGTACGTTTTGAAAATGAAACAGTAGATTCAAACAATGCACAAGGCAATGCCGTAATTAATTATACAGATGCGGAAACCCCCTATACACGGATAATGGAATGGCGACATTTTGATCAACAGGCCGATGAAAACAAAACAATTTTGACGAAAGAATACCCACAAGATTGGGATCGTTCAAAAGAAGCGTATTATCCTGTTAATGATGAGAAAAATTCGCTTTTGTTTAGAAAATACAAAGAAAAAGCAAACGCTCAAGAAAAAGTTATTTTTGGTGGACGTTTAGCCAATTACCAATACTATGATATGGACCAAGTTTTCGGAGCAGCTTTGAAAGCAGTCGCTAAAGAATTTGGTGAAATGGCCAACTAGTGAACGGTTAGACTCGGAGGAACAAATGGAAAAAGAACTGAAAGTTAGAACAAAATTACTTACCAAAGAATACAGTTTAGCGCAAACACGTATTGACAAATTGAAGACACTTTTTAGTATTTTTCAAAACAAAGTTCCCACATTTTGGGCGTTAAAAGGTGTTAGCCTCGACGTATATTCTGGAGAAACAATTGGTATTATTGGTTTAAATGGTTCAGGCAAATCCACTTTATCAAATATTATTTCAGGCATCACCCCTCAAACGTCAGGAGAACTTGAAATAAATGGTGAAGTTTCAATTATTTCGATTGGTGCAGGACTAAATAATAATTTAACAGGACGAGAAAATATTCGAATGAAATGTTTAATGTTGGGGGAAAAGAATAAAGAAATTGATGCCAAAATCGATGATATTATTGAATTCTCAGAATTAGGCGTTTTTATCGACCAGCCTGTTAAAACTTATTCTAGCGGTATGCGTGCTAAGCTTGGTTTTTCAATTGCGGTTCATCAAAATCCAGATATTTTAGTGATCGATGAAGCGTTATCTGTAGGAGATCAAACCTTCTATAATAAAGGCTTAAAAAAAATGCTTGCATTTAAAGAGCAAGGCAAAACTATCTTTTTTGTCTCTCATTCTATTCAACAAGTAGAGCAAATTTGTGATCGTGTCGCTTGGATGCATTATGGTGACCTACGTGCATTTGGTGAAACTAAGCATATTTTAAAGGAATATCGTGCTTTCTTGCACCGTTATAATCATTTCACTGAACCGCAAAAAGAATCGTATCAGAGAGATGGCAAGGCCAAACAGAGAAATTTTTCTTTGGAACAACTTCAAGAAACAATTCTTGAAAAAGCCAATCAACAAGTAGGCAGTCGCCGGACGACTAAAGAAGTCATAAAATTTACTACTAAAAATAAAATTGGAGATAAAATGACTCTTGGTACGAAGAGCTTGTTAATTTTGCTACTTTGTATGATTTTTTATGTAAGTCTTACCTTTGTAAAAGGTATTTCATTAACAACAGCTTTCATTCATCCAGCGGAAACAATTCAACGTATATTTGTTCCCGAGAAAGTAGCAGGGAAGGATACAAACGCTGTGAAAACAACTAAAGCTAAACCAGCTTCAACAAAAGAATCTAGCCAGCAGGAAGAAGTTCAGTCTAGCTCAACGAACGCATCAGAAAATAATAATGGTGAACAAGCTGTGTCAACGTATACTGTGGAAGTTGGAGATTCAGTCAGTTTGATTGCTGAAAATCACGGACTCACTATAGAACAACTTCAAACTTTGAACCCAGAAATCATTGAGGTACCTATTTATCCTGGACAAGTGTTGAAATTGAAAGAGGTGACTGAATAATGCGCGAGGTAAAATTAATTTTAGCTGAACAGTTTTCATACTTAGGCGTTGCACAACGAATTGCTAAATACAGTAATAAAGCATTATATCAAAGCCACATCTTAGGAAATTTATGGCAAATTTTAAGTCCTTTAATTCAGTTAGGTGTCTATTATTTTGCTTTTGGGATTGCCCTTGGTGGTGCTCGAACCGTAAAAGGAGGAGTATCCTATATTGCTTGGTTGATGGTAGGATTAAGTACATGGATTTTTTTAAGTACAGTAACAAAACAAGCTTCTAGTTCTGTTTATATGCAAGTTGGCATGGTCTCTAGAATGAAGTTTCCAATAAGTATATTGCCAATGGTTAAAATATTTTCTGAGTTACCAAGTTATTTTGCATTCACTACGTTAACAGCGATTGTGTCAATCTCGACAGGTGAAAAGATTTCTATTTATTGGATTCAGCTACCTTACTATATTGTAGCGATGATTATCTTTTTATATAGTTTTAGTCTAATTAATTCAACGATTGCTGCATTAATTAGGGATTATCAAATTTTCTTGAATTCTATTATCCAAGTATTAATGTATATGTCAGGGGTCTTTTGGGATTTGAGTACAAAGAATTTACCGTCTTGGTTATCAAAAATTCTTATGTTGAATCCTTACGCATATATTATTAATGGATTTCGAGATACATTTTTCTATAAAAGATGGTTTTTTGAAGATAAGCCCCAGCTTGTTGTTTTTTGGCTAACAACATTAGTAATATTTATCGTAGGAGCTCATTTACATGTTAAGTTCAGAAGTAAATTTGTTGATTATATGTAACATGTGAAGAAGTAAAACCACCGTATACTGACAAGAATACGGTGGTTTTACTCTTTAATTGACAATAGCCTTCTCTTTAAAGAGAAGGCTATCTAACGAATCAATATTATTATTTTAAAGTTGGATCAGACTATTTCTAGTATTCAAGTATTTTTCATTTAAGCGATGTATTCCCTGCCTCTAATACATCCTTGTATCTCTCTAGACACGCCAGTTTTGAATAAAATCATCAAAACAATTGAATGGTTCGTTTAAAAATATTTTTCGTGTTCTAATTATTATAACATAAAACTCGTCAACTGACCACTAGCTGACGAGTTCATAATTTTTCCAGATAAATAGACAGCCGTTTTCCGCCGACTGTCTAAGATTAAGATAGATTTGTAAAGAAGTGAATAAATGCTTCCTACTATCTCTTTATAACATGAGGAAAAGAAAACTGCAAAAGATAGCTGTGTTTTTTGAAAAAAAGATCAGCTGGTTTCCGCCAGCTGATCATCCGTTGAAAAGAGATATAAAGAAGTGAATAAAGCTTGCTTTACCTCTATTTTATACCATGTTTTGATTCAAATAACTATTCAGTATTAGTTATACTTAAATAATAAATATGTATACGGATGTATTGTTTTGAGGTATAGTCATAGAGAAAAGAGGGAACGGTTATGAAAAAATTTTGTTTAAGTTATAGCTCTGGTAAAGATTGTTTATTGGCGATGGATCGATTGGTACAAGCAGGAAATCAGCCAGTTGCGTTAGTGACAACATTAAGTGATGAAATTAATCGTTCTTGGTTTCACGGCATACCAATCTCCGTCTTAGAAGCAGCAGCCGAAGCGTTAGATTTACCACTTGTTATATCACATAACAATGAAACAAATTACACAGAAAAAGTGGTTGAGGCACTGCAGGAAACCCAAAAATTAGGTGCAGAAACGGTTTGTTTTGGCGATATAGATATTGAACAAAATGGTGCTTGGGATCGCCAAGTTGCATTAAGTGCTGGGCTTGAGCCACAATTACCTCTTTGGCAGGAGAATCGCGAAGCACTTGTGAAAGAATTCTTGGCAAAAGGGTACACAGCAATTATCAAAACGGTCAGCAAAGAGGCAGGCATTCCAATAAAATTTTTAGGAGAACCGTTAGATGAAACATTTATCACGTACCTTAAAGAGCATCAATTAGATATTTGCGGAGAAAACGGGGAGTACCATACGTTGGTAATTGACGGCCCGCTATTTAAAAAGAGGCTCAATTATTATACTTCAGGAATTTATGAAAGTCCTTATGCTTATTCTTTGATTATTGATGCTTAAATGAAAGTAAAAGGACACAAGCTGCCACTTTTTCTAGGGATATGCTATAATTGACTTAAGAAAAGTAGAGAAAGTGAGTGGTTAATTATGGAAGAAACTGTCTTTTTTAATTTAGGAAATGCCCTTGCTTCAAAAAGAGATCAAAAAGAATTAATTAAAGAAGCCCAAATTGCGAAAGATACTCGAAAGATTCCAGGAAAACTGATTATCGTTGAAGATGAAGAAAATGGTACCCATATTTTATTTGAATTAGCTGATCAAACAGAACCGTCTGCTGAAACAAAAGAATTCAAAGTGAAAAAAGTGATTGATTAATAAAAAAGCAACTAATTTTGAGCCGACCCCCAAAAGTTAGACCTAGAAATCTAACTTTTGGAGGTTTTTTTGTATGGCAAAATACAGTTTTGAATTTAAACTTAAACTTGTTCATGACTACTTATCTGGTCAAGGAGGTCTAAGGTTTCTCGCAAAGAAGTATGGGTTTAAAGATAGTTCTCAAATAAGCAAATGGATAAATGCCTATAAAGAACTTGGTGAAGAAGGCCTACTTCGCAGTCGAAAAAATAAGAATTACTCTGTTCAATTTAAGCTAGATGCGATAGAGTTATATTTAACAACAGAGTTGTCCTATCAAGAAGTAGCTAATCTTCTAAAAATGAACAATCCATCATTGATTGCGAATTGGCTTAGAGCGTATCAGAAGTTTGGTATAGAGGGACTCTCTAAACAGAAAGGACGTCCACCTACCATGTCTAAAAAGAAACGAAATGAACCCCAACCACTACCAAGTGAACGATCTCAAGTAGAGAAACTAGAAAAAGAAAATAGAATGTTAAAAATTGAGAATGCCTATTTAAAAGAATTGAGGAGACTGCGTTTAGAGGACGAACAAAAAATGAACGAATCGCACGAATCATTCACAGTCTCCGAAGACACTTTCGATTAAAAGATATTTTGGAAACCCTAAGGTTTCCAAAATCTACTTACATGTACTGGCAAAAACGCCTCGACAGAACAGCTTCAACACAAATCATTGAAGAAGAGATTCAAGCGATTCGTAAAAAACATCAACATTATGGCTATAGAAGGATAACCCAAGAATTGAAACGACGTGGATTTCAAGTGAATAAAAAGAAAGTCCAGCGATTAATACAAAAGTTAAAGTTACAAGTCAAAGCTTTTACTAAGAAATCCAGAAAATATAATTCCTATAAAGGAATCGTTGGTAAAATCGCTAAAAATTTGATTCGTCGCCGATTTAAAACCTCTGTTCCTCATCAAAAAATTACAACTGATACAACTGAATTTAAGTACTTTGAAGCAGATAACGCAGGCATCTTTCGTCAGAAAAAACTATACTTAGATCCATTTATGGATATGTATAATAGTGAAATTCTAAGCTATAGCCTTTCTACTCAACCAAATGGTAAAACAATTATGGAAGGTCTGAAAGAAGCAATTTCTCAAACAAATGATTGTCCCTATCGGCGCACCTTTCACTCTGATCAAGGCTGGGCTTATCAAATGAATGTCTATATACAAACATTAAAGGACAACAATATCTTTCAAAGTATGTCTCGAAAAGGAACCTGTTTAGATAATTCTCCTATGGAGAATTTCTTCAGTATCCTAAAACAAGAAGTGTACTATGGAAAAATCTATCAAAGTCAAAATGAATTGATAGAAGCAATTGAGAACTACATTTATTATTACAATCATCACCGAATCAAGGAAAAACTTAACTGGAAAAGCCCAGTAGAATTTCGACAATTCAATCAAAAAACTGCATAAAAAATAGAGTGGAAAAATCCACTCTATAAAAAGTCTAACTTTTTGGGGTCGCTACATTTTTCTAAATTCGTTGCTTTTTTATATTTTTTTACACAAATGATACAAAAAGAATATCAAAATCAAATAAATGATTAGTATACTTGAAGAAACAAATAGGAAGCAAAGTAAACGTTTTGAGGTGTTCTTTCATGGAAAATCGAGGAATTTTATTTGATAAAGATGGTACGTGTATTCGTTTTGATACTCTTTGGCAAGCAGGTTTGCAAGCTTGTTTTGAAACACTAAGTATGTTAGCCCCTCATCATTCAGCAGAAATAAAAAAGACATTAGCTATTCAGGAGCAACGTTTTTTGCAAAAACATTTACTTGATGAAGTACTTTATCAGGAACTTTATCAGGAATTGGCGCAATTTGAGGAATTAGTCGAACAGGGAATCAGCAGTCGATGGCTGGAGCAATTTTTTTATGATTATTTACGAAAAAATCTGAAAAAGATTGAACCAATTGGTGATTTAAAACAGTTATTTCTTGAGCTAAAACGGAAGAACTATAAAATTGGATTAGCAACTTCAGATACTTTGCCAGCGACTATGTTGATTATGGAATATCTTGGTTTAACAGAAATGTTTGATTTTATTGCGACAGGAGATCGTTACTTACCGAAACCAGATGCGGACATGCTCCAAGCCTTTTGTCAGTCATGTCAATTGAAGTCGACAGAAGTAATTATGGTGGGGGATTCGCTCGTGGATGTTTTCATGGGAACTTGTCATGGCAAAGCAGGAATTGGTGTTTTAACAGGCAACTGCCAGTCAACTGATTTTGAAAAGTTTGAAGTAGCCTATTTCCGTGATATCCATGAAATACCTTATCAAGAATTATTGGAAAATACCAAGAAGAAAAAAATCTATTATTTTTGATATATGTATTGTGAAAAACGTTTCTTTTATTCGAGTATCTAAGCAAGCATACTAGTGTATTTCAATAAAATACCATGATGTTCATAGGTTTTATAATTTCAGCTCACAGATTTTTGTTCAATAAGAAAAAAATTACAACTAAAATAGAAAACGAGCGTGGGACAAAAATCACTTTGGATTTTTGTCCCACGCTCAAAAACTGATAAACGGCGGGAACAGAAGCAACACTTTCGGAAATAAGCCGAAAGTGACTTTCTCACACAAGTGTTCGGGATATCTTAATCCTTACCTACGTGGTGCTCGGAGTTAAACACTTCTGTCCTGACTTCGTTGTTAATATTTTACAATGACAAGTTTTTCTTATTTTAATCCTGAACTTGATTTAGAAATTGCATTTCCATTAGAAAAAGAAACCGTAACAGTAGCACCTAAATCACCATCTAAGTTTTTCATCCAGATTAAAGTATCATTTTTTTCACCATTGATATTTGTAGAAGTAATCCCTGTTGGATCCCCTAAATCTTTTCTAGCTTGTTCTTCAGAATATGAACCATCAGTAGCAATGTTATTTACTTGGTCTGCAGTAACTTTATCATGTTTTGCAACCTTCAAGCCACTTACAGATTTGCTCGCTGCTTTGCCATCAGAGAATGAAACAGTAATAGATGCAAGAAGATCACCACCCTTGACATTTGTCCAAGATAGAGTAGTGGTAGAGATGCCTTGGATATCTGTTGTAGAAGAAGAGGCTGGTTCACCTAAAATTGCTTTTACTTCATCTTCTGTAGAACCGCCTTCGCTGCTGTTCATAATATCACCGACATTAATTTTATCGTAAGTTGCTTTTAAATCAGAGTTATCTTTCGATTTATCTTCTGATTTCTTTTCAGAGCTTTCTTTTTTTGTATCATTTTTTGAACTATTCGTAGCTTTTGAAGAAGAGGCTTCTGTTTTCACTTCTTTGGTATCATTGCTTGCTTTTTTATCCTCTTTGCCAAGACCACTACCAGCAATCCCCAGTACAATAACTACTACAACCCAAAACCAAATTTTCTTATAAAATGGTTTTTTTACTTTTCCTTCATTTGAATCATTTTTTTTCATTTTCACTTTCCCTCCCATAGTTTAGTTAATGATTTGTAGCGCTTACTAAATAGTTGAAAACAATCCCCAATTAAATAACTTTGGACTACAAATCACTTAGTTTAAATGAAAATAAGTATACCGCCATGTGTAAAAATAACACACCACAGTATACTTATTTTATCATTATTTCATAAAAATAACACCATTATTTTTATGAAATAATTAAAAAAGATAAAAAATCTAAAAACTTCGACCGCCGCCACCGAATGTGCCGCCGCCAGTTGAGTGGGTGGTGCTGCCACCACCGCCCATTCCGCCACTGCCGCCATTGTTTTTAGGAATACGACGAGTAGTGATAAAAGAATTGGTTAACTGATCTGTGCGGGAGGTTAAGTTTAAAGTTGTTTTTTCCCTAAAGGGATATTGATAACTTGAAAATTTTAATTGATATTTAGAAATATTGATGCCTAAGAAGACCAAACTGAGTATCAGCGCAGCAGCAAAAGCAATTACCATTTCCAACGGGGTGATGACTTTATAACGGGTAATTTTACCTGTTTCGCTATCCACACGATAGTGCCCCCCAGGAACCCCTTTATCAACAAATGCTTGAGTTTCCTGAACAAAGGTTTGAGCAGCCGCGAAATAATTTCCTTGACTCATATTATCCCATATTTTATCTAAGGTATCATCAATTCGCGCATCTGTCATATAATCAATCATGTTTCCAGAAGTAGAGATGTAGATTTTCCGTAAGTCCATATCAATGAGAAAAAGAATCGCATTTTGGTCCTTGCCAACTTTATTTAAAAGATAATGATCTGCATATTCTTGTTCATCGCCATAGGTATTATTATTTGTGGTCACAATAAAGACAGAGGCTTTTGTTTTTTCTTCTAAAGGTTGTATCTCTTGCTTTAGTTGGTTGATTTGATCAGGTGTCAGTAATTGTGCACCATCATCAATTGAATTTTCAGCCGCCGAAACGGGTAGGGCAAGGCCAAAGGCAAGAAGTATTAGGAAAAAAATAGGTAAAAGTCGTTTTTTCATAGGAAATAACCTCCTAATAAAAAGAGTGCTAAGAGTCCAGCGAAAATGCCTAACGTTGCTAGTCCTAAACGAGTGTAACTAATTGGAAGTACACCGCTTACTTTACCTGTTTGTCCATTCATGGCATAATAATAAACTTTTTTTGATTGTTCCTGACTGCGATAGGTGACTAACCAAATTGGCAAAAGCATATAGTGATTATTTTCTTGGTTTAGAGAAATATCCGTGCGAACATTTGTCAACGTAGTATAACCAGAAGCAGAGTCCCGTAACAATGATTCCGAATAATCTTGTAATTCTTGTTGGACGTGTTTTTTGATTGCTTCATATTCAATATCGCGTTTTTCTGCTTGAAAACCTGCTAGGTATTGGCTTTTGAAAGGCACTGCTTGATCAATTAAAAATGGTTGAACGCCTTCCACCATTTTTTGTTGGACGTTTTTTGACAAGGCATTTTTAACTAATTCTTTAAACGATAATTTTCCTGAACGTCCCACATTGAAACGTTTTGTTTCGGTGTATTCAATATCACCTACGCGCCAAATGCGAATACTTGTGCCAGTAGCTTGCAGTTGTCCGTCGACTTCTGCATCAACGACCCAATAGGGGAAGTAAACCCCAGTTAATTTATCGATTTGATTTTTGCTGAAAAAATCTCGAGGAATGAACCATTTTTTCTTGGTCCAAGCGAGAAATTTTTCAATCGCTTCGTCTTTTTCAATTGTAAAGGGTAAGACGTTTTCTGGTAAAAATTCGCCACTTAATCGACCAGCCAAGACAACTGGATTATGGCAATAATAACAGTATGTGGCTGCCGTTGTTGCATCGGTGACAATTTGAGCGCCACAGCTTGGACAATTAAAAATTTCCATTGTGCCTGCATCTGCAGCTGCTTCATTCTCAGTGGTCTCTGTTTGTTGCGTAGCGGAGGATTCTTCTTCCGCCGTGAAAGTCAAATTTTCCTCGGCAGTCGTTGTTGAGGGATTCTCTAAATGCGCCTCATGTTGCTGTTGCTCATAACGAGTCACTTCTTCTTCCGTGTAAATATTTAAACAATATTCACAATGAAATTTTTGATCTTTGGGATTAAATAAGAGCGGGCCGCCACAGTTGGGGCATTTATGGGTAAATGTTGTTTCCATTGCAACCGTCCTTTCTAATAGAGTGAGTAAATAACAGGAATCTGATTCAAAGAAAAAGGGTAGACTTGTGCCTGACCCTTTTCTTTAATTGTTCACTACTTGCTTATAAAGGAACCCCTTGGAATGGTTTACCACAATGTGGACAGAACTTAGGAATACCATTACTTAAGTCAACAATTTCGCTACATTCACTACATTTCATTTCTAATTTTGGTTTTTCGTTTGTTGGTTTTGGTGTACCACAGTTTGAACAAAACTTCCCAGTGTTTTCAGTCCCACATTGTGGGCAAGTCCAAGTGTCTGTAGCCCCTTGTGCATTTTGCTGGTTTTGTTTTTCTTGCATTTGTTGTTGGTTTGTTTGAGATGCTTGCGCAAAGTAGTTGCCATTCGCATTCATGCCCATACCAACGCCCATAAAGCCGCTCATTGCGCCACCTTCATTTTTACCAGCAGCCTCCATACCACGAGCCAAGGAACCTTGAACATAGCCTTCGCGAACACCTGGATCGCTGAGCATAGCTCCTTCATTTCGCATGTTGATTAATTTAGTTGAATCATCTGTATAAGAAATGCTCGCAACTGCTACAGAAACAATTTCCATGCCGCGATTGGTGCGCCAATCCTCGTCAAGCGCAGTTTGCATATATTTGCTTAATTCAACACTTTTTGAGGGAACGTAAGAAATACGTTGCCCATCAGCAGACATTTGATTGATTGCTGCTTGCAATGCTGTAATGAACTCTGCCAAATATTGTTCATTAATATCATTAATATCTACTTGCGTTTGGTTTTTAGGAATCGCATTAGTATAAAATAGCAAAGGATCTGTAATTTTAATTGAGTAATTTCCGTGTGCACGTAAGAAAAGTTCGGCATTATAAAAATTATCAAAATAGTTTAATGGCGCAGGTGTTCCAAATTTAATGCCTTTAATTTCTTGCAAATTAATATAAAAAACTTGTTGTTTTTGTGGAGTTACGCCACCAAATTTGAAACGACTGAAGGTCTCTGCAATCGCATCTTTTAAAGAACCGTTAAACATTGAAGGCGCAGAATCATTTTTGACTGTATAATAGCCTTCTTCAGCAGTGTAATCGATGATTTTGCCACCATCGACAAGAAGCATCATCATGTTGGGATAGACATGTACAACAGATCCATCTGTTAAAACATCGTCCGTTCCTTTACGATTAGAACCACGTTTATCATCTTTACGTACAAAAATACCTTTTGTCATGACGGTTGTGTCCCCCATATTATCAGGTTCAATAACCTCTAGCCATTGATCGGCCAAGCCACCGCCAACTGAACTTGTTGCTGCTTTAATAAGTCCCATGTTCATTCCTCCTAATAAAAAACTAATTGTTACAGCTAGTATACCACACAATGAATGCAGAGAAATCCAACGAAAGCCTGATGAAATGGAAAAAATTGATCAAACTTTATTAAGAAATTAAAAAAAGTATAGGTGAAACACAAGCATTTTAAAAAAAGTTACGTATAATAGAAGAAAAGACATATTATATAGTTAGGGGATTATTGAATGGAACGAAGCAATCGTAATAAAAAATCTTCAAAAAAACCACTTATTCTTGGTGTTTCTGCCTTGGTTCTAATCGCTGCTGCCGGTGGCGGGTATTATGCTTATAGTCAATGGCAAGCCAAACAAGAATTAGCCGAAGCGAAGAAAACAGCTACTACATTTTTAAACGTATTGTCAAAACAGGAATTTGATAAGTTACCGTCCGTTGTTCAAGAAGCTAGCTTAAAGAAAAATGGCTATGATACTAAATCTGTTGTTGAAAAATACCAAGCAATTTATTCAGGGATTCAAGCAGAAGGAGTCAAAGCTAGTGATGTTCAAGTCAAAAAGGCGAAAGACAATCAATACACATTTACCTATAAATTATCGATGAGCACTCCTTTAGGCGAAATGAAAGATTTGTCTTATCAATCAAGTATCGCCAAGAAAGGCGATACCTACCAAATCGCTTGGAAGCCGTCTTTAATTTTTCCAGATATGTCAGGAAATGATAAAATTTCGATTCAAGTAGATAATGCCAAACGTGGAGAAATTGTCGATCGTAATGGTAGTGGGCTAGCAATTAACAAAGTGTTTGACGAAGTGGGCGTAGTACCTGGCAAACTCGGTTCTGGCGCAGAAAAAACAGCCAATATCAAAGCTTTTAGTGATAAGTTCGGCGTTTCTGTTGATGAAATCAATCAAAAGTTAAGCCAAGGATGGGTCCAAGCAGACTCCTTTGTACCAATCACAGTTGCTTCTGAACCAGTGACAGAATTACCAACAGGGGCTGCGACAAAAGGCACAGAGTCACGTTATTATCCGCTGGGGGAAGCAGCTGCGCAATTAATCGGGTATACGGGCACCATTACTGCAGAAGATATTGAAAAAAATCCAGAGTTAAGTAGTACGGGCGTAATTGGTAAAACTGGCTTAGAACGAGCGTTTGATAAAGAATTAAGAGGGCAAGATGGTGGCTCACTAGTTATTTTAGATGACAAAGAGAATGTCAAAAAAGCTTTACAAACCAAAGAGAAAAAAGATGGTCAAACGATTAAATTAACGATTGACAGTGGCGTACAACAACAAGCCTTCGCTATATTTGACAAACGCCCTGGTAGTGCGGTCATTACCGATCCTCAAAAAGGCGATTTATTAGCAACGGTTAGTTCACCTTCGTATGATCCTAATAAAATGGCCAATGGCATTTCTCAAAAAGAATATGATGCTTACAATAACAACAAAGATTTACCATTCACAGCACGTTTTGCGACAGGTTATGCACCAGGCTCTACCTTTAAAACAATTACCGGTGCCATTGGTTTAGATGCAGGGACATTGAAGCCAGATGAAGAGCTAGAAATTAATGGCTTGAAATGGCAAAAAGATAAATCTTGGGGCGGCTATTTTGCGACACGTGTAAAAGAAGCAAGTCCAGTCAATCTGCGTACCGCTTTAGTTAATTCAGATAATATTTATTTTGCCCAACAAACATTACGGATGGGAGAAGACAAATTTAGAGCGGGTCTTAATAAATTCATTTTCGGTGAGGAACTAGATTTACCAATTGCCATGACGCCTGCTCAAATTTCAAATGAAGATAAATTTAATTCTGAAATTCTTTTAGCAGATACGGGCTATGGTCAAGGTCAATTGTTAATTTCGCCAATCCAGCAAGCTACCATGTATAGTGTTTTCCAAAATAATGGAACACTAGTCTATCCAAAACTAGTTTTAGACAAAGAAACGAAGAAAAAAGACAATGTAATCAGCGCCAACGCAGCGAATACAATTGCCACAGATCTTTTAGGTAGTGTGGAAGATCCTTCAGGTTATGTTTATAATATGTACAATCCGAACTTCTCATTGGCTGCTAAAACAGGAACAGCTGAAATAAAAGATAAACAAGATACAGATGGCAAAGAAAACAGTTTCCTTCTAACGTTAGATCGTAGTAACAATAAATTCTTAACAATGATTATGGTTGAAAATTCAGGAGAAAATGGTTCTGCAACAGATATCAGTAAACCATTAATTGATTACTTAGAAGCAACCATTAAATAAAAAGAGAAAATGAACGAAACGAGGTTTCTGTAAAAAGAAACCTCGTTTTCCCTTTTTAGAAAAAGGAAAGTGTGCTACAATGAAGCGACTAAATTGTAGAAGGAAAGGGATTCGTGTGCGAATTTTAGCAATAGATACATCTAACCAAACATTGAGTATTGCTGTGTGTGAAAATCAAAAAATTCTGGGAAGTTATACAGCAACGGTTAAAAGAAATCATAGCTTAACATTAATGCCGGCAATTGACTATTTGATGAGCCAATTGAACTTGGCGCCAACGGCAATTGATCGTTTTGTCGTAGCAGAAGGACCTGGATCATACACTGGCTTACGTTTAGGCGTGACGACTGCCAAAACATTGGCCTATACTTTAAAGAAAGAGCTAGTAGGCATTTCCAGTCTACAAACGTTAGCTGCCAATTGTGTTGGACAAACCGGTTTAATTGTGCCTCTTTTTGATGCGCGTCGTAAAAACGTCTATGCTGGTGCTTATCGGTTTATCAATGGCGTGTGGCAAAATGAGTTACCGGACCAACATATTTCACTGCGGGAGTTATTAGAACAACTAAAAAATGAACCAAATCTTTTTTTTGTTGGTGAAGATGTTGAAAAATTCACTGAAGAAATAGCTCAAATCATTCCTCATGGGGAAATTTGTGATGTCCCGCAATGGCAAATTCCTAATGCCGCAGTTTTGGCTGCGTTAGGCAGTGTGGCTGAACCTGTTGAAAATGTTCATGGGTTCTTACCTGCGTATTTGAAAAAAGTAGAAGCGGAAGAAAATTGGTTGAAGACACACACGCCTAATGGAGAAAGCTATGTGGAAAAACTTTAATTTTGTGACAAAATACTTTACAAAAAGACGGCAACGGTATATAACTAAAACCATTGCAATGAACCAGCAAGAATTTCAATTGCGTGAAATCACCTACCAAGATATTAAGGATTTACTAGCAATTGAACGTGAAGTTTACGCTGGGGAACTTCCTTGGACGATGTCTGCTTTCATGGCAGAACTTGGCTCAAAAGCGCCGCATCTCTATTTGTTAGCGGCAATTAACGGAAAAACAGTTGGCTTTATTGGCTGTCGGATTCAAGGAACGGATGCACACATTACGAATGTCGCTGTCCATACAGCATACCAAGGCTTAGGTTTAGGTCGTTCTTTAATAGAAGAAACGCGAATTTTTGCCAAGAAAAATCGTTGTGAAACCTTATCGCTAGAAGTACGAATGAGTAATGTTAAAGCCCAACGTTTGTATCGAAAAATTGGCTTTGTCTCACAAACGGTGAAAAAAGGCTATTATGACGAAAATAATGAAGACGCATTAGAAATGATAATTGATTTAAAAGAAGAGTGAAGAAAAAATGTTAGTAACAAAAAAAGAAATATCTGTAGCAAATATTGGTGAAGAATTATGGCGTTTTAGTAATTCTTCTTATACAACTGGCTCCCCTTGGACAGAAACACAATTCGCGGAAGATTTTGCTCAGGAAAATAGCGAATATCTTTTTTTAGTTGAAAATGGCCAGTGGTTAGGTTATATTGCCTATCATTTTATTTTAGATGAAGCAGAAATTAGTCACGTTGTTGTGAATGGTCAGAAACAACACCAAGGAATTGGTTGTCAATTAATGAAAGCTTTTAAAGAATATGTTAAAAGTCGTGACATTACACAAATTTTCTTAGAGGTCAGAGAATCGAATACACTAGCTCAAAAACTTTATGAGAAAACAGGTTTTCGGAAAGTAGCTGTTCGAAAAAATTATTATAAAGAACCTCAAGAAAATGCCTTTGTAATGTGTGCGAAATTAAGGAAGGAAGCCCAATGACAATTTTTACAAAAGAACGTAAATTATTATTAGCTGTGGAAAGTAGCTGTGATGAAACAAGTGTGGCTGTCATTGAAGATGGCGACAAAATTCTTTCCAATATCGTTGCTTCGCAAATTAAGAGCCATCAACGTTTTGGCGGAGTCGTTCCAGAAGTTGCGAGTCGTCATCATGTCGAACAAGTGACAATCTGTATTGAAGAAGCATTAACAGAAGCAAAAGTCACACCTGAAGAGCTTAGTGGCATTGCTGTGACCTATGGGCCTGGGTTAGTCGGTGCTTTATTAATAGGACTTTCTGCAGCAAAAGCATTTGCTTGGGCGCACCAATTACCGCTTATTCCAGTCAATCATATGGCTGGGCACATTTATGCTGCCCGTTTTGTGGCACCGCTCGAATTTCCATTGATGGCCTTACTTGTTAGTGGAGGACATACGGAATTGGTCTACATGAAAGAAGATGGTTCTTTCGAAATTGTTGGTGAAACACGTGATGATGCAGCTGGTGAAGCGTATGATAAAGTCGGACGTGTGTTAGGGTTGCCTTATCCTAGTGGCAAAGAGATTGATGCTTTGGCCCATGAAGGCACAGATACCTATCAATTTCCACGGGCGATGCTAAAAGAGGATAACTATGACTTTAGTTTTAGTGGCTTAAAAAGTGCGTTTATTAACACGGTTCATAATGCAGAGCAACGTGGTGAAGTACTGTCTACAAAGGATTTAGCCGCAAGTTTTCAGGCGAGTGTGGTAGAAGTATTAGTGACTAAAACCATTCGTGCTTGTCAAGAATATCCTGTTAAACAATTGCTAATTGCTGGGGGCGTTGCTGCGAATCAAGGATTACGAGAAGCAATGAGACATGCAATCAGTGAACAATTACCAGAAGTGACATTACTTATTCCGCCATTAAAACTTTGTGGGGATAACGCGGCGATGATTGGCGCTGCCGCCTTTATCGAAGCTGAAAAGAATCACTTTGCTTCGTATAACTTAAATGCAGAACCTGGCGTTAGTTTTATGACAATTAGTGAAGAAGGCTAGCCAGCTAGACAAAAATTTGCTATAATGAAGCCAGTTTAACAATGACATTCGATGATAAAGAGAGTACTTATTTCAACGTCAGCTTAGCGATCTTGGGAAGGTGGGAGCCAAGAGTGATCGGAATGAGGAAGCGCACTTTTAGAATTCTGCTGAAAGCAGACGGCAATCACCGTTATCGATGAAGCAGGTCTATCCAAGTAGTATAGACAATTAGAGTGGTACCGCGGGTAAATTCTCGTCTCTGACAAAACAAATTATTTTGTTTTGTCAGAGACGTTTTTGTTTTTTATACTTACAAATTAATCAGGAGGGTTCTTATGAACAACAAAGAAATCGTAGCAAAAGCGTTACATGATGTTTTAAATGAAGAATTAACGATGGATCAAATCGAACAATTATTGGAAAATCCTAAATCTGTTGATCATGGAGATGTGGCTTTTCCAGCCTTTTCATTAGCTAAAATTTATCGTAAAGCACCACAACAAATTGCAGCAGAATTAGCAGAAAAAATTGATGGCACAAATTTTGAAAAAATTGAAGTGGTAGGACCTTATTTAAACTTTTTCATGAATAAAGAAGCAGTCAGTCAAGCTGTTATTGGCGCAGTAGTCAAAGAAAAAAATAACTACGGAAACAGTACCTTTGGCAATAATGGCAATGTTCCTATTGATATGTCTTCACCAAACATTGCTAAACCAATTTCTATGGGGCACTTACGTTCTACGGTAATCGGGAATTCAATTGCCTTTATTTTAGAAAAAATTGGGTATCAGCCAATTCGGATTAACCACTTAGGTGACTGGGGTACACAGTTTGGTAAGTTAATTGTAGCTTATAAAAAATGGGGTTCTGAAGAAGCAGTCCGCCAACAGCCAATTAATGAATTATTGCGCTTATATGTGCAATTTCATGAAGAAGCAGAAGAAAAACCAGAATTAGAAGACGAAGCACGTGCCTGGTTTAAAAAATTAGAAGAAGGAGACCAAGAAGCTAATGAATTATGGAAATGGTTCCGTAGCGAGTCTCTAAAAGAATTTGATAAAATCTATTCCATGTTAGAAGTTGAATTTGATTCATACAATGGCGAAGCCTTTTATAATGATAAAATGGATGAAATTGTTACTTTATTAGAAGAAAAACATTTATTAACAGAAAATCAAGGTGCAGAAATTGTTGATTTGACAGAATATAATTTAAATCCAGCACTTATTCGTAAATCAGATGGTGCGACGTTATATATCACACGGGATTTAGCTGCTGCGCTTTACCGTAAACGGACGTATGATTTTGCCAAATCACTTTATGTAGTTGGTAACGAACAAAGCAATCACTTCAAACAATTAAAAGCAGTCTTGAAAGAACTAGGGTTTGACTGGTCAGATGATATGGAACACATTCCGTTTGGTTTAATTACTCAAGGCGGTAAAAAATTATCCACACGTAAAGGGAAAATTGTTTTATTAGAAGAAGTATTGAACGAAGCCGTTACTTTAGCAGGAAATCAAATTAACGAGAAAAACCCAGACTTAGCAAATCGTGAAGAAGTGGCGAAACAAGTAGGTGTAGGTGCAGTCATTTTCCATGACCTTAAAAATGATCGTCTAAATAATTTCGATTTTGTATTAGATGAAGTTGTTCGTTTTGAAGGCGAAACTGGCCCATATGTTCAATATACGCATGCTCGTGCGATGAGTATTTTACGTAAAGCAAACTTTACACCAGACGCTACACAACGTTATGCACTAAATGACAAGGATAGCTGGGAAGTCGTGAAGTTGTTACAAAAATTCCCTGAAACTGTGATGCAAGCTGCTGAAAAATATGAACCATCTGTTATTGCGAAACATAGCATTCATTTAGCACAAGCGTTCAATAAATATTATGCCCATGTTCGGATTTTGGATGAAGATGCTCAAAAAGAGGCACGCTTAGCGTTAGTTTATGCAGTAGCTACTGTTCTAAAAGAAGATTTACGTTTACTAGGGTTACATGCACCAGAAGAAATGTAGAAGTTTTTGTGAAAATTTTACTGCGTTGAACGCTAAACTTATTAAGCAAATATTAAAGTTAAGTTACAGATTGAGAAATTCATAGTAATTAAATAGCTGGGGTGCTATACTCGAGTCAAGTTATAAAAGGATTAGAAAAGGTGGCACCCAATTATATGACAGAAAAATGGCGTGAAGACGAAGAATATCTTTCTTATGTAGAAGATTTATTAGCAACCGAAGAAGTCCAAAAATTAGCAGAATACACACAACATATGCATTCAACTCGTTTAGAACATTCAATTAGTGTTTCCTATCATAGCTATAAATTAGCAAAGCGTTGGAACGGCAATGCTCGTGCAACAGCTCGTGCTGGTTTATTGCATGATTTGTTTTACTATGATTGGCGCACAACAAAGTTTGACGAAGGCTCTCATGCCTATGTTCATCCACGAATTGCAGCCAAAAATGCTGAAAAAATTACAGAGTTGTCTGATTTAGAACGAGACATTATTATTAAACATATGTGGGGCGCAACTATTGCACCACCAAAATACAAAGAAAGTTACATTGTAACCTTTGTTGACAAATATTGTGCTGTAAAAGAAGCAGCGTTGCCGATGACGACAGCCATGAAAACCAAATGGCGTCAGTATTTTGGCCAACAGTCAATCTAATAAAAAGCTTATCCTTACGGATAAGCTTTTTTTGTTTGACGTTGACTAAAAAGTCTAGCATTCATCTATTTAAAATAAATATTAAAAGTAATTTTGTTCTGTTAATTTCTTTTGAGCGTATCGAAAGACTGCTTCTTGATTTTCAGTTGTTAACTGTTTGTATATGTTCATAATATTGGTTGGGACAACAAATGGCGTTTCTTCCGTTTCAGGAATACCTAAGATTTCAAGAGGTGATACATCTAAAATTTTAGATAAGGCGACAATTTTATCCCTCCCCATATTTTCAATCATTCCAGTTTCCCATTTCCTGACGGTACTTTTTCCAACACCAACAAAATTTCCAACTTGTTCTAATGTAAGATTTTTCTCCATCCTTTTTTGCTTCAAAAAATTTTCTTTCAAAAAAACCACCTCCGTAAAAAACATTCTAGCACAAAAAGTGTCGCAAAAGAAACATGTTTTACTCTATACATAGAGTGATAAATAACTATTGAATAGGCATATATTGACGGTTTTTTCACAAAATGATATACTTCCAGTGTCTAATAAGACACTAAAAGGGTGAAAAGGGGGAGTAAAATGGAATCAAATTTAATTCATTCAAAATTGAAATTAAAAGGGAAAAATGTTGAATGGTTAGCAAGTGAAATGACCGCTGCAGGTCAACCAATCTCAGCTTCAACAATTTATAAGAAATTAAAAGGAGAGGTTGTATTTAAAGCTTCAGATATTAAATTGATTTCTAAGTTGTTAGATCTGGAAAGCGAAGAAATCATGGTTATTTTTTTTAATGAACTAGTGTCTAAAAAGACACGTGGAGGTTGTTAAAGGTAATGAGTTATTCTTCTATTGCACTTTCCAGAGTTGCGTGGTATTATTTTTAATAGTTTAATAGCAACATGGTGATGGTGTTCACCACGAACTATTTATTGGACGAATAAATTAATGACGCCTACCAAACGGGAGAAGTGTACCCTTTGGTAGGCTTTTTCTGTACGCTAGGATTGGCGATAAGAAAATTGTAAAGGAGCATGTAAAGTGAAAAAAGAAACAAAGCAACTACTATCAATCGGCGGTTATATGGCAAAATGGTTGCTCATTACCGCAATTATTGGTTTATTTATGGGGACGTTATCCGCCTTTTTCTTAAAGAGTCTTACCTATGTAACAGATGTTCGTTTAGCAAACCCTTGGTTACTCTTTATCCTCCCCATTAGCGGTGTCGTTTTTACGTATTTCTATACGCGTTTTGGGAAAAATGCTAGCCGAGGAAATAACTTAGTGATTGAACAAGGCAATGGCGGGGAAGAAGATATTCCCTTGCGCTTAATTCCTTTAACATTGTTTGGCACGATTACTACGCACTTATTTGGTGGTTCTGTTGGTCGTGAAGGGACGGCGGTGCAAATGGGGGGCGCAATCGCAAATGCTGTAGGAAAAGTCTTTAAACTGTCCGCTTTGGAACGACAAGTAATTATTATTAGCGGAATTAGTGCAGGTTTTAGTTCTGTTTTTGGCACACCATTAGCGGGAACGGTTTTCGGATTAGAAGTTTTGGCGATTGGAAAAGTTCGTGCAGAGGCACTTTTCCCAAGTTTTTTTGCAGGCTTATTTGCTAATTTTGTGACTGAAAGTTTTGGTGTAACACATACGCATTATCCGATGGGCAAAATTCCGACTTGGTCGGTTGATCTATTTGTAAAATTATTTTTGGCATCGATTTGTTTTGGTTTGGCAGGTTGGGTTTTTAGTCGTTCCATTGTCTTTTTAAAAAAGACCTACGCAAATTGGTTTGCTAATGTCTACCTTCGTGCGTTTCTTGGCGCTGCCATTGTCGTTCTGTTTGTGCTCGTCTTAAACAACCAACGTTATTTAGGCTTGAGTTTACCTTTATTAGAAGATGCATTTGCAGGCAATGCGCAGCCTTTTGATTTTGTTGGGAAATTATTCTTTACGGTGTTATCCTTGGGTGCCGGATTCCAAGGAGGAGAAGTGACGCCATTGTTTGAAATTGGGGCTACGTTAGGGAGTTCTTTGGCCCCTTTGTTACATCTGTCAATTCCTTTTTTAGCAGGTTTAGGATTTATTGGTGTTTTTTCTGGCGCCACGAACACGCCGATTGCTTGTTTCATTATGGGCATTGAACTATTTGGTAGTGAAGCGGCGGTCTATTTTTTCATGGTCTGCTTAATCAGTTTTATGTGTTCAGGAAATAGCGGTATTTATGCTTCACAACAAAGTTTGTATCGCAAAGGAACAGCAGAATATCCTCTCTTTACTGCATTAAAAAATCGACGTAAATAAGATGTTTTTTTATGAAAATATGCTAAACTAGAGAAGATGAGGTGAAGACATGAAAGACTATCAATATCCATTAGATTTAGATTGGACGACAGAGGAAATGGTGATTGTCACTAATATGTGGACAGCAGTTGAGCAAGCCAACGAAACAGGCTTGCCTGTTGACAAATTTTTAACAACTTATCAACAATTTAAAACGGTCGTTAAAAGTATCGGCGAAGAAAAACGCTTAGGTCGTGAATTTGAAAATGCTTCAGGATATTCGTTATATCGTACGCTTCAACAAGCTAAAAAACAGGGAAGCGGTAAATTAAAGCTGGGGGATGATTAGATGACTGAAACGCAAAAATTTGTTCAAACAATTCAAAGTTGGCTTTTTGAAGCAGCCGATGTGATTCGAATGAACTTGGAATCAGAGTTAACCGTTCAACAGAAAAATGGCCGCACCGATTTAGTGACAAATATGGATGAACAAACCCAAGAATTTTTAATGAATAAAATTCAAACAAATTTTCCCGAAGATCAAATTTTAGGGGAAGAAAAAGGCTACAATACTTTAAAAAGTTTTGCTGGTCGCGTGTGGATCATCGATCCGATTGATGGCACAATGAATTTCGTGATGGAAAGAGAAAATTTTTGTATTATGTTAGCTGTTTATGAAGACGGCATTGGTAAATTAGGTTTTATCTATGATGTGATGCGAGAAGAACTTTATTGGGGCGGCAAAGGGCTTGGCGTTTATCGGAATAATCAATTATTAAAAGCGCCTACTATGAAAGCCTTGGCAGATGGATTATGGGGCATGAATGCTTACATGCATGGAAAAAATATTCATCACGCAACGGAAATCGGACAAGCAAGTATGGGCGTGCGTATTAGCGGTTGTGCAGGTTTGGAAATTATTGCCATGTTAAAAGGCAACCATCATGGCTATTTATCTAATCTAAGTCCTTGGGATTATGCAGCAGGCTTAGTACTTTTGGAAGAATTTGGGTTTAAATACTCTGGTATTACAGGAAAACCATTAACTTTTGATGGCCGTGAATACTTTATTGCAGCAACTCCTGAAACCTATGATGAAGTATTTACCCGATATTTAAATGAATCGGAATAATCCAAGAAGAGCGTTGCTGAAAGGTAAGGCTCTTCCTCTTTTAAAAGAGAAAAATTTGTAAAAAAATGTCCTTGTTTTCAGAAAAAGCCGAATAATTTCTAAAACTTTCATTATTTTTGCAGGCGAAAGCCTTTTTTTAATGAAAAAAGTTTGCTATAATAAGCAGTCGGCTTTTATGGACTTAAGTAACATAAGCGTATATAGATAAGGAGCAATTAAATTGAAATACAGAGATGATATTCGTAACGTGGCAATTATCGCCCACGTTGACCATGGTAAAACAACCTTAGTAGATGAACTTTTAAAACAATCTGACACTTTAGATGGGCATACACAATTACAAGAACGTGCAATGGATTCCAATGCACTTGAAAGTGAACGTGGAATTACTATCTTAGCAAAAAATACAGCCGTAGATTATAACGGTACACGTATCAACATTCTAGATACACCAGGACACGCGGACTTCGGTGGTGAAGTAGAACGTATCATGAAAATGGTAGACGGTGTTGTTTTAGTTGTCGATGCGTATGAAGGAACAATGCCTCAAACACGTTTCGTATTGAAAAAAGCATTAGAACAAAAAGTAACACCAATCGTGGTTGTTAACAAAATTGACAAACCTTCTGCTCGTCCTGAACACGTAGTAGATGAAGTTTTAGAGTTATTCATCGAATTAGGCGCAGACGACGATCAATTAGATTTCCCAGTTGTTTATGCTTCTGCTTTAAACGGAACTTCAAGTGAATCAGATGATCCAGCAGATCAAGAGCCAACAATGGCCCCAATTTTTGATAAAATTATTGAACATGTGCCAGCTCCAGTTGACAATTCAGACGAACCACTTCAATTCCAAGTCTCATTACTAGACTACAACGATTACGTTGGACGTATTGGGATTGGCCGTGTGTTTCGTGGCACAATGAAAGTCGGCGACCAAGTTGCGTTGATGAAATTAGATGGCAGCGTGAAAAATTTCCGTGTAACGAAAATTTTAGGTTTCTTTGGCTTACAACGTGTGGAAATTGATGAAGCAAAAGCGGGCGATTTAATTGCCGTTTCTGGAATGGAAGACATTTTCGTTGGGGAAACAGTTGTAGATGTTCATAATCAAGAAGCATTACCAATTCTACACATTGATGAGCCAACCTTACAAATGACTTTCTTAGTTAACAATTCTCCATTTGCGGGACGTGAAGGAAAATACATCACCGCTCGTAAAATCGAAGAACGTTTAATGGCTGAATTACAAACAGACGTATCTTTACGTGTTGATCCAATTGGCCCAGATTCTTGGACTGTATCAGGCCGTGGCGAATTGCATTTATCAATTTTAATTGAAAACATGCGTCGTGAAGGCTATGAATTACAAGTTTCTCGTCCAGAAGTTATTGAACGTGAAATTGATGGGGTTAAATGTGAACCATTTGAACGTGTTCAAATTGACACACCTGAAGAATACATGGGTAGCGTGATTGAATCACTAAGTTTACGTAAAGGCGAAATGCAAGATATGATTAATGCCGGTAACGGACAAATGCGTTTAATCTTCTTAGCACCAGCTCGTGGCTTAATTGGTTATTCAACAGAATTCTTATCAATGACTCGTGGTTATGGTATTATGAACCACACCTTCGATCAATACTTACCAATGATTCAAGGAACGATTGGTGGCCGTCATCAAGGTGCACTAGTTTCAATCGATACTGGTAAAGCAACGACTTACTCAATCATGAGTATTGAAGAACGTGGTACAGTTTTCGTTGAACCAACGACAGAAGTTTACGAAGGAATGATTGTTGGGGAAAACAACCGCGACAACGATTTAACTGTGAACATCACAAAAGCTAAACAAATGACTAACGTTCGTTCGGCAACGAAAGACCAAACATCAGTCATTAAAAAACCGAAAAAATTAACGTTAGAAGAATCATTAGAATTCTTGAATGAAGATGAATACTGTGAAGTAACACCAGAAAGCATCCGTTTAAGAAAACAAATTCTTAACAAAAATGAACGCGAAAAAGCAAGCAAGAAAAAGAAAAAAGCTGAATAATTTTTCGACAAATAAACATTTAAACCAACTATGCTCGTTTTACTACGAAAATAGTTGGTTTTTTTTATGAAAAAAACGGATTAATGCGTTTTTTTAAGATAAGGATATTTTTTATGTGTGGATAACTACTCGTTATCCACAACAAGCAAATGTCGTTATTTTTGAAAGCTTTTGATAGCAAGCTTTCACAATTTTTCATTCTTTTTGATGTTTCACGTTAACTGGTGTTTCACGATTGTGTCTTGTTTTAACACACCTTGTTCCTGTTAGATTAGCGTGTTAAAATGACTTGTAGAACAAAGATTGGAGCGCAATAAATGAGTGCATTACAAGAATTATTAAAAGATACATTTGGCTATGATGATTTTCGGCCAGGACAAGAAACGATTATTCGTCATGTATTGCGACAAGAAAATGTCTTAGGCATTATGCCAACAGGTGGAGGCAAATCGATTTGTTATCAGTTGCCAGCCTTACTTCTGGATAATTTAACATTGGTGATTTCACCATTAATTTCTTTAATGAAAGATCAAGTAGACGCCCTGAATTTAATGGGGATTCCAGCTACATATATCAATAGTACCATTTCCTATCAAGAGATGAATCATCGTATTCAATTAGCGGTTAACAAAGAAGTCAAGCTATTGTATGTTGCGCCAGAGCGATTAGAATCTTATGATTTTCAACAGATGCTGACACATGTACCGATTGATTTATTGGCAGTAGATGAGGCACACTGTATTTCACAATGGGGGCATGATTTTCGTCCAAGCTATTTGCGTTTAGCAGAGATTATCGATCAATTTCAACAGCAACCAACTGTGATTGCACTAACAGCTACAGCAACGCCACAAGTAGCGGAGGATATTGTCAAGCAATTAAGAATTCCATCAGAAAATGAAATCAAAACAGGATTCGCTCGAGAAAATTTATCTTTTCAAGTCGTGAAAGATCAAAATAGAGACGTTTTTCTTTTGGAATATTTAAAGATGAATACTGGACAATCAGGTATTATTTATGCAAGCACGCGGAAGGAAGTTGAACGAATTTATCATTTATTAGAAAGTAAAAAAATTGCAGCTGGGATGTATCATGGGGGCATGAGTGAACAGTTACGTAGTGAAAATCAAGAAGCATTCTTGTATGATCAAGTGCAAGTGATGGTAGCAACAAATGCCTTTGGTATGGGGATTAATAAGAGTAATGTTCGTTTTGTCATTCACGCACAAGTACCAGGGAATATTGAATCTTATTACCAAGAAGCCGGCCGAGCTGGTCGTGACGGTCTGCCTAGTGATGCTGTGTTAATGTTTGCTCCACAAGACTTGCAAATTCAACAATACTTTATTGAACAATCTGAAATGACCATTGATTATAAGCAGAAAGAGTACTTGAAATTACGGGAAATGTCACAATATGCGAATGCACAAATGTGTTTACAAAAATATATTTTACGCTATTTTGGTGAAGAAGGGACGGACTGCGGTCGCTGCTCGAATTGTCTGGATAATCGAGAATTAGTCGATATTACGGTCGATGCCCAAAAAGTCTTGTCTTGTGTAAAACGTATGGGAGAACGTTTCGGTAAGGGCTTAGTTGGTAAAGTCTTGACTGGCTCAAAAGATCAAAAAATTGATCAATGGCATTTTGATCGTTTGCCAACATACGGACTAATGAAAGGTCGTACGCAAAAAGAAGTCACACAGCTGATTGATTATTTGACAGCAGAACGTTATTTAATTCCTTCTGATGGGCAATTCCCGTTGTTATCAGTCTCGACAGAAGGTGTTCAGGTGCTCTTAGGGGAACGGAAGGTCTTCCGAAAAGAAGACCAAAAAGTTCGAAAAGTAGCAGTGAATGATGCCTTGTTTGAACGATTGCGCGAATTACGTATGGACATGGCTCAAGAGGCAGGCGTACCGCCATATGTAGTCTTTTCCGATAGTACACTTAAAGAAATGTGTGAAAAATTACCGCAAACAACGATTCAATTATTGCAAATAAAAGGGGTCGGCCAAAATAAATTAGATAAATATGGCACCGCCTTTTTAGAAGTAATTAAAGAATATCAAGAGACAAAAAAATGATATAGTTTGTTATTTTATTTAAAATTAAAAGCAGAAAATAAGGAAAAAGTCTTTTAATGTATTTGTTGTTGTATTGATAAAATAAGCTTGTTATATAAAGAGATTTCTTACTTAATATATCGCTTGGTTTCAGAAAATTTCTTAAAGGAAATTTTCTTAAATCATCATGTATCTAACTGAGAATTATGTTATAATTATTTAATTAAGATAGGGAGGTTCTGTACAAATGGACGAAGGAATTTCAAAGAAATTTGCCATTCAATTATTAGAAGACGATGCAGAACGCATTAAAATGCTTATTCGTAATCAAAAAAACAGTTTGTGCATTTCTCAATGTAAAGCATTTGAAGAAGTGGTGGATACACAAATGTATGGTTTTTCAAGACAAGTGACCTATGCGACCCGTTTGGGGATTTTAACTAATGATGAAGGACATCGCTTACTAAGTGATTTAGAACGCGAATTGAATCAATTATATACAGATGTTTATGAAGAAACACAAGAAAAAAACGAGATTGGCAAGGAGGGTTAAGCTTTGCCAAACAAAGTAAAGAAACGGCATTTGCTAGACTATAGTATTTTTATTCCATATTTAATTTTAAGTATCGTGGGATTGATTATGGTATATAGTTCCACATCCGCATTACAAGTAATGAAAGGTTTTTCACCTACCTCATTCGTTATTAACCAGGTTGCCTTTTGGGTAGTAGGGTTAGTTGCAATGTTTTTTATTTATAAGATGAAAACATCCGTTTTCCAGAATCGAAGTTTTATCATGTTTGCCATTGCAGTAATTACGGTTATGGTTTTAGCCGTTCGGATTCCTGGTATCGGGAAAGAAATTAACGGCGCACGTGGTTGGATTGAGATTGGTGGGTTTTCGATGCAACCAGCTGAGTATTTAAAAATTATGGTTGTCTGGTATCTGTCTTATATTTTAGCACGGCGACAAAAGACAATTAATGGAGGCATGGATCAATTTAAACAAGCTGCCGGGCGACCGTTGATGCTCGTTTTTGTATTAATTGCTCTAGTTGCAATCCAGCCTGACTTCGGGAATGCGGCCATTCTAACATTAATTACCATCGTGATGGTTTTAGCAAGTGGGATTAATTATATGTATACCTACTTGGTCGGTGGCTTGGGCATTTTAGGTAGTATCACGGCTATTCAGTTATTAATTATGTCTAAAGGAAAAATTTTCCCAGCGCGTTATCAATATATTTATAATCGTTTTGCTGTTTTTAAAAATCCATTTTTAGATGAACGGAACTTAGGCCATCAGTTAGCTAATTCTTATTATGCAATCAGTAATGGCGGCTGGTTTGGCAAAGGTCTAGGGAATAGTGTTCAGAAAAAAGGCTTTTTACCAGAAGCACATACGGACTTTATCTTTGCGATTACTTTAGAAGAGTTAGGCATTATCGGCGGTCTAGCGATTTTAGGATTGTTGATGTTTATGATTGCGCGAATTATTTTAGTCGGTGTACGCTCGAAGAAACCTTTTAATTCACTAATGTGTATTGGAATTGGTACAATGTTATTAATTCAAGTCTTTATTAATGTTGGTGGGATTACTGGGATTATTCCATTAACAGGAATTACTTTCCCGTTCTTGAGTCAAGGTGGGAATAGTTTGCTGATTATTTCGATTGCTGTAGCCTTTGTCCTGAATATCAGTGCAGATGAAACACGTCAGAAATTAGAAAATGAGTACTATTTATCTTTAGAACAGAACCAATAAATTTGAAGGAAATTGATGGTAGGAGTGACGTTATGAAAAAGGTATTAGTTGCCAATCGTGGCGAAATTGCGATTCGAATTTTTAGAGCTTGTACAGAATTAGATATCCAGACAGTAGCGATTTATGCTGCAGAAGATGAGTATTCTGTTCATCGTTTCAAAGCAGATGAAGCGTATTTAGTTGGTAAGGGGAAAAAACCAATTGAAGCCTATTTAGACATTGAAAATATTATCCAAATTGCCAAAAAATCGGGAGCAGATGCCATTCATCCTGGTTATGGCTTTTTATCTGAGAACTTACGCTT
Organism: Enterococcus sp. AZ129; assembly: GCF_051714505.1. Classification (NCBI taxonomy): domain Bacteria; kingdom Bacillati; phylum Bacillota; class Bacilli; order Lactobacillales; family Enterococcaceae; genus Enterococcus; species Enterococcus sp. AZ129. The sequence goes on along the minus strand of NZ_JBIORY010000001.1, from coordinate 2,059,172 downwards.
CGCCGAACGTTGTGAAGAAGAAGGAATCATTTTTGTCGGACCTAAAACACATCATTTAGATATTTTTGGCGATAAAATTAAAGCGAAAGAAGCAGCTGTAGCTGCGGGGATTGCTTCGATTCCAGGCTCAGACGGGCCAGTAGCAACGGTGGAAGAGGTCGTAGCTTTTGGTGAAACGCATGGCTTTCCTATCATGATTAAAGCTGCTTTAGGTGGCGGCGGTCGCGGGATGCGCGTTGCCCACGATGCCAAAGAAGCACGAGAAGGTTACGAAAGAGCAAAGAGTGAAGCGAAAGCAGCCTTTGGTTCTGACGAGGTTTATGTTGAAAAGTATATTTCTAATCCTAAACATATCGAAGTACAAATTTTAGGCGATCATCATGGGAATGTCTTGCATTTATTTGAACGTGATTGTTCCGTTCAACGACGCCACCAAAAAGTGGTAGAAGTCGCACCATGTGTATCAATGAATGAAGAACAACGAGCAGCCATTTGTTCGGCTGCTGTGCAGTTAATGGCGCATGTCGGCTACGTGAATGCGGGAACGGTTGAGTTTTTAGTAGAAGGGGATCAGTTTTATTTTATTGAAGTGAATCCTCGTGTTCAGGTAGAACATACTATCACAGAAATGATTACAGATATTGATATTGTGATCTCTCAATTACAAATTGCGCAAGGGCTTGATTTGCATAAAGATATGCATTTGCCAAAACAAAACGAATTGACATTAAAAGGCGCGGCTATTCAATGTCGGATTACGACTGAAGATCCCCTGAACCAGTTTATGCCAGACACAGGGAAAATCGATACGTATCGTTCACCAGGTGGTTTTGGTGTACGTTTAGATGTAGGGAATGCTTATTCTGGCTACGCTGTGACGCCCTACTTTGATTCTTTATTGGTTAAAGTCTGTACGCATGGTTTCTCTTTTGAACAGGCAATCAGTAAAATGCAACGCTGCTTAAAAGAATTTCGGATTCGTGGCGTGAAAACAAATATTCCGTTTTTACAAAATGTTGTGAGCTATCCAGCGTTTCAATCTGGCGAAGCCAAAACAACCTTTATTGATAATACACCTGAATTATTTGAATTTCCTCGTATGCGCGATCGTGGCAATAAAACGATGAAATACATTGGAGAAGTAACGGTCAATGGGTTCCCTGGCATTGAACGAACGGAGAAAAAATATTTTGAAGCCCCGCGCGTGCCGACAGATATTGAAGTTCCAGAAAAAGTGATCACAGCTAAAAATATTCTAGACGCTCAAGGAGCAACCGCCGTCATCGATTGGGTTAAGAATCAAGAAAGTGTGTTAATGACAGATACCACGTTCCGTGATGCGCACCAAAGTTTATTAGCTACTCGTGTGAGAACACAAGATTTTAAAGCAATTGCTGGTCTAACTGATGCAGCCCTGCCTGAGCTGTTTTCTAGTGAAATGTGGGGTGGCGCTACGTTCGATGTTGCCTATCGCTTCTTAACCGAAGACCCATGGCAACGTTTAAGAAAAATTCGTCAGTTGATGCCAAACACACTTTTACAAATGCTGTTCAGAGGATCTAATGCGGTAGGCTATCAAAATTATCCTGATAATGTTATTGAAGAATTTATTAAAGAATCCGCTCGCCAAGGAGTCGATGTTTTCCGAATTTTTGATAGCTTAAACTGGATTCCTCAAATGGAAAAAAGTATTCAAGTCGTTCGGGATACCGGAAAAATTGCGGAAGCAGCAATTTGTTATACTGGGGACATCAATGATCCAGCCCGAGCAAAATATAATGTTCAATATTACCTTGATATGGCTAAAGAATTGGAAAATTTAGGGGCACAAATCATTGCGATTAAAGATATGGCTGGCTTATTGAAACCACAAGCTGCTTATCGTTTAATTAGTGAATTAAAGGCAGCCACGGATTTACCAATTCATCTCCACACTCACGACACTAGTGGCAATGGGATCATCACATATTCAGCAGCTACTAAAGCGGGCGTTGATATTGTTGACGTCGCAATGAGTGCGATGAGTGGCGCAACTAGCCAGCCAAGTATGAACAGTCTATATTATGCTTTAGTCAATGGTGAACGGACGCCAACTATTAACATTGATAATGCACAGAAAATCAATCATTATTGGGAAGATGTGCGCATGTATTATCAACCATTTGAAAATGGCTTAAATGCCCCGCAAACAGAAGTCTATATGCATGAAATGCCTGGTGGTCAATACTCTAATCTGCAGCAGCAAGCAAAAGCGGTAGGCTTAGGGCACCGTTGGGATGAAATCAAAAAAATGTATCACACAGTGAATTTGATGTTTGGCGATATTGTAAAAGTGACACCATCTTCAAAAGTCGTGGGAGACATGGCACTCTTCATGGTTCAAAATAATCTGACAGAACAAGATGTTTATGCGCGTGGTGAAGAACTAAGTTTTCCTGAATCCGTTGTGACTTTTTTCCAAGGTGATTTAGGTCAACCAGTTGGTGGGTTCCCGAAAGAGCTGCAACGAATTATTCTAAAAGGTCGACCAGCCTTCACAGAGCGGCCAGGTGACTTAGCAGCACCTGTTGATTTTGCGAAAGTACAAGAAGAATTAGCCGAAAAAATTGGGTATCAACCTAAATTGGAAGAAGTTTTAAGTTATTTAATGTATCCACAAGTATTTTTAGAGTATCGTCAAAAATACGAAACCTTTGGAGATATAACCTTATTAGATACGCCAACATTCTTTAATGGTATTCGTCAAGGAGAGACATTGGAAGTTCAAATTGAACGAGGAAAAACGTTAATTATTCGTTTAGATGAAATTGGCGAACCTGATATTGACGGAAACCGTGTCTTGTTCTTCAATTTGAATGGGCAACGTCGTGAGGTTTTAGTTAAAGATGCCTCTATTAAGTCTGCTGTTCAAGTAAAACAAAAGGCGGAACCAACTAATAAAGAACAAATCGGCGCAACGATGTCTGGTTCTGTTCTACAAGTATTGGTCAAACGTGGCGATAAAGTAGAAAAAGGTCAGCCGTTGCTGATTACAGAAGCCATGAAAATGGAAACGACTATCGAAGCACGTTTTGCGGGCACGGTAGATCACATTTATGTTGAAGAAGGCGAAGCAATCAGCTCAGGTGATTTGTTATTAGAAGTGAAAGAAAAATAAGATGAGAGGGGAAAAAATGAAGCGATTTTGGGCCTTTACTGCTGTTTTTTTAACAGTTCTACTCATTGGATATTTAGAGCCAGTTTTTTTCCCTGCTGAAAAACCAACCGAAACAGCTCAAAGTGGGCGCTTATCCAGCGCTCACACCGCTGTTCCTCATGAAGAATTGCCAGCTTCTGGCTACGCAGCATACATAGGGAAAGATGTGGAAATCTTTATCCGCCAGTTTGGCAATCCTAAAGAAAAAATTAAAACAGGTCGTACGTATGAATTATGGACGTTCGGTTTGACGATGAATGATTACTTAGAAGTCAACGTTCGAGAAAATAAAGTCATCGCAATTAAGGCCTTTAACAATGACAAAATGATAGAACCGTTTAAAATAGATATGAAGCTTGCTGACTTGTCTGATTTAATGACGATTTATTCGAATTTTGCATTTAATTTTCATCATGAAGCTTACGATGTCGAGCTGATGGAAGAAGATATGAACTATCGACCACTGGTTGCTTTTGATAATGGCAGTTTTGCGGTGTTATTTTTTAATCAGCGGACGGGCGGTTTAATGGCAGTTAATTATGTCAATAAAGAAACGTTGCTCACGGAAATGCCGTATCAATTAAATGAAGGTTCTCCTTTGCCAGTTGATATAACGCAGTCAATGACCTTCGATCCTGTTCAAAGTAACCAAGCGATTTATGTCATGAATCTGGTTAAACAGCAAGAAAATCAAGCTGCTTTTTCAGTTTCTACACAAAGCCAAAAAGATGCCCAAACATTGTATCAAACGCTGGCTAACCATACACCAACAATTTTGTCGGCAAATCGACAAGCAGAATTGTTACAAACGAGAGAGGAACATACAGCCATTCATCCCTTTCATTTGACTAAGGACGAATTTTCTTTATTAGTTAAAACGAGCAAACTTTCGTTGAGAGAACCAGCAGGTATTTTCCAAGAACCTGTTTATGATAGTACCTTTACTATTTTGTCATGGTTTTCGGACCCGCAATATGATAGCTATTTTGCTGAGTCAGAAACGACAGAATTGGGCGTTGCCTTTTCCAATGAAGGTGTGTTAGTCTTATTAGAGAAACGACCAGAAAATAGGCAAATCACGGAGAGTAGTGAAAAGTTATGATTGTGACAGAACATTTATTTGCAATTGAAGATCAAACAGAATGCTTAATTTCAGCACTTTTAGAAAGTGATGCTGTTCAAAACTATAAAGAAACAAAAAAAGCTATGTATGCTTCGGCGGAAGTTGCTCAGTTACAAAAAGCATTTTTAGAAGCTAAGTCAGCCTTTGAACGAGTAGAGGCTTATGGAATTCATGCACCCGATTTTCGGGAGAAACAACGAGCCCTACGTAAAGCGAAGCGGGCGCTTGATTTAAATGAAATCGTTGCAAATTATCGTTTTGCTGAGACAAACGTTCAAACGTTGCTAGATACAATTGGTTTAAAGATTGCGCAACTAATTTCTGAAGATATTAAAGTAGATGCTGGAAATCCTTTCTTTGAACGAGGAAAGAAACATTCAGGTTGTGGAGGAAGCTGCCATGCAAGCTAAAGAAGAAAAAGAATTTACGCTTCAAGAGCGTCGTTGCCTAATTGTTTGGGTATACACATTAAAACCGTTAAAACAGTTACGCCGATATGGACTGATTCACTATGTTTCACGAAAAATGAAATATGTGGTGATTTACATGAATGAAGAAAATATTGAAAGTAACATGGAAAAAATTAATCAGTTACATTTTGTTCGTAGTGTCGATAAATCGTATCGACCAGATGTCGAAATGAATTTTGCTGAAAAAATTGGTACCAAAGCGGCTTATCAAGAACAAGAAGACGACGGCTATGTAGTAGAGGAATTATCTACAGAGATTCGCTTAGCAGAGAATGTCTAATGCAAAAGAGTGAGAAATGTTATGAGAAATTTCAAACATTTTTCACTCTTTTTGTTATAATGAATTATAAAAGAATGATTGATAAAGGAGTCGAAACAATGCGTGTTATTTCTGGAGAATATGGTGGCCGGCGCCTGAAAGCGTTAGATGGCGACAATACTAGGCCTACAACAGATAAAGTAAAAGAATCTATTTTTAATATGATTGGTCCATATTTCGATGGTGGAATGGCGCTGGATTTATATTCAGGAAGTGGCGGGTTAGCGATTGAAGCCGTTTCTCGTGGAATGGACAAAAGTATTTGTATTGAAAAGAATTTTGCTGCACTAAAAGTAATTAAAGAAAATATTGCGATTACAAAAGAACCAGAAAAATTTGAAGTTAGAAAAATGGATGCTAATCGTGCCTTAGAACAGTTTTATGAAGAGAAGCTACAATTTGATTTGGTCTTATTGGATCCGCCCTATGCCAAACAAGAAATTGTTTCACAATTAGAAAAGATGTTAGAACGGCAGTTATTAACAAACGAAGCCGTTATCGTTTGTGAAACAGATAAAACTGTCAAATTACCGGAAACGATTGGTACACTAGAAAAAACAAGAGAAACCGTTTACGGAATCACTCAAGTAACGATTTATCGTCAGGAGGCGTAAGATGCGTAAAATTGCTCTATTTCCCGGAAGTTTTGATCCGATGACAAATGGTCATTTAAATTTGATTGAACGCAGTGCGAAGTTATTTGACGAAGTCATCATTGGCGTTTTTATAAATACAAGTAAGCAAACATTATTTACGCCAGAAGAGAAAAAATATTTAATTGAAGAAGCAACTAAAGAAATGCCAAATGTGCGTGTTATCATGCAAGAAACCCAGTTAACTGTGGAAAGTGCAAAATCATTAGGGGCTAATTTTTTGATTCGTGGCATTAGAAACGTCAAAGACTACGAGTACGAGAAAGACATTGCTAAAATGAATCAACATCTGGCGCCAGAAATTGAAACGGTTTTTCTATTAGCAGAAGAACCATATGCACATGTAAGCTCCAGTTTACTAAAAGAAGTTTTACGTTTTGGAGGCGATGTGTCTGACTATCTTCCTCCCAATATTTATCATGCGTTAAAACAAAAGAAGAATGACTGGAGCTAAAATAATGAATAAAAAAACAGAAAAATTTTCGTTTAAATCACTCATTCCAATGGTATTGACATTGCTGCTAATTGGTTTGTTTATCGTCCCAATTCCTTATTATATTGAAGGACCAGGAACGACAGAAAATTTAAAAGAGTTTGTAACTGTTGATGGAAAAAAAGATACGCAGTCAGGTGCTTTTTATTTAACAACGGTGGGCATTCGTTCGGCCACTATTTTTTCTGCCATAAAAGCAAACTTTTCGGATTTTCAAGAAGTCATGTCAAAAAAAGAATTAATGGGAGATAGTAGTAATAGCGAATATAATCGAATTCAACAATATTATATGGATTCCTCAAAAAACGCCGCAATTGAGCAAGCCTTAAAATTAGCGAAGGTTCCATATGAGATGAAATTTAAAGGCGTCTATGTGTTAGCGATGGAAGACAACTCAAGTTTTAAAGGAAAAATTGAAGTTGGTGATACCGTGACAGGCGTGGATGGTAAATCTTTTAAAAGTAGTGAAGAATTAATGAATTACATTAAAGCACAAAAAGTGAATCAAAAAGTCACTGTTCAATTTATTCAAGATGGTAAAGCAAAAGAAGCGACCGGTAAATTAATTGAATTGCCAACAGATAAAAAAGCGGGGATTGGTATTGGTTTGACTGACCATACAGAAATTGATTCTTCTATCCCAGTATCTATTGAAGCGGGTGATATTGGTGGACCATCGGCTGGTTTAATGTTTACTTTGCAGACCTATGAACAATTAAGTCATAAAGATTTACGAAAAGGTCATGAAATTGCTGGAACGGGTACGATGAACAGTCAAGGAATCGTTGGTAGAATCGGTGGCATTGACAAAAAAGTTGTAACTGCCAGTGAGAACGGCGCAGAAATTTTCTTTGCACCCGATGATGAAATAACTTCAGAAATGAAAAAAGTTGAGCCAAAAATCAAATCGAATTATCAAGAAGCACAAGAAGCTGCGAAAAAAATTGGGACAAAAATGAAAATTGTCCCAGTAAAAACGGTTCAAGATGCCTTGAACTATCTAGAAAAATTAAAATAAAAGTGTGCCTGGGCCAAAAATTACTAGTGATTTTTGGTCCAGGCGCATTTTTTTGTTAAAAAATGCGTAATTATATTTTGAAGGGAGGACAAACGATGGATTGGTTGAAACAGTTACCCAAAAAGTGGCTATTGCTAGGTAGTGGCGCGTCTATAGTTATTTTGATAACTCTATTAGTGGGCATTTATTTGATGGTTAATAAGGAGCCACGAGTAGACACCACAATGTGGGAGGAGACAAGTCTGACCACTACGGCAGAGGTCGCCACAGATGCCACAAAAGAAAGGGCAGAAACAATGATCTATGTTGATATTAAAGGCGCAGTGAAAGTACCAGGAATCTATCAACTAAAAAATCAGCAGCGGATTTGGGATGCTTTAGCTTTAGCTGGAGGTGTTAGCGAGGAAGCAGATACCGTTCAGGTCAATTACGCTCAAAAAGTAAAAGATCAAATGATTATTTACGTGCCCAAAAAAGGAGAATCAGTGGCACAGTCATTAGAAACGCTGCAGGAATCAGCACCTGCTCAGCAAAATCAGGAGGAAAAGATCAACCTTAATACGGCAACAGAAGCAGAGCTACAAACGATTTCAGGAATCGGTGCGAAAAAAGCACAAGAGATTATTCGATTTCGTGACGAACAAGGACCGTTTAAAACCGTCGAGGAACTGAAAAATGTTCCAGGTATTGGAGAGAAAACAGTAGAACGTTTAAAAGACATGTTGACAGTGACTGGCTAACTTTTAACAGAAAATTCCTGAGAATTCTTGACTATGGGATGCGGATAACATACTATTTGTAATAAGATTAAATGATTTGGCAAATCGAACACAGGAGTCATTAAAAATAAAGGAGGTTTATTATGGAACGAATTCCATGGGACCAATATTTTATGGGACAAAGCGTCTTATTATCATTAAGAAGTACTTGCACACGGTTAACTGTCGGAGCAACCATTGTTCGCGACAAACGAATTATTGCAGGAGGTTACAATGGTTCAGTCAGTGGCGGAACGCATTGTATTGATGAAGGATGTTATGTTGTTGATAATCATTGCGTTCGAACAATCCACGCAGAAATGAATGCAATTTTACAATGTGCGAAGTTTGGCGTCCCTACAGAAGGGGCAGAAATTTATGTGACACATTTCCCTTGCCTGCAATGTACAAAGATGATTTTACAAGCAGGGATTAAAAAGATTTATTATTTAAAGGATTACCGTAATGATGCGTACGCCCTAAATTTAATTGAACAAGTAGGAGCCACGGTTGAAAAAGTGACTTTAGTACCAAAATATTTTGCCGAATTACAATGGGGAGAAGAATTTGCCACACTTGAGGACAATCCTTCCTCAGCTGAGGAATAATTGGTTCTTCGTAGCTCTGCTGACTAGTTGTGGGCTGTGGTGTCTTTTCGCACCTAGTCTATTAGGAGCTCTTCTTCTTTCTATCACTGTTATCCGTATTGTCTGTACAAAAAGTTTTCCTGTTATATTGGGAGGTTTTTTGTGCAGTTTTTTAATAGTAGGGGGCATATTGATTTTCCAGTGGTTAAAGCCAGTCTCTTTGTTGCCTAAAGAAGTCCGCTTGTCAGGACAGCTAACGATATTGCCAGATGAAATACAAGTCGATGGTGATCAAGTAAAATTTCCTGCCAATTGGATCGTAAAAGGCAAAAGGCAGAAAGTGATGGTATTTTATCAATTAAAAAGTGTGAAAGAAAAACAGCAATGGCAACAACTAACCACAACCATTCAGGCAACCGCTGTAGGTATTTTAGACTCGCCCCAAGGTCAAACCAACAAAAATGGCTTCAATTATCAACTATTTTTAAAGAATCAAGGAATCGAAGCGATTTTATTCATTGAGGAGATAGGACAACCGCGTTCCTTTTTTTCTTGGCGGTTTAAAGAAATCATTAGCGGCTGGCGGAAGTGGGCGATGGTACATATTCAGAAAAATTTTGCTGAGACTAGTGCAATGTATATGAATGCGTTGCTCTTAGGTTTTCGTAATGAAGAATTTGCTGAAATAAGCGATAAATTTTCAGCATTAGGCATTTTGCATCTTTTTAGTTTGTCAGGGATGCATGTTTCTTTTTTCCTTCGTTTATTTCGCTTACTAATGCTAAGAATTGCTCGCCGAACGCAAGAAAGTTATTTTTTGTGGCAATGCGGTTTTTCACTGATATATGCTGGTTTAACAGGATTCTCAGTTAGTGTCATGCGGGCGCTTTTACAAACAAACCTCAATACGTTCAATCGACGGTTTAATTGGCAGGTTCCGGCCCTCGATTGTTGGAGTTTAACTCTCTTAGTGCACTTGATTGTTCAGCCAACCCTCTTTTTTTCAGTCGGCGGTCAATTTAGTTATTTACTTTCCTTTGTTCTGCTGTTTTTAGAGCAAACATTGGTCGGTTATTCTTCGCCTTTCATTAAAAATTGTTTAGGCTCTTTCCTATTGGCTGTGGCTTCCTTACCTATTTTAGTCCAATCATTTTATGAATGGCCCTTGTTAGGAAGTTTCTTAACATTTCTCTTGTTACCAATTTTTGAACGGTTCTTGTTACCGCTTTTGACGTTGAACTTTTTTCTAGTGATTATTATGCCAGCACGTTATTTAGCAGCCTTGCTCGAACCACTATTTTTAACAATGAATGGCTTATTTGAGTGGGTGCTAGTTCACTTAAATCCGAAGCTGACCATCGGCTATTTAAATGCTTGGATACAAATTAGTTTGTTATTACTAATCGGACTTTCAATGATTTATTTAGCAGACAAGTCTAAAAAAATTCTTTTCTCAATCGGACTACTAATTGTTTTGATAAATAGTAAATACCTTTCGCCAATTGGCATTGTTGCAATGATCGATGTAGGCCAAGGGGATAGTTTGTTTATCCAAGCGCCTTTTCACAGAAAAAATACACTGATCGATACAGGTGGTCGGTTGTCTTTTGACAAAGAAGCTTGGCGGCAACGGAAAAATAGTCGATCAGGAGCGGAATATTCAGTGATTCCTTTTCTCAAAAGTCAAGGGGTCAAACGTTTAGATGAAGTGATCATCACACACGCACATGAAGACCATTTTGGCGATTTATTAGCCATTGCGCAGAAGGTTCCAATTTCTGTTCTTTATTTCCCTAAAGGAGCAGCTGAAGCCAATTTTTCGTTTCGCCAAGTCTTGAAACAACTCCAAAAAAGCGGGACAGACTGTCGGCCGATTTTAGCGCCCAAGCGAATTAATGGGCCCGTTTCTTTTCAAATTTTATCACCAAATAAGAGCAGTATTGGGGGCAATAATGACTCGATAGTGTTTTCCACACAATTAGGCGGACGGCATTTTTTATTTACTGGTGACTTGGAAGCCGAAGGAGAAGAACAAGTGTTGGCTCGCTATCCCCAGTTGAAAATCGACATCTTGAAAGTCGGTCATCATGGTAGTAAAACGTCGTCTACTAAAAGATTTATCAAACAGCTTAATCCGCGAGAAGCATTGATTTCAGCTGGACTGAATAATCGTTTTAAACATCCTCATCAGGAGACATTAGCGACGCTGGAGGAGCAAAAAATAAATTATTATCGGACCGATCTTCAAGGAATGATTTATTATCAATGGTTACCTTGGCAAGGGCTTTCTAAAGCCAAATTTGTTAAAGAACAAGACTAGTATTTCCAGAAGTAACATGATAGGATAAACAAGAGAAACGAGAAAAGGAGCGAGCCAATGGAGTTACAAAAAGCTTTGAAAGAAGTGCGAGAGCAAAAAATCGCTCCAGTGTATTTATTAATAGGAACAGAACTTTATTTAACTGAATTATTTAAAACAACATTGATGAAAGAATTGTTGACGGAAGAGGATGATCAATTTAACTTTTTCTCATTTGATATGGAGGAAACACCTTTAAGTGCAGCGATTGCTGAAGCGGAAACAATTCCGTTTTTTGGTGATTATCGCCTTGTCTTTGTGGAAAATCCTTATTTTTTAACTGCCGAAAGAAAAACAAACGGTGTGGAACATGATGTCAATCTTTTATTGAATTATTTGGAAAGTCCATCACCAACAACTGTTCTTGTTTTTATGGCCTCTTATGAAAAATTAGATGAACGCAAAAAAATTACCAAAGCATTGAAAAAAAATGCCACAGTAGTTGACGTCAATCCAATGGATGAAAAGGCTATTCGTCAGTACATTTCTCAAACGATTGAGAGTGAAGGGTACACTATTCGCTCCGATGCTTTTGATTTATTACTTCAATTGACAGACTTGAACTTATCAAAAATTATGGGAGAATTACAGAAGCTGTATTTATATGCCCTTGAGACGAAGACAATTACACGAGGTGCGGTTCAAGAATTAGTCCCTAAGTCTTTGGAACATAATGTTTTTGACTTAACCAACGAAGTACTTTCTGGAAACAGTGAAAAAGCTGTTCAATTGTATGAAGATTTACTTTTACAAGGAGAAGAAACCATTAAGTTAAATGCAATCTTATTGAATCAGATTCGCCTTTTTCTACAAACAAAAATTTTGGCTAAGATGGGCTATCAACAAGCGAATATCGCTGATACATTAAAGGTTCATCCTTATCGAGTCAAGTTAGCGTTACAACAAGTCCGACGATTTGAATTGTCTCGATTAGAAAGACTTTATGATGAATTAGTTGAAAATGATTACCGCATGAAAACGGGCCAAATGGATAAAGAATTACTATTCCAATTATTTATTTTAAAATTGACTGCGCAAGCAAAATAAGAAAGTACCAGAGACAATCGTCATACAACGATTGTCTCTGGTACTTTCTTATTATTTAGCTCCTAATAGTTCTTCTTTTCCGTGAACAAGCTGTGTCAACATGGCACAGAAAGGTGTTGCTACGTTGTATTTTTGTCCTTTGCGCCAAACAGCACCATTAATGTAATCAATTTCTGTGAGACGATGATTTTTAATTAAATCTTGATACATAGACGGATAGTGCAAGCCAATACCGTTTGGATCATAAGTTTGAGCAATATGTGTATAGACTTCTGCTTGATCTAAATGAATGGCTTCTTTTTCTGCGACTGCTGCAAATTCACTGATTAATGTTTTAACAAGGGATTCACTAACAGGTAGTGCGCCAAATTCGGCAATATTACAATCAAGGATTGTACACAAACCGTTTAGCGTGCCATTGACACAGGCTTTCCGCCAAATAGAGTAGCGAACATTGCTACTATAGCTTGGATTTAAACCAGCTTGTTGGAAGACATCGACGACTTCTAAAGCAAATTCTTTACCAGAAGGATCAATATTTTCTAATTCAATTTCGCCATCACCTAAAAGTTTAACACGTCCCGGTCCTTCTAAACCAGCTGTCCACATGGTAATGCCAACCAAGATGTTTTCTTTTGGCACATATTTTTCTAGTACATCTTCATGACCTAAGCCATTTAATAAACATAGTACATACGTTTTTTCAGTAATCATTGGTTGAATCGCTTTAAACATTGCATCTAATTGTTGTGCTTTGGTTAAAGCAATAATTAAATCTACTTGTTCATTTTGATGGTCAATTTCTTCTGGTGAGAAGATTGGTAGTTTTGCGACAACTTCTTCTCCATTAAAATCAGCGATTAAACCATGTTCACGAATGGCTTCAATGTGCGCGGGCCATTGATCGATTAAAGTTACATCATTTCCGCCTTGATGCAACATAATTCCTAAACGGCTGCCCATAGCGCCGGCACCAGCAATTGCAATTTTCATGTGTATCCATCTCCTTAAAAGTTCTTTAACCGTTATTATTATACAGCAACTTTCCTAAAAATGAATAAATGGGACTTGCAAATTTGTTATTTTTTAAATGTTTCCTAAAAAGTAAGGATTGCATCAAATGGTAAAGTAAGCTAAAGTAAAGCGTGGAAAAGTTTATAAATGAAAGTAGAGGAATCGTTAATGACGAAAGAAAAATTTTGTCGAGAATCACGAGTGATTCAAACACATCGTGTATTTCCCTTTGATTTAAATCCCTTTGGTGCACTATTTGGTGGGAAATTAATGTCTTTAATTGATGACGCCGCATCCATTTCCGTTTCACGACATTGTCGGAGAGGGGCAGTTACAGCATCTTTAGATAACTTGAATTTTTTAAAACCTTTAAAAGAAAATCACTCAGTGTGTGTTGAAACGTTTGTTTCTGGCGTGCATCATAAATCGATGGAAGTATTTGTTAAAGTTGTAGGAGAAGATTTAACAACTGGAGAGCGTTATTTAGCGGCGACTTGTTTTACAACTTTTGTAGCCATTCCGTCTCATATGAATCCCGAAAGTGACTTCCAATTAGCGGCAGTCGTCCCAGAAACTGCAGAAGAAAAGTTGATTTGTTCCAATTATGAAACGAGAAGACAACAACGTTTAGCTTTGCGAGAAGAGACTAAATTATTTAGTCAACATCTCACAACAGATTTACCGTGGATTGATTCACCTTTATAAAAAAATGTCCGAGTCTTTGTGAAAACAGACTTGGACATTTTTTGATGAAAAAAGAAGCTAACATGAATGCTAACTTCTATCTCACATTATTTAGCTAATTTGCTTAAACGAATTTTATCGCGGTTAGCTTTGTTTTTATGGATTAAACCTTTAGTTGCAGCCATATCAACAGCTTTAACAGCTTCGTTGTATAAAGCATCGACGTTATCAGCTCCAGCAGCTACAGCTTCTTCAAATTTCTTGATTGCTGTACGCATTGCGTTTGTTTGAGATGAATTTTTCGCATTCGCGTTAGCACTTGTACGTACGCGTTTGATTGCAGATTCGATATTTGGCATTTGTTTCACCTCCGATGATTTAGGTTTTACACTGGTCAGCCAATGTAATTCAACAGTAATCATTATACCTAATCCATTGTTCCATTGCAATAAAAGACGACAAGTTTTTTTCCTTAACAGACAATTTCAAGAAAAAAATAAGAAAATTTGCCAGAGCCTTAAGAAAAAAGCATACATTTTTTTTAAAACATGCTATGATAAAATAGATAAATGAAAAATGGTGGTGTCTTTGTGAGTATTGCATTATTGGTAACGATTACTTTGGTAATGGGTGTAATTTTTGTTAACGGTTGGACGGATGCGCCGAACGCAATTGCAACCGCTGTCTCGACTCGGGTGTTAAAGCCGAATGTCGCAATTTGGATGGCTGTTGTGATGAACTTTTTAGGTGCATTAGTCATGACCTTTTTTAATGCCCAAGTAGCTGAAACGATTAGCAACATTGTTAGTTTTGACGCAAATGGAAACGCTTCACAGGTGGCTTTGGCTGCTTCGCTTTTTTCAATTGTGGTTTGGGCAGTTGCTGCGTGGTATTTTGGTATTCCCACAAGTGAAAGCCATGCGTTAATTGCCGGCTTGACTGGTTCGGCAATGGCATTAGGTGGTTTGGGTGCAGTCAATGGCTCGGAATGGATCAAAGTGCTTGTTGGTCTAGTTGTTTCTACCGTTATGGGCTTTGGCGGCGGTTATTTGATTGCCAAACTTGTTGTGAAAGCTTTCTCGGCTGTGCCTAGAAGAAAAGCCAACAAATTTTTTACAGTTGGACAAGCCTTTGGTGCAGGAGCTAATGCTTTTTTACATGGTGCGCAAGATGGGCAAAAATTTATGGGCGTGTTCATGTTAGTGCTTTTTTATAATAATTTAGTCGAAAAAACAGGTGGCGGTTTTGTGATTCCGTTATGGGTTATGGTTCTGTGTTCCATTACAATGGGCATTGGAACTTCTGTGGGCGGCATGAGAATCATTAAATCAGTCGGGATGGATATGGTAAAACTTGAACGCTATCAAGGCTTCACTGCAGATTTAAGCACGGCTATTTGTTTATTTTTAGCATCGGCTTTTGGGATTCCAGTTTCAACTACTCATACAAAAACAACAGCGATTATGGGAGTAGGTGCTTCTAAGCGAATCTCAAGTGTTGACTGGCGTATCGTGAAAGAAATGCTGATAGCATGGATTTTAACTTTCCCAGGATGTGGGCTGATCGCTTATGTGATGTCAAAATTATTTATTGCAATTTTTTAAGGAGAGAAAAACATGGCACGTAAAAAACAATTTGATTATTTTGGAGAATTAAACCAGTTAGCAACAAATGCTTATGAAGCGGCAAAGGTTTTGCAAGAAATTGTAGACAATTATTCATTAGAAAACTTAGTAAAAAAATCAGAAGTGATTCATCAATTGGAAAAAGAGAATGATGAAATTGTTCGCAAAATTTTAAATGAACTCTATATTTCCTTTATTACGCCGATTGATCGAGAAGATATTGTCGATATTACGGATCACTTAGATAACATTATCGATAGCATTAATAGTTTGTCTTATTTACTTGATCATTTAGTTGTCGAAGAAATGATAGCGCCCGCGCTAGAATTAACTGCTTATATTGTTAAAGCGACAGAAGGCGTTAAATCAGCAACGAAGGAATTTGCAAAATTTAAGAATTCCAAAACGTTAGTTTCATTGATTGATGAAGTGAATACGATTGAATCTCAAGGCGATAAATTATACAGTAGCGCCATGAAAGATTTGATGACTAACGAAAAAGATTTATTAAAAGTTATCAAGTGGAAAGATGTTTATGATCAGCTTGAGCGCACGATTAATGATTGTGAATCAGCTGTTAATATTATTGTCGGAATTGTCATCAAAAATACGTAAAGAAAAGAGGGGGAGCTGTTGGTTAAAGTAATTATTGATGCTGATGATTTTGGGATGTCAGAAGCGATTAATCATGGCATTATCAAAAGTTATGTCGATGGTTTAACGACGTCGACACTTTTGATGCCCAATTTACCAACAGCAGAACACGCCGTTGCGTTAGCAAAAAATTATCCAGGCTTATTTGTAGGTCAGCATACGAATTTTTTATTAGGGAAACCTTGTGCAGACCCATGTATGATTCCTTCACTGGTAGATGAACAAGGCAATTTTCATCGCTCTTCTTATTATCGTCAACAAAAGCAAGTAACCTTCGTATATGAAGAAGTACGACTTGAAACGATTGCGCAATTGACGCGCTTTAAGGAACTAACTGGACATTATCCTGAACATTTTGATTGCCACTCGATTGGGGATGAAGTGGTTGATCAAGTATTTTTAGAATTAGCAGAAGAGTACGGACTTCATACAACCCTGAAATATAGTGGGGAAAAAGAATATCCACCGCAACAAGGTTATTTCCAGGTGACACATTTGTTAGAGTCTGGGGCGTTATCTTATATTCACGAAGGCGTATCAGTGGAGAATTTTTTAAAAGATGACTTTGGTTTATTACGGATGCCGGAATCGGCAATTGCTGAGATGCATTTTGATGTTGGGTATTTGGATCAATTTGTGTTAGACAATTCTTCTTATACCACTTTACGCTGCAAAGAATTAGCAACGATTTGTGATCCTCGTGTTCGTCAGTGGTTTGAAGAACAGGGGATTGAGCGAATAACGTTTGGCGATTTAAAAAAATAAAACCGTTGCTTTCAACAGTGAAAGCAACGGTTTTATTTTTATGAGAATAACCAGTAGCCAATTAAAATCGCACCTAAAATTACGCGATACCAACCGAAAACTGTAAAATCGTTTTTCTTCAAGTAATTCAATAAGAATTTAATCGCAATGATGGAAACAACGAAGGCAACAATAGAGCCAGTTAATAAAATAATGATTTCTTCTGATCCAAACGTATTTCCTTTGGCCAAGAATTTAAAGATTTTTAAAAAACTTGCTCCAAACATTACTGGAATTCCTAAGAAAAATGAAAACTCTGTTGCAACAAAACGTGAGGCCCCAATTAAGATTGCCCCTAAAATGGTCGCTCCTGAACGTGAAGTTCCTGGAATTAATGCCAGTACTTGGAAAGCACCAACGATTAAAGCGGCTTTATAAGTGAAGTCTTTTAGATTAGTACACTTCGGTGCAACATTTTTATTTCGTTTTTCAATGATAATAAAAGCAATCCCATAAACAATTAACATAATCGATACTGTTAAAAAGTTATAAAAATGTGCATCTAAATAATCATCAAATTTTAGACCAATAACTGCCGCTGGTAAACAAGCGACTAAGACTTTAGACCAAAGAATCCAAGTATCTTTTTTCTCTTCGCCATTTTTCTTTGGTGAGAAAGGATTCAATTTGTGGAAGTATAAAATAACAACCGCCATAATTGCTCCCAATTGGATAACGACGTTGAACATTTCCATAAAATCTTTACTTAGATCGAGTTTAATAAACTCATCCACTAAAATTAAATGTCCGGTACTACTAATTGGAAGCCACTCGGTAATTCCTTCGATAATACCAAGAATAATTGCTTTCCATAGGTTAGCAAAAAGCATGTCACCATTCCTTTCTGAAATAAATGCAAAATACATCAAGTATAAGTATACCCGCTGACAAAGTAAATGCCAATGCAAATTCTTATTTTAAAATAAATTTTAGAATTATACAAAGGTGCCACTTGTAATTCATGAAACTTTTTTCTATACTAGTGATACTTTAAAAAATGGGGGAAGAGAAATGTTTGGATTTTTGAAGAAAAAGAATGAAGTTGTCGAAAATAATACAATGTATGCCGTTGCCAATGGAACCGTTATCCCAATTAGTGAAGTGAATGATCCTGTTTTTTCACAAAAAATGATGGGAGATGGCTATGCAGTAGTTCCAGAAAATGGTGAAATTTATGCACCTATTGAAGGAGAAGTTTTAAGCGTTTTCCAAACAAAACATGCCATTGGTTTAAAAATGACAAACGGTCTTGAAATTTTATTACACATGGGTATCGATACGGTAGAGTTAAACGGGGCACCGTTCACTATTAAAGTGAAAGAAGGCGACCAAGTGACTGCAGATACGGTGGTCGCAATTGCTGATTTAGAAGCAATTAAAGCAGCTGGTAAAGGAACTGAAATGGTTGTCATTATTACCAACATGGATAAAGTAGCACAATTTTCGTTAGAGAAAACTGGCGTGGTTACAGCTGGTACACCAGTTGGCTCTGCCACAGCCAATTAATGCATTAGACGAGGTCGGGACAGAACCGTTTAGCTCCGAGAAATAAGAAGAAATTTCCGAAAATTGATCTTTGATTTTTGGAGACCAAGTAGGTATTGTTCATCATCGAATCACTACGTTCTTTGTGATTCTCAACAATTTCGGCTTATTTCCGAAGGACCTTCAACTCTTAGAGCTTTAGCACTTAGAAGTTGTTGAGATCGGAGCAACGCGGAGTGTTGCTTCTGTTCCCGCCGTTTATCAGTTTTTGAGCGTGGAGCAAAAATCCAAAGTGATTTTTGTTCCACGCTCGTTTTTTTTGAACAGAAATAAAATTTTATTTTGGAATTAAAAAATATTTAGAAAAATAGTTGAAATTTTATTTCAAACAAGTTATAATGAAAGCGTATTAGAGAGGAGCTAAAAAGATGTATGGTATTTCAGTTTTTCTTGGTGAAGAGATTACAAACGATACAATTATTTATATCAAAAAGATGAAAGCGCTTGGATTTGATGGTATTTTCACTTCTTTACACATTCCAGAAGATGATACTTCCCTTTACCGCCAACGCTTGACTGATTTAGGGGCAATTGCTAAGGCAGAAAAAATGAAAATTATGGTAGATATTTCAGGTGAAGCGTTAAAAAGAGCGGGTTTTTCTTTCGATGAATTAGAGCCTTTAATCGAGTTGGGCGTAACTGGCCTTCGGATGGACTATGGCATTACGATAGAACAAATGGCTCATGCTTCACATAAGATTGATATAGGATTGAATGCTAGTACCATTACACTGGAAGAAGTGGCTGAGTTAAAGGCTCACCAAGCGGACTTTTCTCGCTTAGAAGCTTGGCATAATTATTATCCAAGACCTGAAACCGGCATTGGAACAACATTTTTTAATGAAAAGAACCGCTGGCTTAAAGAATTAGGCTTACAAGTTTTTACTTTTGTGCCAGGAGATGGGCAAACAAGAGGCCCAATTTTTGCTGGTTTACCAACATTAGAAAAACATCGGGGACAAAATCCTTTCGCCGCTGCCGTTGGTTTGATGGCTGATCCTTATGTCGATGCTGTTTATATTGGTGATCCCACAATTAGTGAGCGAACCATGGCTCAATTTGGTTATTATCACCAAACCAATCAATTTCTGTTAGAAGTAGCACCTAGCAAGAGCCGCTATTTGAAGCGAATACTTGGGACTCATACCAATCGTTTAGATGCTGCAAGAGATGTTTTGCGAAGTGAATTATCAAGAACGAGTGAAATGTTCAGAAAAGATGAAATTGCAACGATTGAGTCAGAGCAGACTGAAGCACGTCCAGTGGGAACCGTAACGATTGATAATGAAAAATATGGTCGCTATATGGGAGAAATTCAAGTCACACTGGTGGACTTGCCGAAAGATGAAAAAGTCAATACGATTACACGAATTATTGAAAAAGATCAAACGATATTGCCGTTAATCAAGGCAGGAAATCAATTTACGCTGGTCACGGAAGGAACGATAGAGAATGAATTTAGAAAACTTAACAACTGAACGTAGAAATGAAAATACAATGGGCTTAGATGAGATGAGTGTCAAAGAAGCTTTACAAAAAATGAATCAAGAAGACCAAAAAGTTGCAATTGCAGTGGGTCAAGAATTAGCAGCCATTGAACCAGTGGTAGAAGCCATCATCAAAAGCTTCAATCAAGGCGGCCGCTTGATCTACATGGGTGCTGGTACGAGTGGTCGGTTAGGTGTCTTAGATGCAGCCGAATGCGTACCAACTTTTGGCGTCGAGCCAGAGATGGTTCAAGGCCTCATCGCTGGTGGTCAAAAAGCAATGACTGTCGCAGTAGAGGGTGCCGAAGATTCAAAAGAACTAGGTCGTCAAGATTTAGTTGATCTAAAATTATCAGCAAATGACATTGTTGTTGGGATTGCAGCCAGTGGTCGGACGCCTTATGTAATTGGCGGTTTAGAATATGCTACAACGGTGGGAGCAGCTACCGCAACTGTGGCATGTAATAAAGATGCCGAAATTAGTAAGTATGCACAAATGCCGATTGAAGTAGATGCAGGACCTGAATTTTTAACAGGTTCGACTCGCTTGAAATCTGGGACAGCTCAAAAATTAATTTTAAATATGTTATCAACTATTTCCATGATTGGTATTGGGAAAGTCTACAATAACTTAATGGTTGATGTAAAACCAACCAATGAAAAATTAGTGGAGCGTTCCAAACGGATTATTATGGAAGCAACGGGTTGTAGTTATGAAGTTGCCGAACTAAAATTTGTAGAAGCAGAAGAAAATGTGAAGTTAGCAATTGTAATGATTTTAACTGATAGTACTAAAGAAGAAGCAACACAAAAATTAATTGACGGGAATCAATTTATCAAGAATACATTAAATTAAGGAATTAGGAGGGTGTTTTAACATGGCAGAAGAAAGAATTAAACGTATTGCTGATGGGATTTATAAAGAAGTTGGTGGTCAAGAAAACGTGGACAAAGTCATTCATTGTATGACTCGTGTTCGTATGGATATCCGCGATTATGACAAAGTGGATATTGAAGGATTGAAAAAAATTGATGGCGTTATGGGCGTCGTAGAAGATGATACGTTACAAGTAGTTGTTGGTCCAGGGACTGTTAACAAGGTTGCACAAGAAATGGTAGATCAAGCAGGTGTCAAATTGGGAGAACCATTTAATCATGGCACCGCAACGGATGCTTCAGCAGGCAAATCTGGAAAAGATTTAGTAGAAGAAAAAGCCGCTCAAATGAAAGCACAACAAAAAGCGAAACAAAATAACACTTCACCATTTAAAAAAGTGTTAAAAGCCATTTCTAGTATCTTTGTTCCGATGATTCCTGCCTTTGTTGGGGCTGGTATTATTGGCGGGATTGCAGCTGTTATGTCTAACTTAGTTGTTGCTGGTGATATTTCAGCTTCATGGCAACAATATATTGATGTCTTAAATATCATTAAAAATGGGATTTTTGCTTATTTAGCTCTTTACACTGGGATTAACAGTGCCAGCGTTTTTGGTGCAACGCCAGCGTTGGGTGGTGTTATTGGGGCAGTCACAATGTTAACAGGAATGAATCCAGATGCACCAATCAGTAATATTTTCACTGGGGGAACATTATCTGCAGGACAAGGCGGAATTATCGGTGTTATTTTTGCCGTATGGTTATTATCATTGTTAGAAAAACAATTGCATAAAATTGTCCCAGAATCAATTGATATTATCGTAACGCCAACCATTTCACTTTTAGTGATTGGCTTAGCAACTATTTTCTTAATCATGCCTGTAGCCGGAGCTATTTCTAATGGCTTAGTTGGTATTATCAATGTTGTCTTAGAAAAAGGTGGCATGGTTGCTGGCTTTACTCTTGGTTTAACCTTCTTGCCAATGGTAATGTTTGGTTTACATCAAATTTTGACGCCAATCCACATTGAAATGATTAATCAAACAGGGATGACTTTGTTATTACCAATTCTGGCCATGGCTGGTGCGGGACAAGTCGGTGCAGCTTTAGCATTATGGATTCGTTGTAAATCTGATAAAAAATTAGTTGAAATGATTAAAGGTGCCTTGCCAGTTGGGATTTTAGGTATTGGTGAACCATTAATCTACGGAGTTACTTTACCATTAGGACGTCCATTCATTACTGCTTGTATCGGCGGTGGTATTGGTGGTGCGGTGATTGGGGCCTTCGGTAATGTTGGTGCAATTGCTATTGGACCAAGTGGGGTGGCTTTAATTCCATTAATTGCCAACAACCAATGGCTTGCATATGTATTAGGTTTATTGGCTGCTTACGCAGGTGGTTTTGTAGCAACGTTATTCTTTGGGATTCCTAAAGACATGCAAACAACTAAATAATAAATAGAAAAAAGGAGAACTTGGCTTCTCCCTTTTTCTTTGTTAAAATTTAATTGCGTAGGAAATGGTGTATCAGGAGGGGTGTTTATGCAACAAAATATTGTCTTATCTATCCAAGATCGTCTACAACAATTACCAAAATCAGAACGAAAAATCGCAGAATATATTTTAAAAAATACAGAAACAGTTATTTCAATGAATGCGCAAGAGCTAGCGAAACAAGCAGGATCAAGTCCAGCGGCAATTATTCGCTTTTGTCATTCTATGGATGTGAATGGCTTCACAGAGTTGAAACTTTTATTATCTGCAAATCTTGGCCAAATGAAGCAGCAAATGTACACTGAAGTTACTAAAGGGGAATCAACAGCTGATATTAAACAAAAGTTACAGGCGCGCTTTGTTCATGTGGTTGAGCGAAGCGGTCAGACATTAGAGGATGTCGCAGTGAATGAAGCCGTTGATTTGTTGGAAAAAACAGAAGTAATTTTTGTCTATGGGTTGGGCGCCTCTTCGTTGGTTGCTCAAGATATTTATCAAAAGTTTACGCGATTAGGCCGAACGGTATTTACAACATTGGATCATCATTTATTTGCTTCCATGTTAGGCTCTACAGAAAAGCCTAGTGTTTTTATTGTTATTTCTAATTCTGGCACGAATAAAGAAGCAAGTACTTTAGCTGATTTAGCGAAGCAGCAAGGGATTCCTATTGTTAGTATCACACAAGATGAAAAATCAGTGATTGGTGAAAAAAGTGATATCGTCCTTAAAACCTCTAGTGGGGAAGACGTGCCATTGAGAAGTGCGGCTACTGTTTCCTTGGTGGCACAATTGTATGTAGTCGATGTTTTATTTTTTGCTTATGCAGCAAAAAACTATAAGGAAACCTTAGAAAAAATTCAAATCTCAAGAAAAAATGTAGAACGTTTAAAAGAATAAATAAAAAGAGAAGGTTATCTGTCAAAATGACAAATAACCTTCTCTTTTTTTACTATCAACGGCGCTTTTCAGCGATCTTTTTTCCCTTTTCAATATAAGAAATATCATTAATTCCTTGAATGGTAAATGTTCCTTTTTCGTAAGTTAAGGTTGTCACGCTACCATTCTCCAGCGCCATCTGCATAGGCAAACTTGCATCAATTAAGGAAAGTAAAAAGGAAATTGTTAGTCCATGGGAAACCACCATGACTTTGCCGCCACCATTTTTTTCTCGATGATGAGCGATATCTTCGAAACCAGACCAAACACGATCACGAATAACTTCATAAGGCTCCGCCCAGTCAGCCGTATCGGCTTCAATAATAGCATTTGCTAACTCGCGATAGGTAATCTTCGTGGTCATCATGTCCTCATAACTTTTAAAAGCTAAAATGCGTGGCACCACACCCCAAAGTTCACCATCATAGCCACCATCTAAAGAACCAAAACACCACTCACGAATCCGTTTATCGGTTAGGTAAGGAATCTTTTGGTGGTTTTGATGTTCTTGTAAAATAATCTGAGCTGTTTGCATGGCACGACCACTATCACTACTATAGGCTTCCTTAAAGTCTATGTCCCTAAGACCTAAGCCTAAATGATAAATGCCTTCTTCTCCTTGTTTGGTTAAGGGGGTATCTGACCAGCCTTGGGTACGGCCAATCGTATTAAACATCGTTTTTCCGTGACGAATAATATAAAGTGTCGTTGCTTCAGTCATTGCTACTCCTCCTAAGTTTCTTTAAATAGTGAATAAATCTCTAATTAAAAAATGGGTTTGTGGCTTTTTCATGTTGAATGGTCGTGGCATCACCATGGCCTGGATAAACAGGAAATTCTTCTGGTAAAGTGAATAGATAGGTCGTAATGCTGTGTAATAATTGTTGCATATCACCAGTGTGTAAATCGGTACGACCAATACTACCTTTAAACAATGCATCCCCAACAACAACAAAATCATCAAAGACAAAGCTGACGCTACCAATTGAATGACCAGGTGTTGGGACTACGGAAAATTTCATGCCGCCAATTTCATAATCGGTTAGTTTAAATTCATGTTCGGCGGGTTGAACAATAATATTTGCTATATCATCATGTCTGCCTAATCCTGAAAGATTCAAAATAGGATTGGAAAGCCACGCTTGTTCTAATGGACTAACATAAACAGGGATTTGATAATGATGGCGCAATTCTTCTACCGCACCAATATGATCATAGTGAGTATGTGTTAATAAAATAGCGGCTGGTTTCTTCCCTAAACGGGTAATTTCTTGAATTAGTTTTGCACCTTCTGCACCTGGATCAATAATTAATAATGCTTCTTCATTATAAACAAGATAACAGTTTTCTTGAATAACACCTGTTCTAATTTGTTCGATCTGTATCATCTCAGGACCTCCTAAAGTTCTAACGATTCTCTTCAAGTATACCGAAGAATCTTAAGAATAGAAAGTTTTCTTGTTTATCCAAAGAAAAAATAAATCATTTTTAGAATGTTCGGTTTTTGCTTGTTTTAACACGTATTTTTTTTAAAAAAATCACATTTTTATAGTTATTAAGCGAAAGTTTATGTATAATCTTCATGTGATAGTAAGGAGGAGTATTAAATGTTTCATTTTGTAATAAAAGGAACAGGTTTTTCTAGTAAAAATTTGCAAGAGATTAAAGTTTATGAAGAGACACTTTTTTGTATAGATGAGGCCGGAGTAATTCAGGAAATAATTGAACCAGATGCTGAAGCGTATGAAACTGTGCTAGCAGAACAAAAAGAGGCACAACGTTTTCAAGAATTGCCCCAAGATTCTTATCTTTTACCCGGCTTTGTTGATTTACATGTCCATGCACCTCAGTGGGCACAATCTGGGACCGCCTTGGATATTCCATTGTATGAATGGCTGAATACGTACACGTTTCCTTTGGAGTCCAAATTTGCAGATTTAACATTTGCCCAACAAGTCTATGATGAACTGGTAACCCAATTGTTAGCTAATGGGACAACAACAGCCCTTTATTTTGCAACCATTCATTATGAAGCTAGCCGTCGTTTGGCAGAGATTTGTGCGGAAAAAGGGCAGCGTGGCTTAATTGGCAAAGTTGTAATGGATGATCTTAATGAGAATCCTGAATACTATCGTGATCAAACAACGCAACAAGCATTAGAAGAAACGGAACGGTTTATTCAAGAAATTCAAGCATTAGCGCAGCAAACAAAACAAGGCGTGTATCCCGTTGTAACTCCGCGTTTCATTCCTAGTTGTACAGAAGAAGCACTTAAAGGATTAGGAGAATTAGCAGCGAAATATCAAGTCCATGTTCAAAGTCATTGTAGTGAGAGTGATTGGGAACATCAATTTGTTCAAGAACGTTTTGGAAAAAATGATGCTCAAGCATTGAATGATTTTGGTTTATTGACAGAAAAAGCAGTGATGGCACATGCAGGCTTTTTAGAAGAAGCAGATATGAATTTATTCCATGAAACAGGGACGGCTGTGGCGCACTGCCCAATCTCTAATGCTTATTTTGGCAATGCAGTAACACCGATTGCAAAATTAGTACATCAACATCAAGTAGAAGTTGGTTTAGGTAGTGATCTTTCAGGTGGTTTTTCACCAAGTCTTTTTGACAATTTAAAGCAAGCGGTTATTTCTTCTAGAATGTTAGAAGATGGTGTCGATGCTACAAAAAAACCAGAAGTACGAGGTGTTAAAACAGCACGGATTACAGTAAATGAAGCGTTTTATTTAGCTACTGCTGGTGGTGGTCAAGCGCTAAGTTTGCCAATTGGAAAATTAGAAAAAGGGTATGCTTGGGATGTTCAAATTATTAATACAAGCTTGTCACAAGCACGAATCCCTAAAAATCCAGGGGAATCATTGCTTGATATTTTCCAAAAAATCTTATATTTAGCACGACCAGAAAATATTCGAGAAGTCTGGGTACAAGGTGAAAAAGTACATGATAAAAATTTAATGTCAGCAACTAAAGGAGTATAAAAAATGAGTGAAAAGAAACAAAATAATCTTCATTTAACAGTGGGGCCAGAAGATTCAGTATCTTTTGGGCAGGCCACTATGTTAGGGATTCAGCATGTCTTAGCAATGGACGTGTACGTCGTACCTGTGATCATTGCTTCAATTATTGGGATTAGCACAGCACAAACGTCTTCTTTAATCCAAGCAACATTCATAGCAGCAGGACTTGCCACGATTATTCAATCTCATTTTTGTATGAGATTACCAGTTGCGCAAGGCCCTTCATTTATTCCAATCGGGGCAATTGCAGGAATTTATTTTGCCAATAACCAACAAGGAAATGGCTGGGGCGCAGTTTTAGGTGCTAGTTTAGTGGGGGCAATTGTTGTTATTATATTAGGATTTACTGGTATCTTTAATCGTTTAATCACTAAATTTGTTCCACCAATTGTGGGAGGAACAATTATTTTTGTGGTGGGGCTTTCGTTAATGCCAGTCGCTTTATCGGATAATATTTACCACGCAAAAGGGGAATTAGGACAAAATATTTTATTAGCATTTATAGCAGCGGGTACGTTGATCTTCTTTGCGCTCTTAGGTTCTGCTTTGAAAAAAGGGCGGATTTTCCGCGTTTCTTCTGTCATTTTGGCATTATTATTTGGGAGCATCGCGGCACAATTATTAGGGGTACTTGATTTATCAGCCGTTAGTGAAGCGGCTTGGTTTAGTTTGCCTCAGTTACCATTAGTTAACTTTTCTTTCCAATTTGATTGGTCAGCTATTGCCACGATGTTAGTTATTTATCTGGTTTTAATGGCGGAAACAACAGGCACTTGGTTTGCTGTGAGTCATGTTGTCGCTGAACCTTTGACCGAAGAAAAAATTAATCGCGGCGTAATTGGTGAAGGCTTAGGTTGCTTAGTTTCTTCATTCATTGGCGGCACGCCAGTAACTAGTTACTCTACAAATGCTGGGATTATTTCAATCACTGGAGTTGCTAGTCGCAAGGTTTTTGTGGCTGCAGGTGCGTGGTTTGTCTTATTTGGCTTATCTGGAAAACTTTCCACCTTGATTTCGGCCATTCCGGCACCAGTTATCGGCGGTGTTTTTGTGGTCGTTTGTGGCATCATTTCTGTAAGTGGAATGAAAGTCATGAGTGATGTAACAATTCATGAAAAAGAGATGTATGTAATTGCCGTTCCGATTATTATGACGTTAGCGTTGACATTGTTACCAAAAGAGTTTTTGGAAACTCTACCACAATTTTTACAATATTTATTTAGTTCACCCGTGGCAACTGCCTCAATTGTTGCTATTTTATTGCAGGCCATTTTACCAAACGTTCAAGAAGGGTAAAAAGATTAATTTTCGTTAAAACGCCTTTGACAAGTGGCGGTAAATAGTGTAAATTAACAATGGTGTTTGTAAACACGAACGTTAAATGACCGAATGTTCGGTTTTTACGTTATTTTTGTAAATAACTAGGAGGCAGTAAGTATGAAAGTTTTTGATTATGAAGATGTTCAATTAATTCCCAATAAATGTATCGTGAATAGTCGTTCTGAATGTGATACTACAGTAACTTTAGGAAAACATTCGTTTAAAATGCCTGTCGTTCCAGCGAACATGCAAACAATTATTGATGAAACGATTGCGGAAACCCTTGCTGAAAATGGTTATTTTTATATCATGCATCGGTTTGATGAAGAGGCGCGAGTGCCATTTATTAAAAAAATGCAACAAAAGGGCTTAATCACGTCAATTAGTGTGGGTGTGAAAGAAGGGGAATACGCTTTTGTTGAAACGTTAGCCCGAGAAGGTTTAGTTCCTGACTACGTGACAATTGATATCGCCCATGGTCATTCAAATGCGGTGATTAATATGATTCAACACTTGAAAAAATCTTTACCAGAAACGTTCGTTATTGCGGGCAATGTTGGAACACCAGAAGCCGTTCGCGAATTAGAAAACGCTGGAGCCGATGCCACCAAAGTGGGGATTGGACCAGGAAAAGTATGTATTACTAAAATTAAGACTGGCTTTGGGACAGGTGGCTGGCAGTTAGCGGCTTTACGTTGGTGTGCCAAAGCTGCTCGGAAACCAATTATTGCAGATGGTGGAATTCGGACCCATGGAGACATTGCAAAATCTGTGCGTTTTGGGGCAACTATGGTCATGATTGGTTCATTATTTGCTGGACATGAAGAATCACCAGGTGAGACAAAAGTGGAAGATGGTGTTGTTTACAAAGAATACTTTGGTAGCGCCTCTGAATTCCAAAAAGGCGAAAAGAAAAACGTTGAAGGCAAAAAAATCTGGTTACGCCATAAAGGGAAGTTGGCAGATACTTTAGTCGAAATGCAACAAGATTTACAATCTTCCATTTCATACGCGGGAGGTCGCGATTTAGAAGCGATTCGTAAAGTTGATTATGTGATTGTAAAAAATTCTATTTTTAATGGTGATACCATTTAACATTCAACTATAGACTGAAAAGAAGACAGCACGTAGTGCAGAAATTAAAATGATTTCTGCATTACGTGCTTTTTTTACTTTACCTATCGTAGTAATCGTGTTAAGATAATTACAACGACAGACGTAGTACGATAGTTGAAGTACTTGAGGGAGGAATTTATGTGATTGGTAGTGATGCAATTCGAGGATACAACGATACCTTTATTCTCTCAATCTTACAATCCGGCGCTTCATATGGTTATGCGATTTCTAAACGCATTCGTGAAATTTCTAAAGAACAATATTCGATTAAAGAAACGACACTTTATTCTGCTTTTACACGTTTAGAGAAAAATGGCTACATTGAATCATTTCCAGGAGAAGTAACGCATGGCAAAAAGCGGACCTATTATCAAATAACCCATGCAGGAGAGTGTTATTTAGAGGAAAAGTTACTAGAATGGGAAGTAACAAAAGACGTCGTCGAAGCATTTGTAAAGGAGATGGGAAAATGAAAATTATAGAAGAATTTATTGATAGTTTATTTTCAGGTGTTGTTGAAACATCTGAAACAAAACAATTAAAGGCGGACTTATTAGCAAATGCTGAGGATCGTTATGAAGATTTGCTCAGCCAAGGAAAATCGGAAAATGAAGCAATTGGTACAATTATTTCTGAATTTGGTACTATTGATGAATTAATGGAAGAATTGAATTTAGAAAATAAACAAGTGGATGAAACAAACGATTCAATGAACGGTTTGCCAGAAATTTCAGTGGAGGAAGGACTTGACTATTTAGCTGTCCAACGTAAAGGTGCTATTCAAATTGGCCTTGGTGTTGTTGCAATCATGGTGGGTGTTGGCTTGCTGGTTGGTATGCGTGGTGTTCTTTCTAACGGTCTTGGTTTAGTTTGTCTTTTCATAGGTGTGGCAATCGGCGTTCCATTATTTATTGTTGCTGGTAATCGGTTTGTTGCAATGGACAAACAACTGGGGCAACGATTGATTCCGATTAAGTTAAAAAAAGAAGTTGCACAAAGAGAACAAAGTTTTCAACGATCATTTATTTTTTGTATGGCAGCGGGCGTCGTTTTTTGTATTTTGGGTTTAATCCCAGTTGTTGTCTTTAGTAGTGGCCTTCATCTGATGATGCGCCGTTCCATGCATCAAATGATGGGCGGACAGTATTATAATGGAACGATGGGGATTAGTTGGCTCTTCTTTTTAGTATCGGTTGGCGTCTTCTTGTTTATATTTGGTGGAGTAATTAAAGGAAGTTTTAATAAATTGTTGAATGAAACTTATTTTTATTCAGAACATGTTGGTCATCCTGATTTTGCCCCTCAGCAAACAAAAACAGAGGAAGGACCTGTGGGAAATCCTGTCGGTGCAATTATTGCATCCGTTTATTGGCCCTTAGTTGTTGCACTCTATTTATTTATTAGTTTTGTTTTAGGGGATTGGCGGTTTAGTTGGTTAATCTTTATGTTCGCAGGAATCTTTTATAACACCATCCAAGCATTTTTACACAAACATTGAGACAAACCTGTTAATAGTAAAACAGAAAAGTGGGACATTCGTCAAAACGGCTGCCCCACTTTTCTTGTATTTTCGATTGACAAAAGCATTAAACTGGATTACTTTTAACTCATCCAATTGTTGAGGTGATGGCTATGTGGCAACTTAAAAAAGAACAAAGTGTTCCCATTTATCGGAGTATTATGGAAATGATTGTTCAAAAGATTCAAACAGGCGAATTATTACCAGGCGAAAAAATCCCTTCGGAACGTAAACTGGCAGAATACTTGTCTGTCAATCGTTCAACCGTTGTTCATGCATTAGATGAACTGGTGGACTTAGGCTGGATTGTGCGAAAAAGAGGGAGTGGAACGATTGTCAACGAAGGGAAATGGGGGGTAATGATGACACCACGAACGGATTGGCATCGTTATTTAGAACAAAATGTGTTCAAACAAGTTCATCCCTTGGTGACAGAGATTGAGTTACGAGCTAAACAAAATTTGCCGACTGACTTAGATATGTATACAGGCGAGTTGCCGTTAGACTTAATTCCCAGTTTCGATTTTCCAGCATTAAATTGGAAACAATTTTTAAAAGAGGAAGCACAAGATGAATTAGGTTATTTGCCGTTAAGAAAAGAAATCCAAGCCATTACAGCAACGGAATATCAGCTTCATTTACCAAGTGAAAGTTTATTGCTTACTTCAGGTGCGCAACAAGCACTTTTTTTAGTTTTGCAAGTTTTATTGAGACAAGGAGATAGTGTTGCCGTAGAAGATCCATCTTTCTTCTATGCCTTACCAATTTTCCAAGCTGCTGGTGTGCGCTTATTTGGTGTGCCCATGACAGAGGAAGGGATTGATCTTGAAGCGCTAGAACAAACAATCCGACAACATCGCATCAAAATGGTTATGGTTAATCCTTCCTTTCAAAATCCGACTGGGACAGTGATGCCTTTGAGAAAAAGAGAACAGCTCGTGAAAGTCTGTCAAACGTATCAAGTTCCTATTTTAGAAGATGATGTTTTTGGGCAGCTAAGTTTTATACCGAAAACAGAAATTCCTCCTTTAAAAAAATTAGATCCAGATAATGTCTTGTATATCGGTTCGTTGTCAAAAATTTTAGGTTCGACCACGAAAATTGGTTGGTTAAGTGCGCCCCCCTCTGTGACGAAACAAATTGCAGAAGCCAGAAAAATGATGGATGTTTCGTTGAGTATTTTTCCGCAGATGCTCGCTAAAATGGCGATTGAAGATCCTTCTTTTTCTGAAAAAATTACGTTATTAAATAAACAAGTGGAACAACGAGCAACAGCTGTATATCAAGTATTTAAATCGTTGCCAGAATGGGAAGTTTCGCCAGTAAAAGGCGGCTTTTATTTATGGGCACATTGGCGTCAAGGGGCAATTAAGTCAGAAGATTGGCAAGTGTTTTTACGAGAAGGTGTTTTGGTAGCACCAAGTGTAGCTTTTAGTGAAAAACGTGGAAGTATTCGCTTGAACTGTTCCCGAATTTCACCAGAAGAAATGCCTCTTTTTTGTGAGCGAATGGTACGGATTACACGACAGCTTTCTGAAAATAGACAAACAAAAATAGAACACTAAGTAAGATTTTTCTTATAAAAATCATTTGCTGAGAGAAAACGCTACAACTTCCCTTTTCTAAACGAATATCCAATGCTATACTTAAAAAGTAAAAACAAAAAAACAAATGAGGTGTTTTCCATGTCTTGGGAACAAGTTTACCAACAATGGTTAAATGAAGAAAATATTCCAGAAAATTTAAAAAATGAATTAAAGGACTTAAATACAGACCCTGAAAAATGTGAAGATGCATTTTACGCACCATTAGAATTTGGGACTGCCGGGATGCGCGGGATTTTAGGCGCCGGTATTAATCGGATGAATATCTTTACAGTTCGTCAAGCGACAGAAGGGCTTGCACGTTTTATGGATACGCAAGATCCTGAAACAAAACGTCGCGGTGTAGCCATTGCCTATGATTCACGTCATATGTCTCCAGAATTTGCAATGGAAGCAGCTAAAACATTAGCTAAACATGATATTCCTTCTTTTGTGTTTGAAAGCTTACGACCAACACCAGAATTATCTTTTGCGGTCCGTTACTTTAAAGCTTTTGCGGGAATCATGATTACGGCTTCTCACAATCCAGCTGCCTATAATGGCTACAAAGTCTATGGTGAAGACGGTGGTCAAATGCCGCCAGCTGATGCAGATGCATTGACTAAATATGTTCGTAGTATCGAAAATCCTTTGAAAATTGATGTCTTATCAGATGAAGAAGTTGCCCACAGCGGTTTAATTAACATTGTTGGTGAAGAAGTCGATAACGCGTATTTGAAAGAAATTAAAACAGTTACGATTAATCAAGAATTAATTAACGAAATGGGTAAAGAATTAAAATTAGTTTACACTCCCTTACATGGAACTGGGAAAATGTTAGGAGAAAAGGCATTAAAACAAGCCGGTTTTGAAAAATTTGTTTTAGTACCTGAGCAAGCCGTTGCTGATCCTGACTTTACTACAGTTAAGTCACCAAACCCTGAAGAACATTCAGCTTTTGAATACGCGATTCGTTTAGGGGAAAAAGAAGGCGCTGATTTATTGATTGCAACAGATCCAGATGCTGATCGTTTAGGTGCTGCTGTGCGGATGCCAAACGGAGACTACCAAGTATTAACAGGAAATCAATTAGGTTCAATTATGATTCATTATATTTTAGAAGCCCATCAACAAGCAGGCACGTTGCCTCAAAATGCTGCGGTTCTAAAATCAATCGTTTCTAGTGAACTTGCTACAGCGATTGCTGAGAAATATAATACGAAGATGTTTAATGTTTTAACAGGTTTCAAATTTATTGCTGAAAAAATTCAACAATACGAAGAAGCCCACAGTCAAACGTTTATGTTTGGTTTTGAAGAAAGTTATGGTTACTTAGTGAAACCTTTTGTTCGTGATAAAGATGCAATTCAAGCGTTAGTTTTATTAGC
Source organism: Enterococcus sp. AZ129 (assembly GCF_051714505.1). Taxonomy (NCBI): domain Bacteria; kingdom Bacillati; phylum Bacillota; class Bacilli; order Lactobacillales; family Enterococcaceae; genus Enterococcus; species Enterococcus sp. AZ129. The sequence goes on along the minus strand of NZ_JBIORY010000001.1, from coordinate 2,026,070 downwards.
AGAAGTAGCGGCTTTCTATAAAAAACAAGGAAAAACATTATACGATGGCTTACAAGATATCTTTGAAGAATTTGGTTACTTTGAAGAAAAAACTATTTCCGTAACAATGAGCGGAATTGAAGGCAGCGGTAAAATCAAAGCTTTAATGGCAAAATGTCGTGAACAAGCGCCAACTGAGTTTGCCGGGATTCAAGTTGCTCAAACGGAAGATTTTAAAGAATTAACACGCACTTTTGCAGATGGTCAAACAGAACAATTACAAACGCCTCCTTCTGATGTGTTGAAATATCATTTAGAAGATGGCAGTTGGATTGCTATCCGACCATCAGGAACAGAACCAAAAATTAAATTCTATCTAGCAACAAAAGCAACAAGTAGTTCAGAAGCTTCTGAAAAAATTGCTGCGTTTGAAGCAGTCGTTAATGAATTAACAAAATAAAATAAACGAAACAGGCTGTACGGAAAAAAGTACGAATGTTAGTGTTTGTGTCAAAAGTCAATTGACTTTTGGCGCAAACACTTTATTTAACTAAGGAGGGAATGCTATGAAAATTGGCTTTATCGGTGCTGGCAGTATGGGCGGTGCCATGATTAAAGGGTTACTGAAAGCTGAGGCAGTCAAGAAGGAACATTTATATGTGAAAGGCGGATCAAGTGGAACAGCAGAAGCACTTCAAAAAGAGTGGGGCTTTCAACTTGTCACAGATTATGCACTTTTCCAAGAATGTAAGGTTATTTTTATTGCGACAGGAGCAAAGGTCGTGTTACCTGTCCTTCAGGAATTAGCTCCTCATTTTTCCAACGAAAGTTTATTGATTTCTGTTGCAACAGGTCATACCATACAAGAAGCACAAATGGCTCTTGGCAATAAAGAAGCCAAAGTTGTTCATGCCATTCCTAATACACCAGTTAGCGTGAATCAGGGTGTGATTGGCGTAGCCTTGGCATCAACAATTGAAGGCCAAACGAAGGACCTGATAATGGAACTTCTTGCTACTTTAGGGTTAGTCAAAGAAATTCGTGAAGCGCAACTGGAAACTTTTGGTACTGTGGCTGGTTGCAGTCCAGCTTTTGTTGATATCTTTATGGAAGCATTGGGAGATGCAGCAGTCTTAGAAGGGTTACCAAGAGACTTATCTTATGAAATTGTCGCACAAATGATAAAAGGAACGGCGACCTTAGCCTTAGACACGAAAAAACACCCAGGAGCATTGAAAGATGAAGTGACTTCTCCAGGAGGAAGTACGATTCGCGGTGTCGTAGCTCTAGAAAAAAATGGCTTCCGTTATGCCGTGATGGATGCAGTTCAGCAAGCCAACCACGAATAGATGAAGAAAGTTGGAAAATCGACAAGTTTGTCATTTTTCCAACTTTCTTTGTGCCATATTTTTCGTAGGAAAGAACAATCGCAGTTCTTATTTTAAAAAACTCTGTGTTATAATGAGTGCAAAGTGAGGCGACTATAATGAAACAAATGGAAGAAATCAAACAAGTAAGTCAATTATATAAAGTATTAAGTGATCCAACACGTTTAAGAATTTTGCTACTTTTAAAAGAAGGCGAGCATAACGTAACGGCGATTAGTGAACAATTGGGAATGGAACAGTCCGCCGTTTCTCATCAACTAAAATTATTAAGAGATAGCCGGGTTGTCAAGGCACGTCGCGAAGGAAAAACGATTTTTTATACATTGGATGATCATCATGTAATAGATATTTTAAATCAGACCTTTGAGCATATTGAACATCGATAAAAAGTAGGAAAAAATAGCGTAACTAGAATAGCGCTGTTGATGGAGGTAAAAATGAAGGATACCTTAAAGATCGGGTTACTAGGATTAGGGACTGTAGGCACTGGCGTTTTAACTCTCTTGAAAGAACATCAAGAGAAAATTTCACAAGTGACAGGAATGAATGTAGTCATTGAAAAAGCATTTGTCCGAAATCTTGAAACGAAACAAGCGCAAGCGGAAGAATACGGTCTTTCTTTAACAACTTCAATTGATGATATTTTAGAAGATAAAGAGATTCAAATCGTTGTGGAATTAATGGGAACCATTGAACCAGCCAAAACGTATATCATGAAAGCTTTAGAAAAGGGCAAACATATTGTGACTGCCAATAAAGATTTACTGGCGCAACATGGGAGTGAATTAGTAGCGTTAGCCCAAAAACATCATTGTGATTTATATTACGAAGCAAGTGTTGCTGGCGGGATTCCAATTTTAAGAACAATTGCTAATAGCTTAGCGGCAGACAATATTCAACAAGTTTTAGGGATTGTGAATGGTACGACGAATTATATGCTTACGCAAATGGTTTCTGCTGATAAAAGTTATGAAGAAGCTTTAGCAGAAGCGCAAGCGTTGGGATTTGCTGAAGCGGATCCGACAAATGATGTCGATGGAATCGATGCAGCCTATAAAATGGTTATTTTAAGTCAATTTGCTTTTGGGATGAATGTTTCATTACCACAAGTTGATATTCGTGGAATTCGCGGATTGTCTTTAGATGATGTCGCCATGGCTAAACAACTGGGGTATGAAATCAAATTGATTGGCTCTGCTGAACAAAATGAGAATAGTATCTCGGTGGAAGTGGCGCCTATGCTAGTCAATCAAAAGCATCCTATTGCATCTGTTCGGAATGAGTACAATGCAGTATTTATAAAAAGTGCAGGCGTGGGCGAATCAATGTATTACGGTCCAGGAGCTGGCGCTAAACCGACAGCAACCAGTGTGGTCAGTGATTTAATTACGATTGCTAAAAACATTCGCTTGGCAACGACTGGCCATATGTTCAATTCGTATCAACATAAAACCCAATTGACGAGTTCCGAAAATGTATTTGGGCAGTACTATTTTTCATTAGATGTTCCAGATACACCAGGACAATTTTTGCAGTTGACGCAATTAATGACTAAAGCAGAAGTCAGCTTTGATCAATTAGTTCAACAGAAATCAGATGGACAGCGAGCAAGAATTGTTGCCATTACACACCAGATATCAAAAGCACAAATGCAACAAGTTGTGACAGCTATTCAAAATACGGAAGCCTTTCAGTTATTGAATGTAATGAAGGTTATAGGAGATGAGTAAACATGTATGAAGGTTTGTTAAAACAGTATCAAGCGTATTTGCCCGTAACAGAAAAAACACCAATGATTTCTTTAGCCGAAGGAAATACGCCACTGATTCCTTTACCTAATTTATCCAAAGAATTAGGTATTCAATTATATGGAAAATACGAAGGCTTAAATCCCACTGGCTCATTCAAAGATCGCGGGATGGTGATGGCTGTAGCAAAAGCGGTAGAAGAAGGTGCCAAAGCGATTGTTTGTGCTTCTACAGGAAATACTAGTGCCGCCGCTGCTGCGTATGCCACAAGAGCAGGCATTAAAGCGTATGTAGTGATTCCAGAAGGAAAAATCGCACTGGGAAAATTGGCGCAAGCTATTATGTATGGGGCAGACATTATTTCGATTCCAGGTAACTTTGATGAAGCATTAAAAGCGGTGCGAGAGATTGCGAAAACTGAGGCAGTTGCGCTAGTTAATTCAGTGAATCCTTATCGCTTAGAAGGGCAAAAGACAGCAGCTTTTGAAGTTTGTGAACAATTAGGTCAAGCGCCCGATGTCTTAGCGATTCCAGTTGGAAATGCCGGCAATATTTCCGCTTACTGGAAAGGCTTTAAAGAATGGCATGAAAAACAAGGAACAACTTTACCAAGAATGCATGGTTTTGAAGCAGAAGGTGCCGCAGCGATCGTGAAAGGCCAAGTGATTGAGCAACCTGAAACCGTGGCAACAGCGATCCGGATTGGAAATCCTGCTAGTTGGCAATTAGCAGAACAGGCACGTGATGAATCGGGTGGTTTCATTGATGCCGTGACAGATCAAGAAATTTTAACGGCTTACCGAAAAATTGCTGCTCAAGATGGGGTTTTCATTGAACCTGGTTCGGCTGCTTCATTAGCTGGAGTTATTCAACATGTTAAAAGCGGTAAAATCAAAGCAGGTGAAACCGTCGTGGCAGTCTTTACTGGTAACGGGCTGAAAGATCCTGATACAGCAATGGAGACAGAAGTAGCTATTTCAAAAATGAGTGACGTGGAAGAAATGCGTCTGCACTTACGAAAAGGAGTCGCAACACTATGAAAATAAGAGTACCTGCCACTAGTGCCAACTTAGGACCTGGCTTTGATTCATGTGGCATTGCATTATCCGCTTATTTAACAATCAACGTTTTAGGTGAAAGTGAATTTTGGGAAATTCAACATACTTTGGGAGAAGAGATTCCTACTAATGAAGAGAATTTATTAATTCAAACGGCATTGAAAATTGCACCAGAATTAACACCAAAAGTTATTCGGATGGTTTCTGACATTCCCCTTGCAAGAGGACTAGGCAGTAGCTCAAGTGTGATTGTAGCAGGCATTGAATTAGCTAACCGACTAGCACATTTAAATTTGTCCCCTAAAGAAAAAGTCCGTTTGGCCACAGAGATGGAAGGACATCCGGATAATGTTGCCCCAGCTATTTTAGGAGATTTCGTGGTGGCTAGCCATGTAGAAAACCAAGTCTACCATGTCAAACATCACTTTCCAATGTGTGATGTCATTGCATTTATTCCAGAGGAACCGTTATTTACCGAAAAAAGTCGCGCTGTTTTGCCCGAAAAATTGGCTTATAAAGAAGCAGTCGCGGCCAGCTCAATTGCCAATGTTATGATTGCCGCAATTTTAAACGGGGATTTACCTTTAGCAGGCAAAATGATGGAACAAGATAAATGGCATGAAACGTATCGTCGTTCATTGGTTCCTCACTTAAAAGAAATTCGTCGTTTAACTCAGCAAAAAGGTGCTTATGGCTCTTTCTTAAGCGGTGCTGGACCTACTGTGCTAATCTTGTCGCCAGAAGAACGAACCAACGAAATTGTTCAAAGTTTGGAAAAATTGTCTACCAAAGCGAGCATTCAAATTTTCAATATTGATCAAGAAGGCGTTCAAGTCTTTTAAAAAAACGAGAAAAAATCACTAGTGATTTTTTCTCGTTTTTTTTTTAATCCTCGGCTGTTTCCGTGGAATAATAACTATGATCTTCTAAGTTCAAAGCATTAAGAATCATTGAGGCAGTTTCTTCAATTGAAAGAGAAGCGACATCAATAACGATACAACCTAATTTTTGATAAAGATCATTAGCAAAAGCCAGTTCTCGCCGAATTTTTTCAATATCTGAATAAGAAGTATTTTCAGGTAATCCATATGCGCGCATTCGTTCTTTACGAATCCCGTTTAAAACATTGGGATCGTTGGTTAAGCCAACAATTTTTTTAGGGTCCATTTCGAATAATTGTTTCGGTAAATGTGCTTCAGGAATTAGTGGCAAATTAGCAACTTTTAAGTTCTTGTTGGCTAAAAAGAGACTTAGCGGTGTTTTAGAAGTTCGGGAAACGCCAAGAAGTAACACATCCGCTTCTAAAAAGCCTCGTGGGTCCTTGCCATCGTCATATTTGACAGCAAATTCCATTGCTTCAATTCGTTTAAAATAATTTTCATTCAAATGATGTAAGGCACCTGGTTCCCGCATGGGCGCGACACCTGTTAATCGTTCGATTTCCGCAACTGGTGGTGTCAAAATGTCAAAATGGAACAATTGATGCTCATTGAAAAATTGATTAGCAATCGCCACGAGATGATCATTAATAATAGTATGCAGTACCATGGCCTCTGCTTTTTTGGCATCTTCTAACGCTTGCACCAGTTTATCTTCGTCTTTAACGAATGTTCGTCTAATCAAAGTAAAATCAACAGTGGGGTACTGGGCCATTGAAGCAGCCGCCAATTTTGAAGCGGTCTCGCCAGCAGAATCTGAGATGACAAAAATCGTCACACATTTTTTTTCTTCAGAAATAGTCATAGAGGGTAAGTCCTTTCTTGCATTTTTAATAATTTTATTATACCATAAGTCCAGAATCTATTTCGTAATGATTCTGATTTAGGTTGGCGAGGGAGGAAATGGCGATGGCACCAGTAAAAACCAATATTGAACAAGCCTTAGAAACCATGAAAGCCAGTGGATTAAAATATACTAAAAAACGAGAATTACTGATGAGCTATTTGATTAAGCGAAATCGGTATGTTTCTGCACGTGAAGTGTATGAATTTATGAATGAAACCTTTAAAGGAGTCAGTTATGATACGGTTTATCGTAACTTGCATGACTTTGAGCGCTTGGAATTGCTGGAAAAAACAGAATTAAATGGCGAGCAAAAGTTTCGCTTCCGTTGTTGCCAAGAGGTGGAACATCATCATCACTTTATTTGTACGGTTTGTGGCAAAACGGAAGAAATTCACATGTGTCCGATGAATTTTTTCGAAGAACAGTTAAAAGGTTGTTCAATTGAGGGACATCGCTTTGAAATACTTGGTCGTTGTGCCGATTGTTGCGAAAAATAGCGAATAAGACGAAAAATCAAACAAAAATTTCGTATTTTATCAGTAGAGTGGTTGACGGTTATTTATGCTTTAGCTATAATATAACAAGGACAGTATTTTAATTTGTGGGTTTTTCCCACAAATAAGAAAAACGGTTACTTTTTAAGCTCGGAGGGAGGGAATAACATGTCAAAAACAGTCGTTCGTAAAAACGAATCTCTTGATGATGCTCTTCGTCGCTTCAAACGTTCCGTTTCAAAAGCGGGTACTTTACAAGAATCACGTAAACGTGAATTCTACGAAAAACCAAGTGTAAAGCGTAAGAAAAAATCTGAAGCAGCTAGAAAACGTAAAAAATTCTAGTTTTGAATGAATTGGAGTTGGTGGTATGTCATTGCTAACCACATTGAATGACGACATTAAAACAGCGATGAAAGCTAAAGACAAAGAAACTTTAGCCGTACTTCGTATGTTAAAGACTGCCATTCAAAATGATCAGATTAAAGCGGGCCGTGAATTGAACGGAGAAGAAGAACTCACTGTATTGTCTCGTGAGATGAAACAGAGAAAAGATTCTTTATCAGAGTTTGAAAAGGCGGGACGCGACGATCTTGTTGAAAAAGTAAAAGTTGAAATAGCAATTGTTGAAAAATATATGCCTCAACAACTAACGGAGGAAGAAATTCGTCAACTAGTTCAAGAGGTAATGACGCAAACTGGCGCCACTTCACCAAAAGATTTTGGTAAAGTGATGGGCGCTATGATGCCGAAAGTCAAAGGCAAAGCCGATGGCAACCAAGTTAACGCAATTGTGAAAGAATTATTACAAGAAAACTAAGAGCGTTATCGAAACTAGGACAGGATACTGTCCTAGTTTTTTTATGCAAAGAGAAAACCGGTAGCTTTTTACGGTTTTCTCTTTTTTGACTTTCAAAGTCAAATCAGGTACGACTTCTTTTTAAACAGATAAGAATGTGGTATCATTGTAAAGGACTATATAATAAAGGAGATGGACGTTTTTTGACAGATAATCAGTCAAAATCTTTGGAATTAATACTTACTGATTCTGATGATGCACACATGCTTTTAGGAACACATGATAAACATATCAAATTTTTAGAAGAGAATACCCACGTAACGATTAATAGTCGTGGCGAAGTTATTCAGTTAATTGGCGAATCATCAGAGGTAGAGTTAGTCGCTTCCGTGTTAAGAGCGCTACAAACATTAATTCAACGAGGCATCAAAGTGCATACGCCAGATGTCGTTTCTGCTTTAAAAATGGCCAAAGCTGGAAATTTAGAGGCGTTTATTGCCATGTATGAAGAAGAAATTATGAAGGACCATCATGGTCGGGCCATCCGAATTAAGAATGTTGGTCAAAAAAAATATATCGATGCAGTTAAAACTCATGACGTCATTTTCGGGGTGGGACCTGCGGGGACAGGAAAAACCTTTTTAGCCGTGGTGATGGCAGTAGCAGCCTTAAAAAAAGGCGAAGTACAAAAAATTATTTTAACTCGTCCAGCGGTGGAAGCTGGCGAAAGCTTGGGCTTTTTACCAGGTGACTTAAAAGAAAAAGTCGATCCTTATTTACGTCCAGTTTACGATGCCTTGTATCAAATTTTTGGTATGGATCATACAAATCGTTTAATGGAACGCGGCGTTATTGAAATTGCCCCGCTTGCTTATATGCGTGGTCGTACATTGGATGATGCTTTTGTCATTCTAGATGAAGCACAAAATACTACGGTTGCCCAAATGAAAATGTTTTTAACTCGTTTAGGGTTTAGTTCAAAAATGATTGTTAATGGAGATACTAGTCAGATTGACTTGCCACGTGGTGTAACAAGTGGTTTAGTTAACGCCGAGCGTACGTTAAAAGACATTGAAAAAATTGCCTTTGTAAATTTTGAAGCCAGTGACGTTGTGCGTCATCCGGTTGTAGCACAAATTATTCAAGCCTATGAAAAAGAACAACAAAAGCATTCCTAAGCAGTTAGGGAAGGAGTGAAAGTACCTTTTGAAAAAAGTACTTACAAAGTTAGGGGATCGTTTAGGTAAAGCCTATTTACCTATTTTATTAGCCGTTTTTTCTCTTCTTTTATTTATGATTATGTTTGGCAGTGTCCATCAGAAAAGAGTAGAAATTAAAGAAGGTCAACTGGCCGAGAAAACCATTCGTGCAAATAAAAATATCGAGAATACCTACGAAACAGAACAAAGAAAAAAATTGGCAGCAGAAGCTGTCACCCCCGAATATATTTATCAAGAAGATACGGCATCTGTCCAACATAATCGTATTGATAAATTATTTAAATTGATTGATTCTGCGAATGAAAAAGTAGACAAAGAGTACAGCAATAAGCAAGCGAAGGCCAAAAAGGAAGAAACGATTCCTGCGCCGACCGTGGAAGAACGAGTAGCTAGCTTAAAGTCATTGTTTGAATCTTTACCGCAAGATGAAGTTACGTTTTATCAAAGTTTTCCTAATATTTTTTATCAAACAATCTTTACATTAACCTCTGAGCAATTGGATAAGGTTCGTTCAGAAAGTTTGATGTTGGTGGATGATGCGATGCAAAATCACGTTCGAGAATCTGATTTAGATAAAATTCGCCAAGAAGCTAACGGTAAAATTCAATACTTAGATATTACGAGTACCATGCAACAAGTCATTCGTTACATTGTTAACCAAGGGATTGTGGTAAATGATATTGCCAATGAAAAACGAACAGAAGAGCTACGCCAAAAAGCGATGAATGCTGTTCAACCCGCAATGATTTATCAAGGCGAAATTATTGTTCGTGAAGGTACTCAAATTGATGCAAAAGCGGTCGAAAAACTTGAGTTACTAGGAATGACTAGTCAAAATACCTCTATTTTTCCGATGGTGGCATTAGCATTGGCTATTTTACTTCAAGTTGAAGTGTTGATTTTCTTTACAAAACAAGTGACTGAGCCTTCGCGACAACGCTCGTTTATTATCTTTTACACGGGTGCTATGCTAATCAGTGTTATTTTAATGAAATTCTTCCAGATTTTCCAAACAGAGCAGTTGATGTATATTCCCTTGTTCTATCCAGCAGCCTTTGCGCCGCTGATTCTAAATCATTTTGTGAATCGTCGTTCAGGGATAATCGCTGCCATTTTCCAAGTCGTTTTTGCGTTATTTATCTTTTATAATTCTATCGGCACAAACTCGTTGACGGTTATTCTGATTATGTACTTATTCTCAGGATTTCTAGCAACAGTTGTTAAACGGAAACGGATGAGTGAGCAAGTTTTCCCAGCTTTAATGTGGGTAGTGGTCTTTCCTGTTTTCATGGCGGTTGTCTTAATGATTTATCAAGGAATGAGTTTAACAGATGGTAAAACGTGGACAGCTTTAATTTGTGCAAGTGCAGGAACGGTACTTTCATTTTTAGCAACAATGGGCTTGCATCCGTATATCGAATTATTAGTGACCGATGATAGTATGATTGTCTTGAATGAATTAAGTAATCCGAACCATCCGTTGTTAAAACAACTGTTAGAAGAAGCGCCAGGTACCTATCATCATAGCATGATGGTGGCTAGTTTGAGTGCTAACGCTGTTGCTGAGATTGGCGGGCGGTCGCTATTAACACGAGTTGCTTGTTATTACCATGACATTGGCAAAATTAAACACGCCAATTTCTTTGTGGAAAACTTACCTGCTGGTGCAGAAAATCCACATAACTTTTTATTACCAGAAGATAGTAAACAAATTATTTTTGGCCACGTAATTGATGGCGCCAAAATTTTAGAAGAGTACAATATGCCGCAAATGGTGATTGACATTTGTCGTCAACATCATGGCACAACATTGATGAAATTTTTCTATGTGAAAGCAAAAGAACGCAATCCTGAAATTAAAGAATCCGACTTCCGTTATCCTGGGCCACGTCCACAAACACGAGAAGCAGGGATTGTGAGTATTGCTGATACTTGTGAGGCTGCTGTGCGGGCGATGGATCATCCGACCAACGAAAAAATTCAAGCCTTTGTGCATAATGTGATTCAAGATAGAATTTCAGATGGCCAATTAGATGAATGTGGGTTAACGATGAAAGAGATTCGCATCATTGAAAAATCATTAATTAATGGATTATGCAGTACCTTCCATTCACGGATTAAGTATCCAAAAATGAAAGCTGAAGCAGAAGAAATGAAAGATGAACAAGAAAAGAGAGATGACTAATGGATATTACTTTCATTGATGAAACCGAGAAAGTACCAACAGAAGAAATCAAAGAAATCGAAAACTTGCTGCAATTTGCAGCGGGTTTTCTAGAAATTGCCGAAGATACGGAGATGTCGGTGACTTTTACAGATAACGCAGGTATCCAAGTGATTAATCGTGACTATCGGGGCAAAGATATGCCTACAGATGTCATCAGTTTTGCTTTAGAGGATGAAGGGGAAGACGAATTGCCAATTATTTTTGATGATGAAGAGTTGGCAGAGCTACCACGGAATCTAGGTGATTTAATTATTTCAACAGAGCGAGCAGCAGAACAAGCAGTTGAATATGGGCACACATTGGAACGAGAAATGGGCTTTTTGGCAGTACATGGCTTTTTACATTTGAATGGGTACGATCATATGGAACCTGAAGATGAAAAAGAAATGTTTGGTTTACAGAAAGAGATTTTAGATGCGTATGGCCTTAAAAGATGAGCAAACAGGAAAAAATAAACATTTTATTAATTCATTAGAATTTGCCTGGCAAGGAATCAAAACAGTTTTTCGAGAAGAACGTAATATGCGCAAACATGTGGCGTTTGGTGTCACGGCCATTGTGTTTGGTTTCTTGTTTTCCTTAACACTTGCTGAATGGCTGTGGTTGCTATTGGCTGTTTTTCTTGTCTGGTTGGCAGAAATTATCAACACAATTTTTGAAAATGTCGTAGATATGTTTACGGATTTTCACTTTCATCCAATCGGAAAAAAAGTTAAAGACATGGCCGCAGGAGCTGTTTTATTAACAGCCGGTTTCGCAGTGCTAGTAGGACTAATTCTATTTGTACCAAAAATTTTACAAATCATTCAAATGTGGAAATAAGAGGAGAAATACAATGACAACTGAACATAAATCTGGTTTCGTAGCCATTGTCGGCAGACCAAATGTTGGAAAATCAACATTGTTAAATCGAATTGTCGGCCAAAAAATTGCAATTATGAGTGACAAAGCACAAACAACTCGTAATAAGATTCAAGGAATTTATACAATTCCTGAAGCACAAATTGTTTTTATCGATACTCCAGGGATTCACAAACCTAAACACCGCTTAGGCGATTTCATGGTGGAAAGTGCCTATAATGCGATGCGTGAAGTAGATGCTACTTTATTTATGGTAAGTGCTGATCAAAAACGCGGGAAAGGTGACGACTTTATTATTGAACGATTGAAAAATAATAATAGTCCAGTCTACTTGATTATTAATAAAATTGACAAAGTCCATCCAGATGATTTATTGAGTATCATTGAAGACTATTCGAAACAAATGGACTTTAAAGAAATTATTCCCATTTCTGCCACTGAAGGAAATAATTTTGAGCATTTGATGGATGTTCTCGTTGAGCAAATGCCAGAAGGACCACAGTATTTCCCTGATGACCAAATTACGGATCATCCAGAATATTTTATCGTTTCCGAATTAATTCGTGAAAAAGTGTTACTTTTAACAAGAGATGAGATTCCTCATTCTGTCGCTGTCGTTGTGGACTCAATGAAACGGGATGAAAACGATAAAGTCCATGTCCAAGCAACCATTATTGTGGAACGGGACAGTCAAAAAGGTATCATTATTGGCAAAGGCGGAAAAATGCTGAAACAAATTGGTACCAAGGCGCGTCAAGATATTGAATATTTATTAGATGACAAAGTGTATTTGGAGCTGTGGGTAAAAGTCCAAAAAGACTGGCGTGACAAAAAAATCTATTTACAAGATTTTGGTTATCGCAAAGAAGAATATTAAGAAAGTAGTGTTTGGGAAGCGAGTGTATAAACGAACTTTCCAAACACTACACTAATTTACATAAGAAATGGAAGTGAATTGAATGGCATTAAGGGAGACCAAAGGCATTATTTTATTTACGAAGGATTTTAAAGAAAAGGATAAACTCGTCAAAATTTTTACAGAATCCTATGGAAAATTGATGTTTTTTGTGAAAGGCGCGCATCGAAAAAATAATCCTCTTTTGCCAGCGATTCTGCCATTTACAGAAGCCGTCTACATCGGGAACTTTAGAGAAGAAGGCTTATCTTTTCTCAATAGCAGCAAAGAAGTTCAACCTTTTCGAAACATTCAACAAGACATATTTATTAACGCATATGGAACATATATTTTAAACTTAGTCGATGCAGCAATTGAAGATCAGCACTATGATCCGAACTTATTTCAATTTACCCACATGGCATTATCCGCTTTAAATGAGCAAAAAGATCCGGAAATCATTACAAATATTTTTGAAATTCAATTGTTAGAACGGTTTGGTGTACGACCAGAATGGCATCATTGTGTGGCTTGTGGCGAAACACAAGGGAAATTTGACTACTCTTCAAAGTATAGCGGTGTGCTTTGTGAAAAACATTGGCATTTAGATGAACAGCGCTACCATGCAGATCCTAGAGCGATTCATTTTATTCGCTTATTTGCGCAAGTCTCCTATGAAAAAGTCCAAAACATTCAAGTAAAAGAAGAAACTAAGAAAAGTATTCGAGAAACGATTGATATGTTATACGATGAATATGTTGGTTTGCACTTAAAAAGTAAAAAATTTATTGATCAAATGAAAACGTGGGAAAATACGTTAAAAATTCCGCCACGAAAGAAGGAAGAAAAATAAACGTAAACAAGCAGACGTTTTTCTAAAAAAATTTGACAACTTCCCTCAGACACCGTATTATGATAGAGAAGTTAAATACGTACGAAGAAAAAGAGAAGTAAAAAGAACCCTCTGTTAAGCGAATCTGGGAGAGTGGGAGCCAGAAACACGGAACTTTTGAAAGGCACTTTGGAGTACGACAAACGAAGCTGCCGATGAACACATCGGAAGTAGGGTGGAACCGCGATAATTATTCGTCCCTATGTCTATTAATAGGCATGGGGACTTTTTGCTGTGAATCACTACGATTGGCGCAAATGCGACAGAGTAGATGATGAACAGTACAAGGTGACCAAAGGGAACGTTGTCTCCTCTATGTTAAAACAAACTGCTTAGCCAAAAACATGGAGTAGATGATGAACAGCACAAGGTGACCAAAGGGAACGTTGTAACCGAATAAAAAAAGCAAACAGTTAACACCAAAAGAAAAAATAGTAACGTTTATTCAAAAAAGCTCAATTGGCGCAAAGGCGACAGAGTAGATGATGAACAGCATAAAAATTATCCCATTCTACAAAATTGTTTCTCTGTAGCCCTTTTTAAATTTACATTCCCGAAGCAAAGCCAATCCCTATGTCTATAAAAAATATTCCAAGGAGGAAAACAATGAAAAACAAGTTAACCGTACAAGAAATGATTTTAACCTTGCAAAAATTTTGGTCATCTAATGGCTGTATGTTAATGCAAGCCTATGATACAGAAAAGGGAGCCGGCACCATGAGTCCTTACACGTTTTTACGTGCCATTGGACCTGAACCATGGAATGCTGCCTACGTAGAACCTTCTCGTCGTCCAGCTGATGGACGCTATGGTGAAAATCCAAACCGTCTATACCAACATCATCAATTCCAAGTTGTAATGAAGCCTTCTCCTGAAAATATCCAAGAACTTTATCTAGAAAGTTTGAAATTATTAGGAATTGATCCATTAGAACATGACATTCGTTTTGTAGAAGATAACTGGGAAAATCCTTCAATGGGCTGTGCTGGTTTAGGTTGGGAAGTTTGGTTAGATGGCATGGAAATTACCCAATTTACGTATTTCCAACAAGTCGGGGGCTTACAATGTCATCCTGTCACTTCTGAAATTACTTACGGGTTAGAACGCTTAGCATCATATATCCAAGAAGTCGAAAGTGTCTATGATTTAGAATGGACACAAGGCGTTAAATATGGTGAAATTTTTGTGCAACCTGAATATGAACATTCAAAATATTCCTTTGAAATTAGTAACCAAGAAATGCTTTTAGAAAACTTTGACAAATTTGAAAAAGAAGCTAAACGCTGTATTGAAGAAAGCTTAGTTCACCCAGCCTATGATTATATTTTAAAATGTAGCCATACATTCAATTTATTAGATGCTCGCGGCGCTGTCTCTGTAACGGAACGTGCAGGATATTTAGCCCGCATTCGGAATATGGCTCGTTCCGTAGCGAAAATTTTTGTGGCTGAACGTGAAAAATTAGGGTTCCCATTATTAAATAAAGATCAAAGTGTATCCAAGGAGGCAGAATAACATGGCAAAAGATTTATTATTAGAAATTGGCTTAGAAGAAATGCCCGCACATGTTGTCACACCAAGCCGTATCCAACTTGAAGAAAAAGTAATCAAATTTTTAGATGAACATCATTTAGACTATGAAACAGTGCAATCCTTTGCCACACCTCGTCGTTTAGCCGTGAAAGTAACTGCGATTCCTGAAAAACAAGCGGATGTTGAAGAAGAAGTAAAAGGTCCAGCGAAAAAAATTGCTTTAGATGCTGAAGGAAATTGGTCAAAAGCTGCACAAGGTTTTGTACGCGGCCAAGGAGTTACAACTGAGGACATTGTTTTCAAAGAATTAAATGGTGTCGAATATGTCTATGTGACGAAGTTTACCAAAGGCCAAAGTGCCAAAGAGGTATTAACAAAATTAAATGACGTGATTACAAGTCTAACTTTCCCGGTAACAATGCACTGGGCAAACTATGATTTCGAATATATTCGTCCAATTCATTGGATTGTGGCACTACTTGATGATGAAGTAATTCCTTTCAAAGTGTTAGAGGTGACGACAGGGCAAACTTCTCGTGGACACCGTTTCTTGGGAGACGATGTGACGTTCCAACACGCTAATGAATATGAAACAAAATTAAAAGAACAATTTGTAGTGGTTCAACCGAATGAACGGAAACAAATGATTGTTGATCAAGCGAACGCACTCGCTGCAGAAAAAAATTGGCAGTTAGCTTTAGATGAAGAGTTATTGGAAGAAGTTACGAATTTAGTGGAATATCCAACTGCATTTGTAGGCAGTTTTGATGAAAAATATTTATCTGTTCCAGATGAAGTATTAGTGACTTCTATGAAAGAACACCAACGTTACTTTGAAGTTCGTAACGACCAAGGCTTATTAATGCCGCATTTTATCGCTGTTCGCAATGGGGATAATGTTCACCTTGAAAACGTGATTAAAGGAAATGAAAAAGTGTTAATTGCTCGTTTAGAAGATGCAGAATTCTTTTACAATGAAGATAAAAAATTAACGATTGAAGCATGTGTTGAAAAACTAAAAAATGTGACTTTCCATGAAAAGATTGGCTCAATTTATGAAAAAATGCAACGGGTTGCTTTAATTGCACAAATCATTGGTCGAAAAGTTGGCTTATCTGAGGATGAATTGGAAGATTTAAAACGTGCCTCTGAAATTTATAAATTTGACTTAGTAACAAATATGGTTGGTGAATTCCCAGAATTACAAGGAATTATGGGAGAAAAATATGCCTTATTACAAGGCGAAAAACCAGCCGTAGCAACGGCGATTCGAGAACATTATTTACCAACTTCCAGTGAAGGTGAATTGCCAGAAACAGCAATCGGGGCTGTTTTGGCCTTAGCCGATAAGCTTGACAGCGTCTTTTCATTCTTCTCAGTTGGTATGATTCCAACAGGTTCTAACGATCCTTATGCACTTCGTCGTCAAACCTATGGCGTTATCCGAATTATTGAAGATAAAGGCTGGACCTTCCCATTAGTCCAATTACAAACAGAAGTTGATGAAGCAGTGAATCAAGATGTTGAGAAATATGGCGTTTTACTAAACGAAGGACAAGCAGAAGTCGTTGAATTTGTGAAAGCTCGCTTACGTCAATTATTAATGACGAAAAATGTTCGCCATGACATTATCGATGCAGTGGTGTCTGCTGAGCAAGCCGATTTATCAAAATTATTTGCTTCAGCGAATATTTTAAAAAGCCGTTTTGAAGATCAAGATTTTAAACCATCAATGGAAGCCTTAACGCGTGTTATTAATTTAGCGAAAAAAGGTCAAGAACTTTTAGGTGATACTGAAGAAGGGATTGATCCAAGTCTGTTTGAAAATAAGGCAGAAAAAGAACTGTATCAAGCAGTTAACGATTTATCTGAAGCATTTGCGACACGCACGATTGCAGAAAACTATGAAGCACTAGTAAATCTACGTCCGTTAATTGATGCGTACTTCAATGAAACGATGGTTATGGTTGAGGATGAAAAAGTCAAACAAAACCGATTAAAACAATTAATGCAAATTGCTAAAATGGCGTTATCAATTGCTAGCTTAGATTTATTAATTGTGAAATAAAAAGCGCTGTTTTTCGACCGCTAAGGAGGAACCGACAGTATGCTAGAAACAACATTTGAACAAATTTTAACACAATTATCAAAGCCAGCTGTTCGTGCGCTAACGAATGAAAAAATCGACAGTGTGGATGAACTCTACGCACGAGGCCGAAAAGCGTTACTTTCGTTGCATGGCTTTGGTCCAAAGTCTATTCGAACTATTGAAGAGATGACTGGGAAAGAATTGAAGTAAAAAAAGGATCGCCGTTTAGAGGCGATCCTTTTTTTATTTACGTTTTTGTTTTCCAGCATTACGACCTTTATTGCCGTTTGCTTTTGGTTGGTTCGTTTTTTGCGTTACTTTGTTTGTTTCTTTTGGTGTCACATCCTTGATAGGAGTAACCACTTGTTTTGGTGGGTTATTTTTCAATTCTTCTTGTACTTGTTTTTTAATTCTTGGACGTAAGAGGATATTTGTGATGGCAGATTGAATACATGTGAAAATACCACCAACTACCCAGTAAAGCGCTACGCCTGCAGGTGAGCTAAAGGACATGAAAACAATCATTAATGGTGAAACAATCAGCATTGATTTCATTGTTTTCTTTTGTTCTTCAGGAATACCAATCATTGAAATATAACCTTGAGCTAAATAGGCTAAACCAGCTAATGCCACTAAAATCATATTTGGTTGCCCTAAATTCATTCCTAAGAAGCTTGCCGTGGCAATACCTTTTGTATAACGAGCAGCAAAGAACAGAGAAGAGAAAATAGGCATTTGAATTAATAAAGGCAAACAACCAATTCCGCCAACCATACTCACATTGTTTTCTTTATAAATCTTTTGTAGTTCTGCTTGTGCGGCCATTTGTTCTTCACGCGTACTTGCTTGTTTCATTTTTGCTTGTGCAACATCCACTTGGGGTTTGATTGCTTGCATTTTTTCCGTTTGGATAAAGCTTTTTTTCGATTGATGTAAGCCTAACGGTAAAATAATGATCCGTACAATAATGGTGATAAAAATAATCGCCCAACCATAGTTCCAATTAAAGTTATCGACAAGATAAGTAATTGCATTACTCATCGGTAAAACAAGGAAGTTATAGACAAAACCTTCACCAGTTGGTTGTCCATCTGCTCCTGTTTTCACACAGCCTGATAAAAACATTACTAAAAATAGTAAGCCAGAGCCGTAAAGCCATCGGTTTAATTTACGCATGTAATTCGGTCCTTTTCTAAAAAATTTTTACATGGTTAACTATACTTGAAACAGCGCTCTTTTTCAATCAAAATCGAAAAGAAGCTCTTACAAAAATCAATAAAAAGCAGGAACTACTTGCTGTTCAAGGCTTCTTCCCAAAGAAATCAATCGTTAGAAAGTAAGTTTATTGAATCACTTTAAATTGTTCCGTTTCTTCTAACAAAGGGTCTTCTTGAATATCAACATACGTTACACGTCCCGCTGGACTGGGGGAATCTTTGATTTTTTTGATAAATGTTTCCATTATGTCTTCAGGTGCAATTGCTGTGATTGAAACGGACCCGTCGTCTTCGTTCTTCACCGAACCAGTGACACCTAATTGATCTGCCACCATTTTGGTCATGTAGCGGAAGCCAACACCTTGGACACGTCCTTGTACATTCATTCTTAGTTTTTCCATGAGAGACACTTCCTTTGCTTTTTTCTTTATGATAGCGATTTTTCTTGGTTCTAGCAAGTATCCAAGCAAGCTAGAAGCATGCTATAATACAAAGGCGAGGTGACTTATGAAAGAAATTACATCAACGAAAAATAACCAATTAAAAGAATGGAAAAAATTACACAAAAAGAAGTACCGAGAAGAACTGAACCAATATATAATAGAAGGATTTCATTTAGTTGAAGAAGCTGTGAAGGCCAATGCCGATGTCCAGTGGATTTTGTTTAACCAAAGAGGTCAACAAGAATGGGGAACTTGGTTAGCTGAACAAGAAACAGAAAAATTAATTTTTGTTAGTGATGAGGTTTTAAATAGTTTGTCGGAGCTGCCAACTTCACAAGGAATTTTGGCAATTGTCACCTTGGAAACGCAACAAGAGCAGTCGCTTTCTTTTAAAGGTGGTTGGTTACTTTTAGATAATATCCAAGACCCTGGCAATGTTGGTACGATGATTCGCACAGCTGATGCAGCAGGTTTAGCAGGCGTGATTTTAGGTAAGGGCACAGCAGATATTTACAATACAAAAGTGTTGCGCTCAATGCAGGGAAGTCACTATCATTTACCAGTTCTCCAACGAGAGTTGACTGAAGTGGTTCAGGCATTCAAGAAGCAAGGACTACCAGTTTTCGGTACAGAATTAAATGAAGCTGCGATTGCTTATTATGAACAAGAGGCAGTGGAAAATTATGCGTTGATTTTAGGCAATGAAGGTAGTGGAGTTTCGCCAGAATTGTTAGCAGAAACCACGAAAAATCTTTATATTCCAATGAAAGGTCAAGCAGAATCATTGAATGTCGCTATCGCAGCGGGCGTGTTAATGTTTTATTTTGAAAATAATCAATAACAGAAACGAGTGTCAAAAAATGCTGACTATCAAAAAGACAACCCAGTTAACAGAAAAAGAATTAGAAACCATTATGGCTATTTGGCTGCAAACGAATCTAGAAGCTCATCCATTTGTCGCACCAACTTATTGGCAAGAAAATAAGGCATTTGTCCGCGCTGCGTTGCCAAAAGCAACACTGATCTTAGCGGAAGAAGAGGGTCAGATAATTGGGTTTTTAGGCTTAATGGATAACTATATCGCAGGAATTTTTATAAAAAAAGCGTTTCAAGGGAGGGGCATCGGCCAGAAATTACTGCAAGAAGCAAAAGAAGAACAGGATGTCTTATCTTTGGCTGTTTACAGGGAAAATCAAGCAGCTTACGCCTTTTATCAAAAACAAGGCTTTGTCCAACAAAAGCGAACCATCGATGAAACGGGAAACGAAGAATGTCATCTTGTTTGGCAAGCGCAGTAGGAGCGACATTTCTAGTTTTAAGGCTTGCTATTTTTCTGAAAATATCTTATACTGTTAAAGGTGTGATTTTCACACACGAAATCCACATTCTTTTCCATCTGCGAAGTGGTGCTACTACGGTAGTTCTTCAAGGAGTTGACGAAAAGAAGAGGAAAATAAAAACCAAACTGGAGGAAACACAACATGGCAGTAATTTCTATGAAACAATTACTAGAAGCCGGCGTACACTTTGGTCACCAAACTCGTCGCTGGAACCCAAAAATGAAGAAATATATCTTCACAGAAAGAAACGGTATCTACATCATTGACTTACAAAAAACAGTGAAATTAGTAGATGCAGCTTACGATTACATGAAAAACGTTGCAGAAGAAGGCGGCGTTGCTTTATTCGTAGGAACTAAAAAACAAGCACAAGAAGCAATCAAAGATGAAGCAATCCGCGCTGGTCAATACTATGTAAACCATCGTTGGTTAGGTGGTACGTTAACTAACTGGGATACAATCCAAAAACGTATTGCTCGCTTGAAAAAAATCAATGCAATGGAAGAAGACGGCACTTTCGAAGTTTTACCTAAGAAAGAAGTTGCTGGCTTAAACAAAGAACGTGAACGTTTAGAAAAATTCTTAGGTGGTATCGCTGATATGCCAAGAATTCCAGATGTAATGTATATCGTTGACCCACGTAAAGAACGCATTGCTGTTCAAGAAGCACACAAATTAAACATTCCAATCGTTGCAATGGTTGATACAAACTGTGATCCTGATGAGATCGATGTTGTAATTCCTTCAAATGATGATGCAATCCGCGCCGTGAAATTAATCACTGCTAAAATGGCTGATGCTTTCATCGAAGGTAACCAAGGGGAAGACCAAGCAACTGAAGAGTTATTCGTTGAAGAAACACCAGAAGCAACTTCAATCGAAGAAATCGTTGATGTTGTTGAAGGAAACAACGAATCAGCTGAATAATAATGATTACGGAGCTGTCTCAAAGGCTAGGCGACAAAAAGCCTGATTCTCCTTTGAGATAGCTTTTTTAAAAAGAATTGATAATATCCGAGGAGGACACAAATAATGGCAGACGTTACAGCTAAAATGGTAAAAGAATTACGCGATATGACTGGCGTTGGAATGATGGACGCTAAAAAAGCATTAGTAAAAGTAGAAGGCGACATGGAAAAAGCCGTAGACTTTTTACGTGAAAATGGTATGGCTAAAGCAGCGAAGAAAAATGACCGCATTGCGGCTGAAGGTTTAGCAAACGTAGCAACTGTAGGTAACGTTGCAGCAATCGTTGAAGTAAACTCAGAAACTGACTTCGTTTCTAAAAACGAAATGTTCCAAGATTTAGTTAAAGATATTGCGACTAAAGTTGCTGAAAACAAACCAGCTACGATGGAAGAAGCAATGGCTATTAAAACTGAAAAAGGCACAATCGAATCTGATTTAATCGAAGCAACAACTGTTATCGGTGAAAAAATCAGCTTCCGTCGTTTTGAAGTTGTCGAAAAAGCTGACAATGCTGCATTTGGCGCTTACTTACACATGGGTGGCCGTATTGCTGTATTAACAGTTATCGATGGCACAACTGACGAAGAAGTAGCGAAAGATGTTGCTATGCACATCGCGGCAATCAACCCTCGCTATGTCAATGAATCTCAAATTCCTCAAGAAGAATTAGAACACGAAAAAGCTGTGTTAACTGAACAAGCATTAAACGAAGGTAAACCAGCAAATATCGTTGAAAAAATGGTTGTTGGTCGTCTACAAAAATTCAAAGCAGAAATCGCTTTGGTTGACCAACCATTTGTTAAAGATCCAGATATGACTGTCGAAAAATTTGTTGCTTCTAAAGGCGGCGAAGTAAAATCATTCGTACGTTTTGAAGTTGGCGAAGGTATCGAAAAACGTGAAGATAACTTTGCGGATGAAGTAATGAGCCAAATGAAAAACTAAGAGCATCAAACGCTCGGTTGAAAAGCCGTGAATCATAAGTATCTAAACAGACAGCGATCCCCAAAGGAAGCTGCATAAATTGATTACTGCTTGATTCAAGGCAGTCTTTCAGCCATTTGGGAACGCATAACTTTGATATGCGCTCCCTTTTTTTAGGCAAAACCAGTGGATCGCACTGCTTGGTCTAAAAAATCATTTTGGTGAAAAGTCATCTAAATGAGGAATTGAATGATTTTTAGAGAATCTTGGAGGGAATTATGATGGTTAAACCTAAGTATCAACGTGTCGTATTAAAGTTAAGTGGAGAAGCGCTAGCCGGAGAAGACGGTTTTGGCATTAAACCACCAGTCATTAAAGAAATCGTCCAAGAAATTAAAGAGGTCCATGAATTAGGTATCGAAATGGCCATCGTGGTTGGCGGCGGAAACATCTGGCGTGGACAAATTGGTGCTCAAATGGGCATGGAACGTGCACAAGCGGATTATATGGGCATGTTAGCTACTGTGATGAATGCCTTAGCATTGCAAGATACATTAGAAAATCTTGGTGTGCCTACACGTGTTCAAACATCAATTGAAATGCGTCAAATTGCAGAACCATACATTCGTCGTCGTGCAGAACGTCATTTAGAAAAAGGCCGCGTTGTTATTTTTGCCGGAGGAACAGGAAATCCTTACTTCTCGACAGATACAACGGCTGCGTTACGAGCTGCAGAAGTAGATGCGGACGTCATCTTAATGGCGAAGAACAATGTTGATGGTGTTTATTCTGCGGATCCACGTGTGGATGAAACAGCGACAAAATTTGAAGAACTAACACATTTAGATGTTATTTCTAAAGGGCTACAAGTAATGGATTCAACAGCAAGCTCATTAAGTATGGATAACGATATTCCTTTAGTTGTCTTTAACCTAAATGAAGCAGGAAATATCCGTCGTGCCATCCTTGGTGAAAATATCGGAACAACTGTAAGGGGGAAATAAAGAATGTCTAAAGAAGTTTTAGCAACAGCCAAAGAAAAAATGACAAAAGCGGAAGAAAGCTTACGCCGTGAATTAGGTCAAATTCGTGCTGGTCGTGCGAACGCAAGTCTATTAGACCGTATTCAAGTAGAATATTATGGTGCACCAACACCAGTTAACCAATTAGCAAGTATCAATATCCCAGAAGCACGTGTATTAATGATTACACCGTTTGACAAAAATTCTATCGCTGACATTGAAAAAGCTATTCAAATGAGTGATATCGGCATTAGCCCAACCAATGATGGAAATGTCATCCGTTTAGTGATTCCACAATTAACGGAAGAACGTCGGAAAGAATTAGCCAAAGACGTGAAAAAAGAAGCGGAAAACTCAAAAGTTGCTGTCCGTAACGTTCGTCGTGATGCAATGGATGAGTTGAAAAAAGCTCAAAAAAATGGCGACATCACCGAAGATGAATTACGTTCATTTGAAAAAGATGTTCAAAAATTAACAGATGATAGCATCAAAAATATCGATGCGATTACTGCTGAAAAAGAACAAGAACTTTTAGAAGTATAAAACCAATCACTAATAAAAATTATTGAATCCAGAGAAGCAAATGCTCTGGATTTTTTTGTATAGATGAGGAAGGCGTATCTCAAATCTCTCTTTGCGAAAGTCATTCTAAAGTAATCATTTAAGAAAACGCTTTCTTTAATAAATTTTTTTATTCTACCAGAATTTTTTTCTTTGTGTAGGGACGATCACTTAAAAATATAGAGAAACTTTGAAATATCAGCCTTTTAAAATTTTCCTTCACAAATTGAATCCTAAAATTTGATGATAAGAGTTGTTATTTTTAGCAATTGTAATTTGCGATTCATTCTCAATTAGGCTAAAATGAGTGAGAACGGAAAAACGATTAAAACAAGTTGGAGGGAATTGTACATGTCTGTGTTAGAAATCAAAAATTTACACGTATCAATTGAAGATAAAAAGATTCTAAAAGGAGTCGATTTAACAATTAATACTGGAGAAATCCATGCAATTATGGGACCTAATGGAACTGGTAAATCTACTTTATCAGCAGCAATTATGGGAAATCCTAACTATGAAGTCACAGAAGGAGAAATTCTATTTGACGGCGTCAACGTTTTAGATTTAGAAGTAGACGAACGCGCTCGCTTAGGTTTATTCTTAGCAATGCAATACCCAAGCGAAATTCCAGGAATTACCAATGCTGAATTCATGCGTGCAGCAATCAATGCAAAACGTGACGAAGACAACAAAATGTCAGTCATGCAGTTCTTAAAAAAATTAGATAGCAAAATGGAATTATTAAATATGCCTGAAGAAATGGCTGAGCGTTACTTAAACGAAGGTTTTTCTGGCGGCGAGAAAAAACGAAATGAAATTTTACAATTATTGATGTTAGAGCCAACGTTTGCCATTTTAGATGAAATTGATTCAGGCTTAGATATCGATGCGTTAAAAGTAGTTTCTAAAGGGGTTAATGAAATGCGTGGCGAGAACTTTGGTGCGTTAATTATTACCCATTATCAACGCTTATTGAACTATATCACGCCAGATGTTGTTCATATCATGATGGAAGGCCGCGTTGTGAAAACCGGTGGGGCTGATTTGGCAAAACGTTTAGAAACAGAAGGCTATGCTGGTATCAGCCAAGAATTAGGTATTGATTACAAAGAAGAAGCGTAAGGAGGACAAGATAAATGAAAAAAGTAAATCTAATGGATTATCTTGACGAAGTCACCGCTTTTTCACTAGAACATGAAGAACCAGATTGGATGACTGAATTGCGAACAACGGCTTTAAAAAACGCTGACGAAAGTGAGTTACCACATATTGATCGTGTGAAATTTCATCGTTGGCCTTTATTAAATGTTCACATGGAAAGTTATGTGCCTTCTGAAGGAAATGTCGCAAGTTTTGATCAAATGAAAGACAATCCTTTAATTGTCCAACAAGGATCTTTTCATGCTTTTGAGCAATTGCCAGCCTCATTAGCGGAACAAGGGGTAATTTTTACAGACATTTTTACTGCTTTACAAGAGCACCCAGAATTAGTTAAAGAATACTATATGACTAAAGCCGTATTACCAGAAGAGGATAAGCTGACAGCAGCTCATGCAGCTTTCATGAATAGTGGCGTTTTCTTATACGTTCCTAAAAACGTAGTGATTGAAGAGCCCATTGAATCTTTGTTTATTCAGGATTCAGATAGCAACCAACCTTTCTTTAAACATGTTTTAATCGTTGCAGATAATCATAGTGAATTCAGTTATTTAGAACGTTTTCAATCAACTGGTCATCACGCAGAGAAAGCTTCTGGAAATATCGTTGTGGAAGTGATTGCGAAAGATGGCGCAAAAGTTAAATACTCAGCCGTGGATCAATTAGGGCAAACTGTAACGACTTATATGAATCGTCGTGGCTATATTATGCGGGATGCCTCTGTTGATTGGGCTCTAGGCGTCATGAATGATGGCGATGTTGTGGCTGATTTTGATTCTGATTTAGTTGGCGAAGGCGCTCATTCAGAAGTTAAAGTTGTTGCAATTAGTGCAGGTAAACAAACACAAGGCATCGACACACGAGTGACAAACAAAGCGCCACATTCAATTGGTCATATTTTACAACATGGAGTTATTCGTGAACGTGGTACTTTAACGTTTAACGGAATTGGCCACATTTTAAAAGGAGCAAAAGGAGCCGACGCACAGCAAGAAAGTCGTGTTTTAATGCTGTCTGATAAAGCTCGTGGTGATGCCAATCCAATTCTTTTAATTGATGAAAATGAAGTGACTGCCGGACACGCAGCCAGCGTTGGTCGAGTAGATCCAGAAGAAATGTATTATTTAATGAGCCGCGGCTTGCGTAAAGAAGAAGCGGAACGTTTGGTGATTCGTGGCTTCCTAGGTTCTGTCATTACAGCAATTCCAGTTAAAGAAGTACAAAATGAATTTGTAGAAGTAATTGAAGGGAAGTTAAACGCATGATGGATGCAGCAACCATTCGTCAATCGTTTCCTATTTTATTTCAAGAAGTTAATGATGAACCGCTAGTTTATTTAGACAATGCTGCGACAACCCAAAAACCAACGGCAGTGTTAGATATTTTACGACATTATTATGAAACCGATAATGCCAATGTTCATCGTGGGGTGCACACGTTAGCCGAACGAGCAACGAAGGACTATGAAGCCTCCCGCGAAAAGGTTCGCCAATTTATCCATGCTAAAGAAACAGCGGAAGTTTTATTTACACGAGGAACAACAACCAGTTTGAATTGGATTGCCAAAAGTTATGGTGACTTGGCAGTTACAGCCGGGGATGAAATCGTCATATCTTACATGGAACATCATTCAAACATTATTCCCTGGCAACAATTAGCTCAACGTACAGGGGCCATTTTGAAGTATATAGACGTCACTGAAGACGGCTTTTTAGATATGGCAAGTGCACGTCAACAAATTACAGAAAAAACGAAAATTGTTTCGATTGCTCATGTTTCAAATGTGTTAGGGGTCATTAATCCAATCGAAGAATTAACACAATTAGCTCATCAAAATGGCGCTGTGATGGTGGTAGACGGCGCGCAAGCAGTTCCTCATATGCCTGTGGACGTTCAAGCCATCGATGCTGATTTTTATGCATTTAGTGGTCACAAAATGTGTGGACCAACTGGAATTGGTGTCCTTTATGGCAAACGTCATTTATTGGAACAAATGGAACCTGTGGAATTTGGTGGCGAAATGATTGACTTTGTTCATCTTCAAGAAAGTACTTGGAAAGAGCTTCCATGGAAATTTGAAGCTGGCACACCTAATATTGCTGGGGCAATTGCCTTAGGTGCCGCCATTGATTATTTAACAGAAATTGGTTTAGAGGCCATTCATCAACATGAAGCAGCCCTTGTTCACTATGTTTTGCCGAAGTTGCAAGCTATCGAGGGCTTGACGATTTATGGTCCACAGAATCCAAAAGACCACACAGGTGTGATTGCTTTTAATATTGACGGTTTACATCCACATGATGTGGCTACGGCGTTAGATATGGAAGGGGTCGCTGTCAGAGCGGGTCACCATTGCGCGCAACCGTTATTAAACTATTTGAGCGTGCCAGCAACCGCACGGGCAAGTTTTTATTTATACAATACCAAAGAAGACGCAGATCGCTTAGTTGAAGCGATTAAAGCGACAAAGGAGTTTTTCCAGCATGGCACTTTCTAAATTAGATAACTTATATCGCCAAGTCATTTTGGACCATTCTAGCCACCCACATCACCACGGAACGCTAGATGCGTCTAGCCAAACAATTGAACTGAATAATCCTACTTGTGGAGATGTGATTGAACTGGATGTGGCCATTGAAGACGGTGTGATTAAAGATATCGCCTTTCAAGGAAGTGGCTGTTCCATCAGTACAGCCAGTGCTAGTATGATGACTGATGCAGTCTTAGGAAAAACAATCGCCGAAGCAACGGCCTTAGCAGAGGATTTCTCTCAACTTGTTCAAGGAAATGAAGTGGCCGAAGATGAAAAATTAGGCGATGCAGCAATGTTAAGCGGCGTAGCTAAATTTCCAGCTCGGATTAAATGTGCAACCCTGGCTTGGAAAGCCTTAGAGCAGGCTGTTGCTAATAACGGCCAAGGCGAAGCCGGTCATTTACATTGTGAAAAATAAAGAAAGGGTGACGACGAATTGAGTACAGTACCTGAATTAGAAGAATATAAATTTGGCTTTCACGACGATGTGGAACCAGTCTTTAGTACCGGAGACGGCCTAACAGAAGACGTCGTTCGCGAAATTTCTCGCGTGAAAGGCGAACCAGAATGGATGCTTGACTTCCGTTTAAAATCGTTAGAACAATTCAATAAAATGCCCATGCAAGAATGGGGTCCAGACCTGTCAGATATTGACTTTAGTAAAATTAAATATTACCAAAAACCGAGTGATAAACCCGCACGCGATTGGGATGATGTACCTGATAAAATCAAAGAAACCTTTGAAAAAATTGGGATTCCCGAAGCTGAGCGTGCTTATCTAGCTGGGGCTTCTGCTCAATATGAATCAGAAGTTGTTTACCACAATATGAAAGAAGAATTTGAAAAATTAGGCATCATTTTTACAGATACCGACTCTGCTTTAAAAGAATATCCTGACTTATTCAAAGAGTATTTTTCAAAACTTGTGCCACCAACAGATAATAAACTGGCCGCTTTAAACTCAGCTGTTTGGTCAGGTGGAACCTTTATTTATGTACCAAAAGGCGTTCGAGTTGATGTACCATTACAAACATATTTCCGAATCAACGCTGAAAATACCGGCCAATTTGAACGGACCTTGATTATTGTCGATGAAGGAGCCAGCGTTCACTATGTTGAAGGATGTACGGCACCCACGTATTCAAGTAACAGCTTGCATGCGGCCATCGTAGAAATTTTCACAAGAAAAGATGCTTATTGTCGTTATACCACTATTCAAAACTGGTCAGATAACGTTTACAACTTAGTAACCAAACGTGCTAAAGCTTACGAAGGTGCCACTGTCGAATGGATTGATGGGAACCTAGGAGCTAAAACAACCATGAAATACCCAAGCGTTTACTTAGATGGCAAAGGTGCCCGTGGCACGATGTTATCGATTGCCTTTGCTGGCGCTAACCAAATCCAAGATACTGGGGCCAAAATGATTCACAATGCGCCGAATACCTCTAGCTCAATTGTTTCAAAATCAATTGCTAAAGACGGCGGCGAAGTTAATTACCGTGGCCAAGTGACTTTTGGCAAAGACAGCGCAGGCTCGATTTCCCACATCGAATGTGACACGATTATCATGGACGAAAAATCAAAATCAGATACGATTCCGTTTAACGAAATCCATAACAGCCAAGTGTCCTTAGAACACGAAGCCAAAGTTTCAAAAATTTCTGAAGAACAATTATATTATTTAATGAGTCGCGGCTTATCTGAAGCCGAAGCGACAGAAATGATTGTTATGGGCTTTGTTGAACCATTTACGAAAGAATTACCGATGGAATATGCGGTTGAGTTGAATCGGTTGATTAGTTATGAGATGGAAGGCAGTGTGGGATAAACCTGTTATAGGAGCTAGAACCCTTAATCTATAAGGATTCTAGCTTTTTTATTTTGTCTTGATAGTAGAAATGACCAGCTTTTTACTGATGAGCCATCATATCAGCAAACTCTTGACCAGTTTTCTTAGGGGCGCTGTTCGCAATATCTGTATAGATAGATTACGTTACTTTTCTATTTATGTTGATGAGTCTATTCCAAATGATCAGCAAGCTATATCAGAAGCAATTAGCCTATCTGTTCAGCAGAATGTGGGAGAAGGGATAACAGTAAGTTTAAAAGAGCCACTGAAAACGGGGTACACTCTTACTCTAATTGAAGTACAACCAACTCAAGCTAATCATACCTTCGGTAGAATGATACAAGGAATTGGATGAATAGGATATAGAATCCTACCCCGTTATTATTTGACCGTACTGAGGGTATCCTTTAAATGAGCTACAGTGCTCACTGGGGGTATTCTTTTTTTGACTTTTGTAAAAGGTTAATAAGTTTTGATACATGAAACGAAATGAAAAAAAGGCTTATAAACGTTGAGGTAGAACGGTTTTTATGTTTCAAATACAGATGAAATGAAAAATAGTTTTTGGTTGAAAATCCTTAAAAAGTACTACATAGTTGTGGGAGTTATTGTAGATGAGACAGACCTACAAATATTTCATATAGCTTCTATTGGTTATCCTTGGCTAAAGAAGGATGATATAATAAGAAACGAGGTGATTGAATGGGAGATAAGATAGCTAAAAATGAAACTATACATGATTTAGAAGAAAGTATACAAGGAGCTAAACTTCTAAGCAGTATTTCTTCATTATTTGGTATTAAAATTGATGAAGATTTTGATTTGCTAGAAAAAAGGATAATAGAAATTAAAGAATTACCAGATAAGTTTAATGAAATATTTTCTTCTAGAGGATGGATTGCGCATGATTCTTTAGATGTTAAAGTAATGAAAGAATGTGTGGAACAGGGAATAGATGGGGAAAGTCTTCTTATAAATTATTATGAAGGAAAGCTAGAATGGCTAATTAACATGTTATCTTATAGACCTATATTCAAGGAAAGAGCTGAGTTACTAAATTTGGCTAAAAAAGACTATTTTGAGGAAAGATATCATAGCTGTATCCCAATTGTGTTAATGTTGGTTGATGGTATAGTTAATGACATTAAACCAACAGGGTTATTTGCTGATACGACAGATTTAGACGTATGGGATAGTATTGCAGGTCATTCTACAGGACTAAATTCTCTTGTAGATATTTTAAAGAAAAATAGAACAAAAACTAATGTAGAACCGATTTATTTACCTTATAGAAACGGTATACTACATGGTAGGGAATTGAAATATAATAATAAGATAGTTGCTATTAAGACATTTGCCATTTTATTTTATGTGAATGACTGGATTCAGTCTTTAGAAAGTGAAGAAAAAAGAAGAGAAGAGTATCTAGAAGAGAAAAAGAAAAGTAGAGAAACAAGTTTTTTTGATATAGCTAGGAAATATACTGATCACAAAAAGAAGTTACAAAAAATGGATAAGCTACTTGAAGAATGGCAACCAAGAAAATTTGAAAATGGTTATGAGCACTTTACTATTAAAGATGGGACACCAGAAGCCAATGCTATTAAATTTTTAGAATGCATTAAAAAAGGAAACTTTGGTACACCAGTTAGTTTGTATTTTGAAAATATATATGGAAAAGTTTCAGTGAAAGAAAAAGCTGGTCTATTTAGAAAAGAATATGAGGATATCAGATTGGATAGTTGTTCTATAACTAAAATAGATGACAAAGGTGCGTCAGTGAGTCATGTATATATATCTATGGTTTATAGACTTGATGGTGTATGCAAAAATAAAGAATTAGATTTTAGGATGATATATGAAAAACAAGGAGAAGTTGAAAACAGGCTGATAGAGGGAGGAGAATGGAAAATAGTGAATATAGAAGGGATAATAGACCAATTGAAATCTTAGTACATTTTTTCACCTACTATATGTAGGGGGTGGATAATCTTTAATTATTATGTTCAGATGATTTGGTAGCGTTCTACAATTAGTTTTTCGTATTTAATATATAGTTTGTTTACAATCTATATAAAAGAATGAGGCACAATATATAGTGTTATAGATTTGACTGTATAAATACATTGTGATATTATCAAGTAATAGAAAAAAGGGCATAGATTGCAGTCTATCCCCGTGGTTGATATTAGTTAAACTAGTTGCAGACACAACACAAAAATCAATTACCTAACTAAAATGTTGACTCTTAGAAGTTTACCAAATGTTTTTGAAAATGTAAAGCTTTTTTGCTTAGAGTATCCAAAACTAGAATTAATTTCGACCTTTTCTATAAAATATTATAGATAGGGAATGATGTAATGGTAAAATTTAGTCAAGCTTTGTATTCAAAGGATGGTGAATCTAGATTTATCGAAGTTAAAAGGATTCCGCATCAAAATAATTATGATGATTTCGTGAACCACTTGTTTTGTCCAGATGAAAATTGTGATGCGAAATTAATTTATGTTAGAACTCGTGAAGGCGGTTACTTGAAAAAACCGCAAGGTTTTGAACATAATGAAGAGTGTGATTATGCTGATGACTCAATTAGGGTTGTCCCTGAAACTGTATATATTGAGATTAATGGAAATATATCAGATGATGGTATTTCTCGTAGAAATAAAAACATGGGTAAAAAGCTAAGAGATTTTTTAAATCCTCCAGAGGAAAAAAAAGTAGCTAAGTCAGATAAGAAAAAGACTACTAGGTCTAAAAAGGATTCAGATGATCCTAACTCCAAAGATGTCAAGACAGGGGTTAGAATAAAGTATGATCCCAATAGTATAGTAAGTAAAGAAAAATTAGATCAAAATGGTACAAAAACAAGAGAACCAGCGTTTATATCGGTTCTTCTTCACCAAATATCAGAGAGAGATTCCAATAAGAATCTGTCGACTGTTGGCTTAATTAAAAATGTAGTTCTTAACAAAGAACAATCATCTGCTTCTATACAAGTTGTGTTTGAAAATGTTAAAGCAACTATTTATCTACCACAAGCTTTTTTTAGTAATTCTATACGTGGACTATCTAAAGAACAACTTTTTGAATATGTTGAAATGTTGGGGAAATATATAAGGACAAATCCTGATAGTCTATATATAAACACCATGTGTCAGACTCATAAGATAGATATAGAAAATTTAGCTCTGTATGTGTATGACCCAGACTTTCCAAGTTTTATACTTGCTTCTAATACTAATAGAGAATTTAGAAGTTTAAGTGTGTTGGCTTCTATGATATCTACAAATGCAATTTAAACGAAATTTAATTGTGAGGAGAGAGGCTTTAATGTTTCTCTTCTTTGTTTCAATAATATGCCTTAAATTGGTAAATATATAAATACTTATGTATAAATGGGAAAACATTTCTGCCTGACAATGATATGAGATTTTTGAAAGCTTGAGAAGATCATGTTACATTTTTGTTCAGGTAATGGTTACTATTATAAATAAACATTGAAAATACCAAGAAAAATGTAACTGATTTTATTGAAGAAAATTGCGAATAAAAAAGCTGAATTTTTTAACAAAACAGCTTTTTAAATTGCTCCCAATAACATATCTAAATTGACCAGATTTTTCCCATCCTAATTTGATAATCATTGATAAATATTGAGTCTCTAAACTACTATAAGAACTCTTAAAAACTTGGTTTGATAGTTAATGACACTGGTTGAGAAGTCGATTCCAATATGGAAGGGTCTGTCGGCTAGTTTTTCACTCTACCAACAAAATAATCAACCAAAATAACAACGGAAAGCCAAACAAGAAACACACTAATCATGCTTCTTCAAAGAAAGTACAAATAAAAAAGCGATGACTCGAGAAGAAAATCTCTATGAAGTCATCGCTTTTTCTTATATTTTAGTTAAAAAATTATTTTACTAAAGGTTGAAGTAACTTGTTCCAAAAACTAATAAGTGGGCCAGCACCAAATGCACAAATAATTGTACCAATCCCAATTGGACCACCAGCAATAAAGCCAATTAATAGGACCAACAAATCTTGTGCTTTTCGAACAGAAGCGTAAGGTTTGTTGATTTGTTGACAGATGGTTGGCGCAATCGCATCATAGGGGGATTCGCCTTGATCTGTAGCCATGTATAAGGCGCAGCCAAATGTAAAAATCAGGACTCCGACGAATAAAGAAAGTAGTTTGCCAATTGTTGAGCCTCCTAAACTATTGGCGTAAGGTTGAAGCCAAGTAGAAATCTGTTGAATCAAAATTCCTACTAAAAGCATATTTAAAATAGTTCCCAGACCAATGGCTTTTTTGTTTTTTAAATAGACATAGAATAAAATAAACGCATTGACAATAATTTGAAAAATGCCTAATTGCATACCAAACATCGAAGAAAGTCCGATATTCATAGCAGTGAAAGGATCAACTCCTAAACCTGCCACTCTTAAAGTGGATGCGCCAATCCCGATAATAACTAAACCAATTAAAATTAAAAGAACATTTTTGACTAGTTTCATGGTAAGCCTCCTGAATAGATTTTGTTGCAGACTACTTTTTAACCAGCTCCGTGTTGGAACGAAGGGTATAGAGACATCCCGCCATCTACAAAGAGTGTTGTTCCGGTTACGTATGAGGATTCATCAGAAGCTAACCAAGCGGCCGCAGCAGCTACTTGATTGGGTTTACCAATAATGCCCATAGGAACCATGCTCGTTGTTTGTTTTAACTGTTCGGGATCGGAAAATTTTTCAGCATTAATAGGTGTGTTAATCGCTCCAGGTGCAATACAGTTGGCACGAATACCATATTCCGCATATTCCAAAGCGATTGTTTTCGTGAACATTTCGGTTGCACCTTTACTTGCCGCATAGTGAGCGAACGTTGGCCAAGGAATTCTTTGGTGAACGGAGGACATATTAATGATTGACCCTTTGATTTTTTGATCTCTAAATATTCGGAGTGCTTCTCTAGAACCCAAAAAGACACCGTTTAAATTGACATCAATGACACGTTGCCATTCTTTTAATGGCATATCAATTGTCGGAAAAGAAGCCTCCACACCGGCGTTATTTACCCAAATGTCAACATGACCAAACTCTTTTAAAGCGGTTTCAGCTAACGCTTTAATATCCTCTTCATTAGAGACATCAGCCTTCACGAATTTTACGCGGTCTGCGTGCTTGGCTTGAACATCTTCAAATTCTTTAGGCAGCTCACCGACATAGTCAGCAACAACATTCATGCCCTCTAAGATATAACGCAGAGTAATAAATAATCCTAAACCCGTAGCTGCACCAGTGACAACGGCCACTTTACCATGTAATTCTCCATACATTGATTCATTCCCCCTAAAATTACTATTAATACTTTCATGGTAGCACATGTCAATCAGCGTGTTGATAAAATACGACAAACTGTCGGAAAAGTTTATGGTCTAAAGTTAGCTACTATTGTTGAAGGTCTTTAAAAAAATACTGGTCGTAGTAATCAATTCCTCTCATTTATAGAGTTTTCTAAAAAAACACAAAATATCCAGACGAAGTGGTCAAGTCCAATGGTTATTTATGAGTGAATATGCTAAAATAAAACTTGTCTTACATAAGGAAAGATTTGTTCACTAACAGTGGCGACTGTTCTCAGTAAACAGTTGCACTGGTTTATCGGGAAGGGAACAGAGCAAGTTTTACGAGACTTTCCCATGTAATAATAAAAAGCACTGAACGTCAGTGAATGAAGGAAGAAGGACATCTATGAAAACAATTATCACATTCATTATTGTCTTCGGTATTCTTGTCCTCGTACATGAATTTGGCCACTTTTATTTTGCAAAACGAGCGGGTATTTTAGTTCGTGAGTTTGCAATCGGAATGGGACCAAAGATTTTTGCGCATCGTGGAAAAGATGGCACCACTTATACGATTCGCTTATTGCCGATTGGTGGCTATGTGCGAATGGCTGGGATGGGCGAAGACATGACAGAAATCACACCAGGTATGCCTCTATCTGTTGAGTTAAATGCCGTGGGTAATGTGGTTAAAATTAATACAAGTAAAAAAGTACAATTACCTCATAGTATTCCGATGGAAGTCGTTGATTTTGATCTTGAAAAAGAATTATTCATCAAGGGCTATGTCAATGGAAACGAGGAAGAAGAAACCGTTTATAAAGTTGACCATGATGCAACGATTATTGAAAGTGATGGGACCGAGGTGCGGATTGCGCCACTTGACGTTCAATTTCAATCAGCGAAATTATCGCAACGCATTTTGACGAACTTTGCGGGACCCATGAATAACTTTATCTTAGGGTTTATTCTGTTTACGTTAGCGGTCTTTCTACAAGGAGGCGTCACTGATTTAAACACGAACCAAATTGGACAAGTGATTCCTAATGGCCCAGCCGCAGAAGCTGGGTTGAAAGAAAACGATAAAGTCTTATCGATTAATAATCAAAAAATCAAAAAATACGAAGATTTTACAACTATTGTGCAGAAGAACCCCGAAAAGCCGTTGACGTTCGTAGTTGAGCGTAACGGCAAAGAAGAGCAACTAACAGTGACACCAGAAAAACAAAAAGTGGAAAAACAAACGATTGGTAAAGTCGGTGTTTATCCTTATATGAAAACCGATTTACCGTCAAAATTGATGGGCGGTATTCAGGATACTTTGAATAGTACGACACAGATTTTTAAAGCACTTGGCTCACTATTCACCGGTTTTAGCTTAAACAAACTAGGTGGGCCAGTCATGATGTTTAAATTATCGGAAGAAGCATCCAATGCTGGAGTAAGTACAGTTGTATTCTTAATGGCCATGTTGTCAATGAACTTAGGGATTATTAATTTGTTGCCGATCCCAGCTTTAGATGGCGGGAAAATTGTCTTAAACATTATTGAAGGTGTACGTGGAAAACCAATTAGTCCTGAAAAAGAAGGCATCATTACGTTAATTGGCTTTGGGTTTGTCATGGTGTTAATGGTGTTAGTTACTTGGAACGATATTCAACGCTTTTTCTTTTAAGGAGAAAGCTTAAGTAAAAAAGTGTGTAAAGAAATCAAAAATAGTTGATTTTAAAATAGAGGAGAGTTTTAATGAAACAGTCAAAAATGTTAATTCCAACGTTAAGAGAAGTACCAAATGATGCAGAAGTCTTAAGTCATCAAATTCTGTTGCGCGCAGGCTATATTCGTCAAGTCGCTGCAGGGATTTATTCTTATTTACCTTTAGCCAATCGTGTTTTAGAAAAATTAAAAACGATTATGCGAGAAGAATTTGAGAAAATTGATGCAGTTGAAATGTTAATGCCTGCGTTATTACCCGCAGAACTTTGGAAAGAATCAGGCCGTTATGAAACTTATGGACCTAACTTGTATCGCTTAAAAGATCGCAATGATCGTGACTATATCTTAGGCCCAACGCATGAAGAAACCTTCACAGAATTAATTCGTGATGAAATCAATTCTTACAAACGATTACCTTTGAATTTATACCAAATTCAAACAAAATATCGTGATGAAAAACGCCCACGTTCTGGCTTATTAAGAGGCCGTGAATTTATCATGAAAGATGGCTATTCTTTCCATGCCGATGAAGCTAGTTTAGATCAATCATACCGTGATTACGAAAAAGCTTACTCACGCATTTTTGAACGCTGTGGACTAGAATTCCGTGCCATTATTGGGGACGGTGGTGCCATGGGTGGTAAAGATTCTAAAGAATTTATGGCGATTTCTGAAATTGGGGAAGATACTATTTGTTATTCAACAGAAAGTGATTATGCTGCCAATTTAGAAATGGCAACAAGTCTTTATACGCCGAAAAAATCACATGAAACACAATTAGATTTAGAAAAAATTGCAACACCAGAAGTGGGTACAATTGCCGAAGTGGCAAACTTCTTTGAAGTTGAGCCACAACGAATTATTAAATCAGTACTATTTATTGCCGATGAAGAGCCAGTAATGGTCTTGGTTCGTGGCGATCATGATGTCAATGATGTCAAATTGAAAAACTTCTTAGGCGCTGATTTCTTAGATGAAGCAACAGAAGAAGATGCTCGCCGTGTCTTAGGAGCGGGCTTTGGTTCAATTGGTCCAGTCAATGTTTCTGAAGATGTTAAAATTTATGCAGATTTAGCTGTTCAAGATTTAGCCAACGCCATTGTTGGAGCTAACGAAGACGGCTATCATTTGACAAATGTAAATCCAGATCGTGATTTCCAACCAATTAGTTACGAAGATTTACGCTTTGTTCAAGAAGGCGATCCTTCTCCTGATGGCAATGGTGTCTTAGCCTTTACCAAAGGAATCGAAATTGGTCATATCTTCAAATTAGGAACGCGTTACAGTGATGCTATGGGCGCAACAGTTTTAGATGAAAACGGTCGTGAAAAATCAGTGATCATGGGTTGCTATGGCATCGGCGTTAGTCGTTTACTTTCAGCAATCGTTGAACAAAATGCAGACGAGCGTGGTATTAATTGGCCAACAGGAATTGCGCCATTTGATTTACACGTGGTCCAAATGAATGTGAAAGATGAGTACCAAACAAAACTATCACAAGAAGTTGAAGCAATGATGACCGAAGCGGGCTACGAAGTATTAGTTGATGACCGCAACGAGCGCGCAGGCGTAAAATTTGCTGATGCTGATTTAATTGGTTGTCCAATCCGTATCACAGTCGGGAAAAAAGCAGTCGATGGTGTGGTAGAAGTCAAAATCAAACGTACTGGTGAAATGTTGGAAGTACGCAAAGAAGAATTAGAAAGTACACTTTCTATTTTGATGAACACAACATCAGAAGTGGAATAATAATGAAAAGGGCGGACAGAATGATTAGGATAAACTGTTTCCGCCACTTATCAGCGTTTAAGCTTGAAGCAAAAATCTAAAGTGATTTTTGCTTCAAGCTCTTCTTAGCTCTTTTTAGAAAAGAAACAAGATTGTTTTTTTACAAAAAACGAGTATACTTAATAGAGAAGCGAATGCAGAGAAACCGAAAAAAGGCACTTGACAGATTTGTCTGAGGGCCTTTTTTCAATGATAGAAGGAGGTTCATTTTGTGACAGAAAAAGCACGCGATTTATTTGATAAACTGATGACGCAAATTCAGTTAGATGACACAGCGAAAGAACATCCCTTAATTCAAAATGGCCGGATTGACAAGGTCATTGTTCACCAACAAAGTCGCTTATGGGAATTTCATTTAAGTTTTGATGAATTGATGCCAGTGATGCTATATCAAACATTTATGCAACAATTGGAACTAGCTTTTCAACAAATTGCGCAGGTTTCCGTTCAAATAACCACAAATCAGACAACATTTACAGAGGAACAATTAACGGATTATTGGCAGTTGGCCTTGTTAAATAGTCAATGTAATACACCGTTAGTTCAGAAAGTCTTAAAAACACAGACACCACAATTTGAAGATCGGAAAATTATCTTACCTGTTGATAATGAAGCAGTTATTCCTTATTTGAAGCAACAATATTTACCAATTATTGAGGAACTTTATTTCTCTTACGGGTTTCCTAAATTTCATATTGAACCAAAAATGGATCAACAGCAAGCTGCAGAAGTGTTGAAAAAGTTTGAAGAGCAAAAATTAGAACAAGCCGCAGCCTTTCAACAACAAGCTGCTGAATCGCTTGTTAAACATGAACAAATGAAAAAAGAAAAACAACAACAAGCGCCTGCGTTTGATGGTCCAATTCGTTTAGGGCGGAATATTCCCAATGATGAACCCATTATGCCAATGGGAAATATACTGGAAGAAGAACGTCGGATAACGATTGAAGGCTTTATTTTTGATAAAGAAGTGCGTGAATTGCGTTCTAAACGAAAAATTTTAATTTTGAAAATAACTGATTATACTTCCTCTTTCGTGGTGAAGAAATTTTCGAATGGGGAAAAAGATGAACAAGTTTTTGATGCGATTCAACCGCAAAGTTGGATTCGTGTTCGTGGTAGTGTACAAGAAGATACCTTCATGCGTGATTTAGTCATGAATGCCCAAGATTTGATGGAAGTCGCCCATGCGCCAAGAAAAGACTACGCGCCAGAAGGTGAAAAACGTGTAGAATTACACATGCATAGTAACATGAGTACAATGGATGCGACCAATAAAGTCGGTGACTTGGTGGCGCAAGCGGGGAAATGGGGTCACAAGGCCATCGCAATTACGGATCATGGCGGCGCCCAAGCGTTTCCTGATGCCCATGCTGCAGGTAAAAAAGCAGGCGTTAAAATTTTATACGGCGTGGAAGCCAATATTGTTGATGATGGTGTACCTATTGCTTACAACGAGGAACATATTGAATTAACAGATGCTACCTATGTGGTCTTTGACGTGGAAACAACGGGGCTTTCCGCTGTTTATGATACCATTATTGAATTGGCCGCTGTCAAAATGCACAAAGGAAATGTCATTGAGACATTTGAGCAATTTATTGATCCTGGCCATCCATTATCTCAAACAACGATCAATTTAACTGGGATTACAGATGAAATGGTGCGCGGTTCAAAATCCGAAGAAGAAGTTTTACGCATGTTTAAAGAGTTTTCAGAAGGAACTATTTTAGTGGCCCACAACGCTTCTTTTGATATGGGGTTCTTAAATACAAGTTATGGCAAACATGGAATACCTGAAGCGGCTAATCCCGTCATCGATACATTAGAATTATCCAGATTCTTGTATCCACATTTCAAAAGCCATCGTCTAAATACCTTATCGAAAAAATTTGGCGTCAACTTAGAACAACATCACCGCGCCATCTATGACTCGGAATCAACAGGTCATTTGTGCTGGATTTTCTTAAAAGAAGCGAAAGAGAATCATGATATGCATTTCCATGATGATTTGAATCGTCATATTGGCGAAGGAGATTCATACAAACGAGCTCGACCTTTCCATGCAACGATTTTAGCAACAACTCAAGCAGGATTAAAAAATCTTTTTAAATTGATTTCCATGTCCAATGTAGATTATTTTTTCCGAGTACCACGGATTCCTCGTTCGCAATTATCGAAGTTAAGAGAAGGGCTTTTAATCGGTTCTGCATGTTCAAACGGCGAAATTTTTGAAGCAATGATGCAAAAAGGTGTCGAAGAAGCAAAAAATCGTGCCAAATTCTACGATTATATTGAAGTTATGCCCAAACCAGTTTACGCGCCATTAATTGAACAAGAATTGGTGAAAAATGAAGCAGATTTGGAAGAAATTATTAGTAATCTGGTGAAAATCGGTGACGAACTTGGCAAGCTGGTTGTCGCCACTGGAAATGTTCATTATTTAAATGAAGAAGATGCCATCTATCGGAAAATTTTAGTCGGGTCTATGGGTGGCGCTAATCCGTTAAATCGCCATAGTTTACCAAAGGTTCATTTCCGAACCACCGATGAAATGTTAACGGAATTCCAATTTTTAGGACAAGACGTCGCTAAGCGAATTGTGGTAGAAAATCCCAACAAAGTCGCTGATTTATGTGAAGAAGTTATTCCAGTAAAAGACGATTTGTATACGCCGAAAATTCCTGGGTCTGAACAAGAAATCACTGATTTAAGCTACAATCGTGCGCGCGAATTGTATGGCGATCCTTTACCAGAAATTGTCGAAAAACGGTTAGAAAAGGAACTGAATTCGATTAACGGAAATGGTTTCTCGGTCATTTATTTAATTTCTCAAAAACTGGTGCATAAAAGTAATGAAGATGGCTATTTAGTTGGTTCACGGGGCTCTGTAGGTTCGAGTTTTGTTGCGACAATGACAGGGATTACTGAAGTAAATCCTTTAGCGCCACATTATTATTGTCCTGAGTGTCAATATTCTGAGTTCTATGAAGATGGTTCCTATGGTTCAGGGTTTGATATGCCTGAAAAAGCCTGTCCAAAATGTGGCGCTCGATTGTTTAAAGATGGTCACGATATTCCTTTTGAAACGTTCTTAGGGTTCCATGGCGACAAAGTTCCCGATATCGATTTGAACTTTTCTGGCGATTATCAAGCCGAAGCCCATAACTACACGAAAGTTCTTTTTGGTGAAGAATATGTTTACCGGGCAGGAACCATTGGTACAGTAGCCGACAAAACAGCGTATGGCTTTGTTAAAGGATATGAAAGAGATCATAATTTACATTTGCGCGGCGCTGAAATTGATCGCTTAGCCAAAGGTTCAACAGGGGTTAAACGGACGACTGGGCAGCATCCCGGCGGTATTATTGTAATTCCTGATTACATGGATGTTTATGACTTTACGCCAATTCAATACCCTGCTGATGATCAAGAGGCAGAATGGAAAACGACGCACTTTGATTTCCATTCCATTCACGATAATATTTTAAAACTTGATATTCTGGGACATGATGATCCAACCGTGATTCGGATGTTACAAGATTTATCTGGGATTGAGCCAAAAACCATCCCAACAGACGATCCAGAAGTGATGCGTATTTTTGAAGGACCTGAGGTTCTAGGTGTGGATGCAGAGCAAATTTATTCTAAAACAGGAACGTTAGGAATTCCTGAATTTGGAACACGTTTCGTTCGAGGTATGTTAGAACAGACCCATCCATCAACTTTTGCAGAATTACTTCAAATTTCTGGACTGTCTCACGGAACCGATGTGTGGCTAGGGAATGCAGAAGAATTGATTCGCCGTGGCGAAGCCAATCTTGCTGAAGTAATTGGTTGTCGGGATGATATCATGGTTTATTTAATTCATGCTGGTTTGGACAGTGGGATGGCCTTTAAGATTATGGAAACGGTACGTAAAGGACAATGGAATAAGATTCCTGATGAACTACGGGATACGTATTTAAATGCGATGAAAGAAAACAACGTCCCTGACTGGTATATTGATTCTTGTTCTAAAATTAAATATATGTTCCCGAAAGCCCATGCGGCAGCATACGTATTAATGGCGTTGCGGGTCGCTTACTTTAAAGTTTATTTCCCAATCTTATATTACTGTGCGTTTTTCTCCGTTCGGGCGGATGACTTCGACTTAGTGGCAATGTCACAAGGGAAAGAAGCTGTGAAAGCACGAATGAAAGAAATTACGGACAAAGGGATGGACGCCTCCACTAAAGAGAAAAACTTATTAACGGTTTTAGAATTATGTAATGAAATGCTGGAACGGGGCTATAAATTTGGCATGATTGATTTGTACAAATCAGATGCTGGAAATTTTGTGATTGAAGGGGATACCTTGATTGCACCTTTCCGAGCAGTGCCAAGTTTAGGACTCAACGTAGCGAAAGCCATTGTCGCTGCACGAGAAGAGCAACCGTTCTTGTCGAAAGAAGATTTGGCAACACGAGGTAAAGTTTCTAAAACGTTAATTGAATACATGAATGAAAATGGTGTCTTAAAAGACTTGCCAGATGAAAACCAATTATCATTATTTGATATGTTATAAAAGAAAAATCTCTTAGAAAAAGGCCGGTGAAGCAACTTATTCACCGGCCTTTTTTAGTCGTCAAATAAATTAGAAAATCATTGCTAGAAGCGTTTTAATTACTTATTAAAAAGCCATCTTTATTTAATTATGTTGAGCTTGTGCATAAAAAGTAAAATGCTTATGATAAATGAAGAGCTTTATTTTTTTAATAAGAAAGGAATTGGTTATATGGACAAAAAGCAATTACGATGGTTCACCGTCGGGTTAATTGCCTTTAACATGGTCTGGGGTCTTGGAAATGTTGTGAATAATTATGCACAACAAGGGATTTCAGTGGTCACTTCATGGCTTTTGATTTTAGTTTTATATTTTATTCCCTATGCGTTAATCGTAGGACAGTTAGGTTCAACATTTAAAGACAGTAATGGTGGGGTTAGTTCGTGGGTGCAAAATACCAGTACTAAACGTCTAGCCTATTATGCAGCATGGACTTATTGGGTAGTGCACATTCCTTACTTGGCACAAAAACCACAAGCAATTTTAATTGCCTTAGGTTGGGCAGTTCAAGGGAATGGAAACTTAGTCAATACGATGCCAATCGTAACGGTATCATTTATTTCATTAATAATTTTCTTGGTTTTCTTGTTATTATCAACAAAAGGGTTAACCACCTTAAAAGTTATTGGTGGTTTAGCTGGAACCGCCATGTTTGTGATGTCTATTTTATTTATTTTATTAGCGGTAGGCGCACCATTTATTAATTCAACGGTTGAATTTGCGACGCCAAACATGTCACAAGTCAGCACTTACATTCCTAAATTTGACTTTAGTTATTTTACAACCGTATCGATGTTAGTTTTTGCGGTAGGTGGCGCTGAAAAAATTTCTCCTTACGTAAATGCAACTAAAAATCCAGCCAAAGAGTTCCCTAAAGGAATGATTTTCCTAGCGGCAATGGTTGGTTTATCGGCTGTTTTAGGTTCATTTGCAATGGGAATGTTATTCTCAAGTGACAATATTCCTAAAGATTTAATGGCAAATGGTGCCTACAGTGCCTTCCAAAAATTAGGCGCATATTATGGTGTCGGTAATCTCTTAATGATTGTTTATGCTTTGACGAATACAGTGGGTCAAGTGGCTGCGTTAGCCTTTTCAATTGATGCTCCACTGAAAATTCTTTTAGCTGAAGCAGATCCAGAATTTGTTCCAAGTTGGTTACGTAAACGTACGAAAAAAGGTACGTTAATTAATGGTTACTTATTAACAGGTATTTTAGTAAGTATTATTATCGCTTTACCGATGTTTGGGTTGAAGGACATGAACGAAGTGGTTAAATGGCTAACTAACTTAAATTCTGTAGTTATGCCAATGCGTTACTTGTGGGTCTTCTTTGCCTATATGCTTCTAAACAAAGCATACAAACAATTTAATTCAGAATATAAATTTGTTAAAAATCCTAAAATTGGTTTTGTGTTTGGTCTTTGGTGTTTCCTATTTACAGCCTTTGCTTGTATCCTAGGAATGGTGCCTAAATTTGAGTATGCCTCAGACCCTCAAGGCTGGTTGTTCCAATTAGCTTCTAACATTGTGACACCAATCGTCTTAATTCTATTAGGAATGATTTTACCAGCAATTGCACGTCGCGAGAAAAAAGACACGATTTTGCCAATTGATTCAGCAGAATAATTGGTTGCATGTTTCAAGGATAAAATAGTCAGTTTAAGTATTTTGCGTGAGATAAATGGTCAATAGGACTGTTTGTCTCACGTTTTTTTCTGTCGATTTTTCTCTAAAATTTCTATTGTCTCTTAAAAATATGAGAAAATCAGAAGAATTTCTCCTGTATACTAAAGGTATCTATCATTAAAAATGGTTATTAACGGAGAAAAAGGAAGTGAATCTCATGACTAAAACACTTGAAACACAACCAGAAGAGAAAACGGTCTTTCTTTGTAAAGAAACGAATCCAGATTTTTTAGGACGAGAAATTTATGCGGATAATGTTGAAACACCGTATAATTTTTACTTAATTCGCAAGCTTTATTTAGCGAAAGAGTACCAAAATTTAGCAGAAGGGGAACAATTTTTTGAGGCTTTATGTGAAAGTTGGGATGAATCAGAACAGTTTGAAGAGTTAATTGTTAAAAAGATTTATGTCTATGTTGAAACGGAGTTAATGTACTACACTATTTATTTTGGAAGCTTTGAGCCGACCACTCGTGACTTACGATTCGCACTAAAACAATGGATGTACGAAATACCGACAACTAAAAATAAAAAAACAGTCCGTACGAATGAAACCAATGTGCAAGTA
This sequence comes from Enterococcus sp. AZ129, assembly GCF_051714505.1. Classification (NCBI taxonomy): domain Bacteria; kingdom Bacillati; phylum Bacillota; class Bacilli; order Lactobacillales; family Enterococcaceae; genus Enterococcus; species Enterococcus sp. AZ129. Next base: position 1,981,369 of record NZ_JBIORY010000001.1, on the reverse strand, counting down.
GTGCCGCAAGAAAATCAAATAACGGAATTAGCTGGTGAAATTGCTGTCTTACGTGAAATGTTGACACTTTTAAAAGAAAATTTAGCCTCCTTGAATGAAGCCGTTAATCAAACGAGAAATCCCGTCATTTCTAGACAAATAAAAACGATCCATTTGAAAAGAGCTTCTCCTGTGATAACCGCAGAACAGGCATCGCTGAAAGTATCAGAGGATGCTAATCTGAAACAACCAGACGTCAATCTCTCGCCTGATAATCGGGAAAATCAAGAAGTTGAAACAACTGTAGCAACAAGTGAAGCAGAGCTTCCTGTTAACAAACCAGCGCTTGAAGAACCAGCGAAAGAACCAGTGCTATCTGAACCAGCGCCATTTAAAGAAGCGCTGCCAGAAAAAAAACAAGAAAACCAACAGAGTACCGCGGCAAAACCTTTATTTACTTTTCTACAAGAAACAGAAAAAAGCTCGCTAAATTCAGTGAATGAGTCTGTCAAAAAAGAAGAGGAGCAGAAGCCAGAAAAAGAAGCTGCCTCTATGGAAAGTGAAGAAGAAAGTTCATCAAGTCGGACAATTCCTGCAGACTTTCAACGACAATTGGACGAATTAGAAGAGGAAATTTATCGTCGCTTTATGAGTCGCCAATTAGAGGATACTGATGGAAATCAAGCAGTACCGAAAATAACGATTGAAAAAAGACAGTTAGAAGCACAAATGATTGAAGCAAAAGCATTCTCACAATCATTTAAACAAGTTCAAAAGAAAAAAGCAGGAGACGTGCGAATTTGCAATCAGTTAAGTTGTATGAAATTAGAAAAAGGATTAGATAAATTTTTAGATGAAGTTACAGAATATGTTGAAAAGCGGACACTATTTAATAAAAAGGTTCGTTGTCCGCTCCCAGTAATCAGAGAATTGGAAGGCTATGGGCAATTAAACCAGTATATGCAGAAAATCCTTGACTGTTATTAATCGTTTATTTAGGAGAAGGTAAGACAAAAACGTTCAGTTTATCAGTTTTTAAACCTGAAACAAAAATCACTTTGGATTTTTGTTTCAGGTTCTTTCTTATTATCTCTGGAAAAGATTTCAAGAGAATTTTTGAAATACTAGTGAAAATCCTATAAATTGTAGTATAATTTTCAAAGATGAATGAAAGGCGTGAAGTCATTGAAAGACAAACAAGTGTATGCAGTAGTTGACCTTGAAACGACTGGAACAGATCCTACAAGTGATCGGATCATTCAGTTTGGATGCGTTCTCGTTCAAGATGGAAAGATTATTGCGAACTTTGCGACAGATGTGAATCCCAATCAAGTAGTACCAAAACAAATTCAAAGTTTAACGGGGATTAGTAATACGCAAGTTCAAAAAGCGCCTTATTTTGAAGATGTAGCACATACAATTTATCATTATCTGGAAGATACTATTTTTGTGGCGCATAACGTCCACTTTGATTATAATTTTTTAGCTCGTGAACTGGTACGGTGTGGCACGCCGCCACTTACCATTCCAGCCATTGATACAGTGGAATTGGCACAGATTTTTTTACCGACAGAAAAAAGTTTCCGTTTAAGTGATTTGTCGGAAAGTTTAGGTTTGTCTCATGAGAATCCCCATCAAGCAGATAGTGATGCGCAGGTTACAGCCGAACTTTTGTTATTAATTCAAGAAAAAATGAAATCTTTACCATTAGTCACTATGGAAAAAATTGCGGAATTAAGTCAACAGACAGCGCGGGAAACCAGTGCCTTTATTCAACAAACATATGAACAAATGAAAAAACAAGTGACACCATTAAATCCAGCTTATCAAGTGGTCAGTGGCATTGCTTTACGCAAAAAAGAAGTTCCTCTTTTTGAAGAAACGTTCTATCAGACTAGTACGTATCCCAAAACTAAAAAAGCCAAAGAAAAACTGTTTGGCGAACGTTTCGCTTATCGTGCGGAACAGAGTCGGATGATGAATTTAGTCTATGATCATTTTACAGAAGGAACGACAAAAGATTTATTTATTGAAGCGGCGACTGGAACGGGAAAAACATTAGGCTATCTGTTACCGATGAGCTATTTAGCAACGCCAGAAAAACCAGTCATTATTTCAACAGTTTCGATTGTTTTACAAAATCAATTAGTAGAAAAAGATTTACCGTTAGCCAATCAAATCTGCCAAGGGAAATTACGTGGCATTGTTATTAAAAGCCATCGACACTATCTTGATTTACAACGCTTTAAGGCAACGTTGAATCAGCCAACTCCGCAAAAACAATACGCTCTTTATCAAATGGGCGTTCTCGTCTGGTTGCTAGAAACAGAAACGGGCGATTTAGATGAACTACAATTGACGAATTTAAATCATTTATTCTGGAAAGAAGTTACACATCGCGGATTGGATTTTCTTTCAAAAAAAGATGAACTTTATGAAGTTGACTTTTTAAGACATCTGTATAAAAAAGTCGCTCAAAGTAACGTGTTGATTGTTAATCATGCATTTTTGGCGCAAGAGTCGCTAAGGAAACAACCGTTATTACCTGAAAGTCCGTGGCTAATTATTGATGAAGCACATCATTTACCAGACATCGCTAGTCGGATGGCGAGCGAACGAGTGAACAGTGTGATACTAAAAAAACAAGTCACGCATTTTATTGAAAAAGAACAACTTTTTGTTGCTTTACAGCAAATTTTTCAACAGTTTTCTGAAGAGCAGCGGCTTGTAAAAATTTATCAGCAAGGTTTACTGGATTTTGTGGATGAATGGCAAGATTTTCTTTTTGAATTGCATCGTTTATTTAGTAAAACGCAGAAGCGGATAGACCATCAGGAGTTGCTTTTAACCAAAGAACGTATTGATTATTTATCTGCTGCGGGAGAAAAACATAGTCAAACGCTCCAGCTTTTACTGCAGGAGTTGTTAACTATTCAAAGTAAGTTACAGCAAACAATTATGAGTCAGTTGGAAACCTTTAGTTTGGCTGATCGCATCGTTTTTGTTCGCTTGTTTCAATTTTTTGATGAAATTGAACGTATTCACCACTGTTTTACCATTTATCTTGATGATTGGCGTCCACGTTGGGTAAAAGAATATTTACCACAAAATGAAGACCATGGCTTGATTGAAATTCATGACTTAGAAGCTAGTTTGCTTCCTGAAACAAAGTGGTATCCGCGGTATGAACGAATTATTTATACAAGCGGCACATTGAAGTTTGGCAACAATAAAAAGTATTTACCGCAACGGTTAGGTTTAACAGAGGTGACGTTCAAAACCCTGCCAACGCCATATAACTATGCAGAAAATGCGCGAGTCTATGTACCGGAAGAAGCAGTAGCCATTCAAAATGCCTCTTCCTATGAGATGGGTCAATACATTTCAGATACCATTGAAAAATTGATGGCGCAAGAGGAACGTTCGATGTTGGTTCTTTTTACTTCGCATGAATTATTGTCCACCGTGTATCATCAAGTCCAGCCAAGATTATTGGAAAAAGGACAAGAGGTCCTCGCCCAAGGGATTAGCGGCAGTCGTGAAAAAATTCTTAAACGGTTCTCTAATGGAAAACCGAATGTCTTGCTAGGAGCCGATAGCTTTTGGGAAGGTGTGGACTTACCAGGAACAGCTTTACAGTTATTGATAGTCACGCGTTTACCTTTTGAAAATCCGAAACGACCACTTGTGCAAGCAAAATATGCATATTTAGAAGCAGAAGGGATACAACCATTTGCTCAAGAAGCGGTACCGAAAGCAGCCTTACGTTTGCGACAAGCACTGGGCCGTCTAATCCGTTCTGAAGAAGACAGAGGGGCATTGCTGATTCTGGATCGTCGTTTAGTCACTGCAAAATATGGCAAACGATTAATCAAAGCGTTTCCCAAGGGACTCTCAGTAAAAGAAGCGCCCATGCCTGAAATTTTAGAAGAATTAAAGGAATTTTTAAACAAATAATCGATTATTTTTAGGTCATATTTGTGAAAGGCCGCTATTTTTCTGCTATAATAAGACCCAGTAAGTTTAGAGAGGATGGAAGGATTTTTGGAGGAATTAGAAGAAAAGAAAGAGAAGAAACGGATTACTGTCCTTTTAACCCTATTGGCAATCCTTTTAGCAATTCTTGTAACAATAATTATCTTTTTTGTACGAACCAATCAACCAATGGCTCAAGCCAAAAAAGAAGCAACCGCAATTGCCAAAACTTCTGCTAATTTAGAAACAGTTGATAAATTTTACTGGTTTACACGCAAAAATACGTATTTTACTTTAACCGGCAAAAATGATAAAGGCACAGAGATTGTCGTGATTGTCCCTAAATCGGGAGAAAAAGTCACGGTCTTAAATCAAAAAGATGGTCAAACTGAACAACAAATAACAGACATGGTTGCTAAAGCCCATCCCGATGAATCGGTGATGAAAGCTACGTTAGGGCTTTATGATAAGCGCCCTGCATGGGAAGTGGTCACCGAAAATGATCAAGGAGTACTAACGTATTATCTTATGAGCTTTGATAAAGGCGAAGAGATTAACGTTGTCAAAGATATTTAATTTAGATAGGTTTTGATGAAAGTGGGAGTGAAAGGTGTATGAACGTATCAAATCGAGCACAGCAATTGACTCCTTCTGTTACATTAGCAGCTGCCGCCAAAGCGAAAGCATTAAAAGCAAAAGGTGTAGATGTTTTAAGCTTAACGGTCGGGGAACCAGATTTTGTAACCCCGAAAAATATTCAAAAAGCAGCAATTGCTTCAATTGAGGATGGAAGAGCAAGTTATTACACACCTTCTGGCGGCATTCCTGAATTAAAGCAAGCAATTGTTTCTTATGTGGAACGAGAATATCAACTTTGTTATCAACCCAAGCAAGTTATTGTGACAGATGGTGCCAAATATGCGCTGTATCTATTATTTCAAGCCATTTTGAACGTTGGGGACGAAGTGATTATCCCTGTCCCTTATTGGGTAAGTTATGGTGAACAAGTCAAGTTAGCAGAAGGCAAGCCAGTGTTTGTATCAAGCACGCAAGAACAATCATTTAAAGTATCAGTCGCACAATTAGAAGCTGTACGAACGGACAAAACAAAAGCAATCATTTTAAATTCACCATCTAACCCAACTGGTGTTATTTATACGGAAGAAGAATTACGCCAAATTGGTGAATGGGCAGTTGCTCATAATATCCTCATTATTGCAGATGATATTTATGGTCGTTTGGTGTACAATGGACATCGGTTCACACCAATTGCAACCATCTCAGAAGCAATTCGTCAACAGACAATCATTATTAATGGTGTTTCCAAAACATATGCAATGACAGGCTGGCGCATTGGTTTTGCAGTCGGTGATGAAAAAATTATTCAAGCAATGACACAACTCGCTTCACAATCCACCAGTAATCCAGTCGCAGTTAGCCAATATGCGGCAATTGAGGCTTTAACAGGTGAACAGACGACAGTTGAAGACATGCGTCAGGCCTTTGAAAAACGCCTGAATCATATCTATCCAAAAGTAGCAGCTTTGCCAGGTGTTTCGCTAATAAAACCTGAAGGCGCCTTTTATCTATTCCCGAATGTCAAAAAAACGTTAGAAATTTGTGGGTATGATAACGTGACTAATTGGGTGGAAGATTTATTACAAGAAGCGCATGTTGCTCTGGTAACGGGAGAGGGCTTTGGTGCACCAGAACATGTGCGGATGAGCTATGCGACAGATTTAATGACGTTAGAAAAAGCGATTGAGCGAATGAACGACTTTATAGAAAAGAAACGGATTCAGCACAACGCCTAAAAGAATAAACTAAGAAATGAACGGAGAGACAGACGTGGAACAAATTCAAATTATTGATTCAAACAAACATGTTGGAGAAACAGTAAAAATTGGCGCTTGGATTGCTAACAAACGCTCAAGCGGAAAAATTGCCTTTTTACAATTACGTGACGGGACAGCCTTTTTCCAAGGTGTCGTGTTCAAACCAAACTTCATTGAAGCCTTTGGTGAAGAAGCTGGTACAGAAAAATTCCAAGAAATTAAACATTTATCACAAGAAACAGCAGTCATGGTTACTGGTGTTATCAAAGAAGATAGCCGTTCTAAATTCGGCTATGAAATGGATATCACTGATTTAGAAGTCGTTGGCGCTTCAGAAGATTACCCAATCACGCCGAAAGAACACGGCACAGATTTCTTAATGGATCATCGTCATTTATGGTTACGTTCAAGCAAACAACATGCAATCATGTTAGTTCGTAACGAAATTATTCGTGCTACTTACGAGTTCTTTAACGAACAAGGATTCATTAAAATTGATAGCCCAATTTTAACAGGCTCAGCACCAGAAGGCACAACAGAATTATTTGAAACAGATTACTTCGGACAACCAGCATTCTTATCACAAACAGGTCAATTATATGCAGAAGCTGGTGCGATGGCATTTGGAAAAGTCTTTACTTTTGGACCAACCTTCCGTGCGGAAAAATCCAAAACTCGTCGTCACTTAACGGAATTCTGGATGATTGAACCAGAAATGGCATACACAACTCATGAAGAATCACTAGATATTCAAGAAGCCTACGTAAAACATTTAATTAAATCAGTATTGAAAAATCAACAATATCCATTGGATGTTTTAGAACGTGATACAGCTTTACTGGAAAAATATGTTTCGGAACCATTCAAACGTATTACTTACGATGATGCGATTGAGTTATTACAAAAAGAAGAAGCAAACAATGATTATGATCACATTGAATGGGGCGAAGACTTTGGTAGCCCACATGAAACCTTTATTTCAAATTACTATGGCGTTCCAACATTCATTTTAAATTATCCAAAAGCAATTAAAGCCTTCTATATGAAACCACATCCAACACGTGAAGATGTTGTAATTTGTGCCGATTTAATTGCGCCAGAAGGTTATGGTGAAATTATCGGTGGTTCAGAGCGTGCAACTGATTATGATTATTTGAAAGAAAAAGTAGCTGAGTTTGGCTTATCTGAAGAAGAATATAGCTGGTATTTAGATTTACGTAAATACGGTTCTGTGCCACATTCCGGCTTCGGGTTAGGTTTAGAACGTGCTGTTACGTTCATTACTGGTAATGAACACATTCGTGAAGCGATTCCGTTCCCACGTATGTTAAACCGTATTTATCCATAGAGAACAAATAAAAAAGAGAACTTCGGCAAAAGCCGAAGTTCTTTTTTTAATTCTGCCATAATTTTTGCATCTGGTCCAAAATATCAATGACTTCTGTCGTGAAAAATAAGGAGCGGTTGGGTTGTGTACCTTTGATTGCTTCAACCATATTGTAGATTTCATAATTCATGGCTTCAGCTGAGTACCCAGAAACGATGGTCTCAACCGTACCGTCATTGTAGTGAACGATTGCTTCATCTGCACGTGGATAATCTGTAATGGTAATATAGGCATCTTCAAAAGCAACAATTCCTTGCTTTGGCATTTTTGCTTGGAATGTTAATGAAATAGTAGCCAACTCATTTTCTTTATTCCGAAGCAATGTCACCGATTGTTCATCAACGCCAGTAGAGAAGGGAACCATGCTAGAAGCTAAAACGTCTGGCTGTGAGCTGAGAAACCAACGAGCAAACGAAACCGCATAAGTACCAATATCTAACAATGCGCCGCCTGCTAAGTCAGGATTAAAAAAGCGATTTTTAGGATCGGGTTCTTTGTAACTTCCAAATGGTGCTTGAATCATTTTTAACTGACCAAATTTGCCAGCATCCATCAAGCGACGTAATTCGTCGTATAGTGGCATGTTAAAAATAGTCATGGCTTCTGCTAAAATAAGGTCATTTTTTTCTGCAACTGCCAAGGCTTGTTTTAATTCTGCCGCGTTCATCGTAATAGCTTTTTCACACAACACATGTTTTCCGGCCTGGAGCGCTTTTAAAATGTGTTCAGCATGTTGTTTATTTGGCACTGCTATATAGACAACATCGATTGTTTCATCTGCTAGCAATTCTTCATAAGAACCATAGGCTTTAGGGATTGAATAATCAGCGGCAAATTGTTCTGCTTTAGACAATGTCCGTGAAGCAACAGCTGCAAGTTGGCTAGTTTCTTGTTTAAACGTTGAAGCAAATTCGTGGGCAATCCCACCTAATCCGACGATGCCCCATTGATATAATTTTTTTGTCAAAAGAAGTCCTCCTAATCTATGCAATTTCTTCAAATCTTCTTCATTATTTATTATACTGTAAACAAGAGAAATTAGAAAACAAGGACAATTTTGTAAATATGATAAAATCCAGAGATAAAAAGATGCTTTTTTTAGAGAATTTCAGTAAAATAGAAAATGGAGGCGAATGATTATGCATCAAGTTTATGTAGATATTATTGTTGACGCAATTATTGAACAGTACCAAACAGAAGAAAATTTTTACTCCGCTTATCAAATTCAAGCAGCCGATTGGCAAGCTTGGAAAGAAGGCCAATTTGGTTTGGACAATGAAGTCATGCAAAAAATTAAGAATTTGTTTACGGATTATGAGTGGATGCTGACTCAAAAAATACTCCGCCAAACCATCTTATTTCCGGAAAAACGTAACCTAGCTGTTTCGGAATATAAACGGTTAAAAACAACAATTGCCAAAAAATGGCTACAATCTGATTTGGGCGTTGTAGAATTAATTCCTAACAATAAACAGGAACAAGAAATTGCTGCTGGTTATATTGATTTGAAAGTGACGCTGGCCTATGGCGAATGGGGTTTTGATGATATTATTACATTCCGGTTACCAGCTACGATTCAACGACAATTGGAAGGTTCAAAAGTTGAATTATTAGATTGGGTCAACGAAAATCTGATGGATACTTACGTAGGTGAATAACGAATAGGAAGGATGGTCTTTTGAAATACACAATTGCTGGGATTTTATCTGTGATTATTATGTTTGGTGCGGTAATTTTTGTCTTTTTTGGCAAAAAGCCAGTTGAAGAATCTGTTCACACATCAACTGAAACAACAGTGAAATCATCCACTAAAATTTCTGAAAGTAGTACAGTTTCTTCAACTGCTACCACTGAATCAAGTACTGAAATCACGAGCGTAAGCAGTGATGAAAGTTGATAATTTTCTGTGAAAATGATACAATTATTCGGTTATAGTAACAAATGAAATCAATCACGAAAGTGAAAGATAATGAAACATTTTATCGGAAAATAAAAGATGAAGTGGGGAATTAATGAAGTGAGCAACTATCAGAAAAAAAGAAAAAAGCAGCTGAATTTGCCAAAGTTATTCTTAGGCATAGTTGTCGTCGGTTTGGCCTTTGTCTTTTCGTTATCTGTCCTTTCTGATTCAGATAAGGGACAAAGCGAGTCAGTCAATCGCCAAAATGAAAACATCTCAAAAGAAGAATTTGTTGCTGAGATCACACCGTATGCACGTGAATTACAAGAATCTTACGGGGTATTACCAAGTATTATTATGGGGCAAGCAGTTTTAGAATCAAATTTTGGACAAAGTCAATTAGCATCGAAATATAACAATCTTTTTGGGATTAAAGCATATGGCAATCAACCAAAAGTCAATTTAGAAACAAAAGAGTATGTCAATGAGGTCTGGATTACGATTCAGGGTGATTTTCGAGTTTATGACAATTGGGAAGAATCCATGCGAGATCATACCAAGTTATTTGTTGATGGGGTCGATTGGGATCCAAATTTATATGAAAAAGTCTTGTTAGCCAAAAATTATAAAGAGGCTGCACAAGCGCTTCAAGATGCTGGATACGCAACGGATCCTACATACGCTGATAAGATCATTCATGTAATTGAAGAATACAATTTAAATAAATACGACCGTTAAGCATGGAGGAACGATGACAATGAGCGAAAAGTGGATTCCAGAAATTATGACGCCGCTGAAACAAGATATTGTAAAAATGCCAGAGATTATTCGGCAAGCCAGTGGCATTAAAATTTTTGGCCGTAAAATAAAATCAATTATTTTTACGACAGATATTGCGATTATCCGCAATACGGATGCACAGGCAGTGATTGCTGTATATCCTTTTACACCGCATCCAGCGATTACAAAAGGCATTATTGAAGCAGCGGATATTCCTGTCTTTTCAGGAGTCGGCGGCGGTTTAACACAAGGCATGCGTTCTGCTTATATGAGTTTATTTGCAGAAGCACAAGGCTCAATGGGTGTCGTTTTGAATGGTCCTACACCAATTGAAACAATTAAAATGGTGGATGAAGCAATCGATATTCCTATTATCAGCACAGTAACTTCTATTCATACGCCAATTGATGAAAAACTTGCGGCTGGCGTGGATATGATTAATATCAGTGCAGGAAAAGACACTGCAGCCACTGTACGCTATTTCCGTGGCAAGTATCCAGAATTACCGATTATTGCAACAGGAGGACCAACTGAATCGAGTATTCATGAAACCATTATCGCCGGAGCGAATGCTATTACATATACGCCCCCTAGTAACGGTGAATTATTCAGCAAAAAAATGAAAAAATATCGTGAACAAGAAAAAGCAACCGATGAAGAATAAAAAACGCTTTGGCAGGATAGACTGCCAAAGCGTTTTTGGCTATTTAATGTTCGCTTTTACGGAACAATGGAAGAATGAACCAATTATTTGAAAATTCTAATGAAAAAAAGTTGTTAAACCATTGAAAGTTAGAGATTTTTGTACTATCCTAGAGAAACATAGAAGCTTGTATAAGGTCAAAATACGGTTGACCGTCTCTACCCAGCACCGTAAATGCTGGTCTATAAGTGAAGAAGAGCGGATAGCCCTTTTTTGCTTTGGCAAAATGGGCTTTTTTCTTTTGTTAGAACACGAATATAAATAGCACTTTGTTTTATTTCGTTCGTTTTTAACGAACCGTCCTTTCCTCAGGATGAGAACAAAGCATCTATCGAAAAATAAGTAAAGGAGTTCATATTGTGAAGGAATTAGTCGAACGTATCAAAAATGATGGCCGTGTATTAGGTGAAGGTGTTTTAAAAGTAGATAGTTTTATTACGCACCAAGTGGATCCAGAATTAATGGAGGCTATGGGTAATCGTTTTGCTGAGGTTTTCGCAGAAGCAGGCATTACCAAAGTAATTACAATTGAAGCATCAGGAATCGCTCCTGCCTTATACGCAGCGCAAAAATTAGGCGTGCCAATGATCTTCGCTCGTAAGGCAAAAAGTTTAACCATGGATGAAGAGCTTTTAACGGCTTCAGTTTATTCATTTACAAAACAAGTGACAAGTCAAATTTCCATTTCAAGAAAATTTTTATCTGATGCTGATAAAGTGTTGATTATTGATGACTTTTTAGCTAACGGACAAGCTGCTAAAGGATTGGTAGAATTATGCCAACAGGCTGGTGCAAAGGTTGAAGGAATTGGTATCGTAATTGAAAAATCATTCCAAGATGGTCGTCAGTTATTAGAAGACATGGGCTTAAATGTAGTCTCTTTAGCACGTATTGCTTCATTAAGTGAAGGAACGGTGACGTTTTTAGAGGAGGATGCATAATCTTGGAAACAAAACAATTGAATACACCACAACAGACGGAAACACCAAATGGGAAAGCCGCCGTTTTAGGATTGCAACATTTATTAGCGATGTATGCTGGAGCAGTTGCCGTACCTTTATTAATCGGAACCGGCTTGAATTTTGATTCGCAACAAATGACGTATTTGATTTCAATCGATATTTTTATGTGCGGCGTTGCGACACTTTTACAATTAACGGTGAATAAGTTTTTTGGGATTGGCTTGCCAGTCGTTTTAGGTTGTGCCATTCAAGCAGTTGCGCCTTTAATCATGATTGGTACGAACAAAGGGGTTGGTGCAATTTACGGTTCAATTATTGCTTCGGGCATTTTTGTCGTTCTTATTGCAGGATTTTTCTCAAAAATTAAACGTCTATTTCCGCCTTTAGTCACCGGCACAGTCATTACAGTTATTGGTTTGACCTTAATTCCTGTTGCTGTTGAAAAAATGGGTGGCGGCTTAGCAACGGACAAAAGTTTTGGTGATCCTAAAAACTTGCTCCTCGCATTTGTAACAATTGCCTTAATCATTGTTGTGCAAGTTTGGGGACGTGGCTTTATCAAGTCAATTGCCGTGTTAATCGGCCTAGTCGGTGGCACAATTTTAGCTGCGTTTCTGGGATTAGTTGATTTGTCTCCTGTTGGTCAAGCTACGTGGTTTCATTTTCCACAGCCATTTTATTTTGGCAAACCAACGTTTGATCTTTCTTCTATTGTGTTGATGATTATTATTTCAATTGTTAGTATGGTTGAATCAACAGGTGTTTATTTTGCCTTAGGAGACATTACAGGGAAGAAAATTGGCGAAGATGATTTACGTCGTGGGTATCATGCAGAAGGTTTAGCCGTCATTTTAGGGGGGATTTTTAATACGTTTCCTTATACAGGTTTCTCTCAAAATGTCGGGTTAGTTCAATTATCTGGGATCAAAACACGTCGACCAATTTATTTTTCTGCTTTTTTCTTAATTATTTTAGGCTTATTACCAAAAATTGGTGCGATGGCCCAAATTATCCCAGAGCCGGTTTTAGGCGGCGGAATGCTGGTTATGTTTGGAATGGTGGCTGTCCAAGGAATGCGCATGTTGTCAAAAGTTGACTACTCAAATGACAAAAATTTATTAATTATTGCCATCTCGATTGGCTTTGGTTTAGGCTTTAATATTATGCCGACGCTCTTTAATAAAGTACCAGAAACTGTTAGCATGTTTACTGGTAATGGAATTGTCATGAGCAGCATTACCGCAATTATTTTAAATCTTTTATTCAATGGTTTAAAAGAAACCTCAGAAAGTAACGAATAGTTTCAAAAAAGTATGATAGATAAGGTCAGGTGGCTTTTCTTTCATACTTTTTTGACCTAATCATCGTTTAGAAAAATTTAATGTTTTCATCAATTTGAAGAGAATAAGAGAAAAAAGCTTGGTTACAAAGAGACGAGTAGTAAGTTACCGCTGTTTTATCCTAAAGTATGTTAATAAATTCTGATGAGAAAACCTAATGGAAACACTGCTGGCACTTGAAGTTGAGCCTTTTTCCTTGTATCATGTAAAAAGAGCACTCTTAAAGGCTAGACTGCGACGAGAAACCGCAGAAGGATTTTAAGGATAAAACTGTGATGGAAAGTTGTGATGAACTTGGATAAACCACTATTACCTGGTCAAGTGATTGGTATCATTGGTGGCGGACATTTAGCAAAAATGATGGCCCTTAGTGCAAGAGAAATGGGGTTTCGAGTGGGTGTGCTAGATCCACAAATTGATTGTCCTGCTGCACAAGTTGCCGATTGGCAATTATTAGGAGCATATAATGATCCTGAAGCGTTAGAGAAATTGGCAAAACGTGCCCAAGTGATTACGTATGAATTTGAACATGCAGATGTTGATGCGTTAACAGCGATTCAACATTTGGCGAATATACCGCAAGGAACAGACATTTTAGCGATTACGCAAGATCGCTTAATGGAAAAAAGTTTCTTGGAAGATAATAATATTGTGATTGCACCTTATGCAACGATTGTTAGTCCGACTGATATTCAAGAAGCAATTGATGGCATTGGTTATCCGTGTATCTTGAAGAATACGCGAGGGGAAGGTCGTTATGTACTACATAGTACTTCAGACTTAGCGCCATCCATGAATCTTCTGAGAGAAGGAACCTGTGTCTTGGAAGCTTGGATTCCTTACGAAAAAGAATTATCTGTTCTGATTTCTGGTAATGGTCGTGGCGAATTTGCGACATTTCCAGTTGTGGAAACAATTAAAAAAGAGCGTAAGCTACATGAAACGATTGCGCCAGCCCGAATTGATGACGAAGTCAGTGGCGAGTTGCAACGAATTGCTAAGGTGATTGCTAAAGCAGTTGGTTTAGTCGGCACCCTTTCAATTGAAATGTTTTATACAGAAACAGGCGGGATTTATGTAAATAAAATTTTACCTCGTCCAGAAGATGCTGGGAATTTTTCAATAGATGCTTGTTCTTTTAGCCAATATGATACGCATATTCGTGGCTTATGTAATTGGTCAATGCCAACGATTCAACTGTTGTCTGAAGCAGTCACGGTCAATGTGCTTGGAAATGAGGCCTATGAAACGATGGACATTATTAATGAACATCCAGATTGGCATTTCCACTATTATGGCCACAGTGAAGCAAAAGCGCAACGAGCGATGGGGCATATTACTATATTAACCAAAGAAATCGATGAAACACTGGAAGAAATTAAAGAAACAAAGATTTGGTCGTAATTATTTTTCAAAAATTGAGGAGTAAAGAGGGGATAAGGCACAATGATTGATCGTTATACAAGACCCGAAATGGGCGCAATTTGGACAGATGAGAACCGCTACAAGGCATGGCTAGAAGTTGAAATTTTGGCGGATGAAGCTTGGGCAGAACTTGGCGAAATTCCTAAAGAAGATGTACAAAAAATCCGAGAAAATGCATCATTTGATGTTGCACGTATTTTAGAAATTGAAGCAGAAACACGTCATGATGTTGTCGCTTTTACTCGTGCCGTTTCAGAAACGCTTGGTGAAGAGCGAAAATGGGTGCACTATGGGTTAACCAGCACAGATGTTGTGGATACTGCCTATGGTTATCTATTGAAACAGGCGAATGATATTTTACGGAAAGATTTACAAACATTTACGGAGATTGTCGGAGCCAAAGCCAAAGAGTATAAACATACGGTCATGATGGGAAGAACGCATGGTGTTCATGCAGAACCTACTACATTTGGTTTGAAATTAGCGTTGTGGTATTCTGAAATGAAACGCAACATTGAACGTTTTGAACATGCAGCCAAAGGTGTCGAAGCGGGTAAAATCAGTGGAGCCGTAGGTACCTTTGCCAATATTTCACCATTTGTTGAAGAATATGTTTGCGAACATTTGGGGATCCGTGCTCAAGAGATTTCGACACAAGTTTTACCACGTGATTTACATGCAGAATATGTTTCTGCCATGGCATTAATTGCGACAAGTATTGAAAAATTTGCAACAGAAATTCGTGGTCTACAAAAATCAGAAACGCGTGAAGTAGAAGAATTTTTTGCAAAAGGACAAAAAGGATCTTCGGCAATGCCGCATAAACGAAATCCAATTGGTTCTGAAAATATGACTGGTTTGGCACGTGTGATTCGTGGTCATGTCATTACTGCCTTTGAAAATGTGAGTTTATGGCATGAACGAGATATTTCTCACTCGTCTGCTGAACGGATTATTATTCCCGATACGACGATTTTGCTAAATTACATGTTGAATCGTTTTGGTAATATTGTCAAAAACTTAACGGTCTTCCCAGAAAATATGAAACGTAACATGGATGCGACTTACGGACTAATTTACAGCCAACGTGTCTTATTAAAATTGATTGACCATGGCATGACACGTGAAGAAGCGTATGATTTGGTCCAACCAAAAACAGCTTACGCATGGGATCATCAAACGGCGTTCCGTCCGTTGCTAGATGCGGATGAAAAAATTACTTCTGTCTTATCAAAAGAAGAGCTAGATGATGCCTTTGATTACCATTATCATTTAAAAAACGTTGACACGATTTTTGAACGTGTTGGTTTAGGATAAAAAGAAATCAGCCAGAAAGAACCGCGTGTTTATTCTGGCTGTTTTTTTCAGAAAAAAAGTTGAAAAGTTATTTAGTAGAAATCAGAAGAAAAAGTGTTAAATTTTAGCGAGCAAACGTCAAAAGGTCAATGTATGACGCATACCTTTTGACGTTTGCTCGTTATTTGTTTTGTTGTTCTTTAGATTCTAAAGGAGATATTTTCAGAAAAGGATGGAATTTAGGCATTTTCATAGTTAGAAAGCGCTGTTAAACCCTTATGGGATAAGAAGATGCCATTTTTTAATTATGGGTTTAAAAATTCAAAATTTTTTTTTGTGTGTCTTCAGCTATAATTAATCTATTAACGATAAGTATTAAAAGAATGGGGGAAAGTTGATTGTAATGAAATTGTCACAAGTCCCAAATAAAACGACAGGGAATGGAATAAAAATATTCGGTTATCTCTGTTTTGTAGTTAGCTGTTATCTAATCTTTTTACGCTTCGAAGTGGCTTTAGCCCAACAACCAGAGCCACAGCCACTGGCGGGTTTCACAGTTGAAAGTGTGATACCAGATAATCAGCTAGATAAGAACCAAACTTATTTTTATTTAGGCGTTCAGCCAAGTAGTCAGCAGATTATTCAAGTGAAAATTAGAAGTTTGCAAAAAGAACCCGTAACTGTCGCTTTAAGTATTCATGATGCAGTGAACGGAACGGATGGACAGATTGATTATACGCAGACAAGCCCCAAATTAGATTCTAGTTTGACGAATTCCATCACACAAATTGTTCATTTGCAAAATAAGGAAGCTACGGTCACTGTAAAAAACTTTGAAGAAAAAATAGTGAATTATGAAATCAAAACACCCAAAGAGCCATTCTCTGGAGTTAAATTAGGCGCATTACGGTTTGTTAAACAATTAGAGGATGAATCATTAACAAGTAATCAATTTACATCAACCTATGCGTATACTATTTCAATCATGCTGACAGAAGATAAACAGCCATTTGATGAAGGAGCAGAATTGAAACTAAAAAAAGTTGATACAACGATCAGCGGTGGCTTACCCGTTGTTCAAGCAACATTCCAAAATCGACAACCAAAAGTTATGAAAGGAGCGACCATTACCAACTGGTTAACCAAAAAAGGTCAGACAAAAGAGTTACTAAAAAAAGTACAAGCGGATGTGACAGTAGCACCTAACTCGCTATTAGCTATGGATTTATCTTTGAATGAGGCCGCACTTCCAGCGGGAACGTATACTTTTCATAGTCAAGCCAGCGCTGGTAATCAAGAATGGCATTGGCGAAAAAATTTTACAATCACACAAATGCAAGTAAAAAAATGGTCGGCTAGTACATCTTCAGCAAAAAGCCCACAGTTTTTTTTAATAGGTGGTAGTATATTGCTCCTCATTGTAATTAGCGTATATTTTTATCTTAAAAAGAGTAGAACAAAATAAAGGAAAAAAAGGAAAAAAGGAAAAGAAGGTGTTGGTTATGAATAAGAAAATGATTCGTCTTATTTGTGTTATATTATTGGGAACAATGATTTTACCAATTAATGGCTTAGCTGAGGGGACTGAGTCAACAACAGTAACGAGTGAAATGCAACAAATTATTGAAGATTCATTACCTAAGCTATCAGAACCGTCTAAGCAAACGATAGAAACAACTGAAACAACCGATTCTTCAATTGAAAAAACTCAAGCAACTGAAGCAACGAAAGAAGTAGAAACTGTTTCCTTTACTTGGTCACAACAAGAATCAGAACGTCAAGTAACTGCCGGAGCGGATTTTTATCTAAAAATAACTAGTAATGTAACTTGGGCGGAAATCCAATTGCCTCAGGAAATTCAATATAATCCCCAAAAGAACCAACAATTGCAGGAGCATAGTTCTTATAATCAAGAACAACATAGCTTGGTTTTAAGAGACTTAGCCCAGTTGGGGGAGAGTTACTTGCTGTTAACGACAACAAAAGCAGGAACCTTTACCTTGTCAGTCAAAGATAAAAACCAAGAAACGTTGGCTAATAATTTAGACGTGACGATTGTGAAAGAGCAAGTAGTAGTGCCACAAGAGACCCAGAAGAGTGGTGAGCAGAAGCAAACAAAGGAAAATGAAAAAAGCAACCCCGTCGTTAAGTCTAAAAACATTGCCGCTAAAGCGAATGGGATTACGGTCGGTTTGACTGCACCAGCCACTTATCGTACATATACTGACCCTGCGACAGGAACAGCACCAGATTACTTAACTGTTTCTTTACCAGTTTCCATCAGCCAAGCGGGCCTCACTGGTACTTCGATTGAGCTTCCTTATGGCTTTTATCCAAGTAAAAGTGACCCGATTTTTAAAGACTTTGATAGTACAGCACCGATTTTTTCGTTGGTCACACCTAGTGCTAACTCCATTGTGGCTTCGTATGTAAATGATACGGCCAATAAAAAATTAATTATTCGCTTGAAAGAAACCAAGACAACTTTAGAGACGATTAATTTACGTTTTAAACTTAATAATGTCTATGATGCCAAAATCCCACCTGAACAAATCGTGTGGAATAATCTCCAAGCGAAGGTATTTGATAATACGGGGACACAAATAGCAAGTTCAGCGGCAAATAAAACCGTAAAAACGGATGTGAGTTCTATCAATTTTCGTGTAGGTTCTGCCTATGCCAATCCTAGTAGCGAGAGTTATTTTGACGGTGATATTGTTATATCAAATAATTATTGGCTTAATTATTTAGCTAGAGCGAATTTAGACCCTCGTTATGAGCATCAAGTGTATGTTGAAATTCCCACGGGAGCTACTTTAACGGGAACTTTAGCCAATAGATTATTGAAAACAGGGATCACAAATGTACAAGACCCTAGTGTGCCAGTTGGTTTTACTCGGTACTATCAGAAATTAGCAACCCTCTCACCAACCATTTTAGACAATCCAGTAACTCTTATTAATTTAAGATATCTTGATACAAGAGTTACTTTGAATAGAACTTATGCAGAAGGGCGTTCTTTTTCCGTCAATTTTGGGATGAAGGTAAAATACTTGAATGGGAAAATAAATACGCTCACCACTACGCAAAGTTATATAAAACGGTCTCGGCCAGATTTTCAATTGTCAGGAACAGGGCATCATAATACTATTGCAGGTTCTACTAACTCAGTTAATAACTTAAGGAATTCAGCGACAGCTGGACCTGTTTTCGCTTTTGGCGTTACGCCTTTTAGTTCCCCTGTTACTATTAAAAATACCGGAACTAAAGCAATTCAAGGGGTGTCATACAGATTACAAGAATTAACTGCGGGCTCAGCTAAAGGAAATTTTGATGATCTCTATATTTATGGTGTTACGGATGGAGTAAGTACCCCAGCCTATTATCGGCCTTGGTATCGTATTAGAAATGCTGTAACTGGAACGAGTCGTTCTGTTTGGAGCAGTACGCCCCCTACTACTGGCAATTTTAGTCCAGCTTTGCCAACCTTAGCAACCAACGAGTATATTTCGGACATTTATGTCATCCCAATGGGAACAGATGGCAAAACAGCTAATTCGTTACCTCCAGGGAACGGAATGATTCTTCGATATGGGGTTAAAAATTGGCCTGATGGGCGGTGGCCAGATGGAACAGCGCTTTCTAAGAAGTCTAATCCAATTACGTTTGGAGCCACCATGCAGTACCAAGATGCAACTGGTACTCCTACATCGCTTAAATTAAGAGATCACGTCATGTATTATAATAATGACGTAGCTTTAAATGTTTCTGCTAGGATGACCAGTGTCAATAGCCAAAACAAGCTGCCTGGAGACACAATTAACTATGAAATAATCATGAGAAATAATGTTTACTATACAAACATTTCCTTGAGGGATTGGGTAAAGCCCATTATTACAATTAAAGTTCCAAAACAGTTACGATTAAAAGCTACCACGAAAAAAGATTTTATTGATGAGAGTAACCAAGTCACCTATCCAGCTTCGGTGACAGTTGAAACGTTACCTATCAAAGACACGGCTTACAATTATTATCGTTTTAAGACGTCCAGCACGGCTTATAAATCTAAAGTACTGAGAGAGTCTAGTGTTTTTCGGATTCCTTTAGAATTTATAGTGGATAGTTCAGCTGCTTCTGGAAGTTATCAAATTCCTTATGTCGCATATAGTAGCTCTCAGGCAACTGATTTCTTTACTGGCGTACCTGCACAATTAGATGCTGCAGAGGCTAAAAAAATCGGTTTAGACAATACAAATGAAAATAGCTACGGGTTGAACGGACCTGTTCTTAGTAATACTGGCTTTTCTGTCGTGGATGCTTCAAAACTAGATAGTGCGACGAATGCTCGTGGATCGGCGACGCAAGCTTGGTCTAGCAGTAATATCTTTGCGGTAGAGAGTAAAGGAACACCGCAAATGCAAACGGTCATTAAAAACTCAGGGAATACAAGCTTTACGAGCGTTCGGTTATATAACCTATTACCTTCTGCTAGTGATGGTCGTGGATCAACAGGAAGTATCGGTTTTACAAACTTGACTAATAATAGTGGAACAGCCAAAATTTACTATACAACTAAGCCGGTCTCACAATTACCTAGTTATACTAACAATGATTTACAAGCATGGAATGCCACTAAACTAACTAGTTTAGGATTCACTACAACTAAACCTGCGAACTCTGCTTTAATCACAGCAATCTATGTCGATTTTGGCGCAACGACAATCAAACCAGGTGAGACATTAGACGCAATTATGAACTTTTTAGTGCCAGATGCGGAGAATCAAAAAGCGATTAATCAATTTCAATATTCTGCCAAAGAAGCTAAAGCAGGAACAACTTTAACAGCAGTCAGTGACAAAATTACCTTTAGTACGGAGTTTGCTCAAGTAGCTTATGAACAAAATTTACCAAGTGTTATCGTGCCAGGAAGTGGAGTTACAGGTCTACCCTCTCCGCAAACGATTCAGTTAAATGTGAATGGGGCTGGAAAAGTTGTTATTCCAACAACAAAACCAACACTTAGTGGTTATACTTTTGTGGAATGGCAAGATGTTGTAGCGCCAACTAAGAACTATCAACCGGGTGCAACGATCAGCTTTACGTCTACTTCAACTACTACAAAAGTAACTCTGAAAGCTATTTGGAAACCAATCTCAGTGAATGTGACTTTTAATGCCAATGGGGGCTCGGGTGGTACAGCGGCTAAAGCCTATAATTTTGGAACTGTAGTTAATTTAAGCACCGTTGCGAAGCCAACAAGAACAGGCTACACTTTCCAAGGTTGGGCCACAACAGCCAATACCACAACACCAAATATTACAACAAACCCTCTCGTTAATTATATCTCAGCTAAGACTTATTATGCTGTTTGGAAAGGGAATACCTATACGGTGAAGTTTGATGCTAACGGGGGAACGGGTAGCATGCCTAATACGAGCTTTATTTATGGAATAGGCAAGCCATTACCAGCCAATACCTTTACAAAGGAAAGTAATACATTTCTTGGCTGGGCAAGGACGCGAGCAAGTGACGTTGTATATACAGATAAACAAATAGTTTCAATGTTAACTGCTACTAATAATGGAACTGTAACGTTATATGCGAAATGGAGTGGGCAACGACCTGTATTGATGGGGACACCAAGTACGTTTGATTTTGGCAAACAAACGATTTCGCCAACGTCAAAAAGTTATGGACTAAATTCAGCAAGCTATGTCGGAAGTCCCGAATTACAACAAGCTGGTTTTATGTTACGTCTAGAAGATAATCGACCAACTAGCACAGGTTGGAAATTAAACGTTAGTTTATCTGAATTTAAAGATAAAACTGGTAAATCTTTACCACAAGGAGAAGGAATTACCTTGAACTTTGCGGACACTCAACTTCAAAAAGTTCAATATGCTAATACAGCCGAGGAATCAGTAACGACTGGTTTTACCAATGGACCGATGTTAGGTTCTCAAGCTTTTCGATCGGGTGCAACAGCCCAATCAATAATCACAGCAACTGGAGCACAAGGAAGTGGAACTTGGCAACTATATTTTCCTTTTGAAGAGATAAAATTAACTGTGCCTGCAAATGTAGGAGAAATATCAAAAGTATATCAATCTACAGTAACCTGGTCATTGGACGATGTAGTCTAATCTTAGTATGTTTCACTTGAAAGGAAAGTTAATTGTATTAAGAAAAAATATAAGTTTTATAGTAATATTAAAAAACAAACGTATTGTTAAATACGTTTGTTTTTTTTCTATACTTTTTTCGATTTATCCTTTATAATGTAACTTAAATAGTTACATTAACTATTTAATGAAAACAAAGGAGGAGAAGTATGGATAAACAACAGCGAGGCATTCAAGTGATTAGAATTTGGCTAGGGGTGACGATGCTAATTCATGGAGTGATGAAAGTAACGTCATTGGAAGATACTTTAGCGTTTTTTGCTAGTATTGGTTTGCCAAGTCTTTTTGTTTATGGTGTAGCAGCAATTGAATTAATTGGTGGATTATTTATGATTATTGGCTTTTTAATTCCTTTGGTATCAGTAGGATTCATAGCAGTTTTAGTCGGAGCTATTTTTTCTTTTGGTTTGGCAAGTGGTTTTAGTGGTTATGAGTACGAATTATTTTTAGCAATAACCAGTTTGGCTATTTTGGTTAGCTATGCCGATAAAAAGTATCTTACGTTAAAACTTTATTTTTAATAAATCAAAGCAATAAAGAGTTGGTCAAACCAGGTGTTATTGCGAAAAAAGCTCTAAAACAGTGATATTTAGCTGTTTTAGGTTTTTTTTATCAAAAAAGGTCAAAAAAGGTCAATTTATTCATTGACCTTTACTGACCAATAGAGTATAATAAATTTATAAGGTTTACGAATACCTTAACTTTTGAAGAAATCCATCAAAAGTCGGATAATAATAATTGTAAAGAATGTTAAAATAAAAAAGACAAAACAATAAACGGGAGGGATCGTTTATGAATATTGAAAAAATGACAACCACGCTACAAGAGGCGATTGCTGAAGCTCAAAAAGTTGCGGTGACACGGCAACATCAAGAAATTGATATCGCACATTTATGGAAAATTTTTCTTCAACCAAACCATTTTGGTCGTAATTTTTACACAGATGCTGGTTTAGATGTTGACGCATTTGAACGAGAAGTAGATAACGCGTTAGATGAATATCCAAGTGTGGCAGGCGGTAATGTGCAATATGGTCAAAATTTAAGTCAAAATTTGTTCCATTTATTGCAAGAAGCTGATTCACTTCGAGAAGAATTCCAAGATGAATTTTTATCAACCGAAATTGTACTTTTAGCTTTAATGAAATTGAAAAATTATCGTTTAACAAAATATTTAATGCAACAAGGCATTACGGAAAAAGAGTTAAGAAAAAATATTGAAGAGATGAGAGGAGGAGATCGTGTGACTTCTCAAAACCAGGAAGAACAATATAAAGCACTAGAAAAATACGGTGTTGACTTAGTACAACAAGTAAAAGCAGGAAAACAAGATCCAATCATTGGTCGTGACGAAGAAATTCGTGACGTTATTCGGATTTTATCAAGAAAAACTAAAAATAATCCAGTCTTAATTGGTGAACCAGGTGTTGGTAAAACAGCGATTGTTGAAGGATTAGCACAACGAATCGTTCGTAAAGATGTTCCCGAAAACTTAAAAGATAAAACCATTTTTTCTTTAGATATGGGCGCCTTAATTGCGGGAGCAAAATTCCGTGGCGAATTTGAAGAACGGTTAAAAGCTGTTTTAAAAGAAGTGAAAAAAAGTGATGGCAAAATCATTTTATTCATTGATGAAATTCATAATATCGTCGGAGCTGGTAAAACTGAAGGCAGTATGGACGCCGGGAATTTATTAAAACCGATGCTAGCACGTGGTGAATTGCATTTAATCGGTGCCACAACGCTTGATGAATATCGCCAATATATGGAAAAAGATAAAGCCTTAGAACGTCGTTTCCAAAAAGTATTAGTCAAAGAACCAACAGTAGAAGATACAATTTCTATTTTGCGTGGCTTAAAAGAACGATTTGAAATTCACCACGGCGTGAATATTCATGACAATGCTTTAGTTGCTGCCGCTACTTTATCCGATCGCTATATTACTGATCGTTTCTTACCAGATAAAGCGATTGACTTAGTCGATGAAGCAAGCGCAACGATTCGAGTGGAAATGAATTCAATGCCGACAGAGCTCGATCAAGTAACACGTCGGTTAATGCAACTAGAAATTGAAGAAGCGGCCTTGAAAAAAGAATCGGATGATGCAAGTAAAAAACGGTTAGCCAACTTGCAAGAAGAATTAGCAGATTTGCGTGAAGAAGCCAACTCAATGAAAATGCAATGGGAAACGGAAAAAGAAGAAGTTAATGCGGTTTCCAACAAACGTGCAGAGATTGATAAAGCAAAACACGAATTAGAAGATGCTGAAAATAATTATGATTTAGAACGAGCTGCTGTTTTGCGCCATGGAACAATTCCACAATTAGAACATGAATTGAAAGAATTGGAAGAAAAGAACGCCAAAGATAACGTCAAAATGGTACAAGAATCGGTTACTGAAAACGAAATTGCGCAAGTGGTCGGTCGTTTAACCGGCATCCCTGTGACAAAATTAGTTGAAGGCGAACGAGAAAAATTAATGAAACTGAATGAAACATTACACAAACGTGTGATTGGTCAAGATGAAGCCGTCGATGCTGTTAGTGATGCGGTGATTCGCTCAAGAGCAGGCTTACAAGATCCAAATCGCCCACTCGGTTCGTTCCTTTTCTTAGGACCAACTGGTGTTGGTAAAACAGAACTTGCTAAAGCCTTAGCTGAAGATTTGTTTGATTCTGAAGATCATATGGTACGGATTGACATGAGTGAATACATGGAAAAACATGCCGTGTCTCGTTTGGTTGGTGCCCCTCCAGGCTATATTGGTTATGAAGAAGGTGGCCAGTTAACAGAAGCTGTTCGTCGAAATCCATATACAATTGTCTTATTAGACGAAATTGAAAAAGCGCACCCAGATGTCTTTAATATCTTATTACAAGTTTTAGATGATGGTCGTTTGACAGATTCTAAAGGTCGGGTCGTTGATTTTAAAAATACAGTTTTAATTATGACAAGCAATATCGGTTCTCAGCTTTTACTGGAAGGTGTGACACCTGAAGGAACAATTCCAGAAGAAGTTGAAAATCAAGTCATGAATATTCTAAAAGGACACTTTAAACCAGAGTTCTTAAACAGAATTGATGATACCATTTTATTCACACCATTGAGCTTGGATAATGTGAAAGGAATCATTGGTAAAATGACCGCACAACTTGCTCATCGTTTAGAGCAACAAGAAATTGTGTTGGAAATCACTGATGAAGCTAAAACATGGATTGCTGAAAATGGGTATGAGCCAGCTTATGGAGCTCGTCCGTTAAAACGTTTCATTACTCGCGAAGTCGAAACACCATTAGCAAAAGAAATTGTTTCTGGACGAGTAATGCCAAAAACAAAAGTCACGATTAGTCTATTAGACAATCAATTAGTTTTTGAAAATGAACCGATAGAAGAAGTATAAAAAAAGAACGAGCGAATTCGCTCGTTCTTTTTTTATTATGACAATCGTTGCTTAATTTCTTCCAACAAATCCTCTTCTGAAGAAACAACCCGACCATTCAATTTAATCAAACCAACTGTGTAAAGGTTTAAATAATGGAATTGATTTTCAGCGACTTCGTTCAAAGCATCAAGCTTTTGGTGATTATCAGCACCTTGTTGGCGGCTGTCTGTGTAAAGGGCAACCACTGGGATTCCTTTGGCATAAGCAACACCAATTTCCGAAGCTACGCCCGCATCAATGGTTGGACCGTCTAATAAAGCAACCAATAAATCGCTAGCAAGGACGTTTTCTGTATCTGCTAAGGCAATCATTTTACTATCGGCATAAGCCGATTTGTCGTTAATCGCCGCATTTTCTTGTGGTAAATAAAGATCGATTGTTTTATCCAATTGTCGAATTTGTTCGACTAAATAGGCATTATAACGTAAGTCAGCTTGCGAAAATAAAGGTCCTGCAAAATAAATTTTTGTCATTTGTCTGTCTCCAATCCAAGGGTTTAGAAATAATCACTGAAATAAGCTTCTTGGTCAGGAAAAATCCGTTCCAAAGAATTTAAAGTTTCTTTATCTGTATCAATGCGCTCAATTCGATGTAAGTACGAAGGGCGTCGGTAATTCATGACTAAACAAGTTAGTGTTTGAATATCTAAGTGAACGGCGGTGCCTAGAGGTTCATCCGTAATGGTTACTTGATCATTTTCATCCCAAATTAAGCCAAAAATACCATTATTCCACTCAGCAACAGGATCTTTAACGACAAAATGGAAGGGCTTAGCCGTACTTTCAAAAGGAAAGTTTTCTAAAAAGGCTTTGACATCGACAATTCGAGCCATATAATAGGGCTCAATGCTTTCTTTAATTTGGCTGTCTTCTAAAAGAAAGGCTAATGGTTCGTTTTTATAGATATCGCCCTTGACCCAATAAACCATCGAAAAATGCGCAGTAATAAAATTCCACAAGCCATTTCGGGCTTCTTGGTTCAAGTAAAACATTTCCTTAATATGAAATACCTCATCGGCCACCCAATAGAAAAGTACTCCTAAAGGTTCTTGATTGGCACCATAATAGACAGCAGCAGTCCGCTCTTCCTCGTTTTCGAAACGCCAATATTCTTCCCAGTTAAAGGCACTACGAATGAGCGCGCCGTGATTTTGACGAGCGAATCGCGCATAGACATCAAAGACATCTGGGTGATCGACAGCTAACCGTTCAATCATTCCTGGAACAGGAACGGTTTTTGGTAATTGCGTATCCCGAATTTTAAAAGATAACTTGTCGGACATGATTTCCCAACCTTTACGTCGGTAATAAGGAATGTTGTAAGGGAAAAGATAAGAAATCCACTGTTTATCTTGGCGCATTTCTTCTAATGCCGTTTGAATCAAGTCTTTCATTAAACCGTGGTTGGCATATTCAGGATAGGTACCGACACCAGTAACGCCGCCCATTTTATACAAAGCACCATGGATATTGACTTCGCATGGATAGATAGCAATTTGTGAAATTAATTGATTTTCGTGAAACCAGCCAAATACTTTTGAAAGTTCTAAAATCGGTTGTTTTGATTTGATAAATGCGCGTTTGTTTTCAAAACCACTTTCTTCAATATCTGCTTCAGTTACTTGAAAAACATAGGAAAGAAGTTCATTAAATTGATCAATGTGTCCTTCCTCAACAGGCTTTAAGGTCAGTTGCTTTCGAAATTCTTGTTCATCCATTTTTCCATCTCCAATAAATTTACTGTTTTTAGTATACCAAATTTTTCGAAACTCTGTTAGCCTTTCGAAACCAAAAGAATAAAAGGGAAGTGCTTTAAATCTTCTTCAAAAATTGGTATAATGAAAAGTGCTGATTATCCTAGACCTTTAAACATGATAATTTGATAAAAAAGGCAACTAAAATATAACAATTGATTAATGAAGCTAGCAGGGAGCTAGCTTTTCTTAAAAGAAATGAGGCAAAAAATGAACAATAAAGAAATGAAAGCAAGACAAGAGAAAATTCGTAATTTCTCGATCATTGCCCACATTGACCATGGGAAGTCAACTTTAGCCGACCGGATTTTGGAAAAAACAAATACAGTTAGCAGTCGAGAAATGCAAGATCAATTACTTGATTCAATGGATTTAGAGAGAGAACGCGGCATTACCATCAAATTAAACGCAATTGAATTAAACTATACAGCCAAAGATGGTGAAACCTATACTTTCCATTTGATTGACACACCAGGGCACGTCGATTTCACCTACGAAGTTTCTCGTAGCTTGGCAGCTTGTGAAGGGGCTGTTCTAGTTGTTGATGCGGCGCAAGGAATTGAAGCGCAAACGCTAGCAAATGTCTATTTGGCATTGGATAATGACTTAGAAATTTTACCTGTTATTAATAAAATTGATTTACCCGCCGCTGATCCAGAGCGTGTTCGGACAGAGATTGAAGACGTAATTGGAATTGATGCATCGGATGCTGTTTTAGCAAGTGCAAAAGCAGGGATTGGTATTGAAGATATTTTAGAACAAGTGGTGGAGTATGTACCAGCTCCATCAGGCGATATTGAGGCTCCTTTAAAGGCTTTGATTTTTGACTCTATTTACGATAGTTATCGGGGGGTCGTTTTAAACATCCGTGTAATTGACGGTGTCGTTCGTCCTGGGGATAAAATCCAAATGATGAGTAACGGTAAAACGTTTGATGTAACAGAAGTCGGCGTTTTTTCACCGAAACCAATCGCTCGTGATTATTTAATGGTTGGTGATGTGGGCTATATCACCGCTAGCATTAAAACGGTTCAAGATACACGTGTCGGGGATACAGTGACTTTGGCCGACAATCCAGCAGCAGAAGCACTACCAGGCTACCGCAAAATGAATCCAATGGTTTATTGTGGCTTATATCCAATTGATACGTCGCGCTACAATGATTTACGGGAAGCATTAGAAAAATTACAATTAAATGATGCGGCGTTACAATTTGAACCGGAAACATCGCAAGCCTTAGGGTTTGGTTTCCGTTGTGGTTTCTTAGGTTTGCTACACATGGATGTTGTTCAGGAACGTTTGGAACGAGAATTTAATTTAGAGTTAATTACAACAGCACCGTCTGTAATCTATCACGTTAATAAAACTGACGGAACAACCGTTGTTGTTGACAACCCAGCTGAATTTCCAGAACCAGTAACGATTGAATCTGTGGAAGAACCTTATGTTAAAGCGCAAATCATGGTGCCAAACGATTATGTAGGAGCAGTAATGGAATTATCACAACGTAAACGTGGCGAATTCATTACAATGGATTACTTAGACGATTATCGTGTAAACGTAGTTTATGAAATTCCGTTATCTGAAATCGTGTTTGACTTTTTCGATAAATTGAAATCAAGTACAAAAGGCTATGCATCCTTAGATTACGAAATGGCTGGCTATCGTACCAGCCGCCTAGTGAAAATGGATATTCTATTAAATGCTGAAAAAGTGGATGCTTTAAGCTTTATTGTTCACCGAGATTTCGCATTTGAGCGTGGTAAAGCGATTGTTGAGAAACTGAAAAAACTAATTCCACGTCAACAGTTTGAAGTCCCAGTTCAAGCGGCGATTGGTCAAAAAATTGTGGCTCGTTCAGATATTAAAGCCTTACGCAAAAACGTACTGGCTAAATGCTATGGTGGCGATGTTTCTCGTAAACGTAAATTGTTAGAGAAACAAAAAGAAGGGAAGAAACGGATGAAACAAATTGGATCCGTGGAAGTTCCTCAAGAAGCCTTTATGGCGGTTCTGAAAATGGATGAAGATGATCAGAAAAAATAACTTATCAAAAAAGTACCTCAGTCTGAGCTGAGGTGCTTTTTTTGAAAATATAAATTAAAGTAAACTACATTTTAAAATAAAACACGCAAAATTGCGTGCTTTTTTATATTGTGATAGAATATACATACGAAAGCTTATAAATAATCAAAATAATTTTGCAAATCAAGTAAATAAGGAGAGAACAAATGGCTGGAACAATAAAAGAAATTGCTGAAAAAGCAGGAGTATCTAGGGGAACTGTGGATCGAGCATTGAATAATCGCGGCCGAATCAATCCTGAGGTTGCTGAAAAAATTAAAACAATAGCGAAAGAAATGAACTATGTTCCGAAGAAAAAAAAGATGGCCAAAGAAGAACCAATCAAATTAGGTGTTGTGACACAATTGGCAAAATCTTCTTTTATGATTCCAATTCGATCAGGTTTACAAGCAGTTATAGGTGATCTAAAAAAAAGAAATATCGATTGCTTTTTAGAGGAAATAGACGGGGTCGATGAAGCGGCGCAGTTACAGGCACTTGAACGCTTGTTAGAACTTGGTGTAAAAGGAATTGCCATCATGCCAGTTGATAGTGTGGCAATTAGGGAAAAAATCAATCAGCTTACGGAACAAGGCATTAAGGTCATCACATTCAATTCGGACATTGTTGGTAGTAAACGTCAATGCTTTGTCGGAATGGATAACTTTAAAAGCGGGAAGACAGCTGCTGGATTATTAGGAATGTTGACAAAAGGAGAGGGAGATGTCCTAGCTATTACTGGATATTTTGGAAATAGTGTGAATAGTTTACGAGTTGCTGGTTTTGTTGAAGAATTGAAACAGTCATTTCCACAATTGAAATTAACAGGTGTTCAAAGCAGTTTTGATTCGAGCGATGAAGTCGAAAAGATTTTAAGTGACACATTAGAGAACTATACTAATTTAAAAGGTGTCGTTGTGTTTTCAGGAGGTCAAGCAGGAATTGCTCGTGTGTTGAAAAAAAGGGCAGGGAAAGACAGACCGTATGTGATTATCTATGATTTAACTGAGAAAAATATCGAGATGCTGAAAAAAAATCAAGTTGATTTTCTAATTGATCAAGATGGTTTTACGCAGGGTTATCGTTCTTTACTATTATTAGCGAATCAACTACAGAATAATAAATTTATAACAGAAGAGATGTTATTTACAGATATCATTATTAAAACAAAATATAATCTTTAAAAGAAGTGTGAATCTTGCTGTAAAGCAATTCATACTTCTTTTTTTGCGTTCTTTTAAAATGCACGCAAAAATAATGTGCTAATTTAATGTTGCACGCATTTTGAAAGCGTGCTATAATTCGTTTGTAAATAATAGAAGAACGAAGAAGAGGTGGATCTATGAGTTATATTAGCTTTGATCAATCAAAAGAATTTGATCTAGTTCTTTTAGGTAGAGTGGCTATCGATTTTAACCCTGCCTATAATGAGCAAGTTAAAGAAGAATTTAAGCCTTTAAAAAATGTTCATATGTTTGAAAAGTTTGTGGGAGGTTCTCCTGCAAATATTTCCGTGGGTATCACCAAACATGGGATGAAAGCTGGCTTCATTGGGAAAGTATCTGATGACCAGTTCGGAGAATATGTTATTGATTACTTTAATGAGCAAGGCATTGATACTTCTCAGATAAGTAAAGCGCAGCATGGCGAAAAGTTGGGTCTGACTTTTACAGAAATGCTATCACCTAAAGAAAGTAGTATTTTAATGTATCGGAACCAAGCTGCGGATTTACAACTAAGTGTCGAAGATATCGATGAAGATTATTTGAAACGTTCAAAAGCCTTATTAATTTCAGGAACTGCTTTGGCGGAAAGCCCTTCAAGAGAAGCCGTGTTAAAAGCTGTGATGTTAGCGAAAAAAAACAACGTCAAAATTATTTTTGATATCGACTATCGAGAATACAATTGGAAAAATGTGGATGAAATCGCTATTTATTATTCAATAGTTGCGAAAGAATCAGATATTATTATGGGCTCGAGAGAAGAATTTGATTTAACTGAAAGATTGATTCAACTAAATATGACAGATAATGAAAGCGCTGTTTTTTGGCATAATTGTGGCGCTCAAATAGTCGTTATTAAACACGGGATGAAAGGCTCAACAGCTTATACAGCAGATCTACAACAGTTTTCAATTAAACCATTTCCAGTGGAGGCACGCAAGGGATTTGGTGGCGGTGATGGCTATGCTGCTGGATTTTTATATGGTTTATTTGAAGGTTGGGAAATTATCGATTGCTTGGAGTTTGGCTCAGCGGAAGCTTCGATGATGGTCAAAAGTAACAATTGCTCAGATTCTTTACCAACGACGCAAGAAGTAAAAGAGTTCATTAAACTGGAGAAGGAAATATACGGCGAAATGATCGCCAGGATTTAAGGTGGATAAAATGGAAAAGACGATTCGTTTAACGACAGCACAAGCATTATTAAAATTTTTGAATCAACAATATATCAGCATTGATGGAAAAGAAACACCTTATGTGGAAGGAATCTTTCATGTATATGGTCATGGGAATGTTTTAGGGATTGGTCAAGCGTTGGAACAAGCTCCGGGACATTTAAAAAGTTACAGTGGAAAAAACGAACAAGGGATGGCTCATGCTGCTATCGCTTTTGCTAGACAAAGTTTACGTAAGAAAATATTCGCAGTTTCAGCGTCTGCTGGTCCAGGTTCAGCTAATTTATTGACTGCTGCTGGAACCGCCTTCGCTAATAATATACCTGTATTGTTTCTGCCAGCAGATACGTTTGCTACTCGGCAACCAGATCCCGTATTACAGCAGTTGGAACATGAATCAAGTGTAACTTTTTCTACCAACGATGCTTTCCAAGCGGTTTCTCGCTATTGGGATCGTATTAATCGGCCAGAACAACTGATGTCAGCATTGCTACGAGCATTTGAAGTTATGACCAATCCTGCAACTACAGGACCTGCCACCATTTGTTTGCCACAAGATGTTGAGTCAGAAGCCTATGATTATCCAGTAGAGTTTTTTAGAAAAAGAGTTCATTATATCGATCGACGGATGCCGACAATTCGTGAGCTTGAAACAGCTAGTCACTTGATAAAGGATAGTAAACACCCAGTAATTATTGTAGGGGGCGGTTGCAAGTATTCAGAAGCAGGTGAGAGCCTTCAGAAAATTTCTCAAGTTCATCAGATACCTTTGGTTGAAACACATGCTGGTAAATCAACTGTTTCATGGAAATTTGAAAATAATCTTGGAGGCTTGGGAATTTTAGGTACCTCAGCTGCTAATAAAGCTGTTCAGCAAGCGGATTTGATTATTGGAATTGGCACGCGTTATACGGATTTTACCACTGCATCAAAAAGTATTTTTAATTTTGAACAATCAAAAATGATAAATATTAACGTAAGTCGACCACAGACTTACAAAATGGAAGCGTTTCAAATTGTGGGAGATGCTCGAGCAACCTTAGAAGGAATTCTGCCAATGATTGAAGGATATCGAACGACTTATGGTGAAAAAATCACTGAACTGAAGAACGAATGGGTGAAAGAGCGGGAGCGATTAAAAACAACTCATTTTAAACGGAAAGATTTTGATCCGGAAATCAAAAACCACTTTACACAGGATATTTTAAATGATTATGCTGATTCTTTGAATACAACTCTGACACAAACAGAGGTTTTCGTTCATCTGAATGATTTTGTCGAAGATGATGCGATTGTGATTGGTTCGGCAGGGTCATTACCAGGAGATATGCAACGATTGTGGAATCCTGTAAAGGAAAATACTTATCATTTAGAGTATGGCTATTCTTGTATGGGCTATGAAATTGCTGGTGCAATGGGGGTACGTCTTGCTAATCCTGATCAAGAGGTTTACGCATTAGTCGGTGACGGTAGTTTTTTGATGTTGCATAGCGAACTGGTCTCTGCATTACAATATGACAAAAAAATCAATATTGTTCTGTTCAATAATTCTGGGTTCGGATGCATTAATAATCTGCAAATGGAGAATGGCGGCGTAAGTCAAGGGACGGAATTTAGAAATACAAAAGGCGAAATTATGAATATCAATTATGCTAAAATCGCTGAAGGATATGGTGCCAAAGCGTATCAAGTCCATTCGATTGAAGAACTAAAACAGGCGATTGTCGACGCGAAAAACCAAACGCAATCGACATTGATTGAAATAAATGTTCTTCCTAAAACGATGACTGCTGGTTACGATGGTAGTTGGTGGAATGTCGGTGTTGCTGAAGTATCAGAAAAACCAGCGATTCAAGAAGCATACCAAGTTAAAAAAGAAAAACTTGCAACTGCTAGAAAATATTAGGTATTCGTCATACAACCAAAAAGTTAGGAGCGAATGAATTGAAAAAAACATTGAAACATCAACCGTTGATAAAAGAACTAGCTCCCGGTGTTCGACAAGTTCAAAATATTCGAAAAAACAACACTGATTTACAGTATATTGAGTTTCAAGTTCTTGAATTAGATAATGGAGCAATGTATCAAGAAGCTGGTAATGAACTGGAAGTTTGTATCGTCGTATTAACTGGCAAAATCAATGTTAAGGTGGGCGATAAATGGTACGAGAATTTAGGTAAACGAACCTCTGTTTTTGAAAAAATTCCGACAGATAGTATCTATATTCCAGCAAAAACGTCGTTTGAACTAATAGCAACTTCTGATACTGTTCGTTTGGCCCTTTGTTATTCGCCAGCTAAAAAAACGTTACCAGTGCACGTGATTACCGCTGAGGAAAATACGGTTGAAAAACGAGGGATATATCAGAATAAACGACTAGTGCATAACATTTTACCAGACAATGTCGATACTGCCAGTAGTTTGTTGGTGGTTGAAGTCTACACTGAAGGTGGTAACTTTTCTAGCTATCCACCACACAAACATGATCAAGAAAATTTACCTGACGAATCTTATTTAGAAGAGACGTATTATCATGAGCTGAATCCAGAGCAAGGCTTTGTTTTCCAACGAGTATATACAGAGGATGGTTCTATAGATGAAACGATGACTGTAGAGCATCAAAATGTTGTGGAAGTACCTAAGGGATATCATCCTGTCGGCGTGCCAGATGGCTACACCTCTTATTATTTAAATGTGATGGCAGGACCTGAACGAATTTGGAAGTTTCATAACGAGAAAAAACACGAGTGGATTTTAAATCGGAACGAATTGACTAACAATTAGAAATAAAAAATAAGTAGACTTTTTTAGGAGGAAAATAAATGACTCGATTTTTAAAGAATTATATAGGTGGCCGCTGGGTAACAAGTGCAGCCACTGAATTTGAAGAAGTGGTTAATCCGGCAACAGAAGAAGCATTAGTAAATGTTCCATTATCTAGTGAAGCAGAAACTGCAGAAGCAATCAGAGTAGCGGATGAGGCTTTTCAAACATGGAAAAAAGTAAGTGTTCCAGTTCGTGGCCGCTATCTTTTCAAATTGCATCATTTATTGATGACGAATAAAGAAGAGCTAGCACGATTAATTACGCTTGAAAATGGAAAATCTTTGTCAGAATCATTAGGTGAGGTTCAGCGAGGGATTGAAAATGTCGAGCACGCAGCGAGCATTACGAATTTAATAATGGGTGATTCTCTATCCACAGCGGCTACAGATATTGAAATTACCAATTACCGTTATCCCATCGGTGTTGTTGGGGGAATTACTCCTTTCAATTTTCCGATGATGGTACCGTTTTGGATTTTCCCAATGGCGTTAGCAGCAGGGAATACGGTGGTGCTGAAGCCTTCCGAAAAAACGCCATTATTGATGGAAAAAATTGTTGAATTAATAGAAGAAGCAGGATTTCCAAGTGGCGTCTTTAATGTTGTCTATGGGGCACACGATGTTGTTAATACTTTATTGCGTGATCCATTAGTAAAAGGAATTAGCTTTGTGGGCTCAAAAAATGTTGGTGAATATGTCTATAAAGAAGGAACAAAAAATCTGAAACGAGTCCAGGCACTAACTGGCGCAAAAAATCATGTCATCGTTTTAAAAGATGCCAACCTTGATCGTGCAGTAAAAGACATTATCGGTGGCTCTTTTGGATCAGCCGGTGAACGCTGTATGGCCGCTTCGGTGATCGTTGTAGAAGAAACTATTGCAGATCAATTCGTTGAAAAATTTAAGGCTGCAGCACAGACGATAAAAATTGGAAATGGTCTGGAAGAAGGAGTCTTTTTAGGCCCCGTGATTCGAAAAGAGGCGCAGCAACGAACATTTGATTACATTCAAAAAGGTATTGATGAAGGAGCGGACTTATTGTTAGATGGCCGTGAAAATATTCCTGAAAAAGGCTACTTCGTGGGACCTACGATCTTTGATCGTGTCACGATGGACATGAAGATTTGGCAAGATGAAATTTTTGCACCCGTTGCCTCAATTGTTCGAGTGAAAAATCTAGAAGCAGCAGTTACACTGACCAATCAATCAGAATTTGCTAACGGTTCATGCCTCTATACGAGTAATGCTTCAGCTATCCGTTACTTTAGAGAGAATGTTGATGCAGGAATGTTAGGCATCAACTTAGGTGTACCAGCACCAATGGCTTGGTTTGCTTTTTCCGGCTGGAAACACTCTTTCTATGGTGACTTACACGCCAATGGAAAAGACAGTGTAGAATTTTATACACATCGAAAAGTTGTAACTGCTCGATACGCTCCTAGCGAAATAAACTAGTTTTACTTCGAAGCTCTGTCAAAGGAGCTTCGAGGATTCTATGATTAAAGCGGTGAAAGTATCTTTTATTAGTACAAATATAAGACATGACTTTCTGAAAATAATGATTGACTAAATAAAATTGTAAGCGTATACATAATACGCATAAAATAAAGAAATCGGAGGACAAATAATTGAAAGTAAAAGTAGGCGTAATTGGTACAGGGGCGATTGGAATCGAACATATTAACAGAATTAATCACAAGACACAAGGCGCTTTTGTAACAGCAGTATCAGATATTAATGTTGAAGCGGCAAGCAAAATTGCTGAGGAGATTGGGGCTCAATTTTTCAAAACAGGCGAAGAATTAATTGCTTCTGAAGAAGTGGAAGTTGTTGTTGTTACTTCCTGGGACCCAACACACGAAAAATATGTCTTGGAAGCAATCAAGCATGGAAAATACGTATTCTGCGAAAAACCATTAGCAATGGATGCCGCAGGATGTCGCCGAATTGTAGATGCAGAAGTCGCTTATGGTAAAAAATTGGTACAGGTAGGCTTCATGCGTCGATACGATCGTGGCTACATTGAGTTGAAAGAAGCAATTGAATCAAAACAGTATGGTGAAGCTCTGATGCTCCATTGTGCGCATAGAAATCCAAGCGCTGATGAAAATTATAAGACGCCAATGGCAATCAGTAATACTGCAATCCATGAAATTGATGTTCTTCGTTGGCTATTAGCCGAAGATTATGCCTCAGTGCAAATGATTTTACCAAAGAAAACCAGTCATACACATGCAGATTTACATGATCCTCAATTACTGATTTTCCAGACGAAATCAGGTGTAACAATTGATTTAGAAATTTTTGTTAATTGTCGTTTTGGCTACGACATTAAGTGTGACGTAGTATTTGAAACGGCAGAAGTCGGAATGACGGATCCAGCCTATACCAAAATTAAAGCTGCGGAGAAAAATTACACACCAATTTCGCCCGACTGGCAAACGCGTTTTTTAGATGCGTATGATTACGAATTTAAGTTATGGGTTGATTCAATTAAAAACGATAAACTTGTTGGTCCAACTGCTTGGGATGGCTACGTGGCAGCAATCACAATGATGGCTTGTCATGAATCTCGTGAGTCAGGGGAAAAAGTAATGATTGAAATAGATGAACAACCAGCGTTATATACCAAATAATTCTTAAATAAAGGAGGGGTTTTGTGGAAAATATTAGAGTAGGAATCGTAGGACTAGGTAGATTAGGCAAGGTACACGCAAAAAATTTATCTTCTGCTGTTAGTGGCTGTGAGCTTACGGCCGCCTGTAGTTTAGTTGAATCAGAATTAGCATTTGCACAGAAGGAGTTAGGTGTTAAGTATACGTTTTCTAGTTATGAAGAAATGGTTCAAAGCGCTGTAATTGATGCCGTTTTTATTGTTTCACCTTCAGGATTCCACTGTGAACAAGTCCGTTTAGCTATGGAAAATGGGAAACACGTATTTACTGAAAAACCATTGGGAATTGAAATTGAGGACATAAAAAAAACACAAGGGGTTATTGAAAAATATCCCGAGCAAGTATTTATGTTAGGTTTCATGCGCCGTTACGATGAATCTTATCAGTATGCGAAAAAAATGGTAGAAGACGGGGAAATTGGGGAAGTCACGTTAATCCGTTGTTATGGAATTGATCCGAGTGATGGACTGGAAAGCTTCGTTAAGTTTGCAATGAACAATGATAGTGGCGGTTTATTTCTAGATATGGCGATTCACGATATTGATTTGGTTCGTTGGTTTACTGGTCAAGAGGTAGAACAAGTTTGGGCAATTGGTAAAAATGCTGCATATCCAGAATTAGATCAAGTCGGTGAATTGGAAACCGGAGCAGCTATGATGAGTCTTAAAGATAAAACAATGGCTTTACTAGTTGCTGGAAGAAATGCTACACATGGTTACCATGTCGAAACAGAAATCATGGGCACCAAAGGGATATTACGAGTAGCGCAAGTACCTGAAAAAAATTTAGTGACTGTTATGAATAATCAAGGGATTGTGCGACCTTGCTCTCAAAACTTTCCAGAAAGATTTAGAGAAGCGTTCATTCGAGAAGCACAAGAATTTATTTCCTGTATTCAAGAAAAACGTCAACCAGCAGTTAATGCAGAAGATGGTCTACAATCAACAAAAATTGCATTAGCTTGTCAAGAATCATTTGATACGAATCGTTTGGTACAACTATAAATGAAGTAGGAGAGTGACATAATGGCGAAACAAATTCAACTAGCTATTGCGCCGATTGCATGGACAAATGATGATATGCCAGAGCTAGGAAGCGAAAATACGTTTGAACAATGCGTTAGTGAGATGGCGCTAGCTGGATTCAAAGGTACGGAGATTGGCAACAAGTATCCAAAAGATCCACAGGTTTTAAAACAATATTTAGATATTCGTGGACTAAAAGTAGCGAGTGCCTGGTTTAGTACATTTTTAACAACAAAACCTTTCGAAGAAACCGCGGAAGACTTCAAAAAACATCGAGATTTCTTACATGCAATGGATGCTAAGGTTATTGTTGTGGCTGAACAAGGACACAGCATACAAGGAATTATGACAGCTCCTGTTTTTAATGAGAAACCAATTTTTTCTGATGAAGAGTGGCAAAAACTAGCTGAAGGATTAGAAAAATTAGGAGACTTGGCACATGAAAAAGGTATGGAGATTGTTTACCATCACCATATGGGGACAGGAGTACAAACGACTGAAGAAATCGATCGATTAATGAAAATGACGGATCCGACAAAAGTTAAATTATTGTTTGACACTGGCCATCTTGTCTTCTCAGGAGAAGATCCAATCGCAATCTATCAGCGCTATCAAGACCGGATTAAACACATTCACTTCAAAGATATTCGCCAACAAATGGCAGAGGAAGTCAGAACAGAAGAAGATAGCTTCTTAAAGGCCGTGAAAAAAGGCGTCTTTACAGTCCCTGGGGATGGTATGATTGATTTCAAACCAATTTGGTCAGCAATCGAAGAGAGTGGCTATGAAGGTTGGATTGTGGTTGAAGCGGAACAAGATCCTGCCAAAGCCAATCCGTTTGAATATGCCGTCAAAGCGCGAAACTATATCCGAAAGGTCACCGATCTTTAATCTAATCGAGAAGGAGCTAGACAATGAATCTATTTTCAATAATCAGTTTCCTAGTAATTGTCATCTGCGTATGGATTTTTGCCTATTCTCGATCCAGAAGTGTAGATACTTCTGGATCAGAAGGTTTCTTCATGGGTGGCCGAAGCTTAACAGCCTTACCGATTGCTGGGACAATTATTATGACCAACCTATCCACAGAGCAAATTGTTGGACAAAACGGTCAAAGCTATCATGCAGGAATGGAAGTAATGGCTTGGGAAGTAACTGCTGCAATTGCAATTGTCGCATTGGCAGTCATTTTTTTACCAAAATATTTTAAATACGGTATTAATACGGTTTCAGATTTCATTGAAATTCGTTATGATACAGTTACAAAACGAATTATTTCAATCTTGTTTATTGTTACCTATATGATTTCTTTTTTACCAGTAGTTCTTTATTCTGGATCACTAGTATTCAATAAGATTTTTCATATTGATGAGCTGCTGGGTGTCGAACCTATTGTCGCAATCATTCTTGTGGCGATGGTGATTGGTATTGTTGGGATTCTTTATCTGCTGATTGGCGGCCTATCTTTAAGTGCCAATAGCGATTCGATTTATGGCGTTGGTTTATTGGTTTGTGGTTTGTTGGTTCCAATACTAGGTTTAATGAAACTGGGTGATGGTAGTTTTATTGGTGGGATTGAACAGGTTGTTGAAAACACACCATGGTTACTGAACTCTGTAGGTGCAATTGATTCTGCTGTTGTACCATGGCCAACATTATTTACAGGGATGTTGTTTAATAATTTGTATTTCTGGTGTACCAATCAGATGATTGTTCAAAAAGCACTTTCAGGAAAAAATTTAGCAGAAGCACAAAAAGGGGCTTTTTTAGTGGGGATTTTCAAAGTGTTTGGCGCATTATTCTTAGTATTTCCAGGAATTGTTGCAAGAAATCTTTTTGGGGATGCGTTGATGTCCAATCCTGATAACGCATATCCATATTTAGTAACTGAAGTTTTACCAAAAATGCTTTTCGGCATTTTTGCTGCAGTTATTTTTGGGGCAATTTTATCTTCCTTTGCGGGGGCTTTAAATGCAACCTCCACTCTGTTTTCGCTAGATTTTTACAAACCAATTATCAATAAGAAAGCAGATGACAAACAAATTGCTCGTGCGGGAAAAACAGTTACAGTTATTGTAGGGATTATTTCAATTATCGTTGCACCGTTTATTTCTTTTGCACCAGCTGGATTGTATCAATTTGTTCAAGAGTTTAATGGATTATACAATATGCCATTGTTAGTGATTATACTTTTTGCATTTTATTCCAAAAAAGCAACTGCTTTTGGAGCAAAAATGACAATTGCTATCCATATTGTTTTGTATGCGCTATCAAAAGTATTTTTGAAAGATATCCATTTTTTATATGTCTTAAGCCTGCTCTTCTTCTTAGACATTCTTATTTTAATAGTAGTTTCTAAAATAAAACCAGATGGCGAATTTGTTTTAAATTCTTTTGATACGAAAGTAAATATTGAACCTTGGAAACATACAAAACTTGTCGCAAGTATATTAGTTGTCGTGGTTATCCTAACCTATGCAGCATTTTCACCAATCGGATTTGCTAGATAAAAATATTTCATGAATGAGGAGAAGTTTATGAGCAAAAACATATTGATTATTTGTGAGACAGGAATTAGTGCATCGCTGTTAGTTTCAAAATTACTTGAAGCAATTAGGGAAAAAGAGTTATCTTATGATTTAGATTATGCGCCTGTTTGTCGGATTGAGGAAAAACTTGGTTATAAAGAGTATGATGTGTTAATGTTGACCCCACAAGTCGCTCGTGTCAAAGAAAAAGTGGAAAAATATTTAGAAGGCTGTCAGGGGCAGGTTGTTTTTATCGATCAAGAAGATTTTCGTTATATGAACACAGAGAAGATACTCGCAAGTATCGAAAAGTAAGATTTAGAGAGTGGGACATCAGTCAGCTTTGGTTGATGTCTTGCTTTTTTATTGTGTTCAAAAAGAGCAGAATCAAAATCTTACGTTTTATAGTGAGTACCAAATACTTTTATAGAAATAAAGCTAAAGTTATTATTTTAGTAAAAAATAGATTAATTTACTAAAATAATATATAATAAAGGTAAAACTAGGAGGGAAGCATATGACGTGTATTTCATTATCGATTTTAAATCAAGAACAAGAAATTAGAAAAGCTAAGATAGATGATTCAGATTCTTTGAAAGAGTTAACTATTACAGGGAAAGATTTTGTTTGTTTAGCTGCTCGGGATTGTCAATTACAAGACGGCGATGTGATTCAAGTTTGTTTAGATACGCCCAATACTTATTTAATGGTGAAGTTAGATGCTACGCTTGATAGCAGTTTAATTTATGTTCCAGAACAAAAATGGACGTTTCCAATCATAAAAAATGAAAACGCTATCGAAGCGCGAGCAGCGTATCGTTTTGAAACCAAGAAACCTTATATAAGTGTGCGTATTGCCACTAAAGAAGAAATTAAGAGTTATCGTAATTGGGCGTTAAATCCGCATGATTTACAACATTTTACTGGTGCGTATCCTCATGCATCTGCCAACGTGGAAACGCGGAATGATGCCACTTTTTTTGCTTGCAATGCGATTGACGGTACCTTTGCTAATCTTTATCATGGGCCGTATCCTTATCAATCATGGGGGATTAATCAGCAATTAGATGCCGCATTAAAAATTGAATTTGGGCGTGAAGTCTTGTTGGATAAAGTGATCTTAACATTACGAGCGGACTTTCCCCATGATAATTATTGGCAACAAGTGACTTTAAAATTTTCCGACGGTACACATGAAGTTTTTAAAACTGTTAAGACTGAGCAACGCCAGAGCTTTACCTTTGCGAAACGGGCAGTGGAGTGGGTGATACTAACAGAGTTAATTCAAGCAGATGAACCATCACCATTTCCAGCATTAACACAAATTGAATTATTTGGTCAAAACAAATAAAAAATAAGGACGGTTCCTTTATAGGAGCGGTCCTTATTTTTTATTTCTGGCGTGGGCTAGTTGTCGATTGGCGGACAACCAATTCTGTGTTTAACAGGACTCTACGAGGAATGCTAGGCATTTGAATTCGTTTGTGCAATAAATTAATGCCTGTCTCGCCCATTTCTTCAGTAAAGGCATGGACAGAGGATAGCGGTGGTGAGACATATTGAGAAATAGAGATATCATTGATCCCCATGACACTAATTTCTTCAGGAACCTTTATACCGTGTGCGGCTAACGTATGTATCACACCGATTGCAAAGGCGTCATTATAAGCAAGAATCGCAGTAGGTAAATCATTTCCCCATTTCTCTAACGCTTCTTCTGTCAATTGTTCCCCTGTTTTGACATCCAACATGCCATTTTCTTTTAAGATAAAATAATCTTCGTTAAACAAGTGATAATGCTGCATAATGTCAAGATAAGCGTTGGTTGTCGGTGTTTTATAGCGACGGAAACCATACATATTTTCGCTTTCTTCGGCACCAATAAAGGCAATTTTTTCGTGGCCCAATTCCAAAAGATGAGTTAAGGCAATCTCGGTTGCTTGATAAAAATCAGTATTTACAGAATCAAATTCTTCCAGTGGGAAATTACTGCCAATTACACAAAGATTTGGATGTAGTTGCTGCAACTCTTGTAACGTCTTTTGAGTGAATTTGCCAATTGCCAAAATGCCATCAATCCCTTGAAGGTTATGTTGTTCCAATTGAGAAACTTTGAGAATATTGTAACCTAATTCTTCGGCCCGTTTTTCAGCGCCTAAGCGAATCGACATATAGTAAATATCCGTTAGTTCTTCGTCATCTGAACGCCACTGAACGACGGCAATCGAAGGCTTTTGCGGAGCTGTTTGTAAGGAAAGGTTAGGTGTCAGTTGCTCCTGCTGTTTGTTTTTATTTTTAGTTTTATATTTCGTATAATTCAGGGTTTCTGCTGCTTCAAAAATTTTTCGCTTGGTTTCCTCTGTAACGGATAAGTTTGGATCATAGTTCAGAACTCGTGATACAGTTGAAATTGAAACATTCGCGACTTTTGCGATATCTGTGATAGTTGCCATTCTAAATGCCTCCTTCTCAAGTACTATTATAGCATATAGTATATTTCTTTTTAGTAAAAAAAAGCAAGAAAAAGCTTTTTTTACTTTTTTTTAGCAAAAACTATTGATTTTTTGACTAAAAAAATATACTATAAAGTCAAAGAAAGCGCTTTAATTCGATGGAGAAGGTGGTTTAGTGAAAAGATTTTCACTTTTTTTACTAATTTTACTTGCTTTAACAGGTTGTAAATCCGGTGAAAAAGAATTTGATGAAGAATCTCTTCAAAATCTAAAGGAAACGGCACAGTCTTATTCAGAAACAGAATTACAAAATGGTGACGTTCGTTTAAATGAATATATTTCTTTGAAAGGGGAGATTGTTGAGAGCGACAGTCGTTCCAGTTTAATAAAAAAAGGTGATCGTTTTATTTTGAAAAGTGGTTCTAGTAAATATCAAGTTTTTAATGAGCAAAAGAAAAAATTGAAGATTGGTGACGAAGTGACAGTTTACGGAGAATATTACGGCTTTTTGAAAGGGACATTAATTGAAAGTGAGGAGAATCATGATTCAGCCACGAATTAGACAGAATCCTTTTGAAACATACGAAGAAGTTGCAGAAGGATTT
Organism: Enterococcus sp. AZ129; assembly: GCF_051714505.1. NCBI lineage: Bacteria > Bacillati > Bacillota > Bacilli > Lactobacillales > Enterococcaceae > Enterococcus > Enterococcus sp. AZ129. The sequence continues at coordinate 1,937,838 of NZ_JBIORY010000001.1, read as the reverse complement.
GAAGATTTATTAGCGCCACTGGAATTGTTTTTTGATCGAGAGTATCAAGGTCATCTGGATTTAGGGACACACGGAACGGTTTATTCTAAAGGGACACGTGATGCGGAGGCATTTTTACGACCATTATGGGGACTAGGTCCTTATGTAACGCAAAATGAAAGTGAGTATTTGAATGACTTTCTAACGGGAATTATCGAAGGAACCGATCCTGAGAGTTCATCTTATTGGGGGAAAACAAAAGATTATGATCAATTGATTGTTGAGATGGCAGCATTAAGTACATTTCTTTTGTTAAACAAAGAAAAAACGTGGGACCAATTAACAAAAGAACAGCAAAACAATTTACACAGTTGGCTGATACAAGCCAATGAAAACATTATTCCGCCAAATAATTGGCATTTCTTTAGAGTGTTGTTGAATTTAGCGATGAAACATTGTGAAATGCCGTATTCAAAAGAACAGATCGCTGTTGATTTGGCTGTAATTGATTGTTTTTATGTCGGTAATGGTTGGTATTATGACGGAGTCGAGACACAAGTTGATTATTATGTTTCTTTCGCTATTCATTATTATAGTTTATTGTATTGTCGTTTTGCCCCGGAAGATACCGCAAGAGTGGCTATTATGAAGGAACGAGCAACTTTGTTCGCGCAAGAGTTTAAGTATTGGTTTACTCAGCCAGGAGAAGCGGTTCCCTTTGGACGTAGCTTAACGTATCGTTTTGCTCAAGTGTCATTTTTTAGTGCCTTAGTTTTTGCAGATGTTGAAGCATTGCCGTGGGGTGAGATTAAAGGTCTAATCAGCCGACATCTTCATCAATGGATGAACAAAGATATTTTTACAACAGATGGATTATTGTCGGTAGGTTATGATTATCAAAATATGGTCTTTGCCGAAGGCTATAATGGTCCTGGTTCACCTTATTGGGCCTTTAAAACATTCATTTTGTTAGCGGTTCCAAAAGAGCATCCTTATTGGCAAGCAGAAACACAGCCTATTAGCTTTCCAGAAAAACACTTACCTTCACCAGAAAGTCGGAACTACTATCAAGTAAATGATGCAGGGACACATGGTTTAATGTTTCCAGCGGGACAATTTATTAATTATCAAGCTCATGCGCATGATAAATATAGTAAATTTGTTTATTCTTCCCATTTTGGTTTCAGTACTATAAAGAGTGATTATTGGTATTACGAAGGTGCTTATGATAATTGCTTGGCTTTAGCTGAAGACGACCATTATTTCCGCACGAAAGGATTAGATGATCAGTACGAAATTCTTGATGATCGTATCATTCATCAATGGCATCCTTGGTCCGATGTAGCAATCAAAACGACAATTGTACCATTAGAAGGCCAGCATTTACGGATCCACGAAATTGAGACACAACGTGCATTAGTGGCTTATGAAGGTGGCTTCTCAATCCCGCTCTTCGATGAAAAGGTCACTTGCGTTTCTGATCAAATGGCTGAGGTAAAAAATGCAAAAGGTGTGTCAAAAGTAGAAAATATCAACGGCTTTTCTGAAGCTGCGATTATTCGAACAGAACCGAATACAAATTTACTTTATCCATTAACGGAGTTGCCATATTTGAAAGCAAACTTGTCGAAAGGGAAACATCTTTTAATTTCATTGGTGACAGGCGTACTACCGAATGAGCAAATTGAGCCAGTTAAAGTTAGGTTAAAAGAAAATCAGCTTTTAGTTGAAGAAAAAGTTGTAATTTTGGGGAATTAGGGGGAGAAATACACAATGACAGAAAATGGACAGATTGAGTGGTTGCCGAAGCAAATCAGTTTTGCTTTAAACAAAGTTCGAGGAAATTTAGAGACATTTAAAGAATTAGTTCCACCCGCGGCAAGTTTAAATCAAATTTATTATCCTGAAGAAAATATTGACTGGACGGCCAGCTTTTGGCCAGGAATGTTATTTTTAGCAAAGGAATTAACAAATTCAACAGAGTTCGATGAAGTGATTACCACACAGATGGCTTCTTTTCAACATCGCTTGGATGAACAAATTGAGCTGGAAACACATGATATAGGCTTTTTGTATATTTTAACAGCCATTGCCGATTATCAAGTCAATGGTCATGAGGCCTCAAAAGAAATGGCCTTGCAAGCTGCGGACTTATTAATGAAACGTTATTCACCAAAAGCCAAGATTATTCAAGCTTGGGGGAATTTAGACGATCCAGAGCAACGAGGCAGAATGATTATTGATTGTTTAATGAACTTACCATTATTATACTTTGCAGCAAAAATGACTGGCAAGCAAGAGTATTATGAAGCTGCCTACAATCATGCGAAACAAACACAAAAATATATTGTGCGAGAAAATCACACCACGTTCCATACGTATTATTTTGATACGGAAACAGGCGAAGCTTTATACGGTAAGACGCAGCAAGGATACTCAGATGATTCTTGTTGGGCTCGCGGCCAAGCCTGGGGAATTTACGGCTTTACGTTAAGTTATTTATATACAGGAGATAGTAGTTTTCTGGAAACAGCAAAAAATGTTGCTGATTACTTTATTCAAGAATTACCAGAAGACAAAATCTGTTACTGGGATTTAATTTTCAATGAAGGGAGTGAAGAAGAACGTGATAGCTCATCTGCTGCAATTGCTGCATGTGGCTTACTAGAATTATCTCGTCAGCTTCCATTAAATGATGAAAAACATGGCTATTATGAAAAGGTTGCGCTAGAACTATTACAAGCATTAGCGGAAAAGTATACAACAGTTTTACGACCAGAGTCGAACGGCCTATTGCTTCATGGTGTCTATGATAAAAAAACAAATACAGGAGTCGATGAATGCATGATTTGGGGCGACTACTTTTATTTGGAAGCGCTAACTCGTTTAGCGAAAAGCTGGTATTCTTTTTGGTAATTCATGGAGGAAAACTCCTAAAAAATAATAAATAGCGGAGGTAGTACAAATGAAATTTTGGAAAAAAGGCTTAACAGCGGCAGCGTTGTTAGCGGTGGCGGCAGTAACTTTAACAGCATGTGGTGGTTCAAGTGAAAAGAAAGCAACTGAAAAGAGTGAAGATGGCAAAACAAAATTAACAGTAACTACTTGGAATTATGACACGACCCCAGAATTTGAGAAATTATTCAGAGCTTTTGAAGCGGAAAATCCTGATATCACCATTGAACCGGTGGACATTGCTTCAGATGATTATGACACAAAAGTAACAACGATGCTTTCATCAGGAGATACGACAGATATTTTAACCATGAAAAACTTACTTTCATATTCTAATTACGCGCTACGCAATCAATTGGTGGATTTAACCGATCACGTTAAAGATTTAGATATCGCACCTGCCAAAGCAAGTTACGAGATGTATGAAATCGATGGTAAAACCTATGCTCAGCCTTACCGTACAGATTTCTGGGTATTGTATTACAATAAAAAAATGTTTGATGAAGCCGGAATTGCCTATCCCGATAACTTAACTTGGGATGAATATGAAGCGTTAGCGAAAAAATTATCTAAACCAGAAGAACAAGTATATGGTGCCTATCAACATACTTGGCGCTCAACCGTTCAAGCGATTGCTGCTGCTCAAAACAATGCCAATTTGATTGAACCAAAATACAATTATATGGAAACTTATTATGATCGCGCATTGAGAATGCAAAAAGATCAATCACAAATGGATTTTGGAACAGCAAAATCAACAAAAGTAACGTATCAATCACAATTTGAAAATTCAAAAGCGGCGATGATGTACATGGGTAGCTGGTACATGGGGACTTTATTAACCAACATTGATGATGGCAAAACAAATGTCGAATGGGGGATTGCCGAAATACCACAACAAGAAAAAGGCAAAGCAACTACCTTTGGCTCACCGACAAGTTTTGCAATTAATAAAAACAGTAAAAAACAAAAAGCTGCTCAAAAATTCTTAGACTTTGCTTCAGGTAAAGAAGGTGCAAAACTTTTAGCAGAAGTAGGAGTGGTTCCTTCTTATAAAACAGATGAAATTGACAAAATCTACTTTGCAAGAAAAGGAATGCCTTCAGATGAAGTCTCACAAAAAGCCTTTAACCCAGATACAATTAATTTAGAATTCCCATCTGATAAAAACGGTGCCGCAATTGATAAAGTATTACAAGAAGAACATGATTTAATTATGGTCGGCGACGAAAAACCAAAAGATGGTATTGCTAACATGGAAAAACGTGTCAAAGCAGAGATAGACTAACTATTATTTCCTGCAAAAACACAAAAGATTGATGAAAAAAATAAGCTGAAATGAGTAACCTACAATGAATTTCAGCTTATTTTTTTAAATAAAGAATGTAGCTTGAGTTTGGAAGGAGGGCCTGTTAAGTTCACTTAACAGAATACAATTATGGAAATTACTTCAAAAACAAAAACAGCAAATAAATTGAGACGAAAAAATACGTGGACTGCGTTATCTTTTATCGCACCAAACTTTATTGGCTTTTTCCTCTTCACTTTAATCCCGGTTATCTGTTCACTGATTTTAGCTTTTATGAGTTGGGATTCTTTTTCAACTCCTGAATTTGTCGGAATGAAAAATTTCACCAAAATGATTCATGATGATACGTTTTGGATTTCGTTAAAACAAACGTTTATCTATACGATTGGTGTTGTTCCGTTAACATTGATTTGCTCATTAGGACTAGCGATTTTGTTGAATCGTAAAATTAGAGGGATGAAATTTTTTAGAACGGCTTTTTTCTTTCCTTATGTAACGTCATTAGTTGCGATTGCGGTCGTTTGGAATATGCTATTTCATCCAACGATGGGACCAATTAATCAATTTTTGAAATTATTTATTGAAAATCCTCCTGGCTGGACATCTAGTTCTACTTGGGCTTTACCAGCAATTATCATCGTTAGTGTGTGGCGCTTTATGGGGTATTATATGATTTTGTATTTAGCTGGTTTACAAAGTGTGCCAAGAGAATTATATGAAGCAGCGTCAATGGATGGCGCGGGTAAATGGAATCAATTTTTAAATGTTACCTTACCTTCACTACGACCAACGACCTTTTTCGTGACTATCATGCTTGTAATTAACTGTTTCAAAGTGTTTGACTTAGTTCAAGTTATGACTGGTGGTGGACCAGGACGTGCAACGAATGTGTTAGTTTACGAAATTTACAATGAAGCCTTTGTCAAATTTAATTTTGGTTATGCATCAGCCATTGCGATGGTCTTATTCATCATCGTTCTAGCGATTACTGTGGCCCAATTTAAATGGAATCAACATCAAGAGAAAGTTTAGGAGGAGAAAAGATGGAAGCAACTTTTTCAAAAAAAGAAAATACTCGAAAAGCAAAAACGAAAAAAGCAGAAAAAGTCACACCTGGTGGGATCCTTGTAATCATTCTCTTAACTTTACTTGCGTTAATTACTTTGGTGCCTTTCATTTGGATGGTTTCAGCATCATTTAAAACAAACAATGAAGTTTTCACCATTCCAATTCAATGGATTCCTAAAAGTTGGCATCCAGAAAACTATTCCGTTATTTGGGAACGCATTCCGTTGTTAACTTTCTTTAAAAATACATTATTTTTAAGTATTGTGATTACGATTATTCAACTATTTACTTCAAGTTTTGCAGCATATGGCTTTTCAAAAATGAATTTTAGAGGAAGAGATACACTTTTTATTACGTACATCGCAACAATTGCTATTCCTTGGCAATCGTATATGATTCCACAATTTATTATGATGCGTCAATTAGGTTTGACTGACACGTTATGGTCACTTGTTTTATTACAAGCATTTAATGCATTTGGGGTTTTTTTACTGAAACAATATTACAGCAGTATTCCAGATTCACTATGTGAAAGCGCGCGGATTGATGGGTTAAGTGAGTGGGGAATTTATTGGAAAATTATTTTACCATTAACTAAACCAGCTTTAGCTAGTCTCACGATTATTACTTTTGTGAATACATGGAATGACTATATGGGACCTTTCATTTATTTATCTTCTACTGAGAATAAAACAATTCAGTTAGGTTTGAAAATGTTCGTCGGTTTATTTGATGCTGAATATGCCTTAATCATGGCCGCATCAGTGGTTTCTATTTTACCAGTAGGGATTGTCTTTTTAGCAATGCAAAAATACTTTGTTGAAGGTATTGCTACATCTGGAATGAAGAATTAGGAGGAAGTTTGAATGTTTACTAAGCAAACCTTTGATAATAATATCTATATGAAAATTTTTCGCTGGCTTTACATTTTATTTATCGGTAATCTAGGGCTTCTCTTAGTGAACATTCCTTTTTTCATAGCGGTGATTAGCTTAGACATTGATCCACGAAACCTCCCACTTTTTGTAGTAACGTTGCTGCCGATGGGGGCAGGGATGATTGCACTTTTAGGTTTAATCGATACTTTTAAAGAAGAAAAGGAGCTGGATCCGTTTAAAACTTTTTTCCAAAAGTTTCGTCAGTTTGGGTTAAGAGGCTTTCTTATCAGCTTGCTAGGCTTAGGAAGTAGCATCATCAGTGTGACAGATATATTCTTTTTTGCCAAAACAACGATTGGTAAATGGTTTATTCCATTGATGGTCCTTCTGTTAATTTTTGGGTTAGCTATTATGCTGAATGCTTGGTATTTTCAAGTACGAAACCCGCAAGCTTCTTTTAAAGATGTGTTTCGGATTTCAATTTACTATGGACTGCGGAAATGGTATGTCAGCTGTCTAAATGTTTTTTTACTATTCTCAATGTTTGCAATGATGTTTTTGAAGCCACAGTTTGGGTTTGTTGTAACCCCTGTCCTTTTCCTAGGGATTATTTATTTAAATACTGGGAAATTGCATGAAAAGCAAAAAAAGAATAAATAATTTTTACCTAATAAGTAATCTCGATTTTCAGGAAAATGAATGAAGGTGGGGTTGCTTATTTTGTTCTTGCCTTGTTTATTAAAGTGGAGGGAGCGAACGAATGAAGAAAAAAATAATTATTTTAAGTAGCTTTTTGATAGGTGCTATTTTTGTGCTCGTTATTTTTACTACCAGCCAGCAAAGTATGATTAATAACGAAGCAATCCAAGTCGAAGAATTGATTGTTTATGGCGATAAAAATATGAATCGTGTAGCGAAGCAATTCTCTGATCAGAATAATTTAACTTCGTTTGGGAAAAATTTCTGGCGCAAAACGTATAACGGAAAATCACCCACTCAGGAACTACTGAAGGTTGCAACGAAGGATTTAGTACAACATAAAATGATTAAACAGCTGGCGACGGAGTTAGAAATAGCCCACTCACAAACATTTGGGCAAGAAAAAAAAGAATGGCAAGACCAAAAGAGCAGTTTAACGCTCTGGCAATTTCTAGATGCAAAAGATCAACAATTACAGGACCAAATAAAAGAGAAATTAATGACGAAAGAAAAGCCAACGCAAAAAGAATTGCGGCAGGCCTTTGAGCAATTGGATGATAAATATAAAAAGACCGATTACTTTGTTGAAGCAATTGAAATTCCAAATTTTTCAGGTAAGCAAGCAGAATTAGAAAAAATAGCCGAAGCAATCTCTCCGAATCTATCTTATGAGGAGACGTTATTGGAGTGGCAAAATAAATTACCTAATCTTGTTATTGAATCGTATCAATTGAAGAGTGCAGAAATCCAAAAAGAGGATATTTATTCGTTGTCTGTTGGGGAGATTCTTAGTGAAAAAGCTGTTGGTACCGTGGTGAAAGGATACCACGAAAACCAATACTTTTATATTTTTAATAAGGAAGGAGGGCAACTTTTACAGTTTGAAGAAGCACCACAATTTGGCAAAAATGCCTATATCAACACATGCTACAAAGAGAAATTAGCTACGTATCAACAAGCAACCAAAGTAGACTTGTTGGAGAAAGACAGAGAAAAGTTTTTCCAAAATTATCAAAATAAAAACAGTTAAGGAGCAGAAAATGAAAAAAAAAGCGTATTTTAAAAGTGTAACCATTTTCCTTTCTATTTTGCTTGTTTTTTCCCAGCTTCAATTATTTAGTCTTCCTGCTTATGGGGAAACAGTGAGTGATCAACCGTTACTTTTTCGTTCAGTAGGTGTCGCTCAAAATGGGACGACCTACTATGTGGATGGGGAAGGAGGAAATAATGCCAATGATGGGCAGTCTCCAGCCAGTGCTTGGCGTGATTTTGAAAAAGTAAATCAGACGGAGTTTCAGCCAGGCGACCATCTTCTGCTGAATGCGCAAAGTACCTGGAATAACCAATTGTTGCATCCAAAAGGGAATGGGACAGCGGCACAAAAGATTGTCATTGATTTTTATGATACGAATGACAAAGGAGAAACCATTTTTGAAACAACACGGCGTCCGATTATTAATGGTGGTGGCACCTACAGCACAGGGACTTTCAAACGTGCAATCTCAGGGGCCGTGCAGTTAGTGAACCAAGAATATTGGGATATTTCAAACTTAGAAGTGACAAATACACCAGAGCTTGATAATCTCGAAGGCTATAAGAAACCAGGAGATGCTCAAAGAGCGGGGATATTAGTACTAGGATATGAACAAAATCGAACGTTCAATAGTGTCACGATAAGGAATAACTATGTTCATGATGTTCAAACAGAATATTATTTGAATCTAAGTGGGAATACTGCAACCAAACGATTAAAAGCGGTAGGTGGAATTATTGTTTTAGGAAGTTGGTTTGATGAGAATGGCAATGTAGTAACGGCAGCCAATGATCATCGAACAACGACTGGATTTAATGATATTTTGATTGAAAATAATGTGATTCAACGAGTGGGACTTGAAGGAATTCGAACAAAAGCTGATTCAGATACCTCAAGAGGCAACACTTTCTACAAAACGTTTTCTAATATTACGATTCGTAATAACTATTTAGAAGATATTGCTGGCGACGGGATTGTCTTGTCAGAAGCCAAAAGTGGCGGTGTCGTCGAAGGAAATGTTGCTGTCCGAATGTGCAATGCTGATTATGGTACACAAAATTACGCGGGCGTTTGGGCAATGTCTGTAGATGACGGACTGTTCCAATATAACGAAGTATACGGAATCAAATATGGATTTAACGATGCTGAAGCTTATGATGTGGACATGCAGTCAAACAATGTTATTTATCAATATAACTATTCACATCATAATACTGGCGGCTTTTTATTGCTTATGTCTGATCAAAAAAATTCGGTTATTCGGTACAATATCTCAGCTAATGACGGCGGTGGTAACCGAGGAACAGGTAAAGACAATCCAGGCGGAGCTGGTGGCTACAATTATAAAGAACAAAGCATTTTCCATTATTGGGTGAAAAATGATGGAGCGGCAATGCCAACTATCCACAATAATACGATTTATGTTGGCGACGGCATTTCAACATCATTATTTGGTGAAGGAAATAGTTCTGACAACAGTGGTACAGTAGCCAATTTTTACAATAATATTTTATACAAAGAAGGTACCGGACAATTAAAATTCTTATCTAATTATCCAACAAATGGGACACAACCAATTGAACGTAAAATGGTCGATAATCCAGAAAAATATTTCAAAAATAATGTTATTTGGCCAAAAGAAATTGCTACAGAAAAAAGTGGTGCAACTGTTGAAAAATTAGTATCAAGTGGAAACATTTTTGAAAAACCACAATTAGAAATCACAGATAACCCTGAAAAAGTGAAAGAGTTGGCAGAGCAAGAATTTACGACAATGAAACCAACAAAAGATAATGTGGTTGAATTTACTTCTAAAGAACGCTTACGTCAGCGAGCGCAAATGTTCCAATTAAAAGAAACCTCGCCAGCGATTGGTAAAGGCTTGTCGGAAGTGAACAGTGCGGCCGAAGACTTCTTTGGAAATAGCTTGAAAAATAAAGTTTTAGATATTGGCGCGCAACAAGCGTCCACAATTGAAAAAAGTATTCGTTATCAAAATCAAGTGTTAGAAATTAGTTCGGCAACAGGTGTGTATCCTAATTTGCCAGAGCAAGTTGAATTAACGTACGAAGAAGTCGTGAATGAAGAAGTGGTTGCGACAGGCAAAAAAGAATTTAAGTTACAATGGGAAGCAATCCCTCAAGAAAAAATTAATACAGCAGGCACAGTTGAAGTTGCAGCAACAGTTATCGGCTTACCGATAGATGCTGTCAAAGTAACAGCCAAGGTCTCTTTTGAGGGTGAACTTGGTGAAGGAAAAGACACCGTTAAACTAAAAACAGCTCAAACTGCCTATGTTCAAAAGAGTGATGGTAACCGAGCATACTCTGCTATAGCAGGCGGTACCGCTGCCATTAGTTCAGGAGACGCCTATAAATATCCTTATGGAGTAAACTATACGGGCAATTACGCATTAAAATTAAAAAATGCTAGTTCTGCGGGGTATAATCGCCGGATTTACGTTGAAATTGATACACAAGAATTGAAGAACTATCAATCACTAAAAAGTGCCAATTTAGAACTAAATGTGATGCGTTATGATGCGTGGAATGGTGCTGGAAATACAAATGATGAACGTTTGAAAAATACGCAGTTCCAAGTAGATGTTTATGGAACAGATACTAATTGGATGAGTAACACCATTACTTGGAACAATGGTCCAAATAATTTAAATGTACCAAATGAAGAATTTATTGCTCGACAATCTTTTACAAATAGTTCAATTATGAATAATCAAAATACAATCTCTATTGATATTAGTAACTATCTACGAAAGCTAATTCAAAGTGGTGAGAAAATTCCAGCCAAGTTAAGTTTCTTATTAGCGATTACAGACAGTCGTTTGCCTGGTTATGATTCTGATAATGCTGGGTTTGATGCTTTTTCAAAAGAAGGCGCACAAAAGGCCTATCAAGACTTTTTAGCAGGCAAATTGACCTTGCCAACTGGTCAACAGCTAACAGAGGATAGTTTAGCTCCTAAAATTGTTTTATCGAATGTTTTCGAAGTCAAACATGAGTCGATTGAGGTCACGACAGAAGCGGGTCAAGCCCCTAATCTACCAGAAAAAACAACTATTTTTTATTCGGATGGTTCACAACGAGAAGTGACTGTCAATTGGTCAGAAGTTCCAGCATCTTCTTATCAAAAAGAAGGAACATTCACTGTTGTAGGACGAGCAGCAGGTGTCTCAATACCAATTATTGCCAATGTAAAAGTCACCGCTAAACATATTGTTGGATTCAAGGAATTGCCTACGCTGGATCGACTAACAGGCACCTCGCGAGGCGAACTGAATTTGCCAACTGAAGTAATTGCAAAATTAGATGATGGTAGCGAAACGAAATTGAAGGTTATTTCTTGGGATGACGATGTTAGTAATTATTCGCCAAGTAGCCCGCCAGGTACTTACCAGTTCCCTGCTGCAGTAGAAGAAAAAATAGGAATTGCGAATCCTGATGAACGAAAAATCTTCCAAGTCGTGCAAACTCATGCGATTCCTGAAAGAATTCAATTTGCTACAGAAACAGCCACTATAAAATCAGGCGAAAATTATCAAATTCAATCTAAAGTGATTGGTCAAGCGCCGCACACAGAAACGGATGCTTGGAGCTCGCAAGTCACGTATGAGTTGGTTACACCAGATGCTGGCAATACAGTAAGTGTAGATGAAAACGGTCTGATTAGGACAGAAGCAACGACTGCCGCAGGAAATTATCAAATCAAAGTAACAAGCAAAGTTTTACCGGTAGTAACTGCACAATTTTCAATTAAAGTCACAAAATAAATAAACTGTTTGAAGAGACTGGAACAAGAATTGCTGTAGCTTGCAATCTTTCTAGTCTCTTCGATTATCTAGAATCAATAAATATTCTATTGCCTACTATTCATTCTTTTTAAAACAAGGTAAAATAATAAATGAAAGTAAACGATAAAGGTGTGTAGACAATGAATACTATCTTAACAGGTGATCGTCCAACTGGTAAATTGCACCTAGGACATTACGTAGGTTCCTTAAAAAAACGAGTAGAAATGCAAGCAGACCCTACAAATCAATTATTTGTCATGATTGCAGATTTACAAGCATTGACAGATAATGCAAAAAATCCCGAAAAAGTTTCAGCCAATGTTTTAGAAGTTGCTTTGGACTATTTAGCAGTTGGTTTAGACCCTACGAAAACAACAATTTTTATCCAATCGCAAATTCCACAGTTAGCTGAATTAACAATGTACTATCTAAATTTAGTGACCACGTCACGTGTACGTCGGAATCCAACGGTCAAAGCAGAAATTGAGCAAAAAAAATTTGGGGAAGGTGTTCCGACAGGATTCTTTATTTATCCCGTTTCACAAGCTGCTGATATTACTGCCTTTCAAGCGAACTTAGTCCCAGTTGGGGAAGACCAAAAACCAATGTTGGAACAAGCGCAAGAAATTGTGCATAGTTTTAATCAGACGTACGGTGAAGTTTTAGTTAGACCGGAAGCTGTGTTACCACCAAAAGGCATGGGACGCTTGCCAGGAATTGATGGCAACGGAAAAATGAGTAAGTCTTTAGGCAATGGTATTTATCTTTCAGATCCAGCTGAAGTGGTACAGAAAAAAGTAATGAGTATGTATACCGATCCAAATCATATTCGTATAGAGGACCCAGGACAAGTTGAAGGAAATATGGTCTTTACTTACTTGGATGTTTTTGGGAAAAATAAAGAATATATTGAAGAATTAAAAGAGCACTATCGCCATGGCGGTTTAGGAGATGTGAAAATTAAACGTTACTTAATTGATGTCCTAGAAGAAGAACTCGCACCGATTCGTCGACGTCGTGAAGAGCTGGCTAAAAATCCAGAAGCAATTATGGAAATGTTGCATAAAGGAAGTCTTGCTGCTGAAAAAGTGGCAGCACAAACCTTAACAGAAGTCAAAAAAGCAATGGGAATTCAATATTTCTAAGCAATAAAAGAACTGGAACGAGTCAAAAGAAGAATGACTTGTTCCAGTTCTTTTTAAGTGGTTTGAAATTGACTATTATATAAGCTGGCGTAAAGAGTCGGAGCTTGTAATAGTTCCTGATGCGTTCCTTTTTCAATAATATCGCCATTTTTCATCACTAAAATTAAATCAGCATTTTCAATCGTGGATAATCGATGAGCGATAACGAAGCTTGTTCGATTTTCTGTGACAGTTTCCATCGCTTTTTGAATATGGGCTTCTGTTCGTGTGTCCACACTCGAAGTTGCTTCATCGAGAATAACAACGGGCGGATTTGCTAAAATGATTCGGGCGATGGTTAATAACTGTTGTTGCCCTTGTGATAATGCACCATTTTCGCTAGAAATAATTGTGTCATATCCTTGAGGAAGGGTCCGAATAAAATGATCACATTGAGCAATTTTAGCCGCTTCAATTATTTCTTCACGAGAAGCGTCTTTTTTTCCATAGGCAATATTATCTGCTACGGTTCCTTCAAATAGCCAAGTGTTTTGTAATACCATGCCAAATAAATTTCTTAGATTTTGTCGAGAAAGTTTCGTAATATCAATCCCATCAAAAGTAATGGCGCCTTGATTTATTTCATAGAAACGCATCAATAAGTTGACTAATGTTGTTTTACCAGCGCCGGTGGGTCCCACAATGGCCACTGTTTTTTTCGGTTGAACAGAAAAATCAACATTCTTCATTAAAATTTTTTCTGGTGTGTAGCCAAATTGAACATTTTTAAATTCAATGGCTCCTTTAGGAGAAGAAATAGTTTCTAAATGAGTTGCTTCTGGCTGTTCATCAGCTTCATCTAAGATAACAAAAATCCGATCAATGGAAGCCATCGCTGCTTGAATTGAGTTAATGACATAAGAAGCGGTAGAAATCGGCTCAGAAATTTGGTTGATATATTGCAAATACGCTTGCAAGAAACCAATCGTAATACCACCAGATAAAACGAGCATTGCGCCTAAGATAGCACTAATAATAAAAGCCAACTGATTAATAAAACGAATAGCTGGATAAATCGCAAAATTTAGAAACTGTGCTTTTTTAAAGGCACGATAATGTTGTTGATTAACAGCATCAATTGTTTTTTCAGCATTTTGCTGTTGATTAAAGGTTTTTGTGACCAAATTTCCTGCTAAATATTCTTCCATCTTATTATTTAATTGACCTAATTCAGCTTGACTTTGATCAGCAAACACCTTGTTTTTATTCGCTATTTTTGTCGTCATGAAAGTACTGCCGCCAATTAGCAGCAACACTAAAATGGTTAATTTTGCATCAATGTAGAACAACATGATTCCTGCAAAAAGGATAGTCACGACGGAAGTGAAAAATTGGTTGATGCCTGTTAAAAGAACTTGTGACAATTGGTTTAAGCCAGTTGTTGAACGACTAATGATATCGCCCACTTGGTGATTGTCAAAGAAGGCCATTGGTAAAGTTTTAAACTTTTTTGTCACTTCTTTTCTAATTCTTAAAGTAACCCGTTCGCTTAAAGAAGCCATTGCTCGTTCCTGAATAAAAGAAGTGATACTACTAATGATTGAAAAGAGAATTAAAAGTAAGACGGGACCTAAGAGCGCTTCTTCAACTAAAGGAAGTGTCATACCTTTGAGCCCGACACGCTTGATAGCTTCTAAGAGGTTATCAATCCCGATTGCCATAATATAGGTCATGGCAACAATTAATAAGTTTCCAATTAAACTGCAGATCATTAGACCATAAAAGATTGGATGCTCAGGTTTAATCATTTTCCAGAAACGTTTAAAGCTTTGAAGATTCATTGTTTTTTTCATTGTATGGCTTGAAAAGAAAACTTTCTTTCAAGCAGTCACATCCTTTCTTTAATTACTTGGGTAAGATACCTTGCGATTTAGCAAAGTCTTGGTAATAGCTATTAGTGGTAAGTAAATCAGCGTGGGTGCCTTGACCAACAATCCTTCCTTCATCTAGGACGATAATATTGTCAGCGTTCATGATTGTACTTAACCGTTGAGCAACAATGAGTAAAGTTTTGTCCGACATTTGTGCATGTAAAGCGGCACGTAGAGCAGCGTCAGTTTTGTAATCTAATGCGGAAAAGCTATCATCGAAAATATAAACGTCTGCCGGTTTGATTAAGGCTCGTGCAATACACATTCTTTGTTTTTGACCACCAGAATAGTTGGACCCGCCTTGTGCTACGAAACTTTCAATCCCTTGTGGTAAGGAATCGATAAATTCAGAAGATTGTGAAATTTCTAGTGCCGTTCTTATTTCTTCTGTAGTTGCTTTGGCATTTCCCATTAATAAGTTTGATAAGATTGTCCCACTGAAAAGAAAGGCTTTTTGTGGCACATAACTGATGACTTTACGAATCGTTTGCTGAGATAATGAGCGGATATCTGTGCCAGAATAGCTAATCGTGCCGGCTGTGACCTCATTTATTCGTAAAAGTAACTTAACTAAAGTACTTTTACCAGCGCCAGTTGCACCAACAATCGCCGTTGTTTTTCCTTTAGGAATAACAAAACTAACATTTTCTAAAACAGGATCAGCTGTTTCTGTGTATTGAAACGTGACGTGATCGAAGCAAATCAAGGCTTTCTCAGGATGATAAGCAATGGTTGCTTCAGTGTGAGGATCGCTAATTTCAATTTCTTCTGACAAAACTTCTTGCAAGCGATTCAAGGAAGCAACGGACCGTGGAATGACAACTAATACCATAGCCGCAATCATTAAGTAGGCCAAAGTTAGAAGCGTATATTCAATCACAGCTGTAACGGTGCCAATTTGTAGGGTGCCTACTGCAACTAAATTACCGCCAAACCACAAAATAGAGGCGTACACAACGCCCATTAATAAAAAGGCAACGGGAGTAATCCAAGCAAAGATTTGATTCACTTTACTCATGCGTTCAGCATAATTTTTAAATGTTTGATTGGTTCGCTGCTCTTCAAAGTCTTGATTATTGAACGCACGAATCATATTAATTCCAGTAAAGAACTCTCGTAAAGTCGTAGTAATTCGATCCATTTTTGGTTGAATTTTTAAAGATAAAGGGGTACCTTTTTTCATTAAAAAATAAACAACGACTAAGTAAAATACGATGGAAGCCAATGTTACCCAAGCGAGTGAAACTGAATAAGAAAATGTCATCACTAAGGCAAATAAACTAATAATAGGCGCTGGAAAGATTAATTGGCAAAACAGCACAATCATTGTTTGAACATTATCTACATCGTTGGTCATTCTAGTTAGCAAAGAATTTGAACCAAATTTATCAACATTTTTCATCGAGAATTGTTGAAATTTTTTAAAGAACAATCCTCTAACTTGAAAACCAAATTTAGCAGCTACTAAAGCAGACAAATAGCTAGAAATAATTGCGGCAATTGTTCCAATGAATGCCACAAGAAACATTTGTATGCCAATCGTTTTAATTACTTGTTGGTCACCGCTAACGATGCCCACATCAATCAACTTGCCAACTAATTTAGGGACGCCAAGGGTTCCTGCGATTTGCAAACAGATGGTTAAAGTTGTCGCAAGAACAATCCATTTATTTTCTTTAATAAACTCTTTCATTAATTTCATGAAATTTCCTCCTTAAACAATACCGTTTTAGCTGTTACAAAGAGTCATTGTACACGTTCAAGTAACTTGAATGTCAACAGTAGAAATGCTAAACTTTTTGATGGAGGGAACAATATGGAAAAAAATTACACAATAAAAGATGTTTCTGAGTTGTTAAATATCCCTAAGTCCACGATTCGTTATTGGGACGAGCAAGGGTTGATTAGTACAACACGCAATGAAGAAAACGGATATCGAACCTTTGATTTAGAAGATTTGTTCAAAATATATGATATTGATTTTTATCGAAAAATGGGGATTCCTATCAAAGATATGTTGAATTTATATAAAAAGACACCTACCGATCTCTATGCCACCATGGAAGCAACAGAAGAACAACTGGGGCAAGAAATAAAAAGGCTTCAACATAAATACAAAGAAATCAAGAAAAGAAAATTACATTTACATGCGTTAATTGATTTAGAAACATTGGTTTTTTCAGATGAACCAATTCCTTTTGATAAAATTGTTGTTGTTGATATTGAGGATCCAGAAGAGATGAAAGTTTACATGGAACACATTTCAACTTTAGGTATTTACGGGGATTTAAGTGAATCCAATGAACTGACGTATGGGATTTGTTTGGCAAATCATGTGAATAAAAAAAGTTTAGATAAAGTGATTTGGCTCAAAGAATCAAGTAGCCAATACAAAGGCTTTATTTTAAAAGTCAATACACAAGATACCCGTTTGAATAATATCGAAGAAGTAAAAAAGCGTTTAGCAAAACAAGGATTTGAAACAGGCATCGTTGTCGGGGAACATATCTTGACACAACTAGAAGAGGAAAATCAATATATTGAATATTATTATGGTTGGATTGAAATTTTAGGGGAAAAGTAAAACAATTAAAAAAAGGAACTAGCAATAGCAAATGTAGCTAAGCTAGTTTCTTTTTTTGGTAAATGTAATGAAAATTACATGAAAAAAGTTTTAGTTTTTAAAACAATTTAGAACGAATGTTATTAAAGGGAAAACAATAAAAAAATTACTCTTAAAGCTAGAACTTACCTATGTTTGTATTTTTTTAGGGAAAGTCAATATATTTGCTTCATATAAAACGTGTTATTTAATTCACGATTTTTTGTTGAAATATCGGGTTTTTTCTTTTTTTAGCTAATATAATGTGTTACTTTTTGATTATAAGGAGAAACGGAAAATCGTACGTTAAAAAAAGTTGTTGTAGCTAAATAAAGAAAGAATTGAAGGTTGAAAAGTATTTTATGGAGGTGGATGTTGAGAAACAATTAGTAATTGTAAAAGTTGTTTGAAGATGATTTGTTTAAGTAAATGAAAAGAACGAAGGAGAATGTAAATGAATAAAGCAGTTAAAAATTTTGTGAGTTACCTTATGATTACCATGCTGTTTATTTTAAATTTGTTACCAATGATGAACGCATTTGCTCAAGAAGTAACAAGTGATGCTGAGAAGACTGTTGAAAAAGACGGGCTCAAAGTAATAGGGAAAATAGAAGATACATCGTCTCAAGAAGATATTAAAACGGTCACTTACGAAGTAACAAATACGCGAGATGTACCAATCAAAGATCTCATTTTAAAACAAAAAAATATCAATGATAGTCCAATCAAATTTGTTTTAGATACTTTAAGTGAAGAGCGAGGACCTACGTCTTTAGAAGAACAAGCAAAGGTTGAAACAAATGAGAAAGATCAAACAACCGATATTAAACTGCTTAACCTTCAACCAAATTCGACAAGAAAGATTACCATAAATGGGCAAATAACTACAAAAGCGTCGAGCAAGTTATTGGTCAGCGTACTAATAGAAGATAATGAAAAAGGAACACTAGTAATTGATTTACCTAGTAAAGATATACTAGCAGATAAAGAGTCGGTTTCGAAGGAAAAACAGGAAACTTCAGAAACAAAAGTAGAAAATCAGGCAAACGAAACAGTCTCTTCTACAAATGAAATGACCGCAACTACTAGTAACGAAACAAAGCCTGAAGCAGGAAAGGCGACAGAAAGTATTCAAGAGACAGCACTAACGCAGGCTACCGAAAGTCCTGAGCAACCTCCATTAAAGGCGCAACCTACTGGTCCGTTAGTGCCACCAACACCTGGTCGGGGGTTTAATACGCCGATTTATCAAAGCGTTCATAAAGGAGAACTTTTTTCAACGGGAAATACCAACTTAAAAATTGAGAATGAAAATACGGCGGCTGCGCAAACATTTTTAAACACACGAGGAGCAAGTAGTGGTTATGCAATTAACAATTTTCCTTTAGAATTTGCAGATGTTGACAATGATCCAAATACGTATAACTCTAGTCGGGCTTATATTGATTTAAATGGTGCAAAAGAGATTGCTTGGGCGGGCTTATTTTGGAGTGCATCTAGATATAAAGGCCCTGCTTACGGAACAAATCTTTCTGATGAAGAAATTAGTGCACCAGTTCAATTTACAACACCAAATGGAACCGTACAGCGTGTTTCGCCCCAAAGGTACCATCGTATCGATCAAGATGCAACAAACCCAGGACAACGTTTCGGGTACAATAACACTGGATTTTCTAATTATGCAGATGTAACTTCAATTTTACAAGGGGATAAAAGTGCGACAGGGAGTTATACGTTGGCAGATATTCCTATGACAAGTAGTTTAAATGGTCAATATCAATATTATAACTTTAGTGGTTGGAGTTTGTTTGTTGTTACAAAGGATCAGGCAAGTAAGTCAAGAGCTTTTAGTATTTACTATGGAGCACGTGGCAATGCTGCTGGAACTAATAATGAATTTACTATGAGCAACTTTTTAACAGCAAAACAAGGAAATCTTGATCCAATTGTGACCTGGTTTACTGTTCAAGGAGATAAATACTGGACTGGAGACAACGCACAAATTAAAAATAGCGCAGGAACTTGGGTAAATATTTCGAACACGCTCAATCCAGTTAACAATGCTATGAACGCAACTGTGACAGATAACGATGAACATATGGTAGATAAGTATCCAGGAAAATTTGCGCCGGATCATCCTAATTTTTTAGATATTGATATCGATCGTATGGCAATTCCCGAAGGTGTTTTAAATGTTGGACAAAACCAAATTAATTTTAGAACAACAAGTAGTGGTGACGATTATTCTACGAATGCGATTGGTTTTGCTGTAAACGCAGAAACGCCTGAATTTGAAATTAAGAAAGAAATTGTGGAACCAAAAGAAACTTACAAAGTTGGTGAAACGATCACGTATCGTGTCTCACTAAAAAATACAAAAGCTGATTCAGAAGCGATAAATTCAGTCTCGAAGGATGCACTAGATGGTCGCTTAAATTATTTGCCAGGCTCTTTAAAAATTATTAGTGGACCAAATTCTGGTGAAAAAACGGATGCTTCAGGCGATGATCAAGCTGAATATGATGAAACCAATAAACAAATTATAGTCCGTGTCGGCAATGGTGCAACTGCTACACAAGGAGGTAGCTACAAAGCTGATACAGCTGAAACAATTTACGAATTTAAAGCGCGGATAAATGAACGAGCAAAAGCAAATGAATTAGTGCCTAATAGCGCAACCATTGAGGCAGTAGATATTTTAACATCTGCAAAAGTCAACGAAACTTCTAATATAGTAGAAGCAAAAATTGCGGACGAACAAGTAACTGGCAAATTAACCGCAACAAAAACCGTTAATAACGCTAAACCAAAACTAGGCGAAACTATCGAGTACACCATTAGCTTCCGCAACACTGTCGAAAATGGCGTCTTAAACAAAGTGGTTATCACAGACCAACTACCAAAAGGACTGACATATGTCAAAGATAGCCTAACAAGTGTTGGTGATGAACCAAAACCAACCAGCTTGAAAGAAGCCAACGGCACAATCACAGCGGAATACCCAAGTATCACCGATATGAAAGAACGGAGTATTCGTTTCAAAGTGATCGTTAACGAAGAAGCGAAAGCGGGCGAAACAATTCTCAACAAAGCCAAAGTAGATGACACAGTTAATCCGCCCGAAGAACCAGAGGTGCCCATTACACCCGAAGAACCAATCACACCTCGAGTAAAAGAAGGCAAACTAGCCGCTACCAAAACCGTTAATAACGCTAAACCAAAACTAGGGGAAGCAATCGAGTACACAATCAGTTTCCGCAACACCATCGAAAACGGCGTCCTAAACAAAGTAGTTATCACAGACCAACTACCAAAAGGACTGACGTATGTCAAAGATAGCCTAACAAGTGTCGGTGATGAACCAAAACCAACCAGCTTGAAAGAAGCCAACGGCACAATCACAGCGGAATACCCAAGTATCACCGATACAAAAGAGCGGAGTATTCGTTTCAAAGTGATCGTTAACGAAGAAGCCAAGGCAGGCGAAACAATTCTCAACAAAGCCAAAGTAGATGACACAGTTAATCCACCAGAAGAACCAGAGGTGCCTGTGGTACCAGAAACGAACGCAGGCAAACTAACCGCTACAAAAACCGTTAATAACGCCAAACCAAAACTAGGCGAAACTATCGAGTACACCATTAGCTTCCGCAACACTGTCGAAAACGGCGTCCTAAACAAAGTAGTTATCACAGACCAACTACCCAAAGGACTAACGTATGTCAAAGATAGCCTAACAAGTGTTGGTGATGAACCAAAACCAACCAGCTTGAAAGAAGCTAACGGCACAATCACAGCGGAATACCCAAGTATCACCGATATGAAAGAACGGAGTATTCGCTTCAAAGTGATCGTTAACGAAAAAGCCAAAGCAGGCGAAACAATTCTCAACAGAGCCAAAGTAGATGACACAGTCAATCCACCAGAAGAACCAGAGGTGCCTGTGGTACCAGAAACGAACGCAGGCAAACTAACCGCAACAAAAACCGTTAATAACGCCAAACCAAAACTAGGCGAAACTATCGAGTACACCATTAGCTTCCGCAACACTGTCGAAAACGGCGTCCTAAACAAAGTAGTTATCACAGACCAACTACCCAAAGGACTAACGTATGTCAAAGATAGCCTAACAAGTGTTGGTGATGAACCAAAACCAACCAGCTTGAAAGAAGCCAATGGCACAATCACAGCGGAATACCCAAGTATCACCGATATGAAAGAACGGAGTATTCGTTTTAAAGTGATCGTTAATGAAGAAGCCAAGGCAGGCGAAATAATTCTCAACAAAGCCAAAGTAGGTGATGGCATCAATCCACCAGAAGAACCAGAAGTGCCCATTACGCCTGAAGAACCAGCGAAAAATAAAAAGGAAACAAAAAAAGTTGTTACAGACCAGAACAAACCTACAAAAAATAGTAAAAATGAAATTGCCATAAACAAGAAAGAAACGTCTAAATCATCCTATTTACCAAAAACAGGAGAAAAAGTCCAAAAAATATTTGCGTATCTGGGTGTAGGACTGATCTTAATTGTATTAATTCTCTATGTTATAAAGAGAAACAAAGAAAAAGAGGAGTAAACAAAATCGATTGTTTTAGAACGACTAATTAGCTGAAAATTTAAGAGTTGACGACATAAGTCAAAATGACCTATGTCGTCAACTCTTTTTGATTTATAACAAGAAATCCAACATATTGTGTGTGCATAAAGGCAAATAGAAAAATAGTAGTGAAATAGCTAATAATAATAAAGAACCAGCTTGCATTAAAACTGTGAAAAAATATACCACAATTAAACTAATTGCTCTAGTGTTTTTACGGATAAAATTCAAAAATAGTCCTCCTCAAAAATAATTAGATAATATCCTTTGTGAAAATAACAAGTTCTCAGCTTTTATACAACAAATACGCACAAGCGAAACCGCTTTATGAGTGAGGTTTAGCCAATTGTTTTTAAGGTTCTTAAACAGTTGTAAAAAAAATATCAGATAAACGTTTTCACAAAGAACAGTCATTTCGGTAAATTTTTACCTTAAAATGACACAAAATCTATAATTTGTTTCTCAAATCCTATAATTTGTTCCTTAAAAAGATATTATGAAAACGCTATTATATTTATGAAAGGAGCGAAACGAATGAAGAAGAAAAACGGGTTTTTTCAAAATGTATGGCGTTATAAGGCCTTAATCCTTATGGCGTTACCAGGATTTATCTGGTTTATATTTTTCTTCTATATACCAGTCTTAGCCAATGTGGTCGCATTTAAAGATTTTCATATTTCACCAGATGGTTTCTTAGCTAGTCTAAGAGAAAGTCCTTGGGTTGGTTTTGAAAACTTTAAATTTTTATTTGCGTCAAAAGATGCTTGGTTAATTACTA
Organism: Enterococcus sp. AZ129; assembly: GCF_051714505.1. Classification (NCBI taxonomy): domain Bacteria; kingdom Bacillati; phylum Bacillota; class Bacilli; order Lactobacillales; family Enterococcaceae; genus Enterococcus; species Enterococcus sp. AZ129. The sequence continues at coordinate 1,915,074 of NZ_JBIORY010000001.1, read as the reverse complement.
GAAACACCATTTTGTACAATGTCGTCTTTTTAGCCTTTAACTTATTCTTCGCGATTGCTTTTGCTATTATTATGAGTGAATTAAGAAATCGTCGCTTGGTTAAAGTTTATCACACGATGTCATTGCTACCATATTTCTTATCTTGGATGGTTATTAACTATTTTGTTTATGCCTTTTTAAGTCCAGATAAAGGGATTTTGAATCAATGGATTACTGGTAATGGCGGCACAATGATTAACTGGTATGCAGATCCACGTTGGTGGCCAGTAATTTTTGTCTTCCTAAATGTTTGGAAGAGTCTAGGCTACAACAGTATTATCTACTATGCTTCTGTGATGGGGATTGATCCGACATACTATGAAGCAGCGATGGTAGATGGTGCCAACAAATGGCAACAAATAAAAAATGTTACGATTCCACAAATTTTACCAATGATGTCTGTTTTATTAATTTTAAACATCGGCGGTATCTTCAGAGCAGACTTTGGTTTGTTCTACATCGTACCAAGAAACTCAGGTGCGCTTTACAACGTGACAAGTGTGTTAGATACCTATATTTACAATGGCTTAACGGCTACTGGTGATGTAGGCATGACGGCAGCTGCAGCGTTATATCAATCTGTCGTTGGGGCATGTTTGTTATTAATTGCGAATTTAGTTGTTCGTCGAATTGAACCAGATTCAGCACTATTTTAGGAGGAAGGATTATGAAAAAGAAAAAAGTCACTAGCGTTAACGTTCGATCCTTCAACCCGACAGCGAATTTGATTTTCAATATTGTCATTGCGATTTTTGCTATTTCCTGTGTGGTTCCGTTTTTCTTTGTTATTATGATTTCATTGACAAGTGAAGGATCATTAGCAGCAAACGGCTACCGGTTTTGGCCAAAAGAATTTTCATTGGAGGCCTATCGTTACATTTTCCAAGGGGCAATGAGTCAACGCATTATTCATGCCTTAGGGGTAACGGTCTTCATTACGGTGACAGGGACGATTGTCAATGCAACAATGACGTCATTATATGCCTATGTCATTTCTCGTTCCAACTTTCCATTTAAAAAATTCTTTACATTGTTTGCGTTAATTACAATGTTATTTTCACCAGGGATGGTTGCGAACTATTTAGTAATGACAAACTTATTGCAATTGAAAGATACAATTTGGGCGTTAATTTTGCCTTTAGCTTTAGGACCATTTAATATTTTAGTGATGCGAACGTTTTTCAAGAAAACCGTGCCTGACAGTATTATTGAATCGGCACGTATTGATGGCGCAAGTGAAATGCGCATTTTTGTCAGCATTGTGTTACCACTAGCCGTTCCAGGGATTGCCACAATTAGTTTGTTTGCGGCTTTGGGTTATTGGAACGATTGGTTCAATGCGTTACTTTACATTCAAAAAGATACCTTGGTACCATTACAGTATTTATTGATGAAAATTCAAAACAACTTAGAGTTCTTATCAAGAAGTACGGATATGGGTGCAGCAGCACAAGAAGGATTAGGCGTTCTACCAAGTGAATCGGCTCGAATGGCGATTGTTGTCTTATCTACGTTACCAATTGCGTTAACTTACCCATTCTTCCAAAAATATTTCGTGGGTGGTTTAACAATCGGCGGCGTGAAAGAATAAAATTGTACAGGAGGAAATAAGGAATGAAAAAATGGCAAAAAGGATTAGCCGTAGCTGGCGCAGCAGCTTTAGCTGTAGGATTAAGCGCGTGCGGTAAATCTTCAAAAGATGCAGCGTCAAAAGGTGATGATAGTACACCAACGTTATTAATGTATCGTGTTGGGGACAAACCAGATAATTATGACCAATTAATCGATAATGCGAATAAAATTATCGAGAAAAAAATTGGGGCAAAATTAAAAATGGAATTTGTTGGTTGGGGCGATTGGGACCAAAAAATGTCAACAATCGTTGCTTCTGGTGAAAGCTATGATATTTCATTAGCACAAAATTATGCAACGAATGCACAAAAAGGCGCCTATGCTGATTTAACTGATTTAGCACCTAAATATGCGAAAGAAGCCTATGATCAATTACCAGATAACTATATTAAAGGAAATACGATCAATGGAAAACTGTATGCGTTCCCAATTTTAGGTAACTCTTACGGTCAACAAGTTTTAACTTTTAATAAAGAATATGTCGATAAATACAATTTAGATATTAGTAAAGTCGATGGTAGTTATGAAAGTGCAACGGAAGTTCTAAAAGAATTCCATAAAAAAGAACCAAATATTGCTGCTTTTGCTATCGGCCAAACATTCTTTGCAACAGGTAATTATGACTTCCCTATTGGTAACCAATATCCATTTGCAGTAAAAACAACTGATACTGGCTCACCAAAAATTATTAACCAATATGCCGACAAAGACATGATTAATAACTTAAAAGTCTTACATCAATGGTATAAAGATGGCTTGATTCCAACAGATGCTGCTACAAGTACAACACCATATGACTTAAATACCAATACTTGGTTCATGCGTCAAGAAACACAAGGACCTATGGATTATGGTGATACAATCTTAACACAAGCTGCTGGCAAACCACTTGTTTCTCGTCCACTAACAGAACCATTAAAAACAACATCACAAGCGCAAATGGCTAACTATGTTGTTGCAAACACGTCTAAAAACAAAGAAAAAGCTGTTGAATTGTTAGGTTTATTAAACAGCAATCCAGAATTGTTAAACGGACTTGTTTATGGTGAAGAAGGCAAACAATATGAAAAAGTTGGCGATGATCGCGTGAAATTATTGAAAGATTACACACCAACAACTCATTTGAGTGCTTGGAACACAGGAAACAACTTAATCATTTGGCCAGAAGAATCTGTCACTGAAGAAATGGTTAAAGAACGTGATAAGAGCATCGAAGAAGCAAAAGATTCACCAATTCTTGGTTTTACTTTTGTAAATGATAAAGTGAAAACTGAAATCACTAACGTTGCTACAGTTATGAATCGTTACGCAGCAAGCTTAAATACAGGAACTGTTGATCCAGAAGAAACACTTCCAAAATTAATGGATGACCTAAAAACAGCTGGCTGGGATAAAGTTCAAAAAGAAATGCAAACACAATTAGACGAATATATCCAATCTCAAAAATAATCACAGGAGGCTGAGGCATTAGCTGAGCGCTTTTGGCTCAGCCTTTTACATAATAGAAAGGAAGAGGAAGATGGAAAGTACAGGGATTCAACGGTTGTTTTACCTTTCCTGGACAGTAATCAAACTAAATTTACTGTTTGTTTTATTTAGTTTAGCTGGAGGGATTATTTTTGGTGTTGGTCCAGCACTCCAAATGATGACTGATTTCATTTTGGAAGAGGGCATGAATTATCAAGCAATCACCGTTAAACGAGCATTTGAATCATGGAAAGCACATTTTAAAAGAAGTAACTGTTATTTTTTACTTTTTCTCTTCACTTTAGGATTTGTTTTTTATAATATTTATTTAGCCGTTCAATTTACCGGAATAATGTGGTTAATTATTACATTTATTTTATTTTTTGTTTCCCTAATACTCGTTATTTTTTACATTTATATGCTACTATATGAAGGAAGCTATTTTATCTCAACTATTGATTTAATGAAGCTTTCATTTATCAGTATCTTTTTAAACCTCGGTGTATTTTTTAAAGTCTTATTCGGTGTAATTAGTATCGTTGCTTTAACTTGGAAAATGAAAGGACTGCTACTATTTGCTTCGTTTGCCTTAATTATGATGTGGTGTGCCTATGTCACGCGCAAAAATCGCCAGTTTATTGATGGAAAGTTGGAACAAAATGAAGCGAATCTTCAAAAAACTGTTTAAAAAAAAATATTTATTAAATCGATTAGTACAAAAATACAGTCTACTGTTAACAAGTATTATTTTGTTAACGGTGGCTGCTTTGTGCGTTTATGTTACTTATACAATTAACTTATCAATTGATTCACAAAAAAATAACGCCGTTTCCCAAATTGACAGCTATGTAACGAATAAAAATAATGCGGCGACGAATATGATTAATGAATTAGCTGGCTCTGCAAGTAAAATTGAAAACATGCGAAAATATATGGAACTTTCTCCTCCTGAGTATTTTGACTATACTTACAGCCAATGGTCGGAAGATCGGGTCAGTACCCACTTTGGAAATAATTTAAGTACATTATTTAGCACCTTTCCTGACTTAGAAGAAGTGATTATTCGCTTAGATGAATTTGATCAGGTTTTGTTCGCCAATCGCACAGCTACAAATGGGAAAAAAATGGATATGTCATCAATTAAAAAACATGGCTTTCAACTAATGCGAATTATCTCCGATCCTTATACAGGACAACCGCTGGGAGAGTTGTACACTGTGTTTTCAAGTCAAGAGTTGCTAGGCAACCAAGCAGACTTATTGAAAAAATCAGGTATTAATGCGTTTATCTATGATAGTGCTGGAAATCAAATTTTTTCTGAAAAAGCACAATTTACCAAAGAAGAAGAGCGGCAACTAGATAAAAGAATGCACACCGATAGTGACATTCAACAGGTTTTTCATAATCGCTACGATATTACGGAAATAGAAAGCAGTGGCCGGAGTACCATTCTCTTATTAACAAGCCGCCGAGTCTTATTTCAACAATTGTTTATGAATTATGCAGCCATTTTAGGGATTGGGTTACTTTTGATTGTTATTTTATTAGTGGGCTTAAACCGCCTATTTAAACGCTATTCTCAACAAGTCCAATTAATTTTAGAAGCGACACGAGCCATTGGCGATGGCAATTTAAAAGAACGAATTGACACGAATCAAGTTCAGGAAGAGTTGAATGATATTGCTTCCGCGATTAATTTTATGGTCGACAGTTTAGATCAATACATTCACGATATTTATACTTTAGAAATTAAGCAACGTGATGCCCACATGAGAGCGTTACAGTCGCAAATTAATCCTCATTTTCTTTATAATACGTTGGAATATATTCGCATGTATGCCTTGAGTCGGCAACAAGAAGAACTAGCTGATGTTGTCTATGCTTTTTCAACATTACTTAGGAATAATATTAACCAAGAAAAAAACACGACTTTGGCAGAGGAAATCTCATTTTGCGAAAAATATGTGTATTTATATCAAATGCGTTATCCCGATCAATTTGCCTATAAGTTCGAAATAGAAGAAACAATTGCTGATGTCGAAATTCCTAAGTTTATCATTCAGCCGCTTGTCGAAAATTATTTTGTGCATGGAATTGACTATCAACGACAAGACAATGCTATTAAGGTCCACGCCTACCGAGAAGGCGAAAAAATTATTGTGGCTGTTGTAGATAATGGAAAAGGAATTACCGCCAATCGGTTAGAGGAAATTCGCGAACGTTTAAATCAAACAGAAATAGAAACGGAACAATCCATTGGATTAAGAAATGTTCATGAACGTTTACAACGCTTTTTTGGGGAGAGTTATGGTTTAACCATTGAAGGGAAAGAAGGAGAAGGGACGACAATTCGTCTTTCGTTTGTAGCATAAGGGGTGAAAAGATGTATCGAGTGATGTTTGTTGATGATGAATATATGATTTTAGAAGGCTTAAAATGGATTATTCCTTGGCAAGAGTTAGGCTTTGAAATTGTTAAAACAGCGCGTAGTGCGCAAGAAGCATTGGCTTTTTTAGAAACAGAATCCATTGATGTTTTATTAACAGATATTACGATGCCAGAAATGAGCGGGATCGAATTAATTGAGCAAGCAAAGAAAAAAGGACATCAATTTATTAGTTTAATTTTATCAGGTTATCAAGAGTTTGATTACGTCAAAAAAGGCATGGCTTTGCAGGTCCAAGATTATCTTTTGAAACCAGTCAATAAACAAGAACTATTAGCCAATATCCAGAGAATTAAAATAGAATTGGACCAACAAAAAAAATCCCATGCCCGCGTGCGTCTATATCTAGAAAATGGCTTGATGCGTTGGCTTAATGATGAAATCAGCGAAGGGGAATACGAAGAGTTAATGCAGCAATTTGCGACTATAAAACCAGGTGATTTTACCGTTTTATTGGTTGAAGCTGAGATGCCATTTTTAGAAACAATCAAGGAACTATTTATGAAAAAAGGCCAACTGTTATTCATTGAAAGTTGGATGAGTACGTACCACCAATTGTTACTTATCTATAAAGGGGCCAGACAAGAAGCGTTCTTATTTATTCGTGAAATTGAAGCGATTCTAGCTGGTCAAGGTCAGATTTTTGTAGGGGAATCTGTCAATGAATGGGAAACGGTTTATGAAAGTTATGAGAAAGTAAAACAGTTGCAAGCAATTGAAACGTTTTATCAAGAATTTCTGCCAAATAATCAAAAAGAACAAATGAATCGTTCGGCAGAAGATTTTACTTTTCTAGCGTTTAACCAAGCCTTGATGATTGGGGATATGCAGACCATTCAACGGGAATTAGATGCTATTTTCAATCAGTTAAGTCAACAACACGCTACGCCAGAATATGTACGCTATGTAGTCTTCTTACTTTTTTCAGATATTTCGCGTCAGTATCCAACTGTGTTAGAAGAAAACTATGAAAAAATCGTGGAAGAAATTCGAGCCAGCAACAATCTTAATACACTGTATGCGTTAATGCAGCAAGTCTTGGCAGAAGTGAAAAATAAACCTAAAATAAAAAAATATTCAGAAAGTGTTAGCCAAGCTGTAGAAAGAATTGAACAAGGCTATTTAGAAGAATTAAACTTAAAAACGGTGGCGGATGAGCTTCATTTGAACCCTAGTTATTTAGGCCAAATTTTCAAAAAAGAAACCAAGCGGAGTTTTTCTCAATATTTGAATCAAGTGCGTACCAAGCATGCCCAGAAATTATTATTGTACACGGATGATACAATCAACGAAATTTCAGAAAAAGTAGGATTTAACAATACCAACTATTTTTCAAAAATGTTTAAAAAATTAAATGGAATTACCCCAAAAGAATTTCGAGAGCAATACCAATCAAATTACGCAGGTGTCGAAGAATAAAAAGAAAGATGTTCAATTTTTATGAACATCTTTCTTTTTATTATTTTTCTGTACTTAATGAAAACGGTCGTTCTGCTGTGTTTTGTGGATTCGGGACAATCCCTAATTGATAATCTAAAGTCCCGCCGTTTAATAGTTCTTGATGAGTAAAATAAGGCGCAGTATGTTTTTCTTGGTTTAACTGAATTTCATGAATAAATTGTTGTTGGACTTTGTTTGGTGATGTTTGAATGGTTAATTGTTTACCATTTGATAGTTTTACTTCCGCCGTCTGGACTAAAGGCATCCCGATTACATATTCACCAGTTCCTGGTGTGACGGGATAAAAGCCTAAGCTATTAAAAATATACCAAGCAGACATGCTGCCATTGTCTTCATCACCTGGATAGCCAGTTGGTGAAGCATCAAATGTTTGCATTAGTTGTTTTAAAAGTGGTTGAGCCATCTCTGGTTTGCCGATGTAGCTGAATAGAAACGGATAATGGAAACTTGGTTGATTTGAGATGGCTAATTGACCAAAATCAATTGCCGCCATTTCACTCATTTCATGAATTTCAAAACCATAGCCTTCAACGTTAAAGTTAGGCGCTTGATTGCAGAGCTGAATTAATTTTTTTTCGAAAGCTAACTCGCTACCATATAGCTTAATCAAACCTGCAAAATCTTGATAAACCGCAAAACTTGATTGCCAAGCACTTCCTTCGGCGTAATCTTTGCCCCAACGAATATCTAAAAAGTCAGGACGGAAATTACCTTCAGTATCCTTTGCTTGCATAAAGCCAGTTTCAGGATTAAAAAGTTGTTGATAATTCAAGGCTTGTTGACGATAAAACGTTGCGGTCTCTGAATCATTCAATGTTTTTGCAACTTGTGAAATGCAGAAATCGCTGTACGCATAATCTAAAGTATGATTGACAGATTCATGATAGGTTGAAGGAACATAGCCATATTTTAGATAATCCAGAGTTCCTTGACGTCCATAATTTTCTCGTTCGCTTTGTTGTGTAGCGCCTTTTTTCATCGCTTCTAGGAACTGAGGCATCAAGTCAGGACGAATCTTTTTCACGGCGGCATCAGCAATTACAGCGTCAATCAAGGTGCCGGGCATTAAACCACGCTCATCTGGAGATAACCATTTTGGCAAGAAACCTGTTTCGTTGTAACTATTTAAAAAGCCTTCTAGCATCTCTTCGTATTTTTCTTGAGCAATTAGTGAGAACAATGGGTAGACCGTTTTATAAGTATCCCAAAAGCCATTATTGGTATATAGTACACCAGGACGAACCGTTTGCGAGAACGTATCATAATGAATCGGCTGCTGATTTTCGTCCAATTCATAAAAGGTTTGCGGAAATAGGAATGTTCGATACAGTGTATGATAAAACGTTTTAGTATGTTCAGGGTTTTCATGCGTTACTTTAAGGCGATCGAAATAATTATTCCAATCTGCGATTCCTTGTTGCAGCATCTCAGTAGAACGCAAAGAGATTTCTCGCGCTAAATTTAACTGCGCTTGTTTTTCAGAAATAAATGAACTACTAAAATGAACAACTTGTTGAGCAATATTTCCAAAAGAAAGAAGGATTTTGCCATCTTCACCTGAAGAAGGGGCAAACCATTTGGTTAAAGGCTGTTCAAAATGAAGCACAAAATAAAAACTAAAATCTGGATCTTCACAACCAGAATAGTTGATGACTTTTACAGCCACTTGATGGTCATCTAATTGTTTTACTTGATAACGTCCAGGCAGAGTTAGTAGTAAGTGATTATCTTTTTGTTGATAATCAATGGTTAAGATACCACCATACATGCTTGGGATTAATTGAGAAGTTATTTGATAGCGTAATTGAGTTAAGTTAATTTCGACAGGAGAAAAAAGGCTTTCTTCTGGACGATAAGAACTTTGGGCATGGAATAAAGAAAGTTCCGACAATGAACCACTGACAGGGGTCATTAATAAATGGCTAAAATCACCCATCCAAGGACTTGGTTGATGCGTTACTCGATAGCCTTGAAATGTTCGATCTTCTGGATGAAACCACCAGCTGCCTTTTTGGTCAGTTGTTTGCGGGGCGTAAAAATTCATCCCAAATGGCACGCCAGTATAGGGTAGACAATTTCCATTTGAAAAACTATGTTGGTTGGCAGTTCCGTGTCGCGTATCAATCGCTTGAATATTCATGAAAGTAGCTCCTTTGTTTTAAATGATATATCATATAGGCTGATTATAGCACAAAAAACAAGAAATGAAAGCGTATTTATTCGCTTTTTTATTTATTTTTAACGAATTGGTATATTCAATTTGAAGAGGGAATTGACAAGCATGTTACAATGGATAAGGAATCGATATTGGAGTGATTGTTATTTATTTTTTTAGTACAAAAAGTCAGCAATTTTTTGCGTATGTTTGGGCCATTTTCCCAGTCATCGCCTTTTTTTTGGTTAGTTTTTATACATTGGATTTTTTATTTTCCCCAAGCTATTTAATTATGGTGCCTGTATTTACTATTATGTTTAAAATTAACTATAAAAAAGATTATTCGTTTGTAGCGCTGCTCAAAATGAGTATCAGGCAATTTGTGATCAGTTTTTTAGCATTTATAGCTAGTAGTTCCTTTAGCTGGTCTATTATTTTAAATAGTAGTGTGACATTTTTAATTGTTTATTTATTTTATTCATCTGCGACACCGATGCGGTATCATAGTTATTTGATGATGTTTACGTTTTGTCAGTTAATCCAGGTTAAAGGAAATACATTTTTGATGCAATCTCAAGTTGTGGCCTTTTTAATTGGTCTTTTTTTATTGGCTTTAACACTAAACGCTTGGTGGCAAACAGGATTAAGTCAGTTAACCAGCTTAAAGAGTAGAGGCCATAAAAGCATTCAATTAAATATGAAGCAACAAAAATTGGCGGTTATTAATTTCTGGCACGACTTACAACAGACTTTTTTTGGGATTACAAGTTTCAAACAATTTTTAGAAAGTCCTGACGAAAGGGTGCAACGATTTCGTTTAGCTATTCGTATGAGTTTCACCATTACGCTGAGTTTTATTTTAATGTGGAGTGTAGGAGGCATTAAAATAATTTGGATTCCGATGAATGTTTTTCTACTCTTGCATCCAGTGAAAGCAGAAATGAATACGCGTATTAAGACACGTTTTTGGGGGACTCTTTTAGGATGTTTCCTTAGTCTGTTTGTTGTCAATTGGCTTCAATTGCCACTGACGCACCTCGTTGTTTCTAGTTTGATTGGCATTTTTGTTTATGCCCTAAAACCAGGAACCGTGTTACAAGTGACAATGGCAACGATTTTTGGGTTATGTTTGGCAACAATTAGTTTACGAGGGATGTACGCCGCAGAGTTGCGGGTCTCTTTTGTATTATTGGCAATTTTTGTTGTTTGTTTAATTGATTTAGGTTTATTTGTTTATCAGCGTATCTTACGTTTTTAAAAAGTGTGGCACAGAGGGTGATTTACCCGTTGTGCCACACTTTTTAATTTTCTAAATTCGTTAATTTTTCTAAGTAATGATTTTCTATTTGCGGAAAATCTATTTTTTCTGGTGCTGCATCAGGGGTTTCAACTACTTGCTTCAAGCGGTTGAGAACAATTGACCAACCAGCGATATCTTTATGGCGAGGTGTTGTAAAATTTTCTGGGAGAGATTCTGAAAAGACTAACAGGGTCTGATGAGGTGCTTGTTCTTTTAAGTCAAAATAGATGATACCAGTATCCCAAGTCACGCCCAAATATTTTTCCTCTGCGTAGTCAGTGAAAGGCATCGTTTCTTCAAAATCGGGCAGAATAAACCGCCAAAACCCGTTAACACCTAATTCACCAATTTCTAATTCTGGAAACCATTGTTTTAGCTTGTCTGTCTCAGTCAGGTAGCGCCAAATCGTTTGAGGGCTGGCTGAAATTGCTCGTTCTGTACCAAAATAAATCGTCTGGTTTTCTAAGCGAAAGGTATCTTTCATTTTGTTTCTCTCCTTTATTTATTATTCATGAAGTTCTAAAGGTAGTCCATCTGGATCAAAAAAGAAGGTCATTTTTTCACCCGTAAAATCATCTACTCGTAGCGGTTCTGTTTCAATTCCTTGCTCATTTAAAAAAGCAATCACTTCTTCAATATGTTCAACTTTAAAAGCTAAATGACGTAATCCTAAAGCTTCAGGATAAGAGGGGCGAGCGGGAAATTGATCAGAAATAAAAATTTCCAATTCTTGGCTGCCTAATTTTAAATCTAATTTAATATCGTTTTTTTCGGGACGATGATTTTCGCGAAGAACTTCAAAGCCCAACTTTTCGACATAAAAATTTTTAGTTACTTGATAATTTGAGGCATTGATTGCCACATGATGAATTTCTTTAAAAAACATTTTTCATACTCCTTTTCGTTTTTTCCCTCTGTAGTATAGCAATAAAGAAGCAGCTAAAAAAGCGTTCTGTTTGACTCTTTAAGAAAAGACAAGGGATTTGTAAAAAAATAAAATTATTTTTTTTGAAAGAAAGCGCTTGCCAAAAAAAGAATAATCAAGTATGATGTATATACAACTTAATTGTATATACAAGTTTGAGAGGAGAATGTAAAATGGGTAAGTTTCAAAGCGATGCACAACAGTTGTTGAAAGCAGTAGGAGGCAAAGAGAATATTTCAGCTGTTTCTCATTGTGCAACTCGAATGCGTTTTGTATTAAAAGATCCAAAAAAAGCGGATGTACCTGTGATTGAAGATATTCCTTCTGTAAAAGGAACCTTTACAAATGCTGGACAGTTTCAAGTAATTATTGGGAATGAAGTCCCACAATTTTATAATGATTTTTCTGCAATTTCCGGTTTAGAAGGGGTTTCAAAAGAAGAAGGGAAAGCAGCTGCCAAAAGTAATTTGAGTCCTGTTCAACGAGTTGTTTCTGTTTTAGCTGAGATTTTTACACCATTGATTCCTGCACTTGTTATCGGGGGATTGATTTTAGGATTCCGCAATATTTTGGAAGGGGTTCCATTTGGCTTTCTTGATGGTCAAACAATCGTGGAAGTTTCTCAATTTTGGAATGGAGTCAATTCATTCTTATGGTTAATCGGCGAAGCAATTTTCCACTTCTTGCCAGTTGGGATTACGTGGAGTATTACGAAGAAAATGGGAACCACACAAATTTTGGGGATTGTCCTAGGGATTACATTAGTCTCACCACAACTTCTGAATGCTTATTCAGTTGCGACGACTAAAGCAGCAGAAATTCCTTTCTGGGATTTTGGGTTTGCTCAAGTTAACATGATTGGTTATCAAGCGCAAGTTATCCCAGCTATGTTAGCTGGCTTCTTGCTTGCCTATCTTGAAATTTTCTTTAGAAAAGTGATTCCTCAAGCAATTTCAATGATTTTTGTCCCATTGTTTGCTTTAGTACCAACAGTATTGGCTGCACATGTCATTTTAGGACCAATCGGTTGGACGATTGGTAGTTGGGTTTCTGATATCGTAAATGCAGGATTAACGTCAACATTTAATTGGTTATTTGGCGCCGTCTTTGGCTTTATGTACGCACCATTAGTCATCACTGGGTTGCATCATATGAGTAATGCTATTGATTTACAGTTGATTGCTGACTTTCAGTCAACCAACTTATGGCCAATGATTGCTCTATCAAATATTGCACAAGGTTCAGCGGTTTTAGCAGTTATCTTTATGCATCGTGGAAACAAAAAAGAAGAACAAGTTTCGATTCCAGCAATGATTTCTTGTTACCTAGGTGTGACTGAACCAGCGATGTTTGGGATCAACTTAAAATATGTTTATCCATTTGTTGCGGGCATGATTGGTTCAGCAATGGCAGGAATGTTTGCCACTTTAATGGGCGTTCGTGCGACAAGTATCGGCGTCGGTGGCTTGCCAGGAATTTTATCTATTGTGCCACAATATTACTTGCCGTTTTTAGGCGCAATGGCGATTGCCATTATCGTACCAATGGGCTTAACTTATATTTTCAGAAAGAAAGGCATTTTTAATAAAGTCGATCCAGTTGATGAAGCAACAGGGATGTTATACAGCGAAGAAGGGTAATCACTTTTTGAAGTAAAGAAGAATTCGTAGAAAAATGTCTACGAATTCTTCTTCTTTTTATAGAAACTATTGGCTTTTTTCTCTCTTTCAGTTAGACTAAAAAGGTTGAGAAAAGGAGAGCGTAAAAATGGATATTTATTTAAAAAAAGCAATTTTACACATTATTGATCGAGAAACTGGGACGCCGGTTTTCTCTGAAAAGGAACTAGATTTAACCACTGAGTATATTCGAACGTATTTAACTGCAAAAATTTCAAAACTTTCGACTGCACAAACAAAGACTGGAACATTGGCGGAAAATAGTTCCTTTGTTGACACGTTACGTGGGATTCCTAGTGATTTTATAAAGAAAAGCCAAGAAGTTACCCAACATTGGTATGATGTTTATTCAGGAAGCGAAGATGCGCCTAGTGCTGATATTTTGTTCATTTTATATGAATTAGATACGGTGTTACATGTCGCAATGATTAAATTAAACTATAAAGAAAGTTACACGCATTACGTCGACTATGAAGAAGAATCCGTTTATAACAAACTGATTATCAACCGAGCAATTTTGTCTTCAAAATCACAAAAACCAGATGAAGGGATTACGGTTGACTTAGATACATTAGCATTTGAATTACTAGAGAAAAGATATGAATTTTCAGGAGAAAAAATCTGGTATTTCTCTGAAAAAGTGATTGAGACGCAAGCGGCACCTTCCATGGAAGAAAATATCAAAGAAATTAAAAAAGCAGTCAAACGCATTGGAAAGAAATTTAACGAAGATGAGTTTGAACTAATGGCTTCTGTAAAAGAAGCGGTGTATGATAGCATTGAGGAAACGGGGACGATTGACAATGAGCAGATTGCTGAGCAAGTGTTTAAAGAAAATGTATCAGCTAAATTAGCTTACCAAGAAGAAGTGAATGAATCGAAGTTTGTCGACAAAACACCGCCAGTCAGAGAATCTCGCGAAATTTCTGAAAAGAAGTTTGGCAAACAGAAGTTAAAAATGGATAACGGTATTGAATTAATTGTTCCGTTAGATGTTTACCGCAATGGCGATTTAATTGAATTCGTCAATAATCCAGATGGCACAGTGTCCATTATGCTAAAAAATATCGAAAAAATTAGTAATCAATTATAAAGAAAAAACCGTTGGTCGTTTGCCAACGGTTTTTTCTTTATTTCAATTTTTCTAAAGCTTTTTCAGGGACTTCTTTTTCTGTCACTTCATTCCAACTGATCACGCCTTTACGGGGATTGACTTTCAATTTTAGATAGGCTTTCATACGTAAAGGTTGATCACGGTATTCGTTTAATTCCACGGTCTTTTCTTCGCCGTTTTTATTAAACGCAGGTTGTTGATAGTAATACATGGTCGTCGGTTCACCAGAATCTGATTTTTCATCTTTCTTTTCACCAGATGTTGTGATTTGTGTATAATAGGCTTCTCCGCCGTAATAGTAATTATAAACGCCCCAGCTACCACCGGCTAAAATGACTAAGGGGATTAATATTTTTAGTAATGTTTTCATTTTCCTCACCTCAAGGAATAGTATGCCTTTTTTTTAGAAAATTTGCCATATTTTTTTCCGTTAATTGAGTGACACTTTTGTTAGTTTTGGTACTTTCTTGAAAAATTCATCATTTTTTTAAACAAAAGACAACGTTTGTCGCTCCCTTTTTTTCTCTATCATGCTACAATAAAGAAAAAAAGATGGAGGTAGAGGACAATGATGCCCTTTTATTTTGGAATCGATCCAACCTATATATTAGTAATTATCGGAATTGCGATTTCTGGTGCGGCCTCCGCATATGTTAACAGTACCTTTCGTAAGTATGATCAAGTACGAAGTAGTAAACATGTTACAGGCACGCAGGCAGCACAGTATATTTTACAAAAAGAACAAATTAATGATGTCGGAGTTCAGCAAATCGCTGGTGATTTAACCGACAATTATAATTCTGGAAACAAAATGTTGAGTTTGTCAGAAGCAACTGCTCAATCGACATCGGTCGCGGCTATTGGCGTGGCGGCTCATGAATGCGGACATGCGGTACAAGATCATACGAACTATGTGCCTTTACGTCTTCGTGCAGCCATTGTTCCAGTTGCCAACATCGGTTCAACCATCTCCTTTCCACTAATTTTGATTGGTGTTTTATTTAGTTGGAATCAAACGTTAATCAACATTGGAATTTTGGCTTTTTCGTTAGCCTTGATTTTTCAATTGGTGACCTTACCGGTGGAGTTTAATGCGTCTAGACGTGCATTAAGTATTCTTTCTGAAGGTGGGTTATTAACAGAAGAAGAAGTCCCAATGGCCAGAAAAGTTCTTTTTGCAGCTGCACTTACCTACGTAGCAGCGGCGCTTTCGACCTTTTTACAACTTTTACGTTTGGTTATTTTATTTGGTGGCAATAACCGACGAGACTAAGTGCTAGTAAAGGTCTTTCTATTACGCATAAAAGTAATAATATGTTATGATTAAAGTAGAAAATAACAGAGGAGCTGAAGGAAATGAAAGCATCAACAAAAATTGGTATCGGTTTAAGCATTGCTGCAGTTGCAAGTGTCTCTGTTGCAGTCATCGCTTCTGAAAAAATTATTAAGAAGGTATCTCATGTTTCCAATCGTTATAAAGTTAAAAAGTTTGTAGACGATAAATTTGATGGAAACCAAAAATTATTATCGATTGTCGATGATTTATCCGATGATGAATTAGATTCTGTTTTAAATGTTGTTGATCGTGTGAAAGATGGCGGTTCAAAATTAGCTGAATATGGCGAAAAAGTTAAAGACAATACAGATTCTTTAAAAGAACGTTTTTTCACATTTATTGAAGATGCAATGAAGTAAAAAAGATGGCCTAGGCCATCTTTTTTTTATAAAAATAATTCTTTTGTTTCAACATAATAGCCTCTGCCACCAACTAGAACTTGATCAATTGTCTTTTGGGATGTAGTGTTCAAACGCACTAAGACTTC
Organism: Enterococcus sp. AZ129; assembly: GCF_051714505.1. Taxonomy (NCBI): domain Bacteria; kingdom Bacillati; phylum Bacillota; class Bacilli; order Lactobacillales; family Enterococcaceae; genus Enterococcus; species Enterococcus sp. AZ129. The sequence continues at coordinate 1,899,033 of NZ_JBIORY010000001.1, read as the reverse complement.
TGAAGGAGCGTTTAAGGTATAACCTTGGGCAAAGGTGTAATTGGTTTTTTGTAAAATTTGGTGATGGTGCAGATAACAAGCTAACGCACCATTTGATGTACCAGTAGCGGCTTCTTCATCGATATCATAAAGGGGTGCAAAATTCCTACAAATGATATTTTCTTCAGACAAAGCAAAAAGATGCATCCCGATAACTCCATACTTTTGACTAAGTAACTTAATTTTTTCAAAGTTTGGTTGTAAATCCTGTAATAATTGCGCATTTTTAATGGGAACCAAAATATCTTTTAGACCCGTTGACACAATCTGGATAGGAAAAGCAGTTGCCACTGCGTTTAAATCAAAGCAGCCGCTCAATTCTTCTAAAGTGAGCGTATCATAAAAAGTTGGGACAGTTTGTTCCATAAATAGTTGTTCACCGTTCGCCGTGATTGCGAGCAAACCGCTGTTCGTTTCGATTGTATATGCTGTTTGCAATAATTTATTTAAGTGCTTCATAATGGTGAAAGCGCCAATTGTCGCGTGGCCACATAAGTCGACTTCTTCTTTTGGTGTAAAATATTCAAGGCGGAAATCAGCAATCTTTGAGTCCGAAATAAAAGCAGTTTCTGCAAATCCTAGTTCTTTGGCGATGGCCATTTTTTGGGTTCTCGTTAAGGGCTGTGTCATAAAAACAACGCCTGCTTTGTTGCCACCTTCGTGGTTTTTACTAAATGCACTAGCGACATATGCGGTAATTTTCATTGGAACGCCTACTTTCTAATTGGGAATAAAAAACATACGAGTAAAAAATGGACGTACTACTTTCTTAATAACAAATAACAAAAGATTAAATCATCCATTTTTTTTAAAGATAAGCCAGTTTGTTCAAAAAACTTTTCCAACCGATAGTGTAAAGTATTTCGATGCATAAATAAATCTTTTGCAGTGGAGCTGATATTGCCTTGATTTTTCCACAAAGCGCTGATGATTGGCTGAATATCGGTGTCTTTATTTAATAAACGACGATAATACTCAACAAGTACATTTTGGCTCATGGCTTCCTTGGTAAAATAGTGGAGGGCAACATCAGTTAAACTAAAAACAGTCGTCCGACTAGAGGAATTAAGTTCTTCTGAAAAAATACGTTGTTCTTCATGGAAACAACGCCGGAGAATGTCTTCAGAGGAATAAAAATTGCCAACAAATACAGCACTAGTGCAATCAAAGTCTGTATCTAATGTTAAAAAGATCCCTTGAATTTCTTCTTGTTGAAAGGTATTTTTTGACTGTTCTTCAACTAAAATATACATATTATTACTTGGACTGAAACAATCAACTGTATCTGGAAACATCTTTGTTAAATTAAATTGCCATTCAGCTTGTAATTCTTTTGGGACATTCGTTTGAATTTGCAACATACGAAAGGTCCCTTCGGCAGGTAATTTTGCCTGTTGAAATAAGTAACTGAACCAAGGATGGTTACCAGTAATTGTTGGGTTTTCAGAAATCGGGAAAAGCGCTTCCAACAAATGCTGTTCTTTAATACTTAAGAAAGCTTTATTCACAATGAAAAATTGGTCGTCAACAGGAATTGAATAGGTGGCTTCGGAACCAATTGTTTTTGATAAATAGCCTTTGGGATAAAGCTGAGATAAATTTTCAATAATCATAGACACACCTCACTGATTTATTGTACCATGAAGCAAGACAGAAGTTTAGTGGGAAAAAGCCGAAAGGTGGAAATTAATTGGGAAAAAAAGAAACAACGTTAACACAAGAAGAAAAAGAATTTTTTATGCGAGAAGCCATTGCAGAAGCGAAAAAAGCAGAAGGTTTGGCTGAGGTGCCTATTGGAGCTGTAATTGTTCGGCAAGGGGAAATTATTGGCCGCGGGCATAATCTGAGAGAAGCACGGCAAGAAGCAACGTCGCATGCAGAAATGTATGCAATCCAAGAAGCGTGTCGCGGGATAGAAAATTGGCGTCTAGAAGAAACCCAATTATTTGTAACTTTAGAGCCTTGTCCAATGTGTAGTGGGGCGATGCTTTTAGCACGAATTCCAGAAGTTTATTATGGCGCAACCGATCCTAAAGCAGGCACTGCTGGCACATTGATGAATTTATTAGAAGATGAACGCTTCAATCATGTGGCCTATGTCGAAGCAGGCGTTTTAGAAGAAGAGTGTCGCTTATTGCTAGTTCAGTTCTTTAAAAAGTTACGGGCAAAGAAAAAAGAAGAGAAACTTTTAAAAAATCAAAAGAAAGACTAGTCAAAAGAATAAAAATACGTTATACTAGGTTTTGCCGAAAGGCTAGGACAATGGCGGGCTAGTGAATTGTGTCAGATCCGGAAGGAAGCAGCACTAAGCAAGTGCCGCCATGTGTCTGATTGAATAAGGAACGTATCAAGGCTGAGAAGCCTTTTTTTATTTGAAATAAAAAGAAGCAAGCCGTTATTTTTACGGCTTGCTTCTTTTTAAATTTATGCCCAATCGCCATTTCTAAAAACTGGAACAATCGTCCCGTCTTCCTTAATGCCGTCAATATTCATTTTGTCAGATCCTACCATAAAGTCCACATGTGTTTGGCTACGATTTAAACCAGCTTCAGCTAATTCTTCTTCGCTCATCTCCGTGCCGCCTTGTAAGTTGAAGGCATAGGCCGAACCAAAGGCTAAATGATTAGAGGCATTTTCATCAAACAATGTATTATAAAAAATCAAACCGGATTGTGAAATTGGTGAAGGGTCAGGTACTAAAGCAACTTCCCCTAGGTGTTTGGCACCTTCATCAATAGCTAAGAGATTTTTCAATGCTTCTTCGCCTTGTTCAGCTGAGAAGTCAACAACTTTTCCATCTTTAAATGTAAATTTCATTCCCGAAATGAGTGTGCCAGCATAACTTAGTGGTTTTGTACTAGAAACATAACCATCAACGCGGCGACTATCTGGGGCGGTGAAAACTTCTTCTGTTGGCATATTAGCCATGAATTCTTCCCCACGAGCGTTATAACTACCAGCGCCTTCCCATAAATGGTTTTTAGGCAAACCAATCGTTAAATCTGTCCCAGGAGCTGTGTAGTGTAAAGCAGTAAATTGTTGTTCGTTTAATTCAGCCGCTTTTTCTTGTAATTTTTTATCATGGATATCCCAAGCAATGACTGGGTTTTCTTCATAAATTCGTGTTGTTTTGAAAATTTCATTCCAAAGTGCATCAACTTGTTCTTCACTTGTTGCTAATTCTGGAAAGACTTTAGCTGCCCAGCCTTCACTAGCAGCAGCTACAACAGTCCAACTTACTTTGTTGGCTTGCGTTGCTTTTCGTAGATTGACCAATGCTTTCCCATTAGCCGCTTGGAAAGCTGCTACACGTTGTGCATCCACGCCAGCTAATGCATCAGGATTAGAAGAAACCACGCTAATTCGGCTTGCGCCTTTGGCAATCCAATCATCGGTTTGATCAATTTTATATTGAGGAACATTTTCAATACGATCAGTTGCAGCATGAGCTAAAAATTCACGTTGAATGGTTTCGTCGCTCCATTGAACAATTACTTCGGCCGCACCTAAGCGATAAGCTTCTTCCGTAATTAAGCGGGCAAGGGGCGCTTGATCAACACTGATTTGTAAAACAACCGTATGATTGTCCTGAACATTGACACCCGTTTCAGCAATTAAACGTGCATATTTCTTTAGATTTTCATTAAAATTCTCTAAGGTCATTCGTGATTCCTCCTTCATTTTGATGGGTAATGACTGTTCATATCATAACACGGAAGAGCAGGGAACTCAACGAAATAAAGCCTTTATCAACTGTTATTTTAAGTCGGGGTAAAAGTTGTCGTGCTCCCGCTCAGTGAACTTTTGTACAAAGAGTTGTTCTAATTTTGCATAATAGAAAAATCGTGTTACAATAACCATAAGCATTTATTTGGAAGCGTTGTATATGAATGAATAAAGGGGATAGGGAATTATGGCAAGAAAAAAAACCATTACGAAAGAGCAGATTTTAACAGCTGCCTATGAAGTAGTCGCCACTGAAGGATTTTCGAAGTTCACTGCACGTAATATTGCTAATAAAATGAAATGTTCCACCCAACCGATTTATTTGGAATTTAAAAACATGGATGATTTACGCGATGCTTTATTCCAAAAAATTCATAAATACTTAGCGAAAGAAGTCTTTCCAGTAAAACATACCGGGAATACAATTGTTGATTTGGCTTTAAACTATATTCATTTTGCGACAAGTGAAAGTAAGTTATACCGTGCGCTTTATTTAGAAGAATATGGTGGCGGCAAAAAAATGCAAGAATTCTCTTATCACTATTTTACTGAAGCGGTAAAAGCTGATCCTGAGTATGCTAATTTAAACGATGTTCAAATTGACTCTTTACACATGGGAACATGGGTGGTCGCTACTGGTGTGGCTGCATTGATGACTTCTGGAATTATCCATCCTTCAGAAGAACAAATCATTCATTTAATGAAAGATAGTATTGAAGCAATTCTTGAACGAGATGAACCAATTGATATTGACCTATAAAAATTAAAAAAAGTGTAACCTCATGCTGATAACTTCTGTGAGGTTACAGCAAAAGACTGTTTCTTAAAAGAACGGTCTTTTTTTGTTAAGTGTATTAATGGTAGATTATTCGCAACCATGCTACAGTAAAGAAGAGAAATAGAAAGGGGCAAAAAACATGAACCGAGTGAAAGATAAGCGTTTATGGCTAAGTATTGTAGGAATTACCGGACTAGGGCTCTTGTCGGGCTTATTTTCAGTAAATGCGAGAGAATATTATCAAGCGTTGAGATTACCAAGTTTTGCTCCGCCAGGCTGGTTATTTGGACCGGTGTGGTTGGTGTTGTATATTTTTATGGGCATTACTTTTTATTTCATCTTAGTTCATCCAAATAAACAACAGAAAAAACGGATGATTACGCTATTTATTTTACAATTTATTGCAAACTTTTTCTGGACATTTTTCTTTTTTTCTTTACAAAATAATTTATTATCTGTGATTGATATCTCATTGTTATGGCTATTATTAATAGTTCAACAGTGGGACTACTTGCGTTATAAATTAATAACGCGTGGCTGGTTGATGATTCCTTATATTCTTTGGGTTACTTTTGCGGCAGCATTAAATTACAGTATTTTATTTTTAAATTAGGAATATCAAAACACCAGAGAAAAATGGGAACTAGCCATTTTTTTCTGGTGTTTATTTTATTTATTTCAACGTAGTTATTCTGCGGCAGTTGCTAATTTTTTCGCAAATTCTTCTAAACGTTGGATGTCGTCTTCTTCAGCGGCTAAATCAACTTTAACGCTGTCGGCGCCTTTTTTTGCCCCAATTTGAGTAAAGACTGCTTCGAAGTCGTCCACCGATTTACAAAAATCATCATAAAACGTGTCTCCTGAACCACAAACGCCGAAGATTTTTCCTGATAAATCAATCTCTTGTAAGTCTTCATAAAAGTCGACAATTTCATCAGGTAAATCGCCATCGCCATACGTATATGTAGCTACTACACAGATATCGGCCTCTTCAAAATCAGCGGCATCGACTTGCGTACACTCATCAATTTCGACCTCTAATTCTAAATCTTCAAATGCTTCTGCAACAATGTCGGCAATTTCTTCTGTATTCCCAGTCATGCTTGCATACACAATTTTAGCTAACGTCATAAACTTTCTTCCCCCTCATACAATTCTGTCACTTATTATAGCAGATGCGCATTTCTTATAAAAGACTAGCGAGTGCTTTTATTAAGGGACTTTTTGAAAATTGGTGTTTGAACAATCTTTTTTGCAAAAAATGTGATAAAATAATTTGAATGAAACAAGTTTAGGAGAGATAGTATGATTACATTAAAATCACCACGAGAAATTGAAATGATGGATGAATCAGGGAAATTATTAGCGGATGTTCACCGTCATTTACGGACGTTTATTAAACCTGGCATTACAAGCTGGGATATTGAAGTATTTGTGAGAGACTTTATTGAAAGTCATGGTGGCGTGGCGGCTCAAATTGGCTATGAAGGTTACAAATATGCTACCTGTTGTAGTATCAACGACGAAATTTGCCACGGATTTCCTCGTAAAAAAGTATTAAAAGATGGCGACCTAATCAAAGTAGATATGTGTGTCGACTTAAAGGGCGCAATCTCTGATTCATGCTGGTCTTATGTCGTGGGTGAATCAACACCTGAAATTGATCGCTTGATGGAAGTAACCAAAAAAGCGCTATATCTTGGGATTGAACAAGCACAAGTAGGAAATAGAATTGGCGACATTGGTCATGCAATTCAAACGTATGTAGAAGGAGAAGGCTATGGGGTTGTTCGCGACTTTGTAGGCCACGGCATTGGCCCAACTATCCATGAAAGTCCAATGATTCCTCATTATGGTGAAGCAGGTAAAGGACTACGTTTAAAAGAGGGAATGGTTATTACCATTGAGCCAATGGTTAACACAGGAACTTGGCGCATGAAAATGGACCCAAATGGTTGGACTGCTTATACTGAAGATGGCGGTCTAAGTTGTCAATATGAACATTCATTAGCGATTACGAAAGAAGGTCCAAGAATCTTAACGTCACAAGGCGAAGAATTGACTTATTAATAAGGAGAGTGTGTGATGAAGTTTCTCGACAACATCAAAAAGAATCAATCTTTGATGCGTTTTATTGAGACAACGCAAAGTCACATGGTCACAGCCGAAATAGGCAACAGCTCAGTGGTTGTTGCCTATTATTTATTACTCTCGCTGTTTCCATTACTGATTGCGGTAGGTAATGTCTTACCTTATTTAAGAATCGACCCTAATTCTGTGTTGCCTTATATTGCAGAGGCGATTCCGAAAGATGTTTATAAGAACTTAGAACCAGCGATTCGTTCACTACTGACTCAACGTTCAGGCGGGTTGCTTTCTGTTTCCGCTTTAGCAGCATTTTGGAGTGCCAGTCAAAGTATTAATGCACTACAAAACGCGATGAATAAAGCTTTTGGTGTCGAACAAAGGAAAAATTTTATTCTCGTAAGAGTGGTCTCATTTTTAGTTATTTTGTTATTTATGGTAGCGATTGTTGGTGTAGTAGTAATTTTAGGTCTGGGTCAGTACATTATTGAATTACTGCAACCAATTTTCCATTACTCAACATCTGTGATCGATACTTTCCAAGCGTTAAAATGGCCGTTAACGACCGTTGTTTTATTAGTGATTATGTGTTTGATTTATGCGGTCGTTCCTAATCGGAAATTATCGTTACGTTCTATTTTGCCAGGGGCTATTTTTTCGACAGTCGGTTGGATGCTATTATCACAAATTTTTGGTTTGTACGTAAAATATTTTAGTTCTAGAATCGCAAGTTATCAAATCATCGGGAGTTTTATCATCTTGATGTTATGGCTGAATTTTGCTGCCACGATTATTATTTTAGGAGCAATTGTCAACGCTGTCGTCGATGAATACTTATCTGGAGATAAAGAAAAGAAACAACCAAGTTTTGAACAACGCTTGTTTAGATGGTTTAAAAAGAAAAAATAAATGGATTTCTTTAAAAAAGTCTAAACCGTTGCCAGAACACATGTTTCAGCTTGTAAATGCTTCAGTTTACGGTATAATATACCCTGAACGAGAAGAAAGTGGGTTCGACTATGTCACTATTTATTTATGAAGTTTTAATACGTTTATTTATGACATTTATCTTATCTTTGCTATTAACACCACTTGTTAAGCTTCTAGCGTTTCGGATTGGCGCCTACGATGCACCAGGAGAGCGACGAATCAATACCAAAAATATGCCTACAGCAGGAGGACTTGCAATCTACATTGCTTTTGCTAGTTCATGTTTATTGATTTTTCGTTCGATTATCCCACAAGATTATATTTGGCCGATTATTTTGGCTGGTGGAATGGTTGTTTTGACAGGCCTCATTGATGATATTAAAGAGATTACTCCAATGAAAAAAACAATCGGTATTTTGTTAGCAGCATTAGTTATTTATTTTGTTGCTGGAATTCGGATAGATTTTGTGACGTTGCCAGTTGTTGGAATGATTGATTTGCGCTGGTTTAGTTTACCACTAACTTTATTGTGGATTTTAGCGATTACGAATGCAGTAAATTTAATTGATGGTTTGGATGGTTTAGCATCAGGCGTATCCATTATTGGATTAACCACGATTGGTATTACAGGGTATTTTTTCCTACATGCTAAAACGGTCTATATCCCAATTGTTATTTTTATTTTAGTTGCGAGCATTGCGGGATTTTTCCCATACAATTTTTATCCGGCTAAAATATTTCTAGGAGATACCGGGGCGTTATTCCTCGGGTTTATGATTGCAGTAATGTCGTTACAGGGCTTGAAAAATGCTACGTTTATTACGGTAATTACGCCAATGGTGATTTTAGGTGTGCCAATTACGGATACGGTTTATGCAATTATTCGACGGCTATTGAACAAGAAGCCCATTTCCTCAGCAGATAAAATGCATTTGCATCACCGCTTGTTATCTTTAGGTTTTACCCATAAAGGGGCGGTCATGACTATTTATGCATTAGCGTTAGTTTTTTCCTTTGTCTCTTTATTGTTCAGCTATTCAAGTACAGTAGCATCAATTTTATTAATTGTCTTTTGTTTAATTGGCTTAGAACTATTCATTGAACTAATCGGTCTAGTTGGCGAAGGACATCAACCGTTGATGTATTTGTTACGGATTTTAGGGAATCGTGAATATCGTCAGGAGCAAATGAAAAAGCGACTTGGCAAGCATTCTAAGAGAAAGTAAAGAAATCTTTAGGTTGCTTTGCGAGAGCGTAAACCTATGATATAATTCCATTAAACTTAAAAAAGTATATGTGTGAAACATATGCTTTTTTTTTAAGACGATGTTTCAGTAGTAAGGAGAAATGAGCATGCAAGAAATGGTAACAATCTCGATTGTCACTTATAATAGTCGTTACATTTTTAATGTACTAGACCAATTAAAAGCCGAACTAGGTACTGATAGTATCTATGATATTCATATCTATGACAATCATTCTGAAACAGCGTATCTTGAAAAATTAACAACATATGAACCATTTATTACTATCCATCGCGCTGAAGAAAATCAAGGGTTTGGTCATGGTCATAATCAAGTGTTATTCAATGTTTCGACAAAGTATGCAATTATTTTTAATCCCGATGTTTTGGTTACTAAAGACGTGCTTGATCGTCTATTAGACCGTATCAAAATAGATAAGAACATTGCAGTCGTTAGCCCTAAAGTGTTAAATGAAGATGGCACGACGCAATATTTAGTTCGTCAAAAATTAGATGTCTTCGATTATATGTTACGTTTTATTCCCTTTCAATTTGTAAAGAAAATTTTTGATAAACGTTTGAGTATTTATGAATGTCGCGATTTGTCGGATACAGAAACAACGGATATTAAAATGGGCTCAGGCTGTTTTATGTTGATTGATCGTGAGAAATTCGTTGAAATTGGTGGGTTCGATGAACGTTTCTTCATGTACTTTGAAGACAACGATTTATGTTTACGTTTTGGCAAAGCAGGCTATCGGATTCTCTATACGCCTTTTGAAACGGTTGTTCACATGTATGAAAAGGGCGCCCATAAAAGTCGTAAATTGTTTAAAATCTTTATGCAATCAATGGGGAAATTTTTTAACAAATGGGGCTGGAGGTTCTTTTAATGAGTCAAAGATTAGCGGTAGTCATCGTCTTATATCAAATGAAAATGGCTGATACGCCGAATTATTTGTTATTAAAAGAAGTGGTAGATCACACCGAATTGCACTTATTTATTTATGACAACAGCCCACTTCCTCAAGAAGATGCATTATTTTTACAACAAAATGTTACTTATCGACATAATCCTGATAATCCAGGCCTAGCGACCGCTTATAATGAAGCGATTGCTTTTAGTCAAACGAATCAATGTGAATTATTGTTGCTCCTTGACCAAGACACAGAAGTGCCAGCCTCTTATTTTGATACGTTGATCATCATGCCGTTAGATCCGACTGTGGCAGTCTATGTTCCAATTGTAGAAGCAAATGGACAACAAATTTCGCCAGTATATAGTGATCAATATGTTGGACTTAAAGGAGCAAAGCCAACAGCAGGGATAGCCAACCAACCGTTGATGGCTATCAATTCTGGTACAGTCATTACGGCAGAAACACTGCGCTGGTTGGAAGAATTTTCGGAAGAATTTCCTTTGGACTATTTAGACCATTGGTTCTTTTATCAATTAAATCAAGCCAATAAAAAGATTGAAGTCTTACCAATCCACCTAAAACAAGAATTGTCTGTTTTAGATTATCGTACAATGAGTCCTCAACGTTATCGCTCTATTATTGAAGCAGAAACGTTATTTTATCGTCGATATGATCAAGAAAAGTTTTCCCATCATCGACGCCATTTATTTTTACGCAGTAGTAAGCAATTTTTAACTGTCAAAAATCGCCAAATTTGGCGGCAAACATTGGCAGAATTTCTCAAGTTAATGAAAGGATAATCTATGATCTCAGTTTGTATTGCGACATATAATGGAGAAAAATATCTCGCGGAACAATTAGATAGTATTCTTTTACAAGTCAGTGAAGAAGATGAACTAATTATTTCAGATGATGGTTCTACTGATCATACGTTGGAAATTTTGAGAACGTATGCAGCGAATTATCCCCAAATTCAATTGTTACAAGGTCCAGGACAAGGAGTGATTGCTAATTTTGCATTTGCGCTTACGCATACGAAAGGCGAAGTGATATTTTTAGCAGATCAAGATGATGTTTGGTTGCCAAATAAAGTAACGACGGTGACAGAATATTTTGAAACGCACCCTGACATCCAAGTGGTTATTAGTGACTTGAAAATTGTTGATGCGGATTTACAAGTTACCAATCCCTCTTATTTTAAGTTTCGAAAAGTCAAACCAGGGTTTTGGCGAAATGCGATAAAAAGTGGCTATATTGGGGCAGGTATGGCCTTTCGTCAAGAGATGAAAAACGTCATTTTACCCATTCCGCCAGAAGTTCCTATGCATGATATGTGGATTGGCTTATTAGCTGCACGGAAAAAGCAAACGGGTTTCATTAAAGAACCATTAGTGCTTTACCGAAGACATGGAGCGAATGTCAGCCCTATTATTACCAAAACAAGTTTCCAACAAAAATTAAATTGGCGTGTGAATTTATTAAAAGCTTTACATCAGCGTTTAAAGGAACAACGCTAAACTTTTACAGATTTGTAAAATTTACGTAAAAAACATGACAAACCCTATGCTTAATGCGATAATAGGGAAGGATATTTGGTTTTATAGAAACTAAAAATAGAAGTATTTAAGGAGATTGTTCATGAAAGGAATTATTTTAGCAGGCGGAAGCGGGACACGCTTATATCCGCTAACAAAAGCAACATCAAAACAATTAATGCCAATTTACGACAAACCAATGATTTATTACCCAATGTCAACGTTAATGTTGGCGGGAATTAATGAAATTTTGATTATCTCTACACCAGAAGATACACCACGTTTTGAAAGCTTATTCGGCGATGGCCATGATTTAGGCATTCATATCGAATACGCGGTACAAGAAAGCCCAGATGGTTTGGCGCAAGCATTTATTATTGGTGAAGAATTTATTGGTGATGACAGTGTCTGCTTAGTTTTAGGGGACAATATTTATTATGGTGGCGGCTTATCAAAAATGTTGCAACGAGCGGCTTCTAAAGAGTCAGGGGCAACAGTCTTTGGTTACCATGTAAATGATCCAGAGCGTTTCGGCGTGGTAGAATTTGATGAAGAGATGCGGGCGCTTTCTATTGAAGAAAAACCAGCACAACCGAAGTCAAATTACGCAGTGACAGGTTTGTATTTTTACGACAATGAAGTGGTTGAAATTGCAAAAGGAATCAAACCGTCAGAACGTGGGGAATTAGAAATAACAGACGTTAATAAAGTCTACCTTGAAAAAAATAAACTTTCTGTTGAGGTAATGGGCCGTGGCTTTGCTTGGTTAGATACAGGCACACACGAATCCTTATTAGAAGCGTCAACATTTATTGAAACAATTGAAAAACGTCAAAATTTAAAAGTCGCTTGTTTGGAAGAAATTGCTTATCGAATGGGCTATATTACAAAAGAACAATTGGTAGAATTGGCACAACCATTGAAGAAAAATGGCTACGGCCAATACTTGCTACGTTTAGCAGCAGAATAGGAGCGAAGAAACGTGAAAGTTATTGATACAAAATTACAAGATGTCAAAATTATCGAAATGGATGTTTTCGGTGATCATCGTGGCTTTTTTACAGAAAGTTATTCCAAAGCTAAATTTGCAGAACATGGATTAGACTTTGACTTTGTCCAAGATAATCATTCATTATCAACAGAAGCAGGTGTCTTGCGTGGATTGCATTTTCAAAAAGGCGAAGCTGCGCAAACAAAACTAATTCGTGTTGTAACAGGTGCGGTATTAGATGTGATTGTTGATATTCGTAAAGGGAGTCCAACCTATGGCCAATGGGAAGGCTACATTTTATCAGAACATAATCACCGTCAGCTTTTAGTACCAAAAGGTTTTGCCCATGGTTTTGTCACTTTGACACCGAACGTGAACTTTATGTACAAGTGTGACAATTACTACAATGCGGCAGCAGACGGCGGTATTGCTTTTAACGATCCAGCGTTAGCTATTGATTGGCCAATTGCGCCAGAAAAAGCGATTACGTCAGAAAAGGATCAAAAACATCCAACCTTAAAAGAATTTGAAGCGGAAAATCCGTTTATCTATGGCGAAATTTAAGAAAAAAGTAGGAGAGTTTCAATTATGAAAAAAATCATCGTAACAGGTGGAGCTGGTTTTATCGGCTCAAATTTTGTTCATTATGTTGTAAAGAATCATCCAGAAGTTCATGTAACTGTATTAGATAAATTAACGTATGCAGGAAATGAAAAAAATCTTGAAGGTCTACCAAGTGATCGTGTGGAATTAGTCGTAGGAGATATCGCTGATGCTGAATTAGTTAATCGTTTAGTCGCTGAAACAGATGCGGTCGTTCACTATGCTGCTGAATCGCATAACGACAACTCATTAAACGACCCATTCCCATTTGTACAAACCAATCTGATTGGGACGTACACATTGATCGAAGCTTGCCGTAAAAACAATGTTCGTTACCACCATGTATCGACTGATGAAGTTTATGGCGATTTACCTTTAAGAGAAGATTTACCAGGACATGGAGAAGGCGAAGGGGAAAAATTCACTGCCGAAACGCCTTACAATCCTTCAAGTCCTTATTCTTCAACAAAAGCAGGATCTGACTTGTTAGTCAAAGCGTGGGTTCGTTCTTTCAACTTACAAGCAACAATTTCAAATTGTTCAAATAACTATGGGCCATATCAACATATTGAAAAATTTATTCCTCGTCAAATTACCAATGTCTTAAGCGGCATTACACCAAAACTTTATGGTGCTGGTAAAAATGTTCGTGACTGGATTCATACAAACGACCATTCTTCGGCTGTTTGGGCAATTTTAACAAAAGGGCAAATTGGCGAAACATATTTAATCGGAGCCGATGGTGAAGAAGACAATAAAACAGTGATGGAATTAATTTTAGAATTAATGGGACAACCTGTTGATGCCTATGAGCATGTCAACGATCGTGCAGGACATGACTTACGTTATGCGATTGACTCAACCAGATTACGCGAAGAATTAGGTTGGGAACCAGAATTCACGAATTTCCGTGAAGGCTTGGCAGAAACAATCAAGTGGTATACAGAAAATGAAGACTGGTGGCGTGCAGATAAAGAAGCTGTTGAAGCAAAATATGCACAAAATGGTCAGTAATTTTTTCTGACATGTGAGATAACAGTCGAAAGGCGATGGCAAAGTACAAAAGCTACTTTGCCCTGCCTTTTTTTCAAGAAGGAGCGAAAAAAATGATTTTAATTACTGGTGGAAATGGCCAATTGGGCACAGAATTACGTCACCTATTAGACGAACAAGGAATTGAGTATGTTTCAACGGATTCCACAGAATTAGATATTACTGATGCGGATAGTACGTTGGCAAAAGTGAAAGAAATTCAACCAAGCGTCATTTATCATTGTGCTGCTTATACAGCTGTTGATAAAGCAGAAGATGAAGGCAAGGAATTAGATGAAAAAGTGAATGTAGACGGCACACGTCATGTTGCAGAAGCTGCTAAAGCAGTGGGGGCGACACTTGTTTACGTAAGTACAGATTATATTTTTGATGGAACTAAAAAAGAAGGCGTCTATGCGATTGATGATCAACCGAATCCTTTAAATGAGTATGGTCGGACGAAGTTATTAGGTGAACAAGCGGTCCAAGAAATCCTGGACGACTATTATATTATTCGAACATCATGGGTATTTGGTCAATACGGTCATAACTTTGTCTTTACCATGCAAAAATTAGCGGAAACAAGAGACCAACTAACGGTAGTGGACGATCAGTTTGGCCGCCCAACTTGGACAAGAACGTTAGCCGAATTTATGGCATTTGTTATTGCAGAAAAAGCGCCATTTGGTGTTTATCATTTGTCTAATGAAAACAGCTGTAGCTGGTATCAGTTTGCTAAAGAAATTTTAAAAGATACTGAAGTGGAAGTATTGCCAGTGGATTCAACTCAATTTCCACAAAAGGCGCAAAGACCACAATATTCTGTCATGGATTTAAGTAAAACAGAAGCGTTAGGCTTTAAAATTCCTACTTGGCAAGAAGCCTTAGCACAAATGTTAGAAAATGTTCAACAATAAATTGTTTTGTGTAAGTGAGGGGTTTTGTTAGAGAAAAAGTGGAAAGGTGTTTCTCTTTATGAAGGTACTTTTAATCATTCCTGCTTACAATGAGGAAGAAAACATTTTGCGGACGATTGCTTCCATTGAAACATTTAAACAGGAAGTTACGCATTTTCAACATGAATTGGATTATGTGGTAATTAATGATGGCTCGACAGATGGAACCAAACAAATTTTAGAAGCCAACCAAATTAATGCCATTCATTTAGTGTTGAATTTAGGTATTGGCGGGGCGGTACAGACCGGCTATAAATATGCCTTAGAAAATGAGTATGATGTTGCGGTTCAGTTTGATGGTGATGGTCAACATGATATCAATAGTTTACCTATTTTACTGGAACCATTAGCAGAGGGTAAATGTGATTTTTCGATTGGCTCTCGTTTCATTCCTGGAAACGAAGCGGCTTTTCAAAGTACGAAAATGCGCCGTTTTGGTATTCGTTTGTTATCCTTTTGTATTCGAATGGCTTCTGGTAAAACAATTTATGATGTGACTTCTGGTTATCGAGCGGGAAATCGGAAAGTGATTGCTTTTTTTGCAAAGCGTTATCCGACAAATTATCCTGAGCCAGAATCGATTGTTCACTTAATTAAAAAACGTTTTGTGATTGTTGAAAGACCTGTCAATATGATGGAACGGCTTGGTGGTGTTTCTTCGATTCGTGCATTGGCTTCTGTGAAGTATATGCTGGAAGTCGGCTCAGCAATTCTGATTGCTGCCTTTATGAAGGAGGGAGATTAATGCTACCAACCGTGTTGTGGCTAGCTTTATTTTTATTTGCAATTGGCTTTTTCTTATACATTATTCGAGGAATTAATAAAAATATTTTTCTCCTAAAAAATGCTTTGATTTGGTTATTAATCTCAATTGTCTTAATTATTTTTGCTATTTTCCCGCATGTGGCAGAATGGTTAGCAATGGCCTTTGGGTTTGAAACAACATCAAACTTCTTATTATCAGCTGCGGTGATTGTCCTTTTAATCATGGAAATTAAAAATTCTGTGTTGATTTCAAAACACGAAAATCGCATTAAAACATTATTGCAAGAATTATCTATCATGAAATCTGAAGAAAAATGGGAGAATAGAGAGGGGAAAAATGACTAAAAACAATAATGATGTATTGGATGCCTTCAAATTTATTGCTGCATTAAGTGTAGTTGGAATTCATACCTTTCCCTCTAAATCTATTTTGGGTAGTGATTTGAAAATATTAGCCCGCTTTTCTGTTCCGTTTTTTTTCATAGTATCTGGATATTTTTTGTTTAAAAAAATTTCTTTTAGAGAAAAAGAAAAAGATAAAAAAATACTATTCAATTATATAAAAAGAATCTTAAAAGTATATCTTTCGTGGTTGATCTTTTACATTCCCTTCTTTATCGTATCTATTATGAATTTTGTTAAAGGGGAAATGGATTTAAGAGGAAAAATATCATTTATACTGAGCATATTATTAGGCTATGTCCCCAGAATAGGTGTTTCTTGGTATTTAATCGCATTAGTAATGAGTGTATTTATTATTTATTACATCCGAAGTTATTTTGGTGAGAAAGTATTATTAACAATTGGAATTGTTAGCTTTCTGATAGGAGTATTTACTTCTACTTATGGTAAGTGGTACTTTGACATTGAATGGATTAAACAAGTGCCTTTTTATGGTTCTATATCTTTTTCGATGATTTCTACGATTTGTTATGTGATTATAGGCTATTTTTTAGCAAACTATGTATTTGAAAAGCCTTTAAATAATTTATTCTTAGTTTTAGGTATTGTTATTTTTTCTTATGTAGGACTAAAGGAAGTGAAATTTGCGCAACAATTAGGTGTTTTTTATGATGCACAAAACTATTTTACGTTACCAATAGTTGCTGTGTTAGTGGTTATTTTAAGTTTTAATTTAGAAAATATACGTATTCCTGGAAGTGACTTTTTAAGAAAATCTAGTATTATTATTTATTTAGCGCAAAATCCGATAAAATATTTACTATTTTATGCAGCTAGTCAATTAGGGATTCAAAAGTTAACGTACGATAACTTTAAAACATATGTTGTACAAGTTTTTTTGTTAATTGTTTTTAGTTATATTATCATTAAATTAAGTGAACTGAGACAGTTTTATTGGCTTAAAAATCTATATTAAATAAAACAACAAAGACCTTAAGTTGGAGTTTAAGGTCTTTGTTGTTTTATTTAAGATTCATAATCACAATGCCGACAATAATAACCACAGCACCAATAAGGGCATTCGTTGTGATCGTCTCTTTTAGAATCAGATTTGAAGCGATTAAAATAGCAATGTTTGTACAGGCAACGCCTAAAGGAACAATGTAAGAAACATCGGAACGACTAATAATTAACATCCATAAAATAAAACTAATTAAATAACAAAATAAACCTAATAAAGAAATAAGTGAGATATTCATTGAAAAGATTGTTTGTTGGAGTTGGATGTTCAAACTGCTAGAACCTAGTTTAAATAAGACCAGACCAGCAGAAGACAGAAATACGTAAATAATAAAAAGAACCATAATTTCCCTTCTCTCAAAAATAATTTCCGTGCAAAAAAATGCAAGACCTCCATTATTGTAGCATAATCTCCTAAAAATTGGACAAGATTTTTTAATATAGCGAAATCAGTTAAATTTTTCTTTATAAAAAGGGGTCTACTATTGAAAAGCTAGGCGTTTATCGATAAAATAGAAATGTTGTTTAAAATGGCATTTTTGTATCCAAAAATTTTAGATAAAAATAGTTTATTACGGAAGGAATAAGTATATGTTTAAAGAAACATTTTCAATTTTCAAGAATATTTTTCAGAACAAAAAATTGTTATTACAATTTTCATTTAATGATTTTAAGGCCAAGTATGCTGGTTCAGCACTAGGAATTGTCTGGGCGTTTTTAACGCCATTAGTAACTGTTTTGACGTATTGGTTTGTCTTTTCTGTAGGCCTTCGTTCTAGAGCTGGCGACAATATGCCATTCATTGTCTATTTAGTAACAGGGATGGTACCTTGGTTCTTCTTTTCAGATTCGTTATTATCAGCCACGAATGTGTTTCGTGAATATAGTTATTTAGTTAAAAAAGTCGTGTTTAATGTACAAATTTTACCAACGTCTAAAATTTTATCGAACTTGTACACCCACTTGTTTTTCATTCTAATTGGTTTTGTAATTACTACAGCTAACGGTTATTACCCAAGTCTGTACAGTTTGCAATTAATTTACTACTTAGCTTGTTTATTAGTCTTTTTAACAGCAATTACGTGGATTACTGCTTCAACACAACCATTTTTACCTGATATTATGCAATTTATCAATATCATTATGCAAACAGTTATGTGGACATTGCCAATTTTATGGCAACCAACTGGAATGATTGCGACAATCTTAAAAATCAATCCATTATATTATATTGTTCAAGGATACCGCGAATCTTATTTAGGCGGTGCATGGTTCTGGGAACATTGGCAATATAGCTTATATTTCTGGGGAGTTACTATTGTTTTACTATTAATTGGCTCAACCGTGTTTAGACGCTTAAAACCACATTTTTCAGATGTACTATAAGGAGAGAACGACATGTCAGAATATGCAATCGATATCCAACATATTACCAAAACATACAACATGTATAAAAAGCCGTCCGATCGGTTTAAAGAAGCGCTTAGTCCAACCAAAAAATCCTACCACGATTTGTTTTATGCGTTAGACGATGTCACGATGCAAATTAAAAAAGGCGAGATGATTGGCTTTGTCGGCGAAAATGGTTCTGGAAAATCAACCATGTTAAAAATTATTACAGGAGTACTAACACCAACCTCCGGGTCCATGGTGATTAATGGGAAAATTTCAGCGTTGCTTGAATTAGGTTCAGGTTTTAACCCTGAATATTCAGGATATGAAAATATTTTCTTAAATGGAATGGTCTTGGGTTTTTCCCGAGAAGAGATGGAAGAGCGTGTCCAAGATGTCATTGATTTTGCTGACATCGGCGATCATTTGTATCAACCAGTTAAAACGTACTCTAGTGGTATGTTTGTCCGCTTGGCTTTTGCGGTAGCTATTAACGTGGACCCAGATATTTTAATTGTCGATGAAGCGTTGGCTGTCGGGGATTTAGAGTTTCAATTAAAATGTATGGAAAAATTTACGGAAATTAAAAATTCTGGTAAAACAATTTTATTTGTTTCTCACGATGTAAACTCCATCCGCCGTTTTTGTGATAGAACTTTTTGGTTGCAACACGGGAAAGTCGTTGAATATGGAGATACGATGGACGTGACGACCAACTACGAAAACTTTTTGAAAAAGAAATCAATTAAAACGGTTGACCGCGAAGCGACCATGAAAGATGAAACCCCAACACCAGATATTATTGAAGTGGATCATGCGGAACTTTTAAATGCGGATTATGAACCATTAGAAATGGTAACGCAAGATGAAAAAGTTATTGTAAAAATTGAATATACTGTCAAAAATGACCAAATTAAGAAGCCTGTTTGTGGGGTCGCTATTCGAACAGTGGACAACCATTATGTCTGTGGCTTAAATACGTTATTAGATGGTGTGCAAATTCCTTGGAAAAAAGGACGGAATGTTTTTTATTTAGAATATGAAAAAATGTCATTATTAACAGGTGAATATTATTTTGATATTGCTTTCTTTGAGGAACATGCAACAGTCCCATTAGTCTACAAAACAAAATACGTGACGATGTTTATTACCGGTCGTTATGCCGGAGAAGGAATTGTCATCTTAGATCATAAATGGAAGGATACGACAAAAGATGAAGTATGATTTTGAAATGGAAACAGACGAGAGTACCAGTGTTGGGAAAATCGTAGCACAAATCAAAGAAAATAGTGATGTCTTGGAATTTGGTCCAGGTAATGGGCGAATGACTAGCTATTTGATGGAAGAAAAAAAGTGCCAGGTCTCAATTGTTGAATTAGACAAAGAACTTTATGATCATGTCAGTCAATTTTCAACAGATGCCTTTTATGGCAATATTGATGAAAATGATTGGGTCGAATACTTTGCTGGTAAGACGTTTGATTATATCGTTTTTGCAGATGTGTTGGAACATTTAATGAATCCTCAAAGCGCCTTAGCAAAAGTCAAACCGTTTTTAAAACCAGGCGGTCAAATCTTAATCACTTTCCCTAATTTGGCGCATAATTCTGTCTTAATTGATTTATTTAATAATCGTTTAACGTGGAATGAAACTGGGTTGTTGGATGCTACGCATAAATCATTCTATTTACAAGAAGGATTTGAAAAAGTTTTTGCAGAAGTTGGTTTATACATTGCCAAAGAAGATTTTACATTTAATCAAGTTGGCTACAACGAAATTCCTACGACGTATGAAGCGTTACCTGTAGAAGTACAAGCAGCTTTTAAAGCGCGTCCCTTTGGCGAAGTGTATCAGTACTTTTTTGCCTTGACTGCTGAACCAGTAGAACAGCCAGAGCGAGTGACACCAGTAAATTCATACAATGAAAAAAACGTTCATATTTTAATTAATTGCGGCGAAGAAAAAGAGACTGAGTTGGATCAACCAGTTGATTTACAAAAACCTGAAACAAAACAGTTCCAACTGAAGATACCAGAAGACGTCCAACTGATAAAATTATTCCCAAGTTTAACGGGGGCAATTATTAAATTATCCACGACGATAGACGGCGAGACAGTCCCAGTCGCAGCCACGAATGCTTTTCTGGTACAAGAGAATATCTATTATTTCTTAGATACGCAAGTCCCTGTAATCGAAGTAACCGATGCACAAATGGCAGGCAAAGACCTGACAGTAGACATTGATTATTTCTTTGAAGGCAACTATTCAGAACGTGAAAATACCTTTATTCATGCACTGTTAGATGAAAGAAATCAATTTTTAGAAGAAATGAATAAACAGACGGAGACTGCCCCTATGCCTACTGGAAAATATAAACGAATCACGTTAACTAAATTTGATAAAATGATTAATTTAACCATCGACGATATTGCTCGCGATGTAGAAAATAACGTTTCTGTTATCAGAGGGTGGGCGTATGACAAACAAACAAATTATCCGCTAAGATTCAGCATTGCAGAAGCTAGTGAATCAGTCACTTATACAGTGGAAACAGAATACCGTCGTGATGTTATTGATATGTTTGAATTAGAAGGCGATCAAGATTATGGTTTTGTCATTACGATTAAAGATCCAGAAGATTTACCAGCCTACACGTTAAACATTGACACCAAATCAGGCCAGAAGGTTCAATACGTGGTGGAGCGTCCAAACATGGTTCAACCAGGTACGAAATTTGATCGAGCATGGCGTTCGATTCAGACACGTGGTTTGATGGGCTCAGTGAAGTGGTACTTTAAACGACAAGAAAAACCAGAAGCCCCTGTTGACGTGGAGGCAGTTTTAGCGGAAATTAAAACGTTCCAATTCCAGCCTAAAATTTCTGTCGCTGTGCCTGTTTATAATGTCGAAGAAAAATGGCTTGCAGCATGTGTCTCTTCTTTACAAAATCAGTACTATGAAAATTGGGAGTTATGTTTAGCAGATGATGCATCGCCAAGCGAACATATTAAGCCCATGCTAGAAAAATATAAAGAACTAGATCAACGAATCAAAGTTATTTATCGCGAAGAAAACGGACATATTTCAGAAGCAACTAACTCAGCTTTGTCGATTGCTACTGGCGATTTTATTGGTTTCATGGATAACGATGATGAATTAGCGCCACAAGCATTATATGAAGTGGTCAAAGCTTTAAACACAGACCCAACGATTGATTTTCTTTATACTGATGAAGATAAAATTACAGAAAATGGTCGTCGCTTCAACGCGTTTTACAAATCGGACTGGAATCCAGAACTGATTTTAAATCATAATTACATTACACACTTTGTTGTTGTGAAACGTGATTTATTAGAAAAAGTAGGCGGATTGAACTCAGCATATAACGGCGCTCAAGACTATGATTTCGTATTGCGAGCAACGGAACAAGCAACGAAAATCAAGCACATTCCTGGTATGATGTATCATTGGCGTGCCATTGAATCATCGACTGCTCTAAACCCTGAAAGCAAAGGTTACGCCTATGTGGCTGGTCAAAAAGCGGTTCAAGCGGCGACGGAACGCCGTGGCTTAAAAGCACAAGTAGAGATTGCCGAATTTTATGGTTCCTATAAAATTAACTATCTTTATGATCATGTGCCGATGGTATCATTGATTATTACGAATGATACAGAGAATATGAGTAGCTACTTACGTCAATTATTAGAAAAAACTGCCTATACAAATTATGAAATTCTATTGCCTGCACGCTTCGAGAATCAAATAAATATCCAAAATGACCGTCTTCGTTATGTTTCAACAGAAACTCGTCATGGCATGATTCAAGCTGCTAAGGGAGAATATGTGGCTTTATTAAATGCTGGATTGGTACCAACGAAAAATGATTGGTTAAAAGAGTTAATGAACATTGGTCAACAAGAGACCTCTGGTTTAGTGACTGGCCGCGTAGTTGACGCACGCTATCGCGTGGAAACAGTGGGAGTATCAGTTGATACAGACAAAGGTCGATTACTTTATCCTGAAAAAGGCACCCCTGGTAAAAGCTTAGGTTACTATTACAGAATTGCTTTACCAAGAAATATTCAAGCAGCAACTGAAGACTGCTTACTATTCAACAAACAACTTTACCTAAATTTAGAAGGAATTAACGAAAGCTTAGGAAAAGAATGGATGGGTGTCGATTTATCGTTACAATTTGCTAGCGCTGGTAAACGAAATGTATATGTGTCCTATGCAATTTTGAAAGCAGACGAAAAAATGCAAAACCATGATAAAAAAGGATCTTATAAAGAACTTGCGGAAAAATGGACCGCGGAAGCTTTAGTTGATCCCTACCGAAATCCGAAACATCTATAAGGAGAATGCACATGAATGAAGACATTAAGGTGATCTTTGATAGTATCTATCGCGACAAAATAACAAATAATTTAACCATTACAGGTTGGGCGTTGGATACAATCACTAAAGAAAGCCCAACTTTCACAATTAATAATGAAAACCAAGTGTCCGCTTATAACATTCAGCGCGTTTTACGTGAAGATGTTAATCAAATTTATCAAACAGAGCCTGCGATTGAAGCTGGCTTTGTTGTTACACTTGAAGGAATTAAACAAAAAAAAGTACTCCCTTTTCATTTTCAATCATCAGCACATGTTGTAACGGTGGATTTCCCCTTGAATAAAAAATATCCAGTGATTCCAGGGACAGAAGATAAAGTGACTCGTCTTTGGATAAAAGCCAAAAAAGGATTTAAGTATATGGCTAAAAATGGTATTTCTCATACCATTCAACGAGCGAAAATTGAGAAACTGAGAAATCAAGCTTCGTATCCTAACTGGTTAGCTAGAAATGAAGTACTTGACATAGAAGCGATGACACAAGAAATCGCAACATTTCATTACCAACCTAAAATTTCCATTGCGATGCCAGTGTATAATGTTGAAGAAAAATGGCTTCGGTTGTGCATTGATTCTATTTTGAATCAAGTCTATACTAATTGGGAATTATGTATGGCCGATGACGCCTCAACAGATCCCAATGTCAAAAAGATTTTAACAGAGTACCAACAATTGGATGAGCGAATTCGGGTCGTCTTTCGTGAACAAAATGGTCATATTTCCGAAGCGACCAACTCTGCTTTAGCGATTGCTACCGGAGAATTTGTCGCCTTACTAGACAATGATGATGAATTAGCAATCAATGCTTTTTATGAAGTGGTTAAAGTGCTTAATGAAAACCCAGAACTGGACTTAATTTATAGTGATGAAGATAAGATTGACATGGATGGAAATCGTTCTGATCCAGCCTTTAAACCAGATTGGTCACCTGATTTACTTTTAGGAACCAATTACATTTCGCATTTAGGCGTGTATCGTCGGAGTATTCTAGAAGAAATTGGCGGCTTTCGAAAAGGTTACGAAGGTTCTCAAGACTACGATTTAGTTTTAAGATTTACTGAAAAAACGACAACAGAACGCATTAAACATATTCCAAAAGTTCTTTACTATTGGCGGATGCTGCCAACCTCAACAGCAGTGGATCAGGGCTCAAAAGGTTATGCTTTTGAAGCGGGGCTAAGAGCCGTGCAAGATGCGCTCGTTCGTCGAGGTATTAATGGTCATGCAACGCATGGGGCGGCGAATGGCTTATACGATGTTTATTATGACATTGAATCTGAAAAGTTAGTCTCAATTATTATTCCAACTAAAAATGGCTATAAAGACGTACAACGTTGTGTTTCATCGATTATTGAAAAAACAACCTACCAAAATTACGAGATTATTATGGCTGACAATGGAAGTACAGATCCAAAAATGCACGAATTGTATGCAGAATTTGAACAACAATTACCTGGTCGCTTTTTCGTTGAATCAATCGATATTCCATTCAATTTCTCAACTATTAACAATCGTGCAGCGAAAAAAGCGCACGGAGAGTATTTATTATTTTTAAATAATGATACCGAAGTGATTACAGAGAATTGGTTAACCTTGATGGTTTCACTTGCTCAGCAAGAACGGATTGGCTGTGTAGGTGCGAAATTATTGTATCCAAATAATACGGTCCAACACGCAGGCGTTATTTTAGGATTAGGTGGTGTCGCTGGACATGGTCATTATGGTTATCCCCATGGTGACTTAGGCTATTTTGGTCGGTTAGCTATTAATGTTAATTATTCAGCAGTAACTGCCGCATGCTTACTTATGAAAAAAGCAGATTTTGATGCAGTTGGTGGTTTTGAAGAAGCGTTTACCGTAGCTTTCAATGATGTTGATTTATGCTTGAAAGTCCAAGCTTTAGGACGTGACAATGTCTGGCTTCATGAAGCAGAGCTTTATCATTTTGAATCTCAAACTCGTGGATATGATGATAAAGGCAAAAAGAAAAAACGTTTTGAACAAGAAAAAGTGATGATGGAAGAAAAATGGGGACCTTTAATTGAAAATGATCCATTTTATAATCCTAATCTGACAAGGGATATTCCCAACTTTTCATTACGAATTGACTAGATGCAATTGCGGATGACGAAATGGAGCGAAAAGATGGAACAACAACTAACTACAAGAAAAGAAAAACAACCATTACGCAACCAAGCTGAGCAGAGCGCTCGCTTGGTTGATCATTTGTTACGCTGGCGCTATCTGCTAGCGGCAGTCATTTTTATTTTACTGGTCGCCTTTAAAGTCCATGGTAGTTCATTAAACATGTGGGATGCGTATGTTTCTGAATATGCGGATGGCCAAAAAAGTTCATTAATTGCTGGTGAACCAAGAGGTGTTCGCTCGGATGAATGGCTCGTTCAAACCCCCTTTAGCCTCTCACAAACACAAACAGGTTTGAAAACACATAATGATG
The DNA here is from genome assembly GCF_051714505.1 of Enterococcus sp. AZ129. NCBI lineage: Bacteria > Bacillati > Bacillota > Bacilli > Lactobacillales > Enterococcaceae > Enterococcus > Enterococcus sp. AZ129. The sequence continues at coordinate 1,873,760 of NZ_JBIORY010000001.1, read as the reverse complement.
TGATTACGTTAAATGGGCAAGACATGGTGGTAGGCTATAATTCACCAGCGTGGAATTTGGCCACGTTAGCGAAACCTTTTACGTGGGGCTATGTACTATTAGGCAAAGAATATGGCTTATCGTGGTATTGGAATCTTAAATTAATTGGCTTAATTTTATTTTCTTTTGAAATTGGCTTGATCGTCACACGGCGGAATAAATATTTAGCTTTGTTAGCAAGTGTTTGGATTCCGTTTTCTTCGGCCCTTCAATGGTGGTTTGTCTCGCCAGTTGGAGATTTAGTATTTTTTGGCTTAGGTTTTTTAGTGGGAATTTATAATTATTTCTATTATCATAGTAGTGTTCGACGTCGTGTCATTTGTGCGATAACGGCTGTTATTATGGCCTCAGGATTTGTTTTAGTTATTTATCCTGCGTTACAAGTACCACTTGGTTATTTGATTTTATTATTTTTAATTTTATTCTTTTTAGAATTTCGTAAAAAAATTAAGTTGGATAAGTGGGATGGGGTCCTGATAGGTGGGGCACTCTTGATGACGGCGATTATTGTTGGCGGATCGCTATATGGCTCATTGGATTCCTTAAAAGCAGTAATGGATACCGCTTATCCAGGAAAACGGGTAAGTTTAGGTGGCGATATGCCTAAACGCGATATTTTGTTATTTTTAACAAATTGGAAAATGCCGTTTCAAGATGTTCCATATTCCAATAATTCGGAAATCAGTAGTTTTTATCAATTATTTTTTGTTATTTTGCCGCTCTCACCATTTATTTTTTATAAAAAAATCAAAGAAAACATTTACGGTTTTGTCTTATTCGTGTATTGTTTATTTAACTTAGTTTGGATGAGCGTTCAATTTCCAACAATTTTTGCTAAGTTGACATTGTGGTCTTATGTGCCAGAACAACGGGCGATGTTATCCTTTGGGTTTGCCGCTGTCTTGTTAAGTTTATGGTTCATCGATTATTTATGGAATCGCCAAGCAAAAATTCCAATGATGGCCTGGTTAGGGGCGCTAGGATTAAATGTTGTTCTGTATTTCTTTGTTTTATATACGGGCAATTTACGGTTATACGTTACACGAATGGACATCATTGGTGTCTTAGTTGTCGCTACCGTTTTAATTGTTGCTTTATTTAAACGTTGGCGCACGTTATTTGTCCTTGTCTTATTAGGAATCATTATGGTTTCTGGTGCCTTTGTTAATCCAATTTCTCGAGGCGTTTCTGCTGTCTATGGTAAAAAATTAGCGGTAGAAGTGGAAGAAATTAACAAAAAAGACCCCAACCAATTGTGGGTGGGCGAACGCTTGATGTATGGCTATTTGCCAATGTTAGGTGTGCATACATTTAACGGTGTTGCTTTTACACCTGACTTAGAGGCTTGGAAACCATTAGATCCAAAAGGAAAAGACACATTTATTTATAATCGCTATGCGCACATCAATGTTGAAGTAGGAAATCAGGCCCCTGTTTTAGAGTTGATGCAAAAAGATGCGATTATTGCTCGTTTATCTCCAGAAAAATTAAAAGAATATGGGATTAAATATGCGGTCGTTTATAAACCATTAGAACCGTTAGACACACCAACGATTCATTTTGAAAAATTATATGGACCTGATCAGAACGGGGCATATATTTATCGAATAAACGACTAGTGATTCATTCATGGAATGAGGTTTGAATATGGGAAAAGTATTGAATAGAATCGGTCGACTTATTTTATTAGTAACAATGATCGGCTCGTATACGATGTGGGTCGTAGGAATTGATGCGCCAGTCACAAAATATATGTATGCCAATAGTTCAATTTTATTATTAATAGCAGTAATACTTGTACTGCTATTAAATTGTACGAAATTAAAATTTATTGACTGGCTAACCGTTGCGTTGGCGTTAGCCACCTGGCTCTTGTTTCACTTTACGGAATCAATCCGTCATAGCACAATGCAAACAGATACAATGATTCCTTTAATTATTTTGTTGGTCCTTTGTTTTAAAGTTTGTGTCTTTGACCGTGTGGATCAAACGCTTTTATTAATTGTCTCTTTAGTTGCTTTGAGTGCGACTTTGTATCGGATGTCCGTGGAGTTGCCTCAGTTGATTCCAGCAGACGAAATTTTTAAAGAATCAAATAAACTAGAAAGTATTTGGATTAATACCAATACGATTGGTGCAACGTTGATGTTTTCAACAATGATGGCCAGTAGTTTGATCAAAGCATATAGAAATAAGGTTTTTAACCTGCTGCTTTTACCTGTATACATTGGTGGTGTTTTAGGTACATGGGTCAGTCAATCCAAAACCTCTTTTGCCATTTTAGTTGGTTTTATTCTGGTGGATAATCTTTTACCAAAACGTTTCTTGCAACGTTCGAAAGTTTGGCTGTTTGGTTTTGTCGGAGTAGCTGCATTGGGACCATTGTTATTTTACTTATGTGCGGAATCGGATACTGTTGATTTATTTACAGGAAGAGAACGAATTTGGCATGAGTTTTTTGCTAAATGGTTATCTGATCCTCAACATATTAAAGTCGGTATGGAGCCTTTTGTGGCCTCATGGAAACCGCTGGGGACACATAATGCTTTTCTATTTACGTTAAGTAATTTTGGTGTCATCGGCTATCTGATTTTATTTGGTTTTTTAGTCAGTATGATTTTATTGATTGGTTTCCGTAAAAAAACATTGGATCGTTTGCAAGTTAGTTTACTTTTAGGCTTCCTTTTAATCTGGATTCATTCATTTATGGAAGATATTTTATTAGCGCCTCATTGGATGCCGATAGTTTATAGTTTCCTTGGGCTAGCCTTCTACTTCCGGCCAGAGAAAAAACGAGGAAGACATGAAAGACCAACGACACCTAAAAGAAGAAAACGAGTGAAACAAACAAGTCCTGTTAGCAATGAAGAGCGCCCGATAGCACCTGTTGACGAAGAGGGCTGGGACCAACCTGAAGAATTAAGTCGTGTCCAAAGACATCGCAGATAATTTTCATCCTATAGAACTTTCTTGTCCGCTGACATTATGGTAATATAGGGGTTGCATGTTATTACAAATAATGTAATTACTGGAAGTGAAGAGAGGAAGTTTTTAATGACATCAAAAAGTGAATGGAGTAATGCAAGACGAATTGTAATTATTTTAGCAGACGTTTTGCTCTATAATTTATCAATCATCTTAGGGTTTATGGTGAAATTTGGCCGAGAAATTCCTTCATTTAACTTTGTGGCTTATGAAAAATCTGCAATTTACATTTCAATCTTTTTTATCTTTTTGAATTTGTTGTTAGGTGCGTATATTTTTTATAATCGCAAAATTAGTGACATCATTTTTGTCACGGTGATTGGTCAAATTTTAATGACTTTAACGATTATGATTGTGACATTTGCCGGACGTTGGTTTACGTTCCCGCGTTCTGTTTTAGGATATTCCTTTATAATCGGAATTATTGTTCTAAGTCTTTGGCGAATTCTTGTTTATTATCTTTACTTAAAGGTCAGCAATGAGCGAAAAGTTGTTTTACTAGGTAAAGAAAATCAAGTTATGCGGTCAATTCAAAACTTTATGTCTGATAAAAATAACAAGCATAAAGTAACGAGCGTTGTTGTCAGCAATTACTATGAAAACTTAAAAAAAATTATCGATGAAATCGATATTGTTTATATTTCAAGTAATGTTGATGAGAACGAAAAAGTAAAATTGTATCAATTAATTGTCAAACACAAGAAAAAAATCTTTTTAGATACAAGTTTTGAAAATCTAATTATGTTAAAACCAAACATGATGAACTTTGAAGATGAAAGTATTATCGAAGTCTCAAATTTTGAAATCCAACCAGAAGAGAATTTTATTAAACGTTTATTCGATATTTTAGTCTCTGTTTGCCTATTTGTGATTACCTCCCCCTTAATGCTTATTGCAGCGATTTTAGTCAAAGCAACCTCACCGGGACCAGTGATTTACAAACAAACTCGGATTACATTAGATCAACGTGAGTTCTCGATTTTAAAATTTAGAACGATGTCGGCAACAGCGGAAGCAAAATCAGGTCCAGTCTTATCTACAAGTAACGACAGTCGCGTCACTACAGTTGGTAAATACTTGCGTGCTTTACGTATTGATGAGTTGCCACAACTAATCAATGTTATTCGCGGGGATATGTCCATTGTCGGACCACGTCCTGAACGACCATTCTTTGTTGATCAATTTAATCAGGAAAACCCGAATTACTATTTACGTCACAATGTACGTGCGGGGATTACCGGCTATGCCCAAGTTTATGGGAAGTATGCTTCTGACTACAATAGTAAATTGAACTTTGATTTACTGTACATCAAGAATTATTCATTACTATTGGATATGAAAATTCTGCTTCAAACCATCAAAATTCTCTTTGATAAAGTATCATCAAGAGGATTGGATGAGTCTGAAGAACGTGAAGAATTGACGATGGATTATTGTAAAGAGAATGCTATTAGAATTTACCGTTAAAAGTTTGAGACATAAGTTATTTAAGCTTATGTCTCAAACTTTTTTTGGAAACAAGGAACGTTGAAATAATAAAAGAGCTATGCGATAATATAAACTGTTACATTCTTACATAAAATGCAACGAGGAGTGAACAAATGGAAACAGCACTTGTTTCAATTATTATGCCCATGTACAATGCTGGCAAATTTTTATCAAAATCTATTGAAAGCGTTCTGGAACAAACCTATCAGAATTGGGAATTATTACTCATTGATGATGGAAGTAAAGATGATTCTATTGATATTGCACTTGCCTTTATGGAAAAAGATTCAAGAATCTTTTTACTGAAAAATGAACAGAACATGGGCATTGCAAAGACCAGAAATAAAGGAATTGAAGCTTCAAAGGGACAATATATTGCCTTTTTAGATAGTGATGATTTATGGCTTCCTAATAAATTAGAAGTTCAAATCAAGTGGATGGAAGAAAAAAAACTTTTATTTACATGTAGTTCTTATTTTGTATGTAATGAAAATGGCAACATTACTCATGAGCGTAATTTTAGTGAAGGACCACAAACCTATCAAGATCTTTTAAAAACAAATACTATCGGCTGCTTAACGGTCGTAGTCGAATCTAATCTGCTTAAACGCCATTTAATGCCGGATTTAAAACATGAAGACTATGCTACTTGGTTAAACATTTTGAAAGAAATAAATACGGTCTATTTTATTAACGAAAAATTAGCCATTTATCGTAAGCTAACCACCTCTACATCTTCTAACAAATGGAATACAATCAGTTGGGTTTGGAAAATTTTGCGCCAAAATGAACAATTTTCAGTTATTAAAAGTTCATTCTACTTAATGCGTTTTTTATTCTATACAACATTTAAATATGCAAAGAATGAATAGGGAGGAAAAGGAAAAGTGGAACAAACAACACAGACGCAATTAGTAGAAATTCAACAAGTCGTTTTACGCATGTCAAAATATTTTGTGGCTTTTTGTGAAGAACATAATCTAACCTGTTATTTTTGTGGAGGCGGTTGTATTGGAGCAATCCGCAGTCAAGGTTTTATTCCATGGGATGATGACTTAGATTTCTTTATGCCAAGACCAGATTATGAAAAATTAAAAGTGCTTTGGCCTAAATATGCGGATACAGAACGTTATCCATTGTTAGTTGCTTCAAAAACTTATAATGATCATAATTCATTTATGACAATTAGGGATGCACAGACAACGTTTATTAAAACCTATCAAGATGGATTAGCGATTCCTCATGGTATTCCTATCGATATTTTTCCTTTAGATGGTGCGCCAAAAGGAAATTTTCAAAGGAAGAAACAAAAAATTTGGGCATTAATTTATGCTTTATTCTGTTCACAAGTGGTACCAGAAAAACATGGTGGCATTTTAGCAACGGGGAGTCGGGTATTATTGAATATCTTTCCATCGAAAAAGGTTCGCTATCATATTTGGCGCTTTGCTGAAAAAAGAATGACTAAGTATTCCTTCGGCTCCACTCCTTATGTTACAGAATTATGTGTCGGACCACGCTACATGGGTAATATTTATCATTTGGAAGATTTTAAATCTGCTATTTTTGTTCCATTTGAAGATACAAAAATGCCAATACCAGTGGGCTACAAGCGCTACTTAACAGAGGTTTTTGGGGATTATATGCAATTGCCACCAGAGGAAGATCGCCAACCCCATCATGAAGCGCTAATTGTTGATACTAAAAAATCGTACACAGAATATCTTAAAAAATAAATAAAAGATGAAAACAATTGATTAAAGATCTGTTTTCATCTTTTTACCATTTAAAAGTAAAAAATTGATATAGGAATGTTAAAAAAGCGTAATTGAATTTGAAATAAAGGTATGAGATAATAATTGGTGTTAGTTTTAAAATGTGAAAACAATTAGTTGAAGGTTATAGGATACACATTTTCGAGAGCGAATGGCAAGTGTTTAAGAAAGATACATATTATTAAATATATAAGGAGAGTTTCATGAAAAAAATCATTTCAGGTATGTTAATTTGTACCGTATTATTAAATAGTTTTAGTGTGATTGCATCTGGAGAAGAGCTTGTAAAAACAGAAACAACGGGGGAGACTGGCTTGGTCACTCAAGCTACGTCAGAAACAACGACTAATTCAACGGAGGATACATCTTCTGTTACAGAAGAAAATACCTCTGAAAGAGATAGTTCTACTTCAAGCACAAAAGAAGAGCCTCTTGATTCTTCAACAAATAGTACAACGGAAGAACATTCTTCTGTTTCAGAAACAAACACAACAGATAGTAAAACAGAAGCATCACAAAGCTCTGAAGTAGAAAAAAAGACCATTGACCAAGATGAAGCGGATTATCAAGAAGCAGCACGTGAAGGAACGAACCATAAAAAAGGAACATATGCTATGAAAAACGGCATTTCTTCTAGGGTAGCGCGAGCAACAGTTGCGAACGTCTATGCGAATGATCCTAATTTGCCTGGCAAGAATTTTATTGACGTTTCTAGTTGGAATGGAGACATTTCAGTAGCTGAATATCAAAAAATTAAAAGCTATGGTGTAACAGGTGTCTCGGTTAAATTGACAGAAGGAACTTGGTATGTTAATCCATATGCTGCGGGCCAAATTAGAAATGCCAAAGCTGCGGGCTTAAAAGTTTCAGCATATCACTATAGTATGTATGTCTCTGCTGCGACAGCACAAGATGAAGCAAGATATTTTGCTCAGGCGGCGGCTAACTCTGGCTTAGATAAAAATACCATAATGTTTAATGATGCGGAAGATCCAACGCTTACAAACAATGGGCGAAACGCCCATGCTAATTCTGTTGCGTTTAACCAGCAATTAAAGGCACTAGGGTATAAAAATGATGCGTTGTATGTTGGCAAATGGTGGTTAACAAATGGCTATATCGACACCTCCGCCTTCGGAAGAGACAGAGTATGGGTAGCGCAATATCCATATACTCCTGATAGTTCCATGCAGTGGAATAATGACCATGGTGCTTGGCAATGGTCTTCGCAAATGTATTTCCCTGGTTTAGCTAATTATGAAGGGCGTCCGTTTGATATTTCCATGACCTATAGTAATTTTTTAAATATGGGTAATAGTAGTGGGCCTGACTTAAGTAAGTATTACACAACTAATCCAGGTCGAGTGATCATGAAAAATGACGATACTTTTTACCAAGATGTAGCGTTTAGAACTCCTGGTTGGCGAGTTAAAAAAAATACACTAGTTACCATTAAGGGGATTGAATATAGTTCAGCAGGAATTCCTCGATTGGTCACAGACCAAGGTTATTTAACAGCAAATAAAGATTATGTATTAGCGGCACAAAGCAATATTGATTTGTATTTTACGACAAATCCTAAAAAAGTTCGTTTGAAAAGCGATGATTATTTCTATGCTGATCCAGAATTTAAGCAAAGGTTGTCTAAGGTTTCGAAGGGAACAATAGTAGAAGTTGAAGATTTAGCTTATACTCAAAGCGGTATATTTCGATTGAAAACAGCGAAAGGATATTTGACTGCAAATAAAAATATAGTTGAACAATATAAAGGATTAGAAGATACTTACTACACATCTAATCCTGGACAAGTAATTACTAGAAATGAAGATACCTATTACAAAGATGTAGAATTCAAGACAAAAGCAAATAAAGTATCTGCAGGCAGTGTTTTAAAAGTAACTGCTATTGAGAAAACAAAATCAGGAATTCCTAGATTGAAGATGGCAAATGGGTATTATTTCACGGCTAACAAGAACTATGTAGTAGCTACTGGATCTTGGATTGCTAACTATCATACGGTTAATCCAGGGCAAATTATTATGAAAAATAGTGATAATTTTTATGGGGATTCAGACTTCTTATATAAAGGAGCAGCTGTTTCCAAGGGAAGTTTAGTTCCTGTTGTGGGAATCGAGTACCGTGAAAATCAAGTTCCTCGTTTGATTACACAAAATGGTTATTTAACGGCTAATAAAAGTTATGCACAAAAAGTTGTGCCAAACATCAAAGATTATCTATATGATTATCCAGAGTATGTAGTTATGAAAACAAATGATTATTATTATCAAGATGTAAATTTCAGTAAAAAAGGTGAGTCTGTTTCTAAAGATACATTAATCAAAGTTTTAAGTGTTGATTATACCGAAAACGGATTACCTAGATTAAAGACTGCCAAAGGTTATATAACTGCTAACAAATCATATGTTACAAAATTGGTATCAAATTCAGATAATTACTTTACTGAAAATCCGCACCAAATTATTATGCGAGTGTCAGATAAACTATATACTGATGTAGAGTTTCGTAATGGTAGCAGAACCTTATCATCTGGGACTGTTGTTCCAGTTAAGGGCATTGAGTATTCCTCTAAAGGTGTTCCTCGCTTGAAGACAGAAGGAGGATATCTTACTGCAAATAAAAACTATGTGACAGCTGCTGGAAATACCAATAACAATTACTTTATCACTAATCCAAAAAAAGTTAAGCTCTTAATTGATGATTGTTTTTACAATAATACTGAGTTTACTAAAAAAGGACAGGCTGTTAAGAAGAATACGATTGTTGAAGTTGAAGCAATCGAATATACAAACAATGGTATACCAAGGTTAAAGACGAAACAAGGGTATTTAACTGCTAATAAGTGGTATGTAGCAAAAGTGGGTTAAGCTATCCGCCAATAAACAACCTTATTGATTATTAAAGTAAAGAGAATATTTGAAAGGTTAAATATATATATTGACATCTTTGTTGGACTTATTTTTATACGAGTTCGACAAAGGTGTTTTTTTTACAGAAAAAAGGATTTTATTGGTCAAAAAATTCCGCTATTTATAAAGGAGCTAAAAGTGTTATTAAAATTGACGAAAAGCATAACAATCATCTTTTTATTCAATCAATATCGAAATAAAAAAAGTAATAAGATAAAACCTAAGACTATTAAAATATATAAAATAAAATACCGCCAATATTTACAGTTCGATTAAGGTCTAAGATAAATTATTGAAACTTACTGATAGTTATGAGAAAATGTAAAAGATTGAATGCAGTTTTGGCTGTATTGATGAATATATAAGTTAAACAAAATTGAAATAAAACTAGTTGTTGACTAGTTAGAGAAAGGATTTTGTATCAAATGATTACAGCTTTAATTATTGCCGGTGGGGTCGGTAAACGAATGGGGCAGGAGATTCCTAAACAATTTATTATGGTAGAGGAAAAACCGATAATTATCTACACATTGGAATCTTTTCAAAAGCATCCACTCATTGATCGAATCTTAGTTGTGTGTAAAAAAGGTTGGGAACAAACACTAGATGCCTATGCAAAAGAGTACCATATTGACAAATTACAATGGATTATTCCAGGAGGAAATTCTGGTCAAGAATCAATTAACAATGGGGTTAATTTCTTAAAAGAACATTCAAACCCAGAAGATACTATTGTTATCCATGACGGAATTCGCCCATTAGTTGATGAATTAGTTTTATCTGATGTAATTGTTAAGTGTCAAGAATACGGCAATGCAGTGACTTCGTTGCCATATAATGAACAAATTTTTGTAAAAGAAACTGAGGAAACAACTCGACAATATATTAATCGTGAAACATTACGTCGCGTGTCAACACCACAAGCCTATAAATTTGAAAAATTAACTTGGGCTTACGAAAAAGCATTCCGTGAGAATATTGGTATTTCTGAATCGTCATACACAAATACTATGATGGTGGATTTAGGCGAAACATTGTATTTTGCTTTAGGCTCAGATAAAAACATTAAGTTAACCACACAAGATGACTTACAGTTATTTAAAGGCTTCTTGAAAATGAAAGAAGAGTAGTGGAGGGGATACCATGTTATTTACAGACGATAATTATTTATCAGACGTTGAACGAGTTTTAGAGAAGACACCAGATTGGACTAAAGTAACTAATAAATCTGTTTTTATAACTGGTGCTTCAGGCATGATTGGGACCTTTTTAATTGATGTGCTTATGTACCAAAATAAAACGAGAAATGCGAATATTTCGATCTGGGCGATGGGACGAACATTGTCGCGTTTAGAAGAGCGATTTACTAGTTATCTAGAAGAACCGTTATTCCATATAGTTATCGGAGATGTCACAGAAGAAATTCAGATAGCAGAAGCTTGTGACTATGTGTTGCATTGTGCTAGTAATACACATCCTAAATCATATGCCAGTGATCCAATTGGGACGATTATGACCAATATTGCTGGTACGCAGCATATTTTAGATTATGCGGTCAAAGCGAATAGTGAAAAAGTGTTATTTTTATCAACTGTTGAAATCTATGGAGAAAATCGTGGAGATCTTGATAAATTTACGGAAGACTATTGCGGCTATATTGACTGTAACACGCTACGGGCCGGTTATCCCGAAGGAAAAAGAGCAAGTGAATCATTATGTCAAGCCTATATTCAGAAATATGGTATTGATGTTGTTATTCCAAGAATTAGTCGTACTTTCGGGCCTACGATGTTACTTTCGGATAGTAAAGCTTCTTCTCAATTTATTCTGAATGCAGTCCATAAAGAAAACATTGTGTTAAAAAGTGCAGGGACCCAACTATATTCTTATGCATATGTTGCAGATATTGTATCTGCTCTTCTGTTTTTATTAGTTAAAGGGCAAAAAGGGGAAGCTTACAATGTTTCAAACGAACATTGCGATATTACGTTACGTACTTTTGCGGAAACATTAGCCAATGTGGCTGGAACAAAAGTGATTCATGGTGAAGCCACCGCCCAAGAAAAACAAGGATTTTCTAAAGCAACAAAAGCACTACTAGACAATCAAAAAATTTACGCGTTAGGTTGGCGGCCACTGTACGACAGTATGGAAGAACCATTAAAACATACAATTAAAATTTTAGAAGGTAGCGGAAATTGATATGCCCAAAATTAGTATTATTGTTCCTGTATACAATGTAGAAAAATATTTAGAAAAATGTGTACGCTCTATTTTAGCTCAAACGTTTACTGACTTTGAATTAATTCTGGTGGACGATGGCTCTCCAGACAGTTCTGGAGCAATGTGTGATCAGTTTGCTGAACAAGATCAACGGGTAAAAGTTATCCATAAAGAAAATGGTGGGCTAAGCGATGCTCGCAATGCTGGAATTGAGCTAGCGACAGGTGAGTATTTAGGTTTCGTAGATAGTGATGATTACATTGCGGATGATATGTATGAGTTATTATATACAAATATCGTAAAAGAAGATGCCGATTTATCAATCTGTGGTATTTATGATGTCTATGAGGGGAAAGAGCCAATTGTAAAAAGTTTAATACAGGGAACTTTTTCCAGAGAAGAAGCATTATTGTTAATTTTACAAGGAAATATTATCTCCGTACATGCTGTAAATAAGTTATATAAACGAAAACTCTTTGCGGATCTAAGATATCCTAAAGGAAAGTATCATGAAGATTCATTTATTATAGTAGATTTGTTGTCTGAATGTCAGAAAGTTTCTATTGATTCAACACAAAAATATTACTATTATCATCGAATGGGCAGCATTAATACAGAAACATTTTCAGATAAACAATTTGAGTTTATAGAAGCTTGGGAGAAGAATGAACTTAAATTGAAAGGTAAGGGAGCAGTTATAGAAGAAGCTGCCCATCAAAGAGTTTGTTTTGCGAATTTTTTAGTATTAGATAAAATTTTGATTAGTAATGCTTCGAAGGAAAAAGAAACGAAACAAATTGTTCGCTATCTTCGGAAAAACTTTATTTTTATTATGAAAAATAAAGTTTTTACAAAAAGTCGTAAACTATCAATGATTTTACTTATGTTTGGTCTTCCTTTTTATAAAATACCAATTAAATTGAAAAGAAAATATATAGAAAAAACAATAGATTAACAAGTTGTAATCTAAAAGTTGTTTTAAATAATTGGAGGATATGATGATTATTAATTTATCACAGCAGATGCAAAAAATAGAAAAAAGGATAGCTATACCATATATTGTTTTTTTTGAGTTAGTTCTAATTTGTCGAATGGTTAGCATTTATTCGACTTTACCAACAAAAATAGATTCATTATTTACCTTGATAATTATGCTATTGTCAGGTGTTTACTTCATATGTCACTTCTTGCCAATTTTTATAGAAAAAAAACAAAGAAGAATAGAATACTGGCTAATTGCTTTTATAGGAATTTTATTTTTAACAACATTTATTAATCATACGTATGCTTTTTCAGAGAACATTAAGTTGATCATTTGGCAATGTATCTTTTTCTTTTCCGTTTACGAAGTAGGGCGTTCGAATGATAAATCTGTTTTTAAAGCTTTTGAGTATGTACTTTTAATTGTTTGGACCGCATTAGTCATCGTTGGGTTATACTTATTTTTTGCGCGAATCAGCTTTTCAAAACCAGTAGAGTCTTTGTATTACGGAATGAGAATCGGTTTTTTTGAAAATCGATTATATGGTGTTTTTGTGGAGCCTAACTATGCATGTACCATCTCATTAGTTTGTATTTTGGTTGGCGTGCGGAATTTTATTAATACCAATAGCAAATGGTTAAAAGTGGTTTGTGTAATGGTGATTTTTCTACAATTTAGTTATGTAGCATTGTCTGGATCAAGATCAGGAGTTATTCAGTTGATTTCAATGGTAATTTTCGGGATGTTCTTTACAATTTGGTTCTTTCAAAAAAATACATCCAAAGCAGTTATAAAAAAAGTTGTGCAAGCAGTATTAGTTTCTTTTTTCTGTGGTGCTATTGTTTTCGGGGGCTTACAGTTAATAGAAAAAGGGTATATTGCTGCTGCAAATTCAGTGAATATTGAAGTACCAAAAGTTTTAGATAATAAAGAAAATGAAATTCTAGGAAATAAGAAAATTACTACTAAGAGACCAGATGTTGAGGGGAAAGACGATATTTCAAATAGTCGATTTGCTCTTTGGCAAAGTGCGATAGATTTAATGAAATTAAATCCTATATTTGGCACTTCTCCAAAAGGTTTTGCAGATATAGCTAAAGATAAATTGCCTCAATCTCATATTGCTAAGACAGCTCAAACACCGCATAGTTTTTTCTTCTATTTATTAGCAGCTACAGGGATTTCAGGTACAATTGTATTTCTAATTTTCTTGCTATCTAAAATGTTTAACTCTGCTAAATTGCTGTTTAGCGTTCGAATTAAAAATTATATGGATTTTGTGTTAGATAACCAAATTGTGTTAGTCATTTTAATTTCTGGATTACTGATAACTGAAGTCATTTTAACAAGACGTTTTGCAACAGTTATCTTTTGGTTATACTTAGGTAAAATTCAGTATCGCACTGACATGGAAAATGATTTGATTAGAGGAAATGAGCAATGATGCTCATTTTTTCTACTATACAATTGATTATTATATAAGTAGGAGAGTAATATCATGCAAAAACTTACGTTAAAAGAGGTTCAGGCGAAGGCTGTTGAAATATTAGTGTATATCGATAATATTTGTCGATCTAACAACTTGCATTATACATTGTTTTATGGAACATTGATTGGTGTAGAACGTCATAAAGGTTTTATTCCTTGGGATGATGATATTGATATAGTTATGCCAAGGCCAGATTATGAATTGTTAATTAAAATCCTTAAAAACGATTCTAACTATCAATTACTTTCTTTTGAAACACGGAAACATTTTCGTTATCCTTTTGCAAAGTTAGTTGATCCTAATACTGTAGCTCATTCCAAACAATATTTTGGTGGAGAAGATAAGGACTTAGGAGTTTTTGTAGATATTTTTCCAATTGATGGTATCCCTGATACTCAAAAGGAGAGAAATGAACTAAGAAATAAAACGGAACAGTATCGGTTAAACTTAATGGATACTTTAGGCTTAAGCTATGCGCGAAGTTTTTATCTTAGTAAGGCTTTAATAAAATTAATAACACGTTATCCTCATCATTTTAAAACAAAAAAAATGGGAAACGATCAATATTGGCGTGATTTATATCAAACGGAGGCAAAAAAAATCCCATTTGGAACAACAAATCATTGTGGTTATCTCGAATGGATTCATATAGATTGGGGTGTGTTTCCTAATGAGTGGTTTTTGGAATATGAAGATGTAGAGTTTGAAGGACATCAATTTATGGCCATTAAAAAGCGAAAACAATTTTTGACTTTACGCTATGGAGATTATATGGAAATGCCTCCGGTAGAAGAAAGAATCACTCATCATCCCTATGATTTTTACCAAAAATAAAGATTATTTATAGGCTTTTTAGAAAGAGGGCGTACTTAAATGGACCAACAATATACAGCAACTGTTGTTATGGCTACCTATAATGGAGAAAAAAACATCTTAGAACAGTTGGATTCTTTAAAAAATCAATCGAAAAAAATTGATGAAGTATTGATTTGGGATGATTGTTCTACAGATTCTACAGTTAAAATAATTGAAAAATTTATCTCTGAAAATAAATTAGGTGAAACGTGGCATTTGAAAATCAATAAGGAAAATTTAGGTTGGCGCAAAAATTTCTTTAATCTATTGAATGCTGCTACAAAAGAAATTGTTTTTACTTGTGATCAAGACGATATTTGGGATGTATCTAAAATTGAAGTGATGTGTAACGCTTTTGTAAACACTGATGTCAAAGTTTTAGTAAGCGATTATACTGAATTAGTAGAACCGGGAGGATTAGCAGAGGAATTAAAAAAAATTGATTCAGTTAAACTGCCTAATCAAAAAGAAGAACAGGTTGTATTTAATGAAAACAATTTATTTTTACGTCGACCAGGTTGTGTATATGCAATTAGAAAGAGTTTTATTGCAAACGTTAATCTATACGCATCTGAAATGGAAAATCCTGTACATGATATGGCGATGTGGGGAAGTTCTTTACTAAGTGATGGGCTCTATATCGTTAGGGAAGAATTAATTAGATGGCGTAAACATGGACAAAGTTCCTTTAAAAAAGAAATTGATTTAGCTAAGAGACAAAACCACTTTGAAGAAAGATTGAATACTTTACGCCGGAGATTACAGCGTACAAAGGCTGCAAAGAATTATTTAAATAATCAACCACATGTTGAAGAATTTGAATATAAAGACAAAGTTCTTTCAAACTTGATTAAAGAGTTGAATATGCGAGTATCTTTATTAGAACGAAAAAAAATTATTCCGATTCTATGTGCCTTTTTTAAGTATCATCATAAGTTTTATTTTAGCACAGATATGTACCATATCATGAAATATAAAATTAGAAAGTGAGCATAATGCTATGAATTCAAAAGCAAAAATGGTGGCTAAAAACCTTTATTATACTGTGGCTGCAAATTTTGCAACGTTGGGTATTTCGGTTCTCTTAAATTTATTTGTTCCTAAGTTGCTAGGCGTTACAGAATACAGTTATTGGCAACTTTATGTTTTTTATTCTTCATATGTTGGATTTCTCCACTTAGGCTGGATTGATGGTATCTATTTAAAAATTGGGGGAGAAGAATACGAAAATTTAGATAAAAGAAATCTCGGTTCTCAATTCTGGTATTTAGCGATTTTTGAATGTTGTATTTCTGCTTTTGTCATTCTTTGGGCTTACTTTTTCATGCCGAAAGAATATCAAGGGATTATTTTGATATTGACGGCCATTGTTTCAGTAATTACAATTGCAAAAACGTTTATTCTGTATGTTTTTCAGTCAACAAATCGTATTAAGGAATATGCTCAATTATCCAGAAATGATCGCTATTTATATGTCCTGTTCATTGCAATTTACTTTGCATTAGGAGGACGAGATTTTTATTGGCTAATCATTATGGATATACTTTCTAAACTGATTATTACGGTTTGGGGAATGTTTAGAGTTAAAGACATGTTGCGTGTGAACATGATGAGTTTGAAGGAAGTTACTCCTGAAATAGTTGATAATATTAACATAGGTAGTAAACTAATGCTCAGTAGTATAGCAAGTATGCTAATAATGGGAACCATTCGCTTTTTTGTTCAACAGCGTTGGACTATCGAAACCTTTGGTAAATTGTCCTTTACTTTAAGTTTATCAAATATGTTTTTAACTTTTATTAATGCTGTTGGAATTGTAATGTTTCCGTTGTTAAGACGGACAAATAAAGAGCGATTGCCGTCTTTATTTGTCACATTAAGAGGTGTTTTTGTTCCGTTGACGTATGCAATTCTGCTGTTATATGTACCCGTCAAATTTGTTTTAGGTATGTGGTTACCCGAATATAGCGAGAGTTTGAAATTTATGGGAATTCTATTTCCTATAGTTATTTATGAAGGTCGGATGTCTTTACTAATTAATACGTATTTAAAAACGTTGAGAAAAGAAAAAACAATTTTATTTGTTAACGTATTGACACTTGCCTTGTCGTTAATCCTATCGCTGTTTGTGATTTTCGTTGTTGGGAACTTGAATTTAACTGTTGGGTTGATATTAGTAAGTTTAGCATTTCGTTGTAATTTAGCGGAAATTTTTCTATGCAAAGATATGAACGTTAAAATAGGTAATAGCACGGTATTGGAAACATTGGTTACATTATTGTTTATCTTTAGTAATCTTTGGTTTGGCGGTAGTATTTATAGTTTCATTTCTTATGGAATTGTGTATATTATCTATTTCTTATTCATTCATAAGAGTTTTGTGAATAACGCAAAGAATTTAAAATATTTAGTAAAAGGTTGAGAAAGTTATTTTCTCTCCTTTTTTATTGAAAAAAACAAACGGTAGTCTTTGACACCTAAAAATGGTAAAATTAATGTATTATTTTAATTGGAGTGGGAAACTTGAGGAACTTTTTAATCACAGGCGGTGCCGGCTTTATCGGCTCAACCTTAGCAAATTATTATAGTAAAGACAATCAAGTTGTGGTCATTGATGATTTATCAATGGGCCAAACTGAAAATTTAAACACATCTGAAAATATCACGTTCATTGAAGGTAGCGTGATTGATCAACAATTAATGGAAAAAGTACTGCAAGAGTATCAGTTCGATTACATTTTTCACTTAGCAGCGATTGCTAGTGTAGCAGATTCAGTAGCACGTCCAGTGGAAACACACCAAGTGAATTTTGAGAGTGTGTTACAATTACTGGAATTAATTCGGAAATACCAGAAAGATTTAAAACGTTTGGTGTTTGCTTCTTCTGCAGCGGTTTATGGTGATGAGCCAACTTTACCAAAACAGGAAGAATCAGTAATTCGTCCATTAACGCCTTATGCAGTGGATAAATTTGCTTCTGAAAAATATGTGTTAAACTATTGTCATTTATATGATGTTCCGACAAGCGCTGTTCGCTTCTTTAACGTTTATGGGCCAAACCAAAACCCTAATTCGCCTTATTCTGGCGTTATTTCGATTGTGATGGACTCTTACAAACGCTTATTAGCCAATCAAGAAGTGACATTCAATATCTTTGGCGATGGAAAGCAATCTCGTGATTTTGTCTTTGTTGAGGACGTGGTTCAAGCATTGAATCTTGTCGCTCATTCTGACCAATCACTTGGGGAAGTGTATAATGTCGGGACTGGGAAAGCAACCGATTTAAATGAGTTAATTTCTTCTTTAAATGATATTATGAAAGTCACTTTGCCAGTTGAATACAAAGAAGCGCGAGCTGGGGACATCAAAGATTCCTTAGCGGATATATCTAAATTACGTGCCATTGGTTATGAACCGAAATATAGTATTCAGTCCGGTTTGGATAAATATGTTAAGTATGAACTAAAAGCGGAAGGTAAGCAGAGATGAAAGTTAAATTGAATAAAAAGAAGATATTTATATGCTCAATTATTATTACATTTTTGGTGATGCTTACTTTAAATAATTTAACACCATTACTTGCAGATGACTATGAATACCTTTATAAAACGAAAAGTTGGATGACGATACTTATAGATGAATACAATCAATACATGACATGGACCGGACGTTCAGTGGTCCATATAATTGCAAGAATATTTTTATTGTTACCAAAAGGAATTTTTAATGTTTTTAACGCTTTGGCATACACAATAGTAACATATTTAGTTTATAGACTTACTTTACAAAAGCAAGATGAAAAGTATAATTCATTTAGATTTGTTATTATTCAAGTGCTATTTTGGTTGTTTATTCCAGCGTTTGGAGAAGTATTTTTATGGGAGACAGGCTCAGCTAATTATCTTTGGGGAAGTTTAATTATTCTTTCGTTCCTTTATGTGTATCATAAAGAAATCATTGAAGAACACGTCTTTACGAAAACAAAATTAATGATTTTTTTGATGTTTGCTTTAGGAATTTTGGCTGGTTGGTGTAATGAAAATACCTCTGGAGGAGCTTTGCTTATCGTTTTAGGGTATCTTGGCTGGCAGTTTTATACAAAACGAAAACTTTCTTTATGGATGTTTACGGGTGTTGCTGGTAATGCTATAGGTTTGGCGTTAATGGCTTTAGCACCAGGAAATAAGATTCGCGCTACTTATTTTGCTAGAAGTACTTGGTCTTTACCAAGAAAGGCCATGACAGGAATCATTACAATATTTGAACAAATGAAAGAAAATTTATCATTATTTTTAGTTATACTGATTTTGTTGCTTGTTTTATATACTTATATTAGTCAAGATAAAAAAAGAGTATACCTAAGTGTTGTTTATTTTGTTTCTGGAATGGCTACTATGCTAGTTTTAGCCATCTCTCCAACGGCATTAACTTATGGACGTTCATACTATGGGGCTGTATTATTCTTGATTATCGCTTTTTCTATGTCACTGCCAAATTATAAAGTAAATATCAGGTTTTCTCCAATTTACAGTTTTTTGTATGTGATTTTGGCATGTACATTCTTCATGAACGTAATGGTTGGTGTAAGTGATATATTCTTGTCAAAATTGGATTTGACAAAACAATATAGTTATTTAGTTGAGCAAGAGAAAAAAGGAAATATCAATCCTGTGTTTCCAGATATATCATATAGTAATACAACAAAATATTCAGCTTATTCTAATCATTTATCGCATGTAAAAACTAATTCAGATGCACAAGTTAATCGTTCTGTTGCAAAATATTATGGCTTGGAGTCTGTGCGAAGTGTTTCAGAAAAAGATTGGGACAATATATATAGAAATGGAAACCCAGAGTTTATGAATATTTTTAATCTTAATGATTATTTACAAAAATTAATTGATACGCAATATACTATTTTATTAAGTGGTTATGGTAATCAAGTCTATCTTTCACAAGCGGAAGAGTCGCTTTTAAAAGACTTGGGGCTAGGCGTAAAATTCGAAGGTAACAATGCATGGACTTTAAGTGCAGTGATTTCAAAAGACAATAAAACAGTTGAAACAAATGCAGAATTATCGAGACTATCTGGTAAATTTGAAGCTTTAAATTATGATGTATTCTCAAGTTATACTAATTATGAAAATCAAACATTCGCTTCTGTAAAAATAAATGATACAGAAATGTCTAGAAATAAAAAAGGTTTGAACTTTGTGATTATTGATAATAATACTAACAAAGTTATTGATTCGGTAAATTTTGATATTACAGAAAAAAATGCTCCAGGAATGCGTTAGTTGTTATATATTAAAAAGAAGCCACTCATTTGTGAGAGGCTTCTTTTTTCTACATTATTTGAACCCACCTCACTCCAATGGTACAATAAACAAGATTGGAGTGAGAGCATGACAGATATTATTGCACATCGAGGAAGTAAAGGCACCCATCCTGAAAATACGTGTATTGCTTTCAGAGAGGCTGTTCGTGTTGGTGCTGAAGGAATTGAATTAGACGTTCACTTATCTAAAGATGGTTATTTAATCGTTATGCACGATGAAACGGTGGATCGTACGACAGATGGTCATGGTGAAATCCAACAGTTAACATTAAACGAATTAAAACAACTAGATGCTGGAAGCTGGTTTCAGAAAAATCCTTCTGTTCAATGTGTTCCAACATTGGAAGATGTTTTAAATTGTCTTGTAGAAGAACAATTCAATGGTTTTTTGAATATTGAACTTAAAACGGATATTATCCATTATGAAGGAATTGAGAAAAAAGTCGTCCAACAAATGAAGCAAAAAAACTGGCCGTTTCGTTATTTATATTCCAGTTTTTATTTTCCAAGTTTAGTTAAATTAAAAAAAGCTGATCCTAAGACAGAAATTGCCTTTATTTATGAATCTGCAGAGGATTTAAGTCAAGCGGGACCGGCATTCGCGCTTGTCGATAGTTTACATCCAAAAATGTCTTGGGTGTTGGCTCATGAAAAAGAACTTATCGCAATTGGCAAACCGCTGCGGCCGTGGACTGTTAATCGGATGGAAGAAATGGAAAATTGTTTTCAGCTAAAATTGGCAGGCGTTCATACAGATTTTCCTGAGGAAGCAAAATTTGCTCGTCAAAATTGGCAAGAAGAAGGAGAAACATAATTGGAGAAAGTATTAGTTATTGTAGGACCCACTGCGGTGGGGAAAACAGCATTAAGTATTGCTTTAGCAAAAAAATTTAATGGTGAAATTATTAGCGGTGACTCCATGCAAGTTTATCGCTCGTTAGACATTGGCACCGCTAAAGTCACAGAAACAGAAAAAGAAGGAATTCCTCACTATTTAATTGATTGCCGTGAAGTCAGCGAAACATATTCTGCCGCTGATTTTCAGAAAGAGGGTCGTCAAAAAATCAAAGAAATTACTGAAAAAGGGAAACTACCAATTATCGTTGGAGGAACAGGTTTGTATATTCAATCACTCCTTTATGATTTTCAACTAGGAAGTCGTGAGATAGATGACTCGCCTGAAATTAGAGAAACGTACAATTTATTTGCGGAAGAAAAAGGGAATCAAGCCTTATGGCTGTTATTACAACAAAAGGATCCTCTAGCGGCTAACAGCATCCATTTTAATAATCGCAAAAAAGTGATTCGTGCGTTAGAGGTCTTTGATAAAACCGGTTATAGTATTTTGACCCCGAAGGAAAAACCAGCTCGTCTCTATGATTATTATTTGTTAGGTTTGGAAACAGATCGCGCTTTATTGTATGAGCGTATTAATCAGCGGGTGGATCAAATGATGACAGAAGGGCTGTTGGAAGAAGCAAAACAGATGTTTCAGCAACCACATGCACAAGCAGCTCAAGGTATTGGCTATAAAGAATTTTTCCCGTATTTTTCTGGTGAACAATCATTAGAGATGGCGGTTGAAACAGTCAAACAGCAATCGCGGCGATATGCCAAACGTCAATTGACTTGGTTTAGAAATCGAATGGCTGCGCATTGGTGGAATTTGGTTCAGCAGCCAACAGATTTGCCCAAGTTGGAAAAAGAAGTAGCGGAATGGCTACAACAGAAGGAGAGTGAGTAGGCGATGACCACTCATGAAAAAGTGATTCTAGTAGGAGTTGAAACGGAAAAAAATTATCAGACATTTTCTGCATCAATGGAAGAACTGGCGAATTTAACGGAAACTGCTAATGGAGAAGTGGTGTTTGTTTTAACGCAAAAACGACCACAAGTTGATCGACAAACCGTAATCGGTAAGGGGAAATTAGAAGAATTAATTCAATTAACAGATGCCTATGAAGCGGATCTTGTGATTTTTAATCACGAGCTCACACCGCGTCAAAATCAACTGTTATCTGAAGCGTTAGCTGTGCGAGTAATTGATCGTGTACAATTAATTTTGGATATCTTTGCTTTGCGTGCGCGCTCCAAAGAAGGAAAGTTACAAGTTGAATTAGCACAATTGGATTATTTATTGCCTCGCTTGGCTGGTCAAGGAAAACAGTTGTCCCGACTTGGAGGAGGTATTGGGACGCGTGGGCCTGGTGAAACGAAATTAGAGTCGGACCGCCGACACATTCGGAATAAAATCTTAGGCATCCGTCGTGAGTTAAAAGAAGTCACTGCTCATCGTGAACGAAGCCGCCAAAAAAGACAAAATTCAGAACTATTTCAAATTGGCTTGATTGGTTATACCAATGCTGGCAAATCAACCATTCTCAACATGTTGACGACAGCAGGAACTTATTCAGAGGATCAATTGTTTGCAACGTTAGATCCTTTAACCAAAAAATGGCAATTGCCTCAAGGCATGGAAGTTACTCTGACAGATACGGTCGGCTTCATTCAAGATTTACCAACACAACTGATTGAAGCCTTTCAGTCGACATTGGAAGAAAGTCGGGCGATGGATTTACTGCTCCATGTGGTGGATGCAAGTGCGCCAGATCGTTTACAACATGAACGCACGGTTCAAACATTGATGAAAGAATTAGCGTTGGAAAATATTCCGTGCTTGACGGTTTATAATAAAAGAGATCAAGTGGACAGTAAAGAATTTGTCCCAACCTTATTTCCCAATGTATTGATCTCAACTAAAATTCCTGAAGATAAAGAACGACTGGTTCAAGCTATCCGTGCCCAAATGATGGAATTATTAGAGCCTTATCAATTAGAAATTAGACCAACTGACGGACAACTATTAAGTGAACTTCGCCGGATGACACTAATGATTTCAGAAGAATATGCTGAAAATGAAAATCGGTATATCGTGAAAGGTTTTGCGAAAAAAGAGTCTAAATGGTTGGCTGAATCCGAAAAAGAATAAAAAATGGTAAGTTGATTAGAAATGATTTGTAAAAACAAATCATTTCTATTTTTTTGGTTAGCAGGAGAAAATCAGCCATGAAAAGATGGGAAAGTCCATATTTATCAGGTTTTTTGTTTTATGTTAGAAAATCTAACATAAGTTCTTGACAATTTGTCATTCTATTGTTATTCTAAGAAATAACTAAGAGAGGAGGATGGAGATGAGAGAAAAAGAGTTACGCCGTTCCATGTCAGTTTTTCCAATTGGTACAGTTATGAAACTAACGGATTTGACCGCTCGACAAATTCGCTACTATGAAGAACAGGGATTGATTCATCCAGAACGTAGTGAGGGCAACCGACGCATGTATTCTTTAAATGATATTGATGTTTTGTTAGAAATTAAAGATTATTTATCTGATGGATTGAACATGGCAGGGATTAAGCGTGTGTATGAAATGAAATTAGAAGAACAAAAAAACACCGCCGAGGCAACTCGTCCGTTAACCGATGCAGATGTTCGTCAGATTTTATACGACGAAATCCTTTCGCAAGGAGGACTTACTCAGCAAAATCCGTTCCAATCGAATGTACCAAGGCTTTAACGTTTCAGCAGCCAATAAAAATGAAGGATGGGGATCAGACCGATGACAAGAAAAGCCAAAACGGCAGAAGAGATTAAACATATTGCAGAAGAAGAAAACGTACGTTTTTTACGACTAATGTTTACCGACATTATGGGAACAATTAAAAATGTTGAAGTTCCTGTGAGTCAGCTAGATAAAGTATTAGATAATAAAATGATGTTTGATGGGTCATCCATTGAAGGATTCGTTCGTATCGAAGAAAGTGACATGTATTTATACCCTGATCTATCTACATGGATGATTTTTCCGTGGGAAAGCGACCATGGAAAAGTTGCGCGCTTAATTTGTGATATTTACAATCCTGATGGTACCCCTTTTGCCGGAGATCCCCGCGGTAATTTAAAGCGCGCCTTAGCAGATATGAAAGAATTAGGCTTTACTTCTTTTAACTTAGGACCAGAACCAGAATTTTTCCTATTTAAATTAGATGAGAATGGTGAAATTACCACTGACTTGAATGATAAAGGTGGCTATTTTGATTTTGCGCCAACCGATTTAGGTGAAAATTGTCGCCGTGATATTGTTTTAGAGTTAGAAAGTTTAGGCTTTGAAGTGGAAGCTTCGCATCATGAAGTAGCACCTGGTCAACATGAAATTGACTTTAAATATGCGGATGTAGTTGATGCTTGTGACAATATTCAAACGTTCAAATTAGTTGTGAAAACTATTGCGCGCAAACATGGCTTGCATGCAACATTTATGCCAAAACCTTTGTTTGGAATTAATGGTTCTGGTATGCACTGCAATATGTCATTATTTAATGAAGAAGGTAATGTTTTTTATGACGAGTCAGGAGAGATGGGCTTAAGCCAAACTGCGTATCATTTCTTAGGTGGTTTGTTAAAACATGCCCGTGCCTATACTGCGGTATGTAACCCAACAGTGAACTCTTATAAACGCTTGGTACCAGGTTATGAAGCACCTGTTTATGTAGCTTGGAGCGGCAGAAATCGTTCACCACTCATTCGAGTTCCTGAATCTCGTGGTTTATCGACTCGTTTAGAGTTACGTTCTGTCGATCCTTCAGCGAATCCGTATTTAACAATGGCTGTCTTATTACAAGCAGGTTTGGATGGTATTCGTAATGAACTTACACCACCGCCAGCAGTTGATCGTAACATTTATGTGATGAATGAGGAAGAACGTCAACATGCACAAATTGAAGATTTGCCATCAACCTTACACAATGCCATCAAAGAATTACGTAAAGATCAAGTAATGATTGATGCATTAGGTCGTCACATTTTTGCCAATTTTGTAGAAGCGAAACGAATGGAATGGGCAGCCTTCCGTCAAACCGTTTCTGAATGGGAAAGAGAACAATATTTGGAGTTGTACTAAAAGCTGTTACTTTTAATAATCTTAATGTTTAGAAAGAGGGAGATAAGTCGAAACGCTTATCTCCCTCTTTCATTTTTTAGTTTGTGAACGAATAGATAATTTCTATTTCACAAAATAAAGTAATTTTAATTCAGTGAAATAGTTTGTTTATAGGGGAAAAAGGGGTTTTTCTCAATTTCTCTTTTATTTTTAAGCAAAAAAATTGACAAAATCTTTCATAATTTGTGAAATTCCGCTATAATAAACAAGAATATGCGTGCAACTATTCTATTTTTTAGATATAAAGGATGAGAAAAACATGCGAAAAATGAAAACAATGGATGGGAATGCTGCAGCAGCTTATATTTCCTATGCTTTTACAGAATTAGCAGCCATTTATCCAATAACACCAAGTTCAACGATGGCTGAACTTGTTGATCAGTGGTCGGCCGAAGGTAAGAAAAATATCTTTGGTCAACCTGTGAAAGTAGTCGAAATGCAATCGGAAGCTGGTGCTGCCGGCGTGGTCCATGGCTCTTTAAAAACAGGCGCGCTTACCACGACCTATACGGCTTCACAAGGGTTACTTTTAATGATTCCTAATATGTACAAAATAGCTGGAGAACTATTACCATCTGTTTTTCATGTGGCGAGCCGAGCTTTAACAACGAATGCTTTAAATATTTTTGGTGATCAAGGAGACGTAATGGCCGCACGCCAAACAGGCTTTGCTATGTTGTCAGAAAGCAGTGTGCAAGAAGTGATGGATTTGGCACCAGTGGCTCACTTAGCTTCGATTGAAGCGAGTGTACCATTTATGAACTTTTTTGATGGCTTTAGAACAAGTCATGAAATTCAAAAAGTGGCAGTTCTTGACTATGAAGAATTAGCACCCTTAGTAAATCAAGAGAAATTAGCCGAATTTCGTCGTCGGAGCATGAACCCGAATCACCCTTCCGTTAGTGGAATGAACCAAAATCCAGATATTCACTTTCAACAACGAGAAACAATAAATCCTTATTATGAAAAATTACCTGGTATTGTTCAAAAATATATGAAAGAAATTAATCGATTACGGGGCACCAATTATGATTTGGTGACGTATTATGGCGCAGAAGATGCGGAAGAAGTGATTGTCACAATGGGTTCAGTTGCGCAAACAATTGAACAGACGGTTGATTATTTACAAGAACAAGGAAGAAAAGTTGGCTTCCTTAATGTCCATCTTTATCGACCATTTCCAGTTGAAACATTTCTTGAAAAAATACCACAATCAGTTAAAGCAATTGCTGTCTTGGATCGGACGAAAGAGCCCGGTGCTGGTGGCGAACCGTTATTATTGGATGTCCAAAGTGCGATGTATGAAGCGGACATTCGCCCAACAATTATTGGTGGGCGCTATGGTTTAGGTTCTAAAGATGTGCTGCCAAATCAAATTGTTGCGGTTTTTGATGAATTAATGAAAGAACGTTCTGCCATGAAGAAGCGTTTTACAATTGGGATTGATGATGATTTAACTTATACTTCATTAGAAGTTGGCAAACCACTTGATTTGACGAATCCGAAAACCTATCAAGCTAAATTTTGGGGCTTTGGTTCTGATGGGACAGTAGGGGCGAACAAGTCAGCAATTAAGATTATCGGTGATCATACAGACAAGTATGCACAAGGCTTTTTCTATTATGATTCAAAAAAATCAGGCGGGTTGACCGTTTCTCATTTACGTTTTGGCGAGACACCCATTCGTTCAACGTACCTCATTGAACATTCTGATTTTGTGGCTTGTCATACAGCCGCTTATTTGCATACCTATGATTTAGTAAAAGGGTTAAAAAAAGGCGGGACTTTCCTCTTAAATACCATTTGGAATGATGAACAACTAGCACGATTTTTACCAAATCAATTAAAACGGTATCTAGCTGAAAATGAGATTCAGTTTTATACAATCAATGCAGTAAAATTAGCTAGTGAAGTCGGACTAGGTGGGCGAATTAATACCGCAATGGAAACAGCTTTCTTCAAATTAGCGGAAATCATGCCTTTTGAGCAAGTGTTGCCAATTTTAAAAGAAGAAGCACTGAAAAGTTATGGTCATAAGTCCATGAAAGTTGTCGAAAAAAATATTCAAGCAATCGATAAGACCGTTGAATTGTTGCATCAGGTACCTGTTCCAGCAGAGTGGAGAACGCTTGAAGTTCAACCTCGAAAACGTTCAGAAAATGTTAGTGATTTTGTTCATGAAATTGTTGAACCGATTAATCGTCAAGAAGGCAATGCGTTATCTGTTGCGACACTAGCGAAAAATGAGATGACAGATGGGCGGATGCCTTTGGGAACTGCGGCAGTTGAAAAACGTGGAGTTGCATTAGAAGTACCTGAGTGGATTAGCAATCGATGTACTATGTGTAATGAGTGTGCCTTTGTATGTCCCCATGCGGCGATACGACCATTCTTAGCAGATGAAGAAGAAATGACCGAAGCTCCAGAAGGATTCATTGTGCGTGATTTACGTGGTGCCGACGGCTTGAAGTATCGTATCCAAGTCTCAGTCAAAGATTGTACTGGCTGTGGTCTTTGTGTTGAAGCCTGTCCAGCTAAAGGCAAAGCTTTAGTAATGAAACCTTATGAAGAAGAAAAAGAGCAGGCTATGAATTGGGCGTTTGCTATGACGTTACGTCAAAAGGAAAACCCAGCAAAACCGAATACTGTTTTAGGTTCGCAATTTAATAAACCTTTATTAGAGTTTTCTGGTGCTTGTTCTGGTTGCGGCGAAACGCCTTATGTTAAATTATTGACGCAAATGTTTGGTGACCGAATGCTGATTGCTAATGCAACAGGTTGCTCATCGATTTGGGGTGCTGCAGCGGGTGTGACACCTTACACTACTAATGAACAAGGACAAGGTCCAGCTTGGTCAAATTCTCTTTTAGAGGATAATGCCGAGTTTGGTTACGGCATGTTGTTAGCAACGCAAGCGCGTCGCGAACGTTTAGCTAGTAAAATGACCAAAGCTTTTTCTGTAGCCAGTGATTCTTTACGTTTATTGATGGAAGATTGGATAGCACATCTGTCCGAAAGTGAAGGTACGCAACAACGTGCAGCTAAATTATGTGCAGCTTTGCTTGAAGAAAAAACGAATCAACCTTTATTGGAAGCAATTTATGACGATCAAGATCTTTTTGTTAAACCAAGTCAGTGGATGATTGGTGGAGACGGCTGGGCTTACGATATTGGCTACGGCGGTATTGACCATGTGTTAGCTAGTGGCGCTGATGTGAATATGTTAGTTCTAGATAATGAAGTCTATTCCAATACAGGTGGCCAAACTTCCAAAGCAACTCCGGCATCAGCGATTGCGAAATTTGCTGCCAGTGGGAAATATGCCTCTAAAAAGGATTTAGGGATGATGGCAATGACTTATGAAAATGTCTATGTCGCCCAAATTGCCTCAGGTGCAAACCAAATGCAGACGATTAAAGCTTTTGAAGAAGCAGAAAAATTCCCTGGACCATCGATTATTATTGCCTATACACCATGTATTACACATGGTTTAGCAGGTGGGATGAGTCAAACGTTGAAAGAAGCGAAAGACGCAGTTCATTCAGGTTACTGGTCTTTATATCGCTATAATCCATTATTGCGAGAAAAAGGCAAAGAACCAATGACATTGGATTTTAAAAAACCAGATTTTTCATTAATGAAAGAGTTTATGCGCCAACAAGTTCGCTTTGCATCCTTAGAATCTAGTCAACCAGATACAGCGGAATTGTTATTTAATAAAACAATTAATGATGCTAAGAGACGGTTCTATAATTATGCTCGTTTAGCTGGTCAAGAAGAAAAAATTCGAGCAAAACTAGAAAAACAAAGTGAACCAGAAATAACTGCGCCAGAGAACGAGAAGCCACGAGTGAAAAAAGAACGCGTAGTTGATCCGGAAGCGGAAGCAAGAAGGGCTGCCCGCCGCGCAGAACGAGCAGCCAAGAGAAAACAACGTGAGCAAGATTAAATAGAAGTCAAAAAAACGTGTCTGAGCTTTTTGCTTGGACACGTTTTTTAGTTAGAAATGCGATTTTTTGATGAAAAATTTCAAGTTATTTGAAAAAGTTCCTAAATTTTTTTGATGTTTCCGCTTGCGTTCTGTGATGAAAGAAAATAATGTGGTATACTTGTTAGGAAATCTTGAGAGAGAAGTGAGGGGTATGATGTCGTTTCAATTGAATCAATTATTAGATTTGAATTATTGGCAGCAAGTCATCTCAACGGATTTCTTATCTAAGGATTTTGTTATCAATATCATAGATATCCTAGTCGTATGGTACCTCGTTTACAAATTAATCATGCTTGTTCGTGGAACAAAAGCAGTCCAACTATTAAAAGGTGTCGCTGTTTTTATCATTATCCGCATTCTAAGTGAGATAATTGGTCTACATACATTATCTTGGTTAATGAATCAAGTCATCATGTATGGTGTAATCGCCGCGGTTGTTATTTTTCAACCAGAAGTGCGAAGAGGGCTGGAACATCTAGGGAGAAGTTCGTTTTTCCGCCCGAATAAAGGTGCGCAACAAGAAGATGAGCGTATTATTCAGGCCTTTGACAAAGCCATTCAGTACATGTCAAAACGGAAAATTGGTGCTTTGATAACCATTGAACGCAATACCGGTTTAGATGAATACATTGAGACAGGTATTGATTTGGATGCCGATATTACTGGTGAATTACTGATTAATATTTTCATTCCAAATACACCACTACATGATGGTGCAGTGATTATCAAAAATGAAAAAATTGCTGTTGCTAGTGCGTATTTACCGCTATCAGAAAGCAATTTAATTCCAAAAGAATTTGGAACGCGCCATAGAGCCGCAGTCGGTATCAGTGAAGTCAGTGATGCCATTACGATTGTTGTTTCTGAAGAAACTGGTGACGTTAGTTTGACGTTGAACAATGAATTAATTCCTGGTCTAACGCAAGAAGAGTATTTAACAATTTTGCGTAAGGAGTTAATTTCGGAATCATCGGAAGATAAAAAAAGTGCTTTGCAGCATTTTATCGATGATGTAACAAAGGGGGTTAAACGCAAATGAGAAAAGCCTCCCAAAAAAGCTGGTTTAATGGTTTGCTTTCATTGCTGTTTGCATTGTTGTTATTTTTTAATGCCAATGCAACAGGCAATAATCCCTCCAATTCAGGTTCAAGCCAAACGTATAGTGAAACACTGAATAATATTCCTGTCCAAGTCCAATACGATAAAGACAAATATTATGTCTCTGGATTTGAAGAGAGTGTAAATGTTCATTTACGTAGTGCGAACCGCATTCAATTAAACATGGAATCAAATGCTGACACACGAAATTTCCAAGTGGTCGCAGACTTAACCAAATTGCCATTAGGGACTTCGGAAGTGCCTTTGACAGTGCGGGGACTAAGTTCAGCTGTTACAGCTGAAATTGAACCGAAAACAGTGACTGTAACGATTGAAAAGAGAGTAACAAAAAAATTCGATGTAGAAGCACAACTTTCTGATAACATTGAAAAAGAAGGCTACAAAGTAAAAAATATTTCTGTAGATCCAAAAACTGTAGAAGTAACAACTGGAGAAGAAACAGCGAAAGCAATTGACAAAGTGATTGCGCCAGTCTCAAGTGCCAAACAAACAATTGATACGATTAAACAAACGGTAAATGTCCAAGCGCTAGATGCCAAAGGTCAAGTCCTAAGTATCGAAAATCCAGCACCACAAGTCAAAGTAACAGTAGGCTTAACCGCGCCAACGAAAGATGTACCACTGAATGTTAGTATGACAGGTACGCCACCTGCTGGGATCGCTCATTACAATTATAGTTTATCAACGTACCAAGTTAGGGTCAGTGGCCCGCAATCAATTTTAGATACGCTAGAATCAATTGAGGTACCGGTAGATATTTCTGATATTCGCAAAGAAACAAAACAATCAGTGACTATTCCCATTAATGGAGAATACGTAGTTACACCAGATGAGGTTGACGTTTCTTTGAGCCCCGTGTACAATCAACAACAGTCATCAAATACAAATGAAACTTCAGGGGAACCTGCAAGTTCAACAACGGTTGGCTCAGGTAGCCAAGCAGTACAACCAAGTACATCCAGTCAAGTAGAATCAAATACTTCTGAAACAACAAGTGAGGGATCAACAGTAGAAAGTACAACTGCTGGTTCAACTGAAAATACAGAGAATCAAGTGACTAAGGAGAATCAAAATGGGTAAATATTTTGGAACAGATGGTGTAAGAGGAATTGCAAATAAGGAGTTAACACCTGAATTAGCTTTTAAATTAGGACGTTACGGTGGTTATGTGTTGAGTCAACATGAAGATAGTTCAAGAAAACCTCGTGTTCTCGTAGGCCGCGATACACGTATTTCAGGTGAGATGTTGGAACAAGCATTGATTGCTGGATTATTATCAGTCGGAATTGAAGTTTTCCAATTAGGGGTGATTTCAACACCTGGTGTAGCATATCTTACTCGTTTACAAAAAGCATCCGCTGGCGTAATGATTTCAGCTTCACATAATCCTGCGGAAGACAATGGGATTAAGTTTTTTGGGGCAGATGGCTTCAAATTAGTAGACGATCAAGAAGCAGAAATTGAAGCATTGTTAGATGCAGAAGAAGACACCTTACCAAGACCTTCTGCAGAAGGCTTAGGCTCGTTAGATGAATTTCCAGAAGGCTTACTAAAATATTCGCAATTTTTAGTTCAAAGTATTCCTGGCGATTTAGCAGATATGACTGTTTGTTTAGATGCGGCCAACGGAGCAACTGCAACAGCAGTCAATCGTGTCTTCGCGGATTTAGAGACAGATTTCTATACAATGGGAACAAGTCCTAATGGATTGAATATCAATGATGGTGTGGGTTCCACTCATCCTGAAGCTTTGGCAGAAATGGTTGTTGAAAAAGGCGCAGATGCTGGTTTGGCTTTCGATGGCGACGGTGATAGAATTATTGCAGTCGATGAATTAGGACGAATTATCGATGGTGATAAAATTATGTATATTTGTGCTAAATATTTAGCTGAGAAAAAACGTTTAAAAAAAGATACAATTGTTACAACAGTGATGAGTAATCTAGGTTTCCATAAAGCTGTAGAAGAAATTGGCTTAAAAGATGTGGTAACGCAAGTGGGTGACCGCTATGTTGTAGAAGAAATGCGTAAAAATGATTACAATTTTGGTGGCGAACAATCTGGTCACATGATCTTTTTAGATTACAACACAACAGGTGATGGCATGCTTTCAGGGATTCAATTGTTGAATGTTATGAAGCAAACGGGCAAAAAATTATCTGAATTAGCGGATGAAGTGACGATTTATCCACAAAAATTAGTCAATATTCGTGTCACAGATAAAAATGGTGCAATGGAAGTTCCGGCAATCAAAGCAGTTGTCGAACAAGCAGAAGCAGAAATGAATGGCGAAGGTCGTATTTTAGTTCGTCCTTCTGGAACAGAACCATTGTTACGTGTGATGGCCGAAGCGCCAACACAAGAAAAAGTTGATTATTACGTTGATAAAATTGCTGAAGTAGTACGTGCAGAAATCGGCGTTGAATAAGAACCAATTAGAAACCAGACACTTAATGCTAGCTTGCGTTAAGTGTCTGGTTTCTTTGTTGGAAATCAAAAAAAGAAAATAGCTAATAAGCTCCGTCTATCATTGACATAGAGCGGTTAAAAGGGTACTATTTTAGAAGTAAGATGCACCGCGTATCTTCTTTTTTTATTTGATAAAATCAAGAAGGGGGCGGCTGTAAATCAATGGAGTTATAGAATGGAGGAGCGAAATGAAAGAAAAAATGTCCGTCAAGACAATTGTAGCAATTGGAATTGGCTCTGCAGTTTTTGTTATTTTAGGTCGATTCGTTGTGATTCCAACTGGGATTCCTAATACGAACTTAGAAACGTCGTATCCATTTCTTGCTTTAATGTCAGTTGTTTTTGGACCAGTAGCTGGAGGGCTAATTGGTTTGATCGGTCACACATTAAAAGATTTTACCACGTATGGTAGCGCTTGGTGGAGCTGGATTATTTGTTCAGGAATTATTGGTATTATTTTTGGCTTCGCTGGTCGTAAAATGGATCTTCAACATGGTGAATTTACAACAAATGACATGGTGCGTTTCAATATTTTCCAAGCCTTTGGCAATATCGTCGTTTGGGGCTTAATCGCGCCTAGTTTGGATATTTTGATTTATAGTGAACCCGCAAGTAAAGTATTTACACAAGGCGTATTCGCGACTGTTTCAAATATTGTCGCTGTGGGGATTATTGGAACATTGTTGATGAAAGCTTATGCATCAACAAGAACAAAGAAAGGCAGTTTATCGAAAGATTAAGAAACTGTCGAAATAATTTAAATGGTTAAGGGTCTGCCCTAGTAATTACTTTGCTAATGCTCAGACCCTTTCTTTTATGGAGAAACTGAGGTGAGGCCGAATGAAAAAACCAATCATTACTTTTAATAATTTTTCCTTTCAATATCATAGCCAATCTGAACCAACATTAAAGGGGATTCAATTAACCATCTATGAAGGAGAAAAGGTTTTAATCGTTGGGCCTAGTGGTAGTGGCAAATCAACATTGGCGCAATGTATCAATGGGTTAATTCCCAATATTTATGAAGGTGAGATTCAAGGAACAGCTACGGTTGCTGGTAAAAATATCCAAGAAACAAGTCTATTTGATTTGTCTTTTGATGTAGGAACTGTTTTGCAAGATACCGATGGGCAGTTTATCGGCTTAACGGTTGCTGAGGATATTGCTTTTGCTTTAGAAAACGATGCAGTTGAACAAGCAGAAATGAAAAAAGCGGTCCACAAATGGTCCGAGATTGTTGAGCTGAATCAGTTATTGCAACACCGTCCACAAGATTTGTCAGGTGGTCAAAAACAACGTGTATCTATGGCGGGCGTTCTAATTAACCAATCAAAAATTTTACTTTTTGATGAACCTTTGGCTAATCTTGACCCACGAGCGGGACAAGAAACAATGACTTTGATTGACACCATTCAACAAGAAACAAAAGCGACCGTTTTAATAATAGAACATCGCTTAGAGGACGTTCTTTGCGAATCAGTTGATCGAATTATTGTCATGAATGAGGGCGCAATTATTTCTGATACAACGCCAGATGAATTGTTACGTCAAGATACGTTGACCCAGCAAGGGATTCGTGAACCTTTGTACGTTACAGCCATGAAATATGCTGGGATTGATTTAACACAAGTTAGTCATTTAGACAAATTAGCCGAAGTATCAGGCGAAACGGTTTTGCCTAAAATGACACAGTGGTCTGTCCAACCTAGTTCAGTTAGTGCAGTCAAAGGAGCTGAACTATTACGTTTGGAACAAGTGTCCTATCAATATGATCGTCATGGTGAAAAAGTGTTAGATGACTTCTCAGTAACTGTTCATCATGGAGAAATGATCAGCATTGTAGGAAAAAATGGTGCCGGGAAGTCTACACTTTCTAAAATAATTTGCGGGTTCATCACGCCTCAATCGGGCAAGATTTTATGGGAAGGACAGGATTTTTCCAATTATTCAATCAAAGAACGTGCAGATAAAATTGGTTATGTGATGCAAAATCCCAATCAAATGATTTCTAAAAAAATGATTTTTGAAGAAGTAGCTTTAGGATTAGTTTTACGAGATGTGCCACAAGCAGAAATTGAGGAACGTGTGACGAATATTTTACATATTTGTGGGCTGTATCCCTTCCGGAACTGGCCGATTTCTGCATTGAGTTTTGGGCAGAAAAAACGGGTAACTATTGCATCAATCTTAGTTTTAGAACCTGAATTATTAATTTTAGATGAACCAACAGCTGGGCAAGATTTTAAACATTATACAGAAATGATGACATTTTTAGAAGAATTGAACCGCTTAGGTGTGACTATTTTAATGATCACTCACGATATGCACTTAATGTTGGAATATACAACACGTGCGTTAGTAGTTTGTGAGGGACGTTTACTAGCAGATGCGACTCCAGTTGCTGTTTTAACAGATGAAAAATTAATTCAAGCAGCTTCTTTAAAAGAAACGAGCTTGTTTACCTTTGCTAAAGCGTTAGGCTTGGAAAATCCCTTGCTATTTACGGAAAAATTTGTTGCTTACGATCGTGAGGTGCGTTTTGGATGAGTGAACGACAAATGTTAGGCTATCATCCTGATTCAACCTGGATTCATCGCTTAAATGGCACAAGCAAATTAGTCTTTTTAATCGTTGTCTCTGTGGCTTGTATGACCACGTATGATACTCGTTATCTGTTAGGAATGTCTGTGGTTTCGCTTGTTTTGTTAAAATTATCAAATATTAAATGGCATCAAATATCTTTTGTTATTAAATTTATTGCTATTTTTTCTTTGTTAAATATCTTAACGGTTTACCTTTTTGCGCCTGAATATGGGGTTGATTTATATCAATCACGTACCGTGATTTGGGAAGGAATCGGACGGTTTACTTTGACACAAGAAGAATTATTTTATGAATTTAATTTAGTTTTAAAATATTTCTGTACGATTCCGTTGGCATTAATCTTTTTATTAACAACAAATCCTAGTGAATTTGCCTCCAGCCTGAATCGAATTGGTGTGAGTTATCGGATTAGTTATGCAGTAGCGCTGGCTATTCGTTATATTCCCGATATCCAAGAAGATTTTTTTAATATTTCTTTAGCACAACAAGCGCGAGGTTATGAGATGTCTAAAAAGGGACGGTTAGGCCAACGAATCAAAGGCGTAGCACAAATCGTTTTACCCTTAATCCTATCTAGTTTAGATCGAATTGAAACTGTGAGTACCGCTATGGAATTAAGGCGTTTTGGTCAAAAGAAAAATCGAACGTGGTATGCGCAACAACCTTTTCATCTGCGTGATTTTTCGGTAATGTTACTTGCCTTATGCTTATTAGGAATCAGTTTCTGGTTGTTCCATGTGAATGGTGGCCGGTTTTATAATCCATTCCAATAAATAACAAATTGATAAGGTTCTATAAATAGAACGGATATTTTTTTATTATTAAGAATCTAGTACTTTCGCTTACTATGAGTGTACTAGATTCTTTTTTTACAACTTTAAAGAACTAGACCAATTTTCGGTTTTTAGATTTTTGTTGACAAGCACCTACTTTTAATTGTATGATTGTTTATGTTTCTACGGAATATATTCACAAAGGAGGTATATAGACCAATATCGGATAGCGCCAGACCTGAACGTTCAGGTGACGAGGAGAGAGCTTATCGAAGATTCGGCGGGTGGCTCTAGGGACTGCACTCTACAGATAACAAAGAAAAACTAATTGTGAAGTTAGAACAAAGCGGTTATCACGCAGGTAGAAACATATAATGGGATTTGCTAGTTAAACAGGACCTAGTAAATACAGAATTTCAATTGGAAAGTAGGAATTAGCATTATGTGTGGAATTGTCGGAATGATTGGAAAAGAAAATGTCACGGAAAGTTTGATTCAAGGATTAACAAAATTGGAATATAGAGGTTATGATTCTGCTGGGATTTGTGTGAATGATCAAAGCCAACAGCCCCATGTAGTTAAGGCAGTTGGGGGCATTGCCGATTTAGCAGCAAAATTAACGCCAGAAATCGATGGAACAGTTGGTATTGGTCATACTCGTTGGGCCACTCATGGCGAACCAACTGTCGCCAATGCACATCCCCATGTTTCAAGCGATCAACGCTTTGCATTAGTGCATAATGGTGTCATTGAAAACTTTGAAGAATTAAAAGAACAATTTTTAAGTGGTGCTCACTTAATTGGTGATACAGATACTGAAATCGTCGTTCAATTAATTGCTCATTTTGCTGAAAATGGTTTTTCAACAAAAGATGCTTTTAAAGCGGCTTTAGCCGAAATTAAAGGTTCATACGCTTTTGCATTAATGGATAAAATGGACCCCAATACTATCTATGTAGCGAAAAATAAAAGCCCGTTACTTATCGGTCTAGGCGAAGGCTTTAATGTTATTTGTAGTGATGCGATGGCGATGATTAAAGAAACCAATCAATTTGTTGAGATTGTTGATGGTGAAATTGTAACTGTTACAGCGGACAAAGTAGTAATCGAAACGCCAGAAGGACAAGTAATCAACCGAGAACCTTTTGAAGCGCAATTAGATTTAAATGACATTGAAAAAGGAACATATCCGTTTTATATGCTCAAAGAAATTGATGAACAACCTGCAGTGATGCGCAAAATTGTTCAAGCGTATACTCAAGGTGAAAAAGTGACTTTAGATGAGGCGTTACTTGAAAAAATTAATCAATGTGACCGAATTTACATTATTGCTTGTGGAACAAGTTATAATGCAGGTTGGGTCGGAAAATCTTTAATTGAAACGATTGCCAGTATTCCTGTGGAAGTTCATTTATCAAGCGAATTTGGCTACAACATGCCTATTTTATCTGAAAAACCGTTCTTCATTTTCTTAAGTCAAAGTGGTGAAACGGCGGATAGTCGTCAAGTACTGGTACAGGTTAATGAATTAGGGCATCCATCACTTACATTAACAAATGTTGCTGGCTCAACATTATCACGTGAAGCGGACGATACCTTGTTATTACACGCTGGACCAGAAATTGCTGTCGCTTCCACCAAAGCTTATACTGCTCAAATCGCTGTCTTAGCTATTTTAGCAAAAGCAATTGGCGAAGAACGCCAAACATTAGCAGCCGTCTCATTTGATGTGGCTCACGAATTGAGCGTGGTAGCAGCTGTCATGGAAACCTTGATTGATGAAAAACAACAAATGAAAGCCTTGGTGGAAGATTATCTGACGTATACTCGAAATGCCTTCTATATCGGGCGAGGAGTCGACTATTATGTGTCGATGGAAGCGGCCTTGAAGTTGAAAGAAATTTCCTACATTCAAGCAGAAGGCTTTGCGGCAGGTGAATTGAAGCATGGAACGATTGCCTTAATTGAAGAAGGAACACCTGTGATTGGGATTGTGACAGATGCCAAAGTCGCAGCCCATACAAGAGGCAATTTAAAGGAAGTCGAAAGTCGTGGAGCAAGAAATATTGTGATTGCTTTGGAATCCTTGGCAAAACCACAGGACCAACTGATTATTCCAGATGTTCATCCGTTACTTTCTGCCTTAGTTAGCATTGTTCCAGGCCAATTATTAGCGTACTATGCAACCTTACAAAGAGGCTACGATGTTGATAAACCAAGGAACTTAGCCAAAAGTGTAACTGTTGAGTAAATCAAGAACCTGAGAGAAAGATGTTCAACGGGTTTTCATGAGTTTTAATATCTGAGGTCGGGACAGAAGCGTTTAACTCCGAGAAACGCGTAGTGTTGCTTCTGTTCCCGCCGTTTATAAGTTTTTGAGCGTGGAGCAAAAATCCAAAGTGATTTTTGTCCCACGCTCAGATATTTTTTATAAAAGAAAGATATTCAGTCAAAAATGAAAGATTCCAAAGAAATTCTTTTTTTTCCGTTGAAAACTGTTTGCATTTTAGCAAAATTAGATATAATTAATAAGAACCGAAAAATAAGAATTAGCCAGTGAGGTAACTTTGTTTGAAAGAAAGCAAAAAGTAGGTTAAGCTGAAAAGTGCTAATTTATTTAACAAAAAAAGATTGTGAGTTGTTTGATATGGATCAGTTTAGTACATTAACTGAACAAGAATTTACTACCTTTGCAATGACACATCCTGCAGGTAACTTTTTAGAAACACCCGAAATGAAACATTTATTGGAACGACGTGGCTGGCATTGTGAATACGTTGGCGTCAAACGAGAAGGCCAACTAATTGCTGCGTGTATCCTAAGCAAGAAAAAAGTCAAAATTGGTTATGCTTTCGACATTGACGGCGGGATTTTGATGGATTATACAGATAAAAAATGTGTAGAAGCCTTTTTCACAGGCTTAAAAAAATATGTGAAAAAAAATGATGGCCTTTATTTAACCTTTACTCCAAATAAACAAATTTGTTTACGTGATTTTAATGGCGGTGAAGTTGAAAAGGTCAATCAAGAAACATTTGACTATTTCACATCAATTGGTTTTGAACACCAAGGGTTTGATGTGCACAATTTTGATGGCGCGCCACGTTGGCTGTTTGTCAAAGATATGGCTGGATTAACAGAAGAAGAGCTTTGGAAATCTTATGGAAAAGATGCTAAATATGACATCAAGAAAACATGGGAATATGGAGTGACAACCCGAGAACTTCGTTACGAAGAGTTACCTCTCTTTAAGAAATTAACGGAAGAAACAAGTGCACGACGTAATTTTGAAGATAAGGATTTAGCTTATTACCAAGCTGTTTATGAAGAGTTTGGTGAACGAGCGAAATTTATGGTGGCGGAACTAAACTTTGCTACTTATTTAGAAAATCTTCATGAGAAATTACGCAAATTACAAGAGACGCTCAACGAAGTCAATGAAGCGTTAATTGCCAATCCTAAAAGCCGTAAAAAAAATAACCAGAAACGTGAATTTGAAGATGAAGTTCGTACCGTGCGCAAACGGATTGACGAGGCTAAAGAAATGAAAACATCAGATGAACCTGAAATTTTAGCAGGCGCCTTATTCATTGTTCATCCACAAGAAGTGGTTTACTTGTTTAGTGGTACGTATGAAAAATATAAACAATACTATGCACCGTATTTAATTCAACATAAAATGTTAACTTACACAGTAGAAAATAACATTCCCAAATATAATTTTTATGGCGTTGACGGTGTCTTTGATGGAAGTGATGGGGTTCTTAAATTCAAACAATCCTTTGGCGGTCATGTCGAAGAATTAATGGGCAATTTCCAATGGAAAGCCAAACCAATGAAATATGCCTTATATCACGCATTAAAAACAATTAAAGAAAAAGTCTAAAATTAAAACCTAATCCTTAAAAAGGAATGGCAAAGTGAGGCGTTTAAATGGAAAATCAAGTTGAGGTTATGACGTATGCACAGTTAAAAGAAATTATGCAGGCGTTAGAAGCAAACGAAGCGATTACAGAAGATACAAAAGTCTTTATTGATACAGGCTGGGATAGCGTGCAAGAAGTAGCACCAGATGCAGTCAGTATTGAAAAAGTTGCTAAATTTACAGTAGCAGATGTTTTAACAAACGAAAGTTTTGCTGGGTATAGTTTAGAAGAAAAGGCGGAGAAGATGAACGCTGAGGGCGACCTAGAAACGGCAATTATTATTCGTAATCTTTACTAAAAAAGTCCGTTTGAATAGTTAAAATCGAGGTCGGGACAGAACCGTTTAGCTCCGAGCAACGCGTAGTGTTGGTTCTGTTCCCGCCGGTTATCAGGTTTTGAGCCTGGAGCAAAAATCCAAAGTGATTTTTGTCCCAGGCTCATCTGCTTTAAATAAGAAATAAAGGAGGTTAGATATGAGTACCATTCATGAATTTCCAAAAAACTATGAACGTTTTATTTCACAAGGAGAAGAAGCACTTGTAGAACATAATCAGATCGCCGCTTTAGAAAATTTTCAACAAGCCTATCAGCTACAACAAACGCCGCCAGTAAACCAAAAAATTGTCCAATTATTGTTGGAAATGGGTGAAGCTGATGAAGCACTAGCATTGGCAGAAGCGTTCCAAGAGTCTTATTTTGAGAACCTTGAAACAGCGGCAATTTATATGCAAATTTATAGTCAAAGTCGTCGCTTTATTGAAGGGTATATTTTATTGAAGCAATTACTTCAAACTAAAAAAATAACGCTAGCACAACAAAAAACGTTAGAACAGCAATTAATGCAAGTGGAAGAGGCGTATCAACAATTAGAAACGCAGCAAATTCAAGCAATTAAAAGGAACTTGTTAGTAAGCGATCAATTGCCCGTTTATCAACAATTAGCGAACATTAAAACCAGTTTATATTTGCCTAAACCAGTATTTGTGGAAGTCGCAAAAGATTTAGTTATGAACCAAGCACTTAGTTATTTTGCTCGGGAATGGTTCATTGAAGAATTAGCACTGTTGCAATTTTCAGAACCACTGACTTTTCTTTGGTATGACAATCAGCCTCAGACAGTCTTACTAGAAGGAAAAAATGGACCGTTAAATACGCCGATCTATTCCGAAATTTGTACTGAACTTAGGAATCGTTTAGAAAATGATGATCCAATTATGCTGCAGCATTTGGAAGAAGAAATTCGGTTGCATCTTGCCTATTTGTATCCATTAGCAGAGACGGTTATTTCAGATCCAACTATCTGGGTCTTGGGTTATTTGGCAACCTACTATCCTGAATATATTGAAAAAGAATTGACTGAAGCAAAAGGCCATCAAATCGCTGCTGTTCAAAAAGTTCAACAGGCGATACGAACGGCTTTTACACAAATAATGCTTTAAAAAATGGCACGTCCTAAAAACGAGGACGTGCCATTTTTTCGGTTTCAGAAATTTGCTGAATCTGCTCTAATTGCTTTTCTTGACTGATTATTGCGGATAATAGAAAAAAGCAAGACAGAAATAAGTAAAAAGGATT
The DNA here is from genome assembly GCF_051714505.1 of Enterococcus sp. AZ129. Taxonomy (NCBI): domain Bacteria; kingdom Bacillati; phylum Bacillota; class Bacilli; order Lactobacillales; family Enterococcaceae; genus Enterococcus; species Enterococcus sp. AZ129. The sequence continues at coordinate 1,832,205 of NZ_JBIORY010000001.1, read as the reverse complement.
CCTTGAATCAAGCAAATCACAACGAACAATGGCGTTGCTCCTGGAAAAGAATCAGAAATCCGTGTAATTAAAAATTCAATTAACCATAAAATCATTGAAAATAAAAATAATTTTTTCTGACGAGTTCTCATAGTCCGCAACAACCTTTCTGGTGATTTTCACTTCTCTATCATAACATAGAAAACGAGCTGTTTTTTCTCAAAAATTTTGTTACTTCATAAGAAAAATGGGAAATAAACAAGTTTCAGGAAGTAATAAATGTACCCGAAAAGAATACTTAATCCATCTTAATCAAACCATACAGTCACGTTTATTGCAAAAGAAGTGTTTTTGGATGGAACAAATTATTTCATAAACACAAATATTTCTTTGTTGTTTGTATAAATGTCATAAAAGTGATTACTTACTACTTTTTGATTTTTAGACATATCCGTATCGGTCAGTGGTGCCATCTCTACTCCTAAATTCGATGAAGTATTGAACCAAACGTAATTAGGGAAGTATAGACCGTCATTTGGTGGCACAATTTTTGAAAGAATTGGGTAGTTTCGACTTGTATTAGCATAAACAGTTGAATTTTTGAAAAACGTATTTAAATAAACTTTTTTTCGTTCGTTTGTTACAACATTTTTTAAATCATCTGTTAAAACAGCTGCTTGGCGATTGAATGCTTCTTTTTGATAGTTTAATGTGGAAGAATACACCAAAACAAACGATAAAATATAATAAGATAACAAGCTGGCCACAAGTAACGAAGTTAGATAAATTGCTTTCACTTGTCGATTGTTAAATAAACTTAACATGCTGATTGTAACAAAAACAGCAAATCCGTAAATATAGCGAGGCGCATCACCAGCGATATTTCTTGAATAGACAATAAAAATACCAAAACTTAAGAGAGAAGCAAGTCCTAAATACAAGATACAATAAAGGAAACTTAAGCCTAAGTTGATTTTGCTATTTGATAGATGACTAATAAAAAATAAAACAAGCAGTAGGAGCAGTAATAAAAGCCATAAACGATTACTCTGGTTCAATAGCTCTGAAAAATAATGGTAACTATTTTGATAAGCCACACTGGGAATATCGTGAAAACTTGGTAAGGCCTGACTGCCCCCAATGTTGTTTGTTGCAGAAGGTACAAATTTTAACTCGATAAGGTAGCTGACTATAGAAAGTAGATAAGCGATAGCAGCAAGTGCGACTTTTTTACAAAGAGCAATGAAATTTTCTCCAGCAAGTAACTGCTTGAAAGTAAGGAATAAGACGATAACTATATAAATTCCTGACGAGGCTTGGTAAGTATTAAACATAACAAACAGTGAAAAGACAGAAACCAAGAAAAACGTAAAAGAATTACGCTGCCACCAATAAAAAGGAAGAAACGAACAAAAAATACTCAATGCCATATAGGGACTATCAAACCTGAAACTAAGACATTGAAGGAACCAAGGATTGAGGCCAATTAAAGTAGCTACTAAAGAGGAACCCCAGCTAATTTTTTGGTCATTGATGATATAAATTGCCAGTATGCTTGTGAGAGATAAGATAAGACCTGTTAGAATCGGTGTGGTCAAGCCCAGATCTGTCAAATGACGACTTCCTTGAACAAACCATGAGAGAAATTCACTGCCCCAACGTGCGTAAGTCGTACCAAAATCTGTCATTCCAGCGACTTGGCGAGCATTATCATCTAAGTAAGGGAAATTGATAATGCCGATGGATAAAACTGCCACTTGATAAATTAAAATGATCAATAGAAGATAGGCTTTATTTTCAATACACCAATTCTTTAAATCAAATTTTTTTGATTCTGTAGGTAATTGTTTCATCATTGTACTCCACTCCAATAATTATTTAACAATTAAAATATACCATAACGAGTGGAATGAAGAAATTGCTTTTGTTATTTTCTCATCTTGACAGAACACTAAGGATAGGCAAAACAAAAAAATCCCAACTCTTTAATAAAGAGTTGGGATTTTACCAAAAAGCCACCTGCCGGGCTTGAACCGGCGACCCCCACCTTACCATGGTGGTGCTCTACCAACTGAGCTAAGGCGGCACTTTCAAAGGCTAAACTAACTCGAGGATTGCAACGAAGTGAAACCCATAGAGTTCATTTTCAAAGGCTACACTGCGACGAGTAATCGTCAAAGTTCCTTTTGAAAAATCGTACAAATCTTGTGCACAAGAAATAGAATAACGTATAGACGAAAGTTTGTCAATTGCTCTTTCGTAAAAAAAGAAAAATGATTTTTTTTCTAAGAAAAACTGTTGACAATCTCTTTTTTCTCTAGTAAAGTGTAAATCAACATCACAGATAACTATTCATTCGTTGAAGAGAAGAGTAAATTTTGATGACCTTCAAAAGAGAGTCCTGATTGGTGAAAAGGGACAAGGTTCAGAAAAGTTGAAGATGGCCTCTGAGAATAAATTGCTGATAAGTAAGCAATTTCGGCTAAGCACCCGTTACCATGTGCACCAAGTTAATAAAGACTTGGATAAGAGATGAGATATAAAGAATCAGTTATATTTCGAAAAAAGGTGGTACCGCGAATCATTCGCCCTTTACTAGCAAAACGCTAGTGAAGGGCTTTTTGCTGTGAATCACTACGACTGGCGCGAAGCGACAGAGTAGATGATGAACAGTACAAGATGACCGAAGGGCAGGTTGTATCATTTGCACGAAAGTGTTCCTACGATTCTCGCCAAGGCTGTGATTCTCGTCACAGTTAAATCCTGTTGAGCACTACGACTGATGCAAAGAGAGAGAGCAGCTATTATCTGCGATTACTCGATGCTTGAAGGGATAGGAACTCTAGTCTGTTTGATTTTGAAAATAAACGAAAATCAGTTTAGAATGAATAAAAATAAAAAAGCAGTGATATAGTAAGTACAAGACTTGATTTGTTTAACAGAGAGCCTAGGTAGCTGAGAATAGGTGACAAAGACGTTTTGGAAAATGGCTATTGAGCAAGCGCTCCGAGTGTTAAACACAAGGCGGCGACGGGGGCTCCCGTTATCGAGCTAGGGTATCGAACATATTGTTCCGTACTTGAAAAGGGAATTTGTGTGAGCAAATTCTGAACATGAGGTGGTAACACGCAAAAAAGCGTCCTCAACGATACAACTTGAGTTGTGTCGTTGAGGATGCTTTTTTCTTTTTTGTGAAAAAATGCAGGTTGGTAAGAATGAAGGGGGATAAAGAATGATTGAACTAAAAAATATCAGTGTGACATTTCAACAAAAAAAACAAGAAATTCAGGCTGTCCAAGATGTGTCTTTGACAATTGATAAAGGGGATATCTACGGAATCGTTGGGTATTCCGGTGCTGGAAAAAGTACGTTAGTACGGGTAATTAATTTATTGCAACGACCAACAGCGGGCACCGTTATTATTAACAAAGAAAATATTTTAACTTTTTCTAAAAAGGAATTACGACAACAACGAAAAAAGATTGGAATGATTTTTCAACATTTTAATTTGATGAAAGAGCGGACCATATTTAGTAATATCGATTTTTCATTAAAATATTCTGGGCTAAGTAAAACTGAGCGGCGTCAAAAAATCAGCCATTTATTAGAGCTAGTTGGACTAAGTGAAAAACGGGACGCTTACCCCAGTCAACTATCAGGAGGGCAAAAACAGCGGGTTGCGATTGCCCGCGCTTTAGCAAATGATCCTGAAATTTTACTTTGTGATGAAGCGACGAGTGCGTTAGATCCAAAAACAACAGGACAGATTTTAGCTTTGTTAAAAAAGTTAAATCAAGAACTGAACTTGACGATTGTCTTAATCACCCATGAAATGCAAGTGGTTAAAGAAATTTGTAATAAAGTCGCGGTGATGGAAAATGGCTGTGTTGTCGAATCAAACGATATTGTTTCGATTTTTAGTCAACCCCAACAACCTTTAACCAAAGATTTTATTCGGACAGCAACTCATATTGATCAAGCATTAACCACGATTCTTGAACATCCTAAATTAGCTGATTTAGATAAAAATCAAGAATTAATTGAGTTTTCTTATGTGGGAGATCAAACGAACGAGCCATTAATTGCACAATTGTATAGCCAATATCAGGTGTATACGAATATCCTTTATGGCAATGTCGAAATTGTTCAAAACGTTCCTATTGGCCATTTAATTGTGGTGCTTTCTGGTGATGAGGCCCAGCGTCAACAAGCCCTTACTTATTTAGCGAAACAAGGCGTGCGAACCAATGTTTTGAAAACCTATCAGCAAACGAAGCAAAAGAAGAATTTACAGGTGATTTAAAAAAGGAGTGAACTGAGAATGTATCAATTATTTGAGAAATATTTTCCGAATGTTGTCCAATTAAAACAAGAATTTCTTCAAAGTACATGGGAAACAGTATACATGGTTTTTTGGACAGCCTTGATTGCTGGCGTGTTAGGAGTCTTATTGGGTGTCGTGCTTGTCAGTACTGGCCCCAGTGGTGTTTTGAAAAATCCACCCCTGTATAGTGTCTTAGAAAAAATTATTAATGTTTGCCGCTCTATTCCTTTCATCATTATGCTCGCACTGATTCAACCATTAACACGAATTTTGGCAGGAACGACAATTGGTACAACCGCAGCGTTAGTCCCATTAGTTATTGGCGTAATCCCGTTCTTCGCGCGCCAAATTGAAAATGCGTTATTAGAAGTGGATCCTGGCGTTATCGAAGCGGCAGAAGCTATGGGGACGAGTCCCTTAGGGATTATTTTTCGGGTTTATCTAATTGAAGGGTTACCAAGTATTATTCGTGTTTCAGCAGTGACAATTATTAATTTAATTGGATTAACAGCCATGGCAGGAGCGATTGGGGCCGGTGGTCTGGGCAACTTAGCGATTACTCGAGGCTACAATCGGTTTCAAACCGATGTGACATTTATGGCCACGTTAATTATTTTAATTATGGTATTTATCAGTCAAGCCATTAGTAATCAATTAATCAAAAAAACATCACATTAGAAAAAGGAGAAATGACAAATGAAAAAATTTAGTAAATTAATTGGACTTATTGGGGTATTAGCTTTTACGATTGCAGGTTGTGCATCGGGGTCTGCGAAGGATACTAAGACAGAAACCGTTAAACTAGGGGTTGTAGGAACAAAAAATGATGAATGGGAATCGGTCAAAGACCGTTTGAAAAAGAAAAATATTGATCTACAATTGGTAGAATTTACAGACTATACGCAACCAAATGCAGCATTAGCAGAAAAAGAAATTGATTTAAATGCCTTTCAGCATCAAATCTTTTTAGACAATTACAATAAAGAACATGGGACGAAATTAGTATCAATTGGCAATACAGTCAATGCACCATTGGGAATTTACGCTAATAAATTGAAAGATATCACGAAAATTAAAGACGGCGGAGAAATTGCTATTCCTAATGACCCAACGAATGGTGGGCGGGCGTTAATTTTATTACAAACTGCAGGACTGATAAAAGTTGATCCTGCGAAACAGCAACTACCGACTGTCAGTGATATTACTGAAAATAAACGCCAATTGAAAATAACTGAATTAGATGCTACGCAAACAGCGCGCGCTTTACAAGATGTCGATGCTTCAGTGATTAATAGCGGCATGGCTGTCGATGCTGGGTATACACCAGATAAAGATGCTATTTTCTTAGAACCTGTAAACGAAAAAGCGAAACCTTATGTGAACATTGTCGTGGCCCGAGAAGAAGATCAAGAGAATAAACTTTATCAAAAAGTTGTAGAAGAATATCAACAAGAAGAAACGAAAAAGGTCATTGCAGAAACATCAAAAGGCGCCAATGTTCCAGCCTGGGAAACATTTGGTAAAAAATAAAGGAGGCATTTATAATGAGTACAACAACGATTCAAACAATCCAAGAAGCTATTGCTACAGAAAATGAATGGATAATCCATTTAAGACGTCATTTTCATCAATATCCTGAAGCAAGTTTAAAAGAATATGAAACGATTAAGCGAATTAAAGAAGAACTACTAGCCTTAGCTATTCCTTTTGTAGAAGTAGGGGAAACGGGTGTTTTAGCAACCATTGAAGGAGGTCTTGGCGCTGGCAAAACGATTTTATTACGTGCAGATATTGATGCGTTGGAATTACCAGATGCAACAGGTACTGCCTATGCTTCTAAAAATCCAGGACTCAATCATGCTTGTGGACACGATGGTCATGCGGCAGCATTGCTAGGTGCAGCTAAAGTGCTCAAAAAACATCAGGATACCTTTTCAGGAACGGTTAAACTGGCCTTCCAGCCAGCTGAAGAAATTGGTGCAGGCGCTCGACAATTTGTGGAAGGAAATTATTTAGAAGCAATCGACCAAGTGTTTGGGATTCATTTAGATTCCAGTGTGCCGGTCGGAAAATTAGTCGCTACCAAAGGCGCCACCAACGCCTCTTGTGATATTTTTAAAATTGAAGTCAGTGGTCAAAGTAGTCACGTCGCCCAACCACAGAATGGCCGGGATGCTGTTTTAGCAGCGGCCAGTATCGTTGTGGAATTACAAAAAATTGTAGCGCGCGAGATTGATCCTTTAGATTCTGTCGTAGTAGGAATTGGCGTTTTACAAGCAGGAACACGCTATAATATTGTAGCAAACCATGCAACCATTGAAGGCACTGTTCGAACATTTAGTCAGGAAACGCGCCAATTTGTTTTACAACGAGTCGAAGAAATTGCCCATGAAATTGCCCAGTCTCATCGCACAGAAATTGCTGATTTTTCTGTTTATGCGGCAGCGAATCCATTAATTAATGAAGAACAAGCAACCAACCGTGCACAGCAGGTAGCCAGTGAAATTGTTGGTTTTGAAAATGTTGTGACCGATCATCCTAAAAGTTTAGGGGCGGATGATTTTGCTGATTACTTAGCGGTAATTCCTGGTATCTATGGACGGGTCGGTTCACGAAACCCTGAAAATCCTGCTACTCATTTTGGACACCATCATGAACAATTTGATATTGATGAACGTGCCTTACTTTTAGCAGCAGAGTACCACGTACGCTATGCATTAAACTATTTATCAGAATAATAGGGATAGGGAGCCGACAAAATGATTGTTTGTGGGCTCCTTTCGTTATAAACCAACGTGGCTTGCTTTCTTGTCATTCTATGGTAGAATACAAGCATAAGAAAGGTGATTCACATGTTTTTTGTTTTAACTGATAAATTAACAAGAAAAGTAGCTCCCGATAGTTTAAGAACAGATGAAGCACTGTTGTGGAGCCGAGCAATTAATTTCTTCATCGCTTGATAGCACATTTTTTGACTAGAAAAGCTAGTCTTATTTGAGTGTACGTACAAGCGGTTGTCGGGATTTCTGTCAGGATGGACGACGTGCAGACGTGGTTCTTTTTTTGTTGTCCCAAAATAATCAGTTAACAAGAAAGAAGTGACGAAAATGAGTATTTTAACTATTGAACATTTAACGCATCGATTTGGCGAAAAGGTCTTGTATGAAGAGGCTTCATTGCAAGTGAATAAAGGGGATCATTTAGGCTTAACTGGCCAAAATGGTGTCGGCAAATCCACCTTAATTAAAATTTTAACGGGGAAAGTATTGCCAGACGAAGGAACGATTCAGTGGCAAAAAAATTGTAAGATTGGGTACTTGGATCAGCACGTTTCTGTAGAACAATCACTAACGATGGTTGATTTTTTGAAACAAGCCTTTCAAGAACTTTTTGATAAAGAAGCGAAACTGACAAAGCTTTATGAAGAATACAGTCAAACGGCTTCGGAAAAACTTTTAGAACAAGCAGGCAAGTTACAAACAGATTTAGATGAAAGTAATTTTTACCAAATCGACACGATTATTCAGGATTTAGCCAATGGGTTAGGACTACAAGCAATTGGTTTGGATAAAAAGTTAGGGGAGCTAAGCGGTGGTCAACGTTCAAAAGTGATTTTAGCAAAATTATTGTTAGAGGCCCCTGATGTGTTACTTTTAGATGAACCCACCAACTATTTAGATGATACACATATTCAATGGCTTGTTCGCTATCTGAATAATTTTGAAGGAAGCTTTCTATTAGTCTCCCATGATTATCAATTTTTAAATGAAGTGACGAATTGCATCGCAGACATTGAGTTTGGCAAGTTAACCAAATATACTGGAAATGTAGAAAAATCTTTTGCACAAAAAGAGCAGAATAAACAAACCTATTTGAAACAGTATCAGGCCCAACAAGAAAAAATTGAAAAAATGGAAGCCTATATTCGTAAATACAAAGCTGGAAATCGAGCAACGATGGCTAAAAGTCGACAAAAACAATTGGACCGGTTGGAACGATTGACTCCGCCTGGTTCCTTGACTAAGCCAGCGATTGAATTTCCTTATCAAGGGTTAGTTGCAACGCAAGCACTAACGACCCAGAAGTTAGTTGTCGGCTATCGGGAACCTTTGTTAGAACCGTTAGATTTAATGGTTCATGTCGGTGAAAAAGTCGCATTGAAAGGCTTTAATGGGATTGGCAAATCAACATTAATTAAAACGTTGACGAAAGTGATTCCTTCATTAGATGGAGAATTTCATTATCCGCTGAATACAAAAATTGCTTATTTTACCCAAGACTTAGCGTGGCCTAATGAGCAGTTAACGCCACTAGACTATTTATCAGATCGTTTTCCAGATACAACGATTAAAGAGCGAAGAAGTCATTTGGCTAGGTCAGGTTTACCAGATAAGTTAGCAATGCAGTCGTTAGCCCTGTTAAGTGGTGGTGAGCAAACAAAAGTAAAACTAGCGGAACTAATGATGCAAACTAGTAATTTGTTATTTTTAGATGAGCCAACCAATCATATTGATGAAGCGGCCAAAAAAAGTTTACAAGAAGCAATTCACGTTTATCCAGGAACGGTTTTTCTGGTTTCCCATGAAGCAGATTTTTATGAAGAAATTGTGGATCGAGTAATAGATATTGAGGAATTAGTTAAATAAAGAAGAAAGAACCAAGTTGAGGGGGAGTCAACTTGGTTCTTTCTTCTTTATTATTTATTTACTCATTAAGCCATCATGGATTTTTGTTAAATTCCAGTTCATCATGCTGTAGTACGTATCTCCTTCTGTTCCTTCTTTGGCAAGGGAGTCTGTGAAAAGTGTATCGTAAATTGGTCGTTTCACTTCTTTTGAGACCCGTTCCATACTACGTTTATCGACACTGGTTTCAACAAATAACACAGGTGCTTTTGATTTCTTAATGGTATCAATAATCGTGGTCATTTGTTCAGGTGTTCCTTGACTTTCTGTGTTAATTTCCCAAATATAAGCGGCATTTAAATCATAAGCTTTGGAGAAATATTTAAAGGCACCTTCACTTGTAACTAATAATTTTTTATCATCAGGAATATCAGCAAATTTAGCTTTGGCTTCCTCATGTAGTTTGCTAAGTTTTTCGGTATAATTTTTCGCGTTTTCTGTATAGAAATCTTTATTTTTTGGATCTTTTTCTACTAACACGTCACGAATGTTTTCTACATATTTAATGCCATTTTCAATGTCTAACCAAGCATGTGGATCTTCTGTTTGTTCTTGACCGGCACTTGTTAAATATTGTGGCGTAACATTTTTGCTTGTAGAAAAGTAATCTTTATTCTCAACTTTTTTGGCCGTTTTCATTAATTTGTTAAACCAGCCATTTCCGCCTGTTTCTAAGTTCAAGCCGTTAAAGAATAAAATGTCCGCTTCAGAAGCTTTCGCAATGTCTTCTGGTAACGGTTCATATTCGTGAGGGTCTGTCCCAATTGGCACAATACTATGCAGCTCAATTTTGTCTTGCCCAACATTTTTCACTAAATCGGATAAGATCGAGTTCGTTGTCACAATTGCTAATTTTTCTTTCTTTTCAGCGGCTTGATTCCCGCAAGCAGCTAACGTTAACCCTGCTAAAAGTGTTAAAAAAAATAAACTAAATTTTTTCATTCGTTGATTCCTCCATTTCTTTCTCACGGTTTACAAATACTAGGCCTTTCTTTGGTGAGAAAAAGAAAGCCAATAAAAAGAATAAGGCGGCGGTTAAAACAATCGTCGCACCAGAAGCTAAGTTATAAGAATAACTAAAGAATAGGCCAATCACTGAACTTAAAATCCCAAAAGTAGAGGCTAAGCCAATCATTGTCGGTAAGTGATTTGTTAATAGATAAGCTGTTGCCGCTGGCGTAATCAGCATGGCAATGACTAAAATAGTTCCGACGGTTTGTAAAGAAGAAACAGCGACTAGTGTTAGTAAAAACATCAATGCATAGTGGAAAAATTGAATATTTAAACCGTAGGCCTGAGCCATTGTGGGATCAAAAGAAGTGAGTTGCAACTCTTTATAAAACAATGCCACAAAAATCAAAACAATCACGCCGACGACACAAGTAATTAAAATATCGGTATCTGCGACCGCTAATACATTTCCAAACAGAATATGATATAAATCGGTGGAACTTTTTGCAAAAGAGATAAAAATAATCCCTAAAGCAAAAAAAGAACTAAAGACAACACCAATGGCAGTATCATTTTTTAGTGGACTTTTTTGGGTAATAAAGCCGATCGATAATGCAGCTAGTAAGCCAAAAATAGAAGCGCCAAAAATATAATTGAAACCAAACATATAAGAAACAGCGACCCCTGGTAAAACAGCATGTGAAATCGCATCACCCATCAAAGACATCCCACGTAAAATAATGAATGAACCAATTACCCCTGAAATGAGTCCGACAATTATAGACGTCAAAAGGGCATTTTGTAAAAATTGATAACGGAATAAACCATCAATAAATGCAGCAATCATTTTGCAACCCCCTGTATTAATAAATCACCTAACAAATCACCGTATGCTTCTTGGAGAGTTTCTGCAGTAAACGTTTGTTCAACAGGACCCGCAGCAATTAGCCGGTTTTTCAAAACGATTAATTCATCAAAATAGTGGGACACTTTGTGCAAATCATGGTGAACAATGATAATCATTTTACCTTGATTTTTTAATGATTTAAGAATATCCATAATCACTTTTTCACTAGACATATCAATGCCGACGAAAGGTTCATCTAAAAAAATCACCTCAGCACCTTGGGCCAAAACACGGGCGATAAACACACGTTGTAATTGGCCACCAGAAAGTTCGCCAATCTGGCGTTGCGCATAGTCTTCTAATTGCACCATTTTTAATGCAGCCATGGCTGCTTGCTTTTCTTTCTTTCCTGGGCGTTTTAATAGTCCCAAGTTTGGATAGGTTCCTAGCAAGACCGTTTCAAAAACGCTAATTGGGAAACTAAGATCCAAGGCGCTACGTTGTTCTACATAGGCAATGGTTGTTTTTTGTTGGTCAATCGCTTGATTATTTAACAAAACATCACGTTCCTTTGTTTTAATCAAGCCTAATAACCCTTTAATAAATGTTGACTTTCCAGCACCATTTGGTCCGATAATTCCAGTAATTTTACCGGAGGGAATAGTAACGTGGATATTATTTAAAGCGGTCCGTCCTTGATATTGAACGGTTAACGCTTGAACAGCTAAGTTAAAGCTTTTTCTCATGAAATTCCTCCTTTTTAGGTTTGCCTTAAAATCAGTATAAGGGATAGTTTAAGAAAATGCAAATAATTTTTAGGCGCACCTAAATACAAGCACTTTTTTCACAAAGAAAACCGTTTCTTTCAATAAATTAAGGAGGATCCCATGATTTTTATGACAAAAAATGGTAGAATATGAATGAAAACGACTATTATTTTATATTGACGGAGGATATCATGACCGAAAACTATCAAGATGACACCTTACGCATCTTCAGTTTAAATGCAAATCGACCACTTGCTGAAAAAATCGCAGCATCAGTAGGAACAGAATTAGGAAAAAGCACCGTGCGCCAATTTAGTGATGGCGAAATTCAAATTAATATTGAAGAAAGTATTCGTGGCGATCATGTCTACATCATCCAAGCAACGAATGCCCCTGTAAATGATCATTTGATGGAACTGCTTATTTTAATTGATGCATTAAAACGTGCTAGCGCAAAAACAATTAATGTTATTTTGCCTTACTATGGTTATGCTCGCCAAGACCGCACAGCGAAACCAAGAGAACCCATTACTGCGAAATTAGTTGCTAATATGTTGGTAGAGGCAGGCGCAACACGTTTGTTGACATTAGACTTGCATACTGTTCAAGTCCAAGGATTTTTTGATATCCCAGTAGATAATTTATTTACAATGCCTTTGTTTGCTCATTATTATCGTCAACAAGCATTAGTAGGGGAAGAAATTGTGATTGTTTCGCCTAAAAACAGTGGCGTTCAACGCGCACGTAGTTTATCGGAGTACTTAGATGCGACCTTAGCAATTGTCGACCATGAAGAGATTGATGGGGTGCGTCAAGAAGGTTACGTTATTGGGAATGTCGCTGGGAAAAAATGTATTCTTGTTGATGACATTTTGAATACTGGTCAAACGTTAGCCACAGCGGCGGAAGTTTTAATGAAAAATGGTGCGCAAGAAGTGTATGCTTGCGCCTCGCATGGTTTGTTATCAGAAGGCGCAAAAGCAACCTTAGAAAATGCGCCAATTAAGGAAATTAGTATTACTGACTCTGTTTATACGACAGCAGACCGCCAACCAGCAACCTTGAATATTATTTCTTGCGCTGAGTTAATGGGGGAAGCGTTACTTCGTATTCATGAAAATAAACCAATGAGTCCATTATTCCGTTTAGAACCAAAAGGAGAATAAGTGATTCCTTAAACTAGAAATAGGTCTAACAACTTTAACAGTGTTGGACCTATTTTTCTTATCTCTTTTATAAATAGAAGAGAAAGTATTCTGATTTTGTGTTTTAAGCTTTTTATGCTAGAATAACGCCAGAACATAAGGAAAGGGACGAGTCATTTGGAACCCATTTATTTAGATCATGCGGCAACAACACCGCTTCATCCAACGGTCATTCAAGCGATGACTGAAAATATGCAAACGACTTTTGGCAATCCATCAAGTATTCATCAGTTTGGACGAAAGGCACACGGTCTTCTGGAAGAAGTGCGTCAAACGATTGCCGAGAGCTTACAAGCCAAACCCCACGAAATTATTTTTAATAGTGGTGGCACAGAAGGGGATAACACAGCCATCTTGGCAGTTGCTTTTTCTCGTCAAAAGGAAGGAAAACATATTATTACTACGGCAATTGAACATCCCGCTGTATTACGAACGATGGAATACTTAGAAACGTTAGGCTTTGAAGTGACTTACTTGCCTGTGAATGAAAATGGTCAGATTTCAATGGATCAATTCAAAAAGTCTTTACGCGAAGAAACGATCTTGGTTTCAATGATGTATGGCAATAATGAAATTGGAAATCGATTACCAATTGCTGAAGTTGGTGCAATTCTTAAAAATCATTCGGCGATTTTTCATACAGATGCCGTCCAAGCTTATGGAAGTGAAGTCATTTTACCTCATGAATTAGGGATCGACTTATTAAGTATTTCCGCTCATAAAATCAATGGTCCAAAAGGCGTAGGGTTTTTATTTAAAAGCGATGCAATCCAATTACCACCTCTTTTACATGGTGGGGAACAAGAAGAAAAACGACGTGCGGGCACGGAAAACTTAGCTGGAATTATTGGCATGGGTACTGCCGTTTCATTACTAACTTCTACAGAAAAGCAAGCAAGAAAAACAGCTTATCAAAGTTTTCAAACGATTATTTTAAAAGCGTTAGAAGAAGCCAATATTGATTTTTCAATTAATGGTGAACCAACCAATCGTTTAGCGCATGTCTTAAATCTTCATTTAAAAGGAATTCCCAGTGATTTGCTCTTAATGCATTTGGACTTAAGAGGTATTGCGATTTCAACAGGCTCGGCTTGTACAGCGGGAACTGTGGATCCTTCGCACGTGTTGACAGCGATGTATGGAGAAAATTCCTCAGCTATTAAAGAATCAATCCGGATTAGTTTTGGCTACGGGAACACACCAGAAGAAATTGCGACTTTTTCTGAAGTACTAGTTGCAGTGATTCAACAATTGAAAAAATAATCTGATTGCGGCAGCTACAGGTTTTCGCTATAATGAAGATAACAATGAAAATAATGAGGTGGAACCCATGGCATTTACAACAACGGCTGCTGTTGAAGGCTCAACAGTTTTTTACAAAGTACATCCTAGTGCAAAACGCTATACATTAAAAGATAACGGCTTTACTGAAACAAAATCAGGGAACTTTCAATTGATTCGTTCCTTAGATCCAACGCCTCAGAGAAATGAAGGCTTCAAATTGAAAATTACGATCACTGCTGATCTAAAAGAGTTGAAAATGTCCATTACAACGGCAAATGGTTTAAAACCAATGAATATTTTCAAGAATGAACAACATGAAATGAGTAAAGAAAAATACTTTTTCTTAATGGATGGCTTAATTAGCCGTGGTGTATTAGAGAAAGTAGAATAATTTAGAGAAACCTGAAGAAACAAGTGAAAGTAGCTTGTTCCTTCAGGTTTTCTGTTTATTTGAAAGCAACAGCTTGTTGGCTGTGTCTTTGTTCCAAGTATTTTCTCATTATACGCCCGGCTTGCTTTACTTATTTCAAAAAAATAGTATAATGAAAAGCACTGAAAAGTTACGACCTTCAAATCGTGGATGATTTCAGAATCTAATTGAAATGATGGTGATAAAATGGCAGATAACAGCAAAACGCGTGTCGTGGTAGGCATGAGTGGCGGTGTCGATTCATCTGTCACAGCGTTGCTTTTAAAAGAGCAAGGCTATGATGTAATTGGGATCTTTATGAAAAATTGGGACGATACAGACGAAAATGGTGTCTGTACCGCAACTGAGGACTATAAAGATGTCGCAAAAGTAGCGGATCAAATTGGGATTCCGTATTATTCGGTCAATTTTGAAAAAGAATATTGGGACCGTGTGTTTGAATATTTTTTAGCAGAATATCGGTTAGGACGGACACCAAATCCAGATGTCATGTGTAATAAAGAAATTAAATTTAAAGCATTCCTAGATTATGCTATGCAACTAGGCGCTGACTATGTTGCAACTGGCCATTATGCACAAGTAGAAACGGATGAAAATGGCGTAGTGCATATGTTACGTGGAATTGACAATAATAAAGACCAAACCTATTTTTTAAGCCAATTATCACAAGCCCAATTGGCAAAAACAATGTTTCCGTTGGGTGGCATGGGAAAGTCAGAAGTTCGTGCAATTGCTGAACGTGCTGGATTAGCCACAGCCAAGAAAAAAGACTCAACGGGCGTTTGTTTTATTGGTGAAAAGAATTTCAAAGAATTTTTGAGTAATTATTTACCAGCTAAAAAAGGCAACATGGTGACAGAAGATGGCGAAATCAAAGGACAACATGATGGTCTTATGTATTATACTATCGGTCAACGCCAAGGCTTAGGAATTGGTGGCGGCGGTAAAACACAAGAACCATGGTTTGTGATTGGGAAAGATTTAACTACCAATACATTATATGTAGGACAAGGATTTCACCATGAAAAACTATATGCAACACATTTAGAAGCTAGTGAGGTTCATTTTACTGTTGATACACCAATGCCAAAAGAGTTTGACTGTACGGCTAAATTCCGTTATCGTCAAGCAGATATCCCAGTGCATGTTTCCTTATCTGAAGATGGCACAAAAGCAACCGTTACGTTTAAGGAACCAGCCCGCGCAGTCACTCCAGGTCAAGCTGTTGTTTTTTATGATGGAATGGAATGCTTAGGGGGCGGCTTAATTGATCGCGCCTACCAAGATGAAAAAGAACTACAATACGTCTAAAAAGTTTCACGAGTTGTGAAACAAAAAGCGTATAGTTAACCAAAAGAAAAGCGGATATGCTGGTCATAAAACCAGTAAATATCAGCTTTTCTTTTTTGTTTTATATGCCTATTTTTTTTAAAATAAGAAAAAGAGAAAAATTAAAAATTCAAATTGTGGATAACTTTTCTGTGTATAACTTAGTCATCATTTTTCTCTTTTTTTAATTCGGCGGTGCTTCGACGAACCCATAGAAGGTTAAGGAGAACCAGACAAGAAGTGGAAATAAAGACCCCACGATAACCGAAAGCGGCAGATACGCTTGAACCAATCATAGGACCAATCACATTTCCTGTCGCTTGGAAAGATTGATTGTAACTGAAAATACGACCTGCAGCGTCACTTGGGGAATAACGAGTGATCAACGTTTGAACAGCTGGTAGTAAACAGGCATCGGAAATCCCAACTAAGAAACGAAGCATGGCAAGCTGCCAGACATTTTGAACAAAGGCCATTGGTAGGTAAACGAAAATGGCTAAAATTAAGCCAATTGTCAAGATGCGTTCACTGCCAATACGATCGCCTAACCGGCCGAAACGAGGGGCGGCTATTAACGTTGCAATCCCTGGAATAGAAGCAATGACTCCGCTGATTAAGGTGACATTTCCGTGACCACCCAACAATTGTTGAATATATAAACTGATGATGGGACTAATTGAATTATTGGAAGCTTGAATGATTAATGTCGTAATAAACATTCCAAGAATCACGTGGGGATGTTCTAGTTTTTTTAAAATTTGTTTCCCAGATGCGGCTTGATTTTTTTCAATTGGCACAAACTCTTCATGGACAAAGACAAGACTCAAAACAAAAACGAGTAATAAAATCGTACCAGTAATGAAAAAGGTTGGCCGATAACCGAAAATAGACGCAGTGACACCGCCCAAAAGAGGACCAAGCAACGTGCCGGTAACAGAACCAGTTGCTAAAGTACCAAGCACTTGACCGCTTTTTTCCTTAGGTGTGCCTGTAGCAACTAACGCAGTCGCATTACTGATATAACCAGAAAAAACACCTTGTAATAAGCGCAAGCCAATCAATTGATAAACACTTGTGACTGCGCCCATTAAACTAATGACGATAGCCATCCCTAATGAAGCGCGTAATAACATTAACTTGCGTCCTTTTCGGTCGGCTAAACGGCCCCACCAAGGTGAAACAATGGTTGTGACTAAAAAAGTGGAGGAGAACGTGATTCCGCTCCAAAAATTCAATTGTTGGTGGGTAAAAGTACCTAATGTGTTGATATAAAGAGGCATGAATGGCATCACTAAGCTAAAGCCAATACCAGCCATAAATGTGCCAAACCATAAAACAAGCAGATTTTTTTCCCAAGGTTGTCTTGGACGGAAAATTTTACTTTTAATTAATTCATACATTCTATTTCCTCACTTTCTAGTAAAGAAATTCAAATTTGGCTTTGGCGAGTCGTTGATCATTCAATGCTTGATGCAATTCATTCGCAAAAAAGCCTTCTTTTAAATTTAGTGGATTTTTTGTAGCGTATACATATAACGTATAGGTGTGCACACCAGAGCGAGGACTTAACCCCAGATAACGTTCGGTTAACTCAGGTAACGTTTCAGTGGCAAGCGCAGGAATCATCTGTTTCCCCAAAGGAGAAGCAAGACTATTTTTTCCTTGAATGGTAGGCTTGAGTGCTGTTCGACTAAAGTCTTCAGGAATCTCATTGGTTACAGGAACATTGGCAGCTAACCAATGAATAAAAGGGAAACCAATTAGAGGAATCGTGTCATAATCAATTAATTCCCAGGATAAATAGCGGGCTTCTTTAGGAATGGCCGCTAAAGAAATAGGAAAAGATAAAATAGGACGTTCGTGTAATAAAAATTCTGCACTGGTTCGTTTGCCATAACGATCGGCCAAATGAGAACGGTTGGTAATATGCATGCCAAACAGCCTTCTTTCAAAAATGATGTTTACAAATTGTTATTATAAACTATAATTTATAGTTTAAAAAGAGTCAATAGATATGATAAACTAATACTTGTCCAAAATTTAAGAATTGGAGGCGTCAGAAAGATGGCAAAAAAACGGAATTTAACGAAAGCCAAAATCCTTGAAAGTGCCCGCAACCTAGCGGAAGAATTGGGCGTTCAACAATTAACCTTTCAAAATTTAGCCGTTGATTTAGGCATCAAGTATCCTTCACTCTATAATCACTTTAAAAATATTGCTGAAGTAAAAAATGCTCTAGTGGACTTGTTAATTCAAGAATTAAATGATGCATTGCGAAGAGCCTTAGTGGGTAAGAGTGGCGCAGAAGCAATTCGGATATATGCTGAAACGTACCAACAATTTGCTTTTGAAAATTCTGCAGTCTATGAATTACTTATCAGTGTGCCGAAAACGCAAAACCAACAATTAATTGAAGGCATCCATGAAACCAATCAAATTATCTTACAACTTTTAGCTTTTTATCCATTTAATAATGAAGAACGACTGCATAAAAGTCGAGAATTACGTAGCTTAATCCATGGTTATATTACCTTACGTTTTTTAGGTTATTTTCAACGCGAAGAAGCCACGCCGGAAGAAAGTTATCGTCGCATGATTGAAGATTTTATTGCTTCTTTAGAAGTGGCAGGATAAAATAAATTTCAAAAATTTCTCAGTCCGAAACCAAATCCTTGCAACTTTTTCAGAAAGTGACTATGATACCTACAGTAGCAAAAAAAGGAGCGGTTCAATGTATCAAGTAATTACAATGTATGGCGACAATGAACCTTGGTGGTTTTTTGATGATTGGCAAGAGGATATTGTTCAAGAAAAAACCTTCGATAACTTGACCGATGCAGAGACATACTATGTGGAAGTTTGGCAAAAACTTTCTCAGAATTATACATACGTCAACACAAAGCCTAATTATTTAACGGCTTTCTGGAATGATGGGGAAGAACGCTGGTGTGAAGAATGCGATGAAGATTTACAACAATACTTCGGTTTAGCATTACTAGAAAATCATCATGCGGTTACTTTTGAAAATAAAGCTGAGTTTACCACAATATCCAATCATTTTGGCAAAACAAAATTCTGCAAACGGAAAGTTATTTGAAACGCATGAGTTTAAAGAAAAACCTCAGGGAATTTTCTTTAAACTCTTTTTCTATTCTCGGAATTTAGAGAAAATTGAGCTAATATTTGGTATAATACGAAAAGATAGCACTCAAAAAGGAGCGAAACTAGTGGTTGCAAAACAATTAATTATTGCTGAAAAACCTAGCGTAGCAAAAGATTTAAGCCGCGTTTTAGGAGCAAATCAAAAAAATAAGAATTATTATGAAGGACCCAACGTGATTGTCACCTGGGCTTTAGGCCATCTCTTAGGACTAAAAATGCCAGAAGATTTAAACAAAGAATGGCAAACGTGGCAAATGGAAACTTTACCGATGATTCCTAAGAATTTAGGGATTAAACCGTTACCGAAAACGGGACATCAATTAAAAGCGATTAAACAATTAGCTAATCGTAAAGATGTTTCTGAAGCCGTGATTGCCACCGATGCTGGTCGTGAAGGTGAATTAGTGGCCCGCTGGATTTTAGAATATGTCCGTTTTAACAAACCAGTCAAACGCTTATGGATTTCATCTCAAACAGACAAAGCCATTAAAGACGGGTTTAAGAAAATTCGCCCAGCGAAAGACTACGATAATTTGTATTACTCTGCCTTGGCACGCGCAAAAGCTGACTGGTTGGTGGGGCTAAACGTCACACGGGCCTTGACAGTGAAATATCAAGATAACTTATCCGCAGGTCGTGTTCAAACACCAACTTTAGCAATGGTACGCCAACAAGAAAAAACGATTGAACAATTTAAGCCTCAAACTTATTTTACTATCTCGTTAACTGTTGAATCAGAAAAAGCAAAGATGACCCAAAAAAATCCATACGCTTTGAAAGAACGGCAGGAAGCAGAACAATTAGTCAAAGAACTCTCAAAACAAAAGGGCTTAGTTACCGATATCCAAGAAAAAGTTAAAACAGAAAATGCGCCGTTACCATATGATTTAACCGAAATCCAGCGTGAAGCCAATCAGCGATTCCAATTTTCTGCAAAGAAAACGTTGTCTCTTGTACAAAGTTTATACGAAACCCATAAAATTGTTTCCTATCCTCGAACTGACAGCAAATATCTAACAACGGATATGAAAGGAACGATGAAAGAACGACTTCAAGCCATTGCTGATTTTTCACCAGAAGTGAAAGGCTACCTTAAAAATGGGGCCGTTGTTAAACAACAAAAAGTTTTCCAAAATGCAAAAGTCACGGATCACCATGGGTTGATTCCAACTGAACAACGTCCTCGTTATGAAAAACTAAGTAATGATGAACAAAAAATCTATCAAATGATTGTTCAACGATTCTTAGGTTTGTTTGCTGAGCCAAACCAAACAAAACAAACAAAAGTTACAGTCGCTTTTGGAAAAGAAACATTTGTCTTTCATCAAAATAAAGTAGTTGTTGCTGGCTGGAAAACAACAGCCGAACAGCCACTATCCACTGTCCAATGGCAAAAAGGCATGACCGTTGCGCCAAACTTTACCATTAACAAAGAATTAACGTCGCCGCCAAAACCATTAACCGAAGGAACGTTGTTAGGAAAAATGGAGAAACACAGTTTAGGCACACCGGCAACGCGAGCTGAAATTATTGAAAAACTGATTAAATCAGAATTGATGGAACGAACCAATAGCGGTTTAAGTGTCTCTGCCAAAGGAAAGCAACTATTAGACTTGGTGAATCCATCACTTGTGACACCTGAACTAACGGAAAAATGGGAAAAATCGCTCGAAGCAATCGCTTCGGGTCAACAAAAGAGTCAACTTTTCTTAAAGGATATTGAAGAGGATACGAAAAAATTAGTCCGTGAAATTAAACAAAGCGAGAAAAAATATCAAGATTTTTCCATTACGCACAAAAAATGTCCAGATTGTGGCTCAAACTTACGGGAAAAAAATACGAAAGATGGGAAGATTTACGTTTGTACAAACCAAGAATGTTCTTATCGTCGGCGAAAAGATCCTAAAGTATCCAATCACCGTTGCCCACAATGCCATAAAAAAATGGTCATCATAGAAGGAAAAAATGGTCGTTCTTTCAAATGTAAATTCTGTTCGATTACTGAAAAAATTCCCGATAAAAAAGAACGAAAACAAAAAATGACTAAACATGAAGAACGTCGTTTGATGAAAAAATATTCACAACCAGACGAACCAGAAGAAAGTGCTTTAGCACAGGCTTTAAAAGCCGCTATGAACCAAGAGTAGCGATTTGACGAATGTTGGCTCTAAATAATCAAGTCATCCTTGTTGGTCTTTAGTAAACTTTCAAATAGAAAGAGAGGGACACGGATGCTCGTAAATTTGAATCAAGCAATGGATTATATTGAAGAACATTTAACGGAAGAAGTATCCTTCGATGAATTGGCGAAAAAGACAGGGATTTCTGTTTACCATTTTAAACGAACTTTTTCGTTTATTGCGGGGATGAGTCTGGCTGAGTATATTAAAAAGAGACGTTTGGCGGAAGCAAATTTAGCATTACTTGCTGGTGAAAAAGTGACAGATGTAGCTTTTAAATATGGTTATCAAAGTATTGAAGGATTCTCAAGAGCCTTTCGCGATTGGTCAGGACAAGCCCCTTCTGAAGTAATGAAAACACAAATCCAAAAAACGTTCCCTAAATTCTCTTTCTATATTGATATTAAAGGAGGACAATCAATGGATGTTAAATTGATTGAAAAACCAGCGTTTCAAATAGTCGGAGTTAGTCAGAAGGTTTCCTTGCAGTATCAAGGGGAAAATCAAGCAATCATGGAATTAGCACAGCGCATTACACCACAACAACGAGCGGAAATGCATACATTTGATGATGTATATCCTCATCAAGTAGTAAATGCTTCTTTTGACTTTCAAGAGGGACGAACAACAGAGGGTGGAGAAATGACACACATGATTGGCTTTGCCACTTTGCAAGAAAATATCTATGAAGATTTGGAGCAACTAAGCGTACCTGCTCATACATGGGCGGTTTTTCCAAATGAAGGTCCTTTCCCACAAATTTTACAAGAAACCTGGGCAAGGATATTCTCTGAATGGTTGCCTTCATCTGGTTACCAAGTCGTTGCAGCACCAGAAATTTCGTTTACGCAATATCAAGGACCAGCAGAAGCTAAGTATAGTGAAATCTGGCTCGCTGTTACAGCTACTAAATAAAGAAAACCCACCATTGAAAAATGGTGGGTTTTTCCGCCAAGAAGGAGAAAGTTTGGTATAATAAACGTGAAGAAAAAAATCAGACCTTCTAAACTGAAATCTAGCTATGGATAAGTGATGCGACTACGGAATCATGGAGAAAAAAATAATTCTCCGAGGTTTTAGAGTCATGTTGTTTGGAATGGTACCAAAACTCCGCCAATGATTACATCGCCCAAAACATTGTTTTAGAGTCATGTTGTTTGGAATGGTACCAAAACTAAATCTGCCATGAAAGGGTAATGACGATTGTTTTAGAGTCATGTTGTTTGGAATGGTACCAAAACAAAGCCAAATAACAAGAACGCCGTAACCAAGTTTTAGAGTCATGTTGTTTGGAATGGTACCAAAACTGAGCCCATTCTATAACAAGATTGTTATCGGTTTTAGAGTCATGTTGTTTGGAATGGTACCAAAACGCTTCGTTAAAAATTCAGCTTTCGAGTGAGGTTTTAGAGTCATGTTGTTTGGAATGGTACCAAAACATAAAGTGGGGACTGCGGGAACCGGTGGATGTTTTAGAGTCATGTTGTTTAGAATGGTACCAAAACGATGTGAGTCGCTTGTGTGAGCGTGTCGGAGTTTTAGAGTCATGTTGTTTAGAATGGTACCAAAACCTGCCAGATTTCAGAGCGGATGAGCTGCCTGTTTTAGAGCCATGTTGTTAAAAAACAAACTATCACCTCAAGCAATCCGTAATTTTCATCACAAGATTAGAATTTTTATCATCAAAGATGAGCTGCTTCAATTTTCGAAAACTAATCAAGTGATAAGTCAAAATGTTGATAGATTGAGATTAGTTCTTCCTTTTTTTAGGAAGGGCTTTTTTTATTGATAGAAGAAAGGGAAGAAATCTTGTTAGCACCTAAAAAAATTGTGAGAAATGCTTCTGTATTGTTTGGTTTCTGCCTCAGAAAGTTGTATACTTAGATTGGAATTATTCTATATTACATGCATTTTCACACTTTTTGGAAAAGTTCACTTGAATTTTCTTTTAGTTTCGTAGATAAAAGGAGTCATCGCTAATGGAAATGAACAATTCAGGTAAGCTTGTTTCTTTGTGTGGAGGCAAATCAGGGAGGAAATAATATGTTTGATATTGTAACATTGGCGAGAATCCAATTTGCGATGACAACAGTTTTCCACTTTTTCTTCGTACCGTTTTCAATAGGATTAGCACTTGTTGTAGCAATTATGGAAACAATGTACGTTGTGAAAAAAGAGGAACGTTATCGTAAAATGGCCAAGTTTTGGGGAAATATATTCCTATTAAGCTTCGCTGTTGGGGTTGTAACCGGGATTATTCAAGAATTTCAGTTTGGGATGAACTGGTCTGATTATTCTCGATTCGTCGGAGATATTTTTGGGGCACCGTTGGCGGTAGAAGCGCTCTTAGCTTTCTTCTTAGAGTCAACATTCTTAGGTTTGTGGATCTTTACTTGGGATAAAATGAATCCAAAAGTTCACGTAACGTTTATCTGGTTAGTCGTATTCGGTTCAATGATGTCTGCTTTCTGGATTTTAGTTGCCAATAGTTTTATGCAACATCCAGTAGGTTATGTCATCAATAATGGCCGTGCTGAAATGGTGGACTTTGTAGCTGTCATCAGCAATCCAAAAGTTTGGTATGAATTTTCACACGTTATCATGGGCGCCTTTACATTGGGCGGCATGGCAGTAGCTGGTATGGCTGCTTTCCAATTGTTGAAAAAACGGGATATTTCATTCCACAAAGCATCTATGCGCATTGGCTTATGGGTTACTTTGTTCGGTTCAATCGGCGTTTTATTAGCTGGCGACTTGCAAATGAAAGCTCTAATTGAAGGACAACCAATGAAATTTGCGGCGATGGAGGGGGCCTATGAAGACTCTGATGATCCTGCTGCTTGGACATTGATTGCTTGGGCAGATGAACGAGAACATAAACAAGTTTTTGGTATCGATATTCCATATATGCTAAGTATTTTATCGTATAACAAATTATCAGGTTCGGTTGATGGAATGGATACAGTCAACAAGCGTTTGGTAGAAAAATATGGGGATGATAAAAATTATTATCCACCAGTTAACACTTTATTCTGGAGCTTCCGTATCATGGCTGGTTTTGGTGCCTTAATGTTATTGGTTGCTGCCTTAGGACTATTCTTTACAAGGAAGAAAAAACCATCGCTGTACGAGAAGAAATGGATGCTGTGGATTGTTGCTTTATGTACGTTCGCACCATTCCTTGCCAATACAACAGGTTGGTTAGTCACTGAATTAGGTCGTTATCCGTGGACTGTCTATGGATTATTTACGATTGAACAAAGTGTTTCACCAAATGTATCGGTTGCTTCATTAATTACGTCAAATGTCATTTATTTCTTATTATTTGCTGGTTTAGGTAGTGTCATGGTTTACTTGGTCATTTTAGAATTACGTAAAGGACCAGACTATGAAGCGAAAAAATTAGCGAAAGAAAATGAACCAGCGTTGGATCCATTTGATAAGGGGGTATTTGGCGAATGAGTACACTACAATTATTATGGTTTGTCCTTATCGGCGTCTTGTTCTCAGGTTTCTTCTTCTTAGAAGGATTTGACTTTGGTGTTGGAATGGCCGTTCAAACGTTGGCACACAATGACGACGAAAAAGATCAAGTCGTTGCAACAATTGGACCTGTTTGGGACGGAAACGAAGTTTGGCTATTAACAGCGGGCGGCGCAATGTTTGCCTCTTTCCCATATTGGTATGCTTCATTATTTAGTGGCTACTATTTAATTCTATTTACGATTTTATTTGGCTTAATTATTCGCGGAGTTTCCTTTGAATTCCGCCACAACATGCCGGAAGGTAAACGTCGTCGGATGTGGAACTGGACGCTATCAATTGGTAGTTTCCTTGTACCGTTCTTCTTTGGTATTTTGTTTATCAGCTTAGTCCAAGGGATGCCTTTAGATGCAAACGGCAATATGCATGCGCAATTTACGGATTATTTTAATCTGTTTTCAATTGTTGGTGGAGTAGCCTTAACATTACTTTGCTACTTACACGGCATGAACTATATTGCTTTAAAAACAGAAGGCCCAATTCGTGAACGTGCTCGAAATTATGCAGAAATCTTATACGGCGTTTTATATGTCGGTTTAGTTGTTTTTGCAGTGTTGATGTACTTCAAAACGGACTTTTATGAAAAGAACTTTGCGGTCACTTTAATTTTAACGTTAGCAATTGTGGTCTTAACGGTCATTGCTAATGTTGGGGTGTTTAAACGCAAAGAGATGTTAGCTTTTCTAGCGAGTGGTTTAACATTAGTTGTACTAGTTGCTCTCTTGTTCAGTGGCTTGTTCCCACGTGTTATGATTGGTAGTGAAGGTTTTGATTTGTTGATTAAAGATGCAACAAGCACACCATATACACTAAAAATTATGACGTGGATTTCTTTAAGCATTTTACCATTCGTGTTAGCTTATACTGCTTGGTCCTATTATATTTTCAGAAAACGTATTTCACAGACAGCCGTACCAGAGGGGTATTAAATCTATGATTGATAAAGACATCTTACAGATGCCTAAAATCAAAAAAATTCTTGTCTTGCTTGCAGGTTTTTCTTTCCTGCAAGCAGTCTTTATAATTGGGCAAGCTTTTTTTCTTTCAAAAGCCATTGTCGGCCTTTGGAGTGGCGGGCATCTTAACCAACAACTACAGAGTATTTTACTCTTTTTTATTTTTTATCTTGGTCGACATGTTATTACGTATTTTCGTGAGAGAATGCTCGATACATTTAGTTATGAACGCTCGAAAGAATTACGCGAACAATTATTAACCAAAATTTTCCGTTTGGGGCCAAATGTTGTTCAAAAAAATGGAACTGGAAATATGGTTACCATGGCTTTAGAAGGCATCAGTCAAACCGAAAATTATTTACAATTGATTTTGACAAAAATGATGAATATGATGATTATTCCTTGGATTATTTTGGCCTTTGTTTTTACACAAGATATTCGTTCAGGCGTAACATTGCTGATTGTTTTTCCGATTATTATTATTTTTATGATTGTGTTAGGTTATGCAGCACAAAGTAAAGCGGACAAGCAATATGCGGCGTTTCAAATGCTTTCCAATCATTTTATTGATTCCTTGCGAGGAATTGACACGCTGAAACTGTTTGGGTTGAGTAAAAAATATGCTGGAAGTATTTACCATACAAGTGAACGATTCAGAAAAGCGACCATGAGTACATTGAAAATTGCTATTTTATCAACCTTTGCGTTAGACTTTTTTACGACATTATCGGTAGCTGTTGTGGCAGTTTTCCTTGGATTAAGTTTATTAAACGGCACGATTTTATTATTTCCTGCCTTGGTTACTTTAATTTTAGCACCTGAGTTCTTTTTACCGATTCGTGATTTTTCAAGTGATTATCATGCAACCTTAGATGGAAAAAACTCTTTTCAAGCGATCCAAGCGGTATTATCATTGCCAGAAGCAGAACAGACCGATGTGCTCACGTTAGATGATTGGCATCAAGAAAGTCAGTTGTCAGTCACAGCGTTAAATTTTTCCTATGAAGATGCAACGCAAGAAGCGATTCAATCGTTGCAATTCTCTGTTGATGGTCGCAAAAAGATTGGAATTATCGGGGCGAGTGGTTCTGGTAAGTCAACGTTAATTAATTTATTAAGTGGCTTTTTATTGCCAACAGAAGAAACGAGTCAATTGGCGATAAATGGCCAAACGATTCCACATTTTTTACAAAAAGACTGGCAAAAACAAATCCTTTATATTCCGCAAGCACCATATATTTTTCAAGATACTTTGGCAAACAATATTCGCTTTTATACACCTGAAGCAACAGATGAGGCGATTCAGCAAGCGATTCAGTTAGTTGGCTTAGACGAGCTGGTTAAAGATCTTCCCGAAGGAATTCATACCTTGATTGGGGAAAGTGGTCGAATGTTAAGTGGGGGACAAGCGCAACGAGTAGCGTTGGCCCGCGCCTTTGTCGATCAAAAACGCCACGTCTTGCTGTTTGATGAGCCGACAGCGCATTTGGATATTGAAACAGAAGTTGAAATGAAAGAGCGCATGTTGCCATTAATGAACAATCATCTTGTCTTCTTTGCGACACATCGTCTGCATTGGATGGAAGAAATGGATTACATTTTAGTGATGGAAAAAGGTCAATTAGTGGAACAAGGAACGCTAGCAGAGTTGATTGAAAAAGATGGCTACTATGTTCAATTAATGAAGCAAATGAGAGGAGGACGCCAATGATGGAAAAACAGCCGACAACGAAAGACGTTTGGAAAAACGATCAATGGGTTCGTCCTTTCTTAAAACGCTATAAAAAAACCTTGTATTTTGCCTTACTTTTAGGCTTCTTGACGTTCTTTAGCGCAGGGGCATTAATGTTTACGTCTGGTTACTTAATCAGTCGTGCGGCTTCCTTACCAGAGAATATTTTATTAATTTATATTCCCATTGTTTTAACAAGAGCATTTGGGATTGGCCGTCCTGTTTTTCGTTATGTGGAGCGTCTAACGAGTCATAACTGGGTGTTAAAAATGACCTCTGATTTGCGCTTGAAACTTTATAATGTGCTAGAAAAAGATGCAATTTTCTTTAAGACAAAATATCGCACTGGGGATATCTTAGGTTTGCTTTCGGAGGATATTAATCATATCCAAAACTTGTATTTACGAACGATTTTCCCAACCGTTATTGCTTGGATTTTGTATATCTTTTTAGTGATTGCATTAGGTTTCTTTTCTTGGTGGTTTGCTTTATGCATGTTACTGATGTTAGGAGTGGTTGTTTTTCTATTGCCACTTGTTTCAGTTCTAGTGAATGGTGCGCGTCAAGAAAAACATAAATATGCCAAAAATGAGTTATATCAAACACTAACCGACAATATTCTAGGTGTGTCTGATTGGGTATTTAGTCAACGAGGCTCTGAATTCGTTGCTCGTTATGAAACAGATGAAGCAAACGTTCGTGCATTAGATGAAAAAATGAAGCAATTTAACCGTGGCCGAGACTTTGTTTTACAACTTCTGTTTGGTGTGATTGCGATTGCTGTCTTAGCTTGGACTAGTGTGCGGTTTCCAGGTAATCATGGGGGCGCAGCCAATTGGATTGGTGCCTTTGTTTTAACCGTTTTTCCGTTAATTGATGCTTTTGCTCCGCTACCTGCTGCAGCACAGGAAACAACGATTTATAAGGATTCCATTCGTCGTTTTAATGAGCTTCCTGAAGGGGAAGATGACTCAACAGAAGCGCCTGTTCAGCCAAATGGCACCAGTTTATCGATAGAACATTTGTCTTTTGCATATGAAAATCAAGAGAAAAAGGTATTAAATGACTTATCGTTAACAATTCCTGAAAAACAAAAATTAGCGATTTTAGGGCGCAGTGGTTCCGGAAAGAGTACGTTGGCTTCGCTCATTCGTGGTGATTTACGGCCTACTTCGGGAGAAATCCTTTTAGGAAATATCCCAACTGAGGCATTTGGTGAGACGATGACTGAATATATTGGGGTTATGCATCAAGCACCGTACCTATTTCGAACAACCATTTTAAATAATATTCGGATTGGTAGAGAAGAAGCAAGCGAAGCAGAAGTTTGGGCGGTTTTAGAAAAAGTCGGCTTAAAAGAAATGGTTGCCCAATTACCAGAAGGTTTACAAACAATGGTGGATGAAGCAGGTTTGCGTTTTTCTGGTGGTGAACGACATCGCTTGGCGCTAGCGCGGATTCTTTTGCAAGATACACCGATTGTGTTATTAGACGAACCAACTACTGGTTTAGATCCAATTACAGAACAGCAATTGCTGGAAACCTTTTTTGAGGCATTAAAAGATAAAACCGTCATCTGGATTACCCACCATTTGCAAGGCGTAACTTTGATGGATCAAGTGATCTTTATTGAAGATGGCCAATTAGAGATGAGTGGTACGCCAGAGGAATTACTTGCAACCAATGCGCATTATCAGAAACTTTACCGAATTGATCGTGGCATTAGTTCTTTCGAGGAATAAAAAAACGACTGGTTGTTGATTAAAGCAAACAATCAGTCGTTTTTCTATTTCAATTAATGGCAATTCTTCTATAAAACGTTTAAAATGAACGATGTAATAAGAGCTCAGTTAAGGAAAGTAAGGTTTCTTTTGCTGTGCCATCAGGCAATTGTTGAATATCAGTGATTGCTTTGTTGGTTACTTTTTTAGCAAAAGCTTGTGCTTCTGTAACGCCATGATAGTCATTGACTAGCGCCGCAACTTCAGCTGCCTCTTCTAAGGTAATGGCGCGTCCTTTATCCAAATAAGGGCTGAATACGTCAGGGGCTGCATGATAAGCGAAGAGAAGAGGTAACGTATAAACACCTTGTGACAAGTCTTCTAAAGCGGGCTTTTTCAAGGTTTCCGTGTCGGCAGTATAATCTAAAATATCGTCATAGACTTGAAAAGCAATGCCAATATGACGGCCAATTCGTTTAGCTAAACGTTGGACTTCTTTTGAACTATGACCGAAATAGGCCCCTTCAAGACAGCTTAGTGAAAAAAGTTCGGCTGTTTTGCCGTTGACACTTCTTAAATAAGCAGGAATCGACATACGGCGGTCAAATCGATGACTCATTTGATCGAGTTCACCAAGTAATAACCGTTTCATTCCTTGTGCATTGATTTTCATAAATTCAGAGCCATTCATGGCATCTGCAATCAAAGTAAAGAATTCAGTGAATAGTAAATCACCTGTGTAAACAGCCACGTCTTTACCATATTGTGATTGAATAGTCACAGCGCCTCGGCGCAATGGAGAATCGTCAATAATGTCATCGTGAATCAACGTAGCCATATGTAGGATTTCCAAAGATGCAGCTATTTTTAATAGTTGTTGTTTCTCTTGTTTTTCTTCATCACCCAGTTGAGCAAAAAGAAAGAAAAAAGCGGGGCGTAATAATTTGCCGCCAGAACGAGCCAAAGTTACTAAGGCTTCTTCAATGTCTTCGTTGCGTGTATGCAACGTTTGTTCAATTAATTCACATGTTTCCGTTAAAGAACGTTCAACGTCAGGAAACGACTTCCAAAATGTGTTCATAAATATACTACGATCCTTTCAGTGGTTCAATACTATTTGATTGTATACGAATTGGCGACAGAAATACAGTAATTAAGTTTTAAAAGTAACAAAGTTTGTAAAAAAGTAGCGGAGGGATAGTTTGAATCGAGAAATATTTTTTGAATTAGTAGAATTAAAAGCAAAAACAGCGAGTGTTTTGCCATTTTTGTTAGGAATTTGTTTTAGTTGGTACCAATATGGGCGGCTCCATGTTGGTTATGTTTTAATTTTTTTCATTGCGATGTTTATTTTTAATATGGCGGTCGATATTTTAGATAATTATAATGATTACCATCATGCCACAGAAGTTCATGATTATAAGGAAAAAACGAACATTATCGGTCGAGAAAATTTATCTTTGCCATTAATACGCAAAATGATTTTTTGGATGATTCTCGTTTCTGCTTTAATGGGGATTGGGTTGTCATTTATTGTCGGCTGGCCGTTATTAATTATGGGTCTTTATTGTTACTTAATTGGTATTTTTTATTCATCAGGACCGAAACCTTTATCCAGTCTACCATTAGGGGAAGTTTTCTCAGGATTTACAATGGGGTTCATGATTACCCTTATTTGTGTCTACATTAATACGTTTGAAGTTTTCAATTGGTCAGCAGCTAATTTATGGGGGATTTTCTTAGTCGCCTTACCTAACACTTGTTACATTGCTAACTTAATGTTAGCAAATAATATCTGTGACTTAGAGGAAGATGAAAATAACAAGAGATATACATTAGTTCATTACCTTGGCAAAGCAAGTTCTTTGAAATTATTCGTCGGATTAAATACAATAGCAATGTTAGCCATTTTGTTAGCTGTCGGTTTAGGATTAACCCCGCCAACAATGTTACTCATGCTTTTAACTTTACCTTTTGTACGGAAACAAACCCAAGCCTTACTGAAGGAACAAGTGAAGAGTAAAACATTTGTTTGTGCTGTGAAGATCTTAGCTGTGGGAGCAACTGCACAAGTGCTATTTTTTGCCATAGGTTTGTGGTGGCTGTAAATTTTTTATAGAGTGGAAGGGAATCAAAATGAATAAGAAACATGTTGTTATTTTAGGTGCTGGTTACGCAGGCTTAAAAACATTACGCGAATTACAAAAAGGCGCCAAAGACGTCGAAATTACTTTAGTGGATCGTAACAACTATCACTACGAAGCAACGGATTTGCATGAAGTTGCTGCTGGAACACAACCAGCTGAAAAAATCACATACAATATTATGGATGTTGTCGATGAAAAAATGACAACCTTTATCCAAGGAACAGTTAAAACAATTGATGCTGCAACACAAACAGTTGCTTTAGAAGATGGTCAAACAATCAATTATGATTACTTAGTTGTTTCTCTTGGGTTTGAATCAGAATCATTTGGTATCCCTGGTGTGCAAGAACATGCTCTACAAATGGTAGATGTGAAAACGGCTTTAAACGTGTATGAACATATCCAAGAACAAATGCGTCAATACAAAGCAACTCAAAACGAAGAATTCTTAAAAATTGTTGTCTGCGGAGCAGGCTTTACAGGGATTGAATTATTAGGTTCTCTTGTTGAAAACAAACAAAAATTTGCTGAAATCGCAGGTGTCTCAGCAGATCAAATCCAAATTTATTGTGTCGAAGCAGTTACTCGCCTATTGCCGATGTTTAACGAAAAACTTGCGAACTATGGTGTGCAATTATTAAAAGATTCAGCTATTCATTTATTATTAGGTAAACCGATTAAAGAAATCAAACCAGGCGCAGTTGTTTATCAAGATAACGAAGCAGGCGACTTGGCAGAACTTTCTGCTAAAACAATTATTTGGACAACGGGTGTTAGTGGGAGCCACGTTGTAGGCGATTCTGGATTTGAAGCTCGTCGTGGTCGTGTCATGGTTCAACCAGATTTAACAGATGCGAACCATAGCAACGTCTATATTATTGGTGACTGCTCAGCAGTTATGGATACAGAAACCAATCGACCTTACCCAACAACAGCACAAATCGCCTTGAAGATGGGCGCTCATGCTGCTAAAAATATTCAAGCACAATTGAAAGGGGAAGCAACTAAACCTTTCAGCTTTAAATCACAAGGTTCTGTTTGTTCTGTCGGAAATACACGTGCTTTAGGAATTGTTGGTAAAACAGACATTAAAGGATACCCAGCTTCATTCATGAAAAAAATTATCATGAACAAAGCGCTCTTTGAAACAGGTGGTACCAAAGAAATGATGGCTAAAGGTCGTTTCGACTTATACCATTAAGAATCAGCAAAATAAGAAATAATGAGGTCGGGACAGAACCGTTTAGCTCCGAGAAATAAGAAGAAATTTCCGAAAATTGCTCTTTAATTTTTGGAGAATTTCGGCTTATTTCCGAAGGAGTTGGTTCTGTTCCCGCCGTTTATCAGTTTTTGAGCGTAGAGCAAAAATCCAAAGTGATTTTTGTCCCACGCTCATTTTTCTTAAATGAAAGTTTTTAAAAAATTTCCATGATTTTTCAAGTAAAATGAGGTGGGCACTTTTGTTCGATTCCATTTTTATGTATAATGAGAAGTGATGGAAAGAGGGAAGTTAAATGGCACAAAAAAGAGCAACAAATAAGAAAAAAAGTACGACAAAGAAAAAGACCAAAAAACAACAGCAACAACAAGAACGTTTAAATTATATGTTTCTTGGCCTGATTTTTATTTTATTCGGTGTCTTTGGACTCTTTCGCTTAGGGTTTTTAGGCACGTTATTAGCGAATTGTTTACGCTTAGTTGTAGGTAATACCTTTCCATTTGCAGCGATTTTACTAATCCTGTATGGCTTATTAGTCATGATTTATGGGAAAGATTTTCCGTTAAAAAGAGGGCGCCCTATTTTTGGGGCTGTTCTGATTTATATTAGTGTTTTGTTATTTTTCCATGCCTTTATGTTTCGAAATGTTAGTGGCAGTCAACCAGATATTTTAGGTAACACTTGGGAATTTTTGCAAAGCGATTTAAAAGCCAACCAAGTGACGCAAAACGTAGGGGGCGGTATGATTGGCGCGCTGCTTTATCAAGGAACGTACTTTTTGGTGGCACAATTTGGCAGCTATTTAATTGCCACATTGCTACTGTTAGCGGGTATTTTCTTGATGAGTATGTGGGATTTTCAGCAAATTGTTGATCATTTCCAAAGTATTCAAGATCGCCTAAGTCATGTTTCGGCAAAATCACAGGCGCGACAAGAAGAAAAAGAGGCGAAGCGAGCAGCGAAGAAAGAAGCCAAAGCTGCAGAACGCCAAGCAAAAATTGAAGCCGCTGCCCAACAAAAATTACAAGAGCGGGAACGCATGGAACAAGCGGCAGCCGAGCGCTTAACAAAAACACCAGTTGAAACCCACCAACCAATGGTGGAAGAACCGGCTGCACCAACGCCTGTTCAAATTGATTCGTTTCAACAGCAAAATCAGGCGATGCCTGTACCACCAATCGCAGCAACAAAACCGCAACGAGAGCAGGAAGAAGAGGCGTCAGATGAAGCTGGTGTTCTCGAATTTGAAATTTCTGAAGAAGCGGAAGATCGTGATTATCAACTACCACCAACTGATTTGTTAGATACAATTCAAGCAACGGATCAAAGTGGTGAATATGAAAAAATCGAAAAAAATATTGGCGTCTTAGAACAAACCTTCAAGAGTTTTGGTGTTGATGCTAAAGTAGTCAAAGCTAGTTTAGGACCATCTGTCACAAAATTTGAAGTTCAACCCGCTGTTGGGGTAAAAGTTAGCAAAATTGTTAACTTGACGGATGACATTGCTTTAGCGCTTGCGGCCAAAGATGTTCGTATGGAGGCTCCAATTCCTGGGAAATCACTAATCGGGATTGAAGTTCCTAATAGTGCAATTAGTACAGTATCCTTTAGAGATATTGTTGAGGCACAACCAAGTCATCCAGACAAACTATTAGAAGTACCTTTAGGTCGAGATATTTCAGGGATGGTTCAAACTGCGGATCTATCAAAAATGCCGCATTTATTAATTGCGGGATCGACAGGGAGTGGGAAATCGGTTGCTATCAATGGCATCATCACAGGTATTTTGATGCAAGCGAAACCCCATGAAGTAAAATTAATGATGATTGACCCGAAAATGGTAGAATTGAATGTGTATAACGGGATTCCTCATTTATTAACGCCAGTGGTTACTAATCCGAGAAAAGCGGCCCAAGCCCTACAAAAAGTAGTTCAAGAAATGGAATTTCGTTATGAAAAATTTGCAGCAACAGGCGTCCGAAATATTACTGGTTACAATCAACTAATTCAACAGAAAAATGCGGAAGATGGCGAAAATCGTCCGATTCTGCCATTTATTGTTGTCATTGTGGATGAGTTAGCTGATTTAATGATGGTGGCAAGTAATGAAGTAGAAGATGCGATTATCCGCTTAGCCCAAATGGCACGGGCAGCGGGTATTCATATGATTTTAGCGACACAACGGCCAAGTGTGGATGTCATTACAGGAATCATCAAAGCAAATGTCCCTTCTCGAATGGCTTTTGCGGTCTCAAGTGGGACAGACTCGCGTACCATTATTGATACCAACGGGGCGGAGAAACTATTAGGTCGAGGCGATATGCTCTTCTTACCAATGGGAGAAAATAAACCAATTCGTATCCAAGGGGCCTTTATCTCTGATCAAGAAGTCGAACGAGTGGTTGCGTTTGTAACGGACCAACAAGAAGCTGAATATCAAGAAAGCATGATGCCAACAGATGAACCGACCACTTCAGGCGGTGGCGAAGCTCCTCAAGATGAGTTGTTTGAAGAAGCGAAAAACTTGGTGGTTGAAATGCAAACAGCTAGTATTTCATTGCTACAAAGACGTTTTAGAATTGGCTATAATCGTGCGGCTCGCTTAGTAGATGAATTGGAAGCACACGGAGTTATTGGACCATCAGAAGGTAGCAAACCAAGAAAAGTCTTTCTACAAGCGGAATCAGAAGAGGCAGCACCTGAAACACCAGAACAATAAACAAAAAGAACAAAAATAGATAAATTTATCTATTTTTGTTCTTTTTTTATAATTTCAGCAAAGCATCATGTTATAATCATAATTTTCTGGTAAAATAGAAAGGAATAGTGCGGTTGGGAGGGAGCGTATCATGAGAAGAAAGAGCGTGCTTTATTTAGAAGTAGCAGATCAGATTAAAGAAGATATTTTGAGTGGCAAGTATCCAGTAGGAACGTTTTTACCAACAGAAACAGAATTGGAAGAGATGTTTAACGTTAGTAAAATTACGATTCGGCGGGCAATCGAAATGTTAGCAACAGAAGAATTTGTTGAGAAAAAAAGTGGCCGAGGCACAACTGTGTTAAGCAATCGTCCCTATAATAAACTATCAAAAGCAGGGACATTCACTGAATTTTTGAATGAATCAGGTCAGAAAGTAACTAAAAAGGTTTTACAAGTTGAAAACTTGACGTTGTCAAAAGAGATGCCTGCTTATCAATTTTTAGGAGAAGAAGTGGTTCACCTTTCACGGTTATATCTAATCGATGAACAACCCTATATTTATTTTAATTACTATTTGCCAGCTGCCATGAAAGACGTATCATTGACTGAATACAAAGAAGAATCCTTGTATCGTTTGATGGATCGACATGCCATTGAAATTTATAAATTTGAAGACCGTTTTGAAGTTGCAACTTTGACAGAAGCAGAGCAAAAGATGTTGCAAACAACTGAAACAACGGGCTTAAAAAGAATTCGGCGTTCGTTAAGCCCAACAGGTCGTTGCGTAGAATATTCAGAAGCTATTTATAATACGAAGATTCATCCTTATGTGATTGAATATGAAGCATAACTTTTAAAAGAATAACAGTGCACTTACAGTAATGTAAGTTCATTGTTATTCTTTTCTATTGTCGTTTTTT
Source organism: Enterococcus sp. AZ129 (assembly GCF_051714505.1). NCBI lineage: Bacteria > Bacillati > Bacillota > Bacilli > Lactobacillales > Enterococcaceae > Enterococcus > Enterococcus sp. AZ129. The sequence goes on along the minus strand of NZ_JBIORY010000001.1, from coordinate 1,796,123 downwards.
TTCGTTTTCGATACACTAAATGAGTGAGAAGAATAGGAGTGGAAAATATGTTAGAAGTACAAAATTTGAAAAAAGTTTACGGAAACGAAATTAAATATGAAGCTTTAAAAGGGATTAATTTAACTGTCCAAGATGGTGAATTTATTGGTATTATGGGACCTTCTGGAAGTGGGAAAAGTACACTTTTAAATTTATTGGCAACAATCGATAGTCCAACAGACGGTGAAATACTTTTAAATGGAAAAAATCCAAACAATTTGAATCAAGAACAAATTGCTAAATTCCGTCGTACAGAATTAGGATTTGTTTTTCAAAGCTTTAATTTAATGCCAACATTAACTGTTGAAGAAAATATTATTTTGCCATTGACGCTTGATGGAGAAAAAGTCTCTGTAATGAAACGACAATTAGCAGAATTAAGTGAGCGTTTAGGTATCAATCATCTGTTGAAAAAACGAATTGCAGAAATTTCTGGTGGACAAGCACAGCGTGTCGCCGTTGCTCGGGCAATGATTCATCATCCACAATTATTATTGGCTGATGAACCAACAGGAAACTTAGATACGAAATCATCTAAGGATGTGATGGGCTTGTTACAACAATTAAACGAAGAAGAAGCGGCGACTATTTTAATGGTAACCCATGATCCGCTAGCCGCAAGTTATTGCAAGCGCATCGTCTTTATTAAAGATGGTGAATTAATCGATGAAATTGTCCAAAACGGCAACCAAAAAGAGTTCTACGATTTAATCATGATGAAACTGGCTGAGATTGAAGGTGTCGATAATGAATTTTAATCAGTTTGTTATAAGAAACACGATTCGAAATAAGCATTTATACTTGGCTTATTTCCTAAGTACAATGTTTTCTGTGATGATCTTTTTTACGTTCACTGGTTTTGTCTTTCACCCAGCCTTAGCTAATGGTTTAAATCCTAAAGCACAAATGGGAATGACGGCTGCGGCAATTATAATCTATGGTTTTTCTTTCTTATTCGTTTTATACTCGATGGATGTCTTTATCCAATCTCGGAAAAAAGAGTTTGGAACCTTGATGATTCAAGGGATGAGTCCAAAACAGTTAAAGAAAATGATTTTTATTGAAAACTTAGTGATTGGTTTCTTTGCTACAATTTTTGGTAGCATTTTAGGTGTTGGATTTTCACAGTTTATTTTATGGATTAGCAATTTATTGATGCATCTAGGTTTAGGTTTTTATTTGCCAGTGATGCCGTTTATCATTACTGTCATTTCATTTGCGGTCTTGTTCTTAGTAATTTCTTTCTTTATTCAATTCCGCTTGCCAAAAGCGACACTTCAAGAGCTCTTAAAAGCAGGAGAAATGGGTAAAGGTGAAATCAAAAGCTCTAAAGTTAAATCTTTCTTAGCCGTGTTGCTTTTAGTTGTCGGTTACGGAATTGCTTTAGTTGCTAAGGGACAGTTGGTTTTAATGGTGATGTTCCCAGTAATTTTCTTAGTTATTTTAGGGACAAAATTCTTATTTGACCAATTGAGTGTTTCTGTCATTGAACGTTTAAAACGGAAACCAAAAATCTTTTGGAAAAAAACCAATATGGTTGTTTTATCAGATTTGGCTTTCCGCATGAAAGATAATGCACGTTCGTTCTTCTTGGTTTCGGTGATTTCAACGGTCGCTTTTGCTGCCATTGGAACGTTATACGGCGTGAACGAGATGATTTTTAAAGGAATAAGTTCTGTACCGTACGAACTGACATTGTCTGATTCGACCAACCCAGAAAATCAAGAAATGAAACAATTTGCGACAAAAACATTCCAAGAAAAAAATATTCAGTTTGATGAAGTGGAGTATCCACAATTTACAACAAATGAAGGTATCCGCTTAATTCAAGCATCAGAATATAATAAGTTAGCAAAAATGATTGACGAACCAACGATTGATGGGAATAGCGTTGTTAATTTAAAACAAGAAAATGTTCCTTCAGATATGTTTGTGGACGTAAAAACAGTTAGTTTAGCTAACAATCAAACTTTAAAAGTCGATAAAATCTCTAAAACCAATGTTTTGCCAACAGCTGGAGGGATTTTAGTTGTTCCTGATACAACACCGTTAGACGGAGTTAAAAGTGAAATAAATACCATTTGGCAGCCCAAAGCAGGAACTGATCGTGAAGAATTGATAAAAGCAGAAAATATCATTGGTGACAAGTACCCAATGTTACTAGGAACAGCTGCAATGTCGGCAGCCATTACGCAATTTTATACGCCAGTTCTTTTTGTCGGACTATTTATCGGTATCGTGTTCTTTGTTTCGGCGGGTAGTTTCTTATACTTCCGTTTATACAGTGATATGAATACGGATGTTGAAAAATTCAAGATGATTTACAAACTTGGCTTGACGAAAAAAGAATTGAAGAAAATGATTTACCAACAAGTAGGTATTTTATTCTTTACCCCAATTGTTGTTTCATTTATTCATGGAGCTGTTGCTTTGAAAGCAATGTATGCTGTCTTAGATCAGCCAATGCAATTAGCTGGCTGGGAAGTTTTAGGTGTTTTCTTATTGATTCAGGTCGTTTACTATTTAATTGCCAGAACGTTCTACTTCAAAAAAGTTTATCACTTAGTGAAAGATTAATTATAAAAAATCGTTAAGCATGCGTGCTTAACGATTTTTTATGAGGATCTTCGTGATATTGCATTCAAAGTGAGAATACGTTATAGTTATGAAGCGAATGTAATAGCAGAAATGAGGAAAAGAAATGCAGAAAGAATCCATTTATGGACTGACGAGAGAACAGCTTGTGGACTGGTTTTTAGCCCATGGCGAGAAGAAATTTCGCGCAACACAAGTGTGGGAATGGTTGTATACAAAACGTGTTGCTTCGTTTAGTGAAATGTCGAACATTTCTAAATCGTTGATGACTTTATTAGAAGAAAATTTTTCATTAAATCCATTAAAACAAGTCATTGTGCAAGAAGCGCAAGATGGTACCGTGAAATATTTATTTGAATTACCAGATAAAAATATGATTGAAACAGTCTTGATGCGTCAAGAATATGGATTATCTGTTTGTGTGACCACTCAAGTTGGCTGCAATATTGGGTGTACATTTTGTGCTAGTGGGCTATTAAAAAAACAAAGAGATTTAACTGCTGGCGAGATTGTTGCCCAAATTATGTGGGTGCAACATTATTTCGATGAACGTGGGTTGGATGAACGTGTTAGCCATGTCGTTGTGATGGGAATTGGTGAACCATTTGATAATTATGCAAATGTCATGAACTTTTTACGAACGATTAATGATGATAAAGGTTTGGCCATTGGTGCCCGCCATATTACAGTTTCAACAAGTGGTTTAGTGCCAAAAATTCGTGAATTTGCAGACAGTGGACTACAAGTAAACTTAGCAATCTCATTACATGCTCCTAACAACGAAGTCCGTACATCAATTATGCGGATTAATCGTAGTTTTCCAATTGAAAAATTAATGGCAGCAATTGATGAATACATTGAAAAAACCAACCGACGTGTTACATTTGAATATATTATGTTGAGTCAAGTGAACGACCGACCAGAACATGCTCAACAATTAGCAGATTTACTACGGAATAAGAAAAAACTTTCTTATGTTAATCTGATTCCGTATAACCCGGTGAGTGAACACGATCAATATAGCCGAAGCTCTAAAGAAGCGGTTTTAAAATTTTATGATGTACTCAAAAAGAATGGCATCAATTGTGTTATTCGTAAAGAACACGGAACAGATATTGATGCGGCTTGCGGACAATTACGCAGCAAACAAATGAAAAAAGAAAAAGTCAAAAACCAATAACGTAGTTAAAATCGGATCAGAAAGGTTTCTTTTTGATTCGATTTTTCGTTTATTTAATAAAAAATCGTCGGTTTTTCCATTCTTGCTTATAAACAAAAGATGAATGCTCTAAAACTTTTATGACAAATTTTCTTTTTGTGGTTTTCAAACTTGAAATTCTAAAAGAAATAGCTATACTGAAAAGAGATCGTCACAGAATTTTTCATGAAAACAGCTATTATTTTCGTTATCTTTTCAAGAAAGTGAAATTTTGTTACGCTTGTTTAGTTTAAATGAAATGAGGGAGTCTATGGAGAAAAAGCAATTAAAAAGAGAGATAACAACGTTTGGTGCGTTATCCACGGTAATGGGTACGGTGATTGGCGCTGGTGTTTTCTTTAAAGCTGCGAGTGTCGTTGGACACGCACAGTCAGCTAGTTTAGCTATCTTTGCTTGGGTGTTAGGTGGTGCCTTAACCATTTGTGCAGGATTAACCAGCGCCGAACTTGCTACAGCAATCCCTGAAACAGGTGGCGCAGTGAAGTATATTGAATATACATATGGTAAATTAGCTGGTTTTCTTTTAGGGTGGGCACAAAGTATCATTTATTATCCTGCCAACATTTCGGCGTTATCCATTATTTTTAGTACACAACTAATCAATTTGTTTCATCTATCGGCAAATTTATTGATTCCAATTGCCATTCTTGCGGGAACCAGTATCACGATAATTAATTTATTAGGAACAAAAATTGCTTCTTTGGTCCAATCAACAACATTGGTGGTAAAACTGATTCCAATTGCCTTGATTTCTTTAGTAGGATTATTTACTCCAGGACAGGTAGCTGTTTCACTTTTTCCTGTTGAAACAACAGCGAATACTGGCTTTTTAGTTGCTTTTAGTGGCGCCTTAGTCGCCACCATGTTTGCTTATGATGGCTGGCTAGGTGTGGGTAACGTGGCTGGTGAAATGAAGCGACCAGAAAGAGACTTGCCTAAAGCCATTATTTTTGGTTTGTTATTGATTACTTTAATTTATGCTTTAATTAATTTTGTGTTTCTAAAAACATTACCAATTGAGCAAATCGCTGGGAATTTGAATGCAGCTTCGGATGCTTCTGTGGCTATTTTTGGACCAATTGGCGGCAAAATCGTAACTATTGGGATTTTAATCTCTGTATATGGTGCGTTAAACGGCTACACAATGACAGGGATTCGGATTCCTTATGCCTTAGCCTTAGATAATCTGATGCCTTTTAGCCGTCAGTTTCAAAAGTTGTCTAAACGCTTTGTTGTTCCTTACGTTGCTGGAATTTTCCAGTTAGCTGTAGCCATTATCATGATGTTTTTCGGGACCTTCGATTTATTGACGGATATGTTAGTTTTTGTTATGTGGCTGTTTAATCTATTAATTTTCTTAGCCGTTTTTATTTTAAGAAAACGAGAACCTGAATTAAAACGACCGTATAAGGTTCCTGGCTATCCAATTATTCCAATTATCGCAAGTCTAGGTGGTATCTTCATCTTGGTTACAACGAGTATTACACAGCCTATTCTAGCATTGATTGGTATAGGAATTACGCTTCTAGGAATTCCAGTTTATTTAGTTAATAAACAAAAAACGAAGCCAAAAACGTAAACGATCCAATCGGATTATCATAGTTTTTCTCAAAAATTTTGTGATTCAGAGAAATTTTTGAAAACTAAACGCAAGATTTTTTTAGTATAATACTAAGTGTCTAGGAGTTCCACTATTTTGGGGAAGATAGATGGACAGCGCAAACTTCAAAAAAAGAACCTTCATCTTACTGGTGAAGGTTCTTTTTTTTGCTGAAATCATAAAATAAATGCGTAGTTTATTAGTGAGAGGAGGAAATGAATGACTGAAAATGTAAAAAAATTAGCTCATCAATTAATTGAATGGGGCGTCCTTCATGGGGCGCAAGACGTTTATTTTTTACCCAATGATACCGAAATAGCTATCTCTTTTCGGACAGGGATGCAACGGACACCTTACACACAAGTTTCCGCAGAAATAGGCGAAAAGTTAATTTTCCACTTTAAATTTATAGGCGGCATGGATGTCGGAGAAAGACGAAAAGCACAATTAGGCGCGACAACTTATCTAATTGGCGAGACGAAGCAACGCTTGCGTTTATCATCTGTGGGAGATTTTCAGAATCGAGAGAGCTTGGTAATTCGTTTTTTGCACCGATTTGGTGAACAAGCTGAACATTTTTTCTTTCCCCACCAGCTGAATGAAATTGAAGCATCTTGTCAGAAACGAGGACTTTATTTATTCAGTGGGCCAGTTGGTTCTGGGAAAACAACAACCATGTATCGTGTGGCTAAACAAAGAAGTGGCGAACAACAAGTGATAGCGATTGAGGATCCTGTTGAAATTGAGGAAAAGCAGTTTTTACAGTTGCAAACAAATGAAAAAATTCAGTTAACGTACGAAGCCTTGATCAAAGTTTGCTTGCGCCATCATCCTGATATTTTGATTATTGGTGAAATTCGTGATGGCGAGACGGCTCAAGCAGTTATTCGAGCAGCCTTAACGGGTCATACTATCTTTGCGACAATTCACGCCCGTAACTTATTGGGGGTGCAACGGCGTTTGATAGAATTAGGTGGCCCAGAGCATGAATTGGCTGAATGCTTGCAAGGTATCATTTACCAACAGATTTTGACAACCACGATTAATAAGGAACAAGTAGCGGGAATTCTATATGATTATTTCTTCTTTAAGGAAGCCGTTATAAAGAGTAGTTGGCAAAAGAATCTAAGAAAGGCGTGGGCGTATGGGTTTATTACAGAAAAAACGTATTTTCAAGCCATCGAATAAATTAACGAAAAAACAACAGCAGCTTTTTCTGAAACTATTAGCGGATTTACTTGCAAATGGTTTTAATATACAAGAAAGTTTTTCCTTCATGAAAAAATCAAACGCCTTACCTCAGCACAGTATAACTTTTTTAGTTGAAGGCTTTTCCTCAGGCATTGCCTTACAAGCTTTAGTTGAAGAATTAGGATTTTCAACAATGGTCTCGGCACAATTGTCGTTTGCTACTGCACACGGGGATTTGGTAGGGACACTACAAGCGATTTCCGAACATTTTTTTCAAACGGAAAAATATCGGCAACAGTTCTATAAAATAATTAGTTATCCGCTGCTCCTGATTGTTTTTTTGATTCTCGTCATTGTTGGTATTCGGCAATTTTTATTGCCCCAATTAATGGAAAATGATGCCAATAGTTATTCTAAAAATATTGGGATTCTTCTGATTGTTTACAGTCCATACATTCTGGTTACCTTAGTTTTTGTCCTCTCATTTAGTTTCTTCATTTTAAACCGTTATTTGAAGCATCAGTCTGCTATTCAGCGGGCCTTCGTATATCTGAAACTGCCAATTATTCGTGGCCTTTATCGGGAATACGTCAGTGCTTTTTTTGCACTAGAATGGGGGAAGTTGCTTGCACAAGGATTAGAAATGAAAGAGGTCATCGATTTGATGCGCCATACAACCAATTACCCCTTAATGAAAGAATTAGCTGGAGCAATTAGTGAAGGACTGCTAGTTGGTGAAACCTTACATAGACAATTAGCTGCTTATCCTTTTTTTACAAAAGCATTGGGCTTAATGATTCAACAAGGAGAAGTAAAAGGAAAATTAGGCAAGGAGTTGATGGTTTATAGTAATGTCTGTTTCCAAGGTTTTTTCAAAAAAATTGAACGAGTCATTACCCTTGTTCAACCATTTGTTTTTATCATAATTGCTTGTTTAATTATCGGTGTCTATGGGGCGATGTTGCTGCCTATTTATGGCAATATGGAAGGAGTTTTATAATGAAAAAGAAACAAAAATACGCGGGGTTTACATTATTAGAAATGTTGATTGTCTTATTGATTATTTCCGTATTGATTTTACTTTTTGTCCCTAACTTAGCGAAACATAAAGAAACAGTTGACAAAAAAGGCAATGAAGCAATCGTAAAAATTGTAGAATCACAAATCGAGCTCTATACACTAGAAAAAAATAGGACGCCTTCCTTAAATGAATTAGTCAACGAAGGCTACATTACTAAAGAGCAGTTAGATAAATATACAGCAGAAAAGCAATGAACAAGTCAGCAGGATTCACATTAATGGAAACACTTGCTAGTTTAACGATTGTTTGCTTTATGACTATGCTCCCAACACTCGCTATTCACCGCTGGCAAGAAACGTTAAAAATTGAACAGTTTCTTGCTACGGTAGAAAAACAACTTCGTTTTGCACAACAGCAAGCAATTGTTTTAGAGGAAACACAAGAAGTTTGGTTTTTTGAAGAACAACAAAGCTTTTCATTTCCTGATAAATTGAACCAATCAGCTCGAAGGACTTCGCTAGCTGTACCTGAAAAAATGACAGTGAGTGGTCCAAGCAAGCTCAGTTTTCTTCATTCGTCAGGGAACAATGGCCGTTTAGTGAAATATATTTTTACTTGGACTGAAAAGAAACAGCAACTTATTTTACAATTTCAAATGGGGAGTGGCAAATATACGAAGAAAATTAACTATTTATAGCGGTTTTATTTTATTAGAGAGTCTCGTTAGTTTTAGTATTGTATGTGTGGTAGCAGGGATATTCTCCCTGACTATTACACAATTAATTCAGCAAAATTATCAACGTGAGCAAGAATTAACGCGCACTCGTCTAGGATACGAAGCAATTTTATTTTTAGAGCAGACGGGTGATTTACGTTTCAAAGAGCGGATATATCAAGGAGAAACTTACCGATTTTCTTTGATGGAGAACAAGGGAAGATGGATACTAAAAGTCACAGATTCAAGAGGAGCGATTTTGATTGGTCAATAAAAAATATGCGGGTTTTACGATGTTAGAGTGTTTAGTGGCACTAGTCGTTTTAAGTTGTATGTGTCAATTGTTTCAGTTGATGATTCAACAAAGTTTTATCGGAAATCAATATTTGAAAAACAATGATTCGAAATCCTGGCATATTTTTTTAATTCAATTAGAAAAAGAATGTCAAAAGCTCGTTTTCCAAACAGGCTCTGCTCAAGAGATTTCTTTCCTCGACTCAGAAACAAACAAGACTATTTCAATTCAAATCAAAGAAGATAAAATTATTAAGCGAGTCAATGGTAAAGGCTATCAACCGCTGTTAATTGGTATCAAAAATGGACAGTTTAAAAATGAAGGACAATCGTTTACTTTGGAAGTTACTTTTACTTCTGGAAAAACATTTGATAGTTCTTTTCCAATAAAGGGAGAATTTTAATGAGGCAAAAATATTCAGGAAACTTATTGTTCACGGCCGTGGCATTTGTTTATTTGATGAGTTTTCTCGCCCTTCAGTTACTAGAAGAACGTCAGTTAACACAAAAATTTACGCAAGCTACCCAGGAATACTATGCAGGGAAAAGTATCCTTCATTTATTTCTTGCAGATGTTAAACAAAATAGACGAAAGTTAAAAACAGAAGAAAAGCTCATGTACGAGCAAGTAACCCTCGATTATACATACAAAAATGAACAATTAAGAATAACTGTTTTATTAAACAAATCTGGTCGAAAATACCAATATCAAGAGAGAGTTTCTCATCAAAAAAAAGCGGAAACAATGCTGGAATAGCGTTGTTTTTCTACAAATTATTAGATTTTAGAAGAAAGACAGTAAAGGCATTGATTATTCTTTCTTTTTTCGTTAAAATAAAACAGGTATGGAAGTTGTTACATTTTGAATAGAATAGAGGTGCTAATTTGTTCCCAGAAAAAATTGAAGAGGCTTTCGAGCCAATGGAACAAGCAATCCAGTTATTGCAACAGTCATTGGATACTTCTTTTTTAGATGCGTATATTGAAAATGGTGAAAATATTTTAGATGATTTTCAAGTACGAGTACTTGACGGAGTACCTAATCCAGAGACAGTGAAACAATTAGAAACGCTGTATCATACGATTAAAAAAATTGATTTAGCTCCTGAAGATGTGCGACGCTTGTCCCAATTACTTTTGTTAAAAGGAACGAGAAAAGAGCAGCTTCAAGCAAATCATCAATTGACGCCAGACGGTATTGGCTTTTTGTTTGTTTATTTAGTAGAACAATTAACAAATAAATCAGAGCCATTAAAAATTTTAGATCCTGCTTCAGGAATGGGAAATTTACTGTTAACGGTTCTGCTGAACCTTGAAACAGCTGGTTACAAAGTTTCTGGTTATGGTGTGGATATCGATGAAACACTTTTGGCAGTATCTTCTGTGAACAATGCTTGGTCACAAGCCAATATTCAGTTGTTCCATCAAGACGGATTGCAAGATTTGTTATTGGATCCAGTTGATTTAGCATTAAGTGACTTGCCGATTGGCTACTATCCAAATGATGAGCGAGCAAAGGGATTTGCTGCTGCTGCGGAGGAAGGCCATAGTTATGCGCATCATTTATTAATGGAGCAAGCTATGAAATACGTGAAGCCAGCAGGGTTTGGCTTATTCTTAATCCCGACCAATATTTTAGAGACTGAGCAAAGTGAATTCTTTAAAAATTGGTTGACAAAAAATGTCTATTTACAAGGAATGATACAGTTACCTGATGAATTGTTTAAGTCAGAACAATCACGTAAAAGTATCTTGCTTGTTCAAAACAAGGGTGCAGATGCTGAGCAAGTGAAGGAAGTTTTGTTAGCAAAACTTGCCTCTTTGAAAGATATCAATAAAGTAACGGAGTTCTTTAAACAATTTGAAGCTTGGAAAGCTTCAAATTTAAAATAAAATAGTAACGAAGAGGAGAAAATTATGTCTAAAACAATTGCAATTAATGCAGGTAGTTCAAGTTTAAAATGGCAATTATACCAAATGCCAAATGAAGAAGTGATCGCTAAAGGAATCGTTGAACGTATTGGCTTAAAAGATTCTATCTTCACAATTAAATATGGTGAAGGACAAAAATATGAAGTAATTGTTGATATTGATAACCATGAAGTGGCAGTAAAAATGTTACTAGACCAATTAATCGACTTAAACATTTTAGGTTCTTATGATGAAATTACTGGTGTTGGTCACCGTGTAGTTGCTGGTGGAGAAGAATTTAAAGATTCTGTTGTTATTACAGACGAAGTATTAGAAAAAATTGAAGCTTTATCTGAATTAGCACCTTTACACAACCCAGCGAATGCAATGGGGATTAAAGCATTTAAACATATCTTACCAGAAATCATTAGCGTGGCAGTCTTTGATACGTCGTTCCACACAACAATGCCAGAACACAACTATTTATATAGTGTACCGCGTGAATACTATGAAAAATTTGCTGCACGTAAATATGGGGCACATGGAACAAGTCATCGTTATGTCTCTCAACGTGCTGCAGAAATGTTAGGTCGTCCAATTGAAGACTTGAAAATTATCACTTGTCACTTAGGAAATGGTGCTTCAATCACTGCAGTTGATGGTGGTAAATCAGTCGATACATCAATGGGCTTCACTCCTCTTGCTGGCGTTACAATGGGGACTCGTTCAGGGGATGTTGATGCGTCACTATTGCCTTATTTAATGACAAAACTTGGCTTGACTGATGTACAAGACATGGTTGATATTTTAAACAAAAAATCTGGTTTATTAGGTTTAACAAATGGTTTATCAAGCGACATGCGTGATATTCAATCAAACTTAGATAAACCTGAAGTTCAAACAGCATACAACATTTTTATCGATCGTATTCGTAAATACATTGGTAGCTATGTCACTGTTATGAATGGCGTTGATGCGATTGTCTTTACTGCTGGAATCGGTGAAAATGCAGTTGGCGTTCGTAAAGATATTATTGATGGCATGACTTGGTTTGGTTGTGAAATCGATGATGACAAAAATAATGTACACGGTGAAGAAGCAGTTATCTCAACTGATGATTCAAAAATCAAGCTTCTATTAGTACCAACTGATGAAGAGTTAATGATTGCCCGTGACGTAGAACGTCTAAAATAATTAAACGAACACACCTTGTGAGATGCTCTCACAAGGTGTGCTTAATAGGTAAATAAGAAGAAACTGAGCCAACTATCAAAAGTGATAGTTGGCTCAGTTTCTTTTTATTCTTTATTTTTCTTCATTTTTTGGTAATTTGTTGTCTAAATCCGTCCGTACAACGAGAACATCGCAGCTAGCGTTACGGATAACTGATTCAGAGACAGAGCCAATAAATAAACGCTCAACGGCATTTAATCCAGTTGCTCCTAACATAATTAAATCAATGTTGTATTCTTTTGGTAATTCTTTGGCAATAATGTTCTTAGGAGAACCATAGGCTAGAACGCTAGAGACTTTTGTTTGTCCCATATCCACCGCTTGTTGTTGGTAGGTGTCTAAGGTTTCTTTTGCCATTGACATTGCTTCTTCTGCTAGCGCACCATCAAAAGAGGACACTGATTGGAAAGAGCGCGTATCAACAACATGTGCTAATAGTAATTCAGCATCGTTTCGTTTAGCGACGTTGACCGCTTTTTTAAAGGCTAAGTCTGCTTCGTCAGAACCATCGATTGCTATCATAATTTTTTGATATTGTTGTAACATAATAACCGCTCCTTTCAGCGTAAAAAAATCATTAATTGTTTCTATAATAATTGTAAAACAAACAAAGAAAAAAAGAAACTGAAACCGCTTCTTTTTTTCTGAATATTGGCATTTTTTTGTAAAAAAAACTTCGTTCAAAAAAATCTTTTTGAACGAAGTTTTAAATTCATCGTCTTTTATGACATTTTTTTTGCAAAAGTTAAACTAAACAACGTTGAAAGTAATAAAACAAAAAAGATAAAACCAATTGACAATAACGGGCGATTAAAAATAGCCGCTAGAACACCTAGAATGGCGATAATCAAGTAATAACGCCCAAAACGTTCGATAAACTGTTGACTTTCTGTTGCAGTTTCTTTTTTTAAGAGTGGTAAAAAAGCTGCACTTTTCTTCATCAAATAATAACTGGCTACGCCTGTGACAACGGCGAGTAATAGTACGAGTATACGAATCATCTTGTCCTCCAAAAAAAAACAACTTGCCAGAGCAAATTGTTTAGAAATCTTCATAAAAATGGTAAAATCCGTCGATGCCGGTAATCGTCCTAGAGTATTGAACCCGCAAGATAAGCAGGTGGGTTCCTCGATCGCAGTATTGAACTACCAAAAGAAAAGGCATGTTACCAACTTTGATACAAGCAGGATCCCTAGATATCAATAAAAATGTTCGGTCAACACAGTGAAAGGACAACGCGTACATCACAGATTTACCATCTTTATAATAGCATACTCTCTCAAAATCGGCAACGAGATTGTTTCTTTTTTTGAAAGCGTATTATTTTGTTATTTTTTCTGTTTCCATTCTTGGATACGCTTGAGTTGCTGATGTAAGGCTTGTTCATATTTACCAATATCGATCGGTTCGTAATAACGTGCCTCTTTTAATTTGTCAGGTAAGTATTGCTGATTGACCCAACCGTTTTCAAAATTATGTGGATATTGATAACCAATACCACGGTTTAATTCTTTGGCTCCAGCATAGTGGGCATCACGCAAATGATCAGGAACGTCTCCCACAGAGCCTTGTCGAATATCTGCCAAAGCAGCATCAATCGCTGTGACTGCAGAATTTGATTTTGGCGATAAACATAAATCAATGACGACACTGGCTAGAGGAATCCTAGCTTCTGGAAACCCTAGCTTTTCGGCGGCTTGAACAGCGGTGACTGTCCGAGCGGCGGCCGCAGGATTCCCAAGACCGATATCCTCGTAAGCAATGACCATTAAACGACGACAAATAATCGGTAAATCACCTGCTTCAACTAAGCGACCCAAATAATGAAGTGCAGCATCTACATCGCTTCCTCGAATTGACTTTTGGAAAGCGGAAATCACGTCATAATGGGCATCGCCATCTTTATCATGCGTTAAGGCTTTTCGTTGCACGCACTCTTCAATAATCGGTAAGGTGATCTTAATTTCGCCTTGTTCATTTTTGGGTGTTGATTTAACAGCTAATTCTAGTCCATTTAGCGCACTACGTAAGTCACCGTTCGTTGCGCGTGTCAAATGTTGTAATGCTTTTTCTTCTAAGTGGACGGGATAATCGCCTAAGCCACGTGTGCTATCGGTTAAGGCTTCTTGAATCGCTTGCTGAATGTCTGTTTCTGTTAAGGGCTTTACTTCAAAAATTTGCGTGCGACTACGAATCGCAGGGTTAATTGTAATATATGGATTTTCGGTAGTTGCTCCAATCATAATAATTCGTCCGTTTTCTAAATGAGGGAGCAAAAAATCTTGTTTTGTTTTATCTAATCGGTGAATTTCATCAAGCAGTAAAATCACTGTGCCACTCATTTTGGCTTCTTCAGCAACGATTTGTAAATCCTTTTTGGTGTCTGTGGCCGCGTTCAACATGCGAAAGGCATAATTTGTTGAACCAGCGATTGCGCTGGCAATACTGGTTTTTCCAGTGCCAGGCGGCCCATAAAGAATCATCGATGAAAGCATTTTGGCTTCGACCATCCGACGAATAATTTTACCAGGGTCGACTAAATGTTGTTGACCAACTACTTCGTCTAAGTGACGAGGTCGCATTCGATAGGCTAAAGGTTGTTGCATAAAAGGACCTCCTTTTTCATAATCATCTTATTATAACATAAAGAACGTACATTCGCTTTTTGGTGGTTTTTTGGGTTTTAGATGGATATAGCGGAAGGTTTCGTGTATGATAGGGAGTGGTGAAAGAAATGAAAGAAACGATAAATATCTTTAACACAAAAACAACTGAAGAAGTGGCACAATACTTGTTAGGGATGTATTTAGAGCACGAAACAGCAACAGGCGTTTTAGGTGGGTACATTGTGGATGCAGAAGCTTATTTAGGTCCTGATGATGAGGCGGCCCATAGCTTTGGCTTGAGAAAAACGCCACGCTTACAAGCCATGTATGACAAACCAGGCACGATTTATTTATATACTATGCACACGCATTTAATTTTAAATATGGTGACACAAGAACAAGGCAAACCACAAGGGGTGATGATCCGCGCGATTGAACCTGTTGAAGGTGTCGACAAAATGATTGAAAATCGCCAAGGACGTCAAGGCGTGGAATTGACCAATGGACCAGGTAAATTAGTTGCAGCCTTAGGAATTGATAAGCAATTATATGGGAAGTCGATTTTTTCTAGTTCGTTACGGCTCGTGCCAGAAAAACGAAAATTTCCGAAAAAAATTGAGGCACTACCACGAATTGGGATTCCCAATAAAGGTCGTTGGACAGAGTTGCCTTTAAGATACGTCGTGGCTGGCAATCCATATATTTCTAAACAAAAAAGAACAGCAGTAGACCAAATAGATTTTGGCTGGAAGGATGAAGAAAATGAAAAAAGCAACAATGCTCACATACTTAGAGGAACAACTTGAAAAACACTTAGCAGATTACGAAGTAGGCCTTGATTGGGATCGCAAAAACCATACCATCGAAGTCATTGTTCGTTTATATGCAGAAAACAATGAGCAAGTGGCGATTGATGATGTTGATGGTACGCTTTCAGAAGAAGAATTCATTGAATTTGAAGATGGTTTGTTATTTTACAATCCGCAAAAGTCTGTCGTTGATGACGAAGAGTATTTAGTCACAATTCCTTATGAAGGAAAAAAAGGGCTACGCAAAGCAGTTTTAGACGGATTCATTCACTATTTAAAAGTGGTTTTAGATGAAGGGCAAAGTGATTTGTTAGACTTTTTATCAGATGAAACAGCGGAAGTTTTTGAATTGCATTGGGAGCCAGCAGATTTTGAAGCGATGATTAAAAAAGTGGCAGAAACAGAAAAAGAACAATGGATTGCGTATCCAAGTTATTAATTTAGAGGTGAGAACATGAAGTGGACAGAAGTAAAAGTAGAAACGGCTAGCGAAGCAGTTGAAGCAATTTCAAACATTATGATGGAAGCTGGCGCAAGTGGTGTGGCCATTGAAGATGCGTTGGACATTGAAAATTTTGAAAGTGATCTGTATGGGGAAATTTTAGATAAAGAGCAATTCACCCACATTAAAGAAGGGGCGATTGTGATGGCTTATTTTCCTGAAACAACCTTCTTACCAGAAATTTTACCATTTATGAAAGAAAATATTTTACGCTTGCCAGAGTACGGCTTATCCATTGGTAAAAACGAAATGACAATTAGTGAAGTAGCAGAAAGCGACTGGGCAACTGCTTGGAAAAAATATTATCATCCTGTCCGTGTCACACGATTCTTAACGATTGTTCCAAGTTGGGAAGCCTATCACCCACAAGATGAAGCAGAAAAAATTATCACATTGGATCCGGGCATGGCTTTCGGTACAGGCACGCATCCAACGACTCGTTTAACCTTGCAAGCTTTAGAAACTGTTTTACGTGGTGGCGAAACAGTTCTAGATGTAGGAACGGGTTCTGGTGTTTTGAGTATTGCAAGTCGCTATTTAGGGGCTAAAGACGTCTACGCATATGATTTAGATGAAGTAGCAGTTGCAGCGGCAAAAGAAAATATGGATTTAAATCCCATTGCGGCCGATGTTCATGTGTCAGCCAATGATTTACTAAAAGGGATTGACCATTCTGCTGATGTAATCGTCGCAAATATTTTGGCAGATATTATTGTGTTAATGATTGAAGATGCTTGGCGTTTGCTAAAACAAGACGGTACCTTCATTATTTCTGGAATTATTGAAGATAAAAAAGCAATGGTTTTAGAAGCACTAACGAAAGTCGGTTTTGTGGTGGACCAACTCTTTAATCAAGGCGATTGGTATGCGATTATCTTGAAGAAACCAGAGGAAGAGTAAAATGCAACGGTATTTCATGAAAGAAGATTATCAAGAAAAAGATTTGTATAAAGTCGCAGATGAAAACTATCATCATATTGTGCGAGTTATGCGAATGACGCCGAATGATCGTTGTTATTTAGTATTTCAAAATAAAACTGCCATTTTAGCTGAGATTGTGGAAATTGATTCAACATCTGTTTACTTTAAAGAAATTAGTAAAGAAGAAATGGACAAAGAATTGCCAATTGAAGTGACGATTGCGTGTGGGTTACCAAAAGGGGACAAGTTAGAATGGATTGTTCAAAAAGGCACGGAGCTAGGTGGCAATCAGTTTATCGGCTTTCCTGCGAAAACTTCCGTTGTCAAATGGGACCACAAAAAAAGAGCAGCCAAAGAAAAAAGATTACAAAAAATTGCCACAGAAGCGGCGGAGCAATCGCATCGGCAGCAGACACCAACTGTTTCTTTGGTGGAAAAAACACAAGAAATCATTGCGCAATTTGACTCATATGACACAGTCTTGGTTGCGTATGAAGAATCAGCAAAACAAGGAGAAAAAAGTCAATTAGCACAAGTGTTATCCACTTGCCAGCCAGGCGCACGTTTGTGTGTGCTCTTTGGACCTGAAGGTGGCTTTGCACCGCAAGAAATTGAACAATTTCTGCAGGCTGGGGCGAAACTTTGCGGGTTGGGTCCGAGAATTTTACGAGCAGAAACAGCACCGTTGTATCTTTTAAGTGCGGTTAGCTACCAAATGGAACTTTTAAATTAAACGAAAGCCCGCCTGTAAAATTCTTGTAGGCATTCTCTTTGAATAAAGAGAGAGTAAAAAAGCGACAGTGATTGAAATTTAAGGGAAATTTAGTATAATAGAGTTGTTGAAAGTGCTACTGTTTCAAGTGGTACTTTTCTTTTTTATTAAAATAGATAAAACGTGAACGAAGTGTTCTTTATCCAAAGGTCACCTTCATAGAGGAGTGAATACCATGCCAAAAGAAGAAATACTGACAGGCCCAGCGGTCATCAAAATTGTAAGTACCTATATGGGACCAGAACATGTTGAGTTGGTTCAAAAAGCATTAACTTATGCTGAAAAAGCACACGAAGGTCAAGTCCGACAATCAGGTGAACCTTACATCATCCATCCGATTCAAGTGGCAGGCATTCTGGCTGAATTACATATGGATCCCCATACTGTAGCAACAGGATTTTTACATGATGTTGTCGAAGATACGGACGTAACACTGGACGATTTAAAAGAAGAATTTGGCGAAGACATCGCAATGTTAGTCGATGGCGTAACGAAACTAGGAAAAATTAAATATAAATCTCATGAAGAACAATTAGCCGAAAATCATCGGAAAATGTTATTGGCAATGGCGCAAGATTTACGGGTTATTATGGTGAAACTAGCCGATCGTTTGCACAATATGCGCACATTAAAGCATTTACGTGAAGATAAGCAACGACGGATTGCACAAGAAACTTTAGAAATTTATGCGCCTTTAGCACATCGCTTAGGGATTAGTCGAATTAAATGGGAATTAGAAGATACGGCCTTACGTTATATTAACCCCAACCAATACTATCGAATTGTTAATTTGATGCAAAGCAAACGCGATGAACGTGAAGCTTATGTGGCAGAAGCAGTCGAAGATATTCGTTTAGCTACGGAAGATTTAGAAATTTACGCAGAAATATATGGTCGACCAAAACATATTTATTCAATCTATCGTAAAATGAAGGACCAAAAGAAACAATTTAATGAAATCTATGACTTATTAGCCATTCGTGTTATTGTCGATTCCATTAAAGATTGCTATGCCGTGTTAGGGGCGATTCATACACGTTGGACACCAATGCCAGGTCGCTTTAAAGATTATATTGCTATGCCAAAAGCGAATATGTATCAATCTATCCATACGACAGTTATTGGGCCAAAAGGGAATCCAGTAGAGGTCCAAATTCGGACCCATGAGATGCACCAAATCGCCGAATTTGGGGTGGCAGCTCACTGGGCCTATAAAGAAGGCAAAGCGGAAAAAATTGAAACAGATGAACTGACGAAGCAAGTCGATTGGTTCCATGAAATTATTGAATTACAAGATGAAAGCTATGATGCTTCTGAATTTATGCAAGGTGTGAAAGAAGACATTTTTAGTGACAAAGTCTATGTCTTTACGCCAAGTGGAGATGTAACCGAACTGCCAAAAGGCTCCGGACCACTAGATTTTGCCTACAGTATCCATACTGAAATTGGGAATAAAACAACCGGTGCGAAGGTCAACGGCAAAATGGTACAGTTAGACTATGTCCTAAAAAATGGGGATATTATTGAAGTCCTAACATCACCGAATTCTTTCGGACCTAGTCGCGACTGGCTGAAAATGGTTAAAACAAGTAAAGCCAAAAATAAAATCAAACGTTTCTTTAAAGAACAAGACCGTGAAGATAACATTATTAAAGGGCATGATGCTGTCATTAAATACATGACAGAAATCGGCTTTACACCGAAAGAATTTTTAACGAAGAATAAAATGGCGGAAGTGCTAGATAAATTTAAATTTCAAACGGAAGATGATTTATTTGCGGCAGTAGGTTATGGCGAAGTAAGTGCGCAAGTAGTGTGCAATCGTTTAACAGAAAAAGAACGCCGCGAACAAGAGTTGGAACGCCAACGTCAAGAAGCAGAAGAGTTGCTAAATCAGCCAGCTAAAAAAGAATCAGAAAAAATGAAAGTTCGTCATGAAGGCGGCATCGTGATTCAAGGGGTGGACAACCTATTGATTCGTTTAAGCCGCTGTTGTAATCCAGTGCCTGGTGATGAAATCGTTGGTTACATTACCAAAGGACGGGGCGTTTCAATTCATCGTGCGGACTGTCCTAACGTACAACATCAAGAAGAATTATCACAACGTCTAATTGAAGTTGAATGGGAAGATACCGAGCACAGTCGCAAAGAATATGCTGCCGATTTGGAGATTTACGGCTATGATCGTAGTGGCTTACTGAGTGATGTTTTACAAGTCATTAGTTCGATGACAAAAAATTTAGTTGGCGTTGAAGCTCGTCCATCCAAAGATAAGATGGCCCAGATTCATGTCACTGTGAAAATTCAAAACCTTTCTCATTTAAAAACCATCGTTGACAAAATTAAAAGTGTACCAGATGTTTATAGTGTTCGTCGAACCAATGGGTAAGTGTTAAAAGTGAGGCAAAAAAGATGAAAGTAGTTATTCAAAGAGTCAGTCAAGCACAAGTTGCGATAGAAGAGCAGATAGTGGGACAAATCAAACAAGGCTTCATGGTGCTGGTGGGCATCCATCAAGAAGACACGCCAGAAGATGTGGCTTATGTTGTTGGCAAAATCAGTAAATTACGTGTTTTTGAAGATGACGAAGGAAAAATGAATCGCAGTATTCAAGAGATTGAAGGATCAATTTTGAGTATCTCTCAATTTACCCTCTATGCAAAAACTAAAAAAGGCAATCGTCCCAGTTTTATTGAAGCGGCTCGTCCAGATGTGGCGATTCCTTTGTATGAATTATTTAATCAACAATTAGAAGCAGAAGGAATAGCGGTAGCCACAGGAGAATTTGGCGCGGATATGCAAGTGTCGTTGAACAATGATGGTCCAGTGACCATTGTGATTGATACACGAGAAAAATAATTGATTTTCCTGTCGGAACCCCTTGACTTTCTAAGAGAACTTTAGTAGTTTATAGATAATATTAAAAATCTACGAAGGAACGAGTAAGTTTCATCTGTCTGCGAAGAGAGAGTTGCCGTGGCTGAGAGCAACTTCAACAGTGAAAGTGAAAGACATTCTGGAGATGGACGGAAGAAAAGCCGTCCCGTTACGAGCGTTAATCGTTGAGGAAAGAGTAAAATCTTTCAAAACTAGGTGGTACCGTGTAAAAGAGACTTTTACGCCCTTGTATGTTCAACATACAAGGGCTTTTTTCATTTTTAGAAAAAAGAAAATGGCGCACACATTTTTGTGGAATGATAGAAGGAGAGAAAGACAATGAGTTATCAAAAACCAAAAGGAACAAACGATATTTTGCCAGGAACTTCTGAAAAATGGCAATTTGTGGAAGAAACAGCTCGTTTGATTTTTAAAGATTATCAATACCAAGAAATCAGAACCCCGATTTTTGAACATTATGAAGTGATATCTCGCAGTGTTGGCGATACTACAGATATTGTTTCAAAAGAAATGTATGATTTTTATGATAAAGGAGATCGTCACGTGACGCTACGTCCTGAGGGGACAGCGCCAATTGTTCGGGCCTTCGTTGAAAATAAATTATATGGTCCGGAATATACGAAACCATATAAAACCTATTACATGGGGCCGATGTTCCGCTATGAACGCCCACAAGCTGGTCGTTTGCGTCAATTCCATCAAATTGGTGTGGAAGCATTTGGTAGTGAAAACCCAGCATTGGATGTTGAAATCATGGCTATGGCTTTGGATTTCTTCAAACAATTAGGCATCCAACAAATCAAATTAGTCATTAATTCCTTAGGGGATAAAGAAACACGTGCTACGTACCGTCAAGCATTAATTGATTATTTAGAGCCCCATATGGCAGAATTAAGCGAGGATTCACAACGTCGCTTACACGAAAATCCATTGCGGGTGTTAGACAGCAAAGATAAAAAAGATAAGGTGATTGTCGCAGAAGCGCCCTCCATTTTAGATTATTTAAATGAACCATCTAAAGCACATTTTGAAGCAGTAACTGATATGTTAGATTTACTAGAAATTCCTTATGAAATTGATAGTAATATGGTTCGCGGCCTGGATTATTACACACACACAATTTTTGAAATTATGAGTGAAGCGCCTAAAATGGGTGCGCAATCAACTATTTGTGCAGGAGGCCGATACAATGGTTTAGTTGAAGAATTAGGCGGCCCAGACACACCAGGTTTTGGTTTTGGTATGGGCATTGAGCGAGTGTTGTTAACAATGGAAGCTGAAGAAGTTGTGATTCCAGCGTTATCTGAATTAGACGCATATGTGGTTGGGATTGGTTCAGACACCAACGTCGCAGCTTTGCAACTTGTTCAAAGCATTCGTAACTTTGGTTTCTCAGCTGATCGTGATTACATGAATCGCAAACCAAAAGCGCAATTTAAAACGGCCGATAAATTACAAGCAAAATTAGTTTTAACAATCGGTGAAAATGAATTGAATGAAGGCATTGTCAACGTAAAATCAATGGCAACACGCGAAGAAAAAGCCTTCCCGTTAAGTGCTATTCATGATTCATTTGATGAAGTGTATGACGAAATGATGACAAAAATGATTGAAGAATAAAAAGGAGAGATTGAGAAATGGCAAAACGCACAACCTATTGCGGCAATGTATCTGCCGAATTTATTGAAAAAGAAGTTGTATTAAAAGGATGGGTTCAAAAACGTCGTGACTTAGGAGGTGTTATCTTTATTGATTTACGTGACCGTGAAGGAATCGTCCAAGTGGTCTTTAACCCAGAAAAGTCAAAAGAAGCATGGGAAATTGCTGATAAATGTCGTAGTGAATACGTCATCGAAGTTAAAGGTCAAGTCGTTTATCGTGATAAAGAAGCGATTAATCCCAAAATGAAAACTGGCGAGTTTGAAGTGATGGCGACTGACATTACGATTTTAAATACTGCGAAAACAACGCCATTTACCATTGAAGATGATAATAACGTTAATGACGAATTGCGCATGAAATATCGTTATTTAGATTTACGTCGTCCATCAATGACAAACAACATTAAATTACGTCACCAAGTAACGAAAACAATCCGTCACTATTTAGATAATCATGACTTTTTAGACATTGAAACCCCTTATTTAGGCAAATCAACACCAGAAGGCGCTCGCGATTATTTGGTTCCTTCTCGTGTCCATGCCGGTCATTTTTATGCTTTACCACAATCACCACAACTCTTTAAACAATTATTAATGGGGGCAGGCTTCGATCGCTATTACCAAATCGTTCGTTGTTTCCGTGATGAAGATTTACGAGGCGACCGTCAGCCAGAATTTACACAAATCGATATCGAAACGACCTTTTTAACACCAGAAGAAATTCAAACATATACAGAAAATATGTTGGCTGAAGTGATGAAAGAGACAAAAGGAATTGAGATTTCTGTTCCGTTTCCACGAATGAGCTATGATGAAGCAATGGCACGCTATGGTAGCGATAAACCTGACACTCGTTTTGCTATGGAATTAATTGATGTCGCAGATGTAGTGAAAGACGTAGACTTCAAAGTTTTCCAAGCAGCGTTGGAAAATGGCGGACATGTGAAGGCTTTAAATGCAAAAGGCGCCGCAGATAAGTATTCTCGTAAAGATATGGATAACTTAGGTAAGTATGTGAGTCAATTTGGCGCAAAAGGCTTAGCTTGGTTAAAAGTTGAAGAAGATGGCTTAAAAGGACCAATTGCTAAATTCTTAACAGAAGTTAGTGATGAATTAATTGCTGCTACCAATGCAGAAGTCGGTGATATTTTAATGTTTGGTGCCGATAAACCTGAAATCGTAGCCGCTGCTTTAGGTGCGGTACGTACACGTTTAGGTAAAGAATTAGGTTTAATTGATGAATCGAAATTCAATTTCTTATGGATTGTGGATTGGCCGTTGTTTGAATATGATGAAGAAGCTGGCCGCTATGTTTCTGCTCATCATCCATTTACACAACCAAAAGCAGAGGATGTGGCCCGCTTAGCAATAGACCCAGCCTCTGTGTATGCTGAAGCTTACGATGTTGTCTTAAACGGCTACGAATTAGGCGGTGGCTCATTACGGATCCATACACGAGAATTACAAGAAAAAATGTTTGAAACGTTAGGTTTTACAAAAGAAGAAGCACAAGACCAATTTGGTTTCTTGCTAGACGCATTAGATTACGGCTTCCCGCCACATGGAGGGATTGCTTTAGGGCTAGACCGCTTAGCAATGCTATTGGCTGGGGAAGAAAATATTCGTGAAGTGATTGCCTTCCCTAAAAACGGGAAAGCAATTGACCCAATGAACAACGCACCAAGTTTAGTTTCTCCATTACAATTGTTTGAATTAAACATTGATGTAACAGCCATTGACGAATAAATGTTAAATCTAAAGAAAGAGTGACTTCATTGACGGATGAGGTCACTCTTTCTTTGGGAAGGAAAAGGATAACAAAATAAAAAGTGGCTGAGCTAAAAATCTGCCAATTGGCTGTTTTTTCTTTTTAGAAAACTTTGTATGATAACTGAGTGCATAAAGGAGCGAAACAAATGACAAAAATAATTTTAACAATTGGCGGTTCCGATCCTTTTTCAGGTGGCGGGATTCAAACAGATTTAAAAACGTTTGAAAATCATCAAGTCTTTGGCTTATCAACTTTAACTTGCCTTGCTACAGCCCCCAAGAATCATTTTCAGATTCATGACCTGGAGACTTCTTTGGTGAAAGAGCAACTCGCTTCCATACCTGCCGGGAGTTTAGACGGCATCAAGATTGGCTTGATTCACAGTGAAGAAAGTATGTTACAAATTGCAACCTTTTTGAAAAAGCACGCAGGTCTGCCGGTGGTGTTGGATCCTGTCTTGGCTTTTAAAGAAACGACTTCAGTTTATGAAAAAAGATACATGCAGTTATTGATTGAAAAACTTTTTCCATTTGCAACGATTATAACGCCTAATTTAAAAGAAGCAGAATTACTCATTGGCAGAAAATTAACAACCGTCGAAGAAGTTCAACAAGCGGCGGAAGAGTTAAACTCTTTAGGAGCGGCAACGGTGGTGATTAAAGGTGGTAATCGTTGGCTTGGCCAAGAAGCACGTGACTTTTTTTATGATGGACAACAACATATTCAATTGGTCAAAGAAAAAGTAATGGCCCACACCATTGATGGCGCTGGTTGTTCCTTTGCCTCTGCAATTGGTGCGAATTTAGTTAAAGGATATCCGTTAATTGAAGCAGTTGATTTAGCAAAAACATACGTTCATGAAGCCATTGTTTCTGGGGTCCAGCTAAATGCAGCTTTTGGAAGTGTGTGGCATGAAGGATTACTAGCAGGAGGTGTGGCGGATAATGACAAGAAAAATTAGTCTATATGCAGTAATTACCGCTTTAACAGTGGCTGTGTCAATGGTCTTTATTATCCCCGTCCCAGCAACAAATGGCTTTGTTACATTGGCGGATGCAGGGATTTACATTGCTAGTTTACTTTTTGGTCCGATTGGTGGCTTGACAGTCGGAGCTTTAAGCGGTGGTTTAATTGATTTATTGTCAGGCTATCCACAATGGTTCGTTTTTTCGTTATTGATTCATGGCGGACAAGGTTGGTTAGCAGGGCACTTCTTTAATAAAAATAAAAAGATGCAAACGCTAGGATTACTTTTAGCCAGTCTCCTCATGATTAGCGGGTATGCTTTAGCGACTAGCTGGCTTTACGGCGTGGGTGCGGGGATTGCCTCATTACCAGGGAATATCATTCAATCCTTATTTGGGGTGATTGTAGCATTGCCTCTTAGTCAAACATTAAAACGTGTGTTACCAAAAAATGGTCGTTTAGAAGAAAGAAGGATGAACAAATGACTATCGATGAAAAAATGTTAAAAGAACAGTTAGTGACAATTACAGAAGAAGTCATTACAGCAGGAAATTTACAAAAAGGGGACCTATTTGTTTTAGGTTGTACCACTAGCGAGGTAGTAGGTGGCGTCATTGGTAAAAATTCCAGTGCCGAAGTAGGACAATGGATTGTCTCAACCTTAATTGAACAATTAGATAAAAAAGGAATCTCTTTGGCTGTCCAAGGATGCGAACATATTAATCGTGCTTTAGCGATGGAACGTCGTGTGGCTGAAGAAAAAGGCTTTGAAATTGTCTCTGTAGTACCGCAATTACATGCTGGCGGTTCTTGTTCAGTGGCTGCCTTTGAAAATTTTGATGAACCTGTGGAAGTGGAGCATATTGTTGCTCAAGCAGGGATTGACATTGGCGATACATCTATCGGTATGCATGTAAAACATGTGCAAGTTCCTCTTCGCTTGAGCATTCGAACGTTAGGTGCGGCTCATGTTACAGCATTATATTCTCGTCCTAAATATATTGGTGGACCAAGAGCCCATTATGAAACAACCCAAGAACGAAATCGTTAAGATTTCGTTCTTTTTTCATTTCTATAAACATTTGATGAATCTTCCGTAATTATTATAGGAATCTCTTTTTTTCTCTCGGTAAACCACGTATAATATGAAAAGAAATGTAATTTATTGAAAACCTGAAACGAGGCTATTATTTATGAAAAAAATTTATGACGGACTGCCAGTTCATGACTATACAACAAAATTTTCTGTGTCGATTGTCTATGCTATTCTTGCATCAATTGCCATGAACTTTTTCTATCAACCAGGAAATATTTATTCCAGTGGCTTAACAGGCTTGGCACAAATTTTAACAACCCTCTCAACAAAAATTGTCGGTTTTAATGTGCCTGTCTCCATTACATTGTATCTGTTAAATGTGCCGTTATTCTTTATTGCGTGGAAAAAAATAGGTAAGAAGTTTACAATTTTTACTTTCATTACCGTGACTTTAACTTCATTATTTATGCATATTGTTCCGCAAACGGTGATGACCCAAGATCCAATTATCTGTGCTATTTTTGGTGGGGCGATTTCTGGATCAGGAATTGGTTTTGTCTTAAAAAACGGGGTTTCTTCTGGGGGCTTAGATATTCTAAGCATTACCATTCGGAAAAAAACGGGGCGTTCCGTTGGCTCGATTTCAATTTATTTTAACGCACTAATTGTCTTCGTTGCAGGTTATTTATTTGGCTGGCAGTACATGTTCTACAGTGCGTTATCAATTTTTGTAAGTGGGAAGGTCACAGATGCCGTTTATACTAAGCAAAAGAAAATGCAAGTTATGATTGTCACCAAAAACCCAGATCGAGTCGTGGATGAGATTCAAAAGAAAATGCGCCGCGGTATTACAATTATTCATGAAGCGGAAGGGGCATATCGCCACGACCGCCAAACTGTTTTGCTAACTATTGTGACACGCTTTGAGTTGCCAAGTTTAGAAGCAGCCATGAAAGAAAGTGATCCGAATGCCTTTGTCAGCATCTCAGATAATGTTAAAATTTTAGGACGTTTTTACGAAGAAGATTACAAATAAAAGGATATGAAGCAACGAGAGAATGGCTGTGTCTATTCTTTCGTTGCTTTTTTTTGAAAAATAAGTAAAAAAATGCTTTGTGAGAGGACCTGAAATTTCCATTTAAACAAGAAGTTAATTGAAAGACGTTCGTGAATTCCTTTGCTTTTGGTTTAATTAGATCTAATTATTCGGAAATAAGTTGCTATTATTTCCCACAAACGAATGCTTTGTTTGGATTTGAAAGAAAACGATGAAAAAAGAATCATTTTTATTGAAAAGACCTAAAAAAACTGGTACACTAAGTGTGTAATTGATAAGTACTTTTAATACTGTTATGAATAAATAGTAGGAAAAACGAACATCAATTCTATTTTTTTAAAGTTCATAGGTCGTTTTCAGTCTTACTTGGACATATTTCGGCCCACAAAAGGAGCGCATCATGTTAAAAGAATTTAAAATGATTGAAGCAGTTGCTCCAGATATGCTCGATGTATTACAAGAAAGATTCCAAATTCTTCGCAATATTTATTGGATGCAACCTATTGGACGTAGAAGTTTATCAGAAACGATGGGAATTACAGAGCGAGTCTTGCGTACAGAAACAGATGTTTTAAAGCAACTCAACCTGATTGAACCTTCAAAAAGCGGAATGACATTAACAGAACGCGGTTTGGAAGTCTACCAAGGCTTAGAATTAGTCATGAATCAATTGCTTGGCATGCACCAAATCGAAAAAGAAATGACACAGTACTTTGGCATTCAACGTTGTATCGTTGTTGCAGGAGATAGTGATATCCAAAAGAAAGTTCTTTCGGACTTTGGAGATGTCTTAACCAATACGCTGAATTTACTCTTACCAAATGGTGAGAATACAATTGCGGTTATGGGTGGGACAACAATGGCCATGGTGGCCGAAAATATGGGATCACTAGAAACTGAAAAACGTCATAATTTGTTTGTTCCAGCCAGAGGAGGGATTGGTGAAGCAGTTTCTGTCCAAGCCAATTCAATTAGTGCTGTAATGGCCAACAAAACGGGTGGTAACTACCGGGCGTTATATGTCCCAGAACAATTGAGTCGTGAAACGTATAATAGTTTATTACAAGAACCCTCGATTCAAGAAGTTCTTACGTTAATTAGTCATGCCAACTGTGTGGTGCACAGTATTGGTCGAGCGTTGCACATGGCGGCACGCCGAAAAATGTCTGATGACGAAATGGTTATGCTCAAACAAAAAAATGCCGTGGCAGAATCGTTCGGTTATTTCTTTGATGAAGAAGGAAAAGTGGTCTATAAAATTCCACGAATTGGTCTTCAATTAAAAAACTTACAAGAAATTCCCTATGTCGTCGCAATTGCGGGCGGCAAAACGAAAGCCAAAGCCATTCGCGCATATATGAAAAATGCACCAAAACAAACGTGGCTCATCACAGATGAAGCTGCTGCAAACGAGATTTTAAAAGGGGTAACCCTTTAAAATAAAAAATTTTTGATTTTCATAAGGAGGAAATCTTTAATGACAGTTAAAGTAGGTATTAATGGATTTGGACGTATCGGACGCTTAGCTTTCCGTCGTATCCAAGATGTAGAAGGAATCGAAGTAGTTGCAATCAACGACTTAACAGATGCTAAAATGTTAGCACACTTGTTAAAATATGACACAACTCAAGGCCGTTTCAACGGTACAGTTGAAGTTCACGAAGGTTCATTCAACGTTAACGGCAAAGAAATCAAAGTTTTAGCTAACCGTAACCCTGAAGAATTACCATGGGGCGAATTAGGCGTAGACATCGTTTTAGAATGTACTGGTTTCTTTACTTCTAAAGAAGCTGCTGAAAAACATTTAACTGCTGGTGCAAAACGTGTAGTTATTTCAGCTCCTGGTGGTAACGATGTACCAACAATCGTTTACAACACAAACCATGAAACATTAACTGGAGAAGAAACTGTAATTTCAGGCGCTTCTTGTACTACAAACTGCTTAGCTCCAATGGCTAAAGCTTTACATGACAACTTTGGTGTTGTTGAAGGTTTAATGACAACTATCCACGCTTACACAGGTGACCAAATGACATTAGACGGACCACATCCTAAAGGCGACTTCCGTCGTGCGCGCGCTGCTGCTGCAAACATCGTACCTAACTCAACTGGTGCTGCTAAAGCAATCGGCTTAGTAATCCCAGAATTGAACGGTAAATTAGATGGCGCTGCTCAACGTGTTCCTGTAGCTACTGGTTCATTAACTGAATTAGTTACTGTATTAGACAAAGAAGTTACTGTTGATGAAGTAAATGCAGTAATGGAAAAAGCTGCTAACGAATCTTATGGTTATAACACAGACGAAATCGTTTCTTCTGATATCGTAGGTATGACTTACGGTTCATTATTCGATGCAACTCAAACAAAAGTTATGACAGTTGGCGACAAACAATTAGTTAAAACTGTTGCTTGGTATGACAACGAAATGTCATACACTGCTCAATTAGTTCGTACTTTAGAATACTTCGCTAACTTATAAGATTCATTCTTATCATTAGTGAAATTTGAACAATTGTGAAATAATAAGCGGGGAAGCAACGCGCTTCTCCGCTTTCTTTTTTTAAAAAAGAAAAATCCTAAAATTGACAATACAGGAGGTCTACTCATGGCTAAAAAGACAATTAAAGATGTAGATTTAAAAGACAAAAAAGTCCTTGTCCGTGTTGACTTTAACGTTCCGTTAAAAGATGGCGTGATCACAAACGATAATCGTATCGTAGCGGCTTTACCAACAATCAAATACGTGATTGAAAATGGCGGAAAAGCAATTCTTTTCTCTCATTTAGGTCGTGTAAAAACAGAAGAAGACAAAGCTGGCAAATCATTAAAACCAGTGGCTGAACGTTTAAGCGAATTACTAGGTCAACCAGTTACTTTTGTTCCAGAAACACGTGGTAAAGAATTAGAAGACGCTGTTAACGATATGAAAGACGGCGACGTTTTAGTATTTGAAAACACTCGTTTTGAAGATGTTGACGGCAAAAAAGAAAGCGGCAATGACGCTGAATTGGGTAAATACTGGGCTTCTTTAGGCGATGTATTTGTCAATGATGCTTTTGGTACTGCACACCGTGCACATGCCTCAAACGTTGGAATTGCTTCAACTGGTATCCCAACAGTTGCTGGTTTCTTAATGGAAAAAGAAATTAAATTCATCGGCGAAGCTGTTGAAAATCCAAAACGTCCATTCGTAGCAATCTTGGGTGGCGCAAAAGTTTCTGACAAAATCGCTGTCATTGAAAACCTAATTGAAAAAGCCGATAAAATTTTAATCGGTGGCGGTATGGCTTACACATTCATGAAAGCACAAGGCTATAGTGTTGGTTTATCTTTACTTGAAGAAGATAAAGTGGACTTAGCGAAAAGCTTAATGGAAAAAGCTGGCGACAAATTAGTTTTACCGGTTGATACAGTTGTCTCTAAAGAATTCAGCAATGACGCTCCTTTCCACACGGTTCCTTCAACTGAAATCCCAGATGATGAAGAAGGCTTGGATATCGGTGAAAAAACAATTGAATTATTCGCTAACGAATTACAAGGTGCGAAAACAGTTGTTTGGAATGGTCCAATGGGCGTATTTGAAATGAGTAACTTTGCCAAAGGAACAATTGGTGTTTGTGAAGCGATTGCTAATTTAGAAGACGCAACAACAATCATCGGTGGCGGGGACTCTGCTGCTGCAGCAATTCAATTAGGCTACGAAAACAAATTCTCTCACATCTCAACAGGTGGCGGAGCAAGTTTAGAATTATTAGAAGGCAAAACTTTACCAGGTTTAGCTTCTATTAACGATAAATAATCAGTTTAAAAGACAATATTTTTAAAAAAAGAAAAGGATGTGCTTTTCATGCGCAAACCAATTATCGCTGGTAACTGGAAAATGAACAAAACTTTAAGCGAAGCACAAAGCTTTGCAGAAGCAGTAAAAAATGCTGTTCCATCAAACGACGTTGTTGACGCTGTGATTGGATCTCCAGCATTATTCTTAGCTCCTTTAGCTTGGAACCTAAAAGATTCTGAAGTGAAATTAGCTGCACAAAACTGCTACTGGGAAAACGCTGGTGCCTTCACTGGTGAAAACTCACCAGCTGCAATTGCAGATTTAGGTGTAAACTATGTGATTATCGGACACTCTGAACGTCGCGAATATTTCCACGAAACAGATGAAGATATCAATAAAAAAGCCAAAGCAATCTTTGCAAATGGTATGACACCAATCTTCTGTTGTGGTGAAACTTTAGAAACGTATGAAGCTGGTAAAACAGCGGAATGGATCGAAGGTCAAATCACTAACGGCTTAGTTGGTTTATCAAACGAACAAGTTGCTTCAATGGTTATCGCTTACGAACCAATCTGGGCAATCGGAACTGGTAAATCTGCAGATGCTAATATTGCAGATGAAATCTGTGGTGTTGTTCGTTCAACAGTTGAAAAATTATACGGCAAAGAAGTTTCTGAAGCTGTTCGTATTCAATACGGTGGTTCTGTTAAACCAGAAAACATCGCTGAATATATGGCAAAAGAAAACGTTGACGGTGCTTTAGTCGGCGGCGCAAGCTTAGAAGCAGACTCATTCCTAGCTTTATTAGATGCTGTAAAATAAGAAATCACTAACGGTAACGTTTTCTCAATGACTTTTGCAAAAAAATGTTTGCATAGTTTGCGAGAATTAACTACAATCATACATGAGGGAATCCCCTTAGTATAAATACAAACTCAAAGGAGAGACAAAACATGTCAATTATTACTGATATTTACGCACGCGAAGTCTTAGACTCACGCGGTAACCCAACAATCGAAGTAGAAGTTTACACTGAAAGCGGAGCTTTCGGCCGTGGAATGGTTCCTTCAGGAGCTTCAACTGGTGAATACGAAGCAGTTGAATTACGTGATGGCGACAAAGCTCGTTACTTAGGTAAAGGTGTTACTAAAGCTGTAGATAACGTAAACAACATCATTGCTGAAGCAATCATCGGTTACGATGTACGCGATCAAATGGCTATCGATAAAGCAATGATCGATTTAGATGGAACTCCTAACAAAGGTAAATTAGGTGCTAACGCTATTCTTGGTGTGTCTATCGCCGTAGCTCGTGCTGCTGCTGATTACCTAGAAGTGCCTTTATATCACTACTTAGGCGGATTCAATACAAAAGTATTACCAACTCCAATGATGAACATCATCAACGGTGGATCACATGCTGACAACAGTATTGACTTCCAAGAATTCATGATCATGCCTGTAGGTGCGCCTACATTCAAAGAAGCTTTACGTATGGGTGCAGAAGTATTCCACGCATTAGCTTCAATCTTAAAAGGTCGCGGCTTAGCTACTTCAGTAGGTGACGAAGGTGGTTTCGCTCCTAACTTAGGTTCAAACGAAGAAGGTTTCGAAGTAATCATCGAAGCTATCGAAAAAGCTGGCTATGTTCCTGGTAAAGACGTTGTTCTTGCTATGGATGCTGCTTCTTCAGAATTCTACGACAAAGAAAAAGGCGTTTACGTTTTAGCTGACTCAGGCGAAGGCGAAAAAACAACTGAAGAAATGATCGCGTTCTACGAAGAATTAGTTTCTAAATACCCAATCATTTCAATCGAAGACGGCTTAGACGAAAACGACTGGGACGGATTCAAAAAATTAACTGAAGTATTAGGCGACAAAGTTCAATTAGTTGGTGACGATTTATTCGTAACAAACACAACTAAATTAGCTGAAGGTATCGAAAAAGGTATCGCTAACTCAATCCTAATCAAAGTTAACCAAATCGGTACTTTAACTGAAACATTTGAAGCAATCGAAATGGCTAAAGAAGCTGGCTACACTGCAGTTGTATCTCACCGTTCTGGTGAAACAGAAGATTCAACAATCTCTGATATCGCTGTTGCAACAAACGCTGGCCAAATCAAAACTGGTTCATTAAGCCGTACTGACCGTATTGCTAAATACAACCAATTATTACGTATTGAAGATCAATTAGGCGATGTAGCTGAATACAAAGGCTTAAAATCTTTCTACAACTTAAAAAACAAATAATTCATTTAATGAATAACGCTTAAAGGGACAATTGGTTAATGAACCAATTCTCCTTATACTCGGACGTAAAAACACGCCTTTCTGTAAAGAAAGGCGTGTTTTTTTATATTTATAAAAATATTGAAAAAAATAGATTAGAAATAACTTCAACCGTACATCGCTCTATAATCACTTGTTTAAAAATAACAAAACATTAACAAAACAACATTATATAAAAATTTAATAAAACAAAATAATTGTTATTTTATAATTTTAGTATTGACTGGTTTCAGATAACGCTGTACGCTTAAAGAAATAGTATAGAATTTCACAAAAAAATGAAAACACAAATTTAACTTGGAGGATGTTGAGTAGTGAGCAATGGGAAAAAGATTTTTATTAGTCATAGTTCAAAGGATCAAGAATATGTGGATGCGTTTATCCAATTATTGAAAAAGTTTGGGTTTCGAACACAGGATATTTTTTATAGTTCCACTATTGAAACAGGTGTACAGCCAGGAGAATTAATTTTTGACACGATTAAAAGGGAGCTAACCAATCAACCTGTCATGCTGTATTTTTTATCTGATCATTATTATCAGAGTATTCCATGTTTAAACGAAATGGGTGCTTCTTGGATGCTATCAGATAAGCACTATCCAATTGCGTTAAATAATTTTTCTATGAAAGATATGAAAGGTGTTATTAGCAGTGAGCGTTTGGCGATTGCGTTTAATGATAAGACAAGTACTAATGAAATCAACTGCTTATTAAAAAAGTTATCTCATGACACAGATGTACAAGCTGAGCCAGATTTTGAACTAAACGTTGAGAAAAATATTCAGCCATTCCAAAATAAACTGACACAACTGATTCGGCAAGCAAGTTATTTAAAACCTGATGAAAAGGGATATTTTGAAACGACTCTTAGCACTCATCGTCCTGTGTATGGTACAGCAAAAGGGGTCTATGACTGTTTTAAATTACCTAGCTTAATTGAGCCTAAAAGTTTAGGTTTAGACACGCTATCAGAGGATGAAAGCCATTGGCTATTCTTTTTTCTTACGTGGGGAACTTTTCAAGAAGGCGAAAAAGTGCGGTTTAAATTGAAAAAGGATAAGGCGTATAACAATCGGGAATTTAGTGATATTGGTAAATGTAAAAATATTTACGTCTCTTATTTAGAGAAGGTAGAGTAATTGGAGGAGGTAATAAATGAAAATGAATTGGCGTCAGTTGGTTGGTACATATCGTATTTCTGATAATGGTAAACAATATCAAAATGACTGGTTAAATAAGCAAGTTGATTTAGCCACAGAACTTCGTAAATCTTTTGATAGTGACTATCGTAGAGTAATTAAAAGTGATGCATTTAGACGTTTACAAGACAAAACACAAGTTTTTCCTTTAGAACGTAATGATTTTGTAAGAACGCGTTTAACACATAGCTTAGAAGTGGCAATGCATAGCAGGGATATACTTAGATTAGTTATTTCACAGTTGAACGAACGAAACATTGAGGTTATGGAATTATCAGAATGCTATCGGTTGTTAGAGACAGCTGCATTAATCCATGATATCGGCAATCCCCCTTTTGGACATTTTGGGGAAGAAGCCATTCGTATTTGGTTTGAAAAAAATGGTCCTTTGTATGCTTGTTGGTCTGATTTTTCGGAGCAACAACAAAATGATTTTCTTAACTTTGAAGGAAACGCTCAAACCATCCGACTTTTAACAAAACTGCATCATGATAATGGGACTTCTAAAGCAGGAATGAAACTAACCGCCACGACATTAGATACAGTTATCAAATATACGGCATCTTCAGATCAATTAAATAAGCAACAGCTTTTGTCTAAAAAAGTTGGCTATTTTTACTCGGAAAAACAAGTCTTTAACGCCATTAAATTTGCGACAGGAACACAAAATAAGCGACACCCATTAGTCTTTTTGCTAGAAGCCTCAGATGATATCGCCTATACTTTTTCAGATATCGAAGATGCCTATAATTATGGTTTATACAGCTATCAAGATTTAAAGCAGTTTGTTGATGCGCAAACAGGAACAAAAAAATTTTTAATGTTAGAAAAAGATAAAACAGAAGAAGCTACCTTACAAGAATTTTTGAGAAAGACACAAAGGGCTGTTTGTCAAAGCGTAGCGAAAAATTTTGCTAATCATTATGACTTAATTATGAGTGGTATCTATCAAAATGAAATTATCATTGAAGATTGTGATGAAGTGAAATGCTTTCAGGCATTAAAAAACTTTTCTAGAGCCTATGTTTTTCAAACAAAAACAATTTTGGATCAAGAGGTATTAGGCTTCAATATCATCAATCGTTTACTAGATGAATTTGTTCCAGTCGTACTAAAATACGAAAAAGTTTCCATGAATAAGTATGAGGAGCGAATCTTTAATAATATTTCGGAAAGCGCGAAAGCGTTGTATAGAAGAGAAGCAAAGAACGCTACAGAAGCAGAAAAAGACTATTATCGTTTGAAAATGGCGGTGGACTTTGTATGTAATATGACGGATGGATATGCCAAAAAAGTTTATGATACATTATTCACTTAAAATTTGAGAAAAAGCTTCTCAGCGGTTGCCGCCGCTGAAGAAAACTAGTTCAGTGCACAGGCTGATCGTTTCAGTAAAAATTTTAAAGATGCTAGTAATTTCACTGAAAATCGGGTACACTAAAATTAGCTAGTGTAACTAGCAAAAAAGGCAACTGGAATAGATAGGTTGTGCTGTCTATGAAGGGCTTTGTTTGTCAGGTGGTGCTGACATGCAAAGTGCCTTTTTTCTTTTTCTCAACATTTTAAGGACAAAAAACGATTGCAACATGTCACAATCGCTAACCTCGGAGAAAAAGGAATTTTTCTCCAATGGCCATTTCGATAACCTGTTGTGTGTTTCGAAACATTCAGAACGGTGGTGCGTTCTTTCAGTGCCTAATTATCCAATTCGTTTCTTGTTCCTCTATTTACAGTATACTGAATGAAAGCCTATTCTGCAATGATAGAATCAGGTTCCTGTGATTAAATAACATAAAAAATGGGCTCCTTATATAAAGAAAAATAACAAAAGAAATTTTGAATATTGACGTTTTTTTTAGGTACGTTATGATAAACGAGAGGTGATTTTATGTTAAAAACGCAAATTGTTGATTATTTACGCAATCAAACAGCTTTTTTTGAACCATCTTTAGTCAGTGAAATTTTCACAGCAAGCAATATTGCAACGACATTTTCTATCAAACGAAATACAGCTAGTCACTATTTAAATCAGTTAAACGAAGAAGGAATTCTAGTTAAGATCAATACACGACCAGTTTACTTTTTTCATAAAGAAGCGTTTCAACAACAAAACTATCTTTTAAAAAGAACTGTTTATCAAAGTTTCCAAGAAATGATCGATGAACAGCCTGTTTTTGATCGCAAAAGTGATTTTTTTCAGTCGGTCATTGGTTATCGCGGTAGTTTAGCCCAGACCATCGAACAATTAAAAATGGCAGCGCTTTATCCTGGCGGTGGATTGCCTGTCTTAATTACAGGTGAAAGTGGTACGGGTAAAAGTTTTTTAGCATCCTTATATTATCAGTTTTGTCTTTCAAAAGAACTACTTGACGATTCAGCACCTTTTGTGACAGTTAATTGTGCGCAATATGCCAACAATCCAGAGCTTTTAACTAGTCAATTATTTGGGCATCTTAAAGGCGCTTTTACGGGAGCAGATTCCGATAAAATTGGAGCCTTTCAAAGTGCAGAAGGGGGCGTTTTATTTTTAGATGAAGTTCATCGTTTGAGTCCTGAAGGGCAGGAAAAGTTGTTTACATTTTTAGATCAGGGTATCATTTATCGGATGGGTGAAACCAATCGGCCCATTCCTGTTACGTGTCGGTTGTGCTTTGCCACAACTGAAGAAATTTCTAGCACCTTTTTAACGACATTTTTAAGACGAATTCCTATTCAAATTAAAATCCCAAGTCTTGCTGAACGCACTCAAGCGGAAAGAAAACAATTAATTATGCGAGCATTTTATGAGGAACAGCAAGCTATTCAAAAAGCAGTTACTATCACGCCACAAGTTATCCAACTTTTAGAAAACCACCATTATGTAGGCAATGTGGGTGAATTAAGAAATAATATAAAAATTATTACTGCACGCAGCTTTGCCGCTAATCTTGATAAACGTGTTATTCCAATCACTTTGCACGATCTACCGAAAGAATTTCTGGATCAATCGATCAGACTAGCTCCTGATGAAAATGAATTGCCTATTCGTTTAGATGGGCAAACAAATCTGGTTAGTTTGTTAGAGGAAACAGAGCTTGCGCAAAGAAGAATTATCCAGAGTTATGAACGAATCCTTCGTCTTTATGTCTCTCACCATCATCATCTTTCCACTGCCAATAACGACATCTCGAAAGAAATTGAACGCTTATTCGATGATTTATTATTTGAAAAGAAGCGAGAGAAAAATCACGAAATGCTATTGTTTATTACGCAAAATATCCGTCAATTATTGGAAACGATTGAATCGTCTTATCAAATTCGGTTTAATGGCAGTTTAGTCTATGCATTAAGCACCTATCTGTTTCAACGAAGATGTATTGATTGGTTTCCAGAAAAAGAACCTACAACAGTCATTGACGAACTTTTAACAGAAGTTCAAACTAAATTAGCAACTAGTTATGGCTACGCTGAACAACTGTTAACTTTAGTGAAACGTTCATTAGATATTGAACTATCCCAGATGGATCGAATTATTGTCACCATTTATCTTCACTATTCGGGTTCAGTAAAGGAAAGTCACTATCCGAAAGCGGTGATTGTTGCCCACGGATATGCCACAGCAAGTAGTATTGCGAATGTTGCAAATCGGCTGTTAAATGTGCCAATTTTTCAATCGTTTGACATGCCGTTAGATGTTACTCCCAAAAAAATTTCCGAACACTTAATTCACTATATGGAACGTCAAGAAACGAGGAATGGTTTAGTAATTCTTTTTGATATGGGTTCATTGAAAGAAATTTATCAGTATTTTCCGGCAGAAGAAGAAGGTCCTTTTTTATTAATGAATAATGTGACAACAAGCTTAGCTCTGTCTATAGGAGAAGCCATTAAAGACGAAGTTTCTTTTGAAGAATTGCCCCAAAAAGCGTTAACAGTTCATCCAAATGAATGGGAAATCATATTACCTGAAAATAAAACGGAACGTGTCATTTTAACAACGTGTAGTACCGGAATTGGCACAGCCGTTAAAATTAGAGATTTACTTGAAAAAAGTTTACCTGCGGAAGCACAATTAAAGATTATTCCTTGTGAATATAATCAATTACGTAATGCAGAGTCGATTAAAGAAAGTTTTCCAGAATATGAGATTGTCGGCATCATCGGTACAAACAACCCGTCTTCAAATGACCTCCCGTATATCTCTTTAGAAGAGTTGATTGCAGGAAAAGGAATTACGACCCTTTTAGAATGGACAAAGAGAGAATTAACTAAAGATATGCTGTCTTATGTAAATCATGAGTTGATTCGGAACTTTTCATTAGATCGGGTCATTCAATCAGTGACGATTTTAGATACAGAAAAAATTATTCGACAAGTAGAAGTCTTTTTAATTCAATTAGAAGAGCGGTGGCAACAAACAATTCAAAATGATCGTAAATTAGCGGTATATGTCCATGTCAGTTGTTTAATTGAACGATTAATCCGGAATGAACCTATTGAAAATTATAATGGCGCCGAACAATTAAAGCAGTGTCAAAGAATGGTCTTGCAAGAGTTAAAAGAGGCGTTTAGTGTCATTGAAAAAGTTTATAGTGTCAATATACCTGAATCGGAGCTTTTTTATGTCTATGATGTGTTGTTTGGAAAAACGGAGTTTAACAACGCAGAAAGCGATTTTTAAAATAAAAAGGAGGGAGTGCCACTTTTTTGGCACTCTTTTTGCTATATAAAGAAGTAAGTGAGGTGAAGAAAATGGAACGTAAAATTATTCTGGCAACACATGGTAATTTCGCTGCAGGGATTCAGACATCATTAGCTTTAATTTGTGGTGAAACAAAGAATGTGGAATGTCTTTGCGCTTATATGGAACAACCTTATGATTTAGCCAAG
Organism: Enterococcus sp. AZ129; assembly: GCF_051714505.1. Classification (NCBI taxonomy): domain Bacteria; kingdom Bacillati; phylum Bacillota; class Bacilli; order Lactobacillales; family Enterococcaceae; genus Enterococcus; species Enterococcus sp. AZ129. The sequence continues at coordinate 1,757,166 of NZ_JBIORY010000001.1, read as the reverse complement.
ACGGTCAAAGACATTTTAAAGAACAATCAACAAAATGAATTAATTGTGATTACAGACCTATTTGGCGGAAGCGTGAATAACGAATTCTTTAATTATGTGGGGAAACAAGCAATGCATTTAATTTCAGGATTAAATTTAGCAACATTAATTGAAATATATACCCAAATAAATACTGTTGATTCATTAGTTGATTTAGTAAAACGTGCCGTTGAAAACGGACAAGAAAGTCTTTGTTATTGTAATGAGTTATCTAGTAAAGAAATTTTAGAAGAAGAATTTTAGGAGGAAATGAAATGATTAAATTGTTAAGAGTCGATCATCGCTTGTTACATGGTCAAGTGGCTTTTTCATGGACCCAAGGCTTAGGCGCCGATTGTATTTTAATCGCAAATGATGACGTACCTAAAAATGATATTCGAAAAACAACCATTAAGCTAGCTAAGCCAGCAGGAGTAAAACTGGTCATTAAAACGATTGAAGATGCGATTGCCGCACTAAAAAGTGGTGTTACAGAAAAATACAAACTTTTTATTGTAGTTGAGAGTGTGGAAGATGCTTATCGATTGGCTACTGCTTATCCAGAAATAAAAGAAATTAACTTAGGAGGGATGAAAGTAAGGGAAAATACTCGAAACATTTCTAAAGCAATTAATATCACACCGGATGAAGAAAAAATGGTTAAAGAATTGGTCGCAAATGGTTGTGAAGTTGAAATTCGACAAGTCCCAAATGACAAAAAAGTAGCAGCATTAAATGTCTTGTAGAAAGGAGAAATACAAATGATAGGACAAGCGATTCTTTTAGGTTGCATCGCTTTTATTGCGCAGTCGGAATATGCTTTAGGAACCTCGTTGCTTTCAAGACCAATTGTAACCGGTTTATTTGTCGGAATTGTATTAGGTGATGTCAAAACGGGCGTAATCATGGGCGCGACCTTAGAGTTAGCTTTCATCGGTTCTTTTTCAGTGGGCGCATCAATCCCACCTGATGTAGTGACTGGTGGGATTCTTGGTACAGCGTTTGCTATTACTGCTGGCGCAGGAACAGAAACAGCCTTAGTCTTAGGCTTGCCAATCGCAACGTTAACGTTGATTCTTAAAAATATTTATTTGGGTTTGCTCATCCCAATCATGAGTCAAAAAGCTGATCAGTATGCTGAAGAAGGAGCATATAAAGGGGTGGAGCACATGCATTTACTTGCAGGCTTTGGCTTATCGTTCATGCTAGCGCTCATTGTAACTATTTCATTTGCCGTGGGCAGCAACACCATTAAAGGCTTACTTGATCTGATCCCTGAATTTATTCAACATGGGTTGTCTGTTGCAACGGGGATTATTCCAGCGCTAGGATTTGCGATGCTTGCACGCTTACTGATTAACAAACAAGTGGCGCCATATTTCTTTTTAGGCTTCGTCTTAATGGCCTACTTTAAGTTACCTGTAACAGGAGTAGCAATTTTGGGTGCCATTACAGCAGTAATTGTTGTGAATATCATGAATTATGCAAAAGGAAAGAATGAAACAATACAAACAACAAGTGGGGAGGTAATTGATGATGACGAAGACTTCTAAAACTAAGACAGAAAACTTAATTACAAAAAAAGAACTTAATCAAGTCTTTTGGCGTTCATTTCAAATGGAATTTTCATGGAATTATGAACGTCAGATGAATATGGCTTATGTTTATGCCATGATCCCTATTTTAAAGAAATTATATCCTCAAAAAGAAGAGATGGCGGCAGCTTTAAAACGGCATCTTGCTTTCTTTAATACCACGCCGCATATCGTGACGTTTATTTTAGGAATTAATGCTGCAATGGAAGAAGAAAATGTTCTGGACGAAAATTTTGAAGTTGGAACAATCGATAGTATTAAAACCTCGTTAATGGGACCTTTAGCTGGTTTAGGTGATTCCTTTTTCTGGGGAACCTTACGCTTGATTGCAACAGGTGTTGGAACTTCGTTAGCTTTACAAGGGAATGTGTTAGGGCCAATTCTATTTTTACTCATTTTTAACGTCCCCCATGTGATTGTTCGTTATTTACTGAATCGTTGGGGCTATAAATTAGGAACTGGTTTTCTCAAAAAGATTCAAGCAAATGGCATGATGGAAAGTCTCACATTAGGCGCTTCAATAATTGGCTTGATGGTGGTAGGTGCTATGACCGCCTCCATGATTGATTTAACTATCCCGATTACAATCAGCGGAAGTGGCAAAAATGCAGTCACGGTTCAAAGTATCTTTGACGATATCATGCCTAAATTATTACCGCTTGCATCTTTTGGTTTTGTTTTTTATTTATTGAAAAAAGAAGTAAAACCTTTAGCGATTTTAGGTGGCATGGCAATTGTCGGAATTCTTGGCTCATTAATTGGTCTATTTTAGGAGGCAAAATATGAAAACGATGCTGGATTATATAAATGAGGAGCAAGCAGCCCTAACTCAGAGTCTTAACCAATTTCAATTAACTAATACAGACGTTTCAAAGGTCACGCACTGTCTAATTTTAGCAACTGGCTCGTCACATAACGCTTGTCAGGCGGCTAAAGTTTACCTTGAAGAAGTGGCGCCTATTTATGTGGAAATCCAAGAGCCGTTCAATTTTGCTCATTATGGCAAAGTGGATGATCGGTTTGATCTGGTCGTAGCAGTTTCGCAAAGTGGTAAAAGTGCTTCAACAATTGATGCCATTGCAAAAATTAAAAACCAAACGTCTGTAAAAACAGTGGCCTTGACAAGTGATGTCACCAGCCCGATTACGGAGGTTGTGGATGAAGTCCTAGATTTAAAAATGGGGCTTGAAACAGTTGGTTTTGTCACAAAAGGCTATACGGCAACACTTTTAAATTTATTTCTATTTGGTTTGAAACTGGGCTATCAAAAGCATCAATTAACAAAAGTAGAGGTTGAAGAAGAATTAGCAAAACTTGCCAAAGCAATTCAGGAAATCGATTCGGTGATTTATAAAACCGAACAATTTTGGCAAAAAACGAAAAAAGAATTAACAGAGGGGACACGATTTATCGCAATTGGTTATGGGCCCAATATTGGTACGGCAAAAGAGTTTGAGACGAAGTTTACAGAAACAGTTCGCTTACCTTCCCAAGGATTTGAAGTAGAAGCCTATATGCATGGGCCTTATCTTGAAGCGGATACTACACATCTTTTGTTTTTTGTTGAAAATCAAAGTCCTATTCAAGCACGTAGCCAAGCCTTGAAAAATTATCTAGCCAGTTATGTTGGCCAATGTTACACAATTACAACGCGTTCAACGAGAGCATCAAATACGTTAGGTTTAGCAAGTGATGTCGAAGAAAAAATTAGTCCTTTATTGTTAGTTATTCCATTTCAATATTTGGCGTATCAAGTAGCTACAAGTAAAGGAATTGATTTATCTCAACGGATTTTTGATGATTTTGATTGTGTCCTAAAAAGTAAAATAGCAAAGAAAGAGGGAAATCAGCCATGTTAAAATTTAATGAAGAACAACAAATCAAAGACATACGAGGTGCCTTAGCCTTGCGTTCAGATGTTGAAAAAGTTGTTGATCAAGTTTGGACGAAAGGATTTGATGCGGTTTATTATTTAGGAATCGGCGGTACTTATGCTTCAGCCATGCAAGCAGTTACTTATGCGAATGGAAAAAGTAATTTACCAATCTATGTTCAACATGCTGCTGAGTATTACACAACAGGCAATAAACGTTTAACAGAAAAATCATTCGTCATCTTGTCTTCCGTTACTGGGACAACACAAGAGGTGGTGCAAGCCGTTCAAGAAATCAAAAAGGTCGGGGCGACGTTATTTGGTTTTATCGATGCAAAAGACAGTCTTTTAGCAGATTTATGTGATTATGTGGTGACTTATCCAGCTCCAGGAACTGAGCAAATCAAGTTCTTTATGGTAGCTGATCGTTTAATGCAAAAAAACAACGAATTTACAGATTACGAAAATTATTACCAAGAATTGGAAGAATATTTGCCTACAGGCTTAGCTGAAGCCGAAAAAAGTGCCGATGCGTTTGGCTTAGCTTTTGCGGAAAAACATCGTCATGATAGCATTCACTATTTTATTGGCGCAGGGAACCAATGGGGAGCGGTCTATTCTTATGCAATGTGCTATTGGGAAGAGCAAAGTTGGCTTCGCTCAAAATCAATTCATGCAGCAGAGTTCTTACATGGGACGCTAGAAATTGTAGATGAAACTACGCCAGTAACGTTGTTTATTGGAGAAGACGAGCAGCGACCGTTGGCAGAACGAGTAGCAAAATTATTGCCGAAAATCTGTGCCAATTATACAATTATTGATTCGAAAGCGTATGAACTTCCAGGAATTAGTGAAAAATATCGTGGCCGAGTTATTTCATTTCTACTAATGCATGCGGTAACGCAACGCATTGATGCGCATGTAGAAAAATTGAATTGTCACCCATTAGAGATTCGTCGTTATTATCGTCAATTTGATTACTAAGACAAAATAGCCTCTTTTTCCAGCAAGCCTGTGGTAGACTGAAGAGAGAATACTTCAGAAAGTAGGAAAACCAATGACAAAACCGAAAATCTATACAATGACCTTTGCCAGTGTTTACCCGCTATATATCCAAAAAGCAGAACGTAAAAATCGAACGCAAGCGGAGGTTGACGAAATTATTTATTGGTTAACTGGTTATGATGAAAAAGGCTTGCAACAACAATTGGCTCAAAAAGTAACGATGGAAAAATTTTTTGAAGAAGCACCCAGTTTTAATGAAAACGCCCAATTGATCAAAGGCGTAATTTGTGGCTATCGCGTGGAAGAAATTGAAGATCCTTTAATGCAAAAAATCCGTTACCTAGATAAGTTAATCGACGATTTGGCCAAGGGAAAAGCGATGGAAAAAATTTTAAGAACATGAAGAGGTCGGGACAGAAGTGTTTAACTCCGAGAACCAAGTAGGTACTGTTTAACATCTATTTGCTTTGCAAATAGTGTTTCTCAGCAATAAGAAGGAATTTCCGAAAATTGTTCTTTAATTTTTGGAGAATTTCGGCTTATTTCCGAAGGAGTTGCTTCTGTTCCCGCCGTTTATTAGTTTTTGAGCGTGGGACAAAAATTCAAAGTGATTTTTGTCCCACGCTCTTCATGTTTTCTTGTACACGGAATTTAACTATTTCCTGTATTAATGAAAGAGGTAACTCTTGCGTGTAGGGAAATTGAATGGCACCTTTCGAGGTTTTAAAAGGGCGTAATTCTTTGCTGAAACGTTGGATGGCTGATGGCGTAGGATAGAAACCTAAATGTTGCTTGGCCGCCGCAAAATGCACTAAATTGCCATTTAAGTAAAAGGTCGGCATTCCATAAGCGATTTTTTCAGTAGTCTCCTGAGGAACAACCGCTAAAATTGCTTGGTAGATTTCTGTTAACTGTGTTTGATGTTGGGGTTGCTGGCGAATATAGTTTGCAATGATGGTCATCTAAAAACACCTCCGTTTGTTTCAGTATACTATGTAAAAAATAAAAGGCGAAGAGGATACAAAAAAACCGTCTAGTATTTTTTCTTTACTAAACGGCTTTTAGCTTAAATAACTACCTAAAGGGTCTTGCATGGAAATGTTTGTCACTCCTTAGTTTAATTGTTTTAAGTGTGCAATTGCTTCTTCAATTGTGTGACCAGTTGCTGTTTTACTTTCATTTTTTGCATCAAAAACAATGAAAATATTTTTGTCTGTGTCTAATTGAATACGGTATTGAATGTTTTTTACTTTGTAAGTCATAGTTATTCTCCTTTCATAAAGTACTCTAAAAAGGCGACGATAACTGATAACGAAATTCCATTGTTACTATACCACTGGAAAATTATTTTTGCAACAAATAACATTTTTTCTTTACCATTCCTTAGACTTCTTTGCTAGCTACTTCTTTACATTCTTTTTCAAGAAGCATAAAATAAATATATTACTAGTTTTTGAATAGGAGATCGATGTGAAAAAGAGAGTTGAGAAATTTAGACGATGGCCCTACCGCTACCTTTTGTATGGAATCGGGTTCATCTTATTAATTATTTTTAGTAATTTATATTTGCAATGGTGTCAGAATAACTTGTCTGTTGATTTAGCCTTCAAGTTTGCTTTTTCGTGGCATACGGAAAAGTTTTTCTTAGGTTGTTTTGTGCTAAGCGTTTTTTTACTTTTTTTATGTAGTTTGGCAGGTTCATTAGGAGTTGGCGCTCTTTTATATAGTGTCATAATAGGTGTTTTAGGATTTGCGGACTATCAAAAGATGTTTTATCGTGTCGAACCTATTTACCCAGACGACTTAAAAATGATCACAGAAGTTAGTTTATTAAAAGAAATGGTTGGTTTATGGCCGTTTATTTTTGTGGTAGCGTTAGGTTGTGTAGCACTTTTTTTCTTAGGAAAAGCCTTTTATAAAAGTTTCTTTTTATCGAAGAAAAAACAAACGATTCGTGTGTTAAGTCTTGTTCTTTCGATTGGTCTATTTTCATATATTGGTGATTTTAACAATCCGCAAAATTTGTTACGTAAAGCCTATAATAAAACCGCGTTATGGATTCCTTACAGCCAAAAAATGAATTACTACAATACAGGATTTATTGGTGGTTTTCTATATAATTTAAAAGTAGAGGCTATGGACCAACCAAAGGGTTATTCAAAAGAAGCTATTTCAGAAATTACTCAGAAATATCAAAAGTTGGCCGAGGCGAAACCAGTGCCGAGCAATGAGCAACCAAATATTGTGTTTGTCATGAGTGAAAGTTTTTCAAATCCAGATCATCTGAAAGGTTTGTCCATTATTGGTAACCCTTTAGCTGATTATCAGCAAATCGCTGATAAAACTTACAGTGGCCAGATGCTTTCACAAAACTACGGGGGCGGAACTGCGAATATTGAATTTGAAGCCCTAACAAGTTTTTCGATGGAATTAATGAATGCCCAAATGACTACACCTTATACAATGATGATTCCTAAGATGACGGAATTGCCTTCCATTGTTTCATTACTTAAGGAACAAAAGTACCAAACAACGGCTATTCATCCGTACAATACATCTATGTATAAACGAAAAGATGTGTATAAAATTTTAGGTTTTGATCAATTTATCAATGAAAAAACAATGAACTATACGGATAAACTAGAAAATAATCCTTACATTTCAGATCAAGCAGCGTATCAGGAAGTGACGACACTGCTTAAAGAAAAAGAGCAACCGCAATTCATTCATTTAGTTACTATGCAAACACATATGCCCTATGAAAATAAATACACAACGTCCAATTATTTTTCTCAAGGAAACGGCAATCAAGTCGCGCTCAATAATTATTTGCAAGATATTGCCTACAGTAGCGAAGCTTTGAAAAATTTCCTACAAGAAATCGAAAAAATGCCCAAACGCACATTAGTCGTTTTTTGGGGAGATCACTTACCAAGTATTTATGATGAAAACATTCAAGCGTTGAATGAAGGGGCAGCCCTTCACCAGACAGAATTTCTAATGTATGATACGGCGAACCAGTTAACAGAAAAAAATCAGCATCAAGCAACCATTAGTCCATTTTATTTTGCTCCCTCACTTTTCCAACAAAGTGGCTTACCGCAATCGGGATTTTACGCTATGCTAAATGAGGTACAAGAACAATTGCCTGCTTTTGAAAAGGGGAATTACTATCTCGGTGGGGAATGGAAAAAAACAGTAGAAATGAATAAAAAGCAAGAACAACTATATGAGGAATACCGACTGATTCAATATGACATTGTTTCAGGGAAGCAATATAGTTTAGAAAATCAATTTTTTAGCTAAAAAAAACACACGAAATATTCGTGTGTTTTTGATTTTTATTTTAAAGTTTTACGATAAACAATGACATAATAGCTGAAAGCTAACAGACAAGCAAAACTTAAAAAGTAAAGCGGTAAGACCCAAATGGTGCCATTGTGAAAGTAACTAATCAAATAGGTAAAGAAACTAACAAACAAGTAATAGACAAAACTAAAAATTCCACTGGCAGTACCAATTACAGATTCATAGCCTTTTAAGGCCATACTTAAGGCATTGGGCAAAGTAATATTAATCCCTAAGAAAAAGAGAAAAATAAACAAAATAAGACCAATGATTGTTTCAAATTGTGTCATTATTAATAAACAGCAAGCCGCAAAGATACTTAGCAGCAAACCAGTAAAGGCAATTTTTTCCGCTGACCAATATCCTAGCAACCAATTGATAAGAACCGCAGCAAGAATACTAGACACAGCTAAAACTAAACCAAGAAAGCCATATTGGACACTGCTAAAGCCAAAGTGATTGATGAAAATAAACGGAGCTTCTGCATAGTAGCTAAACAATAAACCATTAATGCCCCCAATCAATAAGCCGTAGCACCAAACTTTCGAGTCGAAGGAAAGGCGTTTCGCCACGGACCAAAAAGGCGCTTTCGTTAAGGTATTTCCTAAGTGAAAGGTTTCTGGCAAACGATAAAAACTATAGAAAAGTAATAGAACAGCCATGACAATTAAGGTGCTAAAGACATGCTGATAGCCAAAATAGGTTTGAACAAGTCCGCCGACTAAGGGTCCGATGGCAGGAGATAGCGATAGAGCAGCGCTTGTTTGAGCAAAAATTTTCCCTCTTTGAAGATCGTTAAAGCTTTCCCGCATCATCGATTGGGTAATAACAGAACCAACGCTTGCACCAAATGCTTGAATTAAACGGAAGAATAACAGCCAAGGAAATGTCGGACTCAAAAAAAGGCCAATATTTCCAATTAAATAGCATAAAATTCCTAATAACATAGCTGGGCGACGTCCAATCGTATCGGATAGAATTCCCCAGAATAAAACGCCAACGGCAAAGGCAACAAAATAAATACTCATGGTTAATTGTGCCACGCTATCGTGAATGTTAAAAGCAGAACTAAGCGCTGGCAAAATGGGTGTGAAAATCGACTCGCTGATTTGTGGAAATCCCACAAGCAAAATAATAATTAGTAATGATGGGACGGTGTTTCGGGTGTTTTTCATGATTTTTCTCCTTAAAAGTTTAATCTAATCAAAAACACCCATTGTCTTTTACAACCGCCAAATTTAAAATAAGTAAAATAATGTCACCAACTTTCCTTGAAATTTTTTATTATACAAAGTCTAAATGAAGAAGCGCTTCTTCTTGACTAAATTCATAAGTGTAGCGACCAGATAAACTGGCAAGCTCACCTGATGCTTGAAATAGTTCACCTGGGCAGTCTAAAAGACCCTGTGTAAACGTCCCTTTTTCGCAAGCAGTAAAGGTGCCTTTTTTTCCTAAATAAGTTCCTTCGAAATGTAGGAAACCGACCACTTGAGCCACAGCTTCAAGCCCATCTGCCATTGAAGAGCCTTGATAAGTCATTAAGTATTCCACAGAAGCTGTCCCAGATAAGGCGCCTGACAATTGATAAGTAGCGCTCGCTTGATTCACTGGGAAATTTTCATTAAGATTGTCAATCGGTTGTTCTTGCCAACTAGATACAGTAAATGATGCTTGCTCCATTGCTGTCCCTTCTTTCTTATTAATAAGAATAGGGTAGCGGGAAGCACACTATTTGTCAACAATCCACCACTTTAACTCTTCATTTTTTGCACAAAAGAATGTAACGCTAAGCGGTTGATGTGATAAGCAGTTCCTTGTTTTTGAATAAAGCCGCGCTCTCGAAATTGTTTGAAGGTATAAATAAGATGGCGATAACTAACCCCTAAGTATTCGGCAATCTCAGTATGTTTTTCTTTATAAACATCTTCGTGATTAGCGGCAACCAATAGCAATTCCGCTAGCCGATAACTTAGTTCATAGGTCTGATTCGTTGTAAAGTGGTCCACCCGTTGGATCATTTTTTTCCCTAGATAATGGCTGAGTTGCTGCATAAAAAGCACCTTGTTTTTTAAAACAGTTTCTGCGTAAGCTAAAGGTACAGCCAAACAACAGGTTTCACCTAAGGCGATAACGTCCTTGGTTATCGTTTCCGCTTGAACTAATGTTAAATCGCCAATTAAATCACCTGTCGTTAAAAACTGAACAATGGATTGGCGGCCATTGCGTTCTGTTTTTAAAATTTTCGCTTTTCCTTTGATTAAATAAAAAAGATAATTTAATGGCTCTGCTTGGTGATGAATGAATTCTTGATTTTCAAAATCGATAATAAAACTGTGTTTTAAATCAGTTTCATTAAAAAAAGGCGTATTTTTAGCTAATTCTTGTTTCGGTGATTGTTGGTAGGCTGTTTTAAGCATTTTTTTCTCCTTATAATAGGAGATATCTCCTATTTGTTTCTTCTATTGTAGCACATAATAGACGTATCAAGAGTAGAGGAGTTTTTATAATGTGGAAGAAAAAAATTGTACTATCGTTTCTTTTTTATTTAATTAGTGCATTGGGCATCAGTTTGACAATTCAAGCAGGCATCGGGGTTAGCAGTTTTAATGCGTTTAATGTGACCTTTGCAACACTTACACATTTAAAAGTCGGAACTGTTACCACAGCTATCAATTTCGCTTTTTTAGGCACGTGTTGGTTGTTAGATCAGCAGCGTAAAATTCAGGACTATTTGATTATTTTGGTGGCGTTAATTGGCTTTGGTTTTGTCATTAATTTTTTCTTATATCAATTATTTGGTTCGCTTGTTTTTCAAAATTATTTGGTTAAAATTGTTCTATTTATTTTAGGGACAATCATAGCAGGAATCGGGACAGGACAGGTAGTTGCGCTAGGTGTTTTGCAATTTCCCATTGAAAAATTTTGTACACTTATTTCTGAAAGAACGCGCTATAGTTTTCAGGTTTATCGTTATTTAGTTGATATTTTTTGTGTCAGTTTAGCACTAGGATTGTCCATTAGTTATCATTTGCCGATTTTTGTTCGTGAAGGAACCGTGATTAGTCTTTTCTTACTTTCTTGGGTTATTAGTTGGTCGAGAAAGCGGGGACAACAGCGTATTTTACGAATACAAATCAAGAAACTGGAATCCGAATGAAAGGATTTCAGTTTTTTTCAAATGAGCAGAACTTTTATTTGAAAAAAAGAGTGGAAAACGGTATACTAATTAAGTAATTATTCATAACATTGGTTCTCCAATCAATGTTAAATAGTTTTTTCATGAGGGAGTAACTGACAGTATTTATGCTGTGACAACATCACCAACTCCGAAAGCAATTTCTGGTGTTGTCTTAAACGGTGAGACTTATGTATGTTCGACGAAGTAGCATACACAAGTCTATTTTTTTTCATTTATTTTTGATGAAATGTAAAATAGTACTTGAAGGATGCTGCAAAAAATAGAGGAGGAAGAACATGTCAGAAGAAAAGAAAACACAATTGTCTGAAGCGTTTTACGCACAAGACGACACAGTTGTTTTGGAGAAAATGAACACAACAACTGATGGATTAAGTGCACAGGAGGCTCAAAAGCGTTTAGAAACGTACGGGGAAAATGTGCTAGATGAAGGGAAGAAAAAATCACTTGCCGTGAAATTCTTTGAGCAATTCAAAGATTTTATGATTATTGTTTTATTAGCGGCAGCGGTCATTTCAGCCGTCTTTTCCCATGATGTGGTAGACTCGATTATCATCTTAGTGGTTGTTATCTTGAACGCCATCTTTGGGGTCATCCAAGAAGCAAAAGCGGAACAAGCCATTGAAGCATTAAAAGAAATGTCTTCACCAAATGCGAATGTTCGCCGTGATGGACACGTCATTACTGTTAAAAGTGATGAATTAGTGCCAGGTGACATTGTTTTATTAGAAGCAGGGGATGTCGTTCCAGCCGATTTACGTTTATTGGAAGCGAATAGCTTAAAAATTGAAGAAGCAGCGTTAACCGGTGAATCTGTTCCAGTTGAAAAAGAAGTAACCATCTTAGAGGGAACCGATATTGGTATCGGTGACCGAATCAATATGGCTTATTCCAATAGTAATGTGACGTATGGACGTGGTCTTGGCGTTGTGGTTGGCACAGGAATGAATACAGAAGTCGGTAAAATTGCTGGCATGCTAGCAAGCGAACAAGAAACGGAAACGCCTTTAAAACAAAACTTAAACCAATTGGGTAAAATGTTAACAATTGCCATTTTAGTCATTGCAGCGGTGATGTTTGTGGTAGGAATGATGAATGGTCGTTCATGGATTGACATGTTATTAACGTCAATTTCGTTAGCTGTAGCGGCAATTCCAGAAGGATTACCAGCGATTGTCACAATTATTTTGGCTTTAGGTACCCAAAAAATGGCCAAGAAAAATGCGATTGTCCGTAAGTTACCAGCCGTTGAAACATTAGGAAGTACAGACATTATCTGTTCAGATAAAACAGGTACGTTAACCTTAAATCAAATGACCGTTGAAGCGTTGTATACAGATGGTCAAGTTTTATCTGCTTCCACAGAAATCCCTGCCGATAATATGGCTTTAAAAATCATGAACTTTACGAATGATACAAAAATCGCTCAAGATGGTTCATTAATTGGTGACCCAACAGAAACTGCCTTAGTACAATTTGGTTTAGATCATGCGTTTAACGTAACCGAAAAAGTAGCAGCTGAACCTCGTGTGGCAGAGATTCCTTTTGACTCTGATCGTAAATTAATGACTACTGTTCATGAATTAAAAACAGGTGGCTTCCTAGTTTCTGTCAAAGGTGCACCAGATGAATTATTGAAACGTTGTACGGAAATCTTATCAAATGGAGAAACAAGTCCATTAGATGAAACAAAACGTCAAGAAATTTTGAAAACCAACACCTCATTAGCGAAACAAGCCTTACGTGTTTTAGGAATGGCTTATAAATATGTTGAGACGATTCCAGCCGAAATGAGTTCTGAACTTGTGGAAAAAGATTTAACATTTGCTGGTTTAGTCGGTATGATTGACCCAGAAAGAAAAGAAGCTGCAGATGCTGTAAAAGTCGCGAAAGAAGCGGGTATTCGTCCAATTATGATTACGGGTGACCACCGTGATACAGCAGAAGCAATTGCGGCACGTTTAGGCATCATCAAAGAAGGCGACGACGATGCAGTCATTACAGGCGCTGAATTAAATGAATTGTCAGATGAAAAATTCGCACAAGTCGTGGGACACTACTCTGTCTATGCTCGTGTTTCACCAGAACACAAGGTTCGGATTGTTAAAGCGTGGCAACAAGAAGGAAAAGTGGTTGCGATGACTGGTGATGGCGTAAATGATGCCCCAGCCTTAAAAGCTGCTGACATCGGGATTGGTATGGGAATTACCGGAACAGAAGTATCAAAAGGTGCTTCAGATATGGTACTTGCCGATGATAACTTTTCAACAATTATTGTAGCGGTAGAAGAAGGACGTAAAGTCTTCTCAAATATCCAAAAAACGATTCAATATTTACTTTCAGCTAACTTAGGGGAAGTATTAACCTTGTTTATTGCAACAATGCTCAATTGGGATACCTTGTTACCTGTTCACTTATTGTGGATTAACTTAGTAACGGATACTTTCCCAGCGATTGCGTTAGGTGTGGAACCAGCAGAACGTGATGTGATGAGCCATGAACCTCGTGGTAAAAAATCGAACTTCTTCTCTGGCGGCGTTTTAAGCAGTGTTGTTTATCAAGGGATTACGCAAGGGGCATTGACTTTGATTGTGTACAAAATGTCAATTATGTTCCCAGCACATACCGCAGCTAACACAAACTTATCGGCGCAAGCGTTGTATGATTTACAACACGGCGATGCTTTAACCATGGCCTTCGCTACTTTGGGATTAATTCAATTGTTCCATGCCTTTAATGTGAAGTCGATTTATCAATCAATTTTCAAAGTTGGCTTATTCCGCAACAAATCATTTAACTATGGGATTCTTGTTTCGTTCTTGCTATTAGCTGCAACGATTGTTATTCCAGGATTTAATGATTTATTCAGCGTCACACATTTAGATGCATATCAATGGGCAATTGTAGCAGGTACTTCTTTTGCTATCATCCCAATTGTGGAAATTGTGAAGTTCTTCCAACGTAAAGCAGGTAAAGGTGCTTAATAAATAAGAAAAGAAAATTGGCTGGTACTTAAACCAGTCAATTTTTCTTTATGTAAGGAGTGAAAGGGCTTGAAACGGAAAATTATTTTCGAAACACAACGACTTATTGTCAGAGAATGGCAGTCGGAAGATGAAGTGGAATTGAAAAAATTTTTGCAAGATGAAAATGTGATGTATGCCTATGAACACGCTTTTTCTGATGAAGAGGTTGCAAACTGGCTAAAGTGGAACTTACAGTCCTATCAAGAATGCGGCTACGGCTTATGGGCGTTAGAGAAGAAACGAACAGGCGAAGTCATCGGCGAGTGTGGTCTCACCAATCAATTAGTAAAAGGCAAGAGCTATCCAGAAATTGGTTATCATTTATGTGTGAAAGAATGGCACAAAGGGTATGCGATTGAAGCTGCCGCAGCGACAAAGCAATACGCATTCGATGTATTAAATTTTCCAGAAGTTATTTCAACGATTCGTGATACGAACTTAGCCTCTATGAATGTCGCTATTCGAAACCAGATGCTTGTTAGGGATCGATACATTAAAACATACCGTGGCAAAACGATGCCTCACTATGTTTTCTCTGTTAAAAATCAAAAGAATGAAGACTGAAAAAGTGCCACTTGTCAGATGGAATAGAAAAAGTGTAAAATGGAGTGAAAGAGAAAAGGGAAAAGAGGGATAGTTATGAGACCAAATTTAGGATTTTACGTTCAAACAATTAATGATATCGTTAAAACAACAGAAGACATTGGCGAAGTCATGAATCCATATTACGAAGAAGTTCGTCAAGCGATTGATAAGAATAAAGTGAATGATTTAACAGCCGAACGAATTGCAGAAATTCAAGCAAAATTTAAAGAAGGTACTGAAAAATATGAATTAATGCTCAAAAAAGTCGGAACATTAAAACCAACACCACAAGTACTTGGCATTCACAAAAAATTTCAACATGCTTATACAGAATATGTAGCAGGATGCAATGAAATGATTTTAGCAACAGATCCAGAAACAGGTATTGATGCAGATTTATTTAATGCTTCAGAGGAAAAGCAGGATCAAGCAACGGATGAATTAACCTTTGCCATTACGCGAATGAGCAACATTCTTTTGAAAAAATAAAAAACTAATAAAAATAACTAACGAATTTAATATTTTTTTCATGTCTTTTTTATGGACAAAAGAGAAAGTGTATTGTATTATTAATTCATACCAACAACAACCTTTTTATTTTTCATTTTACTCTTATTGAGTAAATACTCCTTTTCCATCGGCAAAACTGCCGGTGGTTTTTTTGTTATTTTTTTATTTAATAATAAAACAACCTTTGATTTTAATAAAATCAAAGGTTGTTTTAGCTTGTTAATTTTCAACATTTCGCACATAATCATCAAAGTATTGAATTAACTCTTTCTTGATTTGTTGATAATCTGCTTCAGAATAGTTCTTTTCTTCTAGCGTACCATTAAAAAATGGCAAATTTAGTTCTTCTTTTAAACGTTCAATCACTTCTTCTTGCTTCATAAGGACCCCTTCTCAACGAATTGTTCTCTTCTATTATAGAACATTGTAGTCATCCGTCAATTGTTCAAAGGCAATTTTCATTTCCTCTAGACGTTCATTCAATTGATTGGTTTCATCTTCTTCATTGAAAAAATGTTGTTTTAATTCAAAATAAAAATTTTCGAAGGCTTGGAAAAAAGGCTCAGACTTGTTGTTTTCAAGAGCAGGAACACTTGTGTAGAGAACACGAGCGCTATGGTAGTAAGTGAAAACCTCGTTAATATTTAATAAAATACGCGCTTCTTCTGGGCGTGGTCGACTTGTAACTAAGTCATGTAAAGATAAACTTTTTGTATGGGTTTCAGATAAATAAAATAAAAATAGTTCCAATTGCTCTTTCGTTGCAGACATGAAAACTCCTCCTCAAACAGTAGTAACATTTATTATAAATGAAAATGAAAGTGCTTGAAAAGCAATGCGCTCAGCAAAAATAATTATTTTAAGGGAAAACTATAGTTGTTGCTTTAGCATTCTTTTTAATCATGATAAACTGAGAGAAGTATAGTAGGTCCTGACAGAGGAGGAAACAAATGAAAATTGTGATTATTGGTGCATCATTCGCAGGTATTTCCGCAGCAATTGCTTCAAGGAAAAAATATCCCCAAGCAGAAATTTCTTTAATTGATAAACAAGCAACAGTGGGGTATTTATCTGGTGGCTTAAGTGCGTATTTTAATCATACCATCAATGAATTACACGAAGCACGTTACATAACGGAAGAGGAATTACGTCGTCAAAAGATTCAGTTGCTTTTAAATAGAGAAGTCGTGGCAATGGATGTTGAGAACCAACTGATTGCTTGGGCGCAAAAGGAAGAACAACAGTGGTATTCTTATGATAAATTGATTTTAGCGACAGGCGCGAGCCAGTTTTCCACGCAAATTCGTGGTAGTCAAACAGAAAAATTACTCAAATATAAATTTTTATCAGGTGCTTTAGCGGCTGTTCCATTACTGGAAAAGAGCCAGACAGTAGCCGTCATTGGTGCAGGACCCATTGGAATGGAAGCTATTGATTTTCTTGTGAAAATGAAGAAAACTGTCCATGTCTTTGAAAGTTTAGAAAATCTATTGCCTAAATATTTTGATAAAGAAATGGTTGCAGATGTTCAAAAATCTTTGGAAAAACAAGCAGTAATTTTCCATTTTGAAGAAACGGTCCTAGGAATTGAAGAAACAGCAAATGGTATTGTTCTTGAAACAAACGAACAGAAAATTTCTTGTGACAGTGGGATTTTTGCTTTAAACTTACATCCTCAATTAGCCTATTTGGATAAAAAAATTCAACGGAATCTGGATCAGACAATCGCGGTGGATGCTTATTTACAAACTTCAGTGCCGAATGTTTTTGCCATCGGAGATTGCATTTCAGTTATGAATGAACCAGTCGCGGAAACTTTTTATGCTCCGTTAGTGAACAATGCGGTACGAACTGGCTTAGTAGTCGCCAACAATTTAGAAGAAAAAACACACCGATTCATTGGCTCTTTGCGAACAATGGGAACAAAAGTGGGGGACTATTACCTTGCTAGTACAGGTCTAACCGAAACGGAAGGTTTATTTTTTCCGCAAACACTTGCTTCCGTAATTGTTAGACAGCCAGCGCCGCCTCTACAACATGGGACAGAAATTTTAGGCAAATTAATCTATGATAAAGTGACGCAACGGGTCCTTGGTGCACAGCTTTGTTCAAAAAATAACTGTTTAGAAAAAATAAATACGTTAGCATTAAGTATCCAAACAGGTCAGACACTGACAGACCTATTACAAAAAGATTATTTTTATCAACCTTCCTTAACCAATATTTATGATATTACAAATTTGATGGGTGCTTCGGCTTATTGGAGAGAGAACGATGAAAGTTGAGACGTTATTGGAAAAGAAAGCGATGCGACAATTATTAACGGTGCAACAAACCATCTTAGCAGGCGGTACCTGCTCAGTCTCTGATTTAACAGCATTTTTAGCGGTCACAAAAGCCTCCTTTGAAAAAGACTTAGAGGATTTACATTATTTTTTGAAACCTTTTGGACAGGACTGTCAGCTTACTTATGATGGCCAGCAGCTATCAATCACCTTATCGGATTTTTTTTCGTTGAATCATTTAATTGAAGCATTTGTAAAAGAGTCTCTTAAATTTCAACTTTTAGATTATTTATATCGTAATAAAGAGTTTTCTATTGTTCAATTAACGACTAAATTTATGATTAGTGAGTCTTCTTTATTTCGAAAGATTAAGGAACTCAATCAATTGTTAGCCGCCTTTGATTTGCAAATAAAAAATGGACAACTACAGGGAGAAGAATTGCAGATTCGTTACTTTTACTTTCAGTTGTATTGGTATATTACTCCCTATGAAATACACCAGAAAAAAACGATGTCGCCGTTAAATAAACGGATAATTGAAGGGATTGAGACTGGCTTAGGTTTTACTTTTAATGAACATAATGCGTTAAAAGTTAGCCTTTGGTTGAGTATTACGAAAAAGCGCCTAGCGGTCACTTCAAAAAAATATCAACAATTGAGAAAGAAAATGATTGATTTTAAAGAAGATCCGTTATTTAAGCAAGTTCGACAATTGTTTTTCCGTTTTTCTAGTCGTTATTCATTAGAATTAGATGAAGGAGAAAGCATGATTCATTTTGTTTTTCTAATCACAATGTCGGTCTTACCAGAATCAGCTTTTGATGAATATTCCTTAATTCGGGGACGTCGTTCCGCTGTTTCTTTAGCTGATACGTTTATCTTGGAAAATGTGGTCTTGTATTATCGGCCCCATAAATTTGAACCTACTCTTGAGAAAACCATGGCTTACTATTTTTCACAAATTCATGGAAAACTGTATTTTTTTAAAGGAGAATTGGAAGTTTTTGATCGGGCCCATATCTGGGAAAAAGAACAGCAATTATCCAGTCGGGAATTAGCTTCTTTTTCAACAACGTTATTAGAAAAAGCTTTAGCTTGTTTTGATGAAACGTATCAACCAGGAGATAGTTTGCATGAACTTTCTCTGGTCAAATATTTAAGCGTGTTGGCATTAATTGAATTTAAAATGATTGGTGAAATAAAAATTGGAATTCATTTAGCAATGGATGCTCTTTATCAAGCGGCGTTAACACAAGTATTAATGCTCAGTCTTAAAAATATGAATGGCACGCTGGTGGAGAGGTATCAGCCTGAACAAACATATGATTTAATTGTGACCAATTATCAGCAAACAAGCTATCAAGGAACACCGGAAGTCTATGTTTTGTCAGAATTAAGTTCGACCTATGATGTGCAACAATTAAAAAAGAAAATACGCGCCTTGCGGGAGAAATAAAAAAAAGGTTGGTGTGACGGAAATTGTCTGATCCTCGCACCAGCCTTTTTACAACTAAAAGTCGAAAATTAGGCTTTTTTAAACAAAAATGTTTCTTTTTATTGAAAAATTAGAGATAATAAAAGTATTATTGAAAGCGTTGTCTTTGTTGGTTTTAGTAGAAATCCTTTCAATTTTTTTAAAATAAAAAAAGTTTTTGACATGTTTAGTTATTCTTTTGTTTGTAAGATAGGGACATAAAGAAAACGATTTCAAAAACGTTTAGGAGGAATTATCATGGCAGAAGAAAAATACATTATGGCGATTGATCAAGGAACGACTAGTTCTCGTGCAATTATTTTTGATAAAAAAGGAAACAAAATTGGTAGTTCACAAAAGGAATTTACTCAATATTTTCCTAATGCAGGCTGGGTGGAACATAATGCCAATGAAATTTGGAATTCTGTTCAATCCGTTATTGCAGGTTCTTTAATTGAGTCAGGAGTGAAACCTACAGATATTGCTGGAATTGGGATTACAAACCAACGGGAAACAACCGTTGTTTGGGACAAAGCAACTGGGTTACCCATTTATAACGCAATTGTTTGGCAATCACGCCAAACGACACCTATTGCCGATCAACTAAAAGAAGATGGCTACAGCGAAATGATTCATGAAAAAACTGGGTTAATCATTGATGCTTATTTCTCAGCAACGAAGGTTCGTTGGATCTTAGATCATGTAGAAGGTGCACAAGAACGTGCAGAAAACGGCGAATTGATGTTTGGAACAATTGATACTTGGCTCGTTTGGAAATTAACGGGAGATACTCATGTCACTGATTATTCAAATGCAAGTCGGACGATGTTGTTTAATATCCATGATTTAGATTGGGATCAAGAAATTTTGGATCTTTTAAATATCCCACGAGTGATGTTACCGAAAGTCGTTTCGAACTCTGAAGTGTATGGACTAACAAAAAATTACCATTTTTACGGAAGTGAAGTTCCTATCGCTGGGATGGCTGGTGACCAACAAGCCGCCTTATTTGGTCAAATGGCCTTTGAACCTGGGATGGTTAAAAATACCTATGGAACAGGCTCATTTATTGTCATGAACACTGGCGAAGAACCTCAACTTTCTAAAAATAATCTGCTTACCACTATTGGCTATGGCATTAACGGCAAAGTATATTATGCCTTGGAAGGAAGTATCTTCGTGGCTGGTTCAGCGATTCAATGGTTACGAGATGGCTTAAAAATGTTGCAAACGGCTGCGGAATCTGAAGCAGTAGCCAAAGCGTCAACAGGGCACAATGAAGTTTATGTGGTTCCTGCATTCACTGGTTTGGGTGCACCATATTGGGATTCACAAGCGCGTGGGGCTGTCTTTGGATTGACACGCGGTACCACGAGAGAAGATTTTGTCAAAGCGACACTTCAAGCAGTTGCGTATCAAGTTCGTGACATTATTGACACGATGAAAGAAGATACAGGCATAGATATTCCCGTCTTAAAAGTAGACGGTGGAGCAGCAAACAATGATTTCTTGATGCAATTCCAAGCAGATATTTTAAACACTGCTGTTCAAAGAGCCCATAACTTAGAAACAACGGCCTTAGGCGCAGCTTTCTTGGCGGGCTTAGCGGTTGGCTTCTGGAAAGACTTAGAAGAAATCAAAGCATTCCAAGAAGAAGGACAACAATTTGAACCCATTATGGCGGAAGAAGAACGAGAAGATT
This sequence comes from Enterococcus sp. AZ129, assembly GCF_051714505.1. NCBI lineage: Bacteria > Bacillati > Bacillota > Bacilli > Lactobacillales > Enterococcaceae > Enterococcus > Enterococcus sp. AZ129. Next base: position 1,736,549 of record NZ_JBIORY010000001.1, on the reverse strand, counting down.
TATATGAAGGTTGGCAACAAGCAGTAGCAGCTACCCAACAATTCAAACGTAAAAATAAGTAAATGGAAAAGGGGAATTTTCTATGACTTTCTCAATAGAAACACGCCGACAATCAATCGACGCTTTAAAAACACAACACTTAGATGTCTTAATTATTGGTGGTGGCATTACTGGCGCAGGCGTTGCCCTGCAAGCCAGTGCCGCTAAAATGAAGACAGGGTTAATTGAAATGCAGGATTTCGCAGAGGGCACCTCTTCACGATCAACCAAATTAGTTCATGGTGGTATCCGCTATTTGAAAACGTTTGACGTGGAGGTGGTGGCAGATACAGTGAAAGAACGAGCCGTCGTTCAATCCATTGCGCCACACATCCCTAAAGCGGACCCCATGTTATTGCCGATTTATGATGAGCCAAATGCAACATTTAATCTATTTTCTGTCAAAATAGCAATGGATTTATATGATCAGTTAGCTGATGTAACAGGTACCAAGTACGCCAACTATCTGTTAACAAAAGACGAGGTTTTGGCACGTGAGCCACAACTAAAAAGTGAAGGTCTACAAGGTGGCGGTGTTTATTTAGATTACCGAAATAATGATGCTCGTTTAGTTATTGAAAATATTAAACAAGCAGTAGCTGACGGGGCGCATGCTGTGAGTCGGGTTCAAGCGGTGGGCTTTTTATACAATGATGAAGGGAAAATTACTGGCATTCAAGCAAAGGACCTACTAACTGACGAACAGTTTGAGATTCACGCAGATGTTGTGATTAATACTACTGGTCCTTGGTCAGATAAATTAAGAGGCTTAGACAAAAACGATTCATTTACACTACAAATGCGTCCAACCAAAGGGGTCCACTTAGTTGTCGACAAAAGCCGTTTAAATGTTCCTCAACCAACGTATTTTGATACAGGTAAACAAGATGGCCGCATGGTCTTCGTTGTTCCAAGAGAAGAAAAAACATATTTTGGGACGACGGATACAGATTACCATGGAGATTTTCAACATCCAACAGTAGAACAAAGTGATGTGGATTACCTATTGGAAGTAGTAAATAATCGTTATCCAGAGGTGCAATTAACAATTGATGATATTGAAGCCAGCTGGGCTGGCTTACGACCTTTAATTTCTGCTAACGGTGGCTCAGATTATAACGGGGGAAACAATGGCAAACTTTCAGATAAAAGTATTGATGAAGTCATTGATGTCGTTGACAGATACCAAAAAAACCAAACAGATAAACGAGAAATTGAAGAAGTCCTAAACCATCTAGAAGACAGTTTGGTGGAAAATAAAGTCAATCCTTCAGCTGTCTCTCGAGGCAGCTCATTGGAAAGATCAGCGGATGGCTTGCTCACTTTGGCTGGTGGGAAATTAACAGATTATCGTAAAATGGCAGAAGGTGCGATGAAAATGATTCAAACCATCTTAGCAGAAGAATACCAAAAAGAATTCACCTTAATTGATTCTAAAAACTATCCAGTTTCAGGCGGGAAATTGAACCCTGCAACGGTAGACGAAGAATTAGAAGCGTTGGCAAAACATGGCGTATCTAAAGGGTTAAGTGAAAAGGATGCACTATACTTAGCTCATTTATATGGCTCCAACGTACCAACTGTTTTTGAAATGATTGATGATGCCAAAGTAATTCCTGGTTTAACCTTAACAGAAACTATCTCTTTAAACTATGCGATGGAAGAAGAAATGGCTTTAACACCCGTCGACTTTTTATTGCGACGGACCAACCACTTATTGTTTATGCGTGATCGTTTGGACCAAGTGAAAGCGGGAGTCATTGAAGAAATGGCACAGCATTATCAGTGGACAGCGGAAGAAAGAGCACGACACATTGAAACATTAGAAAAAGTAATTGAAGAATCAGATTTAAAAAATTTGAAAGTAGGGTGAAGAAAAAATGGGAACTTCGATGATGACACAATTATTCGGTGAATTTTTCGGAACGATGATTTTAGTTTTACTAGGGGATGGCGTCTGTGCCGCAGTTAACTTGAAGAAAAGCAAAGCCTTTGCTTCTGGTTGGGTCGTTATTGCTTTAGGTTGGGGCGCTGCTGTTACATTAGCTGTTTACATGTCTGGGTATATGAGTCCAGCGCATTTAAATCCTGCTGTAACAGTTGCGATGGCAATTACTGGAAACTTTGAATGGGGCATGGTTTTACCTTATATCGTAGCTCAAGTCCTAGGCGGTTTTATTGGTGGTTTAGTTGTCTGGTTAGCTTATTTACCCCATTGGAACATTACAGAAGACAAAGGTGCTATTTTAGGAACCTTCGCCACTGGTCCAGCTGTCCGTAACTATCCAGCCAATGTTTTAACAGAAATTATCGGCACATTTGTCTTGGTTTTTGGTTTACTAGCCTTTTCTCAAAACGACTTAGCGGCTGGCATTAATCCAATGCTTGTTGGGATTTTGGTCTTAGGACTAGGTCTATCATTAGGCGGACCTACAGGTTATGCAATTAACCCTGCACGTGATTTAGGACCTCGTTTAGCGCACCAAATTATTCCTGTGAAAACAAAAGGTGATTCTGATTGGGCTTATTCTTGGGTGCCAATTGTGGGACCTATCTTAGGTGCTTCATTAGCTGCAGTAATTTATTTATTCACTATTTAATAGAAAAAACGAATAACTAACTGAATAGAAAAAAAGAACGAACCCAGAAATCTACACTAATTTTTGGGTTCGTTCTTTTTTATTGTAAATCGAAAATAGCGATACTTATTTTACTGAAAATTAATTCCCAATCTTCCCGGGTTAACTCTTCTTCTAAAATATAAATTCGTTCAATTTTTTTAGGCAAATTAAACATAGGATAATCAGTAATTACAATGTCGCAAGTAGAAAAATTCGTTCGTTCAAAAATAATGTCCTCACTAAACGCTTGTTTAATTTTCATCATGATAAAACTCGCAATGTAAAAATCGCGAGAATACGACACGCCAATTTTTATTTTAGTACGTGGGCTATAATGTTTATAGATTCTTAGTAGTAATTCGCATATCCAATTAGGATTTTCTTGGTCTTTAAATTCTAATTGATAAGGGAAGTTACCTGAAAAACTTTGATAAAAATCATAAATTTCCTTCTGTAAAGTCTTTTGGCTAGCACTGTTTTTATTGACTAAGAAATCTAGAATTGCTGTATTTGGTTGTTTAGAAATAAACAGTTGATTGTAAACAACATTTTTAAACAAAATAAGTAAAAAGTAATGACGATCAACTTCGCGCATTTCTGAAATCTGAAAAACTTGGCAAAAATCGGTTAGTAAGGCATCTACGTAGTAATATTCGGGACAAGAAATTTCAATTAAAGAAGCCAGTAAATATTCAGCTTGTTTTGCTGAATCAAAATTATCAATTGCGATTGGTGCAATGATATTGATGACTTCTTTTTGTGTTTTTGAAAAATCTGATTGACAACAAAAGATAGTTTGAGTAGGTTCCGAATAAAGTGATAAATAAGGGTGCTTTTCAAATTCTTTTTGGAGTTCTACTTCACAAGTATAGGGGAAGCGGTATTTCGCAATGTGTAAGAGTAAATTTAATTTTAATCGGGAAGCAAACTCTAACCGTTCAAGTATTTCTGGTTTAATGTGTTGCGTCAGTATATCTTCAAAATAAGTAGACGTATACTTTGGTAAGGCTAAAGTATTTAAGAATATAGTCCAATAAACATCTAGGAATGCATAGATAACTTGAAACTCAGTACCTTTTATCACTTTGCTAGCTGAAGGTGAAAAATGTACCGAAATACCGTAAAGAGCTAGTAACTTATTAATATTATTGAGTCTTTTATAAATATAAGAAGAACTAAAATTTGTTTCTTGACTGACTTTCCAGACAGAATTGTTTTCTTTTTTGATAATTGCTTGGAAAAGAATAAAGTCAGTAGAATTTAAACAATAATAGTTAAACAATAAGAAATAATGAGAAAGAAAATCATTTTCAGACGTATGTAACGAAATTTTTCCATGATTTATTTGGATTTTTAAGGTACTTTCATTAATTTCGGCTAAGTCTTCTTGGATTTCATGAAGATAGATTGATAAATTTTTATTGGACAAATCGAATGTTTTTGCAACGCTAGACAAATTAAGATTGGTTTGTTTAGCCAAATATAAAAAAACAGCCAACTTTTTTTGTGTTTTTTTGACAGTAGATATTTTTTTATAGCATCCTGGGTTTTTATAGGACTCACTCCTTAAAAATAATTTCTCTTTTATTATAAAAGTTATTAAATAAAAAAGTAATAAAAATGCTTAATACTTGTAGTACTAAGACAAAGGTCTGTCATTTAATAACCAGGCGCTCACTAAATTTTTTTAATAGGTGAGTAACCTAATGTATAGAAATTGATAACACTGGAGATTAATACCGTAAGAATGGTTCTGTATATTTGTAAAATAAAAACGAGCCTGGGAAAAAATCCAAAGTGATTTTTTTCCCAGGCTTAAAAACTGATAAGCGGTGGGGACAGAAGTGCTTACGACGAAGATTGCTCTATGATTACTCGACGCAATTAGGACTTTGAGAGGCAAGGATCGAATCACATCAATCTCTACATGAAAATTACTAAGAATTGAGTTATTTCACTGCAAAAAAGGAACAGTTGAAAGCAATGTATTTACATGGGGAAAGAATGGGCCTGCCCAAATTAAAGAACACTAGGCTTTTTCAATTCTAGTATGTTTCATGCGAATTTTTGGAAATTCCTTCTTATTTGTTTTTTTCATGGAATCAGTTGTCTCTGTTGAGCCTTTTAGAAATCTGTCCTGACCTCGTTACGATGAGCAAAGAGAGCGGGTTCTTTTTTTATCAAATAATTTTCCAAAGTGACATGATCAACTAAAGAATCAATCACCCCTTCTTTAGAAACTGAAAATCCTGCAGCCTGAATTGCTATTTGAATGGATGCTTCAGTCGGATAACCTTTCGAAAGATAGGAGGCGAGCGCACTGATAAAGCTGTCACTGGCACCAGTGCTATCCACAGCTATATTTTCTGTTGCAGGGAAATAGTGGCACACTTGGGGTGTTTTTAATAACACGCCTTTTTTTCCTAAAGTAACAATGACATTTTTTACGCCCATTTCTAAGAAGTACGCCGCTTTCTCTTCTAAGGTACCAGTATCTGGTTGAAGTTCCAATAATTCATCTTCATTGGGAATGAAAAAATCAACCTTTTCTAGTATATTCACTGGAATATGATGAATAGCAGCTGGTTTTAAAATAATCGGTACCCCTGAATGTTGGGCGATTTCACAAGCTTTCTCAACAGCAGACAAAGGAATTTCTGTTTGAATGAGACAAAAACTGGCATCCATAAATAGGTGTTTTTGCTGTGCGATTTTTTTAGGTGTAAGCGCTGTGTTTGCACCAGGTAAGATTGAAATCATGGAGTCGCCGCTTGTCTCAACATAAATATAAGCTTGACCAGTCTCAGTATCTTGAATACGTGTGATACCATCTGTCGTAACGTGGTATTTTTCTAATTCTTTATATAAGTAATTCGCATCTGTGTCTGAGCCTAAACAACCAATTAAGGTGGCCTGATGCCCCAGTTTGGTTAAGCCAACAGCTTGATTTAATCCTTTTCCGCCGGGGAATTTAGCATAGCTAGACAAAAAATTTGTTTTGCCGTTATGTGGTAAATTTGTTGAATACAGATAATTATCAACGTTTAAACTACCCACTACAATCATTTTGCTATGTGGATTAACACTAGACATGCCTAATGTATTTTTGTGATCTAGCACCAATTTTTCAGCCTCATTAATCAAGGCTGTTTTTTCTTTGCGTTTGTTAAGCAATGATAAGGCTAACTGGCTGCCAAACGTCTCTGTATCTAATAAGACGGAAGAAATATGATCAGGTAAAAATGAACGATCAATTTTTCGCTTAATTGCGAGTAAAGAGTAATTATCAGGGGTTCGCAAACCGCTCTGCTTTAAAAGCTGTTCCAAAAAGACAGCCTGGGTATAGTCATCGGTAAGGATACCCGTAATCCCATCTGTGATAAGCTGATTACTGAAATCAGCAGGGATAGTGGTTAAAATATTTTCTTTATTAAAGGGTAAATTGACATCAAATAAGGCTTTTTTATAGCCTGCAATAATTGCTTCTTTATATTTTGGGTTAGTGACGAAATAACTAATTTTTTTATGGTTATTCTGTAATAATTCTTGGGTTAAAACATAACTAGCTTCTTCATAAAGCCTCGCTAGAGAAGGCAATTCGTTAGTTGAGTGATTGACGAAATAGTAAGGAATCGTTAATTCTTCTATAAATTTCGCGTATTGTTTACTGTTTTCATTGATTGGGTCCCAAATAATGCCACTGGCTTGTTTTAAAGTTGGCGAGGTAATATTTTTCAGTTCTTGTTCTAAACTACCGTGACTATTTAAAATCAAGCAGTTATAGCCATTTTCTTGAGCTTTATCAATAAAGCTCGTAACCCAAGCTTCAAAAGTTTCATGGCTATTTAATAATAACACGAAGGTTTTTGTAGTACTATTTGTGACGAGATTTGCTGAGTAAGGTGTGTAGTTGTAATCTCGAACGATTTTTAAGACACGCTCACGGGTTTCTTTACTAATAGTTTGATCTTTATTATTTATAATTTTGGATACAGTTGAAGCGGAAACGCCAGCTAATTTTGCAATATCTTTAATATTCATCATTTTCGTCCTTTCACTGAACTCTTTTTTATAGTAAGCATTCTAAAAGCAGAAAGTCAAGAAAAAGCCTAATTATTTATTATTTAGAAATTCTGCTTGACTTTTAATGAAAGCGCTGTTAATCTCAAATTAAGAAAACGTTTCCGGAAATGTTTTTCCTAAATGTGAATGGAGGAAGAAAAATGGATACAAAGAAAAGACCGATCATTATTGATACGGACCCAGGAATTGATGATGCTGTAGCTTTAGCGATTGCACTGAATCATCCTAACCTAGAAGTTCGCTTAATAACGACGGTTGCAGGGAATGTAGATGTAGAAAAAACAACAAATAATGCTTTGAAACTTGTCGATTTTTTTGGGAAAAAGGTTCCTGTAGCCAAGGGGTGTAATTGTCCGTTACTTATTCAATTGGAAGATTCTGCTGAGATTCATGGGGAGACTGGCATGGATGGCTTTGAGTTTCCGCAACCTATCTCTACGTGTTTAGATATTCATGCAGTGGAAGCTATGCGAAAAGAAATTCTGTCTAGTGATGTTCCTTTGACCATTGTTCCAATTGCTGCATTAACGAATATTGCTTTGTTACTGACCCTCTATCCAGAAGTCAAAGAAAATATTGCAGAAATCGTCATGATGGGTGGCTCATTAGCAAGGGGAAATACAAATACAAGTGCCGAATTTAATACGTATGTCGATCCACACGCTGCACAAATTGTTTTCCAATCAGGTGTCCCGCTAACAATGGTAGGATTAGATGTTACAAGTCAAGCTGTGTTAACGAATCATGAAGTAACAGCCATCAGAGCGCTTGGCAGAGTTGGGGAAATGTTTTATGGTCTTTTCCGTCATTATAGAGGCGGCAGTTTAACTACAGGTTTGAAAATGCATGATGTCTGTGCGATTGCCTATTTAACTTCACCAGAATTATTTGAGACAACTGAAACGTTCATTGAAGTTGCTTTGGAAGGTCCAGCTGCGGGAGCTACTGTTGCGGATTTAAAAATGAAGTATCATAAAAACACGAATGCCGTTGCCTGTATAGATGTAAATGTTGAAGCTTTTCAAAAATGGGTTGTCGAAAAAATGAAAGCGGTTAATTAACTGAAGGAGGATAAGTATGATTGAAAGTTTATTGGTATTGGTCGTTTTAGTTGTTGTAGCCTATTTGATTGTAAAAAATTATCATCCCGCACTCAGCTTAATTATTGGTGCGCTTGTTCTACTTGCATGTGCATGGATGTTAGGACATCCCATTTATCCTGCAGGGGAAGGAACCGGTTTTGGATTATTTGATATTTTCTTGAAGTTTAAAGATACAATTATTGCACAAGTGAGTTCAGCAGGAATTGTAATTATGATTCTTTTTGGTTATTCAGGCTATATGAATGCAATTGGGGCCAATCAGATGGCTGTCAACTTTTTGGTGAAACCATTAATGAAGATTAAACGTAAATCGTTATTTGTCCCTGTGGTCTTTTTAATTGGAAATTTAATGTCACTAGTAGTTCCTAGTGCATCAAGCTTAGCGATTATTTTAATGTCTATATTATATCCGATGCTAGCCAGCATGGGGATTTCATCATTAACTGCTGCAGGTGTGATTGCAATGACGGCAACTATCATGCCAACACCTTTAGGCGCGGATAACGTAATCGCCGCAAATACCCTTGGTTATGATGTGTTAAATTATGTTGTATGGAATGCCAAAATTTCGCTGCCATCGTTATTAATCATTGCGGTTGCACAGTACTTCTGGCAAAAATACTGCGATAAAAAAGAAGGCGAGGCTGCCTATGTTTCATTAAATGAAGAGGGCTTAAGCAAACAAAAAGAATTTGATGTTCCTAAATTTTATGCAATATTGCCAATATTACCGCTATTATTAATTGTTGGAGTGGGAATCGCAGGAATGTTTATTAAAGGAATAACGATGGATATTTTTGTTCTTACATTTATTTCTTTCTTCATCGCTGTATTAGTTGAGACTCTTCGCTTGAAATCTTTTAAAAAGGTTCAAGATACGGCTGTCGAGATGTTTAAAGGAATGGGGCAAGGGTTTAGTCAAGTTGTGATGCTTGTCGTAGGCGGTTCATTGTTCACGTCTGCGATTCAAACGTTAGGAATTATTGATAGTATTATGGCATCTGTCGAAGCGTCAAGTTCAGCAGGAATTGTCACGACCTTAATTTTCAGCGGTGCAACGACCCTTTTTGGAATTTTAAGCGGTGGTGGACTGGCAATGTTTTATGCGGTTATCGAACTAATCCCTGGGATTGCCGAAAAAGCTGGGATTGATGGTATTTTAATTTCCTTGCCAATGCAGATGATTGCGAATTTAACTAGAACGATTTCTCCTGTAGCAGCAGTTGTCATGATTGTCGCATCAACAGTAGGAGTTAGTCCCATCAGAATTTTAAAGCGGACGAGTGTACCGACCATCATTGGCATTATTAGTGTGATTGTCTTGTCGATTCTATTGTTACCTTATTAAGAGAATAAACAATGAAAATTAGAGTGGCTGATGAGAAAGAGTTACCGATGATTCTTCAATTTTTAACAGAAGTAAAGGCATACATGGACGTTGTGGGCATTACACAGTGGACAAAGGACTACCCTTCTCAAGAAGATATCCAAGAAGACATTACAAAAAAACGATTGTATTTGCTAGTGCACGAAGAAATGATTTTTTCAATGGCAACGTTCTGTATGGAGCAGGAACAAGACTTTGTTTGGCTAAAGCGCTTTGCAACTTCGCCTAATTATATTGCCAAGGGTTATGGCAGTTTATTGTTCCATGAATTGGAGAAACGAGCAGTCTGGGAAGGAAGACGTAAAATGTATGCTCAAACTAATCATACAAACCATAGAATGATTCGATTTTTCGAAAGTAAAGGGTTCACAAAAATTCATGAATCTTTACAAATGAATCGCTTAGACTTTGGCTCTTTTTATTTATACGTTAAAGAATTGGAGAACCAATCCATCGTTTAAAATAAGAAAACAGGGAGCGTGGGACAAAAATCACTTTGGATTTTTGCTCCACGCTCAAAAACTGATAAACGGCGGGAACAAAAGCAACTCCTTCGGAAATAAGCCGAAATTCTCCAAAAATTAAAGAACAATTTTCGGAAATTCCTTCTTATTTCTCGGAGTTAAACGCTTGTGTCCCGACCTCCTGTTATTTTTCAAGGAAATAGTCAACTTAATTATACAAATAAAACACAAACACATTCGGGAACGGCAACATCTTTTTGAATCATTTCTAATAAGCCTGTTTCTTGGTTCCGACGATAAAGTGTTAAGTTATCAGAGTCTTGATTAGCGACAACAACGAAATCTTCAGAAGGATCTAAATCGAAATCTCTCGGAATATCGCCTTCTGTTGAAATTAATTGAATTCGTTCAATCGCTTCGCCATTTTCTGAAACAGCATAGACAGCAATTGAGTTATGGCCACGGTTTGAAGCATAAAGGAAACGGCCATCAGAAGAAATACGAATCGCAGCACCACCATTAAACGCATCATAATCAGCAGGTAAAGTAGAAACTTTTTGTAATTCAGTGAAAGAACCATCTGTTTCATCATATGAAAGAACTGAAACAGTGCTATCTAATTCACCAAATAAATAAGCCAATGATTTTGTTGGGTGGAACACTAAATGACGTGGACCAGTCCCTGGCTCAGTCACGAATTGAGCGATTTCAGAAAGCTTTCCATCTAAGCTAACATTATACGTATACACACGATCGGTTCCTAAATCACAGACGACTAAGCGTTGATCAGGTGTTAAATCTGTGTAATGAACATGGGCATTGTTTTGGTTTTCATGAGGACCAGTTGGCTCTGTATGAATCACTTTGTCAGCATCTTCCAAAGAACCATCTTCTAAGATACGATATACGTGAACGATACCTTGGTGATAATTTGCTGCATAGACAAGTTGTCGGTTTTCGTCAACAGCTACATAACATGGCGGCGCACCTTCCTCAGTTACTTTATTCAATAAGTTAAAATGGTCCATTTCTGGTTGATAAGCGGCAGTGCCACCTTCACCGTCAACACTAGTGACGCTAAAAAGTTCACCCTTTTGACTCAGAGCAAGATAGGTAGGACTCGTTTCTTCTAACAAAAGTGTCGCTTCTGTTAAACGACCTTGTGTCGTATCTAATGCAATTTTATAAATGCCTTGGCTGGCTCTTCGAGTATAGGTACCTAGTAAAATTTGTTCTAACATCACAATTCCTCCAATTTGTTTCAACACAATCACTTTTTATGAAAGTGCTTTTATATAATGTAGTATACCATAAGAAGTCTAAGAACAATAAAACTTTCTATCTGAGATGTTCGCATTTTAAAGTGGTTTGTGCTATTATGATGAGAGACTGTGATGACAGTCATTTTTTGATTTTTAGAGGGGTGACGAACATGTACGACAATACGGATAATAACGGGACCGTTCGTTGTTCATTTTGTGGGAAAACACAAGAAGAAGTAAAAAAAATTGTTGCTGGTCCGGGTGTCTATATTTGTAATGAATGTATTGATCTATGTAAAGAGATTATTGATGAAGAATTTTATGATGAAGCAGTCCGAGAATTAACGGATGTGCCAAAACCCCAAGAAATTTTAAATGTTTTAAATGAATATGTTATTGGACAAGAACGTGCAAAACGCACACTTTCTGTTGCTGTTTACAATCACTATAAACGTGTGAATCAATCAGAAACAGCTGCAACTCAAGATGACGTTGAATTGCAAAAAAGTAACATTTGTTTAATTGGACCAACAGGTTCAGGTAAAACTTTCTTGGCTCAAACGTTAGCAAAAACATTAAATGTACCTTTTGCAATCGCTGATGCGACCAGTTTAACAGAAGCAGGTTATGTAGGGGAAGATGTTGAAAATATCCTTTTAAAATTACTACAATCTGCTGACTATAATGTTGAACGTGCGGAAAAGGGCATTATCTATATTGATGAGATTGATAAAATTGCCCGTAAGAGTGAAAATGTTTCGATTACTCGAGATGTTTCAGGTGAGGGTGTTCAACAAGCCTTACTAAAAATTCTTGAAGGGACAGTTGCAAGTGTACCACCACAAGGGGGCCGCAAACATCCACATCAAGAATTTATCCAAATTGATACAACGAATGTTCTCTTCATCGTTGGTGGAGCATTTGATGGAATTGAAACCATTGTTAAAAACCGCTTAGGCGAAAAAACTATTGGTTTTGGTAAAACTAATTCTGCTTTAAATGAAGAAGAAAGCATCATGCAACATATTATTCCAGAAGATTTATTGAAATTTGGTTTAATTCCAGAATTTATTGGACGCTTACCTGTAATGGCTGCGCTTGATAAATTAACGAATGATGATTTAGTTCGAATTTTAACAGAACCGAAGAATGCCTTGGTGAAACAATATCAAAAATTATTGTCTCTTGATGACACTAAATTAGAATTTGAACCAGAAGCATTAAAAGCCATCGCAGCCAAAGCCATTGAACGTAATACAGGCGCACGCGGACTTCGTTCAATCATTGAAGAAATTATGATGGACGTAATGTTTGATGTTCCTTCAGATGAAAGCATTGAAAAAGTTATCATTACTAAAATGGCAGCTGAAGGTACCGGTAAACCAACAATTATTTATAACAAAAAAGATAAAGAAGCTGTATAAGATTGAAGCTGAAAACAGCTCTTTCGGCGGATCTCCGAAAGAGCTGTTTTTGTTAAGCTTTTGAATGAAAGACTGAATAGAAGAACGGAGGAAAACAATGAACGTACATAATGCAGAAATCGTGATTAGTGCGGTATCCCCTAAACAATATCCTGAATCTCAGTTACCGGAGATTGCTTTAGCTGGACGTTCGAACGTTGGGAAATCATCTTTTATTAATACCTTGATTAATCGTAAAAATTTAGCAAGAACTTCAGGTAAACCTGGTAAAACGCAAACGCTAAACTTTTATTTAATTGAGGATGCCTTACACTTTGTGGATGTTCCTGGCTATGGTTATGCCAAAGTTTCTAAAACAGAACGTGCGAAGTGGGGAAAAATGATTGAAACGTATATCACGCAACGTGAGCAATTACGTGCAGTCGTTTCTTTAATTGATTTACGTCATCCGCCGACCCAAGATGATATCCAAATGTATGAATTTTTGAAATACTATGATTTGCCAGTTATTATTGTGGCAACTAAGGCAGACAAAATTCCGCGGGGCAAATGGAACAAACACGAGAGTGTCATCAAAAAAGCCTTGAATTTTGATAAACAAGATGACTTTATTATTTTCTCTTCTGAAACAAAAGAAGGAAAAGAAGCAGCTTGGACAGCAATTGAAAAATTTCTATAGAAAAAAACAAGCAAAATTACTCTTTTGCTTGTTTTTTTGCTTCTTCTTTTTTTACTTCTTGTCGTTGTTTTGCCAGTTCTTCAAGAGGTACTTCTTTCTTTAATGGATCAACGGCGAAAGAATCGAAGAGTTTATCTAAGTCATTGGAACGTTCAAATTTTAATCCCATTTACTAAGCCTCCATTCCTTTTTTTATAGTGTAGCACGTTTTTTTTCATTTGGATAGCAACAGAAATGTAAGAATTCGTCATAGTTGGGTCTAGTGTAATTTCTCGTAACTAGGACTTGCCAAACATGAAAAAACAAGCTATTCTTTAGTAAGAATTAGTTAGAAAGAAGGCACTTTATGAAAAATCCGTTAATCGGCGGTGTTCGTTTTTATCAACGATTTATTTCTCCAGGATTGCCTGCACGTTGTCGCTATTACCCAACGTGTTCACAATATATGATTGATGCAATTCATACACATGGAAGTGTCAAAGGAACAACGATGGGGGTAGCACGGATTTTACGATGTCATCCTTTTGTTAAAGGCGGCATTGACTATGTTCCGTTGAAATTTCGCTTGACGAAAAATCCTGATGAGACCTATCATGGACCGTATACGTATCGAAGAAATAAGAAAACAGAAGTAGAAAAGGATGGATAAATATGGCAATTTTAGCATTTGATCTTGGCGGTTCTTCCGTGAAATACGGCGTTTGGACAGGCAAAGAATTAACAAATCAAGGGAGCTTTCCAACACCTGGCTCTTGGGAAGAAATGAAAGCGCATTTATATTCGGTTTATGCAGACAAAAGAAATGAGTCGATTAGTGGTGTTGCTTTTAGTTCACCTGGAGTAGTTGACGAAAAAAGTCAACAGATTTTAGGGATTTCCGCCATTCCATATATTCATCATTTTAACATTTATGAAGAATTAGAAGCGTTGTTTGGCTTACCAGTGACTATCGAAAATGATGCGAATTGTGCTGGTTTAGCTGAGATATATGAAGGCGCGGCGAAAGGGAAAAAAGAAGTGCTTTTTGTCGTTATTGGGACAGGAATTGGCGGAGCGATTTTTCGCAATGGTGAATTGTACAAAGGCGCTCATTTATATGGAGGCGAGTTTGGACTGAACTTTTTAAGTAATGGCCAAACATTCAGTGAAATTGGCACAGCTGTCAAAATGGCTCAGCGCTATTGTGAACGAATTGGAGTCGAAAAACAGGCGGTGACAGGAGAAGAAGTTTTTGAATTGGCACAACGAGGAGATGAGATTGCTCGCGAAGAAGTCAATAATTTTTATGATTATTTAACACAAGGATTATTCGGCTTACAGTTTTCTTATGATCCTGAAATGATTGTACTTGGAGGCGGTGTTTCTGCTAAAGAAGGCTTATTAGCAGAGATTAATCGCAGGATGCTAACGCATTTACAGACCTTTGAATTAAAAGATTTTGTTCCAGAAATCGTGACCTGCCATTATCAAAATGATGCCAACTTGATTGGTGCAGCCGCCAACTTTCAAGCAAAAACGAATTGGGAACTATAAAGAAACAGCCGATTGTTATTCTCTTCAATCGGCTGTTTCTTTATTTATTTGCCTTGTCGTCAGTGTTTTCTTCTGCAGCAATCCGCGCTTGAACTTGTTGGCGTAAAGCTTCTAGTTCTTTTTCTTTCTTTTCTAATTCAGCTAAATCTTCAGAAATTTCATGGGCTTCTTCTGCTGGCTTAGGTTGTAAAAAGACGTTTAAACCAATCGCTATAAAGGTCCCAATGAATGTATCCAACACACGTTCCATTGCATATTGAAAGGAATCGCTTTGCGGAATACTTAAAGAAATCATTAAAAGTGTCGCAGTTGCAGAAATGATTCCAGCATTGTTATTAATCCCATCAGAAACAACGATGACGATAATGACTAAAAGTGGTAGTAGCATTAATTCTACTAAGTTTTGATTAGGAAAATAATCTTGTGCTAATACATAAAGCAAAGCTAAAAAGCCACCCAATGTGTTTCCAATAATGCGCGATTTTCCAAAAGACAAACTGGTATTTAAATCTTGTCTTAGCGAAAAAACAGCTGCTAAACAGGCAATCATAGGTGAGCCACGATGGAAAAATTGAAATAAAAGAATACACAGCATGACAGCAATTGCTGTTTTTAACGTTCGCATGCCTAAACGAAATCGACCCACTATCATAAATATTCGCTCCTAAATAACTTTTCTCTTTAATGATAACCGAAATAGAGGTAAAATTACTAGAGAAAAGTGAAGAATTATTATTTTTTAAGGGGAGTATGCATGAAAATTGGTTTACGAACAGTCAAGACAGCCATTAGCGCTGCATTAGCAATGATTATTGCGGAAAAACTGGGATTACTTTATGCCCCTTCGGCAGGGATTATTTCAGTTTTAAGTGTTACTAGCACGAAAAAAACATCTGTCATGACAGGAATTTATCGTTTGTTATCCTTAGCTTTAGCAACTATTTTAGCGTATATTTGTTTTACTTTTTTAGGTTTTACAGCGATTGCTTTTGGTATTTTTTTGTTATTATTTATTCCAGCAGCTGTGTATTTTCAATTATCTGATGGGATTGTTGTGAGTTCCGTTTTGGTAACTCATTATTTAGTCGAAAAAAATCTTTCTTGGGCGATTATTGGAAATGAGTTTTTATTAATGAGTATTGGTGTGGGACTAGCGTTATTAGCTAATTCTTATATGCCTGATACAGAAAAACGTTTAAGAGAAGACCAAGAAGTCATTGAAACAATGTTTCGTAAAATTTTAAGGGAAATGGCGCTACATTTAAACAACGCTGCAGGAGAGCGAAATTTGGTCATGCATTGTGCAGATTTAAAAACCTTTATTCGTACAGGTGAGACGTGGGCCAAAAATCATGCCGAGAATCAATTGCTGTCTACCAATACGTACTATTTAGAGTACTTTGCGATGAGAAAAATGCAAAGTAATATTCTAAAAAACATGTTGGAATTATTAGAAGATATTACTGTTGATGCGCAACAAGTTCGCTATATTCAACAATTGTTGGAATATACGGCAGAAACATTTGCAGAGAATAATGATGGACAAGAAATTATGAATCGAATTAAGACCGTTTATGAAACCTATCGCACAAAACCATTGCCGCAAACAAGAAGTGAATTTGAAAATCGGGCGCGACTCTTTCAGTTTTTACAATTGTTTCAGTCATTCATTCAAGTCAAAGCGGACTTTGCCAAATTACAACTAGATAAATAAACAAAAAAGAAACCTTTTTAAACGGAGGTTTCTTTTTTTGTTCTCTTAAAAATTCAGGCAAGTTCTTTAGTATTCATTGAGAATGTGTTAAACTAATGAGAAAGAAAAATAAAAGGAATGACCGCAATGGATAATGCTCAAGTGAAGAGAAAACATTTCCGTTTTCCAGCATATGATGATGAACAGGGCGTAAAATTACCAACAGATAATGAACGTAACTTATTTCAAGATGATCTGATTGGTAAAGCAATGTCTGGTAGCAGAAGAACTGCAACATCTGCCGAAGATACTAGACAAAGCACACCATCCGTCCAACAACCAACAACGAATCAATCAACTACAAATAAACAAACACAACAATTAACGGCAGCACAACAAGAGCAATTAGCACGTCATCGTTCTAATTTGCCAGACTACACAAAACATGCTAGTAAAGCAACGAAAAATAAACAAGCAACGAAAAAAAATAATAGCCTTTTTGGGACGCCAAAAGGAAATGGCTGGACACAAACGTATAAAAAAAAAGAAGTCGTAGCGAAACCAAGTAGACCTGCCGCATCACCATTAGTGCAGAAAACGACACCTTCTTATTTTGTTCCTAAATATATCCCGGCTTCTGTGATTCCTGAGGAACAGGAACCTAGTTTTACTGAAGAAGAGTTGCTAAAAGCAATGAAAAAAGATCGGCGTTCATATGTCATTCTTGATGATGAACCAACGGCTTTTCAAGTGAAAGATACGGAAGAAGATCCAACGGTGCGGAAGTTTAATATTCCAACCTCAGAACCTGAGATTCCTTTAACTAGACGACAATATCAACAAATCAAACCAGACTTAGAACGTTTTGGCGAAGATGCGTTGGATTTACGTTCGCGTTCCCGTTTGAATGCTGCAAAGAAAAATGCTAAAAGTCAAACTGCTTATGGGAAAAAATTAGCTAAAGCGAATGCTCAAGTGGAGCCGGAAGCACCTGTGACAGAAGAAAAGAAAAAGGGTATCTTGGATAAACCATTAAGTGGGATGCTAGAAGATTCAAGTTCTGTATTAGAAAACAGTAAATATTTTAGTTAAGAGATGAAACTTGCATGTGGAATTGAAACATGTAAGTTTTTTATTCTGTTTTAATAGTTGATTATTTTTTTGTTTTATACGATAATGAATCTCGTATGATTGAAATTTTTTTAAAAAAGGTATGTTTTATATAGTGACAGAGAAGAGGATTATAATGGGAAATCAAGAGAACAAATTATACCATTTTGTCGGAATTAAAGGTTCTGGCATGAGCTCATTAGCGTTGGTCTTACACCAAAAAGGCTACAACGTTCAAGGATCAGACGTAGAAGAGTATTTCTTTACACAACGGGATCTTGAAAAATCAGGTGTCCCTATTTTACCATTTAATGCAGATAATATTGATAAAGACATGATTGTTATTGCTGGAAATGCTTTTCCAGATACCCATGAGGAAATCGCCCGCGCCATCGAATTAGGCGCAGAAGTAATTCGTTACCACGATTTCATTGCTCGTTTTATCGAACCGTACACAAGCATTGCTGTAACAGGGTCACATGGGAAAACAAGTACGACTGGTTTGCTAGCACATGTATTAAGTGGTATCAATCCAACTAGTTATTTAATAGGGGATGGCACTGGCCACGGCGAACCAGATGCTGATTTCTTTGCATTTGAAGCGTGTGAGTATCGCCGTCATTTCTTGGCTTATTCACCAGATTATGCGATTATGACGAATATCGATTTTGATCATCCAGATTACTACAAGAGCATTGAGGACGTTTTTTCAGCGTTCCAAACAATGGCTCATCAAGTCAAAAAAGGAATTTTTGCTTATGGTGATGATAAGTATCTTCGCCAGTTAGAATCAGAAGTGCCAGTTTATTATTATGGTGTCAGCGAAGAGGATGATATCCAAGCACGAAATATTCAACGAACAACGGAAGGCTCATCTTTTGATGTTTATCACAAGGATGATTTTGTAGGTCATTTTGTCTTACCAGCATTTGGCCATCACAATATCATGAATGCGCTAGGTGTGATTGCTGTGGCTTATTTTGAAAAACTTGATATGCAAAAAGTCGCAGAAGAAATGCTAAGTTTTAAAGGTGTGAAACGTCGTTTTAGCGAGAAAAAAGTCAGTGACATGATTATTGTTGATGATTATGCGCACCATCCAGCTGAAATTAAAGCAACGATTGATGGCGCCCGCCAAAAATATCCTGACAAAGAAATTATTGCTGTCTTCCAGCCACATACATTTACACGAACAATTGCCTTAATGGATGAATTTGCTGAAGCACTGGATTTGGCAGATGAAGTATTCTTATGTAATATTTTTGGCTCTGCGCGTGAAACACAAGGCGAGGTACGCATTGAAGATTTAGGTGAAAAAATTCAAAAAGGTGGACAAGTAATTACCGAAGATAATGTGTCGCCTTTACTAGATTTTGAAAATGCAGTGGTGGTCTTTATGGGTGCTGGCGACGTTCAGAAATTTGAACAAGCTTACGAAACATTACTAAGTAACACAACTAGAAACGTTTTATAAGAGAACATAAACAAAATCGGGACAGGGGTATCTGGCTTCAAAAAATAAGAAGCTGCTCCTGTTCCGTTGTTTGTTTTTAGAATGCTAGCATGGTAGATAAGTTGGTTTTGTTTAAACATCCTTTAAGGACTACTTTTTAGCTTGCCTTTTAAGTACATTTTGGTACAATTATCTTATCAATAACGGAGGTGTACTAATTTGAATATCGGAAAACCGAGAAAATTAGGCAAAACCATCGAAGATATCGAAGAGGGAGATTCGTTGTCCTTGACAGAGTCAATTGAAGACAAGGACTTATTACTTTACTTGGGCTTGACCAATGATGCGAATCCTTTATATATCCAACATGATTATGCCCAAAAAACAGAATATGAAAAACCAATCGTACCATCAATTATGCTGATGGGAATTATCACTAGTGCGATTTCAAAACATTTACCAGGACCAGGTTCACATGTTGTGAATTTCTCTGTGAACTTTGTGGAACCCGTTTTTCATTACGAAACATTGACTTTCCAATTAGAAGTAATCAAAGTCGACAAAATGAAAGATGTGATTACCATTTCAGTTGAGGCTGTTAATGAGCAAGAAAATCGCGTGTTAGATGCAGTGGTGATGGTTCAACCACCCCAAGTGACGATTGATGAACTAACAGAGAAAGAAGGGACTTTAACTTATGAATAATCAAGAGTATATCCAAACTGGCACAGGTTTGAATAAATTTTATGCCAAAATTTACGGATTTTTAGCGTTAGGAATTGGTATTAGCGCAATCATGGCTTATGCAATGACGACTGTCTTTTTACCTGTTCTAGCTACTTTATTCAAATCAAGCTTAGCTTTTTGGATGATTTGGCTTGTTGAAATTGGCTTAGTTTTATATCTAGGCGCAAAAGCACAGAAGAATCCAACCATTGCGATTGCAGGATTTGTTGCGTATGCATTATTAAATGGTGTCACTTTATCCGTGACGTTATTAATGTATACTGGTGGAACAGTGGCCGGCGCATTTTTAAGTGCAGCAGCTACCTTTGGCGCGATGTCATTAGTAGGTGTCTTTACGAAGAAAGACCTATCAGCAGTTGGTCATGCCGCTTATAGTGCCTTAATCGGAATTATCATTGCGATGTTGCTAAATATGTTCCTTTTACACAGTAATGCTGTAGAATTCTTTATTTCCATTTTAATGGTCCTAATTTTCTCAGGGATTACTGCTTATGATAACCAACGTATACGCCAAGTCTATGCGCAAACAGGTGATCAAGCAGGTACTGGGATGGCCGTTTTCTTCGCATTACAATTATACCTTGACTTCATCAACTTATTCTTAGCTTTCTTAAGAATTTTTGGTAAAAACAACTAACATGAACGTAAAAGAGCCAATCTGCTCAGCAGATTGGCTCTTTTTTTAACCCATTCCAATAGCGAAATTCAACAGTTTATCGGAGTACGTTGGATTTTCTAAATCGGTTTTCATTGTTTCGTTCAGTAGACTGAGCTGATCGGTAATGATGCCATCGACGCCATAAAAAATCATTCGCGTCATAACATCTTCATCATTTGCTGTCCAAGCATAAACCTTTTTCCCATCATGATGAGCGGCATTTACAAAGTTACGATTCATTGTACTGTATTCCATAGTAAAAAAGTCAACTGGCATTTTAGGTGGTCCCACAATGTTAAAAGGAATAACGTAGCCTACATAAAAGCGTGGTTCTTCTTTCTTTAAGGCCATCGCCGTATCATAGGTTAAGGTATGAAGGATATGACCGTTTTCTAAAATATTTTCACGGTATTGTTTGACAAAGCGCTGCACTAAATCAGGGCTATCTTGAGGCGTGGTTTTGATTTCAATTAATAAACGTTGTTTTAATTGATTGGCTTTGGCTAAATAATCATCGAAAGAAACCATTTTAGCAGTTTGACCATTTTCTGTGACATTCATATTCGTTAATTCTTTAAGTGTTAATTGATTCGGTCGTTTATTAACGCCCGTTAACGCCCGTAAATTAAAATCGTGCATGACAATAAATTGATGGTCTTTGGTTTCTTGAATATCCATTTCAACATAATCAGGTTTTGCCTTATTGGTCTCGATTAAAGAGTCTAAGGTGTTTTGAACGCCATTGTTACCATTGACACCACGATGGGAGATGGTAACCGGTTTTCGGTCAGGTGTATGACTTAGGTAATTCGTATTATAGGTGCCTACACCAATTCCGAAGATGATTGCAATCAAACAAAAAAGAACGACTCTGAAGGTGGTCCATTCTACCCGAACCTCTGATTTCGGGGTGAACCATTCTGGCGTGTCAGGCAAAATCCCTTCATCCTCCATATCATCAACAATAATGTAAAAAATAGCAACACTAGACAACACCAAGTTTAAAAGCATCATAACCTGAAGGAGTGTCATAGCGATGACAGCGCTAGGTAAAGACCACTCAGGTTTAAACGTTTCAACGGCGGTTTGACCTAAAAATATCAAGAAATAGCCAGCCGTAAAAATCCCTAAAACAGTTCCTCCAATGATAATAAATTGCCCTAAAATCTGGAAAAAGCGTCGCTTTGTAATTTGCCAACTACGTTTCAAAGACTCACGAAAACCAACATCACGTAAAATCAACTCTGGAAGGGCAAAAGCAAGTCGAATCGCTAAATATAAGATAATCAGTTCTAACAATACGAAACCAATAATAATAATGACGCGATTTGCAAAAATAAAATCTAAGATAAAGGCTGGAATCTTAACTCTTGTTAATAAATAAGAGCGGAAGGTTAACCCACTTAATGGTAAAATCAAAAAGAAATATGACAGGAAAAACAGAAAGGTAATTCCTCGAACTTTTTTGATCTGAAGCAAGGTGCCGTGCAATAATTGCGTTAGAGTAATTGGTTGCTTTTTCTTAATAAAATAAACACTAAGCAATAAAAAGGTAAATTCAAAAAAGAGCGCCAGTAAAATTAATAGCCCAATTAGTAGAAAAGTCAAAAGGACATAGGGATGTTGCGTAGCAATTGCCCCTAAGTTATCGTAGGAAATATAATCAATCCCACCTTCTTTGAGTACCAATTTGGACAAACTTGTCAATAAAGGCAATAGAACGAATAACATAAATCCGTGCATCAAGAGCACGTCGCGAAAATACGCCGTTGTTCCTTTAAGAAAATCTAGCGTATTCACAATACTATTTTTAAAATAACTAAACATCAAAAGTCCCCCAGTTTCTACCAAAATTCCATAATAAAAGGACTAAATCAAACTGACACAGGCAGAGTTTTGATTTAGTCCGTTCGCTTTTTTATTTATTTTACATTCCCAGTAAGCTAGTTAAAAATGTACCGCCATAAATTAACGCAAGACTATATAAATAGATAGAAGCAGGTTTTGCTAGTAAAATAATCAGAGTAAATTTTTTCACAGACATTTTTGTTAAACCGGCCATTAAACAAAGCGCATCATCCGGTGCAATCGGGAAGAAAATTGCTAAAGCAAACAATCGTTCAAAACGTTTTTCATTGTCTAACCAACCGATATACTTGTTATATGTTTTATCACTGACAAGGCTCATAATGAATGGTTTCCCATAATTACGACCTAATAAGAAAATGATAATAGAGCCAAGTGCAATACCAACGTAATTATAGACGAAGCCCATTGTTGGCCCGAAAATCAAGACCCCTGCAGCACAGCTAACACCACCAGGAATAATCGGAATAACCACTTGAATAATCTGAATTAACATGAAAATAATCGGACCGAGAATGACAGATTGCCCTACTAGTCCTCTTAGTGCATTGATGTCCTTGAAGACACCTAATCGGATAAAATAGATGGTTGCAATTATGGTTGCAACAATGCCCAAAATGGAAATAATATTAACAATTTTTCTAGATAGGGTAACACTCACATTTCTCATCTCCTTTAGTTATACTCATCGTACTTTTAGTATATAACTTTTTATCAATAAAAAACATCGTTTGTTCTTTCTGCAAACGAACAAAGTTGTAAGATACGCATCATTTGATAAGTTTATTATACAAAAAAAGAGACAGAAAAGACATCCTACTTAAGACCCATTCTGCACTGATCTTTCGAAAGAGAGTTGAAGAAACGAAAGTGGCACATCTTTTAGTAATATTATAGAGGGGCAAAGAGTGAAATTAAATTTGCATCTACGTCTTTAATGATTGCGTATCGTTGGCCCCAAGGTGCATTCCAAGGTTCTTTAAAAACAATGTAACCAGCTTGGCTCATTTTTTTCACGGTGCTATCAACTTCTGCGGCCGTTTCACAAAGAAAAGCAAGTTCGATTTTATCGCCTTGCTGACTAGGCGCAAACCCATAGACGCCAGTAATCATTTGTAGTGAATTTAAAGAAATCCTGACGCCATTGTTTTGTAATTCTGTGTAATCGGGCGAAGCTTCTCCCAGCACGTTAAAACCTAGCGTTTGGTAAAAAGAGAGTGCTTGTGTCATATCGTTGACGATAATACCGACCATATCTAACTTCATCCTCATAACCTCCGATCTATGATAAAATAAGTGTAAGGGATTTTTTGGTAAAAACCAAACGATTTATAGCGAAAGTGCTTAAAAAAATTAGAATGTAACAGTTTACAACGAAGAATAAGAAGACTATAATTATGTTAACTAGTTTTAGGTATACCTAAAAGTGAAATGTGTGAACAAGATAGATTGAGGGATGTTGGATGAAAGAAAAGAAAACGGAAAAAATGCTTAATTATGCAAATGGGCCTAGTTTAGAAGAGATAAATAATACCGTCGAGGTACCTAAAAACGCAAGCTTTTGGCGAACTTTGTTAGCCTATAGCGGACCTGGCGCTTTAGTGGCTGTTGGTTATATGGATCCAGGAAATTGGATTACGTCAATTGCTGGCGGAGCGGAATATAAGTACACGTTACTTAGTGTGATTTTGCTTTCTAGTTTAGTTGCCATGTTACTACAAAGTATGGCTGCGCGCTTAGGAATCGTGACAGGAATGGATTTAGCCCAAGCGACTAGAGAGCATACAAGTAAACGAACGGGCGTTGCCTTGTGGGTGGTGACGGAGTTAGCCATAATGGCTACAGATATCGCTGAGGTAATTGGTGGTGCCGTTGCTTTGCAATTATTATTTGGTTTTCCATTATTAATTGGTGTGTTGATAACAACGTTTGATGTTTTATTACTTTTGCTACTGACAAAGTTAGGCTTTCGCAAAATCGAAGCAATTGTTTCTTGTTTAATTGCAGTCATCTTTTTTGTTTTTGCTTATGAAGTGGCATTAGCAGATCCAAATGTTGGTGAAGTATTACGAGGTTTTATTCCAGACACAAAAATAGCGACAGATAAATCCATGTTATTTTTAGCCTTGGGAATCGTTGGAGCGACAGTCATGCCTCATAACTTATATTTGCATTCTTCCATTGCGCAAGCTCGGAAATTTGATCGTAACGATGATGCTGAGAAAGCCAAAGCAATTCGTTTCACTACTTGGGATTCAAATATTCAATTAACTGTTGCTTTCGTCGTAAATTGTTTGTTGCTAATCCTAGGGGGAGCATTATTTTATGGAACCAACAGTGAATTAGGTAAATTCGTTGATTTATTTGATGCTCTGAAAAATCCAGATATTGTTGGTAATATTGCTAGCCCAGTGTTAAGTATTCTTTTTGCAATTGCTTTACTGGCTTCGGGTCAAAATTCAACGATTACAGGTACGCTGTCAGGACAAATTGTAATGGAAGGCTTTATCCATTTAAAAATGCCGTTGTGGGCAAGACGAGTGTTAACTCGTTTGTTAGCAATTGTGCCAGTCATTATCTGTGTCATTATTTATGGCGGTAGCGAAACGGCTGTTGAAGACTTGTTGCTTTATACGCAAGTTTTCCTAAGTATTGCTTTGCCAGTGTCGATTATTCCTTTAACGATGTATACAAGTGATAAAAAATTAATGGGCCAATTTGCGAATCCAGCGTGGGTGAAATTTTTAGCTTGGATTATTGCAATTGCCTTGACGTTATTGAATTTATTTTTAATTTATGGCACATTAACTGGTTTAACGAATTAATAAAAACAAAGGCTGACTGGAAAAGTTGGCCTTTGTTTTTTCATAGAATTTGCGCGTAAGAAATGGTAGAATAGGAAAGATGAAATACAAGGAAGAGAGGCTTTCACGTGACAGATTATTTAAATGTAGGAAAAATTGTGAACACACAAGGAATCAAAGGAGAAGTTCGGGTCATTTCGAAAACGGATTTTCCAGAAGAACGTTATCAAAAAGGGGCAACGTTACTGCTATTTCAAGAGAAAAAAGCACCAATTGAATTGGTCGTGAAGTCCCACCGCAAGCATAAGAATTTTGACATTTTAAGCTTTGAAGGACATCCAAATATCAATGATGTTGAAAAATATCGTGACGGTATTTTAAAAGTTGCAAAAGACAATCTCGCTGAATTGGCAGAGGACGAATTTTATTATCACCAAATCATTGGTGCCACTGTTTATGATGAAACCGGTAGTGAACTGGGAAAAATTAAAGAAATTTTATCTCCTGGTGCGAATGATGTGTGGGTCGTCCAACGACCAAAGAAAAAAGATTTGCTTTTACCGTATATTGAAGGCGTTGTTACAAAAGTCGATGTCGAAAATCAACGGATTGATGTGGACATTCCAGAAGGATTGATTGACGATGAGAATTGATGTATTAACTCTTTTTCCTAGAATGTTTGAAGGACCAATGGGGGAATCAATTATTGGGAAAGCTCGGGAAAAGCAGTTATTAGAATTGAATGTCTCTAATTTTCGCGATTTTTCAGATAACAAACACCAAACGGTCGATGATTATCCGTATGGCGGTGGCGCGGGGATGCTTTTAAAAGTACAACCGATCTATGATAACCTAAAAGCAATTGAAGAAGAGACAAACCAGCAGCCAAAACGGGTCATCTTATTAGATCCAGCAGGAAAACCGTTTAATCAAAAAATGGCCGAGGAATTTTCACAAGAAGAACATTTAGTTTTTATTTGTGGACATTATGAAGGCTATGATGAGCGAATTCGCACGATGGTCACAGATGAAGTTTCATTGGGGGATTACGTTTTAACAGGGGGCGAATTAGGCGCAATGGTCATGATTGATGCGACAGTCCGTTTATTACCTGATGTCTTAGGTAACAATCTTTCTGCACAAACGGATTCACATTCCACTGGCCTATTAGAGCATCCACAATATACCAGACCTGCTATTTTCAACGATATGGAAGTCCCTGCCGTGCTAACGAATGGTAACCATAAATTAATTGCAGAATGGCAACTAAAAGAATCATTACGACGGACCTTTTTGCGTCGACCTGACATGTTGGAATCAGTAGAAATGACGCCTGAAATGTTGAAGTTATTAGAGGAAATTAAACAAGAAGAGCAAAAATAAGGGAACTTTCAAGAAAATTCTCTTTACAGCTTATTTTGTCTGTGGTAAACTAATTTGGTGAGTGCAATGCGCTCTAACTATTACAATATTCCGCTGTGGCAGAAGTGACCATAAGAATATTTGGGAATAAGGAGAAGGATAAAATGAATCCATTAATTCAAGAATTAACACAAGAACAATTACGTACGGATATTCCTGCGTTCCGCCCTGGTGACACTGTTCGCGTTCATGCGAAAGTAGTCGAAGGTACTCGTGAACGTATCCAGTTATTCGAAGGTGTTGTAATTAAACGCCGTGGTGCTGGAATCAGCGAAACTTACACAGTACGTAAAGTTTCAAATGGTGTTGGTGTGGAACGTACATTCCCATTACACACACCACGTGTTGCTCAAATTGAAGTGGTTCGCTACGGTAAAGTACGTCGTGCAAAACTTTACTACTTACGCGCATTACACGGAAAAGCAGCTCGTATCAAAGAAATCCGTCGTTAATCTTTACTATTCGACAAACGAACACCCTCTTGCTGAGCAAGAGGGTGTTTTTGTGTGTAATTAAGCAGAAAATCAACATTGACTAAGACCAGAAATACTTCCTTTAGTGCTCCGAGTTGCTCTAATATAAGACACCAAATTGATAACCATTTGCTTGATAAAACTCTATTAATTGTGGCAATGCTTGTTTTGTTAATTCCTTATCTACTGAATCATGCATTAAGACTACTCTAATATTATAATCCGGATAAACCTCAAGTGAATGTTGATGGAAAGCGAGCATTTCTGCGACTGTAGTAGGCTGTCTGTCTAACGGCTCCGCATCCCCAACCATCGCATTCCAGTCAATCCAATGGATGCCAAGTTGTTTGAATAATTCATCAGATTTTTCTGTACCTCCCCATGACATATGACCTCCTGGGTATCGCCAGAGAGTTGTTTGAAATGTTTCGCCCAGTATTTTTTTTAGAGAGTTCTCCATGTCCGCTATTTCCGCTTGTATTTCTTCAGTGTTGACAATCCCGTTTGGATATAACGTTGCATAATCATGAGTTGAACTATGAAAGCCTATTGAATGCCCTTCTGCGACTTCGCGTTTCACTATGTTTTGATTTTCGGAAGTTAGGGTATTTCCTACAAGAAAAAAAGTTGCGTGGACGTTATACTTTTTTAATGTATCTAGGACTTGTGGGGTTATTTGATTATTAACGCCATCATCAAAGGTTAAGAATACTAATTTTTCACCTTTGTAAGGTTCTTCTCCAGTTATATATTTTCTGATTTTGTCTGCTGAATAAGCATATTTTTTTGATGAAATAGTCATGTATGTTGATTCCTTTTCTAACTTGGTCGGGGAATCTTTTTTTGCAGTTGAATTTTTAGTCGATGTCTGCGTAGTATCATCATTTTTACTTGTTATCTTGGGTTGAGTTAATAGGAACGTTTGAATGAAAACAAGAACAATGAGGATTAACGCACTAAATAATACATACCCGTTTATTTTGAATTTTCTTTTCTTATGTCGCATACTTTCACTCCTCTTTGGTTAATGAAAAAGTTAAAAAATACACCTCCACGTTATACAAAATTGAACGTCCTATTAGTTATAGACGAATTTGAGGACCAAAAAGTTTCAATTTTTTCAATTTAGTTAGTTGTTTATTTAATAAAAAATAAAAGGTTGCTAGAGGATGAAAGGAGTATACTTTATTTATCTAGAAGAGTAATCGTAATGAGAAATGAGAAAGGGCTGTGGAAATGGATCATCAACAGGTGTTGAAAAATGAAATTAAACAATATTTAGTGAGTAAAAACTGTGAGAAGACGTATTATCATTGTATGGAAGTTGGAGAGTATGCCTATCAACTTGGTGAAAAATATTTAACTAGTCCAGAAAAAGTAAGTATTGCAGGATATTTACACGATATCTCTGCGATTTATCCAAATAATCAGAGAATTAGTGTCGCACAAAAATATGGGATTGAATTAAACGAAGCAGAAATGGCCTTTCCAATGATAATTCATCAAAAAATTTCTAAGTCTATTGCGAAAATGGATTTTGGTATTGAAGACAATGAAATTTTATCAGCTATTGAATGCCATACAACATTGAAGAAAAACTATTCGGACATAGATTTAGTTTTGTTTGTCGCTGATAAAATAAAGTGGGATCAAGAAGGGAAGCCACCATACTTAGATGGTTTATTACAAGCTTTAAATTGTTCTTTAGAAAATGCCGCATATTTCTATATCGATTATATTTTGAAACACGATATTAAAGTCGTGCATCCTTGGTTATGGGATGCTTACAATCAACTTAATTTGATAATTAAATAACAAATAAACATAGTCGTTTTTAGTCGAGTTTTGCTGGTGAGAAAAGTGGAAAAGTAGTACAGTATTCTTGTCAGAAAGAAGGGATTCCCAATGAAAAAAATAATCTTGATAGGTCTTTTATTGAGTATTTTATCAGGATGTTCTTCCAACAAAAGTGGTGATAGCACTGCAAGCAAATCAAGCAAGCCGACAGCAACTTGAATAAGACAAAAGCTAGTTGTGTATTATTCAACTAAAAATAAAGGGGTCAAAAACTTAAACGTTTTGACCTCTTTGGTTTGTATTGATGTACTTGTTGAATTCAATAGTTTTGAAAAATTTGTGTTCAGAATAAATATTTTCCTATGTAATTGCAACTTATGATGTACCAGTAGGATGAAAAAAATAGTGGTTGATGTCCATCAATAAAAAGGGAAGGAAAAGGTTTGTATGCAAATTTATGCTCATGAAAGAGGAAATTCTTATAGATGTACCTATTTTATAAGTTTTCATGAAGAAGAATTAGTAATAGCGTTGGTATGGGAAGATATTTTTTTTTACTTATAACAAGGAAGAGATAGAAAGTAGAATAAACAAGGTGATGGATTTGGGAACTTCAGTAAAACTAGCTCTTTATCAATTCATAGAAAAAACAAATTATTTGCTGTATCTATCTTACAAGGAATTACACTAAAATTATGCACAAAAAAAGCAATCGACCTGAGCCGACCCCCAAAAGTTAGACCTAGAAATCTAACTTTTGGAGGTTTTTTTGTATGGCAAAATACAGTTTTGAATTTAAACTTAAACTTGTTCATGACTACTTATCTGGTCAAGGAGGTCTAAGGTTTCTCGCAAAGAAGTATGGGTTTAAAGATAGTTCTCAAATAAGCAAATGGATAAATGCCTATAAAGAACTTGGTGAAGAAGGCCTACTTCGCAGTCGAAAAAATAAGAATTACTCTGTTCAATTTAAGCTAGATGCGATAGAGTTATATTTAACAACAGAGTTGTCCTATCAAGAAGTAGCTAATCTTCTAAAAATGAACAATCCATCATTGATTGCGAATTGGCTTAGAGCGTATCAGAAGTTTGGTATAGAGGGACTCTCTAAACAGAAAGGACGTCCACCTACCATGTCTAAAAAGAAACGAAATGAACCCCAACCACTACCAAGTGAACGATCTCAAGTAGAGAAACTAGAAAAAGAAAATAGAATGTTAAAAATTGAGAATGCCTATTTAAAAGAATTGAGGAGACTGCGTTTAGAGGACGAACAAAAAATGAACGAATCGCACGAATCATTCACAGTCTCCGAAGACACTTTCGATTAAAAGATATTTTGGAAACCCTAAGGTTTCCAAAATCTACTTACATGTACTGGCAAAAACGCCTCGACAGAACAGCTTCAACACAAATCATTGAAGAAGAGATTCAAGCGATTCGTAAAAAACATCAACATTATGGCTATAGAAGGATAACCCAAGAATTGAAACGACGTGGATTTCAAGTGAATAAAAAGAAAGTCCAGCGATTAATACAAAAGTTAAAGTTACAAGTCAAAGCTTTTACTAAGAAATCCAGAAAATATAATTCCTATAAAGGAATCGTTGGTAAAATCGCTAAAAATTTGATTCGTCGCCGATTTAAAACCTCTGTTCCTCATCAAAAAATTACAACTGATACAACTGAATTTAAGTACTTTGAAGCAGATAACGCAGGCATCTTTCGTCAGAAAAAACTATACTTAGATCCATTTATGGATATGTATAATAGTGAAATTCTAAGCTATAGCCTTTCTACTCAACCAAATGGTAAAACAATTATGGAAGGTCTGAAAGAAGCAATTTCTCAAACAAATGATTGTCCCTATCGGCGCACCTTTCACTCTGATCAAGGCTGGGCTTATCAAATGAATGTCTATATACAAACATTAAAGGACAACAATATCTTTCAAAGTATGTCTCGAAAAGGAACCTGTTTAGATAATTCTCCTATGGAGAATTTCTTCAGTATCCTAAAACAAGAAGTGTACTATGGAAAAATCTATCAAAGTCAAAATGAATTGATAGAAGCAATTGAGAACTACATTTATTATTACAATCATCACCGAATCAAGGAAAAACTTAACTGGAAAAGCCCAGTAGAATTTCGACAATTCAATCAAAAAACTGCATAAAAAATAGAGTGGAAAAATCCACTCTATAAAAAGTCTAACTTTTTGGGGTCGCTACAACCACTGATTGTTTTTATTTTATTTACCAGATAAATAGCCAGCCGTTTTCAGACGACTGGCCAAAGAGATAAATTTGTAAAGAAGTGATTTTTGCTTCATATAACCATTCTATACCATTTAATGATTTAACAAATAATTATTTTATTAAAAGAGATTAAAAAAATAGAAAACACAGGATACTTCGTTGACGGTCAAAATTTTAGAGACCAGAATACTTTTAAAATAACTATTTGTTTTGTTTGTATTTTATGTATTCATAGAATGTTAAAAATAAACAGACACTGAAGAATAATGTTAAAACTAACTTAGAAACTACACTATTAACTTGATATATTTGTAACAAGAACACAAAAGATACTATCAAATTACTCAACGATTTTGATTTAGAATACTTTTTCTTTTTAATTTCGTACAAAATTGAAAACAAAAGCCAACCTATAAGTACTAAAATTAGGATAGGTTGTTCCCAGGCTCTGGAATAACCAAATTTGATGAAGAAAAATAATAATGTGAAAATTAGAATAACCGTATAAATTAAATAGTTTTTGTATGATATCAGATTCATGATTATCCTCCTAATATTTGTTGTTTACACAATTCTAATACAGGTGTACAATAATGTAAAGGCTTACAAAAAATATTTTATAGAGGAGAGTTAATATGAAAAAGTTTTTTTTGTGTTCTATTGTTGCAATTAGTTTAATGGGTGGGATTGGTGTGCCAAGTGTGGCTATGGCAGCAAGTAATGAAGAAATGAATATGGTTGAGCAAAGCAAAGAGGAAGAAGTAGCTACAAGAGAATTTTTAGCAATGCAAGATCAGATTACTTCGGTTTTACAGATTGAAGATGGTCATTATGTTTACAACAAAGATGATGTAAGAAACATTGTTTATAGTTTTGATTTTGATAAACTTAATCAGCAATTAGATTTAAATTACACTAAAGAAACATTTTACAATATTGCTATAGAGTCAATCGATCAGACTAAGTTTAAAGAGAATAAGTTCACTACTTACAATACAAACCCTTATAATAAAAATGATTTTCAAGAAGGATGGAATTACTATCGTAGTTGGCAAGATCATAACACTGCAAAAACCTCTATAAAAAATATGTATGATGCTGCTGATGTATTAACAGCAGGAGCTGGTATAGGGGGAATAGTAGGAATATTTTCTTCAGGACCATTAGCGCCTTTTGTTGGTATTATGGCTGGTGTTTCTGGTTTAACAGCATTGTATTTCCAAAATATGGCTAGAAACACTGAATATAAAAATAATTATTCAGGGATTGTTCTTGAAGTGAATAAATTTACGGCTGTATATGATGTATGGTCTCAAAGTGAATATAAAGGTTAACCAGAATTTTAAAAGATTTTTTCCTGCAATATTTTAAGAGAGTATTCTTAATATTGCAGGTATTTTTGCAAAAATATTGGTAAGTAACAAATCAATGAAGATGAGGAGTGTTAATCTTTGAAAAAGAAAAAAGTTTCTTTCTTTAAATTATATATGTTAATTGTTTCACTAACTTTATTTTTGGGCTGTGGAAGCCAAGTTTTTGCTGCTTCAGCACCTCAAATGAAGAGCTTAGAAGGATTCAATTCTCTTGAAAAATATGACGATTTGCAAGGAACTGAGCATGCTTTTGCGAAGGTTCTTAATTACAAAACGAAGCGAACAGATATTACTGCTAAATCTATTTTAAAATATGTCTATCCTACAAGAAGGGATAAAGAACTAGAAAATTCTTCAGCGTCTATAAAAGATTGCATGAGATATGCAGAATCTTTGGGAGTTACTATGCAATGGAATGATGAGACTACAATTAAATATGACAATATTAAACAACAAATTGACAGTTTAAATCCCGTTCTTTTGTGCTTTAAACCAGATAAATTCGATTGGATGGAGCCTTATTTACTTACAGTTGCATATGGATATGTATACGTTGAAGGAGATGGTCAAGTGAACAAAAACTTTATGATGGCTAGTATTTGGAATTCCAAATATATAACGCCAACCACAATTAATGTGAATAGTAATGTGAATAATTTACGTGTAACTGATTTTTCAACAAATGGGAATCCCCAAAAAGATTATTCATACATTGGATCTATTACACTAAATTAAACATTTCAAGGAGTGAATTTAATTGAGAGCAAAAAAAATTTTTGGTGGTATGATTTTATTTGTATTGAGTATGTTAGTAGGAATTCCAGCATTTGCAGCAGAATCTAATACTTCTTCTTTGTACATTCAAACAGAGGCAGTGAATCAAGAACTGACAGCGCAAGCACAAAAAAATTGGAAATTTTATTTCGAAAATTTGTCAATAATGGAAAACACAGATTCTTTGAATGTAGATGAATTCTATTTAGGACAGCCATTTTTGCTTACAAATGAAGTAATCTATGAAGATGCGTTCTTTCCTATTATTAACAAACAAACAGGAACTATTGCAAATCTTTTAGAGATTTCAATGATAAATAGCAAACCGTCAATAACAATATCAAGTCAATTTGTAGAGCAATTAAATAATTTGACAACTACATCAGAAGGTTCATGTTTTTCATTGAAAGTAGATAATGACACACAACAACTAGTTATTGAAAAACAAGCTTACAATGATCAGTCAGTAAATATTATGCAAACAGCAAAAGAATCTACTAGACAGAAGCGCTCTGTACCAGATGATATTGTACCAGAGTACACTAGAAAAGTTATACCAAACTGGATGATTACTGAAACTCAAACATATGCTCCCTGGTGTACACGGTATGCTCTGACAGCAATGATGAACACTGTGGAAGGAAATGAAATTTCTAATGCAAAAGATTTATTAAAAAAAGAATATCCTAATGCTACAGAAGAGCAACTACTGAATACTGATTATGTCACTGGAGGAACTATGTCAGAAGTCATTAAGGTGATGCAAAGAGAATATGGTTATACATTAGACATGGCTATAAAACCTTTAGATAGAAATGGTGTGAAGGAACAAATCGATAAAAATGCACCAATTTATGTTTCTTTAAAACCCACATACGAAGGCTCGGATTATAAAGGGCATGCAATTGTGTTGATGGGGTACATCGTTCCAAGTAACCCTTCAGCTGAATCATATTATTATTTTTGGAATCCTTGGTGGAATAAAGTAATGTTAACGAATCAACAAGATATTAGTCATTGGAATTTAAATTCGTACGTATATAATTGGGCATTCTCGGGAATTAATTTACGTAAAGAACCCTTAAAAGTTTCTGAAAATCCAGTGACGGTTACTGAGGTAAGTAAAACAATGATGGTTAATAACCAGTCTGGAACAATTAAAACTTTACCAACAGGACGTATTGGATCAGAATACATTAATTCTTCTGGAAAATTTGCTGGATGGGTCGTAACGGCTACTCAAGAAACTGGAACAAATTTGTATTGTAATGAATTAAAAGGATGGGTTGAAAAAAGTGCATTGACAGAAGTAATTTCAATGAGTATTCCTACAAAAATCGTTAATTCAGGCTTTTCTATTGATTATATTCCATGGCAATCAGGTATTCAGCACATAGGATACACAAAAGACCATATAAATCAGTCTGTAACCATAATTGCTCGTAATGGTTCATATTACTTCGTGCCAGATTTAGGTTGGATAGATAAGGAAGCGTTTAGTGTAAGCACACAAAGTCAAGTAGATGCTATAAAGAACAGCAATACTGTTACTAATACAAAATGGACTATTAAAAATACAGAAAATCATTTAACTGTTTTGAACAATGGAAAATCAATAGACACTTTGCCTTGGGGGAAAAAAGGATTCAATAACTTAAGTAATGTCAATAATCATGCTAGTCAATATATTCACATCACGCAGGATGCAGGTTCGTATGTGTATAGTCCAGACTTAAGGGGCTGGGTAGATAAAAAAGGATTAAATTTTAAATGATATTTATTTTAGAAAATAAATTTACAAAAAAGTACCAGCATGGTATGGAACTGATCCAATAAACTAAGACAAAATAAAAAAGCACCTCTTGTTGAATTTACGGTAAAATGAATTTAACTAGGAGGTGCTTTTTCAATGGGAAATCGAGTTTCTTATCCGATTCACATCAAAGAAATGGCTATACAGGCGAAAAAAGAGAATATTCCTGTAAAAATAATTATGGGAAATTTTTATGCTAGATCTCTATTTGACTAGGCTCAAATAGATCTAAATCAATCGTTGGAGTGATATCTGTTTATATAAAGATAGGCTAAATTGTCATTTTTTTACGAATCGTCGTTCATGTTAAAATAAATGGAGAAATGTTTTAGTATTCATAGTAAGTATTTTATCGTAGAATAAAAGATATACTAACAATGGAGCGATGAAAATGCTAAAAGAAGAAAGATTAAATGCGATAGTCTCTCTAGTAGATCAAAAAGGGGCAATCAAAGTTACTGAAATTATGGAACGATTAAATGTTTCGGATATGACTGTTCGTAGAGATTTGACAGAATTAGAAGCAGCGGGGCGTTTAAAACGAGTACATGGAGGAGCTAGCAGTTTAAATACATATCGTCCACATGAATTGTCTCATGCTGATAAACAAATTATTAATAGTGTTGAAAAAAAAGAAATTGTCCAAAAAGCATTAAGTTTAATTCACGAAGAAGAAACTATCTTCCTAGGACCAGGAACAACTATTGAACTTTTGGCCGAGGCAATGGAATTTAAACATTTAAGAGTAGTAACAAACTGTTTGCCTGTGTTTGAAACGTTAAGTAAAAAAAAGAATGCGTTGACCATTTATTTGGTTGGTGGAGAAATGCGACTTTTAACTAAATCTTTTTTTGGTGAAATCGCTAATAAAGCATTAGAAGAAATGCATTTTCATAAAGCATTTTTTAGTTGCAATGCGTTAAAAGATAATAAAATTATGACAGCCACTATTGAAGAAGGACAAACACAAGCAATTGCATTAGATAACTCAATAGAAAAATATTTGTTAATGGATACTTCTAAAGTAGAGAAACAGGATTTTTATTCTTTTTATCAATTAGAAGAAGTGACAGCGGTAGTTACAAATAAAGATAAATTTGACACATCTAAAGTATTGGAAAAAGTTGTCAGGGTGATCTACTAAAAAGAAGAGGTGCAGATGCACCTCTTCTTTTTAGTTTCCCTTATTGAGCTTTTTGAGCATAAATAATATTTCGCTTCTTCATTTGTTTTGCATACCAAATGAAAATCAGTAGATAGGCGACTAGCGCCAGACATGCGTATAAAATAAATTCGAGTTGACCTTGTGATGCATTGCCGACTAAGTATCCTAAGAATTTTTCCATTGGCCCTTCCATGGTAGTATGTGAAATTAAAGTATTATTATTTAGACCCGCTGGGAAAGCGCCAACTTTTTTTGCGGTTTCGGTAACGAACGGTGCAATTAGGGTACCAGACCATAAGAACAAAGGTAATTCGATTGCTCCAATGATAATCATTCGGATGAGTTTACCTCTTGTTACTACTAGTAGAGCAGGGGTTACACCCATTGCAATAATTCCGCCAAGTGGTAAAAGTTTATTGCCAGGTAGGACAATGGCTTCTAATAGCATAATTGGAGCCAATACGTTAGCTGCTGCCCAGATTTCAGCACGACCAGCTAAGAAAGGCCAATCTAAACCAATATTAAGTGTACGCCCTTTTAATTTATTCGAAGCAAAATCAGTGATACCTTGTGATAAAGGCTCAACTGCAGCGATAAACCAAGTTCCAATTAAAGAGAATAGTTCCAAACAGACTGCAGCCGTAAAGGATAGAGAAAAAATTTGCGTGGGTGTTTGGCCAGCTAAAAGACCCACAAAAATCCCTAAGTAAATCCCGATGGCAAATTTTGATCCCCAAAAGCCAATTTTACTATTCAATTTGGCAGCGTCAAAATCGTATTTATCTAACCAAGGGAAAAGCTTATCAAAAATTTTATCAAAAACCATAATGATTGGGTTCATCATATAGTTCATATGCGTGGTAGTCATAGGATTGGTATCTGGGGCGTTAAGTAAATCGTTAAACGTTGGTTTCATTAAGTCAGAATTGATAATTTTTAAAACACCTATGAAAATAACTAAGATTGTTGCAATTATTAAGTTTGCGCCACAAAAAATAGCAAATAAACCAACAATCGATAGATGCCAAATGTCGAAAATATCCACATCTAATGTGTTTGTTTTATTTAGAATTAACATAATGACATTGACAATCACCATAATTAAAAGAAAGTAAAGCGTGTAAGGAGATCCCCAAGTGATGGTGGCTAAAGGTGCCCAACCAACATCAGTAATATTTAAAGAAATTCCTGTACGTTCTACGAAAGAGGCCATTGCATCTGAGAAAGCAGTAGTTAAAATTCCTATAATAGCACTGATACCAGTTAAAGCAATTCCTAGTTTAAGACCACCTTCTAATGCGCGAGTGGGTTTTACCTTAAAACAAAGGGCAATCAGTGTTAAAACAATAGTCATTAAAGGAGCAGCACCTAAATCAATTAAAGGTTTAAAAATTGTATTTGCTAGGTCAATAATCGTATTCATTTATTTTCTCCTTCATAAGCTAAGATAACAAAATTTTTATCTTAGTTTTGTTATTGTTGACAGTGAAGCGTAAGTAATTAGTCTAAAAAGGAAATCATTTGTTTAAAGAGTGAATGATACTTTCCATTTGTTGATAAACAGGTTCAGCCATTGCTGGAATTCGATAAAGAATTGCGCCTGCATCAACTACAGGAATCGTGATTGGGAAACCCAAATCTGTTTTGGCGATTTGGGCGAAAATATCATAATGGGATAGCATCTCTTGATTGATATCTTTAATCATTACGGCATCGCAAGAAACTCGGTAGCCTCTTTTAGATAATTCTGTTTCTAATGCAGATTTGATTTGATGGCTAGAGTTTACCCCAGCCCCACATGCAGCTAAAATTTTAATCATGTTAAATCTCTCCTTTAAAATTTTTTTGTAAAAAACGATAAACTTCTTCTTTATCTTCATATTGAAAAAAAGCCAATAGTGATGAACGGTCTGTCGTGTTAATAAAATCCATGATAGTCGCTAAAAGACCCGTTTGTTCAATACCGTTTTCATTTAAAATCATGAAAAGAAAGGAAACAGAGAGCGTTTCATCTGGGATAATCATGTTATGAAATGATAAGGATTGTTTCAATTTAATCGGGATAATTCTTGTCGTCCGTACAAAGGTACTTTCGGTATGCGGAATGGCGATATTCGGTAGTGCAGGATCAATCGGTGTTAAACTTAAACCAGTCGGATAGTTATGTTCTCGTTCCAATAAATTAGTTAGAAAATCAGGTGTAACTAATTTCTTTTTTAACAAGTCTAAATAAACTTCTTCAAAAACTTCTTCTTGTGTTTTTTTGTTTGAAATATAGGTAGTATCTAATGAAAAAATCGATGTTTTAATAACCATAGAACCCCTCGTTTCTTTAATATATTATTATTTATTTACAAGTATAATATAAAACGCTTTCAAAAAGATGTCAACACAATATTAAACAATAATAAACAAAAAAGAAAATAAATGTTGAATAAAGTTCGATATTGTTTTATTATGTTTTCGAGAAGGGGATTTGAGTTTAAAGAAAGGGACAGAATTTTAATAGTAGATACACGAGGTAAGGAGGAAAACAAAATGCGTGTCATACTTGGTTCAGATTTAGATGGAATAAAATTAAAAGCAGAAATGAAACAATACTTATTGCAAGAAAAAGTTGAGGTAATCGATAAAAGTGAAAGTGCTTCGGAAGACTTTATAGAAGCAACGCTTGCTGTTGCTCATGAAGTTTTAAAGGATACTGAAAGTTTAGGAATCGTTTTTGATGGTTATGGGGCAGGTAGTTTTATGACTGCTGCTAAAATTAAAGGAATGATTGTCGCTGAATTGTCAGATGAGCGTTCTGCATATATGGCGCGAGAACACAACAATGCTCGGATGATCACGGTGGGCGCAAAAATTGTTGGAACGGAACTAGCCAAAAACATAATAAAAGAATTCTTAACAGGTCATTATGCAGG
Source organism: Enterococcus sp. AZ129 (assembly GCF_051714505.1). Lineage (NCBI taxonomy): Bacteria > Bacillati > Bacillota > Bacilli > Lactobacillales > Enterococcaceae > Enterococcus > Enterococcus sp. AZ129. Next base: position 1,697,627 of record NZ_JBIORY010000001.1, on the reverse strand, counting down.
CGGGCGTCATCAAATACGTGTAGATATGTTAAATAAAATGGCTTAACAAATAATAGAAAGGAAGCGTTTTTATGAGAATTGCCATTGGTTGTGATCATATTGTGACGGATACCAAAATAGCAGTTTCTGATTTTTTGAAAGCAAAGGGATATGAAATTTTAGATGTAGGCACGTATGATTTTACTCGAACTCACTATCCTATTTTCGGAAAAAAAGTGGGAGAAGCCGTAATGAGCAATCAGGCTGATTTGGGTATATGTATTTGCGGAACAGGCGTTGGAATTAACAATGCGGTTAACAAAGTGCCGGGTATCCGTTCTGCTTTAGTTCGCGATATGACTACAGCGTTGTATGCGAAAGAGGAATTGAACGCAAATGTTATTGGTTTCGGTGGGAAAATAACAGGAGAATTCTTGATCTGTGATATCGCTGCTGCTTTTATTGAAGCACACTATCATCCAACAGAAGACAACGAACAACTAATTGAAAAAATTAATCAAGTTGAAAAACAACATCCAGAACAACAAGATGCGCACTTTTTCGATGAATTTTTAGATAAATGGCAACGAGGAGTCTATCACGATTAGTACGTAATCAATGAGGGTTATTTGAGAAAGCGGTCTTAAATAATAATCATTGGTATTTGAGTTAAATTCCCCTTCATTAATTTTTATTGCTGTTTTAATGTGGCACTGTAAAGAGCATTATTAAGAAAAAGAAGTAACAAAGGAACAAATTGAAGGCTATACAGGTAACCATAAAAAGTACACGAGAAAAGAACTCGTGTACTTTTTATGGTTTCGCTGATTGTTTTATTTTAGTAATTATTTTTCTATAAAAATAGTCCCAGAATTATTAAAATAATCCCGATAACTAAACTGCCGATGCCAGAAGCCGTACCATATTTTTTACCTAAATTTACATCAGTAGTATTTTTAGGAATCAAGTTTGAGAAAAAATAAAATTTTTTTACCAAGATTAGATATGCAGCAAGTAAAAGTAATAGTCCTAAGAGAAGATAACTAAGATTTTCAGCTAATAAATCTAGATGAGCTAATAACAATATCCCTAAAAAGAGGCCTACCAATCCATATTTCATCGTTTTTTCTTTTGCTGACATATAAATATCCCTACTTTACTTTTTAATTTATTAAGAGCATAAAACATAGATTCGATATAAGTTCATTTTGTTGTATCCAAAAGAGGATGACCTGGAATGACCTATATAATTAGAAAATTGGAGTGATATATAGTTATTTTACCATAGCTTAAATGAGTTGATTAACTCCGAATAATGTACAACTATGTACACCTATTGTGGGTGGAATGTGTGTTGGGACTTTGCTAACCTAATAGTTGAAAAAATGAATCAATAAATTTAGAAAAGGGACTATTCAAAAGCAACTTTTTTGGGAAATTGCTATATTATTTATTTTTTTAAGCGTAATCAACTAAATGTTTTTATGGATAAAGAAAGTCATTGTTCCTTGTCATCAAGCTACAACAGCCAAATTCATTAGAACTTTTTTAGTGAATGACTTTAATTTTAGAAAGGTACTGTTGTTAAACATTCATGCTATCAAAGGAGTGTGAGTCGAACGAAGCAAGTATTTTCATTTTATAAAAGTTGTATTATGGACTCTTAAAAAGAGGTGATTTAAAAAATTTTGAAGTGGAAATGTTAAGAAAGGAGAGAGGAAATGACTTATTTAGTTCTGGTCAGTCATGGCGATTTTGCTAGAGGTTTAAAAAATTCATTAGGGATGTTTGCTAGCGATGAGATAGAGACAGTCAGAGTGTTTGGCTTACAACCTGGTGAATCTACCGATAATTTTAGTAAACGGTTTCTTTATGAGGTTGAAAAATTACCGCAGGAAACGAGGCTAATCGTTTTGGCTGATATTGTAGGCGGGAGTCCACTTGCTACTATTTGTAAAGTATTAGATAAGCAAAAAATGCTAGAAAATTCTCTGATTGTTGGAGGAGTGAATTTTCCAATGGCTTTAAATGCGCTTCTATTGAAAGAAACTAGTGAATTATCTGACTTAAAAAAAATGATAGTAGCAGATGCTTGTCATGGCATTAGAGAGTTAACTATAACTGAAGACGATGTAACTGAAGAGGATATCTAAAGGAGAAGATGAACATGTCAATTTCTTTTGTTCGAATCGATGATCGAATGATTCATGGCTTAATTACTTTACGTTGGACTAAAGAAATGCCTTGTGATGGCATTATAGCTGTGAATGACAAAGCAGCAAGTAACCCTATTTTAAAGGAAGCATATAAAGCAGCTGCACAAGATAAAAAAACCTTTATTTGGACAATGGCGCATTTTTTTGATGTAAAGGATAAAGTATTAGCGTCTAAGTCAAAATACTTTTTGATTACAAAGAGCCCTTTGGATATGAAAAAAATTTTGGTAGATTGGCATTTTGTTCCAAGTGAAGTAAAAATGATTAATGTTGGACCAGGGAATGATCGCGAAGGGACAATTAAATTGGGGGATAACCAATCCTTTACAGCAGAAGAAGCAGCGGCTTTTGAAGAAATTGAAAAGGCTGGTTACAAAGTGGATTTTGCCTTGTTACCTGATCAACGAATTGGTTCTTGGGCGCATTTTAAAGCTAAATTTGGTTACTGATTCTAGAAGTTTTGAAAAGAGGAGAGTAGTATTATGACAATCAACTGGATACAAGCGGCTATTTTAGGCCTATTTGCTTGTCTGTGTTCAAATTCTTGTATGGCTGGACAAGCGGTGGGAAATTATACGATTGGGCGTCCTTTAGTCGGCGGATTAGTTTGTGGCATTATTTTAGGAGATTTAAAATTAGGAATCGCTTGTGGCGTAGCGATGCAATTAGTTTACATTGCTTTAGTCACACCTGGAGGAACAGTGTCTGCTGACGTGCGGGCAATTTCATATATCGGGATTCCTTTGGCGATGGTGGCGATTTCGACCAAAGGGTTAGATCCACTTGGCGGCTCTGCAGCCGACCTGGCTAAATCGGTCGGCACATTAGTTGGAACGATCGGAACGGTATTATTTTATTCTGTTGCCGCGTTAAATTTAGTTTGGCAATCGTTTGGTTGGAAAGATATAAAAAAAGGCAAGCTTGATCATTTATATGCCATTAATTTTGGTTGGCCGTGGCTTTCTCATCTACTTTTTTCCTTTTTGCCAACCGTGATTTTAACCTATTTTGGGGCTACGGCTGTTACAGCAATGAGAGATGCATTACCTATGGATGGTCTTGCAATGAAAACGCTTTTTACTGTAGGTGGCATGCTTCCGTGTGTGGGAATTGCAATTTTGTTACGTCAAATTGTTAATAAGAACATTGATTTTGTCCCTTTTTTTGTAGGGTTCACATTAGCTGCTTCATTAAAACTTAATTTAGTCTCAATAACGATTATTGCGCTTCTTTTTGCTGTAATTTTTTATAAAATTGCTTTAATTAAAAACAATACTAAACTGGTTGATTCAACAGGAAGTCTGACGAATGATGACGAAGAGGAGGACATATGAGATGGAAGAGTTGAAAGCCAATAAATTAGACCAAAAAACGTTAAAGCATTCTTTTCATTTATGGTTTTGGGGAGCGTTAACTTGTTTTTCACAACAGCATATGCAAACGTTCGGCTATCTTTCTTCAATGCTTCCTATTATCAAAAAACTTTATCCGAAACATGAAGACCAAGTGAAAGCCATTCAAGCATATACAGCTTTTTTTAACACAAATCCAATGCTTGGAACGGTCATTGTTGGTGTGACTGCTAGTATGGAAGAGGCTAGAGCAAGTAAGAATGAAATTGATGGAGAAACCATTAATGATATGAGGGCAGGATTAATGGGGCCAATTGCAGGGATTGGTGATTCATTAGTTGATGGTACCTTAATTCCTATCTTGTTAGGAATTTCCTTAGGAATGTCTACGGGCGGTTCGCCAATTGGTGCCATATTTTATATTATTGTTTGGACGTTAATTTCCTATTTTGGCCAACGCTTTTTGTATTTTAGAGGCTATCATTTTGGCGATAAAGCAGTAAGTTTCTTAGTTGGGAAAGAAGGAGTCGCCGTTAGAGTTGCTATCGGAGTTATTGGTAGTATGGTTGTCGGTGGGGTCCTTGCATCTTGGGTAAATGTGACTACTTCTTTTAAATTAATAGGTGCTGACGGAAAAGTTTTCCTTAAACTGCAAGATAAAATTGACAGTATTTATCCAGGATTATTAACGATACTTGTTACCTTGTTTTGTTGGTGGTTAATGTCCAAAAAACATGTTTCCGCTATTTGGACGATGCTTATTTTAGTTGTTATTTCTCTCGTTGGCGTTTTATTAGGTGTTTTCAATCCAGGATTAACTTACTGAATAATCACCAAAAGGGCTCTAAGTGTTAGAGCAAACTGGCTTATGTGTATTTAAAAAGTTCTATGGAGGCATGTATGTTAAAATTATTATTAAGTGAAAAAATAAGTGAAAAAGCAATTAAGCTTTTAAAAGATGCAGGATTTTTAGTTAAAATTTCTCCTTCAACTGATGAAGAGGTCATGGAAAAAGAAGTTAGAGACGTAGATGCGGTATTAGTCCGAACTACTCCTATAACTAAAAAGATAATGGATAGCGGAAAAAAGTTACAAATTATTGCACGACATGGCACAGGTATAGATAATATTGATGTTGTAGAAGCAACAAAAAAAGGTATTTTAGTAACAAATGTTGACGGGGCAAATGCGTATTCTGTGGCTGAATATGTTGTGGCTTCAATGCTGACCTTAAGTAGAAAGTTATATAAATCTAATCATTTATTTACGGAAGGGCGTCTATCAGTGAAAGGGTCATCCCTACCAGCATTGGCCAGTCGATATGATTTGAATGGCAGTGAAATTCGAGGAAAGAAGCTAGCTATACTTGGTCTTGGCAAAGTCGGAATTATTTTAGCTAGCTTAGCAGAAAAGATGGGTGTCCAAGTTGTTGCATATGATCCATATCTTACAAAATCGCCAGTACCGTTAATTCCTAATTTAACAGAAATTTATAAAACAGCAGACTTTATTTCAATCAATATGCCTCTTACTAGCCAAACTAAGAATATGATAACAAAAAAAGAACTTCAAAACATGAAAAAAAGTACATTTATTATTAACGCAGGTCGTGGTGGCATTATTAATGAACAAGATTTAGCTGATGCACTTAACGAAGAGCTTATTGCAGGAGCAGCAGTAGATGTTTTTTTGCCAGAACCTCCTGAAAAAAACAATCCACTACTTACAGCAAAAAATAGTTTATTGACTTGTCATATTGCTGGAACTACTATAGAGGCAATTGAATCATTAGGTATAGAGGCTGCAAACAGCATTATTGATTATTTTAATGGTCAAATGCCGAAATTTCCTGTAAACCCTGAAATCGCTAAGGAGTTACGTGCATAAAAACTAAGAAGCTCATTATTGCTATTTAGATTTTCTGATTAGTTTCCAATGCTTTTACTATTCCAATTCTATTTTACTAGTTAGGCAAGATCTGCTAGATTTAGAAACGATACTTTAAAAAAATACTTTTTGAATTTTTAAAGTAATACAAAAGTTTGCTACAAGACTAATTATGATTTTAACTTCCGCTTACACGATAAGCTATGGCTGGATGTATTAGTATGATCAATAATAAAATAGTCCAAGATGTCTTTCCTATCTAAAAATTAATTAGACTACTGGAAAAGCTGATAAATTGAATTATTGTTCTCTAAGACACAGAAAAAATCTTGTGATTAAAATAAAAATATATAAAATAGAAGAAATTTAGAGACTAGCTTCTATTTTATATATTTTTTTGTTTTAGAAATTTAGTGGTTTATTAGAATTTTAGGAAAAATTTTACGAAAAGTGTTGCAAAAATGGCTCCTAAAAACGGTGCAGTTCCGGGAACAATCAACCCATATTGCCAATCATTATTGGTTTTATTTTTGATTGGTAAAAGTTGATAGGCGATACGAGGGCCTAAATCACGTGCTTGATTCATTGCGAATCCTGTAGTACCACCTAGCCCCATGCCGATTGCCCAAACAAGCAAGCCAACAGCAATGGGTAGTTGTGTTTCGTAGGAATGTGCAATCGCTAAAATAGATGTTAAAAAAATGAATGTTGCAAAAGTTTCAACAAAATAGTTTCTTGGTAAATTTCGTTGGTTCGGATTTGTAGAAAAAATATTACGAATAGCGATTGGATCGACACTATCGGCGGATAGCTTGAAATGATCAGCATACATAATATAAACAATGACGGCGCCACAAATGCCGCCTAACATTTCAGCGATGACATAGGGAATGAAGTAAGACCATGGAATCATTCCTAAAATAGCTTGAGCGAGGGCCATTGCAGGATTAATACAGACTCCGCCAAAGACGAACAGAACAACAGAGATCCCAAAAGCCCAAGTAGTGATTGCAAACATGTGACCAGAACCAGCGTATTTTGTTCGTTTTAGGACATCGTCGCAGTGAACACCTACCCCAAATACGATCATTAATGCAGTTCCCATAAATTCTGATAAGATATGATGAAACATAAGATAAAGCTCCTTTAATCAATAGTTTTGTTATTTAATGTTTGGACGAGCCGATAGACTTCCTCGATTGTAAAATTATATTGTTTAGCAATTCGTTCACAATCTTGGTATTCAATAGACTCTTTCAATAGGCCATGATAATGATTTTTTTTAATATGGACCTTACCAAAAGGTGTTTCCAAGATTTTGAAAGAACGGTCCATCACACTACGTTCCATTGTTTGAAAACGCACACCAATTGTAGAAGTATGTTTAAAGAGTAGTTCTGTAAAATATTCTTTTTCCTCTGTTGTTGTTAAAACCGTTAATAGAATGGCACTTCGGTTTTTTTTCATATGAATGGGCGTGAAAAAAACATCTAGAGCACCATGTTCCAATAATAGATCCATTACGTAACCTAACTGTTCAGGTGTTTGATTGTCTATATTTGTTTCAATTTTTAAGACTTGGTCATGGTGTTCTGTCCTCTTTTTTTTACTATGTGTTTCAGTAAAGATTGATCCTCTGAGGGCATTGAACTTGCCTGTTTCCCGTTTGCCAAATCCGTAACCTATTTTTTCAATTAATCGTTGTTCTGGTGCGACAAATAGAGGGCTAAGTTCTTTAAAAATAGCTAAGCCAGTCGGTGTGACAAGTTCAGTTTTTATCTCAAAGTCTTGTTGAATGATTAAATTCGTTTCTTTACGTAATTCCATCACCGCAGGAACTGGTATTGGCATGACTCCATGGGCAATTGTGATAGTGCCACTTCCATCTGTAATTGGCGTTGAATAGACTTGTTCAATCTCTAACTGTTCCCATAAGATAAAAAAGCCAACGATGTCAACAATTGAATCAACTGCTCCAACTTCATGAAAATGAATAGTGTCAATTGTTTGTTGATGAACAGCAGCTTCAGCTTTTGCAATGTCATAGAAAACATTTTTACTATGTTTTTTTACAAAATTGGACAAGTCGCTTTTTTCAATTAATGTATAAATATCTTTTAAATTTCTAGAATGGCTATGATGATGTGCATGTTCTTTCGTTTCATGATGTTCATTTTCGTGGTGAGGAGAGAGACTGTGTTTTATACCGTAATCCTTTTTTCCATGTTGTAGGAGAACATCGAAATCTGTTCCGTAAATACAACTTTTAGCAATTCGTTGGGCTTGAATGGTGAACCCATCGATGGGAAGTTTTTTTAATTCGATTAACAGTTTGCTTAAATCCCCGCCTAAGTCAAGCAACAATCCATTTAACATATCACCACTAAGACCAGAAAATGGTTCTAAAAATAAGCTTTTCATAGTGAAGACTCCTTTATTTGATTAATCATACTTGCATTATAAGCGGCACCAAACCCGTTATCTATGTTGACTACACTAACGCCAGAGGAACAACTATTTAGCATTCCTAAAAGAGCAGTCAGTCCTTGGAAATTGCTGCCGTAGCCTATGCTAGTAGGGACGGCAATCACTGGCACGCTAACTAGTCCGCCTAGCACGGATACCAGTGCGCCTTCCATGCCTGCAATCACAATAACCACCGAAGCCTGCTGAATCTCATCTAGGTGAGCGAACAAACGATGAATGCCAGAAACGCCTACATCATAGATACGTTTTATTTGATTCCCGAAAGTTTCTGCAGTGATTGCTGCTTCTTCAGCAACGGACATGTCTGACGTTCCAGCAGTAACTATCGCAATATAGTTTTTTGTTGTAGTCTCCATTTGGTTGATAACGAAACAACGTGCAAGTTCATAGTAGGTTCCATGAGGAAAGTTCGACTCTAAAGGTTGGGCTTTTTGTTGTGAAACGCGAGTAACTAGGATTGTATTGTTTTCTTTTCTTAAGCTATTGATAATTTTGATGAGTTGCTCAATTGTTTTTCCTTCCCCATAAACAACTTCTGGATACCCAGTTCTTTCTTTACGCTGCGTATCAATTTTTGCAAAGTCTAATTCGCAAAAGCCATTTAATTTGTTTGTTGCTTCTTCTAAAGATAATTTTCCCTCTTTAAAAGCTCCTAAAATTTCTTTCGGTTGCATAATACAACGCTCCTTATTTCTGATTTCTCAAGGATCATTATTCTACAATGACAGACAAGCCATCTCGAATCACAGTCACTTTTGCATTTAGACCTTCTCTTTCAAATGCTCGCTCTAACGCTTCATCAAACGTTTTTGCTATTTCCATATGCATCGAAGTGATAAGCTCAGGATCAACAAGATCTGAAACAAAAATTATATGATGATGAACTAAAATTCGCGCTAAAATTTGCGAAGTCCATTGATCTGGCACGGTTTCTAATCGTGGTGTATGGATGGCTGCTTCTAAAAATTCGTTTGGATTTTTAACATTGGCAATATTTTCATAAAAACCTTCACCACCGTGACCATCACGACAACCAGCGACCATAATAATGACACCGCCGTCTTTATTGGTTGCTTCTGCAGCGGTCATCCCTTTAACTGCTTGATAAATATTTTGATCAAGTGGAAATCCGCCGTTCGTTGAAACCGCAATGTCGCAAGGTATTTTTTTGACACGGGCAATTTCTTTTACAAAGTTACAACCAACTTTATGCGCTTCAACCATATCGCCTGCAAAGGAACCAATAATTTTTTTGTCACCATCTAAAACGACATTAACAATAAAAGCTAGATTCGCTTTAGCGGCAGCGTAGACCATATCATTATGAATCGGATTATCCGTTAAATTTCCTGTCCGTGAGTTGGAGGAATCAATAAATTCTCCAGAATGGTTAGCCATGATGGTTTTATAAGAAGCAATTCCAGGTAAAACAGATTTACGTCCACCAGAAAATCCTGCAAAAAAGTGTGATTCAATAAATCCTTCGGCCAGCAGTAAATCTGCTTCTGCTGCAATGTGATTAATGATACAATCGCCCCCTGAAGGTAGTTGACCGATTTTGACCATTGAGGAATCATCAGTAGAGATATGCATAACGATTTCTTCATTCTCTACGATCTCTTTACCATATTTACTAATCAGTTCTTCTCGTGTAGAGGGGCGATGAAAACCTGTAGCAACTAAAATCCGGATTCTAGCTGTTTTGTTCACTGAACGAATTCTACGCAAAATAATTGGGGTGATAATATGTGAAGGAACGGGACGTGTGTGATCGGAACTAATGAGGACAATGTCTTTTTTACCCTTAGCTAATTCTTCTAATGGAAGGCTTCCAATAGGATTGTCCAGCGATTTTTCGACTGTTTCTTTCTCAGTATATGGATTTGAAAAATGTTCAGCTTTTGATTCGAGAAGCCCAATAAAATTTTTATCGGGAATTCTTGCAGTAATCATTTTCTTGTCATAAGGTAGGTTAATTTCTACCATAGCAATCATCTCCTAAGTAATATTTTACGAGACTAAGTATAATGAAATTTAGAAATCACACAGTCCTTATTGTGGGTAACATTTGCTAACAAAAGGTTGGTGAGAGTGTTTATAATAGTTAACGAATCAAACAGAAACTTAGTCAAAGGAGTGACAATTATGGAGTCAGATTATCTTACAGCTTTCTTAGATAGAAAGAAGACGCCGATTATCAAAAAAAAACGCCATACTTATCTCGCTTATCATGGATTGGAGGAAGCGTACACCTATGTATTAAAGAAAGGGGTCGTTAAGACGAGTATTATTTTAAAGGATGGACGAGAATTTAATCTGTCGTATATTGTGTCTCCTGACATTATTTCATTGTTACGTGATGAAGTATCAAATTATACATCTGCTCCTTTTAATATCCGCATTGAGTCGGAAGAGGCTAGCTTTTATCGGATACCAAGGACTGTATTTTGGGAATATGTTAGAGAAGATGCTGTTCTTCAAGATTATGTACGGGATTACTACCGAGCAAAATTATCGGAGAGTATTAGTTCCTTACAGAATATGACAATGAATGGTAAGAAAGGGGCTGTTTGTACTTTTATTTACCAATTAATTGATTTGTTTGGTGTACAGACAGAGGAAGGAATATTAATTGATTTTCAAGTAACTAATGAGGATATTGCGGGGTTTTGCGGGATTTCAACGAGAAATAGCGTAAACCGAATTATCCATGATTTAAAAGAGGAAAAAGTCATCGATATCAAAAAACAAAAAATTGTGATTTACGATCAAAGTTATTTAGCTGATTATATTGATCGATAAGATAGGAGTCTGACGAACATGCATATTCCAGAAAATTATTTAAGCCCACAAACTTGCGCAGTGATGGGCGCGATTATGGTACCTGTCTGGTACCGCGCTGTAAAAAAAGTTGACGTTCAAATTAAATTAAAAAAAGATACAGGGACCATGTTAGGGATTTCCTCCTCCTTGTCATTTTTAATAATGATGTTTAATTTGCCAGTACCTGGTGGAACAACTGCGCACGCTGTTGGGGCTGTTCTCATCGCATTATTGATGGGACCTTGGGCCGCGACGCTGTCTGTTTCGGTGGCTTTACTATTACAGGCTTGTTTATTTGGTGATGGTGGTATATTGGCTTTTGGTGCAAACGCCTTTTCTATGGCGTTTGTGATGCCATTCGTGGGATATGGAGTTTATAAGCTAGTTACGCGTGTAAAAAAATTTGAAACAATGGGTCTTTTCTTAGCTGGGTATCTTGGTGTAAATGTTGCGGCACTTTCTACTTCTGTATTATTAGGTATCCAACCCTTACTATTCCATGAAGCGAATGGTACCCCACTTTATAACCCATATGGTCTTTCTATAACTATACCAGCAATGATGAGTGTCCATCTGTTAGTAATAGGAATTGTTGAAGGTCTCTTCACCGTGTGTGTCTATAATTTTGTAAAAAGTGTGTCAAAAGATGCAATTTTTATCGAAGAAAAGAAGAAAAGGACTCCGTTGTTGCGATTAAAGAGACTGTTATTGGTCATGGTAATTTTATGTCCATTAGGTTTGATTGATCATGCCACCGCTTGGGGTGAATGGGATTTATCTGAATTAGTCAAGAATTTAAAACAGAATCATTTGCCTGCGGTACAACCAAAAGGTATGGTGAATGGTTTTTCATTTCATGCACTTTTCAGTGATTACTTTATTCCAGGACTGCCATTAGCACTTGGGTATATTTTAAGTGGCGTAACAGCCATAATCGTTTTTTTACTCATTTTTCGTTTATTTAATGGAAGAAGGCAAAGTTGATGCCTGAATGGATGAAAGAATCTTCCGCGTCCTTTGAACCTAATAAAAAAGAAACCTTTATGCTTAAAAATCGAAAAGGAATCCTTTTTTTATTAAATAAATTTCAGGTGAGTGGGAAACGCAATAAGACTATTCTCAGCGATATACACCCAGCAATTCAACTGATCAGTACTTTTTTACTAATTGTTTTAATCAGTACTACACAAAAAGTTCTTGTTTTGTGGCTCTTAGGCATCTACCTAGGCATGTTACTTTTAGTTGAAAAACCAACTATTCTACGAAACATTGTCAAAAAAGCTAGTATCCTCATTTTGATGCCGCTGATTATCTATTTACCGATCTTTTTTTTAGGTCAATTTAGTTTATTATTTATTGTTCATTTGTTTTTTTTAGCCATAGCGATTAGTCAATATATGGAAACAACCAACATGAATCAATTTATAGCAGCATTAAAAATCTTTCATTTTCCGAATATAATACTTTTACAATTAGATATTACGATTAAATATATCTTTTTCTTTGGAAATTTCTTAAACCAACTGCTTGCCGCTGTAGAAGCTAGAGCAGTTGGTGGGAATATCCAGTTGAGTACGGGTAGTAATTTAATCAGTCTTATTTCTATAAAATCTTTTACGTATGGGGAAAAGTTGGACATGGTGATGGAAGCAAGAGGATATACTGGTCAATATTATCGAGTAAAGCAACCATTAAAAACGAAAGATTTTTTGGTTAGTATTGCCTATCTTTTATTTTTCGGGGGGTTGCTTTATTTAGGGAGGAACTAATATGTATCGAGTAAATCATTTGGTTTATCGCTATCAAACGAAGCCTGTTTTTTCGCCTTGTAATTTGGAAATAGCCAGAGGAGAATATCTGGTTTTGATGGGAGATAACGGCAGTGGAAAATCCACTTTTTTAAATTTGCTCGCAGGTTTTTTAAAACCTTCCGAGGGAACGATTTATTTTATGGAACAATCATTAACGGCCTGGAAAAAAGACCCTATTCATAAAAAGAAGTATTATGCTCATTTGGGTATATTATTTCAAGAGACGGACACACAATTATTTAATGCGACAGTTTATGACGAATTGGCATTTGGCCCTAGACAGCTCCAACTATCCGAGCATGAAACAGCAAAAAGAATTAATGATTGTTTGAATTTATTAAAAATTACCCATTTAAGCAATCAAGTACCTTATCAATTATCGGGAGGAGAAAAGAAAAAAGTGGCTTTTGCTAGTCTGTTAGTAATGAATCCAGACGTGTATTTATTAGATGAGCCGTTTGCTGGGTTGACAAAAGAATCGGAAAAATTATTTAAAAAAATAATAAAAAATCTGCATCAACTTGGTAAAACAATTATCCTTTCCACCCATGACTATTTGAGTATTTGCGAGGAAGCTGATTCCATTTTATTGTTTGATTCGGCTGTGACAAGGTACTCAAAGGAAGAGATAGAAGCCAATGCTAACTTGTTACAACATTTAAAACGGTATTAAGTGTACAAATATTGACAATAATTGATACTATGAATCGTGATTTTTTCTAATGTGGAGATGTCTATAATTAATTATGTAAAAGAAAATCAATAGGAGATGGTTTAAATGTCTGTCATGAAAACGAAAGAACAAAATTTAGTTCGCGAATTACAAAAAATGGATAAGTTGGCTGTTGCATATTCAGGTGGAATTGATAGCTCTTACTTGCTAAAAAAAGCTTTGGACACTTTAGGTGCTGAAAATGTACTTGCGGTTGTTGTAAATTCAGAATTATTTTCTGATGATGAGTTTGATAAAGCGGTCGATTTAGCTAATGGGTTGGGAGCAAATGTGTTAGGCCTTGAAATGAGCGAATTAGCGGATGATAGAATTGTTGCAAATAACCCTAATAGCTGGTTCTACAGTAAAAAATTATTATATAAAACTATTCGTTCGGCTATTCAGAAAGAGGGATTTGATGTTCTGGCCGATGGGATGATTATGGATGATAATACTGACTTTCGTCCTGGATTAAGAGCAAGAGATCAAGAAGGGGTCATCAGTCCGTTACAACAAGCTAAATTATATAAAATTGAAATACGTCAACTTGCTAAAGACGCAGGTATTTCCAATTGGAGTAAAGTTGCCTCATGTAGCATTGCTTCAAGAATTCCTTATGGCATTAAGTTAACACGCTCAGCTATTGATCAAGTATTTGCTAGTGAAAAATATTTACGGGAAATAGGTTTTCCAATTGTCCGTGTCAGAGCACATCATGATTTAGCACGGATTGAAATTCCAGAAGACAAACTTTCTCTGTTATTAGAAAACAGAGAAAAAATTGCAGATTATCTTAAAAAACAAGGATTTAATTATGTAACTTTTGACTTAGAAGGATTTAAATCTGGCCGAATGAATGATATCCTCACAGAAACTGAAAAAAAAGTTTTTTGTGAATGTTAGACAGATAAGTTTATAAAATTGAGTCGGTGTAACGGAGTCAGGACAGGGGTATTCCGTTATAAAAACCAAGTTTTCTGCTCGATTAGATCGGTTGTTTTCATTGATTACTCTGCCAGTAGATTATCAACTTTTAAGCCTAGGAAAAATTCCCTTTGGATTTTTCCTAGGCTTTTTGTCTATTTAATCATTTGATATTTGCTAAAAAGAAATTAGCTGTAGAATTTTTTAAGATTACCAGTGATTGTTCAATTTGAGGAAAATAAATGGATTGTTTGGACTGGTTGATTAGTCGATTATTTTGGGGATTCGTGAGTGAAAGTATTTGCTGTGAATAGTTAAGTAACTCAGTGTTTAGTGTGTCCGGCTTAACTGGTGCTAATTTTTTTAAGTAGTGTTGTGTTTTCATAAGTTCTAAAAGAAGCTCTTCCATAGCAGTTTGCATTTCCAACAGTTGATCATTTAGTTGTTTTTGTTGCATTAAGCTTTCAGCAGAGGCATCGTTACTATAAATAGGAGATTCAAGAACAATTTCTTGAATAGAATAGTTTACTCTACGTTGTACCCGATAAGCTAGTACCCAAGCATCACTAGGCAACGTGGTCTCTTCATTGATTAACGCTAGCAAAATAGAGCTGATCGTTTTTGACCAACTATTGATATTTTTACGTAATACTTGACTATGCCATGTTGGGAAAATAAAAAACATAACAAAAGCAATAAGCGCACCAATAATTACATCAAAAACTCTTGTATAGCCTGCAGAACTACCACCTAATGTGAAAGTTAACCAAGTGGTCACACTTAGCATTAGAAATGCTTGACTTAATTTACGGACGGTTTCATACAATATAACTAGCAAACAAGACAATAACATTGGCCATAAAGGATTTAGGTTTGTTAAGTTAGCAATTAATTGAGACAAAAAGATGCCTAAACAACCACCTAAAATAGAACCAATAGTTCTTGAAGTGATTTTGCCGAGTGTACCATGATAACCTGGCATAACCATCAAACAACCAGAAATAACTACCCAGAATTCGTGATTAGCTAAAGGCAAAGGGTACATGTAATTAAGTATAAGCGAACAAAAATGACACACTAAACCTGTTAAAGCTAAACGAATTGCGAATCTAGCAGAGCTGCCTTTGTAAGAATGAAGGATCTCTTTGGCTTCTGCAAGTCCTTCTTTTGTGGGTAAGAAAGATTTAAATGAGATTTTTTTAAAGGATTGTTCGTTTTGTATCAAAAGGATTGCTGATTTTATTTCGGTGTTTGCTAAAGCAAATTCTTGAAGAGGCAGGGTTAATTGTTCTCCTTTTAAAAAGAGTAGAATTGCTTTTAAAGCAGGAAGATTTTCAGCTGCATTGGTTGAATCTAACGAGCCTGCAATTGCATCTGCTTGTGAAACCAAGGGATAAATCCATGGTGTTTTTTGATGATTGACCCATGGCATCGTTTCAACAGATTCGCGTACTTTTATTCTGAAATGGACATAGCGTGCGGGTTTTCCTTGTGCTAATAAATATAATTGTTCATATAAATCGGCTACTAATTTTCGTGCTTCATTATTTTGCGGCTTAGAATAAAGACAATAGATTAAACAAAGGATGGACATACCTAAAATTATTGCACCCAGACCTTCAAAAGATTGACCAATAGACAAATTGCCTTTTAATTGCGCACCAGCTAGTAAAGAAATGGTTCCAAAGAGACATCGAATATACAGACCAATACTAAAGTTTCTCACAATCCCTGAAAAATACAAACCAAGGACGAATAATAAAATAATGAATATACTTGACGACTGTAAAAGTATCCCCAGACTGGCACCAATAAAAATCATTAAAATACCATTTATAGCACTTCTTTGTGGAGAGCCATGTCGTGGTAAGACACAAATTACAGTGCCCAAAAAGCTACCAACATTTACTAAAACAAAAGCGAAAGGAAAGACTATTGTTAGAACAGCACCAACAGCATTTGCAATAATGATACTAAGAACAAGGGCAAACCAGTTCTGTCTTGTATCAAAAGTTAGTATAGGGCGACTATACGCCCAAGACGATTCTAAGAAGACCTCAAAAAATTTTTTGATAGATAATTTCACAAAACATTCCTTCTTTAAAAATTTATTAAAAGCTAAAAAATTATTCCTCTGCTAGTATACACCTCTAATTTTTTTTTTCAAATTTGCTCTTTTTAAGAAAACTCACAATTATAAGCCAACATTAAGTTTAGCCATATATTTTTGTTGAATAAATTCTGTAAGCTCATGCCAACTTTCTTCATTTTCAATGGAATCTAAGTAGAAAATATCTTGATTAGAAGTAGCTTTTTCGAAGGAATCTGTGATGATGATATCCGCATTTGTGAAGTCTTCGGTAATAGAGATTGCGTTTGTATTATATAAGGAGGATAACCGTGTTTTAATAAAATAATTTGCATAAAAATCTTTGATAATTTGTAAATAGATTCTCACTTGTACTTTTTTTTCGGACACAGACAATGTGTAAAGCAGTTGACTGAGTAACTCTAAATGCGTTTCTTGGTGAACTAATTTTTCCACCGTTCCTTTTATTCGATTAAAGTATGCCACATCTGACGGAGTACAAATTTCTGGCTGCGGTAAATAAAGTGTTAAAAAAGTATAATAATTGCCCTCCGTTAAAAAGTACCAAGCATTAAAAATAGAAAGATAGTAAACGTATTGATAATCATGCTGATTTGTCAGTAAGTAGGCTACTTGCTTAAATAATTTTTTTGATAAGACACAATAAGGATGGTTAGATTCTATAAATAATTTTTCTATTTGTTTCGTTTGCTTTTCCGAAAAGATATAAGGGATAAAAATGCGAGATAAAAAATTAAAGTATAAAATTTCAGTTTTTCTTGTTTCGCATTGAATGTCAGCGAAGCAGTGTTCAAGAAAAAATAAAGTCACATGACTGTATTGATTGATCAGAATAAAAAAAGAATGCAGGTTTTTAGAGTGCGGCATCTTTAAGAAGTTTTGTGCACTTGTTCTAGTTTTAAATATCGCATATAAAATATAAAACGCTCTTTTCTTCATTCGGACATTTTTATAGGATCGTTCAAGAAGTTCATCAGGTAGACTTTTTTTTATTTCTTCAAGACTTATTTTAGAAAAAGGCCAAGCCAATTCTTGAAAGGAATCTTGTAGGAAAATGAAAGAAAACACTCGAATCGATAATTCATTGCCAGTTAATTGATAAATACCCTTAATACTAACGATTACTATATCAAAAATTTTAAAAAAGTTATTCAGTTGTTTCGTGATTTTTACCAGATAATGTTCAGAAATATATAAAACTTTAATTAATTCGTTTTTATCAATGGAAGAATGTGTGACTAATTGTACGCAATAATTAAATTGTACATTGTTTTTTAAAAGATTGAGTTTTAACGTGTAGGCGTATTCGACCGCGCTTTTTCGGTACGCTGGATTTACACAAACAATGCCATTATTGTTAGAGACAATAAAATGTTGGATTTGATAAGTATCCTCGAATTCTTGATTTATTTTTATCAGATTTTCCTTGACCGTTCTTTTTGAAATTTTTAAATTGGAAGAAATTTCATTTAACGACGTATGAGCTCGCTTGACTATATAAAATAAAATTTCTAGCTCATTCGTTAGGTAGGATGGAAACATGTTATGGACCTCCAAAAGTAAAATTTAGGTTCATTGTAGTCTACTTTCTTTAAATTTTTGTATTGATATGTTAACACAAGCGCAATAAGAAGCGGCCATCACAATTAATGTACAGCCTTATACATTAATTGTGTGTAGCAAAGCAATTTCAATGTTGATAAGCTAGCAGTAGTTAGAATAATTATTATTTAGTTTCTAATTCCAAAAAAGGTCAAGGTGAGTAAGCAATGAAAAAAATCAACAAACAATTAAAAATTAAAATGCCAACCTACAAAAGAAAAAAAAGCATTGCTTATTTCTTTTACTCTTGTCTACTATTGATAACGATTTCTTGTTTTTTGAGCTTGCACTTTCAAGAATGCGAGGCAGCTTCGCTCTATCAAGCGGGAGGGATAGCCATTGATTTGAGAACTGATTTACCTTATGGAATGGAGATAAGCCATGACGGAGGTGGTGGTCCAGATGGATCATTTGGAGGGAAATTACACGTAAAATTATATGGAACAGTGGACACTTCTCAAACAGAAGCATTGAAGTTTCTTTCTTTTGGTACTGTTGGAATGCAATATGGACTGATGTTTCATTTGCCAGAAAATATAAGTGCAGATAATTTTAAAGCGGCTTATGACAAGGCTTATGCGGATAATCCAGAAAATTTTTATTCAATTAGTGGAGAAAAAAACACACAGATACCAATTGTTAACACAAAAGGAATGCGGACGTTTAACGGTTCTTCAGAAGATGGTTCACCAGGATGGGGTGATCCTGATCAAGATTATAGCGGAATTGATACTGAGCATCAGGTGATGTTTTGTGAACGTGGGGACACTATTAATTTTTCTTTTACTAAACTTTATGAAATTTGGAAAAATGAACCTGACAAATCGGCCATAAAATTTGAACTTCATTTTGATTTAGATGTAGCTACTTTAATGAAGGATGGCGATTCAAAGGATTATTCCCTCAATAAAAATTTAACGAAACATCGCTTACCAGTATCAAATGTTTTGTCGGATGGCACTGAAAGTGATCAATTTTCGTTGTCGGCAGATTTTTTTGGTCGAACTTACGAATCAGATACAACGAATACGGTTAATCATAATTGGATATTGCTTAGTCCGGATATGTGGTTACGTGCGACAAGTTTAGCGGCAGCAGCAAATCATGATCCAAATAATTTGAATCATCAAATTATCACTGGAATCACCGGAAAAGTGGCTACTTGGTCTTCTTATATCTCGCCATGGGACAGCGGCGATAAAGACAACCCATTATCCAATTACAATACCCAAGATGCCTCTAAATATCCTGAAATACCTGAAAGCAAAACGATGTTACCAGGGGATTTTTTATCACCAAAGTTTACGATGAACCAAAGACAAGACAATCCGCTTAATTGGACAGATGGGTATGTTGCTCAACGGTTTGCGCGCGTAGTTAATTTTCATACTCACACAGTTGATCCTAAGGCCAATGTGAATGTCACTTCACAACAACAAAACGGGTTAACAACTTATTTGTTTAGTGGCAAAGATGGTTGTGGGCTGCCGTTAGTCAACCCGCCAGGAACGGATTCTTCAGAGCTCACAGATAAAACATATATGCGCGTCACAACAGATCCATACCAAGTGCCAAGTTTAGAAAAGGCAGCTTTTGTTAAAGGTCAAACAACATTTCACCCGCAACAAAAGATACCAGTAGAACTAACCGTTAAGGCTCCAACAACTAGAAAAGTTCAGATTGAAGAAAAAATTTCAGGTGCTGCTCAAACTGATTTTCATAAAATTGGGGAGCAGGATTTAAAAAATTTACCAGTCACAGATGATTGCGTTAGTTTTAACTGTTTAGCAGATGCTTTACCAACTTCAGGAGATTACACATTAACATTTAAAATTCTTGATGTTGATAATACATCTAAAAGCTACTCAAATGAGAAAAGTTTAGCTGTGCACATTGATCAAGCGCAAATTAAAGTTAAATCTCAAGATACGGTTTATCAATATACTCAATGGCAACCAGAAAGTGAAGTGACTAGCCTACAAACACCAGACGGTAAAAAAGGTGATTTTCGAGACGTAAGTGTCACCATATATAAAATGGACGGAGAGCAAAAGGTTCCAGTAGATACGGTGGATACAAAAGTGGTTGGTAAATATGAAATTGATTATAACTACCTAGGATTAGAGGCGCAGACTACGCTAGAAGTCATTCCCTCTTCAGCTCATATTGGTGCACATAACGGCAGCTTTTCTGTGGGAACGCCCTTCGATCCAAAGCGTCTTTTTGATAGTGCAACAGATAATGATGGGCAGTCTATTCCTTATAACAAGATAACGATTCGCTATACGCCTGATCAGGTAAACGATGAAGTAGCGGGCGTCTATAGAATTACTTATGATATCTCTAAAATAGTAGGTTTTAGTAAAAGTATTACCGTTGATTGGACCTACTATTACTCTAATCGTCTAGACTTTTATCACTTATCTGAACAACTAATGCCTTTTGAGAACGTAAAATTTAATGGCCAAGATCAAACACAGACATTAAAAAGTTGTGAGATGAACATTGAAGATACGGGGGACCCTAATCGGACAACTGGCTGGCAGCTTGAAGTAGCCTATAATTTAAATGATCAGAAAACACAAGCGTGGAAAGACGCAGGGCTTGATCTCACGCTAAATCCAAAGTCAGTCGATTATGTAACAACTGAGCAAAATATCATGGTTAACGATGAGCAACAATTAGTAGTTGGCGTAAGTAACCAATCTATCAAAAATAAAAAAGTTTTGACGAAATTACAATTATTGCCCACATTAACTATTTCAAAAGTCACACCTGCTGATAAATATGAAGCTCAGTTAATTTGGAACTTAGAAGCAACACCGTAAGGGAAGAGGGAATAGCTGTGAAATGGTTTATCTATGATTTATTGTTTGTTGCCTTTATTCTCGGTTTGCCAATTCAAGCACAAGCTGAAGACAAGACAACTGACGCACAAGCTGACACAAAAGTCATGGTAATAGTGAAAGAGAGTGAGGATATTGTTCCGCATCCCAATGAGCTTATACCGCAGACTAACGATATGCCAACTTCACGAGGACAACCTAATTTTTTACCAAAAACAAACGAGATTACGTCTCAAGAGACGCTTTTAGGAATCGTGGTACTCGGAAGTACATTAATCGTTGGACTTTATAAAGAAAAGAGGAAAAATAATGAATAAAAAAATAATTGGTTTAACTGTCACTTTAGGAACGGGGATTTTTTTAATTGGACAACAAACTGTGAATGCAGCTGATAATGCCACTACTACAGCGAATGTGTCGGTTTTGGGTGGCGGATTAACCATTACACCATTAGCACAAATTAACTTTGGGACGGTGACAAAAGACGGCCAAGATCATACGCAACCAGATCAAAGCAAGTCGCAACTTATCATTAATGATAATCGTGGGACAACGAATACAGGTTGGTATCTGACAGCGAATTTAGAAGATAAAGGAAAAGGTGTCACTGGATTAGACGGAATGACACTTCATTTAGACACTAAAAAACCTGACGGATCTTCTGAAAAAGGTACCTTTACGGGCGTTGATTTAACCACAGATGCTTCAACCATTATTTCGCTAGATAAAAGTGATATCCGTTTATCAGACACTGTCACGACAGCCGATTTAAATGCAACGTTAAATATACCTAAAAGTATTGCTGCAAATACCTACTCTGGGACCATCGTCTGGAATGCCATCGATGGAGCACCCGCCTAAGAATTTAACATAAAACGATGTAAGAAAACGAGGCAGATAAATTGAAAAGAATTTTAAAGATACTTTTTATATTGACTATTCTCTGTTCAGGTGGAGCGATGCGTGCCTGGGCAGAGCCGTCTAATACCAATAGTTCAGCAACAATTGACAATGCGAATGCGTATACAGTCACACCCGTTTTCGGAGCAACTCAAAATAACAAAACCAGTAATTTTTTTGATATGACATTAACTCCGAAACAAAAAGATACATTCAAATTAACGATAACCAATACTAAGCCGAACCCTCAAAAATTTAAAGTTCAGGTAAATACAGCAACAACAAATAGTAATGGGATAGTTGACTATACAAAAAGTAGCTTTGAAAAAGATCCATCGATGAGTTTGGTACTTAGTGATTTGATTAGTCCCAATAGGAAGGACATTAGTGTTCCTGGTAAACAATCACAAACGATTGATTTTCAAATAACGATGCCAGAAAAGTTATTTTCAGGAATTTTATTAGGTGGAGTGACGATTCGACCTGTAGAGATAGCTGGGGACCAAAGCAAGGGTGGGATTCAAAATGTTTATATGCATACGATTGCTATTCGGGTGAATGAAACAGCAGAGACCATACCTGCAAAATTGGAAAGTGGTTCTGTTAAAATTGGGCAAATTAACCGCCACAATACTGTTTCGATGGAAATTAAAAATCCACAGCGGAAGTTATTGTCAAAAGTCGAAGGAGATTTTTTTGTTAAAGAAAAAGGAACAAACAAAACGATCATTCACGAAAAGAAAAATAATCTTAGTTTTGCACCAAACACAAGGTTTGATCTGCCTATTTTACTGAAAGATTCGTTTAAACCTGGAGACTATACCTATACCATTAAGTTGAAAAACCATGAGGGGAGCTGGACGTTCTCAAAAGATTTCACGATAAACAAGAAGCAAGCTGATCAGTATAATAAGCGTTCTGTTGATCATAAAGCCAAAAACCTTCACTGGCTTAAGTACCTCATGGCCTTTTTAATTCTAGTTATTTTAGGTACCGTCTGCTATATCTTGGGAAAAAAGAAGGGAAAAATGAGGTTGTAAAACCTGCCTTTAAAATAGTTGAAAATTATGCAGAAAAAATCATGCTAGTATGAATTATCTATGACATAAGAGAAGAATGGCTGTCTAACAAGGATAAACTGTCAAATTAGCGTTAATTTACGCAAGTCATTGGTGTTCCTTATTTTGGAAAGTAGTATTATACTATTATTGTTCAATGATTCACAATAGAAACAAGGGGGAAAGAACCATGTATAAAGCAATTGTCGCAGCAAAAGGAAAAACAACAAAAATTGTTGAAAAAGAATCGCGTCCATTGAAAGATAATGAAGCGCGGTTGAAAATGGAAGTCTGTGGTGTCTGTCATACGGATTTACACGTTAAGAATGCAGATTTTGGCGATGTTAGCGGTTGTACCTTAGGACATGAAGGAATTGGGATTGTGACGGAGGTTGGAAAAGACGTTACTAGTTTAAAAATTGGTGATCGTGCATCTGTTGCATGGTTTTATGAAGGCTGCGGGCATTGCGAATATTGTACTTCTGGTCGAGAAACGCTTTGTCGTTCAGTAAAAAATGCTGGATATACAGTTGATGGTGCCATGGCCGAAGAATGCATCGTCACAGACGGTTATGCGGTGAAAGTACCAGAAAATTTAGCATCAGAGCCAGCTTCCTCTATTACTTGTGCAGGGGTAACAACCTACAAAGCGATAAAAGAATCTGGGATTCGTCCAGGTCAATGGCTAATGATTTCAGGATTAGGTGGGCTAGGTAATCTAGCTTTACAATATGCCAAGCATGTCTTTAATGCAAAAGTAGTAGCTGTTGATGTGAATGATGATCAGTTAGCTTTTGCGAAAGAAATGGGTGCTGATCTTTTAATTAATCCAGTTAAAGATTCTGATTTTGCTGCACAACTTCAAAAAGAAATTGGCGGTGTCCATGCAGCAGTAGTCACTGCGGTAGCTAAATCAGCATTTAATGGCGCAGTCGATGCAGTCCGTGCGGGAGGAACGGTTGTCGCCGTTGGATTGCCTGTTGAGACAATGGATTTATCTATTCCACGTCTTGTTCTTGATGGCATTCACGTAGTCGGATCGTTAGTTGGAACCCGTCAAGATTTAAGAGAAGCTTTCCAATTCGGTGCAGAAGGAAAAGTTGTTCCTGTTTGTCAAACACGCCAACCAGAAGAAATTAATGCTATTTTTGAAGAAATGGAACAAGGAAAAATTCGCGGGCGAATGGTCATTGATTTTCGCAGTTAATTTAGTTTTTTAGTGATTCGTTGATTTAATCTGAAAACCATGAAAGGATGGATGGAATGTTCGCGAATCTTACTCTCCGTGAGAGACGACTGCTTAAGCAAGCACAAGTGGGAGCCACAATTAGCTTTATTCTTTTGTTTGTACCAATTCTGACAATCAGTCTTTTGCATACTAGTGACTTATTAGCAAAATGGCTAGGTATAGTTGGGGTAATTATGGTTTTACCATTGTTGTATTTTGCGTGGCAGATTTTAAAGATAGCCTATAAAGATCAAAAAGATAATCCAACGCCTCCTTTGTGGGTTCCGAAAGTTTATGGGATTGGGCTTTCGATCAATCCCTATCACCGGTTTGGAAAGTTAATTTTTATATTGCTAGCGGTACTGATAGTTGGCATCATCATTAGTTTGCTTTTCACACCAGCAAGTCAAATCAATCACTAAAAACAATTATTAAACACCCTCTTGCTGAGCAGGAGGGTGTTGATTATTTTTAAATAGACTAAAGTTGAGCAACAGGTATTAGATTTTTGAAAAAGTCTTTCTTTTTCTGATGTAGATATTTTCGCAATAAAATCATCATTATAAGTGAATTAACAGGTTTATCAAGGGTTAATACTCGTTAATGGTGGCTGCTATAATTAACCGTTGACAAACACAAAAAAACCATCATACGATAATTATGTTATTAAAAAAGTGAAAAATTGGTAGTCAATAAATGAAAGTGCATTCATCAGGAAATTGTGATTCTGTACTAAAATTTTTATATAAGATGAAAATAGATTGTTTTCATTTAATATTTTATTGAAAGGATGTGTTTAGGAAGGGTTTACTGAAACTGACTTGCTTACAGTCTCAGTAAACTAAGAAAATCGTTATGACTTTTCATCTGGATAAAACTTTGTTGGGTTTTGGATTTTGTGAGTAATTGTGTCGGAACTATTCTATGGGGAGCAATTTTAAGGAGGAAAAAATGAACAAAGAGTATCAGGGTAAAAAAATTTACGGTAAAAAGCACTGGTTGACATTTTTATTAGTGAGTTCGTCTGTATTGGCGTTCCATTCGTTTGTTACGATGGATTCTCAAGTGGTTGATGCGCAAGAGCAAACAGCAAAAGAAGACGTAGCTGATTCAGCAACGTCAGTCGGAGCAATTGTGTCGATTGAAAAAGCGGAGAAAAACTTTGTCATTACGTATGCTTCTGGAAAAAAAGCACAAATTAGTATTTTAAACGACCATCTTTTTCGCTATCATCTAGATCCAACTGGTAAATTTGAAGAATATCCAACGCCAAATGATCCAAAGCATGTTGCGAAAATTACGGCTAAAACAATGGCCGACTATGGTACACAAGCCTTTGAGCAAACGAACGTCACAGATTCAGGAAACCAATTTATTCTAGAAAATAATGGTTTAAAAATTATGTTCGAAAAAGAAAGCGCTTTAATGAAAGTTCTAGACAAGAAAAAGGATCAAGTCATTTTAGAAGAAACCGCTCCGCTATCCTTTAAAAATGATAAAGCTACACAAACGTTAAAACAAAGTAGTCAAGAAAATTATTTTGGCGGAGGAACTCAAAATGGTCGATTTACGCACAAAGGAACAGCTATCCAGATTGTCAATACGAACAATTGGGTAGATGGCGGAGTAGCATCGCCTAACCCATTTTATTGGTCAACTGCAGGGTATGGCGTTGTTCGAAATACATGGAAACCTGGCAACTATGATTTTGGAAGTCATGATCCACAGACAACCACAACAACGCACGAAGGAACAGATTTTGATGCCTTTTATTTCTTTAATGATTCCTCAGCAGGTATTTTAAAAGATTACTATGAATTAACCGGGAAACCAGCTTTGATGCCAGAATACGGGTTCTATGAAGCGCATTTAAACGCGTATAATCGGGACTATTGGGTGAAAGTAGCAGAAGGAACCGCGGGAGCAGTTAAGTTTGAAGATGGTAATTTTTACAAAGAATACCAACCAGGCGATCTAGGAAACTTAAATGGCACGCTAGAATCTTTAAATGGAGAAAAAGAGAATTATCAATTTTCTGCACGCGCAGTTATTGATCGATATAAGAAAAACGATATGCCGTTAGGGTGGTTCTTGCCAAATGACGGCTACGGTGCTGGCTATGGCCAAACAGATTCATTGGACGGCGATGTACAAAACTTAAAAGAATTTACAGAGTATGCTCAAGCCAATGGTGTTGAAGTGGGGCTGTGGACTCAATCTAATCTCCATCCAGCGGATCCTAAAAATCCTAAAAAAGGAGAACGGGATATTGCGAAAGAAGTTAGTGTCGCTGGTGTTAAAGCTCTCAAAACTGACGTGGCGTGGGTCGGGTATGGGTATTCCTTTGGCTTAAATGGTGTAGAAGATGCCGCGAATGTTTTTGTAAAAGAAACAGACGGCGCAGTTCGTCCGATGATTGTTTCATTAGATGGTTGGGCCGGAACCCAACGGCACGCTGGTATTTGGACAGGCGATCAAACGGGTGGTCAATGGGAATATATTCGCTTCCATATCCCAACATATATCGGGACTTCGTTGTCTGGCCAACCAAATGTCGGTTCAGATATGGATGGAATTTTTGGTGGAAAAAATAAAGAGGTCAACATACGTGATTTCCAATGGAAAACTTTTACACCAGTGCAGCTAAATATGGACGGCTGGGGCTCCAATCCAAAAACGCCATTTGCTTTTGATCAAGAAGCCACAGATTTGAACCGAGCGTATCTAAAATTAAAATCAATGATGATGCCTTATAACTACAGTATTGCCAAGGAATCAGTTGATGGACTACCAATGGTACGGGCCATGGCTTTAGAATTTCCTAATGAAGGAACAGCATATACAAAAGATTCTCAATACCAATATATGTGGGGACCCAATTTACTCGTTGCCCCAATTTATAATGGCAATCAAGATGAGGCAGGAAATTCAATCCGTGATGGAATCTACTTACCAGATGAAAAACAAGTCTGGGTTGACTTATTTACAGGCGAAAAATATCAAGGTGGCCGTGTCTTAAATGGAGTAAAAACACCGCTGTGGAAGGTGCCCGTTTTCGTCAAAGATGGCAGTATTATCCCAATGACGAATCCAAACAACAATCCAAAGGAAATCCAACGAGATCAACGATCTTTCTTGATTTATCCAAATGGCACCACTTCTTTTAATATGTATGAAGATGACGGAATTTCAACTAGTTATGAAGCTGGGCAATCAGCTACGACTAAAATAAATAGTCAAGGCCCTAAATCAAACGAAAAAGGGGATCTGACCGTTACTATCGAACCGACAAAAGGAAGTTATAGTGGCTTTGTTGATGAACGAAGCACCACGCTTGATTTGCTAGCTTCAGAAGCGCCCGAAAGCGTAACAGCAATGGTGGGGGGAACAGAAGTAACCTTGAAACAAGCAGCTAATAAAGAAGAATTTTTAGCTGGTACAAATCTATATTATTTTGATAAAGAATTCCAAGTGAATCAGTATCTTTCTGAAGCTTCAGGAGAAAAACTGAACCAATCAGCGTTATCAGTAAAACTAGCGAAACAATCTGTGACCGCCAAAGATGTTCAAATAACTGTCAAAGGTTTCATTAATAAAGGAACGGTTGACGGAGGAAATACAACGGTCGATGACCAGTTAACTATTCCGGCAAATGTCGCAATCAATGAAGAAAAAACAACGCCATCTTCTTTGACTCTTCAATGGGATCAAGTAACTGAGGCAACAAGCTATGAAGTAGAGCGTGACGGAACTGTTTTCGGAAATATTCAAACGAATACAGCAACATTTGATGGATTTTCCTTCCTAAGTGAACATACTTTTCGAGTTCGAGCTGTTGGAAAAAATGGGGTTTCTGAATGGAGTGAACCAATTAAAGGGAAAACACAAGATGATCCCTATAAAGAAACAATTAATCAAGTCAAAGCAACAAGTAATTTACCAGAACAACCAGGCGCAGAATTGAAGAAATTAACAGATAAAGATTTGAGTACAGGTTGGCATACGAACTGGTCAACCGGCATCGCTAATCCAAGTGATGGAAATTTCTTGACTTTAAAATTTGATCTTGGTGCGGAGTATCAAATGGATAAAATTGAATACTTGCCAAGAGACAATGCCGGCAACGGAAATATTTTGCAACTCCAGTATCGGACGTCGAAAGATGGAGCTAATTGGACAGAGTTTTCAGAACCTATTAACTGGAAGCAAGATGCTTTGACAAAAACCATTGAAACGAAAGACCAAGCGTATCGTTTTGTTGAAATGAAGGTATTAAAATCGGTGGGTAATTTTGGCTCTGGTCGTGAGATGCTCTTTTACAAACAACCAGGAACAGAAGGAATCTTACATGGAGACATTACTAACGATGGAACGATTGATGAAAATGATGCAATGAGTTATCGAAACTATACAGGCTTAGAATCGGTGGACAGTGACTTTAATGGCTATGTTGAAAAAGGTGATTTAAATAAAAATGGGGTAATTGATGCTTATGATATCAGTTATGTTTTACGACAATTAGATGGTGGGATTGAGATACCTGATGTCGAAGAAATTGCGGGCGGTTTATCCCTTGCTGTGGTTAATGAAAATGGCAAGGATACCTATCTTCCTGGCGATACATTAACCTTTACACTTAAAGGTCAAGACTTAAAAAACATTAATGCGTTAAGCACAAAAATGTCCTTTGATTCTAGCAAATTTGAACTTGTCGGTCAGCCTGCAACCACGAATAATACAAAACAAATGGAAAATTATTCTAAATATCGGAAACATTCAAATGATGTGGAGAATCTGTATTTAGTTCTTAGTAATCAAGGAAATAAACAATTGTTAAATGGTTCAATGGACTTAGTTACCTTTAAAGTTAAAGTAAAAGAAACAACTCGCGTAAAACGTACGACAACTGTTGAGCAGCCATTACAATTTGATATGAGTCAAGGCTTATTAGTAGGCCAAGGATTCCAACAAGCCACACTTTCAGATTTTTCTGTAACGGTGAAGCCAACAGAGCTAGTAGATAAAGAGTTATTACAAGCGCAAATTACGCTAAATCAAGCACGTGTCGAAAAAGAATATACGCCTGAAACTTGGGCAATCTTTAAACCAATCTTAGATGAGGCAGTAGCTGTTCTAGCCAATGAACAAGCCACACAGACAGAAGTTTCTGCTGCTGTGGAAAACCTAGAAAAGGCTGCAAGTCAGTTGGAAAAAATGCCTGATGTAGCGAATAAAGCTGATTTAGAAAAAGCAATTCAAGAGGGGCTAGCGAAGAAACCAAGTGATGGGCAAGAATTCACCGAAGAAACTAAAAAAGTTCTCGAAGAGTCATTAGCAGCAGCTCAAAAAGTATTTGCTCAAGAAAAAGTTACCCAAGAAGAAATAGACCAAGCGACTAAAACATTGCGTGAAGCAATTGCACAATTAAAAGAACAACCCGTCGCCGTTGATAAGGAAATTTTAAAAGAGCAAATCGCTCAAGCCCGAGGAAGAAAGCCGGAAAAAGGATACCAATTTACAAAAGAAACAGAAAAACAATTGCAAGAAGCAATTCAAGCGGCTGAAGCAATCGTAGCGAAAGAAACGGCGACAAAAGAAGAAGTCTCAGAGGCTCTAAACGCATTGGAAACTGCAATGGCTCAATTAAAAGAAGTACCCCTTGTAAATAAAGACCAATTACAAGAAGTAGTCAAACGAGCGCAGCAAGTCACTCCAAGTGAAGGGCACCAATTTACTGCCTCCTCGTTACAAGAGTTACAAAAAGCGCTTTTAGCAGCTAAAAACACATTGAAAAACCCAGCAGCTAATCAAAAAATGATTGATGAAGCGGTTGCTGAATTAACTAGTGCCATCGATGGGTTACAAGAAGAAGCGTTAGTTACAGATAAAAAAGCCTTAGAGGCAATGATAGCCAAAGCAAAAGCAATCAAACCATCTGCTGGAAAAGAATTTACCAGCGAGTCTAAAGCGCGCTTAACTGAAGCAATTGACCAAGCGGAAGGGATTTTAGCTGATAAAAATGCTCGGCAAGAACAAATTGATACTGCTGAAAAAAATGTAAAAACTGCTTTGGATAGTTTAGAGGAACAAGTCCTTCAAACGGATAAAACAAAGTTGAAAGAACTGCTTCAAAAAGCAGAAACCTTGAAACCTAAAGCAGGAAAACAATTTACAAAAGCATCGCAAGAAGCTTTAGCTGAAGCAATTAAACAAGCAAAAGCACTTGTTGAGGACCCAAATGCGACGCAAGAAGCTGTGGACAAATGTTTAAGTATTTTAGCACAAGCCATTGAAGCAATGGCAGAAGAGCCAATCAGTAGCAACTCTACAGGCAACAATGGAAATCATGGCACGGTTAGCGGGACTGGTGGTGTAACCAGCCCAGGAAAGGGCACAGCAGCAGGTGGAACGACAACGAAAACCACCACTTCTGGTACTTTGCCAAAAGCAAATGAAGTTGTTTCGCCAATCTGGTCAATCAGTGGTTTTCTATTGATAGTAAGTATTGGTTTAGGAAAATTATTCTTCAAAAATAAAAAAGACCAAAATTAGCGTATCATTAACTTACAAGGCGCATTTGTACAAAAACAGTGTGCAAATGCGCAAGTAAGTAATAGGAGAGGATTTTTACGAATGAAAAGAAAGAAAATCAAGAATCAACTACTTGTTTTAACAAGTATTCTCGTTCTTCTGAGTTTGGAAGTCGCTCCAGTTGTTACGTTGGCTGCAGAATTACCAAGTAGCTCGCTACAAACAGCTCTGTCCTCGGAAACGACAATTACTTCGGAAGAAAAAGTAACCGAAACAACTGTTGCTACATCGACAACGTCCACTAGTAGTTCGTCATCTGAATCAAGTAGTTTTACCGATACGACTACCGAATCAACGAGTCATTCAACGACAGAAACGACAACCACAAATACCAGTTCTGAAACAAAAAAAGAACCTACAGAGCCAACGGTATCATCAGAAATCACGCAACCTGTTGAACAATCGCAACCACCACAAGTTCCTGTGACCAAGCAAGAACCCGAAGAACCTATTCAAGTTCCTGAAGCCAACAATAACTTTGTTGAAGAAAATCAGGCTGTATCGTTAAATCCGTCCCTCAAAGTAGATGAAATCGCTTCTTCAAATTTAAAAGGCTACGAACTTCCACTGTTGTCGTCTTTTGACGAACAGAAACGGGCAGTTGTGGTGGCTGAAGCATTAAGACACATTGGGAAAACAAAAAAAGAATTTAATTTGACGGAGCAAGCATTGACCAGTAGTTTCCTTGCCCAAAAAATTTACCAACAATTATTTAAAATAGACATTGGCAGTACGCCGCAAGAACAAATGACATTTGGTAAAGTTCGTTCTATAGAGGAGGCAGAACCTGGTGATCTGATTTTTTGGCAAACAGCTGAAGGAAAAACGCTTCAAAATGGTGTTTATCTTGGCCAAGGAAAATATTTAATTGCCGCAACGGAAGCGGATTCTAAGGAGGAACCAGAAGTAATCGCTCAGTTAGAGAATATCTATACTGCCAAACAACAACCAGACTCAAAAGAGGAAATACGTTTGGTAGTGACTAATCCTTTTAAGGAGTTCACATTAACGGAGTATGGCAAAGAAGTTTTAGCAACATATGGTGCGTCATTTGAAATGCAGAAGTCAGAACAAACCACAGCGTTTATTAAAAAAATTGGTGAGACAGCCAGAGAACTTGGCGAAAAATACGATGTTTTTGCATCAGTGATGATAGCTCAGGCTATTTTAGAAAGTGGCTCTGGCGAAAGTCAACTAGCCAAAGAACCTTATTATAATCTCTTTGGCGTGAAAGGTTCGTTCCAAGGAAATAGTGTTAGCTTTTCAACAAAAGAGGCTGATCAGAGGGGCCAACTTTATACAATTTCCGCTGGGTTTCGCGATTACGGTGGCTATAATGACTCATTGCAAGATTATGTTCAATTACTCCGACAAGGGATTGACGGAAATCAAGATTTTTATAAACCAGCGTGGCGTTCGGAAGCCAAAAACTACCTTCAAGCAACGCGTTTTTTAACAGGTAAATATGCAACAGACAAGCAATACGATAATAAATTAAATTCGTTAATTGCGGTTTATAACTTAACGCAATTTGATTTACCAAAAACAGTGGACGGTTTGATTATCCAATCTAAAAATAAGCTGTCGGAAGCGGAACAGCAACAAATGCATTTTCCAGTCTATGATGGGATCAATTATAATCGAAGTGGTAGCTATCCCGTGGGCCAGTGTACGTGGTATGTCTATAATCGTTTCAAACAGTTAGGCACTTCTGTGGATGAATTTATGGGAAATGGCAGTGACTGGGGAAGAAAAGGACGTGCATTAGGCTATCAAGTTAGTTCATTGCCTAAAGCTGGTCGTGCGATTAGTTTCCAACCAGGAGTTGCT
This sequence comes from Enterococcus sp. AZ129, assembly GCF_051714505.1. Taxonomy (NCBI): domain Bacteria; kingdom Bacillati; phylum Bacillota; class Bacilli; order Lactobacillales; family Enterococcaceae; genus Enterococcus; species Enterococcus sp. AZ129. The sequence continues at coordinate 1,665,271 of NZ_JBIORY010000001.1, read as the reverse complement.
GGCGCAGATAATCAATATGGACATGTTGCTTTTGTTGAAGCGGTCACTTCTGATGGAATCATTATTTCTGAAAGCAATGTCATCAATGATCAAACGATTTCGTATCGTGTCTTACCTAATGCAATTGCTTATAGTAGTGGCGTGACCTACATTGGCGCTTAATCGACTCATTCAACAGGAAGAAGTGTGGATGTTTAAGTAAAAAATTAGCACAATGATCCATGTGTGAACTAACAAATTAAAATAACCAGAATCGACCAATGAATTGATTTTGTCATGTATAAAATGACAAGAACAGTTTGGTGGTTGATTCTTTGTTTTTCATCAACGAAGTGACAATAGTCCTCATGATTCGTTAGAAAAAGATGAATAGTCCAAAGTACTCTTTCTTGATACTTTGTTATTTTATGTTTTTGTTTGCAGGAAACTACTGAAATCGCTATACTAAATTTATGTGAATATACTAACAGACAATCAATTTTTTATCTCTTTTATTGGTGTATAAATTGATTGAACATTATAATCATTTGTCTTTTGTTGTGTAATTTTATATCTTCTTGAGAAAGGGATGAGTGAACAAATGGCTATTTATATATTAGAAGACCAAATTATTCAAGCAAAAGCGTTAGAAGCATTGTTAACAAATATCCTACATTCAAGAAATATTTATAATGAAACAATCCATTTATTTTCACGTTCAGATGAATTATTACAAGTGGCACACCAGGACGCCCAACTAAATATCTTTTTCCTAGATATTCAAATGAACAATCATATCCAGGCAGGATTTGAGGTTGCTAAAGAAATCAGAAAAACAGACAGTGAAAGTCTGATTGTATTTATTTCTACTCACACAGAATTAGTTTTAACTTCCTACAAATATATGGTTTCAGCTCTTCAATTTATTCAAAAGAACGTGGATTTTCTAGATTTCCAAAAAGAGGTCGAAACATGTGTCGATGCATATATTCAACAAAAAGAAAATATAAAGACAAAAAGTGAATATATTATCATTAACTTAAAAGCGTCTTCTATAAAAATGGATATTAATGATATTTATTTCTTTCAAACGGAATACGATCATCGTGTATCAATGGTTGGTAAAAATTTTAAAAGAGAATTTTATGGAACGTTATCAAAAATTGAACAACTGCATCCAGATTTGATTAGAGTCCATCAATCAATCATCATCAATAAAAAATATGCGTCAAAATTAAATTATAAAACGCATCTTTTAACTATGAGAGACGGAACGGAAGTACCAGTCTCAAGAAGATATTATACTCAGGTCAAGGCACTATTTCTTACTTAGGGAGGGATAATGACTAATTAAGGAATTATCTATCTATTAGTCGCTATATTCGTTATAATTTAGTGCAATACTTGAAGAGGAGGGCGATATGCTAATCGATTGGATTCTAAAAAATATTATGGATATGGATCAGGAAGATCAATCAGGAAAAACACAATGGACAAAGTATTATCTAACCGTTTATTTTTCTGGCTTATTTAATTTTCTGATGATTCTGATTTTATCAGTTTTATTTGGGACGTTAAGCGAAACCTTTATTGTATACGTCGTACTGATTTTTTTACGGCCTGTCGCAGGTGGCTGGCATGCAAAAACTAAATGGCTCTGTCGTCTAGAAAATATTGTTATCTATGTCGCCATACCATTTGTATTGAAAAATTCTTCTGTGAGCTTACCGTTTATTTATAAAATTCTATTGATTTGCCTCTTAGTCGTATTATTTTATTGGTATGCGCCACAAGGAACAGCAATTGAACCTGTTCAGCCATCTGATTTAAACGTGCTCAAAAAGCAAAGTCTTATAAGGGTGTGTTTACTTATTTTATGTAGTCTGTTTGTCAAAGAAAAGATTGCTTCAGTAATACTCTACGGTCTCGTCATCCAAGGTCTGATGATACTCCCTGTAACAAAAAATTTAATTGAAGGAAGTGTTTTTATGAAATTTGGTAAAAAAATAATTAAAAATGTTATTGAAAAAAGAGTTGCAAAAGTCAGTGATGGTGTGGGAACTAAGCCTAGATTAAATCAAAATTCGCCCAATATATTTGGACAATGGATGGGACAAACTGAAAAACCTAAAAAGAATATTGAAAAATGATTTTGTCGTTATTAGCTACTAACGTTTTGCTTGTATCTAGCTTTATCGTTTTTGTCTTTTTACGAGTAACATTGATTAAGATTGAATGTAAAATACCGTTACTTTCATTGCTTATTGTCATTAATCTTTGTTCGTTTGCGGCATTAATGTTGGGCTACTCTTGGTTGATTTATGCGCTGACAGTCGTTGTTTTTACAGGATTTTTACTCATTCACAAAAAGAGGTTCTCAATTTTCAAAGCGATATTTTTATCCGTTTTTACATTGCTTATGGTTTCGTTTATCAATTACACGGAGCAAACGATTTTAAGTGTTTTTTTTCAACAGATTTATCAAAATAAATTATTATGGATTGCCTCAAATGTTCTTCTGTTGCTTATAAATATCTGGATTGTTTTAAAAATTCCCAATAGTGTTTTTTTAAGGTTAAATCGTGTGTTAGAAAATAGCCGAATTTTTTTTGGTTGTTTACTTTTATTGTTGATTCTGTTGTTACTTTTTGTGTTTTTGATTTCGCCAGAGATTTCACCTGACTTTATGCGAGGATTTGTCACGGTAAATAGTTCTAAATTGGAGTTATTAATAAGTGTAGGTTTATTTTTAATTCTGATTGGCTTAGTCATTGAAGCTTATTTGGAAGAACAACGTATCAACACTCAATTATTGAATAATTTAACGATTTATACTGAAAAAATAGAATCCATTAACGAAGAGCTAGCGATGTTTCGTCATGACTATAAAAATTTATTGTATAGTTTACAAATTGCTATTTCATACGAAGATATTCTGGAAATCAAAAGAATTTATGAAGAAACGATTGCACCAACCAAAAAAATTATTGATAATGAAGAATTTGAACTTATGAAGTTAAATCGTTTGAAAAATATGGAACTTAAGGCACTCATAAGTATGAAAATTAATACCGCAAAGCAAGCAAAACTAAAAGTGATTGTTGATGTGCCAGAAGTATTTATTCTTGATACATCAATCGACTTAGTGGTTGTGATTCGTTTGTTGGCTATTCTATTAGATAACGCGATTGAAAACAGTGCAAAATCAGAATTGAAAATGTTCGCTATCTCAATTTTCAATAAAAATGAAACACAAGAGTTTGTGATAACAAATAGTGTCCAAGCCGAATTTGATTTTAGGGTTATGAAGAAAACCAAATTTAGTTCTAAAAGTAACCCAGAAGAACACGGTTGGGGATTGTTATATGTAAAAGAAATTGTTGATTTTTCAGATCAATTTGATTTGCAAACGTCCTTCAATGAAGGATCGGTTACTCAACATTTAATTATTGAAAAAAATCATAATAGTAAAAAAGTTGTTAACGAATGAATTTGTTAACAACTTTTTTACTATGGTATTGAGATATGAGGGGCAATACAGGGAAAAATGTCGGCTAATTAAGGAATTTAGATAGTGCCGGTTAGGTAGTTATCTATAATGAAAATAGCAACAAATATTTACGCAGGGAAAGGGGCGGTCGTTTAACGGGAAAGATTAGGGAAGATAAAGCAATACTTTTGTTGGGAAAAGAAATAAAAGGAAACTGGGGAAGGAGTTAATCGTTTGATGAAGGGAAATAAAATTTTATACATTTTAGGTACAGGCATCTTTGTTGGAAGTTCATGTCTATTTTCTTCACTTTTTGTAGTAGCAGAAGAACAAGTTTATTCAGAAAGTGAAGTTTCAACAGTTTTATCGAAGTTGGAAAAGGAGGCAATTTCTGAGGCAGCTGCTGAACAATATACGGTTGTAGATCGAAAAGAAGATGCGTGGGGGATGAAGCATCTTAAGTTAGAAAAGCAAACGGAAGGCGTTACTGTTGATTCAGATAATGTGATTATTCATTTAGATAAAAATGGTGCAGTAACAAGTGTTACAGGAAATCCAGTTGATCAAGTAGTGAAAATTCAATCGGTTGATGCAATCGGTGAAGAAGGAGTTAAAAAAATTATTGCTTCTGATAATCCGGAAACTAAAGATCTTGTCTTTTTAGCTATTGACAAACGTGTAAATAATGAAGGGCAATTATTTTATAAAGTCAGAGTAACTTCTTCACCAACTGGTGACCCCGTATCCTTGGTTTATAAAGTGAATGCTACAGATGGAACAATTATGGAAAAACAAGATTTAACGGAACATGTCGGTAGTGAAGTAACGTTAAAAAACTCTTTTCAAGTAACGTTTAATGTACCAGTTGAAAAAAGTAATACGGGAATTGCTTTACACGGAACGGATAACACAGGGGTTTACCATGCAGTAGTTGATGGCAAAAATAATTATTCTATTATTCAAGCACCATCACTAGCGACATTAAATCAGAATGCTGTTGACGCCTATACGCATGGAAAATTTGTGAAAACATATTATGAAGATCATTTCCAACGACACAGTATTGATGATCGAGGGATGCCCATCTTGTCAGTTGTTGATGAACAACATCCAGATGCTTATGACAATGCTTTTTGGGATGGAAAAGCAATGCGTTATGGTGAAACAAGTACACCAACAGGAAAAACGTATGCTTCCTCTTTAGATGTAGTTGGTCATGAAATGACACATGGTGTAACGGAACATACTGCCGGTTTAGAATATTTAGGACAATCAGGTGCGTTGAATGAATCTTATTCTGATTTGATGGGTTATATTATTTCGGGTGCATCTAATCCAGAAATTGGTGCGGATACTCAGAGTGTTGACCGAAAAACAGGTATTCGAAATTTACAAACGCCAAGTAAACACGGACAACCAGAAACCATGGCTCAATACGACGATCGAGCACGGTATAAAGGAACGCCTTATTATGATCAAGGCGGTGTTCATTATAATAGTGGAATTATTAATCGGATTGGTTACACCATTATCCAGAATTTAGGCATTGAAAAAGCACAGACTATTTTCTACAGCTCGTTAGTAAATTACTTAACACCTAAAGCACAATTCAGTGATGCTCGTGATGCGATGCTTGCTGCTGCAAAAGTTCAATATGGCGATGAAGCAGCTTCAGTGGTGTCAGCAGCCTTTAACTCTGCTGGAATCGGAGCTAAAGAAGACATTCAGGTAAACCAACCAAGTGAATCTGTTCTGGTCAATGAATGAAAAAAATTCCACAATTAAATAAAAATGGAAAAGGAGTGGCATAATCTTATGAAAAAGTTCTCCATACGAAAAATTAGTGCTGTTTTTTTGTTTCTGATTTTAGTAACTTTGATAGCCGGTTTTAGCCTCTCTGCAAATGCAGAAGAGTATATCGTTCCTGCCGAAAGTCATTCACGACAAAAAAGATCGTTACTGGACCCTGAGGACAGAAGACAAGAAGTGGCAGATACAACCGAAGCGCCTTTTGCGTCAATCGGAAGAATCATTTCCCCTGCCAGTAAACCAGGCTATATTTCTTTAGGAACAGGCTTTGTTGTTGGAACTAATACAATTGTCACCAATAATCATGTGGCTGAAAGTTTTAAGAATGCCAAAGTATTAAATCCGAATGCCAAAGATGATGCTTGGTTTTATCCAGGTCGAGATGGCAGTGCGACACCATTTGGCAAATTCAAAGTGATTGATGTAGCTTTTTCCCCGAATGCGGATATTGCGGTCGTGACTGTCGGCAAACAAAACGATCGTCCAGATGCCCCAGAGTTGGGAGAAATTTTAACGCCATTTGTTTTGAAAAAGTTTGAATCTTCAGATACCCATGTCACAATATCAGGCTATCCAGGTGAGAAAAACCACACACAATGGTCTCATGAAAATGATTTGTTTACATCTAACTTTACAGACTTAGAAAATCCATTACTATTTTATGATATCGATACAACAGGTGGTCAATCTGGTTCACCAATCTATAATGCTCAGTTTGAAGTAGTTGGTGTTCATTCCAATGGTGGCATTAAGCAAACAGGAAATCATGGTCAAAGACTAAATGAAGTGAATTATAACTTTATTGTTAATCGAGTGAATGAAGAAGAAAATAAACGTTTATCCGCTGTGCCAGCAGCGTAAAGAACCATAAAAATACTCGGAATTTCCAGAATCACGGGAAATCTCGAGTATTTTTGTTTTTTAAGATAGTGTAAGTTACGATAAAAGTACCTTGTAATTATCGGTTAAAAGCATATAATAGTGCTGAAAAGAAGGCAAATAATCCGATTAAGTTAGTATTTCTAAACCATCATAACTCGTAATTATTTCATGCTTTTGAGATAAAGCCGCCATCTCCGCATAAGACAAGCCGCCATTGTGAGAAAAATGGTTGGCAACGTAAATCGTTTTATCTGTGACGAGTTTTCTTTCTTTTAATTCTGCAATTAATTTTAAATTTTCTTCCCAATTCATATGACTATTGCCAGTTTCGTTTGTTTGACTAGTACAATCTAAAGAAACAATACTAAGAAGTAAGTGGCTCTTTTCAAGATATTCAAACATGTCTGACGTAAAGTAACCTGTATCATGGGTGGATAAAAAAGCATCTTTACCATCGTCAATAACGAAAATAAAACAATCTTCACTGAAATTTCCATGTTGTGCAGGAAGGGGATAAATCGTATAGTTCGCAATAGTAAAACACTTGTAGGGCTGAATAACCTGATAATGTAATCGGGTATCGTCTTGACGACCTTCTAAATCAAAGGCGCGCTGATAAAACGTCTTAACTGCTTCATTTCCATAAACAGTTAAACGATTGGGAATATCTAATGCATAACCAGACATTCGATAAGCCAAATCCTCGCCGTAAAAATGATCGGAATGCCAATGAGAGATTAGTAAAGAGTCAAAGTCTGCAAAACACAAGTCGTACTGCAACAGGTGTAAATAAGAATCCCCTGGAAAATCAATCAGCAGGACATCATCAATAATTAATTGAGTTTGTGTACGAATTTCTCGTCCTTTTTTCTCTCGAGCGTACTTACATAATTTACAATTACAAAAAATTCCTGGAATCCGTTCTGCTGCACCCGTACCTAAATAGTTGATTTTCATTGGGAGTACCTAACCTTTCTTTGACATTCTTCATACTTAGTAGATAACGCTGAACCTTAAAGTAAATGGGCATGGAAACTGAAACATTTGTTGTGTCCATCTTACCTTTTTTAGAAAAGAATTGAAATGGAATTTCTTAAGTAAATTTGCGTAAAATAGAAAAAGCAAGACGCCTTTTTTAATAAGCTGAATTTGTTGCGAATGTTCATGCTATTTCCGAGAAAAAGTTTTACCAAAGGCACTTTCATATCCATCTGCTATTAGTTATAGAAAAATAACAAGATGGACATAGCTTATTAGAGCAAAAATAACTACGCTATTGATAAAGAGTGAGGCGTGTTTTGAACAGGTTGCGTGGGCAAATGAATTTGAATAAAAGGGATGACAAAAGATGACTATTGAAAAATTAGAATATTTTTATACCATTGCAAAATATAATAGTATTTCCAAAGCAGCCTCTGAACTCCATGTTAGTAAATCAACCTTAAGTGCGTCATTAAAAGATTTGGAAAGTGAATTGGGCCATTTACTTTTTGACCGTAACGGGAATTCTTTGACGTTAAATTCCTATGGTGATAAAATCGTCCAATCTGTATATATCATTTTAAACGAGGCCAAGAAAATGAAACTTAATTTGCATGAAATGATTGAGAATCCAGTGATGCGTTTAGGTTTTGGAAATACGTCCTTGATGTATAAAGTGACAGAAAATGAGGATCAACTGAATCGTTTTTGGGAATGTTACCATGGTTCATCGTTTGAGTTATTGAATAAATTGGAGAATCATGAGTTGGATTTTGTGATTACTTCTGCAGATGTGAATAGTCCAGTTTTAAAGAAAGAACAATTAATTGAACTAAAAATGTATCTTTGTGTTTCAAGAGAAATTAAACAAGAAATTGAGGAAGAAGGCTTCAGCTGTTTGACCAACTATCCATTTCTATTTTTGCCGCATCACTTAGATCATTTAGAAGCTACCAAGAGTGTGCTAGAAATGTTGCAATTAACAAGTCCGCTTGTTTGTTGCTACGATACGTTGATGCTTACTCGTCTCATTGAAAAAAGTAAAGGAGTTTATGCGGTAATCTCTCTTCGGAAAGAACAACTGCAGGAAATTGATTCTAAACTCTTCTTTTTACCGATTGAACGAAAACAAAAATTTTATTTATACCGAAATGTTTCCAGTTCGGTTTTTGTCCAACCTGGTCAAATCAAGGCAACTTTACAAAAGTTGCTAGAGACTTAGCCATTAAAATTACTTTGGAATAGTTACCAAAAATAGCTTTATTCGCTTAGATTTACTTCTGCTGCGGATAAGGCTATTTTTGTTGTTCATTGTTTATAAGAGATGCTCAATTATGGGGCTGTTCGATATTTCTGAACAGAATGTTCAATTATTTAATAACTTAAGAATCGATAAATCGTATCTATTACGGTTCAATTTAAAGGGGTTCTGGTGTATAGTTTGGCTATCTAAAGATTTACTTTTTTAAATATAAAATAACTAAATGGCAAGGAATATAAAGAACTGTTGATACGTGAGTACTTGCGATAACTGTGTCGTTAGAAGTTTAAGTGTCATTGTTGCTTTTCCTGTTTTATGTAGTTGCTAGAAAGGACTGTTTTTATGATCGATAGAAAAAAAGTTATTTTGTATACTTGTTGCATGAGTTTGTTTGTAGTGACCATGGATGTTACGGTTGTCAATGTGGCGTTACCATCCATTCAAAGTGATTTTCACACGAATCTGTCTACATTACAGTGGGTAACAGATGGGTACACTTTAATGGTAGCATCCTTATTATTGTTATCTGGGTCTACAGCAGACCGAATTGGCCGTAAACGAGTTCTTCAATTGGGCTTAGCCTGTTTTGGTTTAGCGTCTTTCCTATGTGGGATTTCGCAAACCCCAGGGCAATTGATTGCGTTTCGCATGTTGCAAGGGATTGGTGGTTCTATGTTAAATCCGGTAGCAATGTCTATTATTACACAGGTATTTACCGAAAAGTTAGAACGTGCGAAAGCAATTGGCTTGTGGGGCTCTGTTACAGGGATTTCCTTAGGCATGGGCCCGATTATTGGCGGACTAATTGTTTCTTATTTTAGCTGGCGGTATGTCTTTTTTGTAAATGTACCGATCATTGCAGCGGCAATCATCCTTACACAAAAATTTGTACCTGAGTCAAAAGTAGAGAAGACGGCGAAAAATGATTTTGTTGGTCAAGCATTGATGATTCTTTTTCTATTTAGTTCTATCTATTCCATTATCGGACTACCTAGAAAAGGGCTTTTCGCGCCAGATATTTTAAGTACTGGGATAATCGGCTGTTTAGCCATTGTCATTTTCTTTATTTATGAATATAACATTGACAATCCGTTAATCAACCCGCGTTTCTTTTTATCTATTCCATTTACATCGGCTTCTTTTTTAGCTATTTTTGGCTTTATCATATATAACGGCTATTTATTTTTAAACACGCTATATTTGCAAGAAATGAGAGGCTTCAGCCCGTTGGAAGCTGGCTTATCAACCATTCCTTTGGCTTTTGTTAGTTTTCTTGTTGCACCGAGAGCCGGCGAAATGGTAGGGAGAATAGGAACGAAACGTCCTATTATGCTTTGTGGTATTTCAATGTTGGCTGTTAGCTTTTTACAATTATTTGTAACTAAAACAACGCCTATGATTATTTTATTTATTATTTATATCTTTTTAGGCATTGGGTTTGGGATGTTAAATTCACCGATTACCATTACAGCGATTGAAGGAATGCCACTTTCTCAGTCAGGAACGGCAGCAGCCATTGCGGTGACATGTAAGCAAATTGGCAATTCTTTAGGGGTTGCGCTACCAAGTCTTTTAATTACAAAGCCTATTACTAGTTCGCTTACTCGAACACCTTTTACAAACGTATGGCTTTTATTTGGATGTTGCGCCATTGCGATTATCTTTTTAAGTTATTTATCCAATTCTCCGCTAGCGAAAAAGTCATTGCGCAGAGTTAGGTTTTATTTTTAACAAATCAAGATTTTTTTGAAGGGAAAGGAAGACAAACTTAGATGAAAAAAATAAATAACCGAGTAGGACTCTTTTTATTTTTTGTTTTACTCTTTTGGGCAAAAACGATTCTGGCGTATTACCTAGATTTCTCATTGGGCGTTAAGGGCAGTCTCCAGCGAGAAATTTTATGGTTCAATCCAGTTGCTACTACGCTGTTACTATTTGGCTTTAGTTTGTATTTTAAAAAGCATAAAACATTTATGCTTAGCTTAACTCTTTTAAATGTTTTAAATACATTAATTTTATATTTGAATATTATTTTTTATCGTGAATTCACTGACTTTATTACCATCCAATCTATTTTTGGCTTTTCAAAAGTTTCAGAAGGGATTTCTGGTGATTTACTTGCCTTAATGAGGGTCCACGATGTCTTTTATTGGCTAGATACTTTAGTGCTGCTCGTTTTGGTATTTTACTCTTTTAAACAGCGACGGAATCATCAAGTCTTTATGACTAAACCTATCAACAGAAGATTGGCGATCTCAATTAGTTGTTTAAGTGTCTTGCTCTTTTCGGTTAACTTATTTTTAAGCGAAACCGATCGTCCTCAATTGCTTCAAAGAATTTTTGATCGTAATTATATTGTAAAATATCTTGGCTTGGATGCATTCACAGCCATCGATGGTGTCAAAACAGCCATGTCAAATGAGGTAAGAGCAGAAGCTAGTTCAAACGAATTACCTGAAATCATGAAATTTACCAAGCAAAACAATTTACCGCTTAATCCGCAGTATGCCGGTATTGCCAAAGGAAAAAATGTATTTGTGATTCATTTAGAAAGTTTTCAACAATTTTTGATTAATATGAAAGTCCAAGGCCAAGAGGTTACACCGTTTTTAAATCAGCTCTATCAAAACAAAGCGACAATCAGTTTTGATAATTTCTTTCATGAAGTAGGGCAAGGAAAAACGAGTGATGCGGAGAACATGTTAGAAACAGGAACATTCGGGCTCCCGCAAGGATCTCTTTTTACACAATTAGGATCAGACAATACTTTCGAAGCAGCTCCCGCTGTTTTAGGACAAAAAGGCTATACAACCGCTGTTTTCCATGGAAATGTGGGGAGTTTTTGGAATCGGGACCATGTGTATAAAAACTTAGGATATCAATACTTTTTTGATCGGTCATATTTTTCAAAAGATGACAAAATGCTAGGTTACGGTATTTTAGATAAACAATTGTTGCGTGAATCAGCTAGTGAGCTTGAGCATTTACAGCAGCCATTCTATGCGAAGTTTTTAACTGTGACCAATCATACCCCTTATTATACGGATGACCAAAACTTCCCGTTTCCTAAATTGAACACAGGCAATTCGATTGTGGATGATTATGTTCGAACAGCGCACTATTTGGATCAATCGCTAGAACAATTTTTCCATTACTTGCAAACAACAAGTTTATACAATCATTCTATTTTTGTTATTTATGGTGACCACTTCGGTATTTCAGATGCAAACAACAAGGACTTATGTAAAGCCTTCAACCGCGATCCAAAAACGTGGACAAACTATGACAATGCGCAATTGCAAAGAGTACCTTTGATGTTTTACATGCCAGGCTATACGCAAGGGAAAATCATGCACGAATATGGTGGGGAAATTGACGTTTTACCGACACTGTACCATCTTTTAGGTGTCGATGATAAAAATTATATCCATTTTGGCACGGACCTTTTATCTCCTCAATATAAACAAGTGGTTCCTTTTAGAAATGGCGATTTTGTAACGCCTCAATTTTCTTATCTAGGTGGGGAAATCTACAATAATCAAGGAAAAAAATTAGACCAAGTTCCAGCAGATTTAAAAGCAGAAGTCACGAAAGATAACGATTGGGTGAAAAAATCGTTAAGTTTATCTGACAAATTAAATCAGGAAAACCTTTTACGTTTTTATAAACCACAAGGATTCCAAGAAGTGCAACCAAAGGACTACAACTATGATGTGGCTTTTGAAAAAAACAAAGTCTTAGAAGTAGAAAAACAAAAAAATGCACAGTCAACCAGCTTGTTTAGTCAAAATGGCAATCAAACGACAGTCCAAAATTATCCGACTACGCCATAGATCATTTAAGAAGGATAACTTTTGGAAGGGAAAGAGAATCATATATGAAGTGAAAGAGGTCAGAACAGAGCCGTTTATTTTCGAAGCAATTGGTTCTGTTCCCGCCGTTTATCCGGTTTTGAGCCTGGAACAAAAATCCAAAGTGATTTTTGTCCCAGGCTTTTTCGCTCTTTTATTGAGTAAGAAGTCAGTTTAGAATTTATATTAAGTTTCGCTGTACATTTTAAAATTATCATCAACAGAAAATACAACAGGCGAATTTTTAGATAAAAAAATTAGTAAAACAAGTATTAAATAAATAGTATTTTTGAGGATAAAGTAAGAGAAATGTTGTTTTTTTAATAGTTGTTAACGGAAAACAAAATTATTTTATAGCCATAAAATATATTTTTATTATAATTGTATTATAAAATAATGAGCATATGATTTGCAGATAAGTTTTTCAGGGCCTATTCTGAATAGGAACTTAGCTATAAAAATAAAAGAGGAGAGTGGTTTTGATGAGAAAAAATCAGAAGATTGTGCCAATTGTGACAGCTTCAGACGAAAATTATGCTCCTTATTTGAATGTAATGATGACAACTGTTTTAGAAAATTGTCATGCGGAGAGACCTGTTCATTTTTATGTGATTGATGATGGGCTGTCGCTATCTAGCAAAAAAGCACTCCGAGAAACGGTTAGTAGTAACTCACAAAATGCAACTGTTGAATTTCTAACAGCAGACAAAGAAGTCTATCAAAATTTTTTAGTGAGTGATCATATTACAACGACCGCATACTTACGCATTTCTTTACCGTCACTTTTACAAAAATATAGCTATAAAAAGGTTCTTTATTTAGATGCAGATACGCTTGTTTTAGATGATATTGTCCAGTTGTATGATACGCCATTAGTGAACCAAACGATTGGTGCGGTTATTGATCCTGGTCAAGCATATGCCTTGAAACGTTTGGGCATCGATTCCTCCGATTATTATTTTAATTCAGGAGTTATGATTATTGATATTGACCGATGGAACGAGAAAGCAATCACGCAAAAAACAATTCAGTATCTAGAAGAAAATGGGGACCGCATAGTTTATCATGATCAAGATGCTTTAAACGCTGTTCTTTATGAAGATTGGCTAGCTCTAGAACCAAGATGGAATATGCAGACGTCTTTAGTTTTTAATCGTCATGAAGCGCCTAATGAGGCTTACCAAAAATTATATGCAGCGGGAAATCAAGAGCCAGCGATTATTCATTTTACTGGTCACGATAAACCCTGGAATACGTTAGAAAATCATCCTTATACAGCTCTTTATCTAAACAAGTTAAAGAAAGTAGGTGCAAGAAATGGAAAATAGAAAAGAATTAGCGATTGTCTCCTGTTGCAATACCAACTTTGTGCCGCATCTTGCTGCTATGTTTGTTTCAATTTTAGAAAATAGTCCTTCAGCGGCAGCTGTTCATTTTTATGTGATTGATGACAATATCAATTTTGAAAGCAAGCAACTACTGTATTTTACGATTAAACATACCCAAATCAATGCAGAGTTAACATTTTTAAAAATCAACCCCCATTTTTTCAAAAATGTTGTAACCAGTGAACGAATTCCCAAAACAGCTTACTACAGGATTGCTATTCCAGAGCTGTTTAGAGGAAGCCAGATCGAACGGCTGTTGTATATGGATTGTGACATGATTGCCTTAGATGATGTCGCAAAATTATGGACAGTTGATTTAGGTGAAAATATCATTGCCGCTGTTGAAGATGCAGGGTTCCATCAACGTTTGGAAAAAATGGCGATTCCTGCAGAATCTATGTGTTATTTTAACTCAGGCTTGTTGCTAATCGATGTTAAAAAATGGTTGAATTTAGATGTAACCACTAAAGTCTTAAGATTTATTGAAGAAAATCCAGATAAATTACGTTTCCATGATCAAGATGCATTGAATGCGGTTTTACACGACCGTTGGACCCTGTTGCATCCTAAGTGGAACGCCCAAGGCTATATTTTGTCAAAAGCGAAAAAACATCCAACTATTTATGGAGAAAAACAATATGAAGAAACGAGAAGAGCACCATCCATTATCCACTTTACTGGCCATGTCAAACCTTGGACGAAAGAATTTCAGTGGTATACCAAGCGTTATTATGATCAATATGCGAATAGGACGGTCTTTCGTTGTGTCAACACATTCAATCAATATTTATCTTATACGAAAATTAGCAGAAGGATTGAATATGCTCAATAATGAATATTGTCATGGATTTCGTAAAATCAGTTACTTGTTAGTTGTTGCCAGAACCAAACAATAGAAACGAAGAAGTCGGGATAGAACTGTTTTTCAGATTTTGAGTATGAGACAAAAATCTAAAGTGATTTTTGTCTCATACTCTTTTTAATGACTTTAGTCAGTTGAAATCTCTAAAGAGATTTCGACAAAAAAACCACGCGTACTGCGCGTGGAGCTCAGAGCTTTAGCGATAAAAACTCCTTTCGATATAATAGATAAAGGCTACCAACCGTTATCTAATCGAAAGGAGTTTTTGTATGTCGAACGACGATAAAAGTTTAGCACATACTCGTTGGAATTGTAAGTACCATCTTGTATTTACACCAAAATATAGAAGAAAAGTAATCTATGGTCAGTTAAGGCAGGATATTGGAAAAATACTGAGAAAATTGTGTGAAATGAAAGAAGTCGAAATCATTGAAGCTCATGCAATGCCTGACCATATCCATATGTTGGTAAGAATCCCGCCGAAGTTGAGTGTATCAGGATTCATGGGTTTCTTAAAAGGAAGAAGTGCAGTAATCATTCATGAACGTCATGCGAATTTAAAATATAATTATGGGAATAGATCATTTTGGTCAAAAGGCTATTATGTGAGCACTGTAGGTCTGAACCAAAAAACGATAGCTAAGTATATACGAGAACAAGAAGCAGAAGATCGAGTAAGGGATAGTATAAACAAAAGAGAGTATAGAGATCCATTTAGTAAGTAACAACTAGATAAGAATAGAATGGTAGCGGTTGGCGGTCTCTAAAAAAAGCTCCCTTAAAGGGAGCAGCAGGTAGCGAGCCCTTCTAGGGCTATTAAAAAGCCACCCGCTATGCGGGTGGATATTTACTTGTCTATTTAAAATAAAGCCAGCAACTGGTATCATATTTAAGGATGGTTTTTTATAAAAAAATGATTTCTTGAGGAAAAAAATATTACAATAAAGAAAAATAAAAAAATGTAAACGTTATCATTTCAAGGTTATAGCGGTATGAAGATATTTATTAATACTTTTTATTGACAAAATAAAAAAAACCACCGTACTATTGGTTTGTGGTTATAACCAGTTAGGGTAAAGGAGAAAGTTATGGAAAATGCCTTTAAAAACAAAGCTTTGTATCATCAACTTGTTGATTTGCTGCAGGAACGAATCGAAACATGCATGATTCCTCATGACAAGTTGCCCTCTGAACGTGAATTGACTGCACAATATGGAGTGAGTCGGACGACGGTCCGGTTAGCGCTACAAGAACTAGAAAATAGAGGTTCCATCTATCGTCGTCATGGCAAAGGAACATTTGTTTCAGATATAAAAAAAGAGGCCGCTGATTTAGCTGGCGCATATAGTTTTACAGAACAAATGAAAGGGCTGGGTCGAAAACCACATACCCGTATATTATCCTTCGAAAAATTGGAAGCGGATAAATTTATTTGTCAGCATTTGAATCTTTCGTTAGGAGAGGCAGTTTTTAAATTAAGTCGGTTGCGGATTGCTGATAACGAGCCATTAATGGTTGAAGACACATACTTGCCTGTGAAATTTTTCTTATTACTCACGGATCAATTACTACGTAGCAAACCATTATATGATCTATTTTCGGAAGATTTTAAGCAAACCGTTCGTTTAGCTGATGAAGAATTATACGCTAGCATTGCTTCAAAAGAAGATGCCAAATTATTGATGATTCCAGAAGGAGCGCCAGTCCTTCATTTAGCACGCCAGACATATAACATGAAAAATGAAATTATTGAATTTACGTTGAGTGTGGCGCGAGCAGATCAATTTCATTATCAGATACGCCATATTCGGAATAGTTAGGAGAGTTAAGTATGTTTACAGCAGAAAAAGAAGAACTAGAACAACTAGGAGCGGAAATCACGACACGTGAAATTCGTCAGCAACCTGAGCTTTGGCAAGAAACCGTGACACTTTATCATGAAAATCAAACAGCTTTGGAAAACTTTTTAAAAGAAGTCCAAGCCAAAGCGCAAGGAAAACGCACAAGAGTAATTTTTACAGGAGCAGGGACTTCGCAATATGTCGGTGATACGGTTGTACCTTATCTCCGAGCACACGGCGACACACAAGCCTTTTCATTCGAAAGTATTGGGACAACGGATATTGTGGCCAAACCAGAAGATTATCTGATTAAAGACGAACCAACATTGTTAGTTTCGTTTGCAAGAAGTGGAAATAGTCCTGAAAGTTTAGCGGCAGTTGAAGTAGCTAATCAAGTGGTTGAAACAATTCATCATTTAGCGATCACTTGTGCCGAAGAAGGACAACTGGCACAAATAAGCCAAAAAGAAGAAAACAGCTTTTTATTCTTAATGCCAACACGTTCCAATGATGGTGGTTTTGCGATGACTGGTAGCTTTTCTTGCATGACCTTGGGTACATTACTACTCTTTGATCAAACAGCCTTTGAGCAAAAACAAGATTATGTAACCGCTCTAATTAAATTAGGTGAAGAAGTGCTATCCCGTGAAGAAGAATTAAATGAAATTGTTAACCTTGATTTTGAACGAATTGTTTATGTTGGTTCTGGAAGTTTAGCTGGTTTGACAAGAGAAGCGCAATTGAAAATTTTAGAACTAACAGCCGGCAAAGTTGCCACAATTTTTGACTCTTCTATGGGCTTCCGTCATGGACCAAAATCATTTATTAATGAAAAAACAATAATGTTTGGTTTTGTTAATAATACGCCATACACAAGAGATTACGACTTGGATATCTTAGAAGAAGTTCACGGTGACGAAATTGCGGCGGGTGTTTTTGCGATTGCTCAACCTGGCAAACGTAATTTCTCAGGTTCAACTATTGAATATTCCGCAGAAACTGCTCTATTACCTGATGGCTATTTAGCATTAGCAGATATCATGGTAGCCCAAACAGTCGCACTTTTAACATCTATTAAAGTTGGAAATAAACCGGATACCCCTTCACCGACAGGTACAGTGAATCGTGTGGTTAAAGGCGTAACGATTTATGACTATAAATAATACAACATTTGGAGGAGGAACTATGCTTACGTTAACAGCTGGAAAAAAAGCGGCAATGGATCGTTTGTCAACCCAAGAAGGAATCATTAGCGCATTAGCCATTGATCAACGAGGTGCCTTGAAAAAAATGATCAAAGCGCTAGATGTAGAGCCAACTGATGCACAAATTGAAACGTTTAAAGAATTAGTCTCGAAAGAATTGACACCTTATGCGTCCGCCATTTTATTGGATCCAGAATATGGATTGCCTGCTGCAAAAGCACGCGATACCGAGGCTGGATTGTTACTCGCTTATGAAAAAACGGGCTATGATGCAACAACTCCGGGACGATTGCCTGATTTACTAGCAGATTGGTCTGTTTTACGCTTGAAAGAAGAAGGCGCAGACGCGATTAAATTTTTACTCTACTATGATGTGGATGAGGATCCAGAAATCAATCATCAAAAACATGTATTCATTGAACGCTTAGGAAGTGAATGTGCAGAAGAAGACCTACCATTTTACTTAGAATTAGTTTCTTACGATGCACAAATAGCAGATGCAACTTCTTTAGAATATGCAAAAGTTAAACCGCATAAAGTGAATGAAATGATGAAAGAATTTTCTAAACCCCAATATAAAGTAGATGTATTGAAAGTGGAAGTTCCAGTTAATATGAATTTTGTAGAAGGTTTTGCGCCGGCTGAAACAGCGTATACAAAAGAGGAAGCGGCGAATTATTTCTTAGAACAAAGTCAAGCCACTGATTTACCATTTATCTTTTTAAGTGCCGGTGTCTCAACAGAGCTATTCCAAGAAACACTACGTTTCGCTAAAGAAGCTGGTTCAACATTTAATGGTGTTTTATGTGGCCGTGCTACGTGGAAAAATGGCGTGAAACCTTTCGTTGAAGCAGGAGAAACTGCGGCTTGTGATTGGTTAAAAACAGAAGGCCGAGAAAACATTGAAAGTTTAAATGAAGTCATCGCGGCAACCGCCAGCTCTTGGCATGCGAAAGTTCAAGTAAACGAAGGGTAATTGGGAGGCATAGCTGTGATAGTAACAGTAACAATGAATCCGTCAATTGACATCTCCTACCTATTAGATCATCTAAAGCTTGATACCGTTAATCGGACCAGTCAGGTGACCAAAACCCCTGGTGGCAAAGGACTAAATGTCACTCGCGTTATTCATGATTTAGGTGGAGATGTTATAGCTACCGGCGTTCTTGGTGGTTTTCATGGGGCGTTTATTGCAAACGAGTTAAAGAAAGCAAACATCCCCCAAGCATTTACGTCAATCAAAGAAGAAACACGTGATTCGATTGCGATTTTGCACGAGGGGAATCAAACTGAAATTTTAGAAGCTGGACCGACTGTTTCCCCAGAAGAAATCAGTAACTTCCTTGAAAATTTCGATCAATTAATTAAGCAAGCAGAAATTGTCACAATTTCTGGCAGTTTAGCGAAAGGATTACCGTCAAATTTTTATCAAGAATTAGTTCAAAAAGCTCACGCACAAGAGGTTAAAGTGCTACTAGATACTTCTGGTGATAGTTTAAGGCAAGTTCTTCAAGGACCATGGAAACCGTATTTAATTAAACCTAATTTAGAGGAACTAGAAGGATTGCTAGAGCAAGATTTTTCAGAAAATCCATTAGCAGCTGTACAAACAGCTTTAACAAAACCAATGTTTGCTGGAATTGAATGGATTGTCGTATCTTTAGGAAAAGATGGTGCAATTGCCAAACATCACAATCAGTTCTATCGTGTAAAAATTCCAACGATTCAAGCTAAAAATCCTGTTGGTTCAGGAGATGCAACCATTGCTGGTCTTGCATATGGACTAGCCAAGGATGCCTCAGCTGCTGAACTGCTAAAATGGGGCATGGCGGCTGGAATGGCTAATGCCCAAGAAAGAATGACTGGGCATGTAGACGTAGAGAACGTGAAGAAACATCTTATGAACATCCAAGTAGTCGAAATTGCTAAATAAAGAGCTTTCTTTATTTAGCAATTATCCAGTAATTGAAAGCGTTTACTAGAAAGGGTGACAATGTGGACAGATTTGAAATTAAAGAGGAGTTTCTTTTAAATGGTCAACCATTTAAAATTTTATCAGGCGCCATTCATTATTTTCGTGTAGATCCCTCAGATTGGTATCATTCACTTTATAACTTGAAAGCTTTAGGCTTCAATACAGTTGAGACATATGTACCATGGAATTTACATGAACCGCAAAAAGGAACATTTCATTTTGAGGGAATATTAGATTTGGAGCGCTTTTTAAAATTAGCACAAGAACTTGGACTATATGCGATTGTGCGGCCGTCTCCTTATATTTGTGCAGAATGGGAGTTTGGCGGTTTTCCAGCCTGGCTATTAAATGAACCAGGACGGATGCGTTCGAATAATCCAACCTATCTGAAGCATGTTGCGGAATATTATGATGTTTTAATGGAAAAAATTGTTCCGCATCAACTTGCTAACGGTGGCAATATTTTAATGATTCAAATCGAAAACGAATATGGTTCATTTGGCGAAGAAAAAGCGTATTTACGGGCGATTCGCGATTTGATGATTGCACGTGGCGTGACAGCACCATTTTTTACTTCTGACGGGCCATGGCGCGCAACATTGCGGGCAGGCAGCATGATTGAAGATGATATTTTAGTAACTGGGAATTTTGGCTCAAAAGCCAAAGAAAATTTCGGTATGATGCAAGCCTTTTTTGAAGAACATGGTAAAAAATGGCCGCTAATGTGTATGGAATTTTGGGATGGCTGGTTTAATCGTTGGAAAGAGCCAATTATTAAACGAGATCCGCAAGAATTGGCTGAATCAGTTAGAGAAGCATTAGCATTAGGCAGTATCAACTTATATATGTTTCATGGCGGCACCAATTTTGGGTTTATGAATGGCTGCTCCGCACGAGGAACCATTGATTTACCACAAATCACTTCCTATGATTATGATGCGCCACTTGATGAACAAGGGAACCCAACCGAAAAGTATTTCGCGTTACAAAAAATGCTTCACGAAGAGTACCCTGCGTTACCACAAGCTGAACCATTAGTAAAAGATTCTTTTGCGCAAACAGCAATTCCTTTAACCAACAAAGTGAGTTTGTTTGCGACTTTAGAAACGATTAGTCAGCCAGTGGTCAGCGTTTATCCGCAAACCATGGAACAATTAGGACAAAATACCGGCTATCTTCTTTACCGAACAAGCATTGAAAAAGATGCTGCAGAAGAAAAGCTAAGAGTGATTGACGGTCGTGATCGTCTGCAATTATTTGTCAATCAGGTACATCAAGCAACGCAATATCAAACGGAAATTGGCGAAGATATTTACGTTAC
Organism: Enterococcus sp. AZ129; assembly: GCF_051714505.1. Lineage (NCBI taxonomy): Bacteria > Bacillati > Bacillota > Bacilli > Lactobacillales > Enterococcaceae > Enterococcus > Enterococcus sp. AZ129. Next base: position 1,644,426 of record NZ_JBIORY010000001.1, on the reverse strand, counting down.
ACTGCCGCAAGAGAATAATCAAATCGATGTTTTAATGGAAAATATGGGTCGTGTCAATTACGGGCATAAACTATTTGCAGATACTCAGAAAAAAGGGATTCGAACGGGTGTCATGGCAGATTTACATTTTATGACGCAATGGCAACAATATTGTTTACCTATGACAAGCTGTGAACAGGTAGACTATTCAAGAGAATGGCAGCCTGATCAACCAAGCTTTTACCAGTATCATGTGGAGTTAGCAGAAGTGAAAGATACATTTATTGATGTTTCTAAATTCGGCAAAGGAATTGTTTTTGTTAACCAAACCAATCTTGGTCGTTTCTGGAATGTTGGTCCGACGCTTTCCTTATATATTCCTAAAGGATTATTAAAAGAAGGGCAAAATGAGATCGTCATTTTTGAAACGGAAGGAACGTACCAACCAGAAATTCAGTTAGTAAAAGAACCACTATATAAAGAAATGAAAGAGGGATTACAATGAGTATTATTGGCGTAAGAATTGATGGACGTTTGATTCATGGACAAGTGGCAAATTTATGGGCGACAAAATTGAATATTTCCAGAATTATGGTCGTTGATGATGAGGTTGCAGGGAATGCCATTGAAAAAAGTGGCTTGAAATTAGCAACACCAGCTGGCGTGAAACTAAGCGTGTTACCAGTTGAAAAAGCTGCTCAAAATATTTTAGCAGGAAAATACGACTCACAACGTTTACTAATTGTGGTACGGAAACCAGATCGTTTATTAAAACTAGTAGAACTTGGGGTGCCGATTAAAGAAATCAATGTTGGGAACATGTCTCAAACAAACGAAACACGGTCGATTACTAAGTCAATCAATGTGGTCGATCAAGATATTGAGGTTTTTAAAGAGTTAAATGCTAAAGGCGTCCATCTGATTGCTCAAATGGTGCCAAGTGACAAAGCGGAAGACTTTATGAGTTTGATAACAAAATAGGAGGGAACAAAAAATGAATATCTTATGGTGGCAGATCTTATTATTAACATTATACGCAGGATACCAAATTTTAGATGAATTACAAATTTATTCTTCATTAAGTGCGCCAGTGTTTGCAGGTCTTTTTGCAGGATTAGTGATGGGGGATATTAAAGCAGGACTTATTATTGGTGGAAGTATGCAATTAACTGTATTAGGAGTTGGGACTTTCGGGGGTGCCTCCAAAATTGATGCTAACTCAGGTACGATTCTTGCCACAGCATTTTCTGTGTCTTTAGGAATGAACCCTGAACAAGCAATCGCTGCTATTGCAGTACCAGTTGCTAGTTTAATGATTCAATTAGACATTTTGGCTCGTTTTGCGAATACCTACTTTGCACATCGGATTGATAAAATGGTCGAAGATATGAACTACAAAGGAATTGAACGTAACTTCTTAATGGGTGCCTTACCTTGGTCTCTTTCTCGAATGATTCCAGTCTTCTTAGCACTTGCTTTTGGTGGTGGTTTAGTACAAAAAGTTGTATCTGTCCTAAATGGCGATTTGAAATGGTTAGGTGATGGCTTGTCTGTTGCTGGGGCGGTCTTACCAGCGGTCGGTTTTGCAATTTTACTACGTTACTTACCAGTGAAAAAACATTTCCCTTATTTAATTCTTGGTTTCACTGTAACTGCTTTACTAGGAACAATCTTTACAAACATGCAACTTTTAGGAACATCTGTTGCTAGCGTTGTGAAAGACTTCAGTGGTGTATTTAACGCACTACCAATGTTAGCAGTCGCTTTAATTGGTTTCGCTTTAGCCGCAATTAGCTACAAAAATGGTCAAATGATTCCGAGTGGGCCAGCAGCCAAAAAAGAACATGCAGCGAATGATTCAGACGAAGGAGAGATTGAAGATGACGAAATCTAATTATAAATTGACGAAAGAAGATTTTAAACAAATTAATCGCAGAAGCTTGTTTACTTTCCAATTAGGTTGGAACTACGAAAGAATGCAAGGATCAGGTTACTTGTATACGATTTTGCCACAATTGCGTAAAATTTATGGGGATGATACGCCTGAATTAAAAGAAGTGATGAAAACACACACGCAATTTTTCAATACTTCAAACTTCTTTAATACGATTATTACAGGGATCGATTTGGCCATTGAAGAAAAAGAAGGCATTGCTGGAAAACAAACAGTTTCAGGTTTGAAAACTGGTTTAATGGGACCGTTTGCAGCAATTGGGGATTCAATTTTCGCAGCTTTAATTCCAACTATTTTTGGGGCGCTAGCTGCTAACATGGCGATTAATGGTAACCCAACTGGTATCTTTATCTGGATTGTTGCTCAAATTGCCGTGATGGTCTTCCGTTGGAAACAATTGGAATTTGCATATCGCGAAGGTATTTCTTTGGTAACAACTATGCAACACCGCTTAACTGCCTTAACAGATGCTGCAACTTTACTAGGGGTCTTCATGGTTGGCGCTTTAGTGGCAACGATGGTTAATGTGAAACTATCATGGGCACCAAGTATTGGGGATGTAACACTTAACATGCAAAATAACTTGGATATGATTTTACCACGTCTACTTCCTGCAGGAATTGTCGGTGGCGTTTATTGGATGCTAGGTAAAAAGAATATGACGTCTACTAAAGCCATTTTTATCGTATTAATTGTCTGTGTCGCATTGTCTGCGTTAGGTGTTATTTCAAAATAAGTAAGACAGGAGAAAATCGATGAGTGAACATTTAGTTTTAGTAAGTCATGGCCGTTTTTGCGAGGAATTGAAAAAAAGTGCGGAGATGATTATGGGACCGCAAGAAACAATTTCCACTGTTGCTTTATTACCAGCAGAAGGTGAAGCTGACTTTTTAGAAAAATTTGAAGCGATTACGGAATCGTTAGAAGATTTTGTTGTCTTTGCTGATCTATTAGGGGGGACACCTTGTAATATTTTATCTAAAAAAATTATGCAAGGTGCTTCGTTTGACTTATATACTGGGATGAATTTACCGATGGTTATCAGCTATGTAAATGCAAGTTTATTAGCGATCGAAGGTGACTATGTTAAGGAATCAGCAGAAAGTATTGTGAAAGTCAACGAATTGCTGCTAAATGTTGCAGTAGATGATGAGGATGAATAATTCTGACTTGTTGTCGTAAGTAATCAAAGTTTTTAAGAGAATGATTTAGAGATGGACGTTCCAAAAATAAAAGAATTTATTTTTGGAACGCCCCTTTAATTGCTAATAATGAAAGCGTGTTCAAAAAATGTTAGGGGGCTGATTTATCAGATGAAACATGGAAAAATAAAACGATTTAGTACATTGACACTATTGGCAAGCGCAACGATTTTAGTACCATTAAGTACGTCTGCAGAAGAAACAACAAACAGCAGCACTGAAACAAGCTCATCAATGGTGGAACCTACCGCAACAGAAGAGAAATTGTGGCAATCTGATTTTCCAGGAGGGAAAATTGGTGAGTGGCAAGATGTGATTGGTAAAACAAATCGAGAATTAGCAGGAGAGTCATTGGCGATTTCACGAGATGCAGCAGCAGGTAATAATGCCGTATCTTTAAATTTAGATTCCCCTAAATTAGCTGATGGTGAAGTAGAAACAAAGTTTAAATACACTGCTGGAAGCGGTCGAACGGGTGTGATTATTCGTGGTAATACCAAAGATAGCTGGGTTTTTGTAGGCTACAACGCGAATGGCAAATGGTTAGTTGAAAGCCCTAATTCGTGGAATGATTCGATTTCTGGGCCAACGTTAAATGAAGATACGAATTATTTGTTGAAAGTACGTTATGTTGGTGAAAAAATTACTATCTGGCTTAACACCACGTTGATTTACGAAGGAGAACCTGTTTTGGCCAACGGAGACAAAATTCCAACAGAAGCCGGACATGTGGGTGTCCGTTTGTGGTACGACAAAAAAATTGTCAATTATGACTATTTTAAAAATGGCCCCGTAGATAGCATTCCAGAAATTGTGCCAGAAGTGACACAAATTGCGCCAGTCAAAGTTTTTACAAAAATTGGTGTCGCACCAAAATTACCGAAACAAGTAAAAGTGACCTATAATACTGGTAAAGAAGCCAATGAAGGAGTCCGTTGGGATGAAATCGATCCTGCTGCATACAAAGAACCAGGAACTTTTGAAGTCGACGGTACTTTGGAAAATACAAACATCAAAGCAAAAGCCAGCATTGTTGTTGCTAAAGACAATGAAGCTGAAAAAGGCGACAAAATCTCTTCCGCAGATTTAACAGCCGTGGTTGATCCACAATTTCCACGAATTATTCGCTACGAAGACCCTCAGAGTAATCAAGTGATTTTTAATGGCCAACACGAGAAAATTGACCAAGTAATGATTGATGGCAAAGCATATAAAGCAACTGCTGAAAAACAAAAGAGTGAAGCAAATCAAGCCGTTTATAACGTAGCTGTCCCAGAAATTGGCCTGCGTTTCACAACGACATTGACTGTTTCCGAAGGCCAAGAATTAGCTATGAAACTCTCAGATATTCGTGAAGAAGGAACCAAAATACACACAATTTCAATTCCAAATCAAGGCTTGATTTCTGTCAATAGTACAGATGAAGGGGCGACTTTTGCTGGCGTTGTGATGAATACTGGGACAAATGCAAATAACGGAAATAAAAATGGAGATACTATCCAAGATTTAACTACAACAAGCCAAGAAGAAACGAAAAAATATATGTATGGTTTCTTAAATACAGCGAATTATGCTGCAAGTTTTTGGACGAACGCCTATGGAGACGGCTCTGTCGATGGTAGTGACAACAATCGAATCCATAAACAAACAAAAGAAGCGGCGACTGGTTTTGTAACAACCTTGTCAAGTGGGGCATGGACCTATCGACCATTTGATGCACCGGAAGATTACACAACTGGAGAAACGCCAGAAGTGAAAGTTAAATTCTCAAAAGATAGCAACGACGACAATCGGGTGGATTGGCAAGATGCGGCAATTGGGTTCCGTTCAATTATGAATAACCCAATGGGTGCGGAAAAAGTCCCTGAATTAGTCAACCAACGGATTCCTTTTAACTTTGCTAGTCAGGCGACGAACCCATTCTTAGTGACGTTAGACGAATCAAAACGCATTTACAATTTAACAGATGGATTAGGACAAATGAATTTACTAAAAGGGTATCAAAATGAAGGACATGATTCTGCGCATCCAGATTACGGTGCTATTGGTCAGCGACCTGGTGGGGAACAAGCGTTGAATCAATTAATTGATGAAGGACATAAATTAAATGCCGTTTTCGGTGTGCATATTAATGACACCGAGTCTTACCCAGAAGCAAAAGGATTTAATGAGGAATTAGTTGATCCAACGAAGCGTGGCTGGGATTGGTTAGATCCGTCTTATTTTATTAAACAAAGACCCGATGCATTGAGTGGTCGTCGCTATGAGCGCTTTAAAGAATTAAAACAAAAAGCACCGAATCTAGATTATATTTATGTTGATGTTTGGGGCAACCAAGGCGAATCAGGTTGGGCAAGTCGTCAACTAAGTAAAGAAATTAATTCACTCGGTTGGTTTACAACCAATGAATTTCCGAATGCTTTAGAGTATGACTCGGTTTGGAACCATTGGTCTGCAGAAAAAGATTACGGCGGTACAACAACGAAAGGCTTTAACAGTACAATCGTTCGTTTTATTCGGAATCATCAAAAAGACACTTGGATTATTTCCGACAACCCTTTGTTAGGTGGAGCTGAATTTGAAGCCTATGAAGGTTGGGTGGGTAAAACCAATTTTAATACCTATCGCCAAAAAACTTTTGCCATTAATGTCCCAACTAAGTTCTTACAACATTACCAAATTACAAACTGGGAAACTACAACAGCAGCAGATGGTCAAATCTATGGCACAATTAAATTAGCGAACGGTGCTGAAAAAGTGAACGTTACTCAAGCAGATGCTAATTCGCCAAGAAGCATTACGTTAAATGAGACAGAAGTTCTAAAAGGTGATGCGTATCTACTGCCTTGGAATGTCAATGGTCAAGACAAACTATATCACTGGAATCCAAAAGGCGGTACCAGCACTTGGTCATTGGATAAGAAAATGCAAGGAAAAACGAATTTACATTTATATGAATTAACAGATCAAGGGCGTATTGACAAAGGCGCAATTGCCACTACAAATAACCAAGTGACCATCCAAGCCGAGGCTAATACACCGTATGTCATTGCTGAACCTGACAGTATTGAACCGATGACATTTGGAACAGGAACACCATTTAAAGATCCTGGATTTAATGAAGCCAATACCTTAAAAAATAACTGGAAAGTTTTCCGAGGTGATGGAGAGGTTAAAAAAGATGCCAACGGTGATTATGTCTTTAGTTCAGAAAAAGAAAGAACCGAAATCAAACAAGATATCAATCTTCCTAAACCAGGAAAATATAGTTTGTATCTAAACACAGAAACACATGATCGTAAAGCCACAGTAACTGTTAAAATTGGTGGTAAAAAATATACGCGGACAGTGAATAATTCGGTTGCCCAAAACTACATTCAGGCAGATATTAACCATACAAGCAGGAAAAATCCGCAGTATATGCAAAATATGCGAATTGATTTTGAAATCCCAGATAATGCCAAAAAAGGCTCGGTGACGTTAGCGGTTGATAAAGGCAATTCCGTTACAAAATTTGATGATTTACGAATTGTTGAGCGTCAAACGGATATCATGAACCCAGACAAACAAACAGTTATTAAGCAAGATTTTGAAGACACACAAGCAGTTGGATTATATCCGTTTGTTAAAGGCTCAGCTGGTGGTGTAGAAGATCCACGGATTCATTTATCAGAAAGAAATGAACCTTACACACAATATGGATGGAATGGAAATCTTGTTTCAGATGTATTAGAAGGCAACTGGTCCTTGAAAGCTCATAAACAAGGAGCAGGATTGATGCTTCAAACAATTCCGCAAAATATTAAATTTGAACCGAACAAGAAATATACGGTCCAATTTGATTATCAAACTGATGGTGAAAATGTCTTTACTGCTGGGACCATTAATGGGGAGTTGAAAAATAACAATGACTTTAAGCCAGTCGGTGAGTTGACTTCGACAGCAGCAGATGGTCAAACCAAGCATTACGAAGCAGAAATAATTGGGGATGCTTCAGGAAACACTACGTTTGGTATTTTTACAACAGGTGCCGATAAAGATTTCATTATGGATAACTTTACGGTCACAGTGGAATCGAAAAAATAAATTTAGTCTATCTAAGCAACTTGGGCTACAAGTTAAACGTACTTGTAGCCCAAGTTGCTTCTTTTATGAAAAGAAGCAAGGTCTAGTGCCTCATTTTTATACTGCAGAATAAACAGACACATTTTTTAAAGTGTCAGGCTTCTTTGTGTATTTCATCAAGAACGAATGGACAAACTTGCCTTTTGCCACAAATCGTTTACAATTACAATGATAGGCATAATTTATTTAGAGGTGAAGTGATTGAAGAAATACAATGTTGATTGGAATTACTGGGTTGTCCGCTTTTTATTTGTAATGGCGCTGATCGTTGGCTATTTATTAATCACGAATTATCAGCACTTTGTCCATAGTGTTTCGGGTTTGTTAGGCATCTTATCCCCATTCATTACTGGGTTTGTGATTGCTTATTTATTGAGTGGAAGTCAGAAAAAAATCGAGGTATTACTAGAAAGAGTACCTTTACCAGTCGTTAAAAAAGCGAAACATGGCTTGAGTGTACTCCTTTTGTACCTGATTATTTTGTTTATTTTTGTTTTGACATTAAACTATATCGTTCCGCTACTCATTAGTAATTTAGTAGATTTAGCAAACTCTTTACCCACTTTTTATGATCACATGGTTCAGTTTGTGATGAGTTTAGAAGATAAAGGGATTTTAAAAACAGCCGCGATTGAAAAATATTTAAATAGTGTCCTTAAAGATTTGTCGCCAGAACGTTTTTTAAATCAATGGACACAAGCGTTATTTTCATTAGGAACGTTGACTAAAAATGTTTCCTCATTCTTTTTAAATGCATTTTTAACGTTGATTATCTCAATTTATGCGCTGGTATTTAAGCAATCTATTTTGACATTTGTTGAAAAGGCTGCCCACAAATTGCTGTCTGAAAAAGTGTACAAGCAAACACAAACCTGGTTAAATACAACGAATAAAATTTTTTATAAATTTATCAGTTGCCAATTTCTTGATGCTTGTATAATTGGCGTTTCATCAACGATTTTGTTAAGTATTTTGAATGTGAAATTTGCTGTGACTTTGGGGATTTTATTAGGTATTTGTAATATGATTCCTTATTTTGGTTCGATTTTTGCGTCAATTGTTGCTGGTGTGATTACGCTTTTCACAGGTGGTGTTACTCAAGCTATTACGGTGTTACTAGTTTTATTAATTTTACAACAAATTGACGGCAATATTATTGGTCCTCGAATTATGGGAGATGCCCTAAATGTCAATCCGATTTTAATTATTGTTTCAATCACGATTGGGGGAGCGTACTTCGGCGTCTTAGGGATGTTTTTAGCAGTTCCTGTTGCTGCAATCATTAAAATTATTGTCTCGGAGTGGCTAAATGAATCAAAAGAAAATGATAAGATTGTAGATTCTATTGAATCCTAAAATAAAACTTTTCGTCTCGCGTTGACGAAAAGTTTTTTAGTGAGAAAGAAAGTTTCATTATTTGGAATTTTTGATATGCTATACTTGAAGTAAATAGAAAATCAAAATTGAGGTGAATAGATGCAGTTTTTAAAAAAATATGGCGGCTATTTTTTAGTTTTAGGGGTCTTACTTGATTTTTTTACACCTTATTATGTCGGATTCAAAGATCAAGGTTACAATCAATTGACAGAAGTAATTAGCTTATTAGGTGATGTGAATAGTCCAGTTAGGGAAAACTTTAATCGGTTAACTATCATTGCGGGAATGTTGATGTTAGCAAGTTTACCTAGGATATATGCTATTTTTTCCAGAAAAACGAAAAAAGGTGCTTGGTTAGTAGTGGCAATGATTGGCGCTTATGGTTTATTTGATTGTATTTTCAGTGGTCTCTTCAGCGTAAACACTTCAAGCGCTGGCACAGTTGCTGCCGCGCTTCATAACGGAGGATCAGCAGTCGGTTATACAGGCTTTTTGTTATTATCGGGCGTCTTAACCATTATCTATAGTAAAGACGGTTCGCAAAAAAATAAAAACCTTTTTGGCTTTTTGTTTATTTTATGTATGCTTGCAGCCGGCTTATATGGCTTAGCAAGGATTCCACAGTTGCAACAGGTAAAACCATTTAATTATTTAGGCTTATGGCAAAGAGTGAGTTCATTTTGTAATTATCTACCAATGCTGGCACTGTGTTTACAAACTAAAACCAATGACAAATTTGATTGAACATTTGTCATTGGTTTTTTACTAGTTAAAATTGTTTGGTAATGACTTAATTATTGGCTACGGTGACTTCACCAGTAACAGTGGCACCATCTTTTTCTAAGTCAGCAGAATCTTTGTATTCTTGTTTATCAAAAGTAATATTGCCATTAACTTTGGTACCATTTAAAGTAAAGCCATTTGCTTTCACCTCAATATCACCTTTGACAGTCCCGTGAACGATGTTGAAATTTTCAGAAGAAACGATTAGCTTAGGAACCGTGATTTCATATTCAGCAGTTACTTTTTTATTATCATCTTGAGAATAAAGCGCTAATTTACGATAGACATCGTTGGAATCTTTCCCCTTATCATGGAAAGTACCAGCAACTGTTACCTCTTTATCAAAAGTGACATTGTCAGTAGCTGCGACAATCCAATTTCCTTTATCACTTAACGCCATTTCGAGTTCTTCAGGCTTGGCACTAATTGAAGCACCAGAGACTACTTCTGTACTTGAATTAGCTGTTTCTTTGCTACTAGAACTACTATCTGTTTTTTTATCAGATGAACAAGCACTAAGCAGCACAAGAGCAGCAGTTGCCGTCAAAACAGTGGTGAGTACTTTAGACATTTTCATGAAAATCCCTCCAAAAAATTTATTTATTTCTTCCTTTATCATAACTGATTCAAAGGGAAATGAGTAATCATACACTCAAAGATTGAGAAGTTTGGTCAACGGGAAATTAGGTTTATTCTCTCAAGAATGTTCAGGAAATATTCAAAGTAATCATTTCTTTTTCAAATGTTCCTTTTCTGTAGTAAGCTAGTAATAGACAGAATTTAAGGAGGAGATTTTGATGCCTTGGAATATGAATGATTATCCTACATCAATGAAAAATTTAGCACCTTTGATTCGGAAAAAAGCGATAGATATTGGCAATGCGTTGCTTGCGGATGGCTACCCTGATGATCGTGCCATTCCAATTGCGATTAGTCAAGCGGAGAAATGGTATCAAGAGGCAAGTGCAGCAGACAAAAAGGCCTTCGAACATGAAGCAAATCCTACGAAACAAGATTCGCATAAACAGGATAAACATGCTGGAAAATTATTAACGGCGGCTGTCAACGTTAAATATAAAGACGACCAATGGTTGGTGATTTCAGACAGCGCTGAAAAAGCAAGCAATACATTTACCCACAAACAAGATGCGGTTGAACGAGCTCAAGAAATTGCTCGGAATAAACAAACAAAGCTGAAAATCTATAAGCAAGATGGGACGTTACAAGAAACCAAAGAGTATACTGAATAATTTTTCGAAACCTTGATATTCCGTTACAATTGAAGAAACGGCTATCAAGGTTTTTTTGCGAGGGAGAAATGGACAAGTAAGAAAAAATAACAAAAGTTAAGAATGAGAATAAGGCTTGCTTTTCTAGTTTTTGGTGGGTACAATTACACTAATTAAGATAAAAAATCAAAATAATTGAGGTGCTACGACAATGGAAAAAGCCAATCTTGATTGGAATAATTTAGGATTTTCTTACATTAAAACGCCCTTTCGTTATATTAGTTATTGGCGAGATGGCAAGTGGGAAGAAGGCACGCTAACAGATAACAATCAGTTAACGATTAGTGAAGGTTCGCCTGCTCTACATTATGGCCAACAATGTTTTGAAGGATTAAAAGCGTATCAATGTGCAGATGGTTCTGTCAATTTGTTTCGTCCAGATGAAAATGCCAAACGGCTACAAAAAAGTTGTGCGCGTCTACTGATGCCACAAGTACCAGTAGAAACCTTTGTTTCTGCATGTCAAGAAGTGGTGAAAGCCAACCTTGCTTATTTACCGCCATATGGAACGGGCGGTACGTTGTATCTTCGCCCTTATATGATTGGTGTCGGCGATAATATTGGTGTAGCACCTGCCAAAGAATACATTTTTTCTATTTTTTGCGTGCCAGTTGGTTCGTATTTTAAAAATGGTTTAGCACCAACCAACTTTATCGTTTCTGACTATGATCGAGCAGCGGGTCGAGGAACTGGGGCCGCTAAAGTGGGGGGCAATTATGCAGCTAGTCTTTTACCAGGTGCAGAAGCACATGAGAAAGAATTTAGTGATTGCATTTATTTAGATCCGTATACGCATACGAAAATTGAAGAAGTTGGTGCAGCTAATTTCTTTGGCATAACCAAAGATGGTACTTTTATTACGCCGAAATCAGCGTCTATTTTGCCAAGTATTACTAAATATTCATTATTGACGCTAGCAAAAGAACGTTTAGGGATGACGGCGCTTGAAGGAGACGTTTACATTGATCGATTAGCGGACTTCTCCGAAGCAGGTGCTTGTGGCACAGCGGCGATTATTTCTCCTATCGGTGGGATTCAAAATGGCACAGATTTCCATGTGTTTTATAGTGAAACGGAAGTTGGACCAGTGACTAAGCAACTATATGATGAACTGGTTGGCATACAGTTTGGTGACAAAGAAGCGCCAGAAGGCTGGATTGTAAAAGTTTAAAGAGACAAAAAAGAGAGAATTCATGCTCTCTTTTTTTGTGTAGAATATTCAGAATTTTCTATAAAAATATTGACTTTGATTCTATTTAAAGGAATAATGGAAGATACAAGATTTAAAAAAGGAGGGAAAGCTATTGCTTATTAAATCAGCAGAATCAGAAGAAATGACGATTTTTTTTGATAAAGAAAACCAACCAAATGCACAAGTTCAAATGGGCATTATTACATTACAACCTGGTGAAAAACGGCCTTTAGCTGGATATGCTCGCCATGAACAGGATGAATATTCTTATGTGATTTCTGGCGAAGCACATACGATTTTAGAAGATGGTCAAGACTTAGTTGGAAAAGCTGGACAAGCCCAATTAATTGAAGCTGGTGAGGGGCACATTAATTATAATGATGGGTTGGAGCCAGCGGTCGTTGTCTGGATGCTTGTGGAAAGGACAGAATAAAAGGGGAGCTGTCTTTCTGTAAGTAAGAGCATAAAAAAATGAAGAGTTATAGGAGAAAGAAGATGAAAAAGTATTTAAAAATCACAATGGTTTGTATTTTATTGGTAGGATTTTTAGCTGGGTGTACCAATAAAAATGAAAATAAAAAGAAACAGAAAAATACCAAAGAAGCCGTTCAACTGATGTCACCCTCGGAATTAACAACGCTCAACACCTCTGTATTATTGGATTTTCCAGATGCTATTGTCCAAACTGCAGCGTTTGAAGGGTTATATAGTTTAGATGAACAAGACCAATTGGTACCAGCCGTAGCAAAAGCATTGCCGATGATTTCAGAAGATGGAAAAACCTACACGATTTCTTTGAGAAAAGAAGCGGTTTGGAGTAACGATGATCCTGTCACAGCACATGATTTTGAATATGCTTGGAAAAAAATGATTGATCCTAAAAACGGATTTGTTTATAGCTTCCTCATCGTTGAAACAATTCAAAATGGTGCAGAAATCTCAGCGGGAAAATTAGCACCCAATGAACTTGGTGTCACAGCTGTGGATGATTATACATTAAAGGTGACGCTCAAAGAGCCAAAACCGTACTTTACGTCCTTGTTAGCTTTTCCTACATTTTTCCCGCAAAATCAAAAAGTAGTCGAACAATTTGGTGCGGACTATGGAACTGCTAGTGATAAAGTCGTCTATAATGGCCCGTTCGTGGTAAAAGATTGGCAGCAAACAAAGATGGACTGGCAACTAGCAAAAAATAATCGCTATTGGGATCGCCAGAACGTGCGCTCAGACATTATCAATTATACGGTTATCAAAGAAACATCTACTGCATTGAATCTTTTTGAAGATGGACAATTAGATGTGGCTACACTAAGTGGTGAACTGGCGCAACAGAATAAAAATAATACGTTGTATCATTCGTATCCAACAGCGACAATGAACTATTTGCGCTTAAATCAAAAACGGAAAGGGCAAGCAACGCCGCTTGCAAACGAAAACCTGCGTAAAGCATTGGCTTTAGGAATAGATAAAGAAAATCTAGTCAATAATATTATTGCAGATGGTTCTAAAGCTTTACATGGTGCGATTACGGAAGGCTTTGTGGCGAATCCCACAACGGGCCTCGATTTTCGTCAAGAAGCAGGTAATTTAATGGTTTATAACAAAGAAAAAGCGCAAAGTTATTGGAAAAAAGCACAAGCAGAATTAGGAGAAAAGGTTAACGTTGAATTGATGGTAACAGATGATGGTTCTTACAAAAAAATTGGTGAAAGTTTGCAAGGCTCGCTGCAAGAACTGTTTCCTGGTTTGACAATAGAGCTAACCGCATTGCCGACTGAAGCTGCATTGAACTTTGGGCGAGAAAGTGACTATGATTTATTCTTAATTTACTGGACACCAGACTATCAAGACCCTATTTCTACCCTGATGACTTTATACAAGGGCAATGATCGCAATTATCAGAACCCTGTCTATGACAAATTATTAGATGAAGCAGCCACAACCTATGCCTTAGAGCCAGAAAAAAGATGGGCGACACTGATTGCAGCTGAAAAAGAAGTGATTGAAACGACTGCTGGCATGATTCCACTTAGCCAAAATGAACAAACAGTCCTGCAAAATGATAAAGTCAAAGGCTTGAATTTTCATACCTTTGGCGCTCCATTAACGTTAAAAAATGTTTATAAGGAAAAATAAAAAGAGAGCCTGGGCTGAAAATCGCTTTTGATTTTCGGCCCAGGTTTAAATCCTGCTTTTTAACCCAAAATTTGTCACCATTTAGCCTTTTCGGGTTTTATCTCGAACGCTTCTGTTCTAATAGTTCAGAATCAGGTGCAGTGTGTGGCTGGGCATATTTTTTCATATATGTCGGCAAGGCTTGACTAATCTTCGTTGGTAAAACAACATAGTCGGTTTTGGCCAAATCATCACCAATGAGACTGTGTAAGTAAACGGCGCTAGCAATGGTTTCAATTGTCGGCTTAAACTGAGCTAAAAAACCAGCAATGATGCCAGCCAAGGTATCCCCAGTTCCGCCAGTAGCCATCCCAGGGTTGCCACCTTTATTTTGAAAAGGTTCTCCTGAGTGGAAAATTGTGGTGCGATGACTTTTTAAAACAATCGTACTGCCTAATTTTGCTTGTTGACGCTGGTTATTTGCCAGTGTTTGTTGCTCGATAGGTAAGTGACTCAAACGTTGCCATTCCATTTGATGAGGTGTGAAAACAACTTTTTCAGGATAGGTAAGGGAAAAATTGCCTTGGCTAAACAGGGTAATCGCTGAGCCATCGATAATTAACCATTGTTGTTTTTGATGTTGGGCGAGTACCATCTTTAATATTTGTTGTGCAGTAGCATCTAAGCCTAAACCTGGACCAATTAAAATAACCTCCGCTTGCTCTACGACGTCCGTCAGAAGGACTGTTTCTTCAAAGCCCACGACCATCGCTTCTGGGCATCTTGCATGTAAAGGCCCGTGATTTTTAACATCAGTAATCACAGTGGTGAGACCAGCGCCACTATTGATACACGCTTCGGTACTCATGATGATGGCTCCGCCGTATTGACGGTTTCCTCCGATTAATACGACACGCCCAAAATTGCTTTTATAAGAGTCGGAGGGGCGTTGAGTGATGACTTCCTCTAAAATGTCCTTGCTTAAATAGCGCATTCTATCACTCCTTTTCTTGGGATTTCTTTGTTCTCAGTATACTACAAGAGCCCCGAAAAAATCAGTTTATTTAATGTTAAAAGTTACTCTATTGAAGGCAATGAGGTGTATAATAAGGACCAGATAAATGAGTTAGGAGAGTGAAACAGATGGAAGAGAAAAAAACATTTTATATGAGTGGCTACGTAGGAATTGCGAGCTTATTAGTTATTTTAATTGCGGGAATTGGTTTATTTATTTATGGAGCGAGTCATACCAATGGAGTTCTTGTTGTTTTAGGTATTATTTTGTTAATTGGGGCTATTTTATTTTTAAGTTCCTTAACTATTGTTAGTCCCAACCAGGCGAAAGCTATTTTATTTTTTGGTCGTTACTTAGGTACGATTAAAGAAAATGGGTTGTTTATTACCATTCCATTTACGCAAAAAATGAACATTTCTTTGAAAGTACGAAATTTCAATAGTTCTCTATTAAAAGTCAATGACTCTGACGGGAATCCAATCGAAATCTCTGCGGTCATCGTTTTTCGGGTAGTCGATACAGCTAAGGCGTTATTTAATGTCGATTATTATCAAGACTTTGTGGAAATTCAAAGCGAAACGGCAATCCGGCATGTAGCAACACAATATCCTTATGACACTTTTTCAGATAATGATGTAACTCTGCGAGGAAATACCGAACAAATTTCCGAGGAGTTAACCAAAGAATTGCAAGAACGCTTAGCAGTGGCTGGTGTAGAGGTTATCGAAACACGGTTGAATCATTTAGCTTATGCAACTGAAATAGCTAGCTCCATGTTGCAAAGACAGCAAGCAAAAGCAATCTTAGCGGCTCGACAAACAATTGTTGAAGGTGCGGTAAGCATGACACAAATGGCCTTAGAACAGATTGAAGAAGGGCAAGAAATTAATTTTACCGATGAACGAAAAGTACAACTTATTAATAATTTACTAGTCTCAATCATTACTGATAAGGGCACACAACCAGTTATTAATACAGGCGACGTTTCTTCTTAAAGAGGAAGCAACGCTAAAAATAGCAAAAAAGAGTCATCTTTCCGATGGCTCTTTTTTTTGATAAACACGAACATTATATAATTTTAATCTATAATATTTCGGTTTTTCTTTGACATCTCTTTTTCTCATTGTTAGAATAACAGTGAAAAAAGGCGGAAGGAGTTATTACATTCATGAAACCGTTAGTCGCTGTGATTATGGGAAGTACCTCAGACTGGGCAACGATGAAAGTTGCTTGTCTTGTGTTGGAAGAGTTGGAAATTCCTTATGAAAAACGAGTGATATCAGCACATAGGACCCCTGATTTGATGTTTCGTTTTGCAGAGGAATCACGAACAAAAGGATTGAAGGTTATTATTGCTGGCGCAGGCGGAGCGGCTCATTTACCAGGGATGGTAGCTGCAAAGACAACCTTACCTGTCATTGGTGTTCCAGTTAAAACACGAACATTAAACGGTATTGATTCACTGTTGTCTATTGTGCAGATGCCAGGGGGAGTTCCTGTAGCAACAACTGCGATTGGCTCAGCAGGTGCTACCAATGCTGGGTTATTAGCTGCAGAAATACTAAGTATTGATGATTTACAGTTAGCAGAAAGAATCCAAGCAAGACGACAATCATTGGAAAAAGCGGTTATGGAAAGTGGGGAACAACTTGAATAAACCTTTAAAAGTCGGAGCAACTATTGGCATTATAGGTGGGGGACAGTTAGGGCGAATGCTAGTCATGAGTGGTAAAAAAATGGGTTTCCAAATGATTGTGTTGGACCCAACGCTCAATAGTCCAGCTGGTCAAGTAGCTGACCGTCAAATTGTGGCAGCCTTTGATCAGATATCTGCTTTAACTGAACTAGCAGAGTTATGCGATGTGATCACCTATGAATTTGAAAATATTGAAGCGGCCTCCCTAGAAAAGGCCATTACACTAGAAAAGTTGCCACAAGGAACAGAATTGTTAAAAATTACTCAAAATCGATTGCTTGAAAAAACGTTTCTTCAATCGATTGGCTGTAAGATTGCCCCTTTTGCGGAAGTGAAAAGTCAGAAAGAGCTGCCACAAGCAACAGAAAAGATTGGTTTTCCATGTGTCTTAAAAACTATTCAAGGTGGATACGATGGAAAAGGACAGGTCGTCTTAAAATGCGAAGAGGATTTCTCCCAAGCGACTGAATTATTAGCTAACGCCACTTGTGAATTAGAAAAGTGGGTGCCTTTCACTAAAGAACTTTCAATCATCGTTGCAGGGAATAAGCATGGTTACCAAAGCTTTCCTGTATCTGAAAACATTCATCGAAAGAATATCTTGCATGAATCAATTGTGCCAGCTCGAATTTCTGAGAATGTGCAACAAAAAGCAGCGGAATTGGCGCAACACATTGCTGAGGAATTAAATTTATCTGGGGTTTTAGCTATCGAACTGTTTTTAACAGATTCAGAAGAGTTGTACGTCAATGAATTAGCGCCACGGCCTCATAACTCAGGCCATTACTCTATTGAAGCTTGCTCATTTAGTCAATTTGATGCGCATATTCGAGGAATTAGCAATTGGGGCATTGGGTTACCCCAGTTACTTCAACCAGTGGTTATGGTGAATCTCTTAGGCGAACACTTAGAAAAAAGCTACCAGTTATGCACGTCAAAACCCACTTGGCAAGTCCATTACTATGGGAAAGCCGAATCAAAAGTTGGCAGAAAAATGGGCCACGTCACCATTACAACACCTTGCTTATCAGAAACGTTAAAGGAAATTGAGACTGTTGGTATTTGGAACGTAACTTAATAAATGCTTGCTCCAAGCAAGTTTTTTATTTTTATATTCGATAAACACGAACGATTATTGTTTTTTTGTAATTAATGTAAGTTTTTGTCTGATGTGAATCAGCTGACTTAGAAAGAATAGGGTTCATGAAGCTAACGAGAAGAGGGAAAGAATGGAAAAGAAAGCACTTGTGTATACAGGAAAAGCGAAGAAGTTGTATCAAACAGAAAATGCAGCGGTTCTTTTTGTGGAATATCTTGATCAAGCAACAGCTTTAAACGGTCAAAAAAAAGACAAAGTTCTTGGGAAAGGCGCTTTAAATAATCAAATCACTAGTCTAATTTTTGAACATTTACAGCAACAGAAGATTCCCAATCATTTTATCAAAAAAGTATCTGAACACGAACAATTAATTCAGGCCGTAGAAATGATTCCTTTGGAAGTTGTCGTACGTAATTATGCGGCAGGAAGTTTTTCAAAGCGTTTAGCGATTGAAGAGGGCACTAAATTAGTGACGCCCATTATTGAATTTTATTACAAAGAAGATCGTCTGGATGATCCTTTTATTAACGAAGACCATATTCAATTTCTAAAAGTAGCCACTCCTGCTGAAATTGTGGAGATTAAAGCATTGGCTTTACAAATTAATCAGGCGCTTAGTCAACTCTTTCAACGCCTCAATATTTGTTTGATCGATTTTAAAATCGAGATTGGTCGGACGAAGGCCAATCAATTGTTACTGGCAGATGAAATTTCTCCAGACACCTGTCGTCTATGGGATTTAAACACAAACGAACATCTGGATAAAGATGTTTATCGCCGTGAATTAGGAGAAATAGTTCCTGTATATGAAGAAGTTTTACAACGTTTACTAACAGCTAATTGAGGAGGAAGCGCGTATGTATTTTGTCAAAGTCTATGTTACGTATAAAGAATCAATTTTGGATCCCCAAGGTGAAGCGGTTAAGGAAGCAGTCCATCGGCTTGGTTTTACAGAAGTAGCCGAAATCCGTGTCGGTAAGTATTTTGAAATGCACGTCCAGCAGACAGAAGCAATTGAAGAGAAAATTGAACAAATTTGTGATCAACTATTAGCCAATGTAAATATGGAATCCTATCGTTTTGAAATTTTATCTTTGGAGGAAATTTAAATGAAATTGGCAGTGATTGTTTTTCCAGGATCCAATTGTGATGCAGACTTATTGTGGGCTGTCAAAGAGGTGATGGGCGTCGATGCAGAATTTGTCCGACACGATGCCACTTCTTTAGCAAAATTTGATGGCGTATTGTTGCCTGGTGGTTTTTCTTATGGCGATTACTTACGTTGTGGTGCAATTGCTCGGTTTTCGCCAATTATCAATGAGGTGATTCGCTTTGCTACAGAAGGCAAAATGGTTTTTGGTACTTGTAATGGCTTTCAAATTTTAACAGAAATTGGCTTACTTCCTGGCACATTGCTAAGAAATGATTCGCTTCGTTTTATTTGTAAAAGTGTCCCATTGAAAGTGAATACGCACACAAAGTTTACAAGCGAGTATCCTGAAAATGTTTCGATACATTTACCAGTAGCACATGGCGAAGGGAATTACTATTGTGATGAAAAAACGTTGCAAGAGCTGAAAGAAAAGAACCAAATTGTTTTTACGTATCAAGAAAAGGTGAACGGTAGTCTTGCGAATATTGCTGGTATTTGTAATGAACAGGGCAATGTTCTAGGAATGATGCCTCATCCGGAACGAGCGATGGAAGAATTGTTAGGTTCAACAGATGGACGCAGCTTTTTTGCTTCAATCATTAAAAACTTTGGAAAGGAATTAAGCCAATGATGAATGAACCAACACCAAAAGAAATCAAGGAGACACGGTTGTATGCAGAATGGGGACTAACAGATGAAGAATATCATCAGATTGAGACCATTTTGCAAAGAGAACCTAATTATACAGAAACTGGCTTATTCTCCGTGATGTGGAGTGAACATTGCTCTTACAAAAATTCCAAGCCCGTTTTAAAAAAGTTTCCGACGGAAGGGCCACAAGTGCTTCAAGGCCCTGGTGAAGGAGCTGGGATTGTCGATATTGGTGACGGATTAGCTGTTGTTTTTAAAGCAGAGAGCCATAATCATCCTTCTGCAGTAGAACCTTACGAAGGAGCAGCTACAGGCGTTGGTGGAATTATTCGCGATATTTTCAGTATGGGGGCGCGGCCGATTGCTTTACTGGATTCGCTAAGATTTGGCGAACTGACGGATGCACGAACACGTTATTTGTTTCAAGAAGTTGTGGCGGGGATTAGCGGTTATGGAAATTGTATTGGTATTCCAACCGTTGGCGGCGAAATTGCTTTTGAGCCATGTTATCAAGGAAACCCACTTGTCAATGCTATGTGTGTGGGATTGATTCGTCATGATGAGATTCAAAAAGGCCAAGCAAAAGGCGTTGGAAATAGCATTCTTTACGTAGGTGCGAAAACAGGACGAGATGGAATTCATGGTGCGACCTTTGCTTCAGAAGAATTTAGTGAAGGTGAAGAACAGCAACGATCTGCGGTACAAGTAGGTGATCCGTTTATGGAAAAATTATTATTGGAAGCTTGTCTTGATTTAATCAAAAATCATCAAGATATTTTAATCGGCATCCAAGATATGGGGGCGGCTGGCTTGGTTTCTTCAAGTGCTGAAATGGCATCAAAAGCAGGTTCAGGCTTGATTCTAGAGCTGGATAAAGTTCCGCAGAGAGAGACGCAGATGAGCCCCTATGAAATGCTCTTGTCTGAGTCCCAAGAACGGATGTTAATCTGTGTGGAAAAAGGAGCAGAACAGCAAGTTTGTGAATTGTTTCAAACGTATGACTTAGAAGCGGTAGCGATTGGATCCGTAACAGATGATGGACAGTATCGTGTCTTTCACGGTGGCAAAATAGTCGCAGATGTACCAGTAGATGCTTTGGCAGAAGAAGCCCCTGTCTACCAGAAAGCCTATCAAGAACCAGAACGGATGCGTGCTTTTAAAAAATTAGCGCCCTTCATTCCAGAAATTACGAATAGTACGGAATTATTAAAACGCCTATTGCAACAGCCAACGATTGCATCGAAAAAATCAGTTTACGAAACCTATGATAGTCAAGTACAAACGAATACAGTGGTGCAACCAGGAAGTGATGCAGCTGTTTTAAGAGTGCGGGGCACCAATAAAGCCTTAGCGATGACAACAGATTGTAATAGCCGTTATTTGTATTTAAATCCTGAAATTGGTGGGCAAATTGCGGTTGCAGAAGCAGCCCGTAATATTGTAGCAAGTGGAGCACAACCTTTGGCTATCACTGATTGTTTGAATTATGGTTCCCCTGATAAACCAGAAAGTTTTTGGGAATTATGGACGTCGGCGGATGGAATCGCCGCAGCCTGCCGTCAGCTAGGAACACCCGTGATTTCAGGGAACGTCTCTCTTTACAATGAAACAGATGGTCAAGCCATTTACCCTACGCCGATGATTGGCATGGTGGGCGTGATTGAAGATGTTTCACAAATTACCACACAAGCGTTTAAACAAGTGGATGACTTAATTTATCTCATCGGTGAAACCCACGCAGATTTTAACGGCTCAGAAATTCAAAAAATGCAACTGGGCCGAATTGAAGGGCAATTACGCTCATTTGATTTAAAAGAGGAAAAAGCAAACCAAGAATTAGTTTTAAAAGCAATTCAAGCAGGCCTAGTTGCTAGCGCGCATGATTGCGCTGAAGGCGGCGTTGCCGTTGCTTTAGCCGAGTCGGCTTTTGCTAACGAACTGGGGTTACAGGTGACACTGCCATTAAAAAAAGAATATCTATTTGCGGAGACGCAATCCCGTTTTATTCTTTCAGTTAGTCCCCAGCATCAAGAAGCATTTGAAACACTTATCGGAAGAAAAGCTCAACATATTGGGAAAGTGACTGAAACTGGTTTGGTCATTCATGCGTTAGATGATGTGATCAATTGCTCAACAAAAGAAGCCAAAGCCTTATGGGAGGATGCGATTCCATGTCTTATGAAGCAAAAAGCTTAAATGAAGAGTGTGGTATTTTTGGTATTTGGGGTCATCCTGATGCGGCACAAGTGACCTATTTTGGCTTACACAGCTTACAGCATCGAGGCCAAGAAGGCGCGGGAATTGTGGCGAACAATTCTGGGAAATTAGATGGCCACCGTGATTTAGGTTTATTAGCAGAAGTATTCCAAAAGCAAGAACAACTGAATGCGTTAGAAGGAACGGCGACTATTGGTCATGTACGCTATGCAACCGCTGGTACGGGTAGCGTGGATAATATTCAGCCATTTTTATTTAAATTTTATGATAGTCAAATTGGGTTAGCACACAATGGCAATTTGACAAATGCCAAGCGTTTACGAAAACAACTAGAAAGAGAAGGCGCTATTTTTCATTCCAATTCAGACACTGAAATTTTAATGCACTTGATTCGAAAAAGCACTGCTGCCTCGTTTCTCGATAAACTAAAAGAGAGCTTGAATTTGGTTAAGGGGGGCTTTGCTTATCTTTTATTAACAGAAACGATGATGATTGCTGCACTCGATCCCAACGGCTTTCGCCCTCTCTCCATCGGACAAATGAACAATGGGGCGTACGTTGTGGCATCCGAAACGTGTGCATTAGAAACAGTTGGGGCTCGCTTTATTCAAGATGTGGCGCCTGGTGAAGTAGTCATCATTTCTGATGAAGGCTTGAAAATAGAGGTTTTCACTACGGAAGTCCAACCGGCGATTTGCGCAATGGAATATATTTATTTTGCACGACCAGATTCAAATATTGCTGGAGTTAATGTGCATACAGCTCGTAAAAGAATGGGGAAGAACTTGGCAATCGAAAGTCCAGTCGCAGCTGATATGGTAATTGGGGTACCAAACTCGTCATTGTCTGCAGCTAGCGGCTATGCAGAAGAAGCACAGATACCTTACGAACTAGGTTTAGTAAAAAATCAATATGTCGCTCGAACATTCATCCAGCCGACACAAGAATTAAGAGAACAAGGTGTCCGTATGAAACTATCGGCAGTTCGTGGCGTGGTCAAAGGAAAAAAAGTCATTTTAGTAGATGATTCGATTGTTCGCGGGACCACTATTCGGCGTATTATTCATTTATTAAAAGAAGCAGAAGCGCAAGAAGTTCATGTTAGAATTGCTTCACCACCATTAAAATATCCGTGTTTTTATGGCATTGATATACAGACGCGGGACGAACTAATTGCGGCAAACTATTCAATTGAAGAGATCAAAGAGCAGATTGGCGCAGATTCGCTGGCTTTTTTGAGTGAAGCAGGGCTGATTGATGGGATTCAATTAAATTATGATGCTCCTTATTCTGGGCTGTGTATGGCTTACTTTAATGGAGACTATCCAACGCCTTTGTATGATTATGAAGAACAATATCAAGCATCCTTGAAAAAAGAAACTAGGAGGAATTGACATGGAAAATGCCTATTCAAAAGCTGGCGTAAATGTTGAGGCAGGATACGAAGTAGTGGAACGAATTCAAAAGCATAGCCAAAAGACACAACGGACGGGAACGTTGGGTATGCTTGGTGGTTTTGGTGGTTGTTTTGATTTAAGTAGTTACAAGCTTAAAGAACCAGTTTTGGTATCAGGAACGGATGGCGTAGGCACAAAGTTACTCTTGGCAATTGAAGAACAGAAACACGAGACAATCGGAATTGATTGTGTAGCAATGTGTGTCAATGATGTCGTCGCACAAGGCGCCGAACCGTTATATTTTTTAGATTATTTAGCGTTAGGGACCGTTAATCCAGCTAAAGTTGAAGCAATTGTTGCGGGTGTTGCGACTGGCTGTTGTGAGGCGAATGCAGCCTTAATTGGGGGCGAAACAGCTGAAATGCCTGATATGTATGAATCAGATGCTTATGACGTGGCTGGTTTTGCCGTGGGTATTGCTGAGAAAAGTCAACTCTTGACTCCAAGTAACGTAAAAGAAGGCGATTTCTTGATTGGTCTTCCTTCAAGTGGTCTTCATTCTAATGGTTACTCTTTAGTAAGAAATGTTTTTTTTAAGAAACATTCGTTTAAAACAACGGACAAGCTTCCAGAATTGGCACCCAAAACGTTAGGGGAAGAATTATTAACACCAACAAAAATTTATGTGAAGGAATTATTGCCATTGTTAAAAGCAGGACTCGTGCATGGGGCTGCGCATATTACTGGCGGCGGGTTTTTAGAAAATCTACCAAGAATGTTTTCTTCCTCATTAGCTGCAGAGATTCAATTAAATAGTTGGCCAGTGCTACCAATTTTTAAATTGATTCAAAAATACGGTGAAATTCCACCTGAAGAAATGTATGAAATTTTCAATATGGGCTTAGGGATGATTTTAGCGGTGAGTCCAGAGCATGTTGAAAAAGTTCAGGAGCTTTTGCCAGAAGCTTTTGAAATTGGTCGTTTGGTACCTAGGAAAACGAAAGCCGTTATTTTTAAGGAAGCCTTATGAAGATAGCTGTTTTTGCATCTGGCAATGGTAGCAATTTTGAGGCGATTACTGCAGCTTTTTCCCAGAAAAAAATCGCAGGGCAGTTGAGCTTAGTCTTTTGTGACCAGCCTGAAGCCTATGTATTGACCCGTGCCCAAAAACGCAAGATTCCCGTTGTTTGCTTTTCGCCATCTGATTTTCCATCTCGTGGGCAGTATGAAGAACAAGTATTGAAACATTTAAAAGAGCATCAGATCGATTTAATCGTGTTAGCTGGTTATTTGAGAATTATCGGCAAGACTTTACTGGAGGCTTATCCAAAGAGAATCGTCAATATTCATCCTTCTCTGTTACCTAGTTTTCCAGGTCTTCACGGAATTGAAGAGGCATTTCATTATGGAGTGAAAATAACAGGAATCACTATCCATTATGTTGACTCTGGGGTTGATACAGGACCGATTATTTTCCAAACAACCACCAAGATTGATACTGAAGATACATTGGACACATTAACAGAGAAAATTCATGCTCTTGAGCACGAATGGTACCCAAAAATAATTTCAAAAATTGTAAAGGAGACAATGAAATGACCAAAAGAGCATTGATTAGCGTTTCAAACAAAACAGGAGTGACAACATTTGCAGCAGGCTTAGTTGCAAATGGCTTTGAAATTATCTCCACTGGGGGAACAAGGACTGTCTTAGAAGAAGCGGGGGTACCGACACTTGCTATTGACGACATCACTGGCTTTCCAGAAATGTTAGATGGCCGTGTCAAAACGTTACATCCGAATATCCATGGCGGACTTTTGGCAAAAAGGGGAAACCAAGCGCATCAAAAAGCACTGACTGAACAAGGCATTCACTTTATTGACCTTGTAGTAGTGAATCTTTATCCATTTAAAGAAACAATTTTAAAACCAGCAATCTCTGAAGCAGAAGCAATTGAAATGATTGATATTGGGGGTCCTAGCATGTTACGTTCAGCGGCAAAAAATTATCAAGACGTAACAGCAGTGGTTGATCCTAGTGATTATGAACAGGTATTAAGTGAAATTAGCAGCACTGGAACTAGCCAGTTAGCCACTAGAAAAAGATTAGCAGCAAAAGTCTTTCGTCATACCGCTGCTTATGACGCGCTTATCGCTGACTATTTAACGACGCAAGTGGGTGAAACTGAACCAGAGAAACAGACGCTTACTTATGAACGTAAGCAAACATTGCGTTATGGCGAAAATAGCCATCAACAAGCCACCTTTTATCAATCCGTTGTACCTGTATCATTATCCATTGCTTCCGCTCGACAACTTCATGGCAAAGAACTGTCATATAACAATATTCGAGATGCTGATGCAGCACTCCGGATTGCTAGCGAGTTTACAGAACCTACGGTCGTCGCTGTTAAACATATGAACCCATGTGGAATTGGAACAGGAAAAACGATTTTGGCAGCCTATCGTCAGGCATTTGAAGCAGATCCAGTTTCAATTTTTGGTGGCATTGTTGTTTTGAATCGTCCAGTGGACCAAGCGACAGCGGCTGAAATGCATCAAATCTTTTTAGAGATAATTATTGCGCCTAGTTTTGAGGAAGAAGCTTTGGCACTGTTATCTCAGAAAAAGAATCTTCGTTTGTTAACGTTAGATTTTCATGCTCAAGAAAAAAAAGCGGTGGAATTAGTTTCTGTTATGGGCGGGTTATTAATTCAAGAACAAGATACAGTTGTTGAAAATGACCAAGCATGGCAAGTAGTTACAGAGCGCCAACCCACACCAGCTGAAAGAGACGCATTGAACTTTGCTTGGAAAGCAGTCAAGCATGTAAAATCAAACGCTATTGTTTTAGCCAATAAAAGCCAAACGGTGGGGATTGGCGCTGGTCAAATGAATCGAATTGGTTCAGTAAAAATTGCAGTTGATCAAGCCCAAGCAGCTGGAAAATTACAAGGGGCCGTCTTAGCAAGTGATGCCTTTTTCCCTATGGCAGATAGCGTGGAATATGCTGCACAACATGGCATTCAAGCAATTATTCAGCCAGGCGGGAGCATTAAAGACCAAGCATCAATCGATCTAGCGAATCATTATGGTATTGCGATGATTTTTACTGGGACTCGTCATTTCAAACATTAATTTTTAAAGGAGAAACCGATGAATATATTAGTGATTGGGCGTGGTGGTCGTGAACATGCAATCGCCAAAAAATTACAGCAAGAAGACAAAGTCAAGACTGTTTATTGTGCACCAGGTAATCCTGGTATGAGTGGTGATAATATTCGGACTGTACCTATCGGTGAAGAGCAGCAAACGGAACTAATTCAATTTGTGAAGGATAATCAGATTGATTGGACATTCATCGGACCGGAAACGCCATTAATTGAAGGAATTGTAGATGCCTTTCAAGCAGCGGGATTACTGATTTTTGGCCCGACAAAAGCAGCTGCAATAATTGAAGGTTCAAAAAGTTTTGCGAAAGATTTTATGCAAAAATACCAGATTCCAACGGCAGAATATCGGGTCTTTCAAAGTTTGGCACCTGCCTTAGAATATATTGAACAGCAAGGCGTACCAATTGTTATTAAGGCAGATGGTTTGGCAGCTGGAAAAGGAGTAGTAGTTGCCGAAACAAAAGCAGCCGCAAAACGGGCGCTAGTTGCGATGATGGAGGATCAACAATTTGGAGTAAGCGGTCAAACGGTCGTAATCGAAGAATTTTTGCAAGGAGAAGAATTTTCCTTAATGGCCTTTGTTTCTAATGAGAAGGTATATCCGATGGTGATTGCTCAAGATCATAAGCGGATTTTCGATGGGGATGCTGGTCCGAATACAGGGGGGATGGGTGCTTACACACCAGTGCCTCAGATCCCAGAAGAAGCGGTTCAGCAAGCCATTAGCCAAGTCCTGAAACCGACTGCTAAAGGAATGGTGGCTGAAAAACGTCCGTTTCAAGGGATTTTATATGCTGGTTTAATCCAAACAGCAACTGGCCCCAAGGTTATTGAATTTAATGCTCGATTTGGGGATCCAGAAACACAAGTTGTGTTGGCACGTTTAGAGAGTCCCCTTTCAGAAATAATTTCTTCATTGCTGGCGAAAGAGCAACCAACGATTGTATGGAATGAGTTAGCGAGTGTTGGTGTTGTTGTAGCAGCAGAAGGCTATCCTAATCAATACAAGACAAATCTACCATTGCCCGAAATGTCTGGTGAAACCATCTATTATGCAGGGGTAACTCGTTCAGAACAGGCTCTGGTTTCGGCTGGCGGACGAATCTTTTTAGCAGAAGCAACTGCTTCGACTCTTGAAGAAGCCCGCAAAAAAGTTTATCAAACATTGGATAATTACTCATTTCCTGGAATGTACTATCGAAAAGATATAGGTGTGAAAGGCTTGATTTAAGGTTTTTAAAAACAGAGGCAAGGACATTTAATCGAATGTTTCCTTGTCTTTTTTTTATTGCAAATTCAGATAGGGAGGCATAAACTGAAAGTATATCTATCATTAAATAGAGGAGAAAACTAAGATAATGAGAAACAAGCAGATTGAAAAAGTTAGTCAACGGTTGTTTATTGTTACAAGTGTCTTGGCAGTCAGTTTACTGTTATTAAGTGCGGTGGTTTATCCTGATTTACCAGCTCATGTGCCCATTCATGTGAATTTTTTGGGCGAGGGTAATTCGTTTGGCCCAAGATCTAGTATATTTATGTGGCCAGCGGTCCTGTTTGGCTTGAGTATTTATCAACGAAGTTATCAATCAGTACAACCATATGGCAGATGGCTGAAGGTATTATTAATCATTGTTAATCTTGGCGCTTTGTTTAGTATTCTGCGTCTATTTATTCATTTGTTGGTTTGAAGGGGTCGAAAGGTGAGAGAATGAGAAAGTTAATTTTGGTTTTTGTGGGCTGTGCCATGGCCTTTTGTTTATGGCCTAATCAAGCGGCGGCTGTAGCTGGTGGCTATGGCGGCGGACGTGTAGAAAGTCCAAGCGGAGGTAATCCCTCGAATGGTTTTTCGCCAAGCGGTGATGGATCAAGAAGTTATGTTCATCATAACGAGACCGGGAACAGCAACACAACGCCACTGGAAGGCTTAATTTCAACAGTGTTTTTTGTTCTTTTTGGGGGCACGATGATTTGGCAAAGACGCCGTAGAAATCAACCAGTCGATGAAGGCGCTTTTCAAGAAATGTGGGCAGCATTACCTGGAACATCAAAAGAAAAAAAGGCACTCTTAAAAGAAATACAACAAACGTTTTTAGAAATACAACAAGCGTGGGATCAAGAAAACTTGTCTGTAGTCAAAGATAACTATACAGAAAAACTTTATCAAAAACATCTTGCAGTATTACAAGAAAATCAACAAGCGGGCATCAGAAATCATGTAAAAAAAGTGAAAGTAGCGCCAGCTTCGAATTATCATCATATTAGTGAAACCAGTTTTTCACTGATGCTTCATTTTTCTTGTATTGACTATGAGGAAGATACTCAAAGCGGTCGTGTTTTATCAGGATACAAGCACCAAAAACAATATTTTTCACAACTTTGGTATTTTGATTACAATCCATCTCTTGGAAAATGGCAAGCAGACTTCATTCAACCTAAAGGATAGTGCTAAAAAGCGCTTGGGGTTTAAATCCCAAGCGCTTTTTTATTCTTCGATGCGTTTTACAAGCTGTATTTTTTTATTTAATACGTAAATCAGGATACCGCCGACGGTCATTGAAAGAAGTTCACCAAGTCCAACGGTCAACCATGTGTACCAAAAAGGTAACTGATAAAAGAACGTTAAGGGTCCGGCGACAGTGAACATGGACAAAGCAAAAAGAATGGCCGTTAGCATCAGTTTAATCAATAAATTTTGCTGATTTTTTGTCGCAAAATAGGCAATCCATAAGACTGCGCACGTCCCAGCGCTACCGATGGCTATATCGATGATACCAAGAGGCGAAGCGGTGTTGGCAATCGCAACCCCTAACGTAATGGACCAGATATATCGCTTGTTAAAAACGCCTAAATAATTAAATAATTCGGCAAGACGAAGCTGTATCGGACCAAAACTAAGCGGAGCGAGAAGTACAGTGACAACGACATACAAAGCGGTAACCAGCGCCATTTTAGCCAACGCCGTAGCTGACCACGTACTGGTTTGTGGATTTGATGAATGATTCATTTAAGATTCTCCTTTATAAAACAACGACGTGTTTTAGTGATAACCATAACCAAAGGAAGGGCAGCAAAGCCAACTGAAGTGTTATGGTGTGAGTTGCCTCACTGTGTTACATGTTACTGAAGAACAGACACTCTGTAAAGTCTTTTTATTTCATGGTCCAACCACCATCAATGGTCATAACTGTGCCATGGATATAATCAGCGTCATCACTAGCTAGAAATAATGAAAGTTTTGCTACCTCTTGTGGCTGTGCCCAACGGCCCGCAGGTGTTTCACTTGCTACCCAAGTAGCCATTTCACCTTCTCCTGCAAAATCAGCTACGTTCATGGGTGTTTGGATGGCACCTGGCGCAATCGCATTTGCTCGAATGCCTAATTTGGCATAATCGTAGGAAAGTTGTTTTGTATACCCGATGATTGCGTGTTTGGAGGCAGTGTACGCTGCGCCGCCGCCCCCAGCTACTAAGCCAGCGATAGATGCCATATTAACGATTACTCCTTTTTTTTGTTGGAGGAAATAAGGTAATAGAGCATTGGTCACTAAAAAGACACTTTTTAAATTGGTTGCTAAAATTTGATCCCATAAAGCTTCCGAAGTTTCTAGAGAAGGACGATAATCATCTAAAATACCTGCCGTATTTAATAAAATATCAATTTGGCCGTTGTCTTTCACAATTTGTTTCATCGTGGCTTGCACAAATGCGGGAGAAGACACATCACCGACAAAATAAGTAAATGGCTTAGTAGAATCTGGGTTAACCAGTGCGGCTGTCTGTTTTAACCCCGTTTCGTCTAGGTCGATGCCAATAACCTCAGCACCTTGCTCAGCAAAGGCAATTGCTTGTGCTTGGCCAATCCCTGAAGCTGCACCAGTTACAAGCACCCGTTTTGTTTCAAATTCTTTTGGCATAAGAAAAACTCCTTTAAACATTTAAAAATTAAGGTCTGGAAGAACGAGCAATCGCCGTAATCTGCCAGACCTTATGTGTATAATTATGCTTCAACAATCACCCAATCTTCTGCTAAGACATCACAAGGTGTTGGTGAAAACATGCTGTAGCCTTCATCAGAAGTTTTGATTAAAAAATACGGGGTAACTTGTAAAAATTCACCTTCGGAGGTGCCAATTTCATCACGTAATTCAATAAAAAGTTCAAAACCGCTCCAGCCTTTACGTACGGCTTTTTTTCCTGCTTTAATCTGTGGCAATACTTCTTCAAATGTCATTTGATTGTGCTCCTTTTTCGTTAAATGGTAGTTCGTGATAGCTCGTTGTGCCTTTTTCAATTGTCAACTGACCGTTAAGTAGATCTGTCATTTCAGCTATAAATGTTTCTGTTGCTTGTTCATCTACTAAACAAATTAACTGAATAGACTCTGTGTAAATAGTTTCTTTAAGCGTGTAGGGACTATGTTCCAAAAAGGCTTGGGCTTTTCCTAATAAAGGATAGGCGATCGTAATCAATAGTTCTTGTTGCAATTTGCCAATGACTAAACCAATTTCATCTAAAGTGTGGGAAAGAGCATGACTATATGCTCGGATTAAACCACCAGTGCCTAATTTTATTCCGCCAAAATAACGAGTGACAACAGCCACTACGTTGATTAACTCTTTTTTCTTTAAGACTTCCAGCATTGGAACACCAGCAGTGCCACTAGGTTCGCCGTCATCGCTGCTCCGCTGAATGTCATTTTTTTCGCCGATCACAAAAGCACTACAATTATGATTGGCTTTCCAATGTTCTTTTTTTATTGCGGCGATAAAGGCTTTTGCTTCTTCTTCTGATGTTACGCGCTTTACAGAACAGATAAACCGCGATTTCTTGATTTCAATCTCGCTGAAACCATCTTGTTTGACTGTAATATAGCTTTCTAACATATGGGCATCCTTTTCTCTCGTAATAAAGTCAGTATAAAAAAGAATCAACTGAATAGCAACTTTTTCTCTCATCTTTTTTGTGAGATTTTTTGGAAAAAAACGTTATAATAAGGTATGATAGAGAAAAGGGAGGCGCTGGAAATGGTACATACACGACAGAAAAAATATGATACAATTACTCATTATTTGAAAACGAATGGCGGTTCCCAAGTTACCTTGACCTTTACCCAGTTTGATGAATTGTTATTCCCTCATTCTGGTTTACCAAAAACTGCTAAGACAGATGTCGATTGGTGGGCGAACGATTATAAGCATCCAGAAAAAGGCGCTTATGGTTGGTTGAATGCGAGTTATCAAGTAGTTCAAGTGAATTTGGAAAAAGAATATGTGGTATTTAATAAATTGCTGAAGTCAGCATGGTACGTTTAAACCAGGATTGTATCCGCTTTAAAAAACAAGAATGATTGACAAAAATTAACTTTACACTATAATATTTTTAATAGATAATGTTGAAAATTGAAAAAGGCAATGGTAAAAGGGGCTGTTAAAATGTCAAAAAAAACAATTATGTTAGTTTGCTCCGCTGGAATGAGTACTAGTTTACTTGTTACAAAAATGCAAAAAGCAGCATTTAATCAAGGCTTAGATGCCCATATATTTGCGGCTTCTGCATCGGAAGCAGAAACAAATTTAGAAAATAATCCAGTTGATGTGTTATTGTTAGGTCCACAAGTTCGTTATATGAAGAGTGATTTTGAAAAGCGTCTATCACCAAAAGGTATCCCAACAGATGTCATTAGCATGTCTGATTACGGCTTAATGAACGGCGAAAAAGTCTTGGGTTTGTTAGCACAAGCAGATAAAAAAGAGTAAAAACAAGTTGTTTTTTCGAGAATCTTCGAAAAAGCAACTTGTCTTTTTTTTCGCAAAAAAGCTAGAGAAATGCGTATTTTATAATTGAGGTGGTTAACATGGAAGACTTGCATGGACGTAAAATAATTCTTGAAGAAACAGAACGTTCAATACAGACAAAACTGGTTTATTTATCAACAATGTTAGAGCGTTCACCCCTAACAATTCAATGTCAGCGGTGCGGGGAAGTCGTATCCAAAAAAGAAAACAGACTGGCGACAAATGTATACTACTGTCATGCGTGCATTCAATTAGGCCGTGTGACTTCTTGTCAAAAATTTTGTCATTTACCAGAAAGGCCCAATAGCCCAAGAACTGTCTTTTTTGAGTGGTCTGGACAATTAACAAAGGGACAGCAAGCGATCTCGGTTGAACTTTGTGAGACAGCAAAAGCAAGAAAGAATCGCTTAGTGTGGGCAGTTACAGGTGCAGGCAAAACAGAAATGTTATTTGCTGTTTTGCACCAAACCTTACAAGAAGGGGGGCGGATTGCGCTGGCTTCGCCGCGTGTCGATGTTTGCTTAGAACTGTTTCCCAGAATCCAAGCGGTTTTTCCTCACGAAGCAATTGCTTTACTTCATGGAAACAGTCAAGAGCCGTATCGTTATACGAAACTAGTGATTTGCACCACGCATCAATTATTGAAATTCCATCAAGCATTTGATTTACTTATCGTTGATGAAGTCGACTCTTTTCCTTTTGTTAATAACGAGCATCTTTATTATGGAGTGCGTAACGCACGAAAAAAAAGAAGTAGTTTGGTGTACTTAACAGCAACCCCTACGAAAGAATTGCGGAAGCTTTTACAGCAAAAGAAGTTAGCGGCCAGTATTTTGCCAGCAAGATATCATCGTAGGCCATTACCTGTGCCACGCCGATTTTGGGTTCAGTCGTGGCAACGTCTTTCTAGCAAAAATATTAAAATCATTGCATATCATTTGAAACGTTTATTGGTGCGTAATTCAGTTTTACTATTTTGCCCAAGTATTTCATTAATTCACCAATTGCATGCATTAATATCTGAGCGATTTTCCGACAAAAAAGTTGTCGCCGTTTATGGTAGTGATGAGCTTCGTCTAGAAAAAGTTCAAGCAATGCGTCAGCAGAAAACGGATATTTTGATCACTACAACCATTTTAGAACGTGGTGTGACTTTTGATGCAGTCTCAGTTATTGTTTATGGTGCCAATCATCGAGTCTTCACTTCTTCAACACTTGTCCAAATTGCGGGTCGAGTCGATCGAAGACAAGAATTCAATTACGGCGAAGTTTTATTTTTACATGATGGGGAAACAAGAGACATGAAAGAGGCAATTCGGCAAATAAAGCAAATGAATCGCTTGGCTAGCAAACGAGGGATGTTAGATGGATTGTAAAAATTGCGCAAGCCCCATTCGTTTGGAGATAACATTAAAAATGCTCTTATGTTTTAAAAAATGGGCGAGGCCTTCACTTTGCCAGCACTGCCAAGCAAAGTTCCAGAAACTGCCAATGATAG
Source organism: Enterococcus sp. AZ129 (assembly GCF_051714505.1). Classification (NCBI taxonomy): domain Bacteria; kingdom Bacillati; phylum Bacillota; class Bacilli; order Lactobacillales; family Enterococcaceae; genus Enterococcus; species Enterococcus sp. AZ129. Next base: position 1,610,717 of record NZ_JBIORY010000001.1, on the reverse strand, counting down.
GCACTTGTTTTGGCTGTAATCGCGTCAGCCAAGAGCGCTATTGTTTTGATTGTCAAAGGTGGCAGCTGCTTTATCCCGAGTATTCTTTTCATAATGCAGCGTTGTTTCATTATGATGAAGGAATGCAAGAGTGGATGGAACGCTATAAATTTCAAGGAGACTATCGCTTAAGAATGTGTTTTAACGAGGAAATCAACTTTTACTTTCAGCAACAATCTGCGGACTATATTATTCCGGTGCCCTTATCCGAAAAGCGAATGCAAGAACGAGGCTTCAACCAAGTAATTGGCTTACTAGAAGCGGCTGATGTTCCGTACAGCCCTTTTTTAATTAGAAAAGAGGAAAATGTTCCGCAATCTAAGAAAACTAGAAAGGAAAGGATGCAGTTGCAACAACCATTTGCCATCCAAAAAGAAAATCAAAAAAAATTAAAAAATTGTTCTATTATTTTGGTAGATGACATCTATACCACTGGACGAACTCTTTTCCACGCAGCTGCTGTTATCAATGACTGTTATCCTAAAAGTTTGAATACGTTTACTCTCGCGCGGTAAAAAGAAAAGAATTCATAAATTTGATGACTATTTTGTTGGCAAAACCCAGATTATTCGATATAATGAAATTAAGAAGAAGGGAATTAAAGAGTGGTCCTTTAATCTTTTCTTTACTGGTAGATGAAAGGGGTAATTGTTATGTTTAGATATAATGTACGTGGAGAAAATATCGAGGTAACCGAAGCGATTCGAGACTATGTTGAGAAAAAAGTCGGTAAATTAGAAAGATATTTCAGCGATTCACCTGAAGCAACGGTTCACGTGAATTTGAAAGTGTACACTGAAAAAACAGCCAAAGTCGAGGTTACTATTCCTCTTCCTTATCTAGTTTTACGAGCTGAAGAAACGTCACCTGATTTATACGCAAGTATTGATTTGGTTGTCGATAAATTAGAACGACAAATTCGTAAATTTAAAACAAAAATCAACAGAAAATCTCGTGAAACAGGACGTAACAATACAAAAGCCGCTGTCTTCTTAGTTGGTGAAGAAACAGAAGAAACACCTTCAGAATTAGACATCGTTCGTACAAAACGTCTATCATTAAAACCGATGGACAGTGAAGAAGCTGTCTTACAAATGAACATGTTAGGACACAACTTCTTTATTTTTGAAGATGCTGAAACAAATGGAACAAGCATTGTTTACCGTCGTAAAGATGGCAAATATGGCTTGATTGAAACAGACTAAAGCTTAAAATAAGAGCTGAAATGCCTTCGTGCATTTCAGCTCTTTAAACATCTTTAAAGCACGGAGTAAAGAAAAATAAAGAAATACATAAAATAACTTTAAAAGTTCCTCTTTTAAAGGAAAATGTCTGCAAAATAGAGAGAAATGGTTTTCTTTCTCGTCAAGTAATGATAAAATAAAACGGATAGATTGTGCTTCTTGTACAAAAAGGATACAAAAATAAAAAGAGGTAATTGAAAGGAACACAGATACCAATGGCAAATTTTTTGAAAAAAATGATCGAAAACGATAAAAAAGAATTAAGACGATTAGAAAAAATCGCCGATAAAATTGATGCACATGCAAGTGCAATGGAACAACTAAGCGATGAACAATTACGTGAAAAAACAGATGAATTTAAAGCCCGTTATCAAAAAGGGGAAACCTTAGACGAACTATTACCAGAAGCGTTTGCGGTTGTCCGTGAAGCTGCTAAACGTGTACTAGGTTTATTCCCATACCGTGTCCAATTAATGGGTGGGATTGTGCTTCATGACGGGAACATTCCTGAAATGAGAACAGGTGAAGGGAAAACCTTGACTGCCACAATGCCTGTATACTTGAATGCACTATCTGGCGAAGGAGTACACGTTGTTACAGTTAATGAATACTTAGCAACCCGTGACTCTAACGAAATGGGAGAATTATATAATTTCTTAGGCTTAAGCGTTGGCTTAAACATTAACTCTAAATCTTCTGATGAAAAACGTGAAGCGTATAACTGTGATATCACTTATAGTACAAATAACGAATTAGGATTTGACTATTTGCGTGATAACATGGTTGTTTATCGCAGCCAAATGGTTCAACGTCCATTAAACTATGCAATTGTCGATGAAGTGGATTCAATCTTAATTGATGAAGCAAGAACCCCATTAATTATTTCTGGACAAGCTGAAAAATCGACAGCACTCTATACGCGTGCCGATAATTTTGTCAAACGCTTAAAAGAAGACGAAGATTACAAAATTGATATTCAGTCTAAAACAATTGGTTTAACAGAAGCAGGTATTGAAAAAGCTGAACAAACTTTCGGATTGGATAACCTTTACGATATTGAAAATACAGCATTAACGCACCATTTAGATCAAGCGTTACGGGCAAACTATATCATGTTATTAGACATTGATTACGTGGTTCAAGACAATAAAGTCTTAATTGTTGACCAATTTACTGGTCGTATCATGGATGGTCGTCGTTATTCTGATGGCTTGCATCAAGCGATTGAAGCAAAAGAAGGCGTCGAAATTGAAGATGAAACAAAAACAATGGCGACGATTACGTTCCAAAACTACTTCCGGATGTACAAAAAACTAGCCGGGATGACTGGTACTGCTAAAACAGAAGAAGAAGAATTCCGTGAAATTTACAATATTCAAGTCATTCAAATTCCAACCAATCGTCCAATTATCCGTGACGATCGTCCAGATTTACTTTATCCAACCTTAGAAAGTAAATTTAATGCAGTGGTGGAAGATATTAAAGAACGTTACCACAAAGGACAACCAGTGTTGGTGGGGACTGTTGCGGTAGAAACGTCAGAATTACTTTCTGATAAATTAAACGCAGCTAAAATTCCTCATGAAGTATTAAATGCGAAAAATCACTTTAAAGAAGCCGAAATCATTATGAATGCCGGTCAAAAAGGCGCAGTTACAATTGCAACAAATATGGCTGGTCGTGGAACGGATATTAAACTTGGTTTAGGTGTACTTGAACTAGGTGGTCTAGCGGTTATCGGGACAGAACGTCATGAGTCACGTCGTATTGATAATCAGTTGCGTGGACGTGCAGGACGTCAAGGGGATCCAGGGGTTTCACAATTTTATTTATCTTTAGAAGATGACTTAATGAAACGCTTTGGTTCAGAACGAATTAAAACATTCTTAGAACGAATGAATGTGCAAGAAGAAGATGCAGTTATTCAAAGTAAAATGTTTACTCGCCAAGTAGAGTCTGCTCAAAAACGTGTGGAAGGAAATAACTATGACACACGTAAAAATGTCTTACAATACGATGACGTGATGCGCGAGCAACGTGAAGTTATTTATGCGCAACGACAAGAAGTAATTATGGAAGAAAATGACTTGTCTGATGTATTGATGGGCATGGTAAAACGGACGATTGGCCGAGTGGTGGATAGCCATACACAATTAGAAAAAGAAGAATGGAATTTAGATGGGATTGTCGATTTTGCAGCCTCAACACTTGTCCATGAAGATACGATTTCTAAAAAAGACTTAGAAAATAAATCGGCTGAAGAGATCAAAGACTATTTAGTGGCACGTGCGCAAGAAGTATTTGAAGAAAAATCTCAACAATTGAATGGTCAAGAACAATTGCTAGAATTCGAAAAAGTAGTCATCTTGCGTGTTGTCGATACTAAATGGACAGATCACATTGATGCAATGGATCAATTACGCCAATCTGTCGGCTTACGTGCGTACGGTCAAAACAACCCATTAGTAGAATATCAAACAGAAGGTTATTCTATGTATAACAATATGGTGGGTTCAATCGAATATGAAGTAACACGTTTATTCATGAAATCGGAAATTCGCCAAAATGTCCAACGTGAGCAAGTAGCTCAAGGACAAGCGGAACATCCAGAAACAGAACAAGATGCAGCTGCACAAAGCAACACAAGTGCGAAGCGTCAACCTGTGCGTGTAGATAAAAAAGTGGGCCGTAATGATTTATGCCCATGCGGAAGTGGCAAAAAATTCAAAAATTGTCATGGAAGAAACGCTTAATTAAAGAAAAAACGCAGGGTGGGGCAATTTGTCCCGCCTTTGCTCTTTTTACAATAAAGAGAAAGAAGGAATCATTTTGGAAAACCCAGAAATTCGTACATTATTAGACGAAATGACACAAAAAATTACTAGCTTCAGGAGGTCTCTTTGACTTAGACCAGTTAGAAGAAGACATTGCCGAGGCGGAAAATCGGATGGGAGAACCTGGTTTTTGGGACAACACAGAAACGGCTCAAAAGCTAATTAACGAAACCAATAGTTTGAAAGAAAAATATCAACAATTTCATCAGCTCTCTGAGGAACTTGACGAATTAACGGTGATGTTTGAATTACAACAAGAAGAATATGATGCAGAGATTCAAGAAGAATTGGAAGAAAGAATTCATCTCTTGCAAGAACGTTTAACAACGTATGAGCTATCCTTACTACTAAATGAGCCATATGATCATAATAACGCCCTAATTGAATTACACCCTGGTGCCGGTGGTACTGAATCACAAGATTGGGGAAGTATGCTTTTACGAATGTATACACGTTGGGCAGAAAGTCACGGTTTCCAAGTTGAAACGTTGGATTACCAAGCTGGAGATGAAGCAGGGATTAAAAGTGTCACCTTATTAATCAAAGGTTACAATGCTTATGGTTACCTAAAATCTGAAAAAGGTGTCCATCGTCTTGTGCGGATTTCGCCCTTTGATTCCGCTAAACGCCGTCATACTTCGTTTTGTTCAGTTGATGTAATGCCTGAATTAGACGACACAATAGAAATTGCGATCAATCCAGATGACTTAAAAATTGATACCTATCGAGCAAGTGGTGCTGGTGGTCAGCATATTAATAAAACAGAATCGGCTGTTCGAATCACACATATTCCAACAGGTACCGTTGTCGCAAGCCAAGCACAACGTTCTCAATTAAAAAACCGTGAGCAAGCAATGAGTATGTTAAAAGCCAAATTATATCAATTGGAAATGGAAAAGAAAGCCCAAGAAGCAGCAAGTTTACGTGGTGAACAAATGGAAATTGGCTGGGGCTCACAAATCCGTTCTTACGTGTTCCATCCGTATTCAATGGTCAAAGACCATCGGACAAATTACGAAACCGGCAATGTACAAGCTGTGATGGATGGAGACCTTGATGGTTTCATTGATGCCTACTTAAAACAGCGCTTAAGTTAAGCTCTTCATTAAATTGAAATAAAAATGTAACTTAATGCAAGAAGTTTGCAATATTGACATGTTATAATGAGTAGGATTGAAGAAAAAAGAGATGGAGAGAACGCCATGATTGAAATGAAAGATGTAATGAAGAAATATTCGAATGGTACAACAGCGATTCGAAATATTTCAGTAGAGATTGACCAAGGCGAGTTCGTCTATGTGGTTGGTCCCTCAGGTGCAGGGAAATCAACCTTTATTAGATTAATGTATCGTGAAGAAAAAGCAACAAAAGGTAATTTGACAGTTGCAGGTCATGATTTAATGAAAATAAAAAATAAAGAAGTTCCTTATTTACGTCGTGAAATCGGCATCGTTTTCCAAGACTATAAACTATTACCAAAGAAAACTGTGTATGAGAACGTGGCCTATGCGATGCAAGTTATCGGACGGCGTCCTCGCGAAATCAAAAAACGCGTGATGGAAGTTTTAGATTTAGTCGGTCTAAAACATAAGGTACGTGTTTTTCCAAGCGAACTTTCTGGTGGGGAACAGCAACGGGTATCCATTGCACGAGCAATCGTAAATACACCGAAAGTTTTAATTGCCGATGAACCAACTGGGAACTTAGATCCAGAGAATTCATGGGAAATCATGAAATTGTTGGACCGGATTAACGCACAAGGAACAACAGTCGTGATGGCAACGCATAATAGTACAATTGTAAATACGATTCGTCACCGTGTTATTGCCATTGAAAATGGTCGCATTATCCGTGACCAAGTGGAAGGAGAATACGGCTACGATGATTAGAACATTCTTTTCTCATTTATTTGAAAGTATCAAAAGTTTAAAACGGAACGGTTGGATGACTGTTGCCTCAGCAAGTGCGGTTACAATTACATTAGTTTTAGTTGGTATTTTTATGGGCGTTATTTTTAATGCAACGAAACTTGCTGATGATGTCGAAAAAAACGTGACAGTGTCAGTTTTTGTCGATATTGGTACAAAACAAAATGAAATGAAAACATTAGAAAAACAACTTAAAGGATTAGACAATGTTGAAGATATTTCTTATTCAAACAAAGATCAACAATTGAAAAAAATCCAAGAACAAATGGGGGATGCCTGGAATCTTTTCGAAGGCGACAGTAACCCATTATACGACGTGTATTATGTCCGTGCAAAAACACCAGAAGACACGAAAGATATTGCGAAACAAGCAGCTAAATTCCCAAGTGTTTTTAAAGCCGATTACGGTGGTGTAAACTCAGACAAAATCTTTAAAATCGCTCAAACCGTTCGAACTTGGGGCTTAGCAGCTGCTGCATTACTTTTATTCGTTGCAGTGTTCTTAATTTCCAACACCATTCGGATTACGATTTTATCTCGTCAAAAAGAAATCCAAATTATGCGTCTTGTAGGAGCGAAAAACAGTTTCATTCGTTGGCCGTTCTTCTTAGAAGGTGCTTGGATTGGGTTGATTGGCGCAATCGTGCCAGTCATCATTATGACGTTAGGCTACCATCAAGTTTATAACATGTTTAACCCGCAGTTATTGCGTTCGAATTATTCATTAATTCGTCCAGAAGATTTTATCTGGAAAGTTAATCTATTAATGATTGCAACAGGAATGATTATTGGATCACTAGGTTCAGTTATTTCAATGCGTCGTTTCTTGAAAATTTAAACGAAAAAAAACTCTCCATTTTGGAGAGCTTTTTTTCGTTTAGTTTTAAAATACTTGTTATTTAATTTAAGAGTTTTCTCAGTTGTACCAACAAATTGATAACTTATAATTTTCAAGTCCTACATATAATGGTAAAATAGAATGGATTGAAATTAATTGGAGGAATAATGAATCGATGAAAAAAAGATTGCTATTATTTATTGGTTTGGCAAGTATACTTACTTTGACAGGATGTGCAAAATGGATTGATCGTGGTGAATCCATCACAGCAGTAGGCTCATCAGCTTTACAACCATTAGTAGAGACAGCGAGTGAGGAATATCAAAGCCAAAATCCGGGAAGATTTATTAATGTCCAAGGTGGCGGAAGCGGAACAGGTCTGAGTCAAGTCCAATCTGGCGCGGTAGACATTGGTAATTCTGATTTATTTGCAGAAGAGAAAAAGGGCATCAAAGCGGAAGACTTAATTGATCATAAAGTTGCTGTTGTTGGGATTACACCAATCGTTAACAAAAATGTCGGTGTCAAAGATATCTCAATGGAAAATTTAAAGAAAATCTTTTTAGGTGAAGTAACAAACTGGAAAGAACTTGGCGGGAAAGACCAAAAAATTGTTATTTTGAACAGAGCGGCCGGTAGTGGTACGCGTGCGACTTTTGAAAAATGGGTCTTGGGAGATAAAACAGCCATTCGTGCGCAAGAACAAGATTCCAGCGGCATGGTTCGTTCCATTGTTTCTGATACACCAGGGGCGATTAGTTATACCGCATTTTCATATGTTACTGATGAAGTAGCTACGTTAAGTATTGATGGTGTTCAGCCAACAGATGAAAATGTAATGAACAATAAATGGATTATTTGGTCTTATGAACACATGTACACTCGTAAAAATCCAAGTGATTTAACCAAAGAGTTTTTAGACTTTATGTTGTCAGATGATATCCAAGAACGTGTGATTGGTCAATTAGGGTATATTCCTGTTTCGAAAATGGAAATTGAACGGGATTGGCAAGGAAATGTCATTAAATAATTCTCTTAACACAAAATTTACAAACTTAACATAAAATTTACATGTTATTAAAAACAAATTGATGTAAAAAAGGTACACTATTTTTATCTGTAAAAGTTGGATTGTTTGAGGAGGAAATATTCTTGGAAGATGTACAGAAAAAATTATTAACAAAATCGAAAAGAGCCAAGATGGAGCAACGAGGGAAATTTATTAGTTTCCTATGTATTGCCTTAATTGTAGCAGTGGTTGTTTCAATTTTCTATTTTGTTGCAAGTAAAGGACTTGCTACATTCTTTAAAGATAAGATTAATGTGTTTGATTTCTTATTTGGAACAAACTGGAACCCAAGTGATATCGGCGCAGACGGTAAACCCATGGTTGGGGCTTTACCAATGATTGCGGGTTCCTTTATTGTAACGTTTTTGTCAGCGATTGTTGCGACGCCATTTGCGATTGGAGCGGCTGTTTTTATGACAGAAATTTCACCTAAAAAAGGAGCGAAATTTTTACAACCAGTTATTGAATTACTTGTAGGGATTCCCTCTGTTGTTTATGGATTTATTGGTTTATCTGTCATTGTTCCTTTTGTCCGTTCAATCTTTGGCGGAACTGGCTTCGGTATTTTAGCTGGTACGTTTGTGCTATTTGTCATGATTTTACCAACGGTTACTACGATGACCGTAGATGCATTAAAAGCTGTGCCTCGACATTATCGTGAAGCGTCGTTGGCGCTTGGTGCTACGCGTTGGCAAACGATTTATAAAGTTGTCTTGCGGGCAGCTGTGCCTGGTATTTTAACTGCGGTGGTCTTTGGTATGGCTCGTGCGTTTGGTGAAGCCTTAGCAATCCAAATGGTAATCGGAAATGCAGCTGTGATGCCAACTAGTTTGACAACACCAGCTTCGACACTAACAAGTATTTTGACAATGGGGATTGGGAATACAATTATGGGAACAGTTGAAAACAACGTTCTTTGGTCTTTAGCCTTGATTCTATTGTTGATGTCTTTACTATTCAACATTGTTATCCGAATTATCGGTAAGAGAGGAGCCTTAAAATAATGAATGCAAAAAAAGCAGATAAAATCGCAACAGGTATCTTATATGCCGTATCTGGCGTCATTGTTTTAATTTTGGCGGCCTTACTGATTTACATTTTAGCTAGAGGAATTCCGCATATTTCGTGGGAATTTTTAACACAACCATCTAGAGCCTATCAAGTTGGTGGTGGGATTGGTATTCAGCTGTTTAACTCACTATATTTACTATTGATTACAATGATTATTAGTATTCCAATTTCATTGGGTGCTGGAATTTACTTATCGGAATATGCGAAAAAGAATTGGTTAACTGATTTAATTCGTACCTCGATTGAAATTTTGAGTTCATTGCCTTCCGTTGTTGTCGGGCTGTTCGGCTTCTTGATTTTCGTTGTACAAATCGGATATGGTTTTTCAATCTTATCAGGTGCGTTAGCATTAACATTTTTTAACTTACCATTATTGACTAGAAATGTTGAGGAATCTTTGAAAGCCATTCATTATACACAGCGTGAAGCGGGGTTAGCCTTAGGTCTTTCACGTTGGGAAACAGTTAAAAAAGTTATTTTGCCAGAAGCGTTACCAGGAATTTTGACAGGTGTTATTTTGAGTTCTGGTCGGATTTTCGGTGAAGCCGCTGCGCTAATTTATACAGCAGGACAAAGCGCACCTGCCTTAGATTTCAGTAATTGGAATCCATTGAGCGTTTCAAGTCCAATTAGCATTTTCCGTCAAGCGGAAACGTTGGCTGTGCATATTTGGAAAATTAATACCGAAGGAACGATGCCAGATGGCGCTGCGGTCTCAGCAGGTGCCTCCGCTGTGTTAATTTTAGTAGTTTTACTTTTCAATTTCGGCGCTCGTTTTATCGGCAACCGTCTTTATAAGAGAATGACATCAGCTTAATGTTAGGGGAATTAGCATGAAAGAATACAATTTAAATGATACCCATTTACTTCAACTAGATAGCCAAAAAGACCCGATTGCGTTACACACGGAAGACTTACATGTCTTTTACGGGGACAATGAAGCTATCAAAGGTGTTGATTTACAATTTGAAAAGAACAAAATAACCGCCTTAATTGGACCTTCTGGTTGCGGTAAATCCACGTATTTACGTTCGCTAAATCGTATGAACGATGGCATTGCCAATTCACGTGTTACTGGAAAAATCATGTATAAAGATGTCGATGTCAATACGAAAGAAGTTGACGTCTACGAAATGAGAAAACGCATTGGCATGGTTTTTCAGCGGCCCAATCCATTTAGTAAATCTATCTATGAAAATATCACATTCGCATTGAAACAGCATGGTGAAAAGGATAAGAAAAAATTAGATGAAATCGTTGAAACAAGTTTGAAGCAAGCCGCACTTTGGGATCAAGTGAAAGATAACTTAAACAAAAGCGCCTTAGCTCTGTCTGGTGGGCAACAACAACGTTTGTGTATCGCTCGGGCAATTGCGATGAAACCAGATATTCTGTTGTTAGATGAACCGGCAAGCGCGTTAGATCCGATTTCAACAGGAACGGTTGAAGAAACGTTAGTGAATTTAAAAGATGATTACACGATCATCATTGTGACACATAACATGCAACAAGCGGCGCGGATTAGTGACTATACAGCTTTCTTCTATATGGGTAAAGTCATTGAATACGACCATACAAGAAAAATCTTTACACGACCAAAAATTCAAGCAACGGAAGACTACGTTTCAGGACATTTTGGTTAGGAGGAGCAAGATGGGCAAAGAAATTATTTCATCAAAAGATTTACATTTATATTACGGGAAAAAAGAAGCATTGAAAGGCATTGATTTAACTTTTAATCAAGGAGAATTAACTGCCATGATTGGTCCTTCTGGTTGCGGGAAGTCAACGTATTTACGTTGCTTGAATCGTATGAATGATTTAATCCCAGACGTAACTATTACTGGAAGTGTTGTCTATAAAGGAAAAGATATTTATGGACCGAAAACAGATAACGTTGAATTACGTAAAGAAATTGGGATGGTTTTCCAACAACCTAATCCATTTCCATTTTCAGTTTATGAAAATGTGATTTATGGCTTGCGCCTAAAAGGAGTCAAAGACAAGCAAGTCTTAGATGAAGCAGTTGAAACCAGTTTGAAAGCAGCTGCCGTTTGGGAGGATGTCAAAGATAAACTTCACAAAAGTGCACTTTCACTTTCTGGTGGACAACAACAGCGGGTTTGTATCGCTCGTGTTTTAGCTGTGGAACCGGATATTATTTTATTAGATGAACCAACTAGCGCCTTGGACCCAGTTTCTAGTGGTAAAATTGAAAACATGCTGTTAACATTAAAAGAGAAATATACCATGATTATGGTGACACATAATATGTCACAAGCATCACGGATCTCTGATAAAACGGCCTTCTTTTTACAAGGTGATTTAATTGAATTTAATGACACGAAAAAAGTATTTTTAAATCCAAAAGAAAAACAAACAGAAGATTACATTTCTGGTAAATTTGGTTAAAAGGGGGAAAAAGAATGTTACGGACACAATTTGAAGAAGAACTATTGAATCTGCACAATCAATTTTATGAAATGGGTATGATGGTTAGTAGTGCCGTCCATAAATCTGTTAAGGCATATATTAATCATGATAAAAAATTGGCTCAAGAAGTGATTGATCGCGATATTGAAATTAATGATATGGAAGTCAAACTTGAGAAAAAGAGTTTTGAAATGATTGCGTTACAACAACCAGTGACAACGGACTTACGTATGATTATTACTGTTATGAAAGCTAGTTCGGATTTAGAAAGAATGGCGGACCATGCCGTTTCAATTGCTAAATCAACGATTCGCTTAAAAGGAGAAACACGTATTCCTGAAATCGAAAAAGAAATTTCAGATATGTCTGATTATGTGAAAAAAATGGTGGATAATGTTTTAATCGCCTATGTTAAAACGGATCAAAAAGATGCACGAATGATTGCACAAATGGATGATCGTACTAATGAATATTTCGATAGTATTTACAAACATGCCGTAGAAGCAATGAAAGCTAATCCAGAAACGGTCATTAGCGGAACTGATTATCTACATGTGGCACAATACTTGGAAAGAATTGGCGACTATGTCACAAATATTTGTGAGTGGATTGTTTACTTGGCAACTGGTAAAATTACCGAATTGAATAGTAATCGTGACGAACAATTTTAAGAAAAACAAATAAAAAAACTAGGAGACGGCCTTTTTTAGACCAATTCCTAGTTTTTTTAGCGTAAAATGAGCTGATTTTATAAAACTAGTCCTTACTAATGAGAAGAAATCGTTCTTAAGTCCTATGACAAATGATCAAAAACAAGGCATAATAATGCATGTAAGGAAAACACTATTGAGTGAAAAATTTGCTAAGGAGGCAATATCCATGAAAGAAAGAGAACGCGTATTAGAATTAGTGAAAAAAGGTATTCTAACGTCAGAAGAAGCGTTAATTTTATTAGAAAATATGGCAACTGAAAAAGATGAAAAACAAATCGAAAAAGCTGCTGAAAAAGTTGATACACAAAATATTGGAACAACAAATAAAGAAGATCAAGTCGCAGATTTAATGGATGCATTAGAAAAAGGCGAATCAGAAGGACCTACTGTTGATTCGTTTGAAGAAAACACACAGGACAGTGCAGAAAAAGATCGTGAAAACTTAGAAAGAATTCTTGATGAGTTAGCAACAAAAGCCAATCGTGCTTCGGCTGAATTGGACGAAGTCAACGCAGAAATTGCCGGCATCAAAGAAGAAATTAAAGAAGTCGCAGAAGAAATTGGAACATTAGATACAAAAGAAGAATTAGATGCATTAACAGAAGATGAACAAGTTCAACGAAAAGACTTGCACGTTTTACTTGCACAATTAGAAGAAAAATTAGCGACTCAAAGTACTGAAAAAACAGCACTGGAAGAAGAACTAAAAAACATTCGCAAAGAACAATGGAAAGGTCAATGGAATGATACAAAAGAAAAAGTTTCTTCTCAATTCTCTGAAGAGTGGAAAGATCAAGCCACAGATACCTTTAACCAAGTCGGCGGCAAAGTTGCCGAAGTTGGCGGCCAAGTGGGAGAATTCTTGAAAAAAACATTTAATTCTTTCAGTGACACCATGAATGATAATGTGGAATGGAAAGACATTAAAATGAAAGTTCCTGGTGTGGCAACAACTAAGTTTGAACATGAGTTTAATTATCCAAATCCACAAGCAAGTTTAATTGATGTCAAGGTAGCAAATGGTACCGTGGTTTTCAAAACTTGGGATCAAGAAGATGTGAAAGTCGAAGCAAAAATCAAATTATATGGTAAAATGGCAGGAGATTCACCAATGGAAGCTTTCTTAGAACGAAGTGACATTGATGTGGATGATGAAACGATTTCTTTCCAAGTGCCAAACAAACGGGTGAAAGCAGATTTAACGTTCTATTTACCAAAACGCACTTACGATCATGTATCTGTTAAATTATTAAACGGAAATGTCTTAGTAGAAGAGTTAACAGCGAAAGATGTTTACACAAAATCAACGAATGGGACGATTACGTTTAAAAAAATTGATGCAACTATGTTAGAAATTGAAGGCGTGAATGGTGAAATTAAAGTCCTAGAAGGAACGATTTTAGATAACATTATTGAAACAGTCAATGGTGATGTGTCTATTTCCGCGGCACCAGAAAGTCTAAGTGTTTCTCTGATTAATGGAGATATCCGCATTACAGCTAAAGAAAAAACGCTTCGCCGTGTTGAAGCAAGCTCTGCAAATGGGAATATCAAATTGGCCTTGCCAAATGACTTAGGTGTTGAAGGGCAAGTGAAAACTAATTTAGGTAGTATTAACAGCCGTTTAACAGATATTGAAGTTGTTCGTGAAAAGAAAGATCGCGGCAATCAACAATTACATTTTAGACGTGTACTGGAAGAATCAATGGCTCAAATTAATGCTTCTACAACAACGGGAAGTATTTTCCTAAAAGATACGGATAAATAATTAATAATTTTAAGCTAGATGGGCTGACGAATCAGCCTTTCTAGTGTAAAATTTAGTAGACGAGGTGAAAACATATGAAAAGAAAACTAACAAAATCTCCGAATAACGTGGTTTTAACAGGAAGCTTAGCTGGGATTGCTGATTGGCTAGGAATTGACCCAACAATTATTCGTGTCGTTTATGTCTTGCTCAGCTTTTTCTCAGCAGGATTTCCAGGCATTCTCTTATACATTGCCTTAGCAGTCTTGATCCCTTCTGGAAGAACAGGAAGCGATCGCGGCTACGGCCATCAAAATCCTTATAATAGAAATGTTCGCAATGAAAATCCTTATGCTGCCAATAAAAAGCAACGTAAAGAAGCGGAAAAAATTGATGATGACGAATGGAGTGACTTTTAATGACATATTTTCAGCGATTGGTTGTTAATACACTGACATTCATTTCTTTATCAGTTGTTTTTCCTGGCATGATTCATGTGAGAGGCATAATGCCTGCAATTATTGCCGCCTTTGTTCTCTCAATCCTAAATATGTTGGTGAAACCAGTCTTAACAATCTTGTCGCTCCCATTTACTTTATTAACGTTTGGTCTATTTAGCTTTGTCGTCAATGCAGCGATTTTACAAATGACCTCGTTTTTTGTGGGGGAAATGAACTTTGGCTTCTCAAGTTTTTGGGCAGCGGTGCTAATGGCTGTAATTATGTCAATTGTCAATACGATCGTTACGGATCACAATTTATCTAAATATGAATAAAAAAGCCTGAAGAACGTAGCATAAAATGCGTTCTTCAGGCTTTTTCGATGGTTAAATTTTCTAGGTGACATTCTGGATGGCGGCTGATATAGCCATATAAAATGTTTAAAAAATCAACTTGTTGCTTCGAGTAATGCTCAATTGTTTTCGGTGGTTTTTTGGGCATGATTTTTTTTGCTAGTTCAAGCGGTGGATATTTTTGAAACGTTTGTTTAGTAACAACACGTGTTGCTACCACCAAGCCTTGGTAAATTAAATAGTATTTGATTTTTTTCTGACAAGGTAACCACATCAGTTGCCAATCTCGTTGGTTAGCTTGACTAATTCGTTGATTTTGGTTTGCAAAGCGCGTCAGAAAGAGCCAATCTTCTTTGAGTTTTGCCGCTTTTTCGAAGGCTTGTTTTTCAGCAGCTTCTTGCATTTGTTGAGCAATTCGTTTGATTGGTTCTCGTCCTTGATTATGGAAAAAGTCGAACAATTCTTGTTGAAATAGTTCGGTCGGAATGGCACTCTCTTTTTGAAAGGTTTGATGCCAATAGTTGGTTGGGACGAGATCGTAGATACTATCCAAAATTATTTTTAAACGGTTTAATTTTCGGCGAATCGAATAAGGACCAAAACAGTTCTCTTTAGTGGGAATATTTAAGAGTTTAATCTCTAATTGCCGCTCATTAACGGCTACCGATACATAAGAATATTGTTCATAAGCATTCATTTGGCGATTGTAGCGCGGCCGATACTGTTGAATCAGTTGACATTCTAGAAGGAGCGCATCCAATTCTGTGTCAGTATGGAGAACATCGAAGTCTATAATTTGTTTGACTAAACGCATCGTCTTTCGAGAATGTTGATGACTATTAATAAAATAGCTCGACACGCGATTTTTTAATTTTTTGGCTTTACCCACATAAATAATTGTGTCGGTTGCGTCTTTCATTAAATAAACACCCGGTGTTAACGGTAATTGACGGGCTTTTTCCTTTAAATATTCTTTCATAAGTTTCCTCTTTTCTTAAAAGGATCGGCTTCAAGTATACAAAGTTTTCTGAAATAGTCAAGTGACAGAAATAGCATAGATAATTTCAAAGAAAAATAGTTTCATTTTTTTGAAATATGATAATTCTAGGAATTATCTAGTGAATAGCTAGAAACTTGTATTTTTAAATGATAAAATATAACAAGTAGCAGAAAGGACTGACATTCGATATGACAGAAGTGGTAAAGATTTATCAACTGGTAGAAAATCTTTCTTTAGAAGTAGTATACGGAGATGAAGAAAGCTTAAATAGAACAATTAAAACTGGTGAAATTTCCCGGCCAGGTTTAGAATTAACTGGGTACTTTAATTATTATTCCCATGACCGTTTACAATTATTTGGGAGCAAAGAAATTACCTTTGCAGAACGAATGATGCCTGAAGAGCGTTTATTAGTGATGCGCCGTTTATGTGCGAAAGATACTCCAGCCTTTATAGTATCCAGAGGACTAGAAATCCCCGAAGAATTAATTACAGCAGCAAAAGAAAATGGGGTTTCTGTATTACGTTCACCGATTTCAACTTCCCGTTTACTAGGGGAACTATCCAGTTATTTAGATGGCCGTTTAGCTGTTCGGACAAGTGTCCATGGGGTTTTAGTTGATGTTTATGGACTTGGTGTTTTGATTCAAGGAGATAGCGGTATTGGTAAAAGTGAAACAGCTTTAGAGCTTATTAAACGTGGACATCGGCTAATCGCAGACGATCGTGTCGATGTTTATCAGCAAGATGAATTAACCGTGGTTGGAGAGCCACCAAAAATTTTGCAGCATTTAATTGAAATTCGTGGTATTGGAATTATTGACGTCATGAACCTGTTTGGAGCTAGTGCGGTCCGTGGCTTTATGCAAGTTCAATTGGTCGTTTATTTAGAGGCGTGGGAAAAAGACAAGAAATATGATCGCCTCGGTAGTGATGATGCAATGGTTGAAATAGCTAACGTTGATGTCCCTCAGATTCGTATTCCTGTTAAGACCGGCCGAAATGTGGCCATTATTATCGAAGTGGCAGCAATGAACTTCCGCGCGAAAACAATGGGCTATGATGCAACAAAAACGTTTGAAGAGCGCTTAACCCGTTTGATTGAAGAAAATTCAGGAGAATAGAAGGAGAAGATGTGATGATGTTAGCCCAAGTAAATTCAATTGCATTTCGCCTTTTCGGTATTCCCGTCTATTGGTATGCAATTATTATTGTTTCAGGGATTGCTTTAGCTGTTTGGCTAAGTAGTCGTGAAGCCGTTCGTGTTGGTTTAAAAGAAGATGATGTCTTTGACTTTATGCTCTGGGGATTACCTGCAGCAATTGTTGGCGCGCGCTTGTATTACGTCGCTTTTCAATGGCAAGATTATGTAGACAATCCGATTGAAATTTTTTTTACTCGAAATGGTGGCTTAGCGATTTATGGTGGTCTTATTGGTGGGGGACTGGCGCTGTTTTTCTTTACGCGTCATCGTTTCATTTCTACATGGACTTTTTTAGATATTGCCGCACCAAGTGTGATTTTAGCGCAAGCAATTGGTCGCTGGGGCAATTTTATGAATCATGAAGCCTATGGGCCAGCGACCACCAGACAATTTTTAGAAAATCTCCATTTACCAACGTTTATCATTGATAACATGAATATCAACGGAACGTATCATCAACCAACATTTTTATATGAATCTGTCTGGAATGTTTTAGGCTTTATCGTTTTAGTGTTATTACGCAAAAAGCCACACTTTTTAAAAGAAGGCGAAGTCTTTTTAGGTTATATAATATGGTATTCTTTCGGCCGTTTCTTCATCGAAGGCTTACGGATGGACAGTTTGTATGCGTTTAGTAATATTCGTGTCTCACAATTGTTGTCTTTAGTGATGTTCGTGGCAGCAATTGTTATTGTGATTGTTCGTAGAAGGAATCCCAATTTGAAGTTTTACAATCGGGAGAAACAAAAGAAAAAAATAACAACTTCTTAATCCAACTTGATCGAAGAATATGGTAAACTAGAGAAGTAACGTTGTTTAGCGAAAGGAGAGTTTCACCGATGAAACAAAAAGTCGCTGTTTTAGGACCAGGTTCCTGGGGGACAGCTTTAGCTCAAGTATTAGCCGAAAATGGACACGAGGTCTGTATTTGGGGAAATAAACCAGAGCAAATCGATGAAATAAATACAAAACACACCAACAAACATTATTTACCAGAATTAATCTTACCTACTTCAATTCAGGCAACCACTGATTTAGCCACTGCTTTAGTAGATGTGGATGCGGTACTGTTTGTGGTACCAACTAAAGCCATTCGTTCAGTAGCACAAGAAGTGGCCCAACAATTAAAAACAAAACCAATTATTATTCATGCAAGTAAAGGGCTCGAACAAGGTACACATAAGCGGATTTCAGAAGTGATAGCGGAAGAGATTCCAGCAGAAAAACGGCAAGGGATTGTGGTTTTATCTGGTCCAAGCCATGCAGAAGAAGTCGCTGTTCATGACATTACAACCATTACAGCAGCAAGCGAAAATTTAGCAGACGCTGTGTATGTGCAAGAGTTGTTTATGAATGATTACTTTAGAATTTATACGAATGATGATGTGATTGGTGTAGAAACAGGGGCGGCCTTAAAAAATATTATTGCTTTGGGCGCCGGAGCGATTCATGGCTTAGGCTTTGGTGATAATGCCAAAGCGGCAATTATGACTCGTGGTTTAGCAGAAATTAGTCGTTTAGGGGTTGCGATGGGAGCAAACCCATTAACATTTATTGGTTTAAGTGGTGTTGGGGATTTAATTGTTACTTGTACAAGTGTCCATTCTCGAAATTGGCGTGCGGGTAATTTATTAGGAAAAGGTCATAAGTTAGATGAAGTCTTAGAAAACATGGGCATGATTGTGGAAGGTGTTTCAACAACTAAAGCAGCCTATGAATTGGCACAACAACTAGAAGTCGAAATGCCAATCACAGAAACAATCTACAATGTCTTGTACAATGACGAAGATGTACAACAAGCAGCAAAAGAAATCATGTTGCGCGATGGCAAAACCGAAAACGAATTTACACTTGATTTTTAGGAGGAAAAAAGATGAAAGTTAAAAAGGCAGTTATTCCAGCAGCTGGGTTAGGAACACGTTTCTTGCCGGCTACCAAAGCGATGGCAAAAGAAATGTTACCGATTGTTGATAAACCAACGATTCAATTTATTGTAGAAGAAGCACTAGCTTCAGGAATCGAAGATATTTTAATTGTGACAGGCAAAGCCAAACGTCCGATTGAAGATCATTTCGATTCAAATGTTGAACTAGAAAATAATTTAAAAGAAAAAAATAAAACCGATTTATTGAAATTAGTCGAAGAAACAACGGATGTTAATTTACATTTTATTCGTCAATCCCATCCGAAAGGCTTAGGACACGCTGTTTTACAAGCGAAAGCATTTGTTGGCAATGAACCTTTTGTCGTGATGTTAGGCGACGATTTAATGGAAGATAAAGTGCCATTAACGAAACAATTAATGGATGATTACGAACAAACACATGCTTCGACAATTGCGGTAATGAAAGTACCCCATGAAGATACTTCAAAATATGGTATTATCAACCCAGAAAAAGAAATCGAAAAAGGACTATACAATGTCGAGAATTTTGTTGAAAAACCAAAACCCGAGGAAGCACCAAGTGATTTAGCGATTATCGGCCGTTATTTATTAACCCCTGAAATTTTTGATGTACTTGAAAATCAAAAACCAGGAGCTGGTAACGAAATTCAGTTAACAGATGCGATTGACACTTTAAATAAAACACAACGCGTTTTTGCTCGTGAGTTTAAAGGAGAACGTTACGACGTTGGCGATAAATTTGGGTTTATGAAAACAAGCATTGAATATGGTTTGACTCATCCAGAAGTAAAAGATAATTTACGAGAATACATTATTAATTTAGGTGCTCAATTAGCGAAAAAAGAGCAACCAAAAGAAAAATAAATAAAAATAAGCGTAAAATTTCAATTCGTTAGAAGGAAATTTTACGCTTATTTTCTTAAAGAAAAGGGCATGAGAATTTTATAAAATAAATTGTCATTCTTAGCTTTATGAGTTGTGAAAAATATAAGTTGGTGTTATCCTAAGATTATAAATAAAATTTCAGAGGGGAGTAATGATATGTCAGGTGGGGAAATTGCTGCCTTAATTGCAGCGGTAGCATTTGTTGTTTTAGTCATCTTTTTAGTACTTGTGTTATATAAAGTTTCTCAAGTTGTTTCAAAAATTGAAGATACAATTGATGAAACAAATACAACAATCAAAGTCGTGACTAGCGATGTGAATGTATTGAGTCGCCAAGTGGAAGGCTTGCTTGTTAAAAGTAATGAACTATTGACAGATGTGAATCAAAAAGTGGCAACGATTGATCCGTTGTTTACGGCCGTTGCTGATTTAAGCGAAAGTGTCTCTGAATTGAACACCTCAAGTAAACATTTGATTACGAAGGTAGGAACCGTAGGGAAAGGCACAGCGAAAGCTGGTTTAGTGAGTAAAGTAGGCGGTTCTGCTTTTAGAGCAATGCGTTCAAAAAATAAAAAAACAAATAACTAATTGGAGGAGATTTTTATGGCTAAAAAAGGCGGATTTTTCTTAGGAGCAGTAATTGGTGGAACAGCAGCAGCCGTTGCCGCATTATTACTTGCACCAAAATCAGGTAAAGAATTACGTGATGATTTATCAAATCAAACAGATGATTTAAAAAACAAAGCGCAAGATTACACAGATTATGCTGTTCAAAAAGGAACAGAATTAACAGAAATCGCAAAACAAAAAGCCGGCGTTTTATCAGATCAAGCCTCTGATTTGGCAGGTTCTGTCAAAGAAAAAACAAAAGATTCATTGGATAAAGCACAAGGTGTTTCTGGCGACATGCTTGATAACTTTAAAAAACAAACAGGTGATTTATCTGATCAATTTAAAAAAGCAGCTGACGATGCTCAAGATCACGCAGAAGATTTAGGTGAAATTGCCGAAGATGCAGCAGAAGATATCTATATTGACGTTAAAGATTCTGCGGCAGCGGCCAAAGAAACTGTTTCTGCTGGTGTCGATGAAGCAAAAGAAACCACCAAAGATGTTCCTGGAAAAGCTGCAGAAGCAAAAGAAGATGTTAAAGATGTAGCGAAAGATGTAAAAAAAGAATTTAAAGGGTAACAAGCGTTTAGCTTATGAAAGTTAGCAACGGATCGTGTTGCTTTTGTTCAGCGGCTTACCTTAAAATTTAGAAATGAGGCCATCAGTCCGGTTGACTGATGGCCTCATTTTATTTTTATGCTATTCAATAATTTGCAATTCTTTGGTTGTCTTAGTGAATGGTTCGGAGCCTGTTTTCGTTACGTGTAAACAATCTTCAATACGAACGCCTACTTTTCCAGGAATGTAAATACCGGGCTCAATAGAGAAACACATACCTTCTTCAATGACTAAATCATTGCCATGAACCAGCGATGGGTATTCATGGACAGTGGTTCCAATGCCATGGCCTAAGCGATGGTTAAAGTATTCACCATAACCAGCTTTTGTAATTACACCTCGGGCAATATCATCTAATTCGCCTGCTGTAACACCAGGTTTCACCGCTTCAGTTGCTGCTAATTGTGCTTCTAAAACAATTCCATAAATTTCTTTTTGGAAATCAGAAGGTTCCAAGTAGCTGACTGTTCGTGTGGCATCACTACAATAGCCATTATGAACGACACCTAAATCAAATAACACTAAGTCATGGGGCTCAATTTTTGTTTCGCCAGGTACCCCGTGAGGACTAGCTCCGTTTTTTCCTGTTAAGACTAACGTATCAAAACTCATTGAGCGAATGCCTTGACGTTTTAATTGATACTCGATTTCAGCAACAATTTCTTGTTCCGCAACGCCTGCTTGAATTGCTTTGAAGCCAATCTCAAAAGCGACATCAGCCCAACTACCAGCTTCTAGTAAACGTTGAATTTCAGGTTCTGTTTTAATTAATTGAAGTTTTTCAATTAAAGGCGTAACATCATGCGAAAAATCGCTAGCTGGGAAATAGGTTTTCAATTGATCGAAACGAGCTAAAGAAAGAGCTTGTTTTTCTAAAGCAAAGCGTGGTGTGCCTTGTGTTCGTTTATTTAATAAAGCCGCAATTTTTTCCCAAGGATTTTCGCTATCTAAATAACCATAAACGGGATAAGTCCAACTACTCTTTTCGGCATCTTCGACTTCCAATGCAGGTGTAAATAAAAATGATTGGTCGTCCGCAGCGATAAACAAAGCTAACACGCGCTCATGAGGTTCGCTTTCGTAACCGGAAAAGTAAGCGATATGACCAGGATCACTAATATAAGTGAAGTCAATCTTTTCTTGGTGCATCCAATTTTTTAAATCGGTAATTTTTTCTTGATTCATAAAACATCCTTCTTTCTTTTATTCTGAAGTGAATCACAGTACTATCATAACATGAAATGACAAAAAGTTCCTTTTGAAATGGAAAGTAAATTTTCATGAAAAAACGATAAAACGGTTGCAAAAATAGAAGAATTTTGATATTCTAGGCTAGGAAAGAAATGTAAACAGTGTTTTCAGAAAATGAGAACAAATTCATATTTATAGGAGAAGAAACATGGAAAAACAAACAATTACAATTTATGATGTTGCTAGAGAGGCAAATGTATCTATGGCTACTGTTTCTCGTGTTGTCAATGGTAATCCCAATGTAAAACCAGCAACGCGTAAAAAAGTCTTAGAAGTGATTGATCGCTTAGATTACCGTCCTAACGCAGTCGCACGTGGTTTAGCAAGTAAAAAAACGACAACAGTGGGTGTCATTATTCCAGATGTTAGTAATGCATTTTTTGCTTCATTAGCACGTGGCATTGACGACGTGGCTACAATGTATAAATATAATATCATTTTAGCTAATTCAGATGGAGACGATCAAAAAGAAGTTACTGTATTAAACAATTTACTTGCCAAGCAAGTAGATGGGATTATCTTTATGGGTCATCGCATTACAGATGATATTCGTGGTGAATTTTCACGTTCAAAAACGCCTGTTGTCTTAGCAGGTTCAATTGATCCAGACGAACAAGTCGGTAGCGTTAATATTGATTACACAGAAGCAACGAAAGACGCAACAGCGACTTTAGCGAAAAATGGGAACAAAAAAATTGCTTTTGTTAGTGGTGCATTAATCGATCCAATTAATGGTCAAAACCGGATGAAAGGCTACAAAGAAGCTTTAGCGGAAAATGGCTTGTCTTATAATGAAGGCTTAGTTTTTGAATCTGAATATAAATTTAAAGCAGGTATTAATTTGGCTGAGCGTGTCCGTAACAGTGGAGCAACAGCTGCCTTTGTTACAGACGATGAGCTAGCGATTGGTTTATTAGATGGGATGCTAGATGCTGGTGTGAAAGTTCCAGAAGAATTTGAAATCATTACAAGCAATAACTCATTGCTTACAGAAGTCTCTCGTCCACGTCTATCAAGTATTACACAACCTTTATATGATATCGGTGCCGTGTCAATGCGCTTATTAACAAAACTAATGAACAAAGAAGAAATTGAAGAAAAAACAGTTGTTTTACCTTATGGAATTGATCAAAAAGGTTCAACAAAATAAATTGAATTAAACGGCTAAACTAAGAGCGTTAACTCTTAGTTTAGCCGTTTTTTGATACCTAAAAATGAGCCAGAAAAATACGTTTTCTGGCTCATTTTAGCGAGTTAATTATTATTCTTTTTATTATCGTTGTTTTTATTGTTATTGTTGTTATTATTTGTAGTGGCACGTGGAGCAAGATTTCCCCAGTAAGAAGCGTAATTGCTGTCTGTTCCACCGATCCCAAATTTATAGGTACTTTGTGGTGCACCATCTTTGGCATAGTATGAAGTCGTTGTTTTGCCAGGTGTGTTGAACTTGGCACCATTATAGGTAATTGAGCCAGGTTTTTCACCAGTAAATTCAGAAACTTTTGATTTAATGACACTTGGGTCTAATTCAAATTTTTGACCAATACCAAACAATTCTGGATTCGCATAGTACAGCGCGTTAGCTAAGTTAGCCATATAATTCCCATTATTGTCGCCGCTGGTCGTCGTCATTGGCGCTGGTAGATCATGTCCTGACCAAGAACTTAGTGTCACAGTCGGGGTAGAGACAATCAGCCATGAATCTTTATAGTCATTAGTTGTCCCAGTTTTTCCGACCCAATCAGCACTGGCTAAATGAGGATTCAAGCCAGCTAATGTTGGTTTGAATTTTGTCGTATTCGCAGAATCCACCACTGAGCGCAACAAGTCATTCATAATAGAAGCGGTCGCCGGTGAATAAACTTGCGTTCCTTCATCTTTGTGTTCGTAGACCACATGTCCGCTATTGTCTGTGATTTTTTCAATCATGTAGGCTTTTTGATATTTACCTTTGTTAGCAAGCGCTTGGAAGCCGTTTGTTTGTGTTACAACATTTGTTTCTACTGAACCCAATGGCGCAGATTCGTAAGCCCAAGCATCTGAAGCTGGATAGTTCATTTTACTTAAGTAGTGATTGTAAGAGAAATTATCATCACCCATTTTTTTCCTTAGCTCATTATTAACATGAACGACAGGGATATTGAAAGACCAATTCAAGGCATTCCGAACAGTCACGAATTGATTTAAATCCACATTTGTGGAATTAACAAATTCTGTACCATCAGCATAAGTCGTTGGGTAGTTGGCCAGACGACTTTCAGAACCAATGAGTCCTTGATCAATCGCAGGACCATAGACAGAAATTGGTTTAATCGTAGAACCAACTTGACGATCGGCATTAAAGGCATGGTTGTTTTGATTTATATCGAAGTTTCTGCCGCCGATAAAACCGAGGATACGACCAGTAGCGTTATCCATTAAAATATTGCCAGTTTCAATCATTGTATTCCCATTGACATCTGCAGTGCCATCATCAAGCAAATAACCATAATTTGCGACAGCGGTTTGCATGGTGTTATAAATGTTCTGATCAATGGTTGATTGGATTGTATAGCCTTGCGACTGGATTTCGCGACGTGCTTGTTCTTCATATTGATCTAAACCAACTTGATCTAAATCATCACGATTAACTTTAGCTTTTTTCATATCTAAATCCATGACAATCTCAACTGCTTTATCTAACACCGTGTAGTATAGATAGCCTTCTGTATTGACATTGGCCTGTTCAGTTGGTAAAAAGTCTTTTTTCAAGTCGTAAGCTTTGGCTTCTTCATATTCCTTTTGTGAAATAGCTTTTTCTCGGTACATACTGAAAAGAACAAAATCTTTTCTCTTCATTCCTAAAGACAAATCGTCTTTCAAGGCACCAGTGTTAGTATAGGGCGTGTAAACAATGGGACTTTGGGGAAGTCCTGCGATAAAGGCCGCTTGAGGAAGATTCAAGTCCTTGGCACTTTTACCAAAGAGTCCTTTGGCTGCTTCTTCCACGCCTGCAATATTTTCACCTTTGTTATTACGACCAAAAGGGGAGACATTTAGATACGTTGTCACGATTTCGTCCTTAGAAAAGTATTTTTCAATACGTAAAGCTAATAAAATTTCGTTGGCTTTCCGTTTAAAAGTCGTTTCGTCAGTTAAAATCTGTTGCTTGACCAATTGCTGAGTCAATGTTGAACCACCAGAAGAACCGCCGATACCTGTCGCATCAGAAATCAACGCTCGAACTAGCGCTTTTGGTACCACCCCATGATGTTCTTCAAAATATTCATCTTCTGTTGAAATAATGGCTTTTTTTAGCAATGGAGACATTTGATCGCCATTAATTCGTGTCCGAATTAAATCTGATTTGATGTTAGCAATCGGAGTACCATCTGCGTAAGTCATTTTTGACACTTCGGTAATATCACTGATTTCTTTTTGCAATTCTTCCTTCGTTGGGGGCTGTGTATCTTCAACTAGAAAAGCAAAATAGCCCATTCCGATACCTAAGCCAAGAGAGCCACCTAAGACAATCAGAATAACCCCAAAAACCACTAATGACTGAAAAACGCGAATAATGACATTTAAAATAAGTAAAAAGACATTGCCGCCAGAAGAGGTCGTTGGTTTTTGCTTATTGTTACTTGAATTATTTTTCAAAAGCTTCACCTCAATAAAATGATACATTCTGTGTTATTATAGCAAAAAAAAGCTTCTATGAATAGTTTCTACACCAATTGCCATTTTTTGTTGAAAAAACTTAAGAGAAAATAGGGAAATCTCATTTTTTGACTTTTCAAGTGTGACAGAATCGGTTACTATGAATAGGGGAAATTGATCTATTATTATGTTTTACTATAGGAGGAAAATCATGAATTCAGCTTTTTTTGAAGAATTAAAAGCCCGTGGGTTGGTCTACCAAGTCACAGATGAAGAAGCCTTACAAAAACAATTAAATGAAGAATCTGTTAAATTATATATCGGCTTTGATCCAACGGCAGACAGTTTACACATCGGGCATCTACTGCCAATTCTTATGTTACGTCGTTTCCAACAAAATGGCCATGTGCCCATTGCTTTAGTTGGTGGCGGAACAGGCATGATTGGTGATCCATCATTCAAAGATGCAGAACGTAGTTTAAACACACTTGATACAGTGAAAGCTTGGTCTGAAAGTATTAAGGGCCAGTTGTCACGTTTTATCGATTTTGAAGATGAAAAAAATCCAGCGATTCTAGCAAATAACTATGATTGGCTTGGAGAGCTTTCATTAATTGATTTCTTACGTGATGTTGGAAAAAACTTTACGATTAACTATATGATGAGTAAAGAAAGCGTGAAACGCCGAATCGAAACAGGAATTTCTTATACTGAATTTGCGTATCAATTATTACAAGCGTATGATTTCTTGAAATTGTACGAAACAGAAGGCTGTTTATTGCAATTAGGCGGCAGTGATCAATGGGGAAACATTACTTCAGGGATTGAATTATTACGCCGAGAACAAGAAGTTCAAGGATTCGGCTTAACCATGCCTTTAATTACAAAAGCAGATGGTACCAAATTTGGTAAAACAGAAGGAAACGCAGTTTGGCTAGATGCGGAAAAAACTTCGCCATATGAATTTTATCAATTCTGGATTAACACAGATGATCGTGATGTCGTGAAATTCTTGAAATACTTTACTTTCTTAACATTGGATGAAATTGCAACAATTGAAGAAGAATTTACAGCGAACCCAGGTCAACGTGCTGCGCAAAAAGCGTTAGCCAAAGAAGTGACTACTTTAGTCCACGGTGAAGCAGCCTATCATCAAGCGGTTAAAATTTCAGAAGCGTTGTTCAGCGGGGATATCCAAAGCTTAACAGCAGAAGAAATTAAACAAGGCTTTAAAGATGTACCAACGTATGAGGTGCAACCAGAGGATCAATTAAGTTTAGTCGACTTATTAGTTACCTCAAAAATAGAACCATCCAAACGTCAAGCCCGTGAAGATGTTCAAAATGGAGCGATTTACGTCAATGGAGAACGTAGACAAGATTTAGCAGCTGAATTGACAGAAACTGATAAAATCGAAGGACAATTTACTGTGATTCGTCGCGGTAAGAAAAAATATTTCTTGTTAAAATACTAAAACAGGGTGTAATGCTTTGTATATATGGATTTCTAAAACGTTGAATACCAATTTGAATACCATATTTAGAAATTAGCATAATTAGATAATTTCTCGATTGCATTTCTTTCGGAGGACTTGGTTACATGAGTGTAAATATCCATAGTGGTGTTTACATTGGTGTGACCAAGTCTTTTTTGAACGTCTTTAATTGTAGCCCCAGATTCAAATAATAACGAAGCGTGAGTATGACGAAATGAATGAGGCGATAAAGCAGTTTGCAAATTTGAAGATAGTAGATGATTAATGTGTTCTAAATAATGTACAGTATTATTCTTTTTATGAAACACTAGTTGTTCACTATCCTTTTTTATTCTTAAACCATATTTTAGAAGTTCTTGTTTTTGTTGTTTTTTCCAAAAGCTTAATTCAGATACTGTTGTTTGATCAAGTCCGATAGTACGTTTTGATGCTTTGGTTTTAGGTTCGGAAATAATATATTTTTTTCCAATTCTGGTTAATGTTTTATTCACAGTTAACTGTTTTTGTGAAATATTAATATCATCCCAAGTTAAAGCATACAATTCGCCTTTTCGTAAGCCAGTAAAAGCTAGTACTCGAAACATTAGGTAGTCTTGAAAAGATAACTTGCTTTTTGCTTCTTCTAAAAACTGTTTTAACTCTGTAAGTTCTAAGAATTGTTTTTTGTCAGATTCGTTTGATTGATTTTTTTTAGGCATCACGACATATTGCATTGGATTCATTTCAATAATATCTTGAGAAACAGCATAGTCTAACATCTTTTGAGTAATTGATTTAAGTAAATGGAAAGCAGAGTATTCTTTACTCCACTTGTTAACGACTTTTTGGCACATCAATTTAGTTATTTTATTTATTCTAGTATTCCCAAATTCTGGCAGTATATGAAGTCGAAACATACGCTCTGTGTGACCTGCTGTGATGGGTTTAACTGTATTTACATATTGAGCATACCAAAGCTCGTAAACGTCTTTAAATGTGCTGTAATTTTGTTTTACAAAGCCTTTTGTGTCTACTTCCAATTCTAAACGAGAAAGAGCAAGTTTTGCTTCTTTTTGAGTTTTAAAGCCACGCCTAGTTGTACGCTTAGATTTTCCCGTTAATGGATCAATGCCTAAATATGCATTGAACATATAGGCAGTTGAACCATCTTTCTTTGTATATTTTTTTATTGTAGCCATATTTATGAACTCCTTTTTTACTCAAATTCAAGTTCCGCAACACTTTCTTCGAAATAGTTTAAAACATTATGCTCATCAATAAACTCTAACCATTGTTTACGCCAATAATCTTCGAGCGGACATTTAGGTACATGAGGACTAATTTGGTTATACAAATTGCTAACAGTAGTTTCCCACATGTTGTTTACTTCATGTTCTAATTTAATTAGATTCCAGCGTTTGTCTTTTGGACGTTTTTGATTTTTTTCATTTTGATAATCAATTGCTTTTTCTAAAAAGATATTTTTTGCTCTACAATTTTCTTCTAAATATTTTTTGAATTCATCTAGGTACATAGTTTTCTTCCTTTCTCGAATGTATGTTCTTATGTTTTTTTAAAGAAAAGCCCGAAGGCTTTTCTTGTTATCCAATTTTTTTAATTAATATAAAAGCACTAGATACTAAAAGGAAAAATAATCCAACAATAGGTAAAGTATGATTGCCTTTTTCTCCAGTTTTTGGCAAAGTAGCTTTAGATGCTGAATTTGGCATTGTTTTAGCTTCTTTTTGTGACAATGTGTTTACATTAGATATTTCATTTTGAACAGGTACATTATTTGCTGTTGAATTAACGGTTACAGAATTTTCAGTGTTTTCTGTTGAAAGTGATGATGCAGGATTACCAATAGTTACTGTTGTTTGTATTGTTGTTTCGGGATTGTTTTTATCAGTAAATGAAACATTATATTGCCCTGGCAATGAACAATTAATTACTTCGATATTTTTATTAGCATTTCCTTGTGCAAGAGTTAAGCCAAGTTTTTGGGCTTGCGAAATTGTCATTAACTGAATATTATTTAAATTTGCTGTTCCAAGTAATGCATCAAGATCAGTATGATAAACTTTTGAATTTTGTTGCCCGTTTTTAGAAACATATGCATAGTTACTTGTTATAACAATATCTAAATTTGATTTATCTCCATATGTGTAACTAACTAAGCTTAATAAATCATTTTTTGTAAGTTTTACGCCATTTTCAACATTGTATTGACCGTTTTTAGCAGTCAAAAAAGGCTTTGGTACAGCGCTAGGTTTTTCTGTTGGTTCTGGAGTTGGGACAGTAGTTGGTTTTGTCGAGCTACTAGTACTTGAACTGTCAACGGAACTTGAAGATTGGGATTCAGTTGATGTTCTTGAACTATCGATAGTAGTACTATGCTCTGATTCTGCTTGAGTTGAAGAACTTGAACTAGTGTCAGTTTCAACGCTAGAGGATGTAGTGCTACTAGCTAAATCATTCGTTGTAGTAAAGGTACTATCTGTTGTAGCAATATTAGAATTTGTAGTCGAGCTGCTAGTCGTTTCCCCATATACAGTTTGCGATGAATAAATAAGTGATAAAAGAACAACAGATGATAATAAAATTTTTTTCATATAAAAATTCCTCATTTCTAAAAAATATTTATATAAAAACCACCTAGCCAAATTGGTCAGGTGGTTCTTTTTCGTTAACATAAAACCACTTTCCAAAGTTTCTGATTAGTCGTTTTTTAGTTATATTTATTTTTTCTGTTTGTCTCTTGTTTTCCATAAGATAACAGAGATGTTAGTAATCAAAACTAGTAAAACAATAAGAATATAAGGGGCTATTTTAAAAAATAGTATTAAATATTCTAAAAATTTTTCCATTACATAACCACTTTTCCAACGATTCTGAACTCATCATTTTCAGTAATGATAATATCTTTGTATTTTTTATTGAATGATTCCAGTCTAATAAGGTTATTTTCAAACCAGATTCGCTTTAAAAACGATTCACCGTTCACAATAACAACGCCGATGTTACCGCTAAAAATCTCTGACTGCCGTTTTACAAAAACGTAATCGTTATCATGGAAGATAGGTTCCATAGAATCGCCGTTAACACTTAGACAAAAATCTGCCTCATCTGGTATTTGTTCAATAGGTAACTCTATTTCTTCACAAGTTTCATCTGTTAAAAATTCGCCTGTTCCTGCAGACACAGCCCCATACCATTTTGTAGTCCCATAAATTATGTCTTCTTCTTTTCTCTTTCTAAATTGTTCTAAAGAAGTGATGGGGTTATTTTCTCGTTTAATCTCTTGTTCTTGCTCTTTCAATTGATTCTCTGCAAAATCATAAACTTTTTGTTGGCGAGATGGTGTGAGTTGATTGTAGACAGGTAAGACGTCTAAGGTATTTTTATAAATAGATTGCCCCGACAACCAAGCCATATCCACTTGAAAATAGTTTGCAAGTAAACCTACTAATTGTAGCTTGGGTGATCTTTCACCATTTTCATATCTTGATAAAGTTGTTTTAGTTGTACCTATATTTTTTGCCAATTCTTCTAAAGTTATTCCTTTTTCTATTCGTAATTCTTTAAGCCTTTCTGGAAATAACTTCTCATTCATATTTTATCACCTCCAAATTTTCTTTACAATACAAAGTATAATGCGATAAGTACAAAAAGTAAATAAAAAAGTTACCAAATGGTAAAAAAAGTGTTGACATTGGTAAAAAGTGTAGTATACTCAATTTGTAACCGAATGGTAACTCGAGGAGGTGAGATTAAATGGAAAAAGCTTTTAATCGATTAAAAGGCTTAAGAGCAGAAAGAGGTTTAACACAAGTTGATATGGCAAAATTGTTAGGTATGAACCCCGTTACTTATAGAAAAAAAGAAAATGGAGAACGTGATTTTACGTTAAAAGAAGTTGCTAAAGCGCAAGAAGTATTGGAGATTGATCCTCAGTACTATTTTTTTTATAAATTTAGTAACCAAACGGTAACAGGTCGGCCAGCATAGGAGGTAATAGAGATGATAAAAATTAATAGAAGTAATTCAAAAAGTGGAAGTAATTATGATGCTAATAGTATTGAAGAAGCTCAAAAAATCGTGAGTGAACTGATAGATAAAGATACAGTTACAATCACGATTAAACAAAAAGAGTGTGAAGAAGGAGAACCTGTGACAGCTAACGGCGATAAATTTTCTGACGTAAATAATCACTATCGCTAGAAGTAAACAGACCTTCGTAGTTCGAGGTCAATCCGCCAATAAACAGTCGGTCTTGTTTGGTGATTACCTGAAAAAACGAATCTCTGATTTGTATAATTGTTTTGTTTGACAAGATTATCCATACGTTAGGCTGTATCTGAATAAAGTCTTTTGAAACACTCTGAATAATGGATTGAAGCGAATTAGCGTTTGAAGCTCTTTCTAATTCAACAGAAACAATATATTTTTCCATATATATTTCACCTCCTTGGGCTAATTTTATCAAGAGGTGGGAATCAAAACAACCAGCATAGGAGGTGAGAAGGATGGATAAAAATCAACAAGAAGCAAAAGAAACTAGAAACATATTTGAAGGACGTAGCTTCAAATATCCACCAGTCTCAAAGGAAGAGTACATTAAAGCATATGAAGAATATGTTAAGCGATGTTCAGAAAAGCATTTAAATGTAACAACTCTTGAAGAATATACGAAAATTGCTGTTGAAACAGATGAAGAAAACCCGAAAACAATCGCAGTTATCACTGCTGATGATATTGAACCATGCGAAGGTTTTCGAGTTCGAATGACTCCTAGATACGATTAATGTTCTTTATCACGTGGAGGTATAGGATCGTTTCCAAAACTATCCTTTGATTGTATTTGTCCATTCTTTTTTTGGACAATAAATTCAGATTGCTGTTTTTTAGAAATCTTTTTACCATACTCAATTGCATCTGATTTTTTATCAAAAACTTTTGTATCTTTGGAATTTCCTTCACCATGAACAGCCCATTTACATTTCTAGGAGATACCCATTGATTTTTACCCATACAAATCACCACCTTTCGAAAATATTTTATCAAGAGGTGGATATTGAAACAACCAGCCTAGGAGGTGTGGAGTATGGAAGGGACAATACGTATGATAGATAATCAAATAATTATTGAGTCAGGAACAGGAATTTTACTTTTTGATAAACATGGCTTTAGCTATGAAGTTAAAAAGGGATAAGTTCTATTAGGAGGTATTCAGAGAATGTTAAGTAAGGAAACATACAAGTCAATTGAAAAGTTTATTCAAGAATATTTGAATTCTAGTAAAAAGAAAAGCCCTGCAATGATTTGGGCCATTGCAAAGCTAATTGAAAGTATTACGTTTTAATTTTAAATAATATTAACAAACTTAACTGTAGAGAGATTGATAATTTTACTATCAATATAATCATCTAATTTAACATGAATATAATTATTGTCATTTGGTAGTTCATCAATCAAAGTAGTTGCAGAAAAACGAAAATCTTTATCAAAAACAAAGGTAACTCTTTTTTGCTTTGATAAAGCATCCATAATAGTTTGCTTCATTACCAATAATCCTCCTTATCAGTTATTTCAGTGGACCACTCACTGATAAGGAAATTTTATCAAAAAAAATAAATAGAAATCAATCAGCGTGAGGTGAAAAAATGCAGGGAATCGACTTTCTAACAGAACAACTAGACAGCGAAATAAAAGAAGTATCTGAACAGATTATTGATTGCCAAAAATCTGCATTGGAACTTCAAGAAAAATATCAACGTCTAGTTGCAAAACGTGAATATATATTGCTGAACGAAGAAATATATGTAGCTAGTAAAAAAACTAGTTTTACCAAAAAAGAATTACAAAAGAAATTCAAGTTGGGTGATGACACGTTTAACATGATCAAAAAAATAGGTCGTTTAGAAGAAATTGACAAAAGAGGTAACGCAAAGATTTATGATTTAGAACAATTTATACAGGCAAGAGAAGAGTACAAATTGTGGAAGTCGAAAAGGTAATACCATATCAGAAAATAAAAGGACTGAGAAAAATGGACAACTTAGTAATTATGAAAAACCAATGGGAGGGAAGAAAATGAACGAAGAAAAAATGGGTATTCTAAACGAAGAAAATTACACAAGGTTAATCGTTGAAACAGAAGAAGGGGAAAAAATAGCAGAAGTCACATTGACTGATGCAACTCCTGCGGATGGTTACGTAATTAGACTAACACCTAAGTATGATTAACCCTTTGGTGGAAACGGATCGTTTCCGTAGCTGTCCCGACGTTGAATTTTTCCATCTTGTCCGCTGGGAACCGTCCACATAAACAAAAATAGTTGTAAGACAAATGAATTTTGATTTAAACGACATAGTGTAGGAGGTAATTTGAAATGAATGAAGAAGGAAAAGAAAAAATACGTGAACTAGCATTGAAAATTGTAGAGCTATTAAAAGAACATGGTAATCCTAATATGAAAATTGAAATTAGCATAGATAGAATCGAACAAACAAGTGTTGACTGGTCAGAGCCAACACCTGCATGGGACTGATTAGTATCCACGTCTGAAAGGGTACCTTTTAATATTTTGATGATAGTAGCTACCTTTTGAAGAAGACGACAATAGTCCCTCGTAAATATAATGAGGCACACCTGTATGCGTATAAACACCGTTGTGGAATTGGACCGTCAACTCTTGATTGGATGAATTATATCCAACAGCAACCATATTACTAGAAGAAACAGGAATCATTTCCACTCATATTCACCACCTTATTAGTTATTTCAGTGGACCACTCACTGATAAGAGAATTTTAGCAAAAAAAAATTATATAAATCAATAGCATAGGAGGTTAATCATGAAAGCAATCCGAGAAGCACGATTGATAGGAGCATTTTTAGTGATGATTGCACTAGGTGCGTTCTTGAAAAGTCAATTTTCAGTGGTAGTAGTGACCATATTCATTGTACCAATCTTTATACGTTGGTTTTTTGATTGGGACGAGGCCAAGTATCAATACTCTAAAAAAAGAAGAGGAATTAAATATGAATAAAAAGAAACAAATAAAAAAACTACTCACCGCATTGGCTATTGGAGTAGTCATTGGGCAGGTAGTTTTAATAAGAGTTGAATTTTATGACTAATTCAATTTAGTTTTTGCACCGCAAGC
Source organism: Enterococcus sp. AZ129 (assembly GCF_051714505.1). Lineage (NCBI taxonomy): Bacteria > Bacillati > Bacillota > Bacilli > Lactobacillales > Enterococcaceae > Enterococcus > Enterococcus sp. AZ129. The sequence goes on along the minus strand of NZ_JBIORY010000001.1, from coordinate 1,576,249 downwards.
AGGGCAAGTTACAGAGCTAGAAACTCCGCTAGGGAGTTTTCTACCACAATTGAAACAAATCAAATTTTTGCGGACAGCCTTAGTAAGCTCACGTCTAATTTTAGCTTTACTAGGGACTTTAACCTTGATTTTAACACCCATAGTATCACCTACTTTCCATAAGTATTTGAATAAAGCTCAGTTGGCATTAGGTCTTTATTCTTTGTAAATATATCACAATATACTGTATTAAATGTTAAGTTGATACTACATGTTGTATTTATTGTGTTACAAATGTTGCGAAAATATGTTCGTAAAAAGGGAGATAAGATTATGTGGAAAAAAATAGAAGAAATTATGCAAGAAAAAGAGATGAGCCAATATAAATTAGCTAAAAAGATGAAGGTTCATGGTTCTGTAATTACTGAATTAAAGAAAGGAAGAATTAAAAAACCAAGTTTTGAGTTAGCTTGTAAATTGGCGGATGCATTGGGAATTAGTCTAGATGATTTGAGGGAGGATAAGAAATGACAAGAAAAGAAAAATTGCAACAAGCAAAAAGATTAGCTGATTTATGGTACAAGCAACAAAAAAGTCAACTATACATTGCGCAACAAAAAGAGCGCAGAGGGATTGCATGATGAAAAAAGCGACTATGCCGCCAAGCAATTAGTCGCATACAAAAATTACACTAGAAAAATTGTAACACAGAAAAGAGGTTTTGTGAATGAATCGTAGAGAAGCAAATGCGCTAGATCAATATTTAACAGAATCGCCTGAAACGCTTAGTGAAGAGGATGATGAAGAAATTAGAGATTGGAAAGACAATGTATTGACAATCTATGACGAAGTATTGGAAGTAACGCTTAGGGATACTATTTCAGGGAAAACAATTGAAAAGATTACGAAATCAGAAGATTACATGGAACTTATTCTTGATGAGTATGAAGATTGTATTCCCATTAAAGTTACCTTTTTTGATGCAGGAGACTATATTCGATTAAACCCTTGTCGTTGGTCAGTTTGTTATAAAGAGGAGAGAGAACATGTCAGAAGATAAAAAAACATTTGTAGAAAAACTAATTGCTGTGCAAACAGCATTAAAAGCTCCTAAAGGGCAATATAACTCGTTTGGAAAATATAAGTATCGATCAGCAGAAGATATTCTAAATGCTGTGAAGCCACTAAATGCAGAGCAAGGATTACTTTTGACACTATCAGATGAACCTTTGCTAATCGGAGATTGGCATTACATTAAGGCAACTGCGACTATAACGGATGGCATTATAAAAGAAAGCTTCACCGCATACGCTAGAGAATCACTTACCAAGAAAGGGATGGATGATAGCCAAATTACTGGAACTGCTTCTTCGTATGCACGGAAGTATGCGCTAAATGGATTATATCTAATTGATGATACAAAAGATGCGGATACAGACGAATACAAGAAACAAGAAAAAAATGTAAAGAAAATTACTAAAAAACAATTGGAACAGTTGAAAGCAAATTTCCAAAAAATAGCTGCGTTAAAAAAAGTTTCAGAAAAAAGTGTAGAAGCTCAATTTCTGACGATTATAAAATTTGATGGAAAGATAGAAGATTTAGACACAGAAATACATCATAAGCTAATGGAATTAACCAATAGAAATATTCATAAGCTAGAAAATGAACAATTTTTTAATGATGTGATGGAATGATTGGAAAAATCATAAAACATAAAGGAAATAAATTAGCTATCGAGTTCGAGGAAGAAATTAACTCAAATTTCCTCGATCTCCTAGCTAACAATGATGATAATTTGGCAAAAGTTGAACTGTTAGACAATCGGCAAATGTCTCAAAAACAGAATGCACTTTCTCATGTTTTAATAGCTGACATCGCTCGTTGGAGTTATGACGAGCCTAAATGGATAGAAGGGGTTTTAAAATATTACTACGAAGCTAAAAGCGGTGTGTATTTTGAACACAGTAAGGCTACACGACATGAAGCAACAGAATGGATTAGTTTTTTAATCGAATTTATTTTGAAAAATGATGTGCCACTAGAAAAGAGATACCAATACTTGCTAGAAAATAACAAATGGTTTTATTACTGCCTTAAATATCGTAAGTGTTGTATTTGTGGGAAACATGCCGATGTTTGTCATATCGAGGTAGTCGGTATGGGGCGAAATCGTCAAAAGATTAATCACGAAACATTTACTTTTTACGCTGGTTGTCGTCAACATCATCAAGAAGAACATCAGATAGGTACTAAGAACTTTTTAAACAAGTATCAAATTAAACCAGTAAAACTAAACGTTGAAGAACGTAAGAAGTTGAATATCGGAGGCTAACAGTTTGGTAGAGGAATTACTTGAAAAATACAGGCAATTAACATCGAGTCAAAAACTATTTTTTGAACTATTAGTATTTGTCTATATCGGTTCAAGAAATGGTAAAGGAATAGCTATTGAAGCACAAACAATAAAAAAAGTCGTTAACGGAGAAATTAGGCATAAATATGTCTATACGGTCGTTGTTGATGAGGAGGATAACTAGTGAGAGGGGATTTTCCCCTCATATCTAGGGAGGTGATGGAATGGCAAGACCTTTAAAACAAGGAATTGACTACTTTTCGCTTTCTGTAGATTTTTTAAGAGATATAAAGGTTCGTAAAATCAAACGTGCGTGTGGGCCTCACGCTGTCGAAATACTACTTTGCCTGCTGGGTAATATTTATCGGGAAACTGGTTATTACATTGGGTGGGATGAAGATACGATGTTCTTAGTTGCTGACGAAGTTGGGGCGAAAGAGGGTCTAGTTGAAGAGACAGTAAATAAGGCTATTCAAGTTGGATTTTTTAATCAAGAGAAGTTCAATAATTATAAAATTTTGACTTCTAGTGGAATACAAAAAAGATATCTCGAAGCTACTAAAAAAAGGAAAGAAGTAGTTATTTCCGACATTTACTTAGTTAATGACACCTTAAAGGAGAAAGAAACCCTAGTTAACGGTGCTAATAATACACAAAGTAAAGTAAAGGAAAGTAAAGTAAATAAAAGTAAAGTAAACAAAAAAGAAACAGACACCCGTCGGCTGTCGGCTGAAAAAGATTTTTTGGAAAATCCTCTAGGAGACCCAAAAGTTGAGGAATTGGTTCGGTATTTTTCTCAAAACATTTGCAGACCAACTCCAGTAAATCTCACTGACTTAGCATACGATTTGCATGATTTTGATGATGATTTAGCGTTGCTGAAAGAAGCAATAAAAATTTGCGCTAGAAAAAACAAACGAAGCTACAGTTACTTTGCAGGAATACTAAAGATATGGCGTGCAAATGAGATAAAAAGCTATGCTGATTTTTTGGAAAAAGAACAGCAGGCTCAAAAAAATAGCAAAGGGAAAAATGAAGGTCATTCTGATTATGACGACCTTGGATTTTAGGAGGGGCACAAATGAAATCAAGTAAGAATCCTTTTGAGGTAATGATTAAAACATTGCTATACATTGTGCCTGAAGCATGTCCGGATTGTGGTGGAGTAATGCATGCGTGGCGAGCTAAAAATAAAGACGGCACCGATCGTTGTCCTCCAGTCTGTATGTCTTGTGGTTATAAAGCACGTAAAAAAATTCAAGATTTAGATGCAGTGAAACGCTCTAGAGAGAGTTTGAAGGCGAGAGCAATTAATTATTTAACGTATAGCTCGCTTTATACAGACAAACAATTGATTCAGCGTCGTTTTAGCACATTTAAAACAGTAGATGATGAGACCAAACTTGCTTTTGAATTAGCAAAGCGTATGGCAACAGAAGTGTTATTAGAGAAACCTATTCATATGGTTTTATCAGGCAAAAGCGGTGTAGGAAAAAGCCATCTAGCTATGGCAACCGCATGGGAAGTATTGGAAAAATCAAACTACAACAAACGATGCTTATTTATTAGTTATGCAGAGCTTTTGGAACAATTGAAATTTGCGATGAATGATGAACAAGCTAGAAAAGAAATAACAGGTAGCTTGATGGCAGAAATTAAAAGTGCTGATTTTGTTGTTTTAGATGATTTAGGTGCTGAATTGGGCGTGAAGCAATTCGATGACAGAAACAAGAGTACAAATTTTAATAACGATACATTAAATCGAATCGTAGAAGCTCGACAAAATAAAGCGACTGTATTTACAACGAACTTAACAGGAAAAGAATTAAGTCAAGCATATGGAGAAAGGATTGTTTCTAGAATCATGAATCATTCAAAGGGGTTTGTATTCTCGATAAAGGCATCAAAAGATAAACGGATTGTTGGGATTTGAGGTGGAAGCGATGCGAATTATTCTACCGATTGAACCAAAGCCACAAAGTCGCCCGAGATTCGCAAGACGTGGGAATTATGTTCAAACGTACGAAGATCGAGCGATGAAAGAATACAAAAATCAAGTAAAGAATTATCTTCGAAAATCAAGAGCAAAGTTGATTGAAAAAGGGCCAATTTCCGCTCATGTGACGTTTTACATCCATCCGCCTAAATCAGCTCTAAGCAATAAACAGAAACGCTTAGAAGTGGAATTAGAGCGGAAATATTGCGACAAAAAGCCCGATTTGGACAACTATTTCAAAGCAGTGACAGATGCTGCCGAAGGTATTTTATATAAAAACGATGGTCAAATTGCTGTGATGGCTTGCCAAAAGTTGTACAGTATGCGACCACGAATAGAAATTGAAATTATGAGTTTGGAGGAACAAAAGTAGTGGGAAAAAAAGGAAAACGGATAAAAAAGCAAAATCGGAAACGAAAAAACGCTGCTATTGCAAACGGCACATACAGTAAGCGAGGTAAAAGCGATGGTATGTATAAAATGCAAGGGACAGATGATTGTCTGGGAAAAAGATAAGTTGAAACATCAAAAAGGTTTTTATTGTCCGTTATGCAACAAAAACGGGCAAAGTGTTGCGAAAAAGTTAGCTGAGATTAGGAGTGTCAATGATGGAAATAATAAAAATTAGAATTTTTGTAAATAACAGAACATTAATGATGACTACGTATTATGATACTGAAATAAACAAAAAAGGGCTTGATAAATTGATTAACTTACTTAATGATGTTGCACACAGAAATAAGCTTGTAAGAATTGGCGATGTTATTTTGAAGCCCAAAACGGTTGAAAGAATAATTGTACTTTAAATAAAAAAGAAGGGAGTGGAGGTTTGGTCGACCACAAAGAATTCTTTACTCCTTTGAAAATATGGAATTTAACAAAATATATAACGAAGATTGCTTAGAAGGGATGAAACGAATACCAGATAAGAGCATAGACATGATTTTGTGTGATTTACCGTATGGGACTACGAAAAATAAGTGGGATAGTATTATTCCGTTTGAGAAATTGTGGGAACAATATGAGCGAATCATTAAGGACAATGGCGCAATTGTCTTAACAGGATCACAACCATTTACGACAGACATAATCATGAGCAACAGAAAATTATTCAGATACGAATTAATTTGGAACAAAAAACATTCTACTAATTTTTTCTTAGCTAATAAGATGCCTTTGAAGGTGCATGAGAACATTCTTGTTTTTTACAAAAAGCTTCCAACCTACAACAAACAGATGATTCCAAGAATAAGCAAACGAATAGCAGAACATCAAGCAAACGGTTATGTTTTACCAGAATCCACTAATTCGGATAATTACGGAATTATACGAGGTGTAGTAGATTCGAGACATTACGATAAAGATTGGAAAAATCCGATTAGTATTTTAGATATTAATCAAGTGAAAAGTAATGCCCATGAGCGTACAGGACACCCTACCCAAAAACCGGTTGCATTGTTTGAATACTTAATCAAAACATACACAAATGAAAATGAAGTTGTATTAGATAACTGCATCGGTTCAGGCACTACAGCAGTTGCTGCAATTAACACTAATCGTCAGTTTATTGGTTTTGAGAAAGAAAAAGAATATTTTGACATTGCTATTGAGAGGATTAAGAAAGTGAGTGAAGAAAATGTTTCCAAAATTTAGGGCATGGGATAAGGAAAATAAAGAAATGCATGAAGTTTGTTGCATGAAGTTTTATGATTAGCTGCTGACTTGGAAGAAGAAAAAATGATGCTTGAACAAAAAGTAGCGGAGTATGAGCCTAAAATCACTTATCTTGATACAATTTTAGCTTCGAAAGATACAGTCACGACTTCTCAAATTGCAGCAGATTATGGCATGTCGGCTATTCAATTAAATAAACTGTTACACCGATTAGGTGTCCAACGAAAAGTTAGCGGACAATGGTTGCTTTACAAAAAGCATATGAATTGTGGATATACTAAATCTCATACAAGCGAAATTAAGCAATCGAATAATACAGTTAAAATAGTGATGAGTACGAAGTGGACGCAGAAAGGTAGATTGTTTATTTACAACTTGTTAAAAGATGAAGGCTATTTACCTCAAATGGACTTATGGGATAACGTTTCTTAAGTAGAGCACAAAAAAAGCCAACCGACCACTGGTTGACTAAGAAGAATATTTTACCAGAAAAGTGGTAGCTTGTGATATGTGAGGTTACTTTACCCCAAACATTGGTCACAATAAAAGTATTTTATCATAAATAGAAAAACTCAACTAGTTTTTTCTAGTCGAGTTTTCTAGATGACACCACTCAAGATGAATTGAGTTGTCCATATTATATCATGATGAAATATGAAATTTCAATAAGAGTAAATAAAAAAAGCCGGATTGCTCCGACTGTGAGTAATGTTTTCGACATAGTTATTATACCACAAAAGGAGCGATTCCACTTGATTCAATTGCTAAAAGAAGTAGATTTTCGACAAACAAAAGCGAATGCTAGAAATGTGTTGAAGAGTTTTAGACGTTTAGAGCGAATAGCTGGTCGCTCTTTGATAGATTTAAAATCACCAATTATTACAGAAATGCCTAAAAGCCAAAGTCACGGGAACAAAGCAGAAGATGCGCTAGTACAATTAGCAGATGCAGAAGCAGAAAGAGACGCAATTTTATCTGCGCTTATGGCATTGAGCCTAACTAGCAGACAAATTTTGCATTATAGTTTTTGTGTGCAGGACCATTGCTCTAATTACAAGATAGCTAGGGAAGTTGGATATTCCGAAAGAAGTATTCAACGAATGAAATCAGAAGCTTTAATTGAATTTGCCGAAGCGTATCGAAATGGAAAAATAATTGCCTATAAATAAAATTTTGGCGGTTTTTTGGCGGAAAGTTGGCGGTTTTTATCAATATTTAGATGTTATTATAGTAGTGTCGAAAGATAAGGAAACGAGGTAAGGCATGCATTACCTTTCTTAGCTCCGTTTCGTTTATCTTTGGATGCTACCTACAAAAAAATAAAGAATAAGGATGTGGAAAGTCCAGTTCTTTCTGTCTCGTTTAGTCTAGGTAGCAAAATATTGCAATAAGCTTGGCATGAGGCTTACACGTAGACGTACGCTGAAAGCACTTGTCAAGATAGCGCTATGTAAGTTGCAATGATCACTCACAAATCAGTCGTTCTCAAACTAAAAGAAATGGGGTGTAATTCCTTTCTCTTTTTTCTACAGGTTTGTGAGTGATTACTATTAAAAATTGAAAAATCAATAGATTTAAACCTAGTGAAGAGCATTTGAACAATGTGCTAGGGTAGTATGGGATAAGTCGATAACTAAAATGAATCGGGATACTGATTGATTTTAGTGGTGGATTTTACAGCAATGTAAAAAGGACTAATAGTAAAAGCTATTAATTGCAAAGTACTACGTGGAATTTGTGCAGGTGTAAGGTACGAAACTTTCGGGCGTGACAATAGACGCTCCAGTGGAGAATAATCTAAGTTAGGTGGAAGTGTGAGAAGCTTGGCAGACCTTAGAAACCTCAAACCAAGCGCTTTGCAGAGAAACTGAGAAATCAGTGTTTAACGAAAGAAGTCGGTACGAGTAGCTTAATGCAGCAATTTATTTACAGATGACAAATAATAAAAATGGGACTCTTATGTAAATGCTGAATGTTCAAGTGAAAGTTATTAGCCAGTAGAGCTAGATCATACAGAAAAAGCAAAGAGAAGCTATTGGGTAGCGCCTGATAGTTCAGCCTCTTTGGGTATGTGACTGAATAACACTGTAAACAAAGGAAGCAGGAAGAAAAGCCTAAATCTGTTGATTTTTGAGTTTTTAAATATCGCTGTGGCGGAACAGGTAGACGCTCGTACGTGAGATTAGACATTGGAACAACGTATAAGTTCGTATGTAGGGCTTTGGCCCATCGGTTAAATCTAATCATGCAAGGTGCAAATCCTTGCCAGCGATATTGGGAGGACTTGCTAACACGAGGCCAGTGTAGTAAGTATCTGACCCTATAAGCATATGCAGTCTGTTGATTTTTGAGTTTTTAATCATCGCTGTGGCGGAAGTAGAGAGACGCAAAGGTGAAGATAGAAAGCGTAAGGCGCACTATTGGGACCTTGTACAAAACTAGAGAGGGTTAGTGCATGAGTGGTGCAATCCCACTCCAGCGATATGAGAGTTTGCGGTAAGCTCGATTGCCTGTAACGAAAACCGTATAGAGATTGAGCAGTTAGCACGTGGCAATCAGCCACTATGTCATTCTAGGGCGCTGCCGAATGAACGATCTCAAAAAATGGCATAATGTAATTGATACTTTCGGTTGGCGTGTAGCTTAAAGGTAGAGCGTTGGGTGTTCTGTTCAAAATATGCAGGTTCGATTCCTGTCACGCCAATAGGTAGCTTTGCTACTTAAATAAAAGAATCGTCAATAGATGTTTCTGCTACATTCACGTGAGGCACTAGCTTGCAAGTGCCTCTTTTTTTATCTGGTAGAAGAATGAAAAATTATGTATAATAACTTTTGTAGAAAAGTGAAAAGATGGTGGCTAATCTCTTGAATAAAGGGGTGATGCCTATGGTTCATAGCTTTATCCCTAGAAGGGAGTAGGCATGTCTGTATTCGAAGCATTATCGCTAATGATTGCATTCGCAACGTTAGTTTTGCTGATTATAGACCATACGAACACAAAAAAATAACCATCTAACACTTTGACAGGTCGTAGATGGTTATCAAAACTAATTTATGACAGTCACCGTCTTTTTAACGGTTCTACATTTTGGACGTGTTAGTAGCACGTCCTTTTTCTATATACATTATACCATGAAACAAAATAAATTCAATCAGGACTACTCAATGTAAGTGAGTGGTCTTTTTTTGTACATAAAAAAGCCACTAGACTATGGGTTCTAGTGGCTAGGTAGCATTCGTGCAAAATTTGTTAGTTATGAGTGTAAACATCTACATTTATTCTAAAGGAGTTGCTACCCATAAATAGTATAACAAAAAATAATTTATTGAATCAAGTACATAAAAACAATTAGGAGAGAGAACATGAAAAACTATTGGTATGTATCGTTAACACATAGATATCCACAGCCGAACCACTCAACTGATTCAACACGTGTTGTAATGTCTGTGCAGATAAAGAAGAATGCTTCAATTGTTGAAATGACGAGAGAAGCTACACCGAAAGAGATTGATTCTTGTAAGTTAGTCTATTGTGGTTATGGTAGTTGGGGTGATAAGCATATACAAGAGAATGTAGAGAAATATATTTAATTTACAAAACAAATGTTGCAAAAAGTGAGGTGGTGTCACATGTGAAAAAATACGAATTGGCCAGAGAGGATTATGAAAAAGGCTTAAAATACAGAGAAATAGCTGAAAAGTATGGAGTGTCAATTAGTACTGTTAAATCATGGAAATCTCGTTATTGGTCGCAAGAAAAGGCTGCAACTAAGGATGCAACCATACCTAACAACAAGGGGGCGCCTGACAGAAATAAAAATGCTGTAAAACATGGTCTTTTTGCTAATTGGTTACCATCTGAAACATTAGAAATCATTAATGAGGTTGCAACCTCTGAGCCGGAAGACATTATTTGGAATAACATTATGATTCAATACACGGCTATTATCAGAGCGCAGAAAATCATGTATGTTTCTGGAACTGAAGATTTATCAAAAGAAGTTTCGAAATGGTCATCAAGTGATTCTGGTAGCTCAGAAGAATATGCTATCCAATATGCATGGGACAAACAAGCAAACTTTCTCAATGCGCAGTCAAGAGCGATGAGTACATTGTCTAATTTGATAAAGCAGTTTGTAGCTATTGCTGATGAGAAAGACGACAGACGGAAACGATTAGAGCTAATGTCAGCTCAAATCGAAAAAGCCGTTTCCGATGCTGCTATCGCTAAAAATAATGCGGATAAACTTACAGCAGGAGGTAGAGCAAATGATTTATTAAAAGCTTTATTAGATGTGAAGTCGGGAGGTAATGGCGATGGAAATAAAGTTCAGTCAGAAACAGATTGAAAATATTAACCAACCTATAAAACGTATTACCTTTGAATTAAACGAAGGCACTCCTCGTAGCGGGAAAACCACAAGTGATATATTTAAAATGGCAGACTTCTATTTACGTTCGCCTGACCAAAATCATCTTGTGACTGCTTATAATCAAGAACAAGCTTTCCGAATGTTTATGGACGGTGATGGTTTAGGCTTAATGCATATTTTTGATGGTGTTTCAGACATTCGACATGATGAACATGGGGACCATTTACTTTTATATGCTCCTAACGGAGAAAAAAAGATTTATTACAAAGGTGGAGGAAAGATAAACTCTGTGGGTGCTATTACTGGAATGTCTTTAGGTTCTGTGACATTTCTTGAGTTTAATTTATTGCATAAAGATTTTATCAATGAATGTTTTAGACGGACGTTTGCTGCAGAATGGCGTTATCATTTAGGCGAACAAAATCCACCAGCTCCTAATCATCCTAATTTAGAATTGTTAGAACGTTTTGAGAAATCAGGACGTTTTTTATTTCGGCATTGGACACCTAACGATAACCCAATCTTAAATGAGGAAAGAAAAAAACAATTATATGACGAGTTATCCAGTAGCGAATACCTATTGGAACGTGACTGGTACGGTCGTAGAGTTTTGCCACAAGGTGTTATTTATTCAATGTTCGGGAAGCACAACAAAGCAACTGAAATAAAAGGGAACATAATTGAAACGTTCTTTACTGCTGACGGTGGGCAAGCTGATGCAACTACCTGTGCATTTTGGGTTGTCACTTTCTATGATGGAAAATTTTATCTATATCGTTTAGCGAATTATTATCATAGTGGAACGGATACAGGTGTAACAAAAGCAATGTCTATTTATGCCAAGGAAATAAAAAAGTTTATTGAGTGGTGCTATACAAAATGGCGTTCTTTACCACATTGGAATTGGTTTTTTGTTGATCCAGCCTGCAAAACATTAAGAACAGAATTAGATTTGATTGGTATTGATACAGATAAAGCTGATAACAATAGTTCTGACAAAGTTTCTAGTAATGGTCTTAAAATTGAAGTGGGTATCGAACGATTGCAAAATACCATGACAAGCGGTCAATTTATTATTTTAGAAACAGGCGATAAATACGATCATTATAATTTTGAAAAAGAATTATCTATGTACGTGAGAAACGACAATGGACTGCCGATAGACAAATATAATCATGCTTTAGATGAAGCTAGGTATGGCAATAACTATTTTTACAAAAATTATATCGTTTAGAATAGAGGTGAGAAAATGTTTAATAAATTAAAAGCTTTATTCAAGATAGGAGGTGCAAAAATAGGAATGGTAGAAACGTTGGACAATATAACAGATCACCCTAAAATTGCTATGAATTCAGTTGAATTAGAGCGCATAAAAAGCAATAAACGTATTTACAAGAATATTTATAAAGATGTCCATTATATCGATAGTGATGGATATGAACAAAAACGACCATTTCATTCATTAAATGTATCTAAAGTGGTTGCCAGAAAATTATCTAAATTAGTGTTCAATGATGGTTGTAATATCAGTTTAGATGATGTAGAAGCTAACAAATTTCTCCAATCTGTGTTTGCCGAAAACAAATTTAGAAAAAATTTTGGCGAAGAGCTAGAAGCTGGATATGCAATTGGCGGGTTAGCTTTAAGACCTTATGTAGATGCCAATACAAGAAAGATAAAGATTGCTTTTTGTCGAGCAGATACTTTTTTTCCGCTTCAATCAAACACAAATGATATTTCAGAAGCTGTTATTGTCAATCTAACACAACAAGCAGAAGGACAAAAAATTATTTATTATACTTTGTTAGAGTTTCACGAATGGGAAAACGGAAAGTATGTTATCAGAAATGAGCTATATCGCTCTGAATATCAGGAACAAGTAGGCGTTAGAATTCCGTTAGACTATTTGGATAAATACAAAAATTTACAAGAAGAAGTCGTTTTGGAAGGCTTTAGCAGACCTTTATTTGTTTATATTAAATTGGCAGGAAAAAATAATATTAATTTAGATAGTCCTTTAAGTTTAGGAATTATCGATAATGCTAAACGTCAACTCAAAGATATTAATGAAAAATACGATGAATTCATGTGGGAAATTGAAGAAGCAAAACGAAGAATCTTAGCATCAGATCACTTTTTCAGAGTCAAATATGATAAGAATGGTATTCCTATTAAGCGATTTGATAGTAAAACGTCTGTTTTTCAACAACTCAAATCAGATGAACCTTTTATCGATGAGTTTGCTCCTTCTTTACGTTCGTCAGAATTTATAGAAAGTATTAATTTTATCTTGCGAATTATAGAATTACAAACAGGTTTTTCTAGTGGTACGTTTAGTTTTGATGGTCAATCTGTCAAAACAGCAACAGAGATTATTAGTGAGAACTCTGAAACATTTTCTACACGTTCAGACAATGTCCTTATCGTTGAAGAAGCGTTGAAAGAGCTGATTATCACAATTTTTGAATTGGCGACAGCTTATGATCTGATTTCCCCAGTAGAAAATTTAGGAATAAATATTGATTTTGATGATGGTATTTTTCAATCACAAGATGCAAAAGCGGACTACTATTCAAAGTTAGTGACTGCTGGTTTAACCTCAAAATTAAATGCTATCCAAAAATTGACTGGAGTTACTGAAAAAGAAGCTAGGAAAATAATCAATGAAATTAGAGCAGAAACGCTTGAAGTAGATTATCAAGAGTTTGAACAAGAGAAGATGAGTAAAGAGCTAGGAGATGAGGAATAATGATTACTCCTCATCAATTAGATTTGTGGTCTTCTAACATGGCACACCTTTATCAATCATTAGAAGGAGAATTAATACGGATTCTCATTAAGCGATTAAATAATGGGCATGACGACATATTAGAATGGCAAAGAGAAAAACTACAAGAATTACACTTGTTTAACAAGGAAACCGTCAAAGTGATTTCTCAAGTAACAGGAATTGCTGAATCTGAAATTGAACGAATGTTTGAAAATACAGGAGAAAAAATTATAAAAGATGTCGATAAAGAATTACCTTATAAATCAAAACCTTTGCCAACCAACTTGTCTAATGTTATGAAAGCTTACCATGATCAAGTGTGGTCAGATATTGATAATTATGTTAACCAAACGTTGTTATCTACGAATTTCGGTTATGGAACGGCAACAACTCAAATGTATAATGACATCATTAATAAGACAGTTGCTGCATTTAATAGTGGCTTATTTACTTTTGAAGAAGCTTTAGCAAGAACGATTCAACAATGGGCGCAAAAAGGGATTAAGTCTGCTTTTATCGATAAAGGGGGACATACATGGAGTTTAGAACGTTATATTAGAACGGTTTTAAAGTCTACCTTATCAAATACCTACGACACGTTGAGAAAAGACCGCATGAGTGAGTATGATGTTCATACAGTTGTTGTGACGAGCCACATGGGTTCAAGACAGGCGTGCTCAAAAATACAAGGAAATGTTGTTGATTTGAGAGAAATGTCTGAATTGCCTCCTAATTGCAAATATCGAAGTATTTATGATCCTTATTGGAATGCTGAATACGGTACTCCAGGCGGTCACAGAGGCGTTAATTGCCAACATTTGCATATTCCGTATATTCCTGGCGTCAACACGAACAATCAGCCTAAAATCGATACCAAAGAAAATGAAAAAGTAGCTCAATTGACAAATCGTCAACGACAATTAGAACGTCAAATTGTGAAATTCAAAAAGAATCACATGGTTTCTGATGCTTTAGGTCAAATTGAAAATGCTAAATATTGGCAACAAAAGGTAAAAGCAAACCAAGCAAGATTACGAGAATTAGTTGATTCAAATGAGTATCTTGCAAGAAATTATGCTCGTGAAAAGGTTTATACACCCATTAACACATTATTGAAGGATTTTCGTTATGATGATTTTTAAAAAGGAGAATCGGTATGAATTTTTTAGAATTAAAGCAAAAGAAAGAGCGCGGAGTAACAAATACAGAGTTCATGGATAGATCAAGGGATTTTTTTGAGAAGGCTGATAGTATTGTAGTAGTTGGTATTAATCCAGACGGAATTATTAGTACTTTCTATACGCAATCAACGTCAACTAATGCTATTGGTATGATGGAAATAGCTAAACAACAATTAATATCGGAATTAGAAGTTTAACAATCGTTAAACTTTTTATTTTGCCCTGAATACGGCGTTAAACTGTTCACTCCATCGAGGGCGTAGCCTCGTTAAACAACGAAAGGAAGATAAAAATGAAGAGAGAACAATTAAAAGAACTTGGATTGACAGATGAACAAATTAATTCAGTGATGGGGTTACATGGTCAAACGGTTACTGAATTAAACAGCAAACTTGCTACAGCAGAACAAGAGCGTGACCGATTTAAAGAGCAACTTGATTCGAATCAAACCGAATTAGACGCATTGAAAGAATCAGCTAAAGGCAATGAAGAACTAACGAAACAATTAACTGATTTACAGAATAAATTTAATGAAGCTGAAAAAGATGCGCAAGAAAAGCTTGCTGAACAACAAAAAGATTTTGCAATTAAGTTAGCTTTAAAAGAGGTTAATGCTCGTGATGAAGATATTGTATTACAGCTGTTAGACAAAGAAGCAATAAAAGTGACAGATGAAGGTTTAGAAGGATTGAAAGAACAGCTAGATGCGTTAAAAGAAAATAAAAATTTCTTGTTTCAAGAAAAGGAAAATACGCCTTCTGTTCCACGAATTTTTGTAGGCGGGAATCCATCTGCAACCGAAGAAGTTTCTGGGTCATTAGGACAACAAATGAAATCTAAAAACTTTAATTTAACTAATTTTTTAACCAAAGGAGAGAATAAATAATGACAACCGAAATTACAAAATTATTAGATGTGGTAACACCAGAAGTATTTAACACTTATATGAATAACTTTACTGAAGAAAAATCAGCGCTTATTCAATCTGGAGTAGCAGTATCAGATCCTAGCGTATCAGCTAATATTACATCAGGTGGTCTGTTGGTTAATATGCCATTCTGGAATGATTTAGACGGCGAGGACGAAACTTTAGGCGACGGAGAAAAAGCATTATCTACTGGTAAGATTACAGCAAGTGCAGATATTGCAGCAGTTATGTATCGTGGGCGTGGTTGGTCAGTTAACGAATTATCGGCTGTTATTTCAGGCGATGATCCATTAGGTGCTTTGATGAGTAAAATTGCTTCTTGGTGGATGCGTCGAGAACAAAGTGTGCTTATTTCTGTTTTAAACGGCTTATTTGCAGATGGTGGAGCATTGCATGACTCGCACCTATTATCAAAACCAACAGAAGGAATTTCAGGAGATTTAGTATTAGATGCGAAACAGTTATTAGGCGATTCAGCAGGTAGATTAAGTATGATTGTTATGCATTCAGCTGTATATACTACTTTGCAAAAACAAAACTTAATTGCTTTTATTCCAGATGCTCGTGGGGAAGTAAACATTCCTACTTATTTAGGTTATCGAGTAGTTATTGATGATAATGTTCCTTCAACAGGTTCAGGAGATTCAAAAGTCTACACTACTTACCTATTTTCAACTGGTTCTATTGGTCGCAATACGGGTAATCCAGCTAAATTAACTACTTTTGAAACTGCTCGGGTAGCAAATAAAGGAAATGATGAAGTTTACACTAGACGAGCGTTTACGATGCACCCTTATGGCGTTAAATTTACAAATACTGATAGAGAATCAGGAGAAATTACACCTACTAATAAAGATTTAGCCAAACCTAATAACTGGGAAAAAGTCTATGAAGATAAACAAATTGGAATTATTGGTATTCAACATTTGCTATCTTCTTCCCCAAAAGGGTAACCCCATCAACAGATGGGGTTACTTACTCATCGATGAAAGTTTCTGAATTAAAAAATATCCTAGAACAAAAAAATATTCCGTATAAATCCTCAGATAAAAAAGAAGATTTGATTGAATTGTTAAAAAAGGAAGGTCAAAGTAATGACTAGCTATCTAACTTTTGAAGAATTCACAGAATTAACAGGTAGGGAAGTAGTCGTTGATTTGTTCGATCGATATTACAAAAAAGCAGCTTCGGTTTTAGATAATATTACAAATAATTTTTATCAAGTGCATTCAATAGAAAATGATCCAATTGAATTTAGAGTTAAAAAATTTAAATTAGCTTTATGTGCACAAATTGTTTATTTTTATGAAGTTGGCGGAGATAGCAGTGAAAGTTTGAATAAAACTCCGCAAAGCTTTTCTGCTGGACGAACGAGTATTTCTAACAAATCTACAGAAAATGGAAAAGATAAACCGTTAGTAGCTGAAGATGTCTATATTTATCTTGAAAGCACAGGGCTTCTATATCGAGGTGTTTTATCATGTTAATGTCAAAACCACCAATTGATTTTTTAGTAGATTCTTTTATTTATCGAGAATATTTAGGAGAAGGGGATTATAATAAACCTATTTACGGAGAATATGCAATTATAGAAAATTGTCGCATTGATCGAGGAAGTCAGTACACTTTTTCTTCAAGTGGAAAACAATTACTCTATCATGCAGTGATTTTCTGTTATAAGGATTTGACAACCCCTTTGCCTGAATTTAAAGAACAATCATTAGTTATTTATGATGGCAAAGAACACGTTATCACTAAAATTGAGAAAATTTCAGAGGCTTATTCAAACACTGTTTATTCTTATGAATTAGAGGTGATTTGATGGGGGTTAAAGTTGATCTTACTGGTATTAGAGCTAAAGTAAGCCCACAAGCTATGAAGCGAGGAAGGTATGCTCTAGGTAATCAAGCAATGGCTGACATGAATCCGTATGTTCCTAGAAGTTCAGGTGGAGGCATTTTAAGAGGTAGTGCTCATTTAAATAGTGAAGCCTCAAAAATTATTTATGATACTCCTTATGCAAAAGCACAGTTTTATGGTACAAATGGAAAAGCGATATTCAAGAAGTATTCGACGCCAGGTACAGGAAAACGATGGGATTTGAAAGCCAATTCTATTCACGGTGCGGATTGGAAACGAGCTTTTTTGAGAGGAGCAGGAATTAAATAATGGATTTTCTGGATTGCTTAAATAAAAAAATAAATCAGATACCTGATTTACCGTTAAATATTCGAAAAGGTTATCTTTCGGCAGTGGAAAGCTTAGTTATTTATCCATTGCCTGGTGGTAAGGTTGAAACGGAATACTATGACGGAATCAAAGACGAACTATTAAATTATGAAATTGCCATGAAATCAAAAGACGGCAATAAAATTGAACAAACATTGTGGCTTTTGTCGGATGTTTTAGAAGATATTGAAGAATTAACTAGTCAAAATAAATCGTTTGAGTTTAATAAATT
Source organism: Enterococcus sp. AZ129 (assembly GCF_051714505.1). NCBI lineage: Bacteria > Bacillati > Bacillota > Bacilli > Lactobacillales > Enterococcaceae > Enterococcus > Enterococcus sp. AZ129. Next base: position 1,558,531 of record NZ_JBIORY010000001.1, on the reverse strand, counting down.
AACTATCACGAACAGACCTTACATTAGTGAAGCTGATGAGCAAGGTTGGTTCGTTTTTTTATTGGATTTTCAAGCAAAATTAACCACATTTAAGGAGGAAAAATAACATGATTAAAATGGATTTACAATATTTTGCACGTAAGAAAAATGCCTTGAGAGAACATTATATTGCTGAATATACACCAGGGGAAGAAACTGCTCCAGCTAAAGAAGCAGAAACGTGGTTACCATTAGCAAAATATATTAGCTCAATTGGTGATGATACAGATGAAGAAACAGATGACACTGGTTTTTATGACGGAGACGGTACACCAGAAACAACCGTAACTTCTGTGGCAGGTTCATATAGTGCAGAAGGTTTTTATGATCCTGAAGATAAAGCACAAGCGTTGATTGCTTCTAAAAAATACAAATTAGGAGAAAATCGCAAAATTTGGCATAAAATTGTTCAAACGAACGGTGATACAGTGATTGGTCGAGCAACAGTTACAGATATTGTGGCTGGCGCAGGAGATGCAACAGAGTATGAAGAATTTAGTTGCAAAATTACATTTGACACCTTGCCAACAGTTACCCCAAAAGGTTAGCCCCGTCAGTTGAGAAGCTTGCTTCTCAATCTGACGATGGGGCGAAAGCTACTTCAAAAAAATCTAAAAAACAAGAGGAGAAAGATTGATGGAATTTCAAATAGAAAAAAGAGGTTTTCCAATTAAAATCGGTGAATTAGAATTTTTCTTTGGAACAACAGTTGAAGAATTGACACGTTTTTTTGATGCACAGGAAGAATACGAAGCAAAAGTAAAAGAATGCGAAGAAAAACTAAAATCAATTAAAAATATTGATCAACCAACAAAAGAAGATACGTTGTTAATTGTTGAATTGTCCGAAGAACTAGCGACTGTTAAGTATGATGCCCTATTGGGAGAGGGAGCTTTCAAAGAAATTTATGAAAAATATACTGATATAGAACAATTATTAGATTTATTCGAAACTTTAGAATTTGAAGTTGCGGAAAAAATAGCTAATGAATCTGCTAAACGACAAGATGCTGTTTCTAAAAAGAAAGCTGATTTATTGAAAAAGAAAGCCTTGAAAAACAAGAAAAAGAAATAGGTGATTAGATGCGGTTAAATGATCCGTTGGTCACTACAGTTGAATTTGAAGGCAAAGAATATCCGCTTGATCTATCTTTTGATAATGTTTTAGATGTTTTTGATATATTATCGGATGAAAATTTGTTTCCAGAAGAAAAAATGAATATGAGTTTAGAACTGTTGATATGTGACTTTGAAAAAGAATTTGAAGGAACGATAGAACAACAGTTCTTACTTTTTAATTTCATTCTTAAAAAGTATATCTATCTAAATGAAGAGGTAGATAGAGCAACTGATCGTTTAGGGAATCCTTTACCAATAAAAAAAGGAAAGAAAGTTATTGATTTAACACATGATGCAAAATATATTTATGCTTCTTTTCGTCAAATAGGGATTAATTTATTTGACGAACAAGGAAAAATGTCATGGGAAGAATTTCAAGCATTATTGGAAAGTTTGCCAGATGATACTATTTTGGCAAAAATTATACAAATTCGTACTTGGGAACCTCAAAAAGGCGAATCCGCCAGAGAGAAAAGTCGAATGAAAAAGCTCCAAAAAAAATATGCATTGCCAGATGAAAAGGTAGGTGAAGAAGATGAGTGATGGAAGAGTTGAAATTGATGTAGAAGTAGATGGTAAAGGTGTAGCCTCATTAAATAATCGACTGAATCAATTGACAGATGTAGGCGGTCGTGCAGGTATTTCAATTAAGAATTTAGTTGTGTCAATGGGACTTTTGAAAGTTGCTTCGGCAGCAATTACGGCTTCTATAAATGCGATAAAAACCTCATTTTCTAGTGCAATTTCTGAAGGAGCAAAGCTTGAACAGTCCATTGGTGGTGTAAAAACATTATTTGGTGATAATGATTGGGGAATAGTTTCCAAAAATGCTGATCAAGCCTTTAAAACAGCAGGAGTTTCAGCAAATAAATATATGGAAACTGTTACCTCATTTTCAGCAAGCTTGATTAGTAGTCTTGGTGGTGACACAAAAAAAGCAGCTGATCTTGCAGATGTAGCCGTAAGAGATATGTCAGATAACGCTAATAAAATGGGTACTGATATGGAATTGATAATGCAAACTTACCAATCTTTGGCTCGTGGAAATTACGCCATGTTAGATAATCTAAAATTAGGTTATGGCGGTACGAAGTCTGAAATGGAACGTTTGATGAAAGACGCAGAAAAAATAACTGGGGAACATTATACGGTTGGTGATTTTGCAGATACGGTCAAAGCGATTCATGCAGTGCAAGATAGCTTAAAAATCACAGGAACTACAGCTGCGGAAGCAGCAACTACAATGAGCGGTTCGTTTGCTTCAATGAAAGCAGCAATGCAAAATGTTTTAGGAAAGTTGGCAATTGGCGAAGATATAAAAGATGAATTAAATGATTTAGCCACAACTACTTCAACATTTCTTTTCGGGAATTTTATTCCTATGGTAAAAAGAATTTTGCAAGGATTACCTGAATTATTTTCAACTTTTACTAAATTAGCTGTAGATCACTTAAAAAAAGGCTTGAGTGAGCTTACAGGTAAAGACTTATCGAAACCGATAGACACAGTTGTAGAAGTCGCCTCTAAAGCAATTAAAAATGTAAAAGAAGCGATACAATCAGTAATAGCGGTTTTTTCTAACGTTTCGGGAGGACCAACTGCTTGGGTTTCTACAATCAGCAAAGCTTTTATTGCTTTGAATAGTGTTATTACCGCTAGTGCAAATATTGTAAAGAAATTTATGACAGCACTAGGCGAAACAGGAGCAATCCAAAATGTAAAAAATGCAATTGAAAGTGTTAGTAATGCGTTTAAAAAAATAACAGATTCAGTCGGAGACGCCTCCATTTGGTCAACGCTAGGAACAGCGATAGGAAATGTTATAAGTGTCATTGCTCGAGGAGTTCAAGTTGTAGCGGAATTTATATCAAAATTAGATCCTAAAATTATTCAAGCATTTACAAATGTTTTAGTGGGAACAGTTGTCGGTTTTTCAGCTGTTAAAACTGGTATGAAAGGGTTAGATTTTATTCAATCATTCAATCCGTTTAATGCTTTTAGAAAAAACGTTGAAACAGGAATGACTGGAGCAGAAAAAAGCATTAGTCGTTCAAAAAGTACAATTGCACAAATTTTTAGTGGATTATCTAACATCGTAAAATCATCTGGAAATGCAATTAAAGCAAGTGCAATAGGTATTGGAACAGGAATAAAAACGGCACTTACTGGAGTAGCAACTGCTGCGAAAGGTATTGGGGCTGGTTTGGCAGCAACGTTTAAGGGTATAGGTCAAGCTATGAGATTGGCAGGACCTGCAAATATTTTAGCGCTTGGCGCTTCTGTTGGAGTAGCAGCAATTAGTATTAGTGCAGGAATAGGAATAATTATTTCCGCATTAACGTTACTAGCTACACAGGGAGAAGGCGTTGCAACAATAATCAATGCTATAGGAACAGCTTTTTCAATGGTAGCTACAACGATTATAGGAGCATTTGCACAAGCGATAGTAACAGTATCTAGTGTTCTGCCAATAATTACAAGTGCTCTTTCTGGCTTAGCACCTTTAGTGGTTGCCGTCGGAGTTGCAATTGGCGCAATGTCGCCAGCAATAGAAGCTGTAGGAACTGCTATAGGAGCAACTGCTCCAGCAATTACAGCATTAGGAACGGCACTTTCAAGCGTTATTAGTGCATTACCACCTGTAATTTCAGCGCTTGGTTCGGCAATTTCTCAAATTGTAACGGCCATTACGCCAATTATCCAAATTCTTGCTGATGCGTTTTTACGGCTTGTGCCAATTGTAAGTAATGCAATTAGTCAAATTATCCAAGCAATAACACCAATTGTCCCAGAAATTACAAAAATGGTTGAAGCAATAGCACCAATACTTGGTAAGATAGTAGAAGCTTTTCAAACTTTAATCCAAGAAATTAAACCTATTGTTGATTCTATTACTAATCTTATCAAGGAATTAGGGACGCAAATTAGTAATATATTAACTGAAGCAGGAAATGTAATTAATACTTTTGGAGATAATGTAAAAAAAGTTTTTGATGGTGCTTCAAACGTTGTAAAAAGTTTTGGAGATACTGTTAAAAATATTTTAGATGGAATAGCAGGTATTTTTGATTCTATTGGAAATGCTGCTTTAAACGCTGGAAAAGGCGTTAAACAAATGGCACAAGGGATTAAAATTCTTGTTGATTTAAAATTGGGAGATTTAGGTGCTACATTAGCAGCAACTGCAACAGGATTAGCAGCAATAACTGCTTCTGGTATTGCCACAGCTGGACCAGGCTTACAACAAGCTGGAACAGGCTTAATGATGATTGCCACAGCTGGTCAGACAGCCACTGTTGCTTTGCAAATGCTACCTAATATTTTGACCGTGTTTTCAAATAGTATTGGTAATTTACCAATTAAAATGAACGAAGTAGCCAGTAGCTTTGCTAGTTTTGCTTCACGAGCTGCTATGGGCTTAGCTGGTTTATCTGGAGCAAATATCCATATAACAACTTTCAGGGCACAATTAATGACAATTCCACCAACCTTAAATATGGCTAGTGCTAGCTTTAATTTATTTGTTTCAAGATCGATGATCATAGGAACTACATTGATGACGATTCAGACGGTGATTTCTTCATTTAATGTTAAAGTGATGACTATTTCAGCTACTTTGAATAATGTGAGCAATTCTTTTGGCTTATTAACTAAAGTTTCTGATTCTGTAAGAAACGCTCTTAGTGGTGTTTCTTCTGGATTAGCAAGAGTATCATCAAGTGCAAATGCTACAAAAAATCAAATTAGTAATATGGTAGCTGGTTCTAGTGCACAAATTAAAAGCATGGCAAGTAGTACAAAAATAGTAGTTACATCATTTAATGCAATGAGAGCTCAAATTCAAACCTCTATGTCAAGCATTGTAAATATTCTTATTACTTCTGGAAATAAGATGAAAAATCAAGGAAGAATAATCGGGCAACAAACCGCACAAAATATTGCACAAGGAATACTTAGCGCTATCCCAATGAGCTCTAGTGCTATGATTTCTTTAATGCAAGCTGTATTAACGGCTGGAACGTCTAATATAAATGGTATGAGAAATATTGGCTTGATGATTGGTTATGGTCTGGCTGAAGGAATGTATGCGTCATTAGGAGAAGTGACAAGAGCAGCAAATGCTCTTGTAGAGCAAGCTGACCGAGCTGCTAGAGCAAAAGCGGAAATTCACTCACCATCTCGTTTGTTCCGAGATAACGTAGGTCGTTATATTTCTCAAGGGATTGCTGTTGGTATTGAAAAGGATGCGAAGAATGCATACTCTGCTATGGATAAATTGATAACTGGTTTAATGCCAAATGTGACTCCAGAAGTAGCGTTAGGGACTTCAAAAATAGGGATGGCATCAGTTGGTTCTCAAATTGTTAATAATACAACGAATCAATCACAATCCTATCAACCAGTATTTCATTTTAATATCGAAAAAGCAGACCTTTCATCGGACAAATCTATTGAAGAGACATCGGAACAACTAGCAATACTTACAGAGCGACAAACAAGGGGGCGTTTGAAATAGATTTAACCAATTATCCTTACTTTCAATTTAGAGGAAGAAAATCAAATGAATTTCGAATGCGAATAAGAAATGAATTAGAATTTGTTATTCCTGAAACTGCTTTAGATTTTATAGAAGTTGACGGTCTTGATTCTGATGTCATTTATGATAAGGGAAAACGAAAAGATATTGAAAAAGTTTTCCCAGTTCGTATTTATAGAGAAAAAGATACAACCATAGCCATGCAACTTAGAAATATAGTTGCATGGCTATATTTAGATAAATCCTATTCGCCATTAATTTTTAGCGAACAAGAAGAATATTATTATCAAGCATTAGGATATAATCAAATAACTGCACGAGATGAGCATAGAGATTGGGTAGATGTTGATTTTTCTTTTAAATGTCAACCGTTTGTTTTTCGATTAGATGGAAACAATGAAAGAGATGTTTCAAATAATGGAATTATTACGAACCCAGAAGCTTTTTCAAGTTTGCCAATAATTAGTTTCAATAAAACTAGTAGCACGCAAGATAGTAATATTTATATTAATGGCCAACAATTTAGAATTGCTAAAGAGATTGGTGTAGGGAAAATTATTTTAGATTGTGAGCATGGTATTGCTTACAAGGCAAACGGGATAAATGTTACAAAATATTGTTTTTTAAACGATGATGGTTATAATCCAATCACATTACACCCAGGTCAAAATCAGATTAGTTACAGCTATATTGATAGTTTTAAAATTATACCAAATTGGAGGACATTAGCGGTATGAGTGCCATAGTTTTATATGAAAAGAAGAATAACGATTGGAATTCTTTAGGATTAGGCCCTTTAACAGAAGCGATTAATCCACTAGTAACTAGAGAAAAGAATGGTATTTATGATTTAACTTTTCAATATCCAGTAAACGGCAAGTTGTTCAATGAATTAAAAGTAGGTCGATGGGTTACAGCTAATGCTGGACCAACGCTTGTGGCTAGAAAGCAAAAATTTGAAATTGCTCAAATTACTAAACCTAAAAATGGAATAGTGACTGTTTATTGCGAACATTATCGTTATAAATTATTGCGTTCTATTTTGACAATGGGAATGAAACATGAAAATATTCCTGCGCAAACAGCTTTAAATTATTTGAAAGAAAGAATGCAACCAAAAGGAGATTTTTCTTTTTATAGTGATGTGAGTACAAAATCATCAATTGATTTTACTGATCCTTCAAAGTTTAAAAATGCACAAGAAGCTCTTGGCGGTGTTGCTGGTTCAATTTTAGATAGTTTTGGCGGAGAATATTTATTTGATAATAATCAAGTTAAATTATTAGCTGAAGCTGGCAAAAAAACAAATATTGTTATAGCTTATGGTAAAAATTTGATCGATATTACACAAGAAGAGTCTATAGAAAATACTTTTACTTCGGTTTATGGTTGGGCAAAAAAAGGTACAGGCGATGATGAGGAGATTTTAACATTGCCTGAAATTTATATTGATAGTGACTATGTAAATAACTATACAGAGCGTCGCATTCAAATGGTAGATTTTAGTGATAAAGAACCAAAAGATATTACTGCTTTAAGAAGTATGGTTAAAAGTTACATTAAATCAAATAAAGTCGGTATACCAAAAGTAAGTATTAAAGCAAGTTATGTCGATTTAGCAAGTTCGGTAATGGATACTCAATTACAAAATTTAGAAGAAATTGATTTATGTGACTGGGTAACGATTACTTTTAATCAGTTAAAAATTAATACTACTGCTCAAATTGTAAAAACCGTGTGGAACGTTTCTCTTGATCGCTATGAATCAATTGAATTAGGCGAGAGCAGAACAGATTTTGCTAAGGTGATGGAAGAATCAAAAGAAGAGATGAAACAAGTTACTAACAAAATCAATTGGCTAGAACAAGCACAACAAGAAGCTTCAGACATAATTAAAAATCCAGGAAAAGGGCATGTTGTTATTTATCCTTCTCTGGCTGATCCGCAAGAGTTTTTAATTATGGATACTACAGACATTAAAACAGCTAAAAAAGTTTGGCGTTGGAATGTGGGAGGTTTAGGTTTTAGTTCAACTGGTTACAATGGTTCATATAGTTTGGCAATGACTAATAATGGTGCAATCGTTGCAGATAGAATAACTACGGGAATACTTCGAGCAATTAATATAATTGGTGTTGCGATTACAGGCTCAACAATTGACGGTGGCGTTATTACTAGTTCAAACGGATACAATAAAATCATTTTAAAAGATGGAACAATTAGTAATTATTATAACAATGTTCTTCGCTCTCAAATTAATTCAATCGAATTTTCATTATATGATGCGAAAGGATTCGTAGTTATGAAGCTACAAGAATCAGGAGTGCTTTTGTATAAAGCAAATTCTAAAACATTATTAGGATATTTAGGAAGAGGAAGAGATGCCAAAACTAATCGGGAAGAATTAGCGATGAATGTCGATGTTGGAAATATAGGAAGTATAGCTGTACAAGAAAGTGCAGGTGGACTTTATAAGCGTAAACTTGTTGCGTCATCATCAGGAGTTCATATTAGTAAGATAATAATGGGAGGTACTTATGTAAACGGATCCGGAGAAATAGAAAATGCTTATTTAAAGAATTCTGGAGTAAATAACAAATTTACTGTTTATAACGGTGTGTCTCTTAATTTTTATTCCAATTTAAATATGAATGGTTATTCAATCTTAAATCAATCAGATATTCGTCTAAAAGAAAATATTGAAGAAACAAAAATTAATGGTATTGAAGAAACAAAAAAATTAAATTTTGTGGAATTTGATCGAAAACAAAATTATCGAACAAAAGACAAAGATAGACAACCATCATCAAAACGAGAATTAGGACTGATTGCTCAGTATTCACCTTTTTTAGCAATTGAGAATGATTTTGATAATTACCTAAGCATCGATGTTAACAAGCAAATTATGTTAAATAGCTTAACAAATAAACAATTGATAGCGTTAATTGAATCACAAGAAAAACGAATTTCTGAATTAGAAGAAAAAATGGACAAGGTGGTCAATGATGGCAAATAAAGTGTTAAATTTAGACTTTTTAAAAAATCCTATTTTACCTCCAATTATTTATGGTCGAGTAGGTGATAATGGCTTGCAAACTGTTACGGTTAACCTTACTAGAGGTGATGAAACGGTTAATTTAACAGGAGGGCTCCTTACTTTTGAAGGTGAACCAGCAGGAGGAAAAGTAAAAGTATTTGATTCAGATAATATTAGTTCGACAGCGGAAGGATTAAAAAGAGGTACATTTGATTATACGTTTCCAAGTAAAGCATTTAGTGTAGAAGGAACGTATGAGAGAGCTTATTTTTCATTTCAAAAAGGGGAAAAAAGAGATACCACTAATGGCTTTAAAATAATTGTACAAGGAACTGCGGATATTGATGCAGAAGAAGCTGAAACTATTATCACTGAATACAATCGACTAGTAGAAAAATTAAATAAAGCCTATCAAGATGCTTTAAAGAAAATAAATGTTGATTATGAAAGTGTAGTTTCAAAAATAGAAGAAATTACAACTGAAATAGCGCAAATAAAAGCGCAAATTACTGAAACAATTAATAATGCAGAAAAACGTATTGATAAAATAGTTAAGGACACGGAAAATTCTATTACTACTATTGGAAGAACTGTAACAGAGGCAATGAATCAAGCTTTGGAAGAATTACGTAACGCAGATTTTTATACACAAGCTGAATCAGATTCAAGATTTATTAATAAGACAACGTCAGAAAAAGGACTGCTTGTTTTTAAAAATACTGAAATAAAAACACAAGATTGGAATACTATTACGACATCAGGTATTTATACTGTTTATGAAGCAACTGGGGAAAATAGGCCAAATGGTTCTTCAGTTTATGGCCGATTATTTGTATATGTAGATAATGCTACTTTAACTCAACAGTATATAGCTAGTGGAAAAATGTTTTTAAGAACAAGACAAGGAAGTCCAGCAGAGTGGACAAGTTGGAAAGAAATAGCCTTGAAAGAAGAAAGATATATTTACAAAAAATCAGGACTTAACGAAGTAGAGACAGCTTATAAAACTGCTTTTGGAGAAGAAACAAATATTCTTCTTATTCGTGAAGATGATAAAGTAGATGCGTATTTACGTGTGAATGTAGTCGATGTAGCCAAACTAAAGACTGCATTAGTACCAATTTTTGTTATTCCAGAAGGATTTAAATTAGATCCATCATTAAGAAGTGATTTTTGGAATGTGGCATTGACAGTAAATCAATACACTTTTCCTCAAGGAAATTATGGAGCGTTGTATGAATATGGTTCGAAAGGTATTCGATTCGGTAGTGATAGAAAAGGAAATCACTATGTGCATGGTAGTTGGCACACTACTGATCCTCTTCCAAAAAGCGGAAGTTTAGGTACAGGCACTGTTACTACTTTTGAACAAAATAAAGAATATACAATTAATCTCTTGTGAAAGAAGGTTTACAAGTGACAAAAAAGATTGGAAAAATAAATTTTTGTACTTCTGTTGATGGAAAACATGAATTAGAAAAAAAGTATGTTTTTTATAGCTATGATAAAGGTTCAGCTGCTTTCGATTTTCGTTTAAAAAATCAAAAAAATGAAGCGTTGGATTTAACCAATGTTACGGTAAAACTTTTATTTACAGGAGTTCAAGATGGCGAAGAACGAAAATTCACTTACCTAGACAGTCAACCAATTATAGAGAATCCAGAAGAGGGAAGAATCCTTTATCCTTTACCAGATAAGCTTTTAAACTATGAAGGAGAAATCAAAGGATACTTGTATTTAGACTTTGAAGATGGTTCGCATAGCGATGAATTGTCGTTTACTTTTACTGTTGTACGTTCGAAAATTGATAGCGATATAGAAGAAATCAGCGAAGTTTACATTAAAAATTTTGAACAAGTAAAAAAAGAAGTCTTTGAATTAGCTGAAAAAGTAAAACAAGAAATTTCAACCATACGACCAGAATTAGAAGCAAGCGTTTCTCAATTAACGGAACAAATTGAAATTGTCGGAGAAAAGGTTGAGGACAATCATGTAAAAACGAATCAGTTATTACAATTAATCGCTGAAAATGAATTAATTACGATGAAAGAGTTTTTAGTTGCGTTATCACGAGGCTATTTTGAGTTTTGTAGAAAAGTGGACTATGTCGGAAAAATTAAAGGCAGTATGAAAGAAAATCCTCACTATCTGTGGCTAGAAAGTTGGTCACCTAGTCGAGGAGATGGTATGCTTTCACCGTTAAAAAGCCAACGTGAAGCATATGAATATGAAGGAGCAAAAGCGATAGGAGGAAAATCTTATGGTGCTTCAACAGGAAATGGAATGAATAATCTTACTACCTTTCAAACCATGGCTTGTAGTCAATGGGATGTGGTTGAGGATATTAAACGTTGGCTAGGAGAGGATTTCTTTTCGATATTCGGACTAGATACGCTGTCTCAACAAGCAGAATTTGTCGGGAAAGGGATAGCTTCTATCCAACCCGAATTGCTTTGTTACGGTGATCACTATGCCACAATTTCTAAAGGTGAATATGGGCCTAAAGAATACAAAATAACAGGAGCATGGTTTGATGTGGTACGTTCGGAATGGGTAGATTATTGTTCTCATGAAGAAAAGAAGTTTACTATGCTAAATCAAGAAGTTTTATTTGATGGAACAAATAAAGTAGTTGATCCAAACGGGAAAATTAATATTGGTATTTATAGTGCACCTGATAATAATTCAGGAATTCAATATGACTATTTAGCACTAAATTATACCTATCGCATTTATCTATCCGACATTCTTTATTACAAACGAGACCCTACAATTAGCCAGATGCAAACGCAAATTCAGCAGTTGTGGGATAAAGTATTTAATAATTAGGAGGAAATTTTATGAACGAAAATATGAAAGTGGTGTACAAAGTCATTGGGCAAACGTATGAAATCTGGTTAGCACCAAAAGATTCAATAACTTCACGACCTTACACAGAGGTTGTACCACCAAAAGGGCCAGACGTGATGATTGCAGGTTTTGATTGGGAAACAAACCAATGGATTTGGGTGCGTGGTGTTCCTTATGACTTATATGTACGCTCGAATCAAATTGCAGCGAATACAATGAAAGAAGTAACTAAATTAAAAGGAATAATTGAACGTATTCAAGACGTTGTCTTTCCAAAAGAAGATGTCGTAATTACAGAAGGAGGTGTGTCAAATGTATCCAACTAAAGAAGATATTCAATTTTTCTATGAAATGGGCATTTACACCAAGTCCGATATTGAGAGCTTTGTCCAACAAGGTTGTTTAACCGAAAAAGAAGCGAAAGAAATTCTCACTGAATAGAAAGCAGGTGAGAAAGTGTGAAAGGAATCGATCAGATTTTTGAAAAGCTAGTCACGATTGACGGGCTTATTTTTTTACCGTTAACGGTGATTTTAGTCGGAGTAATCCTTTTTTCAGCTTGGCGCTTAAATGGCTATTATCGAACCGAATTAAAAGAGGAGCGAGAAAGTGCTAAGCATGACCGACGAGAGTTTTTAGCTACGTTAAGTGAAATAAAAAATGAATTAATCAATACACGTTCAGATGTAAAACGGATTGATGACAAAGTAAATGAAATTGAGCGAGAAGTACGAAAATAATTTCGTGCTTCTTTTTTAGGAGGTGATCTTATGCAAAATTTTTCTACAGAAATGTTATTAGCCATGTTTGGCATATTCGTGGTAGGAAAAGTGTTTAAAGAAATCCCAAAGTTTCCTAATTGGTGTATTCCGCTAACGTTAACGTGTTTTAGCTGTTTAGTAACGCCATTATTGTTTGGAGGTTATACACCTTATAACTTCTGTATTGCGTTAGTTGCAGTAGGAATTACGGTTTACGGTGACCAATTATGGAAACAAACCATTTATGGTATCAAAAAATCAGGAGGAGAAGGAGGTCAAACAAATGGTTAAAAAAAGCGATGTCGTAAACTATGTAAATAGTTTAATCGGTAAACGAGTAGACATGGACGGCGTATATGGTTCGCAGTGCATGGACTTAACGGTTCACGTGATGAATAAATTTTTTCATTGGTGGCCAATAGGAGATGCAATTGCGTTAACGACCCAAGCGATTCCAGCTGGATTTCAACGGTTGCGAGTGTACCAAGCAACAGACATTCAAGCAGGCGATGTGATGATTTGGGGCTTAGGTGCTTATGCGCAATATGGGCACACTGCAATTGCAGTAGAAAACGGACGGCCAGATGGTACATTTGTGAGTGTAGATCAAAACTGGGTCAATGCTAGTTTGCAAGTAGGAAGTTCCGCTCAACCAGTAAAACACACAATGGACGGTGTTTGGGGCGTTATTCGACCAAATTATGAAGCCCCACAACAAGCAGTAGTTAATCAATCAACGCAAAAACCGCAAAATACAATAAAAGGGAGAGAAGCAACGATGTTTTGTTTATATCAACGACCAATTAATAGTAAAACAGGAAAATTAGAAGATAACGGTGACCACTGGGCTACCTTCTTCTGTAATGGAGTGAACTGCCGCCGATTGTATCATCCAGATGAAGCAGAAGTGATAAAAACAATATACAGAGAGAACAACGGAAAAGAAATACCGTTTTTTGGTAAAGATAAATGGCCTAAAAACGCACCATGGTACAAACGTTTAGAGACTGTTTGTCCAGTTGTAAAATAGCTTGAAAATTAGAATGAAATTATGTAAAATTTGATTAGGGTTTTAGTGGAAAGTACATCACTTCTAACAAATTTGTTTTTGAAAAGAACAGCTAGGGTAGCTGTTCTTTTCCATTATGTAAATCATTTGTTTTAATAATGATAGCTATTACATAATATATAGAATAAACATTGAATTTTAAGTACATATTCGATAAAATAATTTTAGATTTTTCATCCTAAAAATTTTGTTTCTAACAAAGTTTTATCACTCGAAAAAACTCTCACTGTATAGTCTTTCAGTGGGAGTTTTTTTGTTTAGAGTTGTTGAATTTTTTCAAAAAATAATTTAAACTAACTATGATCTCTCATGAGGTCATTTGGTTTCTCGATGCGCTTTATTCACATTTGTAATAAAGCGCATTTCTTTATTGAAAGATAAAATAAATTTATATAAAATAAGTTTGTACCTTTCAAAATAGCTTTTTTTCATAAAAAAGAGCGTTCTTTATATTCTAATCGGTGATAGAGTTGCTTCAACAGCAACTCTATTATTTTTTGCTATAAATAGCTTGAAATTTAGAAGAAATAGGTCTAAAATATAGTTACTTTTTAATAATTCATACATTGACCTTCTTTTATGAGAGTATAAGAAGGGTGCACCTATCTTTTTCCAAGTCCTAAGATAGGTGCATTTTTTGTTATTTAATTAAATTTAATATAATTTTCAATCTGCTTTTGTTGAACTATATGTTCGTATTTTGACACATTTTGTTCTGTTTTTACCTATTTTGTGTTGTTTTTTTAATTATTTGTGTGCTATGTTTTTATTGCATACAATTCAATGGGGTGTTATATTATATACGAGAGAGCTTTTTCTACAGACTCTCTTTTTATAGATTGGATCAATTTCAATCAAAGTGGGAATGGAGTGCACCACGATCCTCAGCAGGTGGGTTAACCTAGCGTTGGTCTGCATGGGACGGTATCCATGTTTTGCACTCTTTTTTGTCTAAAATTATAAGGGAATTGTATTTCATTTTATCCTCTTGCCGCTTTTCTAAAATTAGACGGCATCTTTTTACATAAAATGTTATGTTCGAAGTGAAAATATCCTATTAAAATTTTTAAATAAAAGATAATTTATGCAAACTAATAGTGAACATATTAGGAGGAGAAAATTTGAAAGTTTTTAATTTAATCTGTGTAAGAAAAACAGAATTTGAAAACGGGGAGTTGATCCTTACCAACCCACTAGGAGATGTGCAATTGCCTAGCTTATCACACAGTTTTTCTTTTGAAATTGCATTTGGTGTTGCTGAATGGGGAGATGATTCACAAAATCAGTTGAGAGTAACTATAGAAGACAGTGAAAAATGCTTGATTTTTGATTCTCACTATGTAAATGTACCTAGACCAGATCTTGAAAATTGTGGCATTCTAGGGTTGAAATTGAATGATTTTGAGTTTTCAAATTACGGAAAGCATACTGTGAAAGTCATTGAAGATGACAAGGTGTTAGCAGACACTATTTTTTTTATTAGTGAAAGGAGCAATAATGATGGAATTTAAATTTTTATCCGTTCCTAATGTTTCAACATTTGTTTTTACAGTTGCATTGTTAACGCCGTCAACATGTTCAATTGATAATGGACAAAATCTGTTATCTCAGCATGTCATTTATGATAAAGACAAAATAATTTCAAAAAATGATTATAAAGGAATTAGTTATCAAAGAAAAATTAACCTGACTAATATTTTACCTAATTCAGAAGATTTTACTGAAGAGGAAGAAAAAATATATAGTGAAGCAGCAAATGCTTATTATGGTAATAATTACAAAAATAAGAGTTTGCACGATTTATATTATGGATAAAGAACATTATTTTGATTTTTTGGAAAAAATGTTACCTTCTTTTTCTTATGGAGAACTAGATAAGAAGGTTTTGGAACAATTCAATTTTGAAGAAGATGGAAAATATGTAACTTCTGACAAAATTGAAGAATTAGCTCAGGGTGATATATTTGATAATATTCCTTTATTTGTAATAGAAGATATTGGTGAATTGCCAGGTATAAAACCAGTAAAAGCAATCTTGCTTAGTAATTCATGTGATGCTTCAAGAAGAGATTATTTAAATTTTGCTCCATTTATTCCAATTGAATTAATGGGAAAGATAAATAATGATAATGCAATACGTAAAAATAAAAAAAACTCTTTATTATATTTACCGTATGTTGATTTACACGATTATGTAGTGGATTTGAATCATATGTTTTCTATAAAAAGAGAAATTTTTGAAAAATTATATCAAGATAATAAAATTCATAAGAAGTATTCTTTAAAAAATGCAGGATACTACCTACTATTATCTAAATTGATTATTTTATATTGTCGAATGGAATCAAAAGATATAAAAAGGTTAGATTAACTGAGTGATTTTTACCTTTACTGATTTGATTGATTGGACTTTTCGGTTCAGTTATTAATTCTTTTAAATTATTTTTGTTTTTCTAGCTTTGTTGTACTGTATAAAACAAAAATACTTTTAGAATGGTAGTTAGAAAGTAACAAAAGGCTTACTTCTCGTTTGAGAGGTAAGCCTTTTTTGTTTCGTTAATTAAATTTTCTAACTGATAAGGGATATTACTACGCCCATATATTATACAGTCTTTATTCTTTCTCCAATGTTTATGTTGCAAACTTTTGTTTGTTAGCTCAGATACTTTTTGCTTTAACTGAAAATCAATAACAGTGTTTAGTTTGGAAAATTCAGCTATTTCTTCTTTAGGCTCAAAAATTTTCGCTCCACCATAAACGCTGTATTTTTCGTAAATATTTTTAACTACAGGACCATATCGCCAAACAAAAAAATTGGAATCATATTGTTTGCTTAACCACGATTCATCTATAATTTCTTGTTTTAATCCATCGATTAACGTGAAGTAAAGTACTTTTTGAAGTTGTAAATTAGTAATTCCTAATTTTGTATTTTGAGCACGAGCAATTATGTGGTTTGCTAAATCATTCATTGCCATTTTTTTATCCTCCGTTTAGCCATTTTACAAAAAAATTAGCTAATTAAATTTTTGTGGTGTATTTTTCCGCACACACATTTTCACCACAACTAGTTGCCTTTTTTGATTATACCTACCATAAACAGCAAGCTCTGAGCCATCAGGTAACATGAGTAATTTATCCGCCAATTCTTTTTTAGAAATAATGCAATTGATAGTCTCTTTTTGAGTTTGCAAAGAAAAGCGAACTAACATTTCTGGATAAGTAGTTAATACCTTAATTTTATGAATTGTTCCTACATAATTTGGTTTCATAGAAATCAACTCCTTGCTAGTAGTTAACTATATTATAGTAAGATTATTTTTATTCGTCTAGGTATGAAATTGAATACCATTTGAATACCAAAATTAGAATAAAAACCACACAAGAAAGAATAGACTTAGTTTTAAAATGCTGATAAATAAAGGTTTAGAATGGAACGGAATGCTTAAGAATAAAGAAATATATTTCTTGTTAAAATACTAAAACACTGTGAACTTCAATCTTATACGGTTTATAAATTAAAAATAATAGTTAACAGTTAATACTAGCTTAATATTTTGCTTTAGGAAGACTTGTTTACCTTAATGTAAGCAAGTCTTTTTATAAAGTTTTGCTTATAGTACTAGAATCAATAGTCACCAACATTATCTCGAACGGTTTATTATATAAAAATACCGACCAAGTTTCTCTGGTCGGTATTCTGTCTAATTTTTAAGTCTCACTACAGATAGCCAATCCTTACTTGTATAATATTACTGTATGGAAACCTTCCATAGATCCTGACAGACCTTGATTTTGTAGTGAATCAATTTTTATATCAACAATTTCATAACCATCTAACTGCATAGAAGATATTATTTCATCAATTTGCGTAGTGTATTTGTCCTCACAGCCAAAATTTTGATTAATCCATTTACTAAAACTATTTACCATAACTAGATGAGTTAAACCATCTTTAGGTTTTAAAAATTTTTTTATTTCTTTTTGATAAATAGATTCTGCAGCACTTTTTTGTCCTTTTGTAAACATTCCCACTCTATTTCACCACCTTTCCAGTAAAATTATTATTGCTAATATATTTATTGCTTCAAGCTTTTTGTAAATGTCCAAAGTGTTAATCACTAATAAAGTTAGACTATTATTCCTCTCTATGGTGATTCATTAAGGAAAAGTATTGGTTAAAGCATATAGACGTTAAAGATAGTATATCAATGTTCACAAAAGTCTACAATAAAAATTCAAATTTGTTATAGACTATATTAGAAAAGTAATGGGTGGGTATTGTTGTATCAACAATAAGGAGGACTGTAAGAAAAGTCCTTTGTCAAGATAGTATTGAAATAAAAAGCTGAAAATCAAAAGGACAAATGTTACAAAAAACTCTTTTTTACTATTGGGCATATTCAATTACAGATAACTTGTGCTATGCTAGAATAAAAAGTGCAGTCGCTATAAGGAGTAGGTTATGAAATCAATTGTCGAAAAGTTAAACTTAACGAAGTATCAGCACCCAGTTATTTTAAATAGACCACAGGCAGAGTATCTATCTGAATTTGCTTCAGCCGCGCAGCAATTACCCTCAGAACCAGTTGAGCTGATTTTTGCATTTGTGAAAACGATGGCGGAATTTCAAGAGATTGTTTCAATGGTGATTGAAGGTCAACATTTAGTAGAAAATGGGTTGTTATATGTGGCTTATCCGAAAAAAGGCAATAAAATGTATCCAACCTTTGTCCACCGAGATGAAATTTTTCCAACATTACAAGTAAACGAGACAGATGGGTATATTAAAGGCTCAACCTTAAAATTTAATCGCATGGTTAGTTTAGATGAGACTTTTACGGTTGTCGGCATGAAGAATGTTCTTAAAAAGCCAGCGAAGAATCAGACCAGTTCTGCTGTTGGGGATTATGTTCAATATTTACCAGAAATTGAAGCGTTGGTACAAACAGAACCAGCTGCTGCAGCGACATTCGCTGCATTAACGCCTGGTTATCAAAAAGAGTGGGCGCGGTATGTATTTAGTGCAAAGCGAGCGGAGACACGGAAAAAGCGGCAAACTGAAATGTTAGCCATTTTAAAAGAAGGCTATAAAACCAAAGCGCTTTATCAGCAAAGGAAGAAATAATGGCGCAGTCAATTGAAACAGTTACAGCATACATCGAAACAGTTGAACCAAAATGGCGAATTGCTTATCAGCAAGTATTAGACGTCGTTTCGCAAAATTTGCCAGCAGGATTTGAATTAACGATGCAATATGGCATGCCAACCTTTGTTGTGCCGCTTTCAGTATTTCCAGAAGGCTATCTCAACCGTGGTGATGAACCGTTACCATTTATCAGCTTAGGCGCTACTAAAAGGCAAGTAGCTTTATATCACATGGGATTAATGGGAAATGAAGCCGTCCGAAGTTGGTTTCAAGAAGCCTATCAGGAACAAGTGTCAACAAAGCTAAACATGGGGAAAAGTTGTCTTCGCTTCACTAATCCTAAGCGAATACCCTATGAACTAATTGGCGAATTAGTAACAAAAATCACGCTTGAAGAATGGCTGCAACAGTATCAACACTACCAAAAGAAAAAGAAGAATTATTAGGAGGAACCACATGTTATTAGGATCACACGTTAGTATGAGTGGCAAGAAAATGCTATTAGGCTCTGCCGAGGAAGCGGCTAGTTATGGCTCAACAACCTTTATGATTTATACAGGTGCGCCACAAAACACGCGCCGGAAACCGATTGAAGAAATGAATATTGAAGCTGGGCAAGCTTTTATGAAGGAACACAATTTAAGTAATATCGTCGTTCATGCCCCGTATATTATTAATTTAGGTAATACAATTAAAACGGAAAATTTCGGTTTTGCCGTAGACTTTTTGCGTCAAGAAATTGAGCGAGCACAAGCGTTGGGAGCAACGCAAATCACGTTACACCCAGGTGCGCATGTTGGCGCAGGTCCAGAAGCCGGCATCAAACAAATTGTTAAAGGTCTAAACGAAGTCTTGTGGAAAGAGCAAATCCCTCAAATCGCTTTAGAAACAATGGCTGGTAAAGGAACCGAAATCGGCCGTACGTTTGATGAACTAGCTGCGATTATTGACGGAGTTACGCTAAATGATAAACTTTCTGTCACTCTGGATACTTGCCACATTAATGATGCAGGGTATAATGTAAAAGATGATTTTGATGGCGTATTAGTTGAATTTGATAAAATTATCGGATTGGATCGTTTAAAAGTTATTCATGTGAATGATTCTAAAAATCCTATGGGCTCACATAAAGATCGTCATGCCAATATTGGTTTTGGCACTATTGGTTTTGAAGCTTTAAACGGTGTGGTTCACCATGAAAAATTAACTGCTTTACCAAAAATTTTAGAAACACCTTATGTCGGAGAAGACAAAAAAAATAAAAAGGCCCCTTACGGCTTTGAAATTGCGATGTTAAAAAATCAAACATTTGATCCAGAATTATTAGAAAAAATTCAAGGACAAAACTAAAGCAACAATCGCTCTTAAAGGTCCTATTGACATTTAAGAGCGTATATTTTTGACTTTTAATCACTATTTTGCAAAAAAATCAGACTTTTTTCATTATTTAAGAGAAATCCCGCAAAAAGAACTTTTCTTTTTTTGCTATTTCTAGTAAAATAATTCATTGAGAGCAAAACTATACGGAGAGGAGAGAGTTTCAATGGCAACAGGTTGGGTAGTATTAATCGCAGTAATCGCTTTATTAGTAGGCGCTGCAGGGGGCTTTTTCCTTGCACGCAAATATATGCAAGATTATTTCAAAAAAAATCCTCCCGTTAATGAGGATATGTTACGCATGATGATGGCATCAATGGGTCAAAAACCGTCAGAGAAAAAGGTTAGACAAATGATGCAACAAATGAAAAACCAAGGAAAATAGTAAAGGTTATTCAGGTAATCATGAATAAGTGTAAAAACGGGCTGATTTTCAGTCCGTTTTTTTGTTGTTTTGCGGGAGAATAGGATAATCTAGGAGGAAAAGAGCGAAACGTTTAATCAAAAACAACAATAACGAAGAAACCTTCTAGCTCGAAAGTAGTCTTCGTAGAACAACAAAGTAAAAGGAGGGACAACTGAAT
Source organism: Enterococcus sp. AZ129 (assembly GCF_051714505.1). Taxonomy (NCBI): domain Bacteria; kingdom Bacillati; phylum Bacillota; class Bacilli; order Lactobacillales; family Enterococcaceae; genus Enterococcus; species Enterococcus sp. AZ129. The sequence goes on along the minus strand of NZ_JBIORY010000001.1, from coordinate 1,538,010 downwards.
GTCCATATTCAAAAAATTAGGCTGGTTTTTTAAGCAAGAGAAAAAAAGTTATATTATTGGGGTTTTCTCATTAATGATGGTCGCTCTTGTTCAATTAGTCCCGCCCAAAGTTATTGGCGTCGTTGTAGATGAAATCGTTAACAAAGAAATTCGCTTAACGAAAATTATCGTGTGGGTTGCACTCTTGATTGGTGCTGGGCTTGCCCAATATCTTTTTCGCTATATTTGGCGGATGCATATTTGGGGGAGTGCGGCTCGTTTGGAAAAAGAGCTACGGACTCTATTATTTCATCATTTCACAAAAATGGATAGCATCTTTTATCAGAAATATCGGACAGGTGACTTGATGGCGCATGCAACCAATGATTTAAATGCCATCCAAAATGTGGCTGGAGCTGGGATTTTAACATTTGCTGACTCTGTGATTACGGGAGGAACAACGATTATCGCAATGGTTCTATTTGTCGATTGGCGCTTAACATTAATTGCTTTATTACCGCTGCCTTTATTAGCGGTCACCTCACGAGTTCTAGGTTCTAAGTTGCATGATGCCTTTCGAGATTCACAAGCTGCTTTTTCAGCGATTAATGATAAAACACAAGAAAGTATCACTGGAATTAAAGTCATTAAAACATTTGGGCAAGAAAAAGAAGATCTTGCTGATTTTACAGAGAAAATTGATGATGCTATCGTCAAAAATAAACGAACGAACTTTTTAGATGCACTGTTTGATCCGTTTATTACGCTGATTATTGGTGTTTCTTATGTTTTGACAATTATTATTGGTGGTCGTTTCATCATGGAAGGAACGATTAGTTTAGGTCAGTTGGTCTCTTTCATTGCCTATATTGGGATGCTAGTTTGGCCAATGTTTGCAATTGGGCGCTTATTTAATGTGTTAGAACGTGGGAATGCTAGTTACGATCGTGTGAACGAATTATTACATGAAAAAACGCATATTATCGAACGAAAAGATGCCATCAAAACAATGGCGCAAGGAACAATTTCAATGAAGATTGATTCTTTTTCTTATCCAAAAGAAGAGGCAGTGGCGTTGGAAAATATCCAATTTTCGTTGCAAGAAGGAGAAACTTTGGGGATTGTTGGTAAAACAGGCGCTGGTAAAACCACTATTTTGAAGTTGTTGATGCGTGAATATGACCAATACCAAGGAACGATTTCCTTTGGAAAACATAACATTAAAAATTACACATTAGATGCATTGATGGGTGCAATGGGGTACGTGCCACAGGACCACTTTCTCTTTTCCATGACGGTACGAGATAACATTCGTTTTGCTAAACCAGACTTGGAACAAGCAGCAGTTGAACAAGCGGCAGCATTAGCATTTATTAACCAAGAAATTAAAGCATTCCCTGAAGGCTATGACACAATGGTTGGGGAACGTGGCGTTTCGCTTTCTGGAGGACAAAAACAACGGATTTCTATTGCACGGGCCTTGATTGTTGAACCAGAATTGTTAATTTTAGACGATGCCTTATCTGCAGTCGATGCGAAGACTGAAGAGGCGATTTTATCAAATCTAAAAGAAACGCGCCAAGAAAAAACCACTATCATTACAGCGCATCGTTTAAGTAGTGTCATGCATGCCAAAGAAATCTTAGTGTTGGATGAAGGGAAAATTATTGAACGGGGGACGCATCAGGAGTTACTGGCTCAGAAGGGTTGGTATCAGCGGATGTGGGAAAAACAGCAATTAGAAGCGAAAATTGAAGGGAGTGAGAGTTAATGGAAGAAAAGTATCAATCCGAATGGTCCAGAGAATTACCGATGAAAGAACAATTAACGATTGTTCAGCGTTTGTTTTGTTTTGCCAAACCGTTTCGACGCATGTTTTACACAGCTATTCTCTTTGCATTTGGCTTATCAATTATCAATATTCTTTTGCCTAGAGTCATTCAAGTTTTTATGGATAATTATTTAACGCCTAAAACTGCTACAATGCAAGTGATTCTAACTTTTGCTGCTATTTATTTCTTTGGTGTCATTGTCAAAAGTATTGTTTGGTTTTTCCAATGGTATTTGTATTCGATGGCTTCTTTAAAAACGTATCAATATATACGAGTGAAATTATTTGAAAAATTACACACTTTAGGTATGCGTTATTTTGATCAAACACCAGCGGGTTCGACGGTGTCTCGTGTTACAAATGACACAGAAACATTGTTTGAATTCTGGTATGTATTCCTAATGGTGATTACAGGAATTTTTGCCGTAATCTCGTCATTTTTTGCAATGTTTCAACTCAGTCCAGAAATCTCATTTTATTGTCTAATTTTCTTGCCGATTTTATTAGTTGTGATTTGGTATTACCAAAAATTTAGTTCAAAATTATATCGCAGTATGCGGGAAAAATTAAGTCAATTAAACACCAAACTAAATGAATACATCTCTGGGATGCAAATCATTCAACAATTTCGCCAAGAAAAGCGTTTGGAAAAAGAATTTGAGGAAACCAATGATGATTATTTAAAAACACGAGTAGCAATGATTCGTATGAATTCGTTATTATTAAGTCCCATCATTAATTTGTTGTATACGTTGGCGATTGCATTGGCCTTAACTATGTTTGGCATCGATGCTTTACATTCTCCTGTAGAAGCGGGGATGATTTATGCTTTTGTAACGTATGTCCAAGCTTTTTTTAATCCGATGACGCAAATGATGGACTTCCTAAGTATCTTTACAGATGGGATTGTCGCAGGTAGCCGTATTTTAAAAATTATGGATACGGAAGAATTAACGCCGCAACAATCAGTAGGTGCGAGTGGGGAAATTATTCGCGGGAAAATTGAATTTCGCAATGTTACTTTTTCTTATGACGGCAAAAACGAAGTATTGAAAAATATTAGCTTTGTTGCAAATCCCGGGGAAACCGTCGCTTTAGTCGGTCATACTGGAAGTGGTAAAAGTTCAATTATTAATGTACTCATGCGTTTCTATGAATTTTATGAAGGGCAGATTTTAATTGATGATCGTGATATTCGTGATTTTCCCATGACAGAATTACGGGAAAAGATGGGCTTAGTATTACAGGACGCTTTCATGTTTTATGGAGATATTGCTGGAAATATCCGTTTACTGAATCCAAACATCACAGATGAACAAATTAAACAGGCTGCGGAATTTGTTCAGGCGGATAAATTTATCCACACGTTACCCAATACCTATCATGCGAAAGTCATTGAACGAGGAGCTAGTTATTCTAGCGGACAACGTCAATTAATTTCGTTTGCACGAACGATTGTGACTGATCCCAAAATTTTAGTTTTAGATGAAGCAACCGCTAATATTGATACAGAAACAGAAGGATTGATTCAAGAAGGATTAGCCAAAATGCGTCAAGGGAGAACGACAATTGCGATTGCGCATCGCCTTTCGACGATTCGTGACGCAAACTTGATTTTAGTTTTAGACAAAGGGCAGATTGTAGAACGAGGAACGCACGAAACGTTACTGGCAGAAGGTGGCCTTTATGCGGATATGTATCAGTTACAAAGTACGGAAGTTTAACGTAACAATAGAAAGAGTTAAATAACCTAAACAAAGGCATTTAGTGTTAGGAAATTCCTAATTCTAGGTGTCTTTGTAGCTCTTTAAATTGCAAAAAAGAATAGAAATGGTATGATATGAAGAGAGAAAAACAAACGAGGAAGTTAGGTGGAACTGTGAAGCCAGTTATAGTCAAAAATGTGCGAATAGGTGAAGGGAATCCCAAAATTGTGGTGCCCATTGTTGCTCCAACAGCCGAGGATATTTTGGCCGAAGCAACGGCGAGCCAAACACTAGATTGTGATTTGGTAGAATGGCGTTTAGACTATTATGAAAATGTCGCTGATTTTTCCGATGTATGTAATCTTTCACAACAAGTAATGGAACGGTTGGGGCAAAAACCGTTATTGTTAACTTTTCGTACACAAAAAGAAGGCGGCGAAATGGCTTTTTCTGAGGAAAATTATTTTGCTTTGTATCATGAATTAGTGAAAAAGGGTGCGTTGGATTTATTAGATATTGAATTATTTGCGAATCCGCTGGCGGCAGATACGTTAATTTACGAAGCTAAAAAGATGGGGATTAAAATTGTTCTCTGTAATCACGACTTTCAGAAAACACCGTCGCAAGAGGAGATTGTCGCGCGGTTACGCCAAATGCAAATGCGTCAGGCGGATATTTGTAAAATAGCTGTGATGCCACAAGATGCGACAGATGTACTTACGTTACTTTCAGCAACCAATGAAATGTACACTCATTATGCATCCGTCCCAATCGTTACTATGTCAATGGGACAGTTAGGGATGATTAGTCGCGTAACAGGTCAACTGTTCGGGTCGGCACTAACTTTTGGCTCAGCCCAGCAAGCGTCCGCACCGGGCCAACTATCCGTACAAGTATTAAGAAATTATTTAAAGACATTCGAACAAAACAAGTGATTCAGAAGGTGAAAAAAGTGGCAAAGAAAAAAACACAACAAAAAACGAATGCGATGCGCATGGTAGAACAACATAAAGTACCATATAAAGAATATGAATTCGCTTGGAGCGAAGATCATTTAAGTGCAGAAAGTGTCGCTGAAAGTTTAGGTATTGACAAAGGACGAATTTTTAAAACCTTGGTTACAGTAGGTAATAAAACAGGTCCAGTCGTGGCTGTCATTCCTGGTAATCAAGAATTAGATTTGAAAAAATTAGCGAAAGCTAGTGGTAACAAAAAGGTAGAAATGCTTCACTTAAAAGATTTAGAAGCAACCACAGGCTATATTCGTGGGGGCTGTTCACCAATTGGGATGAAAAAACAATTTCCCACCTATTTGGCTGAAGAAGCTCAACAATATTCTGCAATTATTGTTTCTGCAGGCAAACGTGGCATGCAAATTGAATTAGCGCCTGAAGCAATCCTTTCGCTAACCAATGGACAATTTGCGGAAATAACGACAAAAGAATAAGTGGCTATAAGAAGAAGTCGAGACAGAACCGTTTATCTGTTTTTAAACGTGGAGCAAAAATCACTAGGGATTTTTGCTCCACGTGTTTAATTATCAAATTAATAAAGGAAAAGCATTAAGTAAACAGTGCTACTTTTTATTGGGATAAAATTTTTGTAATGCTTGCCGTGCGAGCATATCGGCCGCTTTGTTTTGACTTTCAGGTAGCCATTTGATTAAGAGCAAAGGAAAATTCTTTTCTAGTTGTTGATATTCTGCTAAATAAGGCTGGTACTTTTCATTTTTAGCATAGTTTTTTTCAATTGTTTGGACAACAATTTTACTATCTGAGTGGAGAAGAACGGTTTGTTGATTGTCTTCATTGGCAATCGCTTGTTTTAAAGCTTCAATCAGCACTTTAAATTCGGCTTCGTGATTACTAACAATGCCTAGAGGCACATGCAATTGTTGCCGCGATTGGTCGGTGAGGTAAACGATACCGCCGCCAGATTCACCTGGATTGCCTTTTGTTGCAGCATCTACATAAATTCTTAACATAAAATTACTCCTAATTTCTTTTTGTTCTTAAAAAAAGTATGTTACTATTATAACATATTTAAATTTAGCGGCGTTGATCCAGAAGTAGTGAGGGCACTTTATGAAAAAACAGAAATTCTATTGGCAGCCAGAATTAGCATCAACAATTATTTACTGGTCTTGCACATTTTGTATATTATTTATTAGTTTAATTTTAGCATTGGAAAATAATGGTCCTTACTTGATTAGTAATCTGGTGATGGTTCCATTTTTTGTGTTTGCTTATCTAGGAATTGCGCGGTCTTTTAACCTGACAGAAACATCTTTAATTGTCAGAGATGTTTTATGGTTTCGCAAAAAAGCACTTCCGCTTTCTCAGATAGAAAAAGTAACCTACAATGAAAAAAGCATCGAAATTTTTTCCTCAGAATTTAAGGAAGGCTCAAAAGTCTTTTTAATGAAAAAGAAAACGATTCCGTTATTTCTTGAGGCACTTAAGATAAAAAAGCCTGAATTGAAGGTAGCAGAAGATCATTCTTTGGGCCTTCATAAAAAAGAAGAAAAAAACAAGAGTGAGTCATAAGTCGAAACGACTGGTGACCCACTCTCAAAATCTTAAAATAATCAGCTGAAACAAACGCTACGTTTACTTACTTTTTGGAGCTAAGCGCTGTTGGTTCAGCTTTTTTAGTTATCTATTTTTTTGACATGTGCTGCTTGTAGCCCACGATTGCCTTCCATTATCTCGAATTCTACAGATTGATTCTCATCAAGTGATTTGAATCCGTCACCTTCTATAGCAGTGAAGTGGACAAAAATCTCATCTTCTTCGTTGTAAACGATAAAACCATAACCTTTTCTGTTATCGAACCATTTGACAATTCCTTTTTGCATCCAATTCACGCTCCTTTTAGATTTGTAAAGACACTTTCATTATACGAGAAAAGGCTACCAAACGTCAATGGTTGGGTTGTTTAAAAAAGGTTATTCTAGCCATTCTATTCAATACAAGCTATAATTTAAAAGAAACAATGTGTCACAAAGACGATAAAGAATTGAAAAGGGGTCCGTTATGAAGACAGATATTAACATTGCACAAGCAGCAACATTAAAACCTATTCAAGAGATTGCCGAAACAATCGGTCTTTCAGAAGATTCGCTCGAACTTTATGGAAAATACAAAGCGAAAATAGATTTCCCAACGCTTCAATCCTTAGAAGCGAAGCCAGAAGGTAAATTAATCCTCGTTACATCGATTAATCCAACACCAGCAGGAGAAGGAAAATCAACCGTGACCATTGGTTTAGGAGATGCATTAAATCAAATCAATAAAAAAACAGTTATTGCCCTAAGAGAACCATCATTAGGTCCTGTGATGGGGATTAAAGGTGGCGCAACAGGTGGTGGTTACGCACAAGTATTACCAATGGAAGAAATCAATTTGCATTTTACTGGTGATATGCATGCGATTACGACAGCCAATAATGCCTTAGCTGCGTTACTAGATAATCATTTACAGCAAGGAAATGAATTAAAGATTGATTCTCGACGGGTGATTTGGAAACGGGCAGTGGATCTAAATGATCGTGCGCTCAGACAGGTCGTTGTTGGTTTAGGCGGTCCTTTCCAAGGTGTACCAAGAGAAGACGGTTTCGATATTACTGTGGCAAGCGAAATTATGGCGATTCTTTGTTTAGCGCAAAATTTAACGGACTTAAAAGAACGCTTAAGTCGGATTATTGTCGCCTATAATGACCAAAGAGAGCCGGTGACGGTTAAAGATTTAAACGTGGCAGGTGCGCTGACTTTATTATTAAAAGACGCCTTAAAACCTAATTTAGTTCAAACGATTGAAGGAACTCCAGCTTTTGTTCACGGTGGTCCTTTTGCCAATATCGCTCATGGATGTAACAGTATTTTAGCGACAAAAACAGCTTTGCATCTAGGGGATTATGTCGTAACAGAAGCAGGTTTTGGTGGCGACTTAGGTGGCGAAAAATTTTTAGATATTAAAGTACCTTCTTTAGGAAAAGCACCCGATGCCGTTGTGATTGTGGCAACGATTCGCGCGTTGAAAATGCATGGCGGTTTGGCGAAAGATCAGTTAGCAGAAGAAAATTTACCAGCGTTACAAAAAGGCTTTGCCAACTTAGAAAAACATATTCAAAACATGCAACGTTATGATGTACCAGTAGTTGTTGCAATTAATGAGTTTACACAGGATACAGAGAAGGAAATTCAACTGTTGAAAGAAGCCTGCCAAGCGTTAGGCGTGCCCGTCGAGTTAACAAGTGTTTGGGCGCAAGGTGGCGCAGGTGGCACGAATCTAGCGAAAACAGTAGTAGCAGAGATTGAAGCCAATACAAAACAGTTTCAACCTTTATATAATCCTCGCCAAACAATTGAAGAAAAAATTCAAGCCATTGTACAAACGATTTACGGCGGGGAACAGGCGATTTTTTCTCCGAAAGCACAAAAGCAAATTGCAGACTTTACAAAAAATGGTTGGGATCAATTACCAATCTGCATGGCGAAGACACAGTATTCACTTTCTGACGATCCTCAAAAATTAGGACGGCCAGAAGGATTTACGATTACGATTCGTGAGCTAGTTCCAAAAATCGGTGCAGGGTTTATCGTGGCGTTAACGGGTGACATTTTAACGATGCCTGGCTTGCCGAAAGTTCCTGCTGCGTTAAATATGGATGTGGACGAAACGGGTCAAGCGAGCGGTCTCTTTTAAAGCCGCTCTTTCCTGAGACCTATTTTTAGTATATACTTGAAAGTAGCTCAATAAAAAATAATGACGGAAATTTATTGCGTAGTTTATTATAAGGAGCAACGACTATGGGGGAACGAGCAGATACATTTTTAGCACACTTTAATCGCATTGAAAAGTGGATGAGAGAGAGACTGAATAATCCTGTCAATATGGGATTCAGTGAAATGACAAGACGTCTTTCCCGAAAAGAAAAAGGACAGATTGCTCAATTTGAAGAGGATTTGCTTCAAATGGCTCAGTTAAGAAATGCCATCGTTCATGAGCGAATTGCTGATGATTTTGTAATTGCAGAGCCAAACGAATGGGCAGTTCAACGAATTGAAACGATTGAACAAGCTTTAACAAAACCAGAAAAAGTAGTGCCTAAATTTGCGAAACGTGTTACAGCTTTTGAAATCACCACTTCTTTAGAAACGTTATTAACGATTATTGCAAAAAAACAATATTCTCAATTTCCGATTTATGAAAAAGGTGTATTTAAAGGATTAATCACGGTTCGAGGGATTGGTGTATGGTTTGCCATTGAGAGCACCAAAGGCGAAGTTCACATTGCCAACCGAACGGTGCGAGAATTGTTGGCATCAAATTATAAACGCAGCAACTATCAATTTGTTTCAATTGAAGCAACCGTTTTTGAAGTTGAACAAATGTTTCGGGAGCAGCCACGCTTAGAAGCTGTGCTTATTAGTAAAAGTGGCCATCCTAACGGTGAGTTAGTAGGCATTGTTCGACCAAGAGATTTAGCAAGTATTCATAGAGAAAAGGAATGACGCGATTGTTAGTAGTATATTTTTTAATCAGTGCCTTATTAGTAGGGCTTGACCAATGGAGCAAATATTTGACGGTCCAAAACATTTCTTTGGGTGAAACAAAAGAATTCATTCCTGGATTTTTGTCGCTGACCCATTTAAGAAATACCGGAGCTGCTTGGAGCTTATTAGAAGGAAAGATGATATTCTTTTATGTCATCACAGTAATTGTTAGTGTCGTGATTATTTATTTATTAATTAAGAATTATAAAAAAAGTATCTGGTATTCTGTAGGTTTATCTTTTGTCTTAGCAGGTGCCATTGGGAATTTTATTGATCGTGTACGGTTAGGCTACGTGGTGGACATGCTCCAAACGGATTTTATGAATTTTCCTATTTTTAATGTTGCAGATAGTACGTTAGTGGTCGGCGTTATTTGTATATTTATTTATTTGATTTTAGATGAAAAAGCAGCAAAGGAAGGCAAAAATGGAACAAATTAACGTAACGATTCAAACAGAAAAAGGCCGGATTGACAAAGTATTAAGTGAACATTTACCCAATCATTCCCGCTCGCAAATTCAACAATGGTTAAAAGAAAAACACGTAACAGTTAACGGTGAAACGGTCCGCGCAAATTACAAAGTTACAGCAGGCGATGAAATTGTTGTAACAATTCCTGAACCAGAAGTGCTAGATATGGTAGCAGAGGATATTCCTTTGACCATTGTTTATGAAGACAATGATGTGATTGTCGTCAACAAACCTCAAGGCATGGTCGTTCATCCTTCGGCAGGGCATCCCAAGGGTACATTAGTGAACGCGTTACTTCATCATGCGGATCACTTATCGGCGATTAATGATGTGGTGCGACCGGGAATTGTTCATCGAATTGATAAAGATACTTCGGGGCTATTGATGGTGGCTAAAAATGATCAAGCCCATGAATCATTAGCGAAACAGCTAAAAGAAAAAACATCGTTACGTAAATACGTTGCCTTGGTCCACGGTGTTATTCCTCACGATAAGGGAGAAATAAATGCGCCTATTGGTCGTTCCAAGGTTGACCGCAAAATGCAAGCGGTCATTGAAGGCGGTAAAGAAGCAGTCACGCATTTTACTGTTTTAGAGCGTTTTGATGCATTTACCTTAGTTGAATTACAACTAGAAACAGGCCGGACACATCAAATCCGTGTTCACATGAAATATATCGGTTATCCATTAGCTGGAGATCCATTATATGGACCGAAAAAAACATTGCCTGGCAATGGACAATTTTTACATGCGAAGTTATTAGGCTTTACACATCCTACTACAGGTGAACAATTAGTCTTTGAAGCACCTTTACCAGAAGTTTTTGAAAAAACTTTACACCAATTAAGAAATAATCATTGATTTTTTTCTGAAGAAGAGGTAAACTCTTTTTTAAGAAGAAAAATAACTAAATAACTGTAACCTTTAAGTTTAGTCCCGTGAGGCTAAGAAGGAATCATGCAAAAGAACACTAGGTGCGCTTAGTTAGTAAGTTGTGTGGGCTACATGGTACCCTTGTACCTTTTTAAACTGTAACCAACATCCTCCTATCCTCATACGGGTAGGAGGATTTTTTGTTGGAAAAAATAACAGGACAATTTCAATAAAAATCCACTTATTTTTCAGCTGCTCAATTGAAGGAAGAATCGCTGACCCCAAGACAGCGAGGACGTAGATAAAAAAGAAATGAGGAGGAAATTATTATGCCAAAGAAAGAAGTTGTTGACGCAGTCACAATGAAACGAGCGCTTACTCGAATCTCGTATGAAATTATTGAAAGAAACAAAGGAATTCAAGACATTGTTTTAGTAGGAATTAAAACGCGTGGGATATACATTGCACAACGTCTAGCCGAACGCTTAAAACAATTAGAAGATATTGACGTGCCAGTTGGTGAATTAGATATTACTTTGTATCGTGATGATGTGAAAGATATGGAGGAACCTGAATTACATTCTTCTGACGTACCAGTCTCAATTGAAGGTAAAGAAGTTATTTTAGTGGATGATGTCTTGTACACGGGCCGGACCATTCGTGCTGCGATGGATGCTGTTATGGATTTAGGTCGTCCGAGAAAAATCTCTTTAGCAGTCTTAGTAGATCGTGGGCATCGGGAACTACCGATTCGTGCCGATTATGTAGGAAAAAATATTCCAACATCAAAAACTGAGGAAATTATTGTGGAAATGGAAGAGCGTGACGGCGCAGATCGTATTATGATCAGTAAAGGAAACGAATAAAAAGGAGTGAACAACGTTGTCAGAAAAAGAATTTCGAAATGAGGATGCAGTCTTAGATATTAAAGACAGACCGCAAGCTTTTCACTGGGTTGGCCTAAGTTTACAACATTTATTTACGATGTTTGGCGCAACGGTTTTAGTACCAATCTTAGTGGGAATTGACCCAGGGATTGCGTTAGTCAGTTCAGGATTAGGAACAATGGTCTATCTGATTACTACAAAAGGAAAAATCCCCGCTTATCTTGGCAGTAGCTTTGCTTTTATTGCAGCGATGCAGATGTTAATGAAGAGTGATGGTTATCCAGCCATTGCCCAAGGTGCTATGACAACCGGCTTGGTATACCTAATCGTTTCATTAATCATTAAAAAAATTGGTTCCGACTGGTTGGATAAAATTTTACCGCCTATCGTTGTAGGACCTGTCGTGATGGTTATCGGTTTAGGCTTGGCTGCTAACGCCGCAAATAACGCAATGTATAACAACAACGTTTATGATTTTAAATATATTGCCGTAGCCTTAATTACTTTAGGCTTAACCATTTTTTACAACATGTTTTTCAAAGGCTTCTTAGGATTAATTCCAATTCTTTTGGGAATTGTTAGTGGGTATCTAGTCGCTTTAGCTTTCGGAATTATTGACTTAACCCCTATTAAAGAAGCTGCTTGGTTTGCTTTACCGAATTTTGAAGTACCTTTTGTTCAATATGAACCGAAATTGTATTTAAATGCCATTACAACAATGGCACCAATTGCTTTTGTAACAATGACAGAACATATTGGTCATTTAATGGTCTTGAATAAATTAACCAAGCGCAACTTTTTCCAAGACCCAGGCTTATCTAAAACTTTAATGGGAGATGGCTTAGCGCAAATTGTAGCAGGTTTTGTTGGTGGACCACCAGTTACAAGTTATGGTGAAAATATCGGCGTGCTGGCAATTACAAGAGTACACAGTGTCTTCGTGATTGGTGGAGCCGCGGTGTTCGCTGTAGCTTTAGGATTTGTTGGAAAATTAAGTGCCTTGATTCTAAGTATCCCAGGACCAGTTATTTCAGGAATTAGTTTCGTCTTGTTCGGTGTGATTGCCGCAAGTGGTTTGAAAATCTTAATCGATAATAAGATTAATTTTGATAAGAAAAAGAATTTATTGATTGCTTCAGTAATTTTAGTCATCGGCATTGGTGGCTTAGTCTTCAAAGTAGGAACCTTTGAATTGTCTTCAATGGCATTAGCAACCGTCTTAGGAATTGTTTTGAATTTAATTTTACCGGAAAACGCACGTAGCGAAGAACAGTAGGAGGACTGGACGAATGATTATTACATCTGAACGAATTAGTTTAAAACATCTTTTAACTGCTGAGGCTTTAACCGACCGTGAAGTCATGGGGTTAATCCGTCGCGCAGGAGAATTTAAACAGGGGGCAAAATGGCACCCAGAAGAACGTCAATATTTTGCAACAAACTTGTTTTTTGAAAATAGTACTCGAACACATAAAAGTTTTGAGGTAGCTGAGAAAAAATTAGGCTTAGAAGTGATTGAGTTTGAAGCAAGTAGAAGTTCTGTTCAAAAAGGAGAAACGTTATACGATACAGTACTAACGATGTCGGCAATTGGTGTAGATGTAGCAGTCATTCGTCATGGTAAAGAAAATTATTACGATGAATTGATTCAAAGTAAAACGATTCAATGTTCTATTATTAACGGTGGGGACGGGAGTGGACAACACCCTACACAATGTTTATTGGATCTGATGACTATTTATGAAGAATTTGGTGGATTTGAAGGCTTGAAAGTGGCGATTGTGGGAGATATTACACATTCTCGCGTTGCTAAATCAAATATGCAGTTATTAAACCGTTTAGGCGCTGAAATTTATTTTTCAGGTCCAGAAGAGTGGTACGATCATCAGTTTGATGTCTATGGACAATATGTGCCATTAGATGAAATTGTTGAAAAAGTCGATGTGATGATGTTGCTGCGCGTGCAACACGAACGTCATGATGGTAAGGAAAGTTTTTCAAAAGAAGGCTATCATTTGGAATATGGTTTAACCAACGAACGGGCAACTCGTTTACAGAAACACGCAATTATTATGCATCCAGCGCCAGTCAATCGGGATGTTGAACTGGCAGATGAATTAGTGGAAAGTCTGCAATCAAGAATCGTCGCGCAAATGAGTAACGGAGTCTTTATGCGCATGGCAATTTTAGAAGCAATTTTACATGGAAAGGCCTAGGTGGAGAAATGAAGACGTTAATTAAGAATGGAAAAATCATCAAAAAAGAGAATCAATTGATTGAGGCAGCACTTTGGCTAGAAAATGGTGTGATTCACGCAATCGGGGAATCGTTTGACGAAGCAGATTTTGAGCAAGTGTTTGATGCGAAAGGGCAACTAATCACGCCAGGCTTGTTCGATGTGCATGTTCACTTTAGAGAACCAGGCTTTACGTATAAAGAAACGATTAAAACGGGTAGTAAAGCTGCTGCTCGCGGTGGTTTTACTACGGTTTGCGCAATGCCCAATTTGAATCCAGTACCAGATACGGCTGAAAAATTAAGTGAGGTTTACGACTTAATTCAAAAAGATGCAGTCGTGAAAGTTTTACAATATGCCCCCATTACAGAAGAGCTACGGAGTGAAGTTTTAACCAATCAGAAGGCCTTAAAAGAAGCGGGCGCCTTTGCATTTACGAATGATGGTGTTGGTGTCCAAACGGCAGGAACGATGTACTTAGCCATGAAAGAAGCGGCTGCATTAGATATGGCACTTGTTGCGCACACGGAAGATGAATCTTTATTATTTGGTGGTGTGATGCATGAAGGCGAAGTTTCTAAGAAATTAGGCCTACCAGGGATTTTAAGTGCAACGGAAGCTTCACAAATTGCTCGGGATATTACTTTAGCAAAAGAAACAGGCGTTCATTATCATGTTTGTCATGTTTCAACAGAAGAAAGCGTGCGCGTTATTCGGGATGCTAAAAAAGCAGGGATTCACGTAACAGCCGAAGTTTCGCCACACCATTTAATTTTAGTCGATGAGGATATTCCTGGTGACGAAGGGTTTTGGAAAATGAACCCGCCATTACGTGGTTTAGCAGATCGACAAGCATTGATTGACGGCTTGTTAGATGGCACGATTGACTGTATTGCTACCGACCATGCGCCCCATGGTTTAGAAGAAAAACAACAATCATTTTTAAACGCACCTTTTGGCATTGTCGGTAGTGAAACGGCCTTCCAATTGATTTATACGAACTTTGTCGAAACAGGCATTTTCACATTAGAACAAGTGATTGATTGGATGGCAGTGAAACCGGCAGAAATTTTTGGATTAAACGCAGGAACACTAACAATTGGTGCACCAGCAGATATTGCAGTTTTTGACTTAGCAACAGCTGCACCAATTGATGCAGAAGCATTTGAATCAATGGCTGTCAATACACCATTTACAGGGTGGACAGTCAAAGGAAAGACACTTATGACATTTGTTGACGGAGCATTAGCTTGGTCGGAGGAGGCGCAGTAGGTTTGAAAAGGTTATTGATTTTAGAAGACGGAACAGTATTTGAAGGAAAAGCGTTTGGTGCAGAAGGCAATGTAGTAGGAGAAGTTGTTTTTACTACTGGCATGACGGGTTACCAAGAAGCAATTACTGACCAAAGTTTTAATGGACAAATGATTACTTTTACGTATCCATTAGTTGGAAATTACGGGGTCAACCGAGATGATTATGAATCCATTGCACCAACCTGTAAAGGTGTCATTGTTAAAGAGCATGCGCGGGTTGCTTCAAATTGGCGTCAACAAATGACCTTAGATGAATTTTTAAAGCGCAAAGGGATTCCGGGAATTTCAGGAATTGATACGCGTGCGCTGACTCGTAAGTTGCGATCAGCTGGAACAATGAAAGGGAGCATCATTGATGCCGTGGATGATTTGCCGCATGCGTTTGATCAATTAAAAGCGACAGTCATGCCGAAAAATCAAGTGGCACAAGTCTCCACCACTAAGCCTTATCCGAGTCCAGGTATTGGGCGTAATGTGGTCGTCGTTGATTTTGGGTTGAAACATAGTATTTTGCGAGAATTATCAAAACGGCAATGCAACTTAACCGTGTTGCCTTATAATACAACGGCCGAAGAGATTTTAGAATTAAGTCCCGATGGTGTCATGTTGACAAATGGGCCTGGAGATCCCAAAGATGTGCCTGAAGCTATTGAAATGATTCAAGCAATCCAAGGAAAAGTTCCAATTTTCGGCATCTGCTTAGGTCATCAGTTATTTTCATTAGCGAATGGTGCGGATACGTATAAGATGAAGTTTGGACATCGCGGTTTGAATCATCCTGTACGAGAAATTGCAACAGGACGCATTGATTTCACTTCACAAAACCACGGATATGCCGTAGATGAAGCAACAATTGATCCAGAAAAATTACTTGTGACCCACGTGGAAGTCAATGATGGAACGGTTGAAGGCGTGCGTCATCGAGATTATCCTGCTTTTACTGTGCAATATCACCCAGATGCGGCTCCAGGACCGCACGATGGTCTTCATTTATTTGACGAATTTATGGAATTAATGGATGCATGGAAGGAGCAAAACTAATGCCAAAACGAACGGACATCAAGAAAATCATGGTGATTGGTTCAGGACCAATCATTATTGGACAAGCAGCAGAATTTGACTATGCAGGCACACAAGCCTGTTTAGCGCTAAAAGAAGAAGGGTATGAAGTTGTCTTAGTAAACTCAAATCCAGCGACTATCATGACCGATAAGGAAATCGCGGATCATGTTTATATCGAACCGATTACTTTAGAATTTGTTTCAAGAATTTTGCGAAAAGAACGTCCTGATGCTCTTCTACCAACATTAGGTGGTCAAACTGGATTAAATATGGCGATGGAATTATCGGAATCAGGAATTTTAGATGAGCTAAATGTAGAATTGCTAGGAACAAAGCTCAGTGCGATTGACCAAGCGGAAGACCGTGATTTATTTAAACAATTGATGGAAGAATTAGAACAACCGATTCCAGAAAGTGAAATTGTCAATACGGTGGAACAAGCCGTGGCTTTTGCCAAACGAATTGGCTATCCAATTATCGTTCGTCCCGCATTTACTTTAGGTGGAACAGGCGGCGGCATGTGTGATACGGAAGAAGAACTCCGTCAGATTGCCGAAAACGGTCTGAAATTATCACCAGTTACACAATGTTTAATTGAAAAAAGTATTGCTGGTTTTAAAGAAATTGAATATGAAGTGATGCGTGATTCGGCTGATAATGCGATTGTGGTTTGTAACATGGAAAACTTTGATCCTGTCGGCATTCACACTGGGGATTCGATTGTTTTTGCTCCGAGTCAAACCTTATCAGATTATGAATACCAAATGTTGCGAGATGCGTCCTTGAAAATTATTCGTGCATTAAAAATTGAAGGTGGCTGTAATGTTCAATTAGCTTTGGATCCACATAGCTTTAATTATTATGTGATTGAAGTGAATCCTCGTGTTTCTCGTTCATCTGCACTTGCTAGCAAAGCCACAGGGTATCCCATTGCGAAGTTAGCTGCAAAAATTGCTGTTGGTTTAACATTAGATGAAATGAAAAATCCAGTTACTGGAACCACTTATGCCGAATTTGAACCCGCTTTGGACTATGTTGTTTCCAAAATTCCTCGCTGGCCTTTTGACAAATTTGAAAAAGGTGCTCGAGAACTAGGAACACAAATGAAAGCAACCGGGGGAGTCATGGCAATTGGCCGCAATATTGAAGAATCCTTATTAAAAGCAGTTCGTTCTTTAGAAATTGGTGCTTATCACAACGAGTTAGAAGAACTAAGTCATGTCAGTGATTTAGAATTAACGAAGAAAATGGTCCATGCGCAAGATGATCGATTGTTCTACTTATCAGAAGCCATTCGCAGAGGATATAGCATCGAAGAATTACAAAGTTTAACGAAAATTGATTTATTCTTCTTGGATAAACTTTTACACATTATCGAAATTGAAACGACCCTTGAAAGTCACGTGAACAACGTAGCTGTCTTGAAAGAAGCCAAACAAAATGGCTTTTCTGATCGGAAAATCGCAGCACTTTGGGGGCAAACAGAGCAAGCCATCGCTGACTTCCGCAGAGCCAATCAAATTGTGCCCGTCTATAAAATGGTGGATACGTGTGCTGCAGAGTTTGAATCACATACGCCTTATTTTTATAGCACGTATGAAGTGGAAAACGAAAGCAATGTTTCGAAAAAGCCTTCTGTACTAGTATTAGGTTCTGGTCCCATTCGCATTGGTCAAGGGGTCGAGTTTGATTATGCAACGGTTCATTCTGTCAAAGCAATCCAAGCGGCTGGTTATGAAGCAATTATTATGAATAGTAATCCTGAAACAGTTTCAACAGATTTCTCTGTTTCTGATAAATTATACTTTGAGCCATTAACTTTAGAAGACGTCATGAATGTGATTGATCTAGAAAATCCGATTGGCGTGATCGTCCAATTTGGTGGACAAACAGCGATTAATTTAGCTGAGCCGCTCACAAAACAAGGCGTTAAAATTCTTGGAACAACGATTGAAGATTTAGATCGTGCGGAAAATCGTGATTTATTTGAACAAGCTTTGCAAGAGTTAGCGATTCCTCAACCACCAGGAGATACGGCCACAAGTGCAGAAGAAGCAGTCGTGATTGCTGATCGTATCGGCTATCCCGTTTTAGTTCGTCCAAGTTATGTTTTAGGTGGTCGTGCAATGGAAATTGTCGAAAATCAAAAGGATTTGGAAGATTATATGCGACACGCAGTCAAAGCTTCTCCAGAACATCCTGTCTTGGTTGATAGCTATTTATTGGGACAGGAATGTGAAGTTGATGCCATTTGTGATGGTGAAACAGTACTAATTCCAGGGATTATGGAACATATTGAACGAGCTGGCGTGCATTCTGGCGATTCAATGGCGGTTTATCCACCGCAGTATCTTTCTCAAGAAATTCAAGCAACGATTGCCGATTATACAAAAAAACTGGCACTTGGTTTAAACTGTGTAGGTATGATGAATATTCAATTTGTTATTCATGAAAATCGTGTTTATGTGATTGAAGTGAATCCTCGTGCGAGTCGAACAGTTCCTTTCTTAAGTAAAATCACAGGGATTCCGATGGCCCAAGTTGCTACAAAAGCGATTCTTGGTGAGAAACTGACTGACCTAGGATATCAAGATGGATTATATCCTGAAAGTAAACAAGTTCATGTGAAAGCCCCTGTGTTCTCCTTTACGAAACTACAAAAAGTAGATACGTACTTAGGGCCTGAAATGAAATCAACTGGGGAAGTTATGGGTAGTGATTATTATTTAGAAAAAGCCTTGTATAAAGCCTTTGAAGCATCTGGCTTGCATTTGCCAAGTTATGGGGCTGTACTTTTCACCATTGCTGATGAAACAAAAGAAGAGGCGTTAGAAATTGCTAAGCGTTTTTCAGCAATTGGCTATAGTTTAGTCGCAACGGAAGGAACTGCTGACTTTTTAGCGAAGCATCACTTGCCTGTTAAGAAAGTGACGAAAATTTCTAATCCTGAAGGGGAAACCGTGCTGGATGTCATTCGCAACGGGAATGCACAAGTGGTAATCAATACCATGGATAAAAATCGTTCCAGTGCCAACCAAGATGGGTTTTCAATCCGTCGGGAAGCAGTCGAACATGGGATTCCATTGTTTACCTCACTTGACACAGCAAATGCGATTTTAAAAGTTTTAGAATCAAGAGCCTTTACGACAGAAGCCATTTAAGCAAAAATCTGGAACAATCGTCTGAGGAGGACTGTTCCAGATTCTTTTACGAAGAAATAGAAAATCATTTATAGGGGAATCAGAGAATAAAGGAGTGAAGGATACTGATGCAGAGAAAGCAAGAAATGATGACCATTGTAGCTCAAAAACAGTTAGCGCCACGGATTTATCAGTTAGACTTACAAGGCGAGTTAGTGAAAGAGATGACACGACCTGGACAGTTTGTGCATATCAAGGTTCCGCGTGCAGATTTACTTTTGCGGCGACCGATTAGCATCCACCAAATTGATCATTCGAATGAAACCTGTCGTTTGATTTATCGAGTCGAAGGCGCTGGAACGGAAGTGTTTGCCACCATGAAGGCTGGTGAACAATTAGATATTTTAGGTCCTTTAGGAAACGGCTTTGATATAACTACCGTAGCAGCTGGTCAAACTGCTTTTATCGTTGGCGGAGGAATCGGGATTCCCCCATTGTATGAATTATCAAAGCAACTCAATGAAAAAGGCGTGAAAGTGATTCATTTTCTTGGTTATGCATCAAAAGAGGTTGCTTATTACCAACAAGAATTTATGGCATTAGGAGAAACACATTTTGCCACAGATGACGGCTCGTTTGGCGCTCATGGCAACGTGGGCCGTTTATTGTCAGAAGCGTTAGCAAAAGGACGGATCCCTGATGCAGTGTATGCTTGTGGTGCGAATGGTATGTTAAAAGCAATTGATTCTTTATTTCCAACACATCCACACGTTTACCTTTCTTTAGAAGAACGGATGGCCTGTGGAATTGGGGCTTGCTATGCCTGCGTTTGCCATAAAAAAGGAGACACTACTGGAGCAAAAAGTGTCAAGGTCTGTGATGAAGGTCCGATTTTTAAAGCAAGTGAGGTTATCTTATGATGAAAAATCCTTTAGCTGTTTCAATTCCAGGTTTAACATTAAAAAATCCAATTATTCCCGCCAGTGGTTGCTTTGGGTTCGGGGAAGAATATGCTAACTATTATGACCTTGATCAATTAGGTTCAATTATGATTAAGGCAACAACGCCCCAAGCACGATATGGAAATCCCACGCCACGTGTAGCTGAAACACCTAGTGGTATGCTAAATGCCATTGGATTGCAGAATCCAGGTTTAGACGTGGTTATGCAAGAAAAATTACCGAAATTAGAAAAATACCCTAACTTACCGATTATCGCAAATGTTGCAGGTGCTTGCGAAGAGGACTATGTGGCTGTTTGCGCAAAAATTGGGCAAGCGCCTAATGTCAAAGCAATTGAACTGAATATTTCCTGTCCCAATGTGAAACATGGCGGCATAGCTTTTGGTACAGATCCAGAAGTTGCTTTTCAATTAACACAAGCAGTCAAAAAAGTCGCCTCTGTTCCGATTTATGTTAAACTATCACCAAACGTAACGGACATTGTGCCGATCGCCCAAGCAATTGAAGCAGGGGGCGCAGACGGTTTTTCTATGATTAATACATTGCTAGGGATGCGCATTGATTTAAAAACGAGAAAACCTATTTTAGCCAATCAAACTGGCGGACTATCTGGCCCAGCCATTAAACCTGTTGCTATTCGCTTAATCCGACAAGTCGCCAGTGTTTCTCAGTTGCCAATTATTGGAATGGGCGGTGTTCAAACAGTGGATGATGTCTTGGAAATGTTCATGGCAGGTGCTAGCGCTGTCGGTGTTGGTACGGCCAACTTTACAGATCCATATATTTGTCCGAAGTTGATTGACGGATTACCTAAGCGAATGGAAGAGTTAGGTATTGAATCGTTGGAACAATTAATTAAAGAAGTGAGAGAGGGGCAGCAAAATGCACGATAGACCAATTATTGCGTTAGATTTTCCCACGCAAAAAGAAGTGGCTGTTTTTTTAGAAAAATTTCCTAAGGAAGAAGCCTTGTTTGTTAAAGTGGGGATGGAACTTTTTTACGCAGAAGGACCAGCGATTGTTCGCTGGCTTAAAGAACAAGGACACGATGTTTTCTTGGATTTAAAATTACATGATATTCCGAATACTGTGGAAAAAGCGATGACAAATTTAGCAAAATTAGGCGTTGCCATTACCAATGTCCATGCAGCAGGGGGCGTTCGAATGATGCAAGCAGCTAAGGAAGGTCTAATCAAAGGGACTCAGCCAGGCGCTAAGGTTCCTGAGTTAATTGCTGTAACCCAGTTGACTTCTACTAGTGAAGAAGAGATGCAGCACGATCAATTAATCAACGTTCCTTTAGAGACAAGTGTCATTCATTATGCTAAATGTGCGGAAAAAGCGGGTCTGGATGGCGTGGTTTGTTCAGCATTAGAAGCTCGTGGTATTCAAGAAGCAACCAAGCAAACGTTTATTTGCTTAACACCTGGTATTCGTCCAGCAGGAAGTGCAGTAGGTGACCAACAACGGGTCGTTACGCCGCAACATGCTCGCGAAATCGGGTCCACATATATCGTTGTTGGCCGACCTATTACCCAAGCAGAAAATCCTTATGAAGCCTATCAAGAAATCAAAAAAGACTGGAGCGGAAAGTAACATGACAAAAGTAGCAAAAAAGATTGCCAAAGATTTATTAGATATTGAAGCGGTATTTTTAAACCCTAATGAGCCGTTTACCTGGGCTAGTGGCATAAAAAGCCCGATTTATTGTGATAACCGTATCACGATGAGTTATCCTGCTGTGCGTAAAGAAATTGCAGAAGGCTTAGTGGCAAAAATTAAAGAAACTTTCCCAGAAGTCGAAGTGATTGCTGGGACGGCTACCGCAGGGATTCCACATGCGGCATGGGTAGCCGATATTTTAGGATTACCAATGGTTTATATCCGCAGTAAAGCCAAAGATCACGGCAAAGGGAATCAAATTGAAGGCCGAATTTCTGAAGGACAAAAAATGGTAGTTATCGAGGATTTAATTTCAACAGGCGGTAGCGTGTTAGAAGCGGCAGAAGCGGCGGAACGTGAAGGAGCAACGGTTTTAGGCGTTGCGGCAATCTTCACTTATGAGTTACCCAAAGGAACGGCAAATTTTGCAGATAAACAGATGACGTTACTAACGTTAACCAATTATTCAACTTTAATTGATGCTGCATTAGAAGCAAATTATATCGAAGAAAAAGATGTTACCTTATTACAAGAATGGAAAAAAGATCCTGAAAACTGGGGCAAATAACCGTTGAACTAAAGAAGGTTCTTGTCGTCTGATTTTTAGTGTCATTTTCAGTAACCAGATTTAACGGTAGGAGAACTTAGGTCATTTGCCGAGGCGCGTAATGATCTAAGTTCTTTTGTTTGACGTAGAAAAGATGTTAGGATAGAGTTTTAACATGAGTTTTACCTGATTACTATGTGGAAATGAAGGAAGAGTGTATGAAAAAAATAAAAAATATGGACGTTGAATGGAGCTATACAGGCAACGATGGACCAGAACATTGGCATATGCTATGTGACTGGTTTGCAGAAGGTGCTAAGTTTGCTTATCAATCGCCAATTGCTTTAGAAAAAGAAAGTGCTGAGACAATAAATTCTCAGATTACGTTTCATTATAAAAAAGAAGAATTCACTGAAAAGGAATTCAAAAATACGTTTCATTTTGTACCACCAAATACGGAAAGTTACGTAATGTTTGAAAATGTTGCGTATCATTTAACCGATATCCATTTTCATATGCCTAGCGAACATTTGCTGTCGGGAAAGCAGTATCCGCTAGAATTCCATTTGGTTCATATGAACGATGCTGGCGAAAATTTAGTTGTCGGTTGCCTGTTTAACATCACAGAGGAAGAAAATCGTTTTTCAGAAGCGAATCATCCGATGGACTGGGAAAACGGCACGCACCAACAATGGTTTAATCCGTCAATCTTTTTACCAGAGGAGCGTCTACACTACCATTATGTAGGCTCGTTAACAACACCGCCAACTAAGGGTCCAGTGAAATGGTTTGTATTTGATACCATTCAAAAAATGGATCAAGCCTTTTTAAATAAGATCAAGGAAGGTATGTTGGCCTTTAACAATCGGCCCCTTCAGCCGTTGAATGGGCGTAAGATTTATTTTTCAAATGATTAGTGTGTGGAGGAAAAAGTGTTGAATATTCAACAAATGAAGTATGTTGCTGCCATAGCTAACAATGGGAGTTTTCGGGAAGCAGCCAAAAAACTATTTATTACACAACCTAGCTTGTCAAATAGTATTCGAGAATTAGAAGAAGAACTAGGGATTTCCCTCTTTTTACGTACCAATAAGGGCGCTTTTTTAACAGAAGAAGGAATGGTTTTTTTAGAACAAGCAGAGAAAGTCTTAGTTCAAATGGAGTTATTGGAAAATCGTTATCGCGAGACAGTGACCAGCGAACGATTCTCCATCTCTTCGCAACATTATGATTTTTTAGGTGAGGTAATTGCCAAAGTTCTTAAAAAGTATGGGGATCAATATAAAGATTTTCGTGTCTTTGAAACCACGACCTTAAAAGTAATTGAAGACGTCAAAGGATTTCACAGTGAATTGGGGATTATTTATTTAAATGAACAAAATAGTGTCAGTATTGAACGGTATTTAGAACAAGCTAATCTAGCCTACGAGGTAATTAGTACCTTTAATACACACATTTTTTTAGGAAATCATCATCCTTTAGCCAAGCAAAAAGAAATTCATTTAGAGGAATTAGTTCCCTATCCACAAGTTCGCTTTAATCAAGAAGGAAGCAATTTTTCCTATTTTTCTGAAGATTTAGTTGAAATTCCTGAACAGGAATCGGTCATTCATACTACAGATCGTGGAACCTTGATGAATTTGTTGGTAGAAACCAATGCTTATGCTTCTGGTTCAGGAGTCGTAACGGGTTTTACGAAGAAAGAAATTCGGTTAGTGCCATTGGCGCCAGCTTTGGAAAATCGTATTTGTTTACTCTTTCCCAAAAATCGGGAAATCAGTCCAATTGGTCGCTACTTTATCAAAGAACTAAAAGCGTTGTTTAAAAAAGAGGTAGATACCAAAATGTTTAGCACTAAGGAATAAAAAGAAGGAACTATCAGTGATTTGACTGATAGTTCCTTCTTTTTTGGCTCATTTTGAAACAGTAGAAATGGTTTCTCTTTCAATTAATGTGACAGGCACTTGAATGTCTTCTATGATTTGAAGGTCTTGCTGCATCGTTTGTAATAACACTTCACCAGCTAGTTTTCCCATTTCTTTAAAGTCTTGCGCCATGGTTGTTAATGGCGGTTCGACAAATGCTGCTGCTTGAATATCGTCAAAACCAATAATCGATAATTCTTCTGGCACATGAATACCTAGGTTTTTACAGTTTCGTAAACAATGTAACGCGCTGAAGTCATTATCGCAGACCACGGCTGTGAGTTGGTGCGCCTCAAAATACTGTTTAAAGTTGTGTTCATCTAAGAGATTGGTTTCCGTGATTGCTGTATGAAATGCCAGATTGGCTTCTTTTAAAGCTTGGAGATAACCTAAATAACGTTGCCGAACGGATTGTAGGGCCGGACTTCCTGAAAGGATATATCCAATTTTTGTATGTCCTAAGCCAATTAAGCGTTCGGTTGCTGTTTTACCACCAGCAAAGTTGTCTGATTGAATGGTTGCAAAAGGTAAATCATGGATCTTTTTATCCAAGACAACGACTGGAAAATTCATCAAAGCCAACTCGAACAGTAAGTCGAGGTAGTCATTACTAGTAGCAGCATAATAGACAAGCCCGGCAAACTCATTCACAATGTCCGCAGCATTTTTCTCTCTCAAAAAATTAGGCGAGGTCATAAAGACTTCTAAACCAGCTGCTTGAATAGTAGGGGCCAAACCGCTATAGAAATTTCCTACTGATAAATCGTCTGCAAATGGCAATAAAAAAAGAACTTTATTTAAAGAGGTATGAAGAGGATGCTTTGGTGCTTGAACAAAACTTCCTTTTCCTTGGTGACGTTGGATTACGCCTTGCGTTTCCAACTCAGTTAGCGCTCGTTTGGACGTAATTCTACTGACGTTAAACTGAGCCGATAATTCTTTTTCGGTAGGCACTTGCGCACCAACAGGCAATCGCCCTGAATCAATTTCATTTTGTAAATAATCAATAATTTGTTGATATAATGGTTGCTTCATTCATTTCACCTCACAATAAGATATATCTTATTTATAGTTTACCATAAATTAATTGGTTTTAAAATGAAAAAAATGATTGAAATCACTAGACAAAGTGAAATGTAAACGCTATAATTCAATTGTGAAATGATATATCAAATTTAAGAGGTGACGAGAATGGTTTATACAGAAGTTCCAAAATCCGTAGCAACATTTATGGAGACAATTACAGAAAAATGCGGTGAAGCACATCAAGATTGGGCAAAAAACTTTCAGGCGGCCTTTGCCAATACTTTACTAACAACAGTGAAACGTCAAGAAGATGGTACTACCTTTTTATTAACAGGCGATATTCCAGCAATGTGGTTAAGAGACTCAACAGCGCAAGTTCGTCCCTATTTAGTGATTGCGAAAGAAGACGAAGATCTTGCTCAAATGATTGCTGGGTTGGTTAAGCGCCAGTTTCGTTATATTTGCATTGATCCTTATGCCAATGCGTTTAATGAAACAGATAATCATGCAGGCCATCAAACTGATAAGACAGAAATGAATGGCTGGATTTGGGAACGGAAATATGAAATTGATTCATTATGTTACCCGGTCCAATTAGCCTATTTACTTTATAAAAATACTGGGATGATCGAACAATTTAATTCAGATTTTGTGGAAGGCGTCAAAAAAATTCTCAACGTTTTTACAACAGAACAAGATCACGCACAGTCACCTTATTTATTTGAACGAGATACGTGGCGTCAAGAAGATACGTTGGTTGAAGCAGGGAAAGGAACACCAGTTGGCAAAACAGGAATGACATGGTCAGGCTTCCGTCCTAGTGATGATGCCTGCCAATATGGTTACTTAGTTCCTTCTAACATGTTTGCAGTTGTAATTTTAGGCTATATTCAAGAAATTTTCTCTGATGTTTTAGAAGATGCTACGATTGTGGCGATTGCTAAAAAATTACAAGAAGAGATTGAAGAAGGCATCCAAACATTTGGACGAACAAAAAATCAAAATAACGAAACGATTTATGCGTATGAAGTGGATGGCTTAGGCAATGCAAGCGTGATGGATGACAGTAATGTTCCCAATTTAGTAGCAGCCCCTTATCTGGGTTATTGTTCAACAGAGGATGAACAATATTTAACAACGCGTCAAACCTTATTAAGTAAAGAAAATCCTTACTTCTATGAAGGCAAATACGCGAAAGGGATTGGTAGCTCGCATACACCAGAAAATTACGTGTGGCCGATTGCTTTAGCAATGGAAGGAATGACAACCAAAGATAAAGCAGAAAAAGAACGAATTTTAGATTTATTAGTTGCCACAGATGCGGGGACTCATTTGATGCATGAAGGTTTTGACGTAGATAATCCTGAAAATTATACAAGAGAATGGTTTTCATGGGCTAATATGATGTTTTGTGAATTAGTTATGGATTATTTTGACATCCGAGTGGAAAAATAGGAGGAAAAGTGATGACAAAGAAAAAAGTCTATATTGTTTCCCATAGTCATTGGGATCGTGAATGGTATCTTCCTTATGAAGAACATCATATGCGCTTAATTGAATTAGTGGATAATGTATTAGATTTAATTGAAAATGATCCAGAGTTTAATAGTTTCCATTTAGATGGACAAACGATTATCTTAGACGACTATTTACAAGTTCGCCCAGAGAAAAAAGAAGCTGTAAAAAAAGCTGTCCAAGCAGGCAAACTAAAAATCGGACCATTTTATATTTTACAAGATGACTTTTTAATTAGCTCTGAATCCAATGTTCGAAACATGCTGATTGGGCATTTAGAAAGTCAAAAATGGGGAGCACCAGTTCAATTAGGTTACTTCCCGGATACATTTGGTAACATGGGTCAAACGCCTCAAATGATGCAATTAGCAAATCTGCCTGCGGCTGCCTTTGGACGTGGGGTGAAACCGATTGGCTTTGATAATCAAGTCTTAGAAAGCGACTATAGCTCACAATATTCTGAAATGTGGTGGGAAGGTCCGGACCAAACCAAAATTTTCGGCTTGCTTTTTGCAAACTGGTATAGTAACGGGAACGAAATTCCTTCAGAAAAAGAAGCAGCAATCGCTTTTTGGAAACAAAAATTGGCTGATGTGGAACGTTACGCTTCCACAGACCATTTATTGATGATGAATGGGGTCGACCACCAACCTGTACAAAGAGATATTACTAAGGCCATCGCTTTAGCCAATGAACTATTCCCAGAATATGAATTTATTCATTCCAATTTCGATGACTATTTGAAAGCTGTTCAAGAGGAGTTACCAGAAGATTTAGGAACAGTAACAGGTGAATTAACGAGTCAAGAAACGGATGGCTGGTACACATTAGCCAATACTTCTTCTGCTCGCGTCTATTTAAAACAGTGGAACACAAAAGTCCAACGCCAATTAGAAAATATCGCAGAACCTTTAGCAGCAATGGCTTACGAAGTAACTGGCGACTACCCACATGACCAATTTGATTATGCTTGGAAAACATTGCTTCAAAACCATCCGCACGATAGTATTTGTGGCTGTTCTGTCGACGAGGTTCACCGAGGCATGATGACTCGCTTTGAAAATGCCAATGATGTCGGGCATTTCTTAGCAGATGAAGCAACACGACAATTAACAGAAGCAATTGATACAAGTGTTTTCCCAGAAAAAGCGCACCCGTTTGTTTTATTTAATACTAGTGGCTATCAGAAAACGGAGGTTGTCACTGTGGAAGTGGAGATTGAACGATTGCCATTTTATACAGGAAAACCTGAAGATCTTTATCATGAATTAAAACAAAAAGCCACCCCAGATTATCAAGTGATTGATCCAACAGGACAAGCAGTTGCAAGCCGTATTGTCAAAGAAGATGTTCGTTTTGGTTACGATTTACCTAAAGATGCTTTCCGTCAACCGTACATGGCTAAATACTTAACGGTCGAATTATCTGTCAAAGAAATGGCGCCATTCTCTTGGGATAGCTTTGCATTGATTCAAGGAGAAACGAAAGCTTTTGAAGGAAGTCTTTTGGCTCAACCAGCAACAAATGAAATGGAAAACGAATTTATTCAAGTGAAAATTGAAAACAATGGTAGCTTAACCATTGCTGACAAAAAAACAGGAGAAATATTTTCAAAATTGTTAACATTTGAAGATACTGGCGACATTGGGAATGAATATATCTTTTTCAAACCGACCGAAGACCAAGGAATTACAACCGAAAATGTAACGGCTGAAATTACGAATAAAGAAAATTCCCCTGTAAAAGCAAGTTATCAAATTAAACAAACCGTCATGTTACCAGTTTCAGCAGATGAACGATTAGAAGAAGAACAAAAGGCTGTTCGTGAGTTTAGAGAACGCCAAGCACAACGTTCAACGACGCTTCGCCCGTTCGAAATAACGACAGTGGTTACAATGATCAAAGAAAGTAACCAATTGTTCTTTGAAACAACCATTAATAATCAAATCAAAGATCATCGTTTACGCGTGCTTTTCCCAACTGGCATGGTCACAGAAACACACGAAGCGGATAGTATTTATGAAGTCGTGACACGACCAAATCAAGTAAGCGACACATGGGAAAATCCAACAAACCCGCAGCACCAACAAGCGTTTGTGAATGTTCATGACCAAAACAAAGGCGTGACTATCTTCAATGAAGGCTTAAATGAGTATGAAGTCTTGGCAGATGGAACCATTGCGGTCACATTAATTCGTTGTGTTGGCGAACTAGGTGATTGGGGCTATTTTGCGACACCAGAAGCACAATGCCAAGGAGAATATACCTTTAAATATGGTTTGTCATTGCATGGAAAACCAGAAGAACGCTTTGCTACGTATCAACAAGCCTATAGTGCACAAATTCCTTTTACTGCAGCTACTACTGCGCGTCATGAAGGTAAACTAGCACCGAACCATGTTTATTTGACAACGGCAGAAGGACCGATTGGTTGGACAGCCGTTAAACGTCAAGAGCAAACAAATCATTTAGTCGTTCGTGGCTTTAATCTAACAGCGCAGAATATTCCTTGTGAACTTCACAAAGAGACACAACCAGCGACTTGTTTAACAAATGTATTAGAAGAACCGTTGACACCAGCGATAGAAGTTGATGCACCATTACGTCCGTTTGAAATTCGGACATGGCGTTTCGAAAAATAAATAAATAGGAGAACTTTGTTGAAAAGGACAAAGTTCTCCTATTTTCTTCTCTGTCGTTTTTTTGAGATATTTATAATAAAAATCTAGCGAAACAATGAGAAAATCATTCATTTTACGGTCAATTTGTGCTACTATAACGTCAACTGAAGGAGTGAAGCTAAATGGATTTAACCAATCGTTTTAATCGTCAAGTAAATAAAATTGCTGTTTCTTTAATTCGTCAATTTGACGAACAAGTCTCAGGAATTGAAGGTATTTTAAAATTAACGCTAGGAGAGCCGGATTTTAACACACCTGAGCATGTCAAAAAAGCAGCCAAAGAAGCAATTGATGCGAATTTTTCTCATTATACAGGGATGTCTGGTTTGTTAGATGTTCGTGAAGCAGCCGCTTATTTTATGAAAGAAAAGTACCATTTGACTTACCAGCCTGCGACAGAAATTTTAGTAACAGTTGGAGCAACAGAAGCGATTTCAGCTTCGTTATTAGCAATTTTAGAACAAGGTGACAAAGTGCTATTGCCAGCACCTATTTACCCAGGGTATGAACCAATTATTACATTGGCGGGGGCGGAGCCGGTATATTTGGATACACGAGACAACGATTTTGTCTTGACCCCTGAAATGATTGAAGCGGCAATGGCCGAGCATGGGGAACAAGTCAAAGCAATTATTTTAAATTATCCTAGCAACCCAACTGGTGTCACCTATAACCGCCAAGAGTTGCAAGCAATTGCTGATGTTCTAAAAAAATACGACATTTTTGTGATTAGCGATGAAATTTATAGTGAGTTAACTTATGATGAGAGTCATGTTTCGATTGCTGAAATGTTACGTGACCAAACGATTTTAATTAACGGTTTGTCGAAATCACATGCCATGACAGGCTGGCGGATTGGCTTTATTTTTGCACCAGCGATTTTAACAGCGGAGATCATTAAAGTTCATCAGTATTTAGTTACTGCGGCTGCAACTGTGTCTCAAAAAGCGGCTGTTCGTGCCTTAATCGAAGGAATGCATGATGCTGAAATTATGAAAGAAGAGTATCGGAAACGGCGCGATTTTGTTTATGAACAGATGACTCAATTGGGGTTTGAGGTTGCGCGTCCAAATGGCGCCTTTTATATTTTTGCTAAGATTCCTACTGGTTATGAACAAGATTCTATGAAATTTTGTATTGATTTAGCACAAAAAGAAGCAGTAGCGTTGATTCCAGGTATTTCTTTTGGCCCAGAAGCAGAAGGATACGTCCGAATTAGTTATGCGTCCGATATGGATAAATTAACAACGGCCATGGAACGAATTGCACATTACATGGCGACACAACGCGTAACGTACTAGCCTTTATAGATTCTTTACACAACTTTACCTTTTATTTACATTTAATTGAAACAGAATTAACAGAGTCTTGGTAGACTAAACTTGTAACTAATTGAAAAGGAAGTGCAAAGATGAAAAAACGTGTAATTGCAGCAACTATGCTGAGTCTAGGGTTATTATTAACTGGGTGTGGAGCTCAAGGAGGCACAACTGAAAAATCCAGCGAAGCGGATAGTAACAAACCAGTTAAAATTGTCGCTGTTGGTTCCACCGCTTTACAACCGTTAGTAGATGCTGCGAAAGATCAATTTACACAAGAACATCCTAATTATACAGTTTCTGTCCAAGGTGGCGGCAGCGGAACAGGACTTTCGCAAGTTGCAGATGGCGCAGTGACCATTGGAAATTCCGATGTGTTTGCCGAAGAGAAAGATGGCGTGGATGCCTCTAAATTAGTCGATCATCGGGTGGCCGTGGTCGGTATGGGACCAGTGGTCAACAAAGAAGTCGGCGTGAAGAATTTAACGAAGCAACAATTGATTGATGTCTTTACTGGCAAAGTCAAAAACTGGAAAGAAGTGGGCGGCAAAGATCAAGAAATCGTCGTAATAAACCGCGCAAACGGAAGTGGCACCCGAGCAACATTTGAAAAATGGGGCTTAGATGGAGCTAAACCAGTTCAATCACAAGAACAAGATTCTTCGGGAACAGTTCGTAAAATTGTTGAACAAACACCAGGAGCAATCAGCTATTTAGCTTTTTCTTATATGGATGATTCCACCGTTGCCTTAAGCATTGAGGGTGTTGAACCAAAAGAAGAACACGTGAAAGACAATTCATGGAAAATCTGGTCTTATGAACATATGTATACAAAAGGGGAGCCTAATAAAGAAGTAAAAGCCTTCTTAGACTATATGGTCACCGATGATGTTCAAAAAACAATTGTCAAAGACTTAGGTTATTTAGCCATCACAGATATGCAAGTAGAACGTGATGTAAATGGAAAAGTAACTGAAAAATAAACAAAAAAACTCAGCCAATAAACAGGATTGGCTGAGTTTTTTTAGGCTTCTTTTTTTGTTAAAGGCAAGGTGATTGTAAAAGTGGTCCCTAAGCCTAAGTGACTATCAATGGCGATTTTACCGCCTAATAATTCTGTGTAATTTTGGACAATGGCTAGACCTAGACCGGTGCCACCAGAATGACGGCTACGTGCTTTATCGACACGATAGAACCGTTCAAAGATCCGTTCTTGGTCTTTTTGACTAATGCCAATGCCAGTATCTTGAACAGATAAACGTAATTGCTGATTTTCAATAGCATAAGAAATAGTAATCTGTCCATTTTCTTGGGAATACTGAATGGCATTTTCAATTAGATTCTTCACGATTGGATAAAACAATTCGTATTTGGTGAAAAACTGGCTCTCTGGCAGACCATGAACGACTGTTTTCAGCTGTTTTGCTGCCAATTGTTGCTGATAAGAACCGAGAATTTCTGTAATAAATTTTTCTAAAGTAATTTCTTGTTCTGCATAAGGAATTGTTGCACTGCCCCGAGAAAGTTCTAAAATTTCTTGAATTAATTGTTGCAGACGCTGGGCATCTTTTTGCATGATGTGCAAAAATTGATTAAGGACTTCCGGATCTTCTTTGGCGCCGTCTATGAGTGTCTCGGTAAAGCCCAAAAGAGAAGTGACAGGCGTTTTTAATTCATGAGACACGTTTGATACAAAATCTTTTTGCATTTTTTCTAGTTGGCGAACGCGCGTTAAATCATAGGCAATTCCTAACACTTGATAATCATTGGCGCTTTGATCATCCAAGTAACGAAGAGAAAGATCTAAGCGTAAAGGTGTTGGTCCTTGTGTCACAGTGATTTCTTGATGTAAGCTGTTTTTTTCAGCAACGACTTGATGGATTAAATGAATCAAATCGGCGTCTTGAATCACTTCAAGATAATTGCTTTGCATATTTTTAGCAGAGAGTCCTAACATTTCCTGCATTTTAGGGTTCAACAGACGAAGCCGTCCTTGCGTATCAATGATAAAGACACCAATCATCAGCTCATCTAAAAGTTCGTGAAATTGCTCATCCGCAGACGTATACGCTTTATACGTTTGACTTACTTGTTGACTCAGTAAGTTAATAGTTTCGTAAAGTTCATTCCATTCAGAAGATTGCTGGATAATGGATCGATTTTCATCTGGATGTTTAAGCATTCGTTTCAGAATCGGTAAGACAGTCACTAGCGGTTGATTTTTTTGCCGTAACAATAAAAAGATAAACAAGGTAATTAGTAGGAACAAAATGCCAAATGTAAAGATAATATAGCGACGAAAAGATTGGATATTTTTAGAAAATAGCGCGGTTTGTTCCGAAATCCGAATAATGCCAACGATTTCTCCTGATTTTAAAACGGGCGTGGCAACGTACAGAAGTTCTTTATTTAACGTTTTACTCTTTCGTAAAGCTGAACCATAGGCAGCTCCTGATAGAACCGCAGCGATTTCAGGTCGTTTTTTGTGCGACTCTAGCGGTTCATTTTGGCTGCTGTCAAAAAAGACGGTACCATTTTTTTGCAACAAAGTTACCCGTTCTTCTGCATCATCTAACGCATGGGTGACAAGGAGTTGTTGTTGGTTTGTCAGTTGCCCTTTTTCGAAAACGGAAGGGGGCAACTGGTCTGTTAAAAGGGTATTTTTTCTTCTTAAATAGGTTTCTTGCTGAGCAACCATTTCTTTTTGAAAGAAAAAATTGGTCGCTGCAATACTCCCGACAAATAATAAAAGCATGACTGCCGCAACTAAAAAATATTCAATCCGCAGTCTCTTTTTCATCGTTTTGGCTCCTGAAAACGGTAGCCAAAGCCACGGACAGTTACTAAGTAAACGGGCCGTTTGGGATCGGGCTCGATTTTATCACGTAAATGACTAATGTGGACATCGACGATGCGACTTTGTCCAGCGAAGTCATATTGCCAAATTCGTTCCAACAAGGTTTCCCGATTAATGACCCGGTCTTTGCGTTTCATGAAGTAAACGAGTAATTCAAATTCTTTCGGTGTTAGCTCGATGGGCTGATTGCGCACAAAGACTTCATAATTTTGTTCATCCACACGAATCTCGCCAATCACAAGCGGAGCTTTAGGTGTGTCCTCTTGAAGCGTTTCGGTCGTGGTAGGTTTTAAACGACGAAAAATAGCTTTCATGCGTGCTAGGACTTCTCTGGGACTAAAAGGTTTTGTTAAATAATCATCTGCCCCAATTTCTAAGCCGATGATTTTATCTACTTGTTCATCTTTGGCAGTTAAAATCAAAATAGGCGTGTCAATTTTTTCTCGACGAAGTGCCTTGGTAATTTCTAAGCCATCCATACCAGGAAGCATTACATCTAAAATTATAAAATCATATTGATTAGACAAAGCTAATTCGAAGCCGTTTTTACCATCTTCAGAAGTAGTCACCTGATAGCCTTCTTTTTCCAAATTAAAGGTTAACAAAGTTAAAATCGATGGTTCATCATCGACGACAAGAACTTTTTTCATTTACATAACTCCTTCAAGAAATTTCTGAAAATAAGTGTATATTTCACTATTGTTAGTTTAACATATTTTTAGAGGAAGAACGTACTTTAAAGTAAGCGAGAATGCTACTTTTGAGAAAAGTCAACTCATGGTATAATAGAGAAATGAAATGAGGAGAAGCGAATGATTGGTATTAGTAGTTGCTTAGGTGGGATTTGTTGCCGTTACGATGGAAAATCTCAAGAACAAGAAGCGTTAAAACAACTTGTAACTAATGGAAAAGCAATAATGATTTGTCCCGAAGTTTTAGGAGAGTTGCCCATTCCACGTCCGCCAGCAGAAATCATTGGCGGGGACGGCTTTGATGTTTGGGCGAATACTGCTTATGTATATACGGATAATGGGGAAGATGTCACTGAGGCGTTTAAAGCAGGGGCACAGCGCGCGTATCAAAAATTAAAAACTCAACAAATTACAACCTTGATCTTGAAAGAAAAAAGTCCCAGCTGTGGCAGCCAGCTGATTTATGATGGACAGTTTTCTGGCATTAAAAAAGCTGGAGTTGGAGTCGCAACTGCTTATTTTATTCAACAAGGAATGACCGTTTATTCTGAAGAAACATGGCAACTTGCGGACATTTCTTTTTAAAAGGTAAAAACTTAGTAAAAAAAGATTGACTATTCCCTATGAAATCGGTAACCTATAAGGGATTGAAGATGGGAGCACGGCTCATGGAAATGGAAAAAACAAACCGCATGAATGCGTTATTTGAATTTTATTCGACATTATTAACGGAAAAGCAGATGAATTATATGGAGCTTTACTATGCTGATGACTTTTCTTTAGGAGAAATTGCGGAAGAATATGAGGTTAGTCGCCAAGCGGTTTATGATAACATTAAACGAACCGAAAAAATTTTAGAAGAATACGAAAAAAAGTTACATCTTTATTCAAACTATGTTGTACGGAAAGAATATCTTGAACAACTACAGCAGTATGTTCAAGAAACTTATCCCAAAGATAGTGAAATCAAAAAATATATTGAACAAATTCAAGAAATAGAGGAATGAAACTATGGCTTTTGAGAGTTTAACAAACCGCCTACAACAGGCAATGAGTAAAATCCGTCGTAAGGGAAAAGTTTCCGAAGCCGACGTAAAAGAAATGATGCGAGAAATCCGTTTGGCTTTATTAGAAGCCGACGTTAATTTACAAGTGGTCAAAGATTTCACAAAACGTGTCAGAGAACGGGCAGTAGGAGTCGAAGTATTAGAAAGCTTATCACCAGCCCAACAAATTGTAAAAATTGTTGATGAAGAATTAACGAAAACGTTAGGTTCAGAAACGGTTGAACTGAATAAATCTCCAAAAATCCCAACAGTGATTATGATGACAGGGTTACAAGGGGCTGGTAAAACAACTTTTACTGGTAAATTAGCCAAACACTTAATGAAAACAGAAAACGCTCGTCCGCTTTTAATCGCTGGTGACGTTTATCGTCCAGCAGCGATTGATCAGTTGAAGGTTTTAGGTCAACAATTAGAAGTTCCCGTTTTTGATATGGGAACCGATGCTAATCCAGTGGAAATTGTTCGTCAAGGGTTAGCATTAGCAAAAGAAAAGAAAAATGATTATGTCTTAATTGATACGGCCGGCCGTTTACACATTGACGAAGCTTTAATGGACGAATTGAAACAAATTAAAGAGTTGGCTAATCCCAATGAAATTCTGTTAGTTGTTGATGCGATGACGGGGCAAGATGCTGTCAACGTTGCAGATAGTTTTAATGAACAGCTTGGAATTACTGGGGTTGTTATTACCAAAATGGACGGCGATACTCGTGGGGGGGCTGCGCTGTCAATTCGGGCAGTAACGGGGGCTCCGATTAAATTTGTCGGTTCTGGTGAAAAATTAACTGATTTAGAAATTTTCCATCCCGATCGTATGTCGAGTCGTATCCTAGGTATGGGGGACATGTTGACGCTAATTGAAAAAGCGCAACAAGATTACGATGAGAAAAAAGCAGAAGAACTTGCTCAAAAAATGAAAGAAAACAGTTTTGACTTTAACGATTTTATTGAGCAATTGGATCAAGTTATGGGCATGGGACCGATTGAAGACTTATTAAAAATGATCCCTGGAATGAGTAACATGCCTGGTATTGAAAATGTCAAAGTCGATCCAAAAGATGTGGCACGGAAACGGGCGATGGTCCTATCAATGACCCCTGCAGAACGTGAAAATCCTGATCTATTAAATCCTAGTCGCCGCCGCAGAATTGCAGCTGGTTCAGGAAATAGTGTGGTTGAAGTCAATCGTATGATTAAACAATTTAAAGAATCCAAAAAAATGATGCAACAAATGTCCAAAGGGGATATGAACATTCCTGGTATGGATCAAATGCTAGGTGGCGGCGTTAAAGGCAAGCTAGGTAAAATGGCCATGAATCGTATGATGAAGAAAAACAAAAAGAAGAAAAAGAAAAAAAGATAAACAGGCTTTAGTTAATTATTGGAAGAAACAGAAAGTGCGCCATCAGTCGAAGAGACTAATGGCGCACTTTCTGTTTAAGCGTAGTTTTGGATAATTGCGTTTAACGCTTCGGCAAAACCAGCACCGTGTTGTTCATAATATGACGTAAATCGTTCATCGCCAACATACATAAGGCCTAACCCTTTGTGTGCTTCTGGCGAATAGCTTGACCAAGAGTACATTAACCAATCTTTGTGTAATTGGAAAATTTCTTGCGCAAGTTGGCTAGTCAACTTGGGTGATTTTTGATACATGGCTAACTTAGAAAATAAATCTTTTTCCACGTTCTGCATTGCTTGCATGTCTTTTTCCGTCAAGTTTAAATATTTTTTGTTGGCTTGTTCAATCGTTTCGTTGCCATATTTTTCCCGAATCTCTTTACCATATTTTTCTTCGTTTTCTTGAACTTTTTGTTGTTTGAATGCTTCGAATTTTTGCTGATCTGACATGTTTATCTCTCCTTTGTAATGGTGTAAGGTTTGTTGAACAGAGGCTAAAAGACGATCAATTTCATTGCGCTTTTCCAATAGTTTTTGTTGATGCTCGTATAAAGCCTGTTCAACATTAAAGTCAGGTTGCTCCAAAATTTCTTTAATTTCATCTAGTTTCAGATCCAATTCACGGTAAAAAAGAATTTGTTGCAAACGATTCACCTCGGCTTGCCCGTAAATTCGATAACCAGAAGAATTAATTCTGGCTGGTTGAAGAAGACCAATTTCATCATAATATCGTAACGTCCGTGCACTGACGCCAGATAGTGAAGCCATTTTTTTAATTGTATATTCCATCATTCATTCCTCCTGACAAAATCTATCATAAACCTTTACGTAACGAGAGGGTCAAGCAAAAAAATAAAAAAAGTGAGACAACCTGTAAAAAGTTGCCTCACTTTTTCTCGATTGATTCAATTAGGCAGTTAAGCGATTAAAGAAATCCACGTAAGCATCTACAATTGATTGTAAGAAGCCAACAGTGCCATCAATAATTTTACCATCTTCACCAATTAAGTTCGTAATACCGCCAATATAGGCTTCAGGTTGTTGTAAAGTTGGAACATTTAAGAAGACTAATGATTGTCTTAAATGATGGTTTGCACCAAATCCGCTAATTGCACCTGGTGAAACACTCACCACAAGTCCTGGTTTTTTATCCCAAACGCTTTCGCCATACGGACGTGAACCGACATCCAATGCATTTTTTAAAACAGCTGGTACTGAACGGTTATATTCTGGTGTTACAAACATCACACCATCTACTTGTTTGACTTCTTCACGGAATGTTGTCCAAGCTTCGGTGGGGGTTCCTTCATCATCCAAATCTTGATTGTATAATTCTAAATCACCAATGTTAATAAAAACAGGTTCGAAATCAGCTGGAAATAAGTCCGCCATTGTTTTTGCTACCAATTTGTTAAATGAATCTTTTCTTAAACTCCCTATAAAAATACCAATTTTTTTTGTCATGTAAATCCCTCCATTTTTCTTTTACTTACTTTATGATAGTACTTTTTCAAAAAAAGCGCAAACGTTTTATCCTTGTACATTGTTGAACTTCGTAACTTCACGTATAATAGCTAGTAAAAGGATGAGTAAAGGAGCAACTGCTTGAATAAAAAAATAAATTGGCGCCGACAGTTAACACCGTTGGAGAAACAAACATTGACTGAATTAAAAAACAAGGAAATGATTAAACAAGGAACTTTTTATAAATTGGAACAAACATTTCCTGAGGAATCAGCTTATACTTATTATGGTTTATACAGGAAGGAACAAACCATTCAAGCATATATCGTAGGGTATTGTTTTGATGGGAAAACCTTGGAAGCGACGATTGTTGCGCCAAATGTAGGGCCATTTTTTGAAGAACTTGTTCAAGAACTCGAAAAGCAAGCAGCTTTGTGGGGAATGAAAGAAGTCTTTCTCGTGATGGACGACAAGCAATCTGTTGGCCTGAATTATTTTAATAGACAAGGAATTGTGCCAGCTTTTTCAGAACAGTATCTGGTTTTTCAAAGAGAAACTTACTCACAGGCGTTGGCGAAGCTGACACTTCTCCGACCACAAGTGGCTGATTTGGATTCCTTGGCTAGGTTACTCGAAGGTACGCCTTTGCCGGAGGACCTTCAACGAACACTTATTTATAAAGAAAACAATCAACTTTTAGCCACGCTACGTTTGGATCATTTTGAAAACGAATGGGGGATTTATGGCTTTGTTGTGACAAAAACGCAACGAGGTCGCGGTCTTGGCCGTCAAGTGTTACAGTCTGCGCTCCGAATGATTTTAGAAAAGTCAGCCTCAGCGACTATTTTTTTAGAAGTTGAAGCAGAAAATCAAGCAGCGCTTCATCTCTATCAAACAGAAGGCTTTCAAGTGAGAAACCAGTACAACTATTATCAAATTTTGTAAAAATTCTTCATTATTTCGTTTGGTTTCCTGCAAATTGGCTAAAAAAATTGAAAAAAAGTAAAGGTGTCAAGAAAAAACTCTTTACAGGTTGTTGTTAATCTGTTAAACTAACTCTTGTGATTAAGTTAATGGAGGTGTATTTAATAATGGCAGTTAAAATTCGTTTAAAACGTATGGGTTCTAAAAAGAGTCCTTTTTACCGTATTGTAGTAGCTGATTCTCGTTCTCCTCGTGATGGACGTTTCATCGAAACTGTAGGTACTTACAACCCTTTGAAAGACCCTGCAGAAGTAGTTTTAAAAGAAGATTTAGTTTTAGATTGGTTATCTAAAGGTGCGCAACCTTCTGATACAGTTCGTAATATCCTTTCAAAAGAAGGCGTTATGAAAAAACATCATGAAGCTAAAAACGTTAAGAAATAAGGTGATTGAATATGGCAGATGTGAAAGAGTTAATTTTAACTATTGTCCGTCCGTTAGTCAGTCAACCTGAAGCAGTCTCATTAGAAATTGAGGAATCAACTGATTTCCTCGAGTATAATTTGACTGTGGCCAAAGAAGATATTGGACGTATCATTGGTAAACAAGGGCGTGTTGCAAAAGCAATTCGGACAATTGTTTATAGTGTACGTATCGATGGTCCAAAAAAGGTCCGTTTAAATATTCTTGATGGTAAATAAGCATTAACAAGGAGGTAGCCTAGCTATCTTCTTTTTTTATACATAACCAAAAAGTTTTCATTGCTAGAGACAGACCTTTCTTGCTAAAATAGATGTATCCAGAATAAAGGAGCGATTTGTATGACAAAACGAATTATCATTATGAACTTTGATATTGAAAGTAAATCGTACCAAGCATTTTCCGAAATAAAAAAGATGCAGGCAGAAAGACAGCTTAAAGGTGAGCAAATGGCGGTTGTTACGCATGTTAATGATGGCCAGCATCAATTTAAAATCAATGATTTTATCGATTTTACAGGCAACAATCATACATCAAAAGATAGCATGATTGGGATGCTAGTAGGCATATTAGGTGGTCCTCTGGGCATTCTTTTTGGCTGGTTTGCTGGAAGTATGTATGGTGCGAGCAAAGACGCCAAAGAAATTCAAGAAGCCCAAACGGTTTTTGAACATGTGATTCAAAAGATTGATGAAGGACAAACGGGATTGTTATTAATTGCAGAAGAAGACAACCGTCCACTCAACCAGTTGGTTATGTTTGACTTAGGTGGCGAAATCACGCGGCTTGATTTAGAGGAAGTCCAACAAGAAATTAACGATGCGAACGAAGTTGCAAATGAAGCGAAACAATCGTGGCAAGCAAAAAAAGAACAACATAAAGAAGCGACATCGAAAGAAGAATAAGGATCAAAGACTGTTTTCTGAATAAAGGGAAACAGTCTTTTAAAATACTAAGAAATTACGGTTTTTTATGGTAGTTTGCTAATTTTTTGTTATTTTATCGTAAAATACGGTAAACTAAGAAGAAAACTTTGAGAAAATAGATAAATTATTATTTGCTAAAGGAGCAAACTTCTTCTAAAATAAAAAGGAAGTTTAAAAGAAAGTATGGTAGCAGATGGAAATACAATTTTTAGGAACAGGCGCTGGTGTGCCAGCAAAACATCGCAATGTCACAGGGATTGCGTTGAAATTATTAGATGAACGAAATGCAGTTTGGCTCTTCGATTGTGGGGAAGGGACTCAATTGCAAATTTTAAAAAGTAGTATTCGCCCAAGAAAAATTGAAAAGATTTTTATTACACATTTACATGGGGATCATATTTTTGGTTTACCTGGTTTGTTAAGTAGTCGTTCTTTTCAGGGCGGGACAGAACCTTTAGAAATCTATGGACCAGTTGGGATTGCTGATTTTGTTAAAACTTCTTTACGGGTCTCGCAATCACGGTTGTCCTATCCACTGAAATTTATTGAATTAACGAAAGAAAATGACGTTATTTTTAAAGATAAACAATTCACTGTTCGCTGTAATATCTTGGACCATGGCATCACGAGCTTTGGCTATCGAATTGAGGAAGCAGCGCATGAAGGAGAATTACAAGTAGAGAAACTTCAAGCTTTAGGGATTCCTTCTGGGCCATTGTATGGCAAACTCAAACGTGGTGAAACGATTGTTTTTGATGGACAGGAAATTAATGGACAAGCGTTTGTGGGAGAGCGTAAACCTGGACGAATCGTGACGATTTTAGGAGACACTCGCAAAACTAAAAATAGTGTAACCTTAGCACAACGAGCGGATGTTTTAGTCCATGAAAGTACGTTTAATAAAGACGAAGCAAAAATGGCAAAAGCCTACTTCCACTCAACCAGTCAACAAGCAGCTGAAGTTGCAAAAGAAGCGCAAGTAAAACAACTTATCTTAACGCATATTAGTGCCCGTTATTTAACCAAAGAGGCCTATCAGCTTCAAGAAGAAGCCCAAGAAATTTTCCCCAATACAAAAATCGTAAAAGATATGGATATCATTGAGATTCCATTTGCCAATGAAGGAGGAGCTTAGATGGATTTAACAAATAAAGTCGTTGTCGTAACTGGAGGTTCAGCTGGTTTAGGTGAACAAATTTGTTATGAAGCAGCTAAACAAGGGGCGGTCGTCGTTGTCTGCGCCCGCAGAATTAATTTGATTGGTAAAGTTCGCGAGCAGTGTGCTGTTTTAAGCGGACGAGAAGCATTTTCTTATCAATTAGATATTGCCGATCCAGAAAGTGTTGAACGTGTGGTTGAAGCTATTTCAGCAGAAGTTGGTCCTATAGATGTTTTAGTCAACAATGCTGGTTTTGGCTTGTTTGAAAATTTTGTTGAAATTGACTTGGCTGTTGCACGCCAAATGTTTGATGTCAACGTTCTAGGAATGATGACGTTTACTCAAAAAGTAGCTATTAAAATGATTGAAGCTGGGCAAGGACATATTATCAACGTTGCTTCAATGGCTGGGAAGATGGCTACAGCTAAATCAACCGTTTATTCTGCAACAAAATTTGCTGTATTAGGTTTTTCAAATGCTTTACGTTTAGAATTGAAACCGTTGGGTGTAGTAGTAACGACTGTCAATCCAGGACCAATCCAAACAGAATTCTTTGATAAAGCGGACCCGACAGGCACTTATCTAGCTGCGGTGGATAAAATTGTTTTGGACCCTACGAAATTAGCGAAAGAAGTGGTTGGGAGTATGGGGACTTCTCGACGTGAGATTAATCGTCCATTTGTCATGGAAGCGGCTGCCCGCTTTTATACATTGTTTCCACATTTAGGAGATTTCATAGCGGGAAATATTTTAAATAAAAAATAAAGGAGTCGATCAAGTCATGAAAAATCAATGGCGTGTTATTTTGGGCCTTGTGTTGGTCTTAATTGTTGTTATTTTTGCTGTTTTAAATAATCAAGCTGTTCCAGTAAACTTTGGTTTTACTAAAATTAGTGGACCGTTAATCTTAATTATTTTAGGTTCTGCAATTATTGGCGCACTAGTTGGGTTACTAACCTCCACAACCACCATTTGGAACCAACGTAAGGAATTAAAAGCTGTACAAAAAGAGTTGGATATTTATAAAAATGATATGGATAAATTAGTCAAAGAAGAAACGGAAAAAGTTCAACGTTCTTTTGATAATCAATTGGCTGATTTGCAAGCCAAACAAGCGGCAGCACCACAAGTCGCAGAACCAGTGGTCAACGAACAAACATCAAACACAGAAGTAGACGCAACGCCTGTGTCAGGTAGTCGTATTGACCGTTATGTGAAACCTCGTGTGAATGAAGAGGAACAAAAATAAGGAAGAGACTTTATCGCTAAGTTTCTTTTAAAATAAAACTGTGATATCTGCTATTTATCTAACAGATATCACAGTTTTTTTCTCAGATTAAAAAAAATGCTTTCTTTAGTTTTTGGAAAAATTTTGCTATAATTACTTGGTTAGGAGTGACGTCGTGAAAAAATCAAACTATCAATGGCAGTTACAGACAAAGACAGAATTACCTGTAGAATTTATAGAACAATTAAAAAAAGAAGAAATTAATCCATTAATTGGCCAACTTTTATGGCACCGCAATATCCGGACAGAAGAAGCATTACGTAAGTTTCTACATCCGACTATCGAAGATATTTATGATCCGTTCTTAATGCATGATATGGAGAAAGCGGTAGCCCGCATCCAGCAAGCCGTCGAAGCGGGTGAACAAATCCTTGTCTATGGGGATTATGATGCAGATGGCATCACTAGTACCACGGTTATGAAAGAAGCAATCGAATTAGTCGGTGGCATGGTTCAGTACTTTCTACCGAATCGTTTTCTTCATGGCTATGGGCCTAATAAAGACGTATTTGCTGAACAAATTGAACAAGGAGTCCAATTAATTGTAACCGTTGATAATGGTGTAGCCGGCCATGAAGCAATTAGCTACGCTATGGCTCAAGGGGTAGATGTAATCGTTACTGACCATCATGAATTGCCTGAACAATTACCAGAAGCCTATGCGATTGTCCACCCTAGACATCCACAAGGAGCCTATCCTTTTGGAGATTTAGCTGGTGTTGGCGTGGCTTTCAAAGTCGCTACTGCGTTACTTGGTGAATTGCCAATTGAATTATTAGATTTGGTAGCAATTGGGACGATTGCTGACTTGGTTTCATTAACCGATGAAAATAGAACGTTTGTCAAAATGGGCCTTCAAATGATTCAAACTGGTGATCGAATTGGTTTAGACGTTTTACTACAAGAAGCGGGTGTGAAAAAGGAAGCTGTTTCAGAAGAATCAATTGGCTTTACCATTGGACCTCGTTTAAACGCATTAGGTCGATTAGGGGAAGCCGCACCAGGTGTTGAATTAATGACTACATTTGATGAAGAGCAAGCGCTGGAAATCGCTAAATATATCGATCAACAAAACAATGAACGAAAAGACATTGTAACGACGATTGCCAAAGAAGCCCTGGATTTAATCGACCCGAATGCGCCGGTCCATATTTTAGCGAAACAAGGCTGGCATGAAGGCGTCTTGGGGATTGTCGCGGGCCGCATTATGCAAGAAACGGGGAAACCAACCATTATTTTAGCAATAGATGAATCTGGTACGACCGCTAAAGGCTCTGGACGTAGCATTAGCGCATTGAATCTCTATGAGGCGTTGAACGAAGTGCGTGAGCAATTCACTCATT
This sequence comes from Enterococcus sp. AZ129, assembly GCF_051714505.1. Lineage (NCBI taxonomy): Bacteria > Bacillati > Bacillota > Bacilli > Lactobacillales > Enterococcaceae > Enterococcus > Enterococcus sp. AZ129. The sequence goes on along the minus strand of NZ_JBIORY010000001.1, from coordinate 1,493,718 downwards.
TTGGTGGGCATCATATGGCAGCGGGAATGACTTTACCTGTTGAAAATATTCCTTTTGTTCAAGAACATTTGGCACACTTTATTGAAAAAAATCAAATTGATATGGCTAATGGACAAGAGTTGCTCATTAGTGAGAGCTTAGCGGTTTCGCAGGCAACGACTGCTTTTATTGATCAATTGCGTATTTTGGCGCCTTTTGGGACCGATAATACTGTGCCAACTTTTGTATTTAAGGAAATCACGCCTACGCAAATTCGGCAAATTGGTGCAGATAATGCACATCTGAAATTTCAAATGAATCAAGAAGGGGCGCAATTGGATGCAATTGCTTTTCAAATGGGGCCTCAAGCGGATGAACTAGCACAAGGAACCGCCGATGTGGCAGGCCAACTTTCCATCAATGAATGGAATGGTCGTAAGAAACCACAATTAATGGTGACTGATTTTGCTGTATCGGGAAGACAATTATTTGATTTTCGTGGCAAAAATAATCAAACGAAACCAATTCCTTCAGAAGCAACAGCTTATCTTTTGTTTGATGAAAAAAATCAAAAATTCATTTCAGATCCAACCGCTAATATTATTGTTTGGTCAAACCAAGAAGAATTGGTGGAAGCTGTTTCTCAAAATCAAATCGAACAACTGGTTTTTGTCGACTGTCCTGTGGAAGCAATCACGGTTAAAGAAATTGTTGAAGCAACTGAGATACAACGTATATACATGATGTTTATTTCACCAGAAGAAGCTTATTTAAACGGTATGGCTTCACGTGAACAATTTGCAACATTGTATAAATTTATTTTGCAGCAAAAAGAAGTAAATCTACGTTCCCAGCTATCGAAGGTGGCAAATTACTTAAATATCCAAGAAAAATTATTAATTTTCATGATACAGGTGTTTTTTGACTTAGGATTTGTTACAATAGAAAGCGGTGTTTTAAACAGTATTGAGAAACCCGACAATCGACCATTGACTGAAAGTCAAGTGTACCAACAACGATTGAAAAAAATAAAAACAGAAGAATTTCTACTTTACAGTGATTGTCAAACAATACAACAATGGCTGTGGAATGAGGAGGACAAATAAAAATGAATTTAAGAGATTACATTGCAAGCATTCCAGATTATCCTGAGAAAGGGATCGTGTTCCGTGACATTTCTCCATTAATGGCTAATGGTGATGCCTACCGTGAAGCAACAAAACAAATCGTGGATTACGCGAAAGAAAAAAGAATTGATATGGTTGTAGGACCGGAAGCTCGTGGCTTTATTGTCGGCTGTCCAGTGGCTTATGAACTAGGGGTTGGCTTTGCTCCGGTTCGTAAAAAAGGAAAACTTCCTCGTGAAACCATCGAAGTGACTTATGACTTAGAATATGGTTCAGATACATTAACGTTGCACAAAGATGCCATCACACCAGGTCAACGTGTTTTGATTTGTGATGACTTGTTAGCAACTGGTGGTACAATTAAAGCAACCATCGAATTAGTTGAACAATTAGGTGGTATTGTGGTTGGTTGTGCGTTCCTAATTGAATTAATGGATTTACATGGCCGTGATAAAATTGATGGCTACGATATTGTTACCTTAATGGAATACTAATCTAATTTAATTAGAAAGAGCGAAGGAATTTAAACCTTCGCTCTTTCTTTGACATATTTATAAAAACGGAGCATAGCTTGGGGGGAACACACCGTTTTATTATTTATTAAGGGAACTTACGATAAACGTATCTTGCTTGCTGTTGTTTACGTGTACGTGTATAACGCTTCTCATCCCATGACATAAACCAAAGAATAAATAACGGCGTCACGATCATAAAAGCAAGACGTAATCCTAATGTTCCCAAAAAAATACCTATAACCAATACAAAAAATAAAAATCCAACACGACGAATTGCTTCCATGTGTATCACCTCTTCATTTGATTCGAACGAGTGTTCGTATTGTTATTATACGAATGTATGTTCGTTTTGTAAAGTCTTTTCTACTAATTTATGTTAAAATAATTCGAAAAGAAGAATAATCCTTTATAATAAAGAGATTTAGGGCAATAAAAGAACACGATGCTTTGAGCATCGTGTTCTTATTGTGCTGTGATTACGTATAAAAGAGAACAGAAAAATACATGAGGATCGCTGCAAGCATGACGAACAAGTGCCAAACTACATGCATAAACCGCACATTTTTCAATGAATAGAAGGCTGCACCTAATGTGTAAGACACGCCTCCTGCGACCAATAACGCTGTTCCTGTAAATCCAAGAGATTCATATAACGGACGAGCAGCGATGATACAGAGCCAACCTAAAACAATATAAATAATCGTTGAAATGTTTTTCACAGTTTCTTGTTTATGCAACGTGAGGGATTTATAGACAATACCGACGATGGCGATTAACCAGACTAAACTAAACAAGGTCCAACCTAACCAACCGCCAATACTAATTAAGCAAAACGGCGTATAGCTGCCAGCAATCAATAAGAAAATAGAACTATGATCGAAGACCTGAAAGACCTTTTTGGCTCTTGTAAAAATTAAACTATGAAATAACGTTGAAGATAAAAAAAGTAGAATCAACATGGAGCCATAAATAGCATAAGATACCACGTGAATTGGTGAGCCTAAACGAGCTCCTTTAACAAGTAAAATGACTAAGCCAGCAATACTTAAACCTGCGCCTATGCCATGTGTAACTGCATTTAAGACTTCGTTCACGATTAGGTATTTTTTTGAGAAATGCGTTTTTTCCAATAAATTCACTTCCTTTATTTTAATTTGATGAAAAATTCGGCAGTGTCTGTTATACTATAACTAGATAATTAACCGTTTAATGGTATTCTACCATGAAAACAGGTTCCTTTTAAAGAAAGAGTGATAAATTTATGACAAACGTTAAAATCGTAACGGATTCTTCATGTACGATGGAAAAAAGTCTTAGAGATGAATTAAATATCCATATGATGCCTTTATCAATTATGGTTGATGGCGTTGTTTATCCAGATGATGATCATTTGCCAGGCGAAAAATTTATGGACATGATGGCTAATGCGAAGGCCTTACCCAAAACGAGTCAACCACCAATTGGTGAATTTGTAGAATTATATGATCGCTTAGGTGAAGATGGCAGTGAAGTAATTTCGATTCACATGACAAAAGGCTTAAGTGGAACGGTTGAAGCGGCCCGTCAAGCTAGCAACTTATCATCAAGTAAAGTAACGGTGATTGATAGCGATTTTACAGACCAAGGTTTGTCTTTCCAAGTCATTCAAGCAGCAAAATTGGCACAAGCGGGAGCGGGTGTTCCAGAAATTTTAGCTGAAATTGAACGCGTCAAACAAAATACTAAATTATACATTGGCATTTCAACATTGGATAATTTGGTTAAAGGTGGACGAATCAGCCGTACAACAGGATTATTATCAAACATTTTTAATATGAAAGTTGTCATGGACTTTGAAAATACGGAATTGATTCCTGTAGCGAAAGGCCGAGGCGTTAAAACGTTTAATAAATGGTTTGACGAATTGAAATCAGAATTAAGTAAGATTCCAAATGTTCGACAAATTGGCATTTCTCATGCGGATGGGCTAGAACTAGCAAATGGATTCAAAGAAGGATTACAAGCAATCTTTAAAGACATGGATATTCCCGTATTACATACGAATCCAGTCATTGCAACACATACAGGAAAAAATGCCTTTGCTATTATGTACTATACAGACTAAGAAATAACGAGGTTGGGTCTCACTCTTAAACGAGTAGACGCAACCTCTTTCTAACAAGAAAAGGAAAATTTCTTGTTGGTTTATTTAAAAGGAAGTGACGAAGATGAAAAAACAAACACAGCATATTTTGCTGACCGTCTTAACACCTATCCTCATTGCGCTAGGTGTTTTTACATTGTTAAGTGTGGCCATCCCCAAAGCAAAGCCACTATTAAAGCAAGAGAAAGTGGCCACAACTGCTCAAAAAAATCAAAAAGAAGTCATTCATTATACAGCTATCGGTGATTCTTTAACTGAAGGAATTGGCGATTTGACGAATAGTGGAGGTTTTGTTCCTATTGTGGCAGATGATTTAAAAGAACACTACAACTTGAACGGTGTTCAAACAGACAATTTTGGGAAAAATGGGGATCGTAGTGATCAAATTTTAAAACGAATCAAAGAGAAACCTGAAATTCAAAAGGGCCTTGCCTCTGCGGACGTGATTACGCTAACGGTTGGTGGAAATGACTTAATGAAAGTAATTAGTAGTAATATTTTCGACTTGAAAGTCAGCTCGTTCAATCGTCCACAAAAAGCCTATCAACGCCGAGTAAGACGACTACTTGAAGAAATCCGAGAGTACAACGAGAAGGCCCCTATTTATGTCTTAGGAATTTACAATCCCTTCTACTTAAACTTTTCCGAAATTACAGAAATGCAAGAAATCGTTGATAACTGGAATCAAGCAACCGAAGAAATGGTTCAAGAGCAAAAACGAGCCTATTTCATTCCTATCAATGATTTACTCTATAAAGGTCGTGGCGATGAAGTTGGCGTAACTGGTGGTGACTCAGAAACTACAGGAAGTAGTGCTAGCAAAGAGGATTTAAACAATTTGTTATATGAAGAAGATCGCTTCCATCCGAATAATCTTGGCTACCAAATTATGGCCGGAGCTGTCCGGGATGAAATGGTCAAGACAGAGAAAGAATGGATAACCAAATCAGAAGGTAGTGAATAAAATGAATGAAGAAAAGCCAAAAACAAGTAAATCAATTAAAAAGACACAACCAACCAATCTTAAACGAAATCCCTGGAAAATCGCTTTTCTTGTTCTAGTGGGTTTAATCATTGGTAGTGTAGCTTTCGTGACATTTCGAGCAACACAAGTTCGCGAACCAGATTTAAAGAAAATACCAGCAATTGTTGAAAAAGAAGGCGAGCCAGTCGTCACCATTCAGTCAAAAAAACAACAAGTGAACAAACTGATTGACTTTTATTTAGCCGACTTTCAAAAAGGCTCGGAGATTAAATATAAATTTTATTTAGAAAATGATGCTTTATTAAATGGAACATTTAAGGTGTTAGGGCATGACATTCCTTTTTACTTATATTTTGATCCTTACGTGATGGCGAATGGTAATGTACAATTAAAAGCAAAAAGTTTATCTATAGGAACGTTAGGCTTGCCAATTAAAGAAGTATTGAAATTTGCTAAACGTTCTTACAAACTACCTAAATGGGTTGAAATCAATCCAGATGATCAAACTGTTTTATTACGTTTAGATCAGTTTAGAATGCAAAATGGTCTATTTGTTCGAGCAGAAAAGATTAATTTAGTTGACGATGACATTCGTATGAATATATACTTGCCAAAAGAGAAATAAAAAAGGAGTGTTAGAGATGGAAGAAAAAGCAATTTTTGCAGGCGGCTGTTTCTGGTGTATGGTGCAGCCTTTTGATACACAACCAGGGATTATCTCAGTTGTTTCGGGTTATACAGGTGGGCACGTGCCTAATCCAACATATGAACAGGTTCTAACACACACAACAGGCCATACGGAAGCAGTAGAAATCACTTTTGATCCAGCGATTATTTCTTACGAACAATTAGTGGATATTTATTGGCAACAAACGGATCCTACTGATGCTTTCGGCCAGTTTCAAGACCGCGGCGATAATTATCGGCCAGTTATTTTTTATCGTTCTCAAGAACAAAAAGAAATTGCTGAGAAAAGTAAAGAACGTCTAGCTAATAGCGGCCGTTTTACAGAACCAATTGTTACCACCATCGAACCAGCAGCACCATTTTATCCTGCTGAAGAATACCATCAAGACTTTTATAAAAAAGACGCTTTGCGTTATGGATTGTCCCATCAACGTAGAAGTGAATTTATTGAAGAAAAATGGAGTGACTAATTTACATGAGACGAAGCTTTTACCATTACTTAATGACATTAAAAGGTCCGGCTAAAGATCCTGAAACTGATTTTGCCAATGAAGCGGCCAAAGATATTCAGTTTCCAAAACAAACCGAGGATTATCATGAACTTTCTTCTTATTTAGAAATGAATGCTGACTATTTAAGCAACATGGACATCTTTGATGAGTTATGGGAAAAGTACCTTGAAAACAATAAATAAATCCAGAGGAAAAGCAAACAAAGCTTTTCCTCTTTTTTCATTCATGTTATAGTAAACAAAAGTAGTGACGAATTTGTTAGAAATGAGATGAAATCTATGAAGAACAAACGAACTGTTCCTTTTTATCAATATATTATTTCGCTCCTCTGTGTCGCATTTTTAGCTGGAGGAAGTAGTTATATTTATTTTGATCATCGTGTTAAAAAGATGAGTCAAGAAGGGGCAATTACCAATGCTGATTTAAGCAAAGTGCAGGATTTATATAATGAAATTAGTACCAATTATGTAGGTGAAGTAGATAAAAATGAATTAGTTGAAGGCGCCTTAAAAGGCATGTCTGAAGCTATTGGAGACCCATACTCAACTTATCTAAATGAATCTGCTGCCAATGATTTAAACGAAAGCTTATCTGGCGATTTTGAAGGAATTGGTGCCACTATGACAATGAAAGATGGCGAACCAGTTGTAGCAGAGGCCCCTGTAGCAGATTCCCCAGCTGAAAAAGCGGGAATCAAAGAAGGCGATATTATTAAAAAAGTTGATGGTACAGCTACAAAAGGGATGAAACTAGCAGAAGTCGTCTCAAAAGTCCGAGGTAAAAAAGGAACTTCCGTTGAATTGACTATCCAAAGAGAGGGAGAAACTAAAAATATCTCAATCAAACGTGGGAAAATTCCCGTTAAAACAGTGACTGGTGAGTTAGACAAAAATGATGCGCAAATTGGCTCGATTAAAATTACGTCCTTTGGTAAAAAAACATATCAAGAATTGAAAGAAACAATCACGAATTTACGAGACAAAGGAGCTAAATCCTTTGTAATTGATGTACGCCAAAATCCTGGTGGACTGCTAGATCAAGCAGAGCGAATGGCCAGTATGTTTTTAAAAAATGGCGAAACAATTGTTCAATTTGAAGACAAAAAAGGACGTACGATGAAAGAAGTTGCTTCCAAAGAATTAGACGACGGCTTTAAAGTAAAAGAACCTGTTGCAGTTATCATTGATGGCAATAGTGCCAGTGCATCCGAAATTTTTGCTGCAGCACTGCATGAATCTGCGAATGTCCCACTAATTGGAACGAAAACATTTGGCAAAGGAACGGTCCAAACGGTGAAAGATTTAAATGACCAAACCGAAATAAAATTGACTGTTTTAAAATGGTTAACACCAAAAGGCGAATGGATCAACGAAAAAGGAATTGAACCAACCATCAAAGCTGATTACCCCGAGTATGCCTATTTAAAATTGATTCCTCGCGATAAAACGCTAAAAGAAGGAGATCAATCTGAAGATATTCAGAACTTAAATGCTATTTTAGCTGTATTAGCGTATCCTGTTGATGAAAACAATGCAAACTACACTGCAGAAACAAAAGCAGCGGTTAGCGATCTTCAACAGAAAAATGGCTTGCCTGTAACTGGAGAAATCGACAATGAAACAGCCACAAAAATTGAAGCCACTTTAGGTAAATTAATTCTTGAAAATGACGCTGCCTACGATACAGCAGTCAAAGAAATTCAAAAAAACTAGAAAAAAGGTGGCACGAAGTTGAAGAAGAAACGTGATTATGTTGGGTATTTAATGTACTTTCTGAAAATCTTAGTACCAGCAATCGTAGCCGTTTTTATTTTAAGAGGATTTTTCCTGATTCCTGTTCGGGTGGATGGCCATTCCATGCAAAAAACCTTGAATCAAGGAGATATGATTGTGATGGAAAAATTCTCCACCATTAAACGGTTTGATGTGGTGGTCTTTAAAACAGATACAGGATCGATTCTGATTAAACGTGTGATTGGTTTACCAGGAGAAGCTGTGCGTTACGAAAACGATCAATTATATGTCAATAATCAGCCAATCGCTGAACCGTATTTAACTAAAAACAGAAAAAAAGATCATGAAACGATGCCTTACACTACGAATTTTGATTCAAAAGAATTGTTAATGCAAGAAAAATTACCTAAAGATAGCTATTTTGTGCTTGGTGATAATCGCCGTATGTCCAAAGACAGCCGTTCTTTTGGTGCAATACATGCAGATCAAATCTTAGGGAAAGCACAATTTGTTTATTACCCACTCACTCATATGAAGATCATTCCTAAATAAGTAAGACCACTAGTTCGTTTATTTAAATAACGACTAGTGGTCTTTTCTAATCTGAAAAATTGTTCTCTTAGCTGAAAAATGTTAAGGTTAAAGTAATGATAGATGTAGGAGGTCATGCAAATGATTAGAAAAACAATTTTAGCAAGTTCTATCTTAGGCGTTGGGTTGCTAATTGGTGCATGTGGGAATCAAACCCAAACTCAAATGAATTCAACCAATACCAGTGAATCATCACAGCCTAAAGTAACTGAATCAAGTCGCAAGTCATCTGAAAGTACGTCTAATAACGAAGGTGTATCAAGCGATTCTAGTAAATCCACAAGTTCCACTACAGAATCAGAAATCTTAAAAGGTCTGGCGGAAGAAAAAACGCTAAAAGAAAAAATCCCGTCCTTAAATCAAACAACGATTAAGAAAGTCACTGATAATGAGTATAAACGCATTCTTGTGATGGAAGAAAAGGCTACAGGAACGACCTATAAAAGTATTTTGATAAAAAAACAAAATCGCTTAAAAATTGTCAACGAAACAACCGATGAATTGTTATACAATGGAACCCTATAAGAACGAAACCATTCAATAAACTCAAAAGTATAGCCATTGTTTTCAAAGAAAAATTTCTTTGGAAACAATGGTTTTTTTATTAATGACTTTAGTCAGTTGAAATCTCTAAAGAGATTTCGACAAAAAAACCACGCGTACTGCGCGTGGAGCTCAGAGCTTTAGCGATAAAAACTCCTTTCGATATAATAGATAAAGGCTACCAACCGTTATCTAATCGAAAGGAGTTTTTGTATGTCGAACGACGATAAAAGTTTAGCACATACTCGTTGGAATTGTAAGTACCATCTTGTATTTACACCAAAATATAGAAGAAAAGTAATCTATGGTCAGTTAAGGCAGGATATTGGAAAAATACTGAGAAAATTGTGTGAAATGAAAGAAGTCGAAATCATTGAAGCTCATGCAATGCCTGACCATATCCATATGTTGGTAAGAATCCCGCCGAAGTTGAGTGTATCAGGATTCATGGGTTTCTTAAAAGGAAGAAGTGCAGTAATCATTCATGAACGTCATGCGAATTTAAAATATAATTATGGGAATAGATCATTTTGGTCAAAAGGCTATTATGTGAGCACTGTAGGTCTGAACCAAAAAACGATAGCTAAGTATATACGAGAACAAGAAGCAGAAGATCGAGTAAGGGATAGTATAAACAAAAGAGAGTATAGAGATCCATTTAGTAAGTAACAACTAGATAAGAATAGAATGGTAGCGGTTGGCGGTCTCTAAAAAAAGCTCCCTTAAAGGGAGCAGCAGGTAGCGAGCCCTTCTAGGGCTATTAAAAAGCCACCCGCTATGCGGGTGGATATTTACTGACAAAAGAATTTCTAGGATATATAGTTAGTTACATAAGTAGTTAACCATTTAAGCGAGGTGTAAAAATGGAATTTAATTTTTCGGGGGAAAAACCTTTATTTCAGCAAGTAGCCGATCAGATTGCCGAAGGAATTTTTAATGGCGCTTACTTAGAAGGCGAACAAATTCCCTCAACCACAGAAATATCAAAAAGTTACCAAATCAATCCAGCCACCGTTTTAAAAGGAATGAATTTATTAGTAGAACGACAGCTGATTGAAAAGAAACGGGGGATTGGCATGTTTGTCTTACCAGGCGCTCAAGAGAGAGTAAGAAGTGCACGGAAAGAAGAATTTTTAAATAAAGAAGTCTTAGAAGTTGTCGCCGAAGCCAAAAAATTAGGGATCACAGCTGAACAATTAAAACAACTAATTGAAAGAGGGTATGACGCATGAGTTTGCGGGTGGAATCAGTAAGTAAAAAATATCATCAAAAACAAGCACTAGATAATATTTCAATTACTTTTGAAAAAGAAACGATTTATGGGCTCTTAGGCAGAAACGGGGCTGGTAAAAGTACGTTATTAAATATCATAAATAATCGAAGTTTTGCCACTTCAGGTTCCGTTAAATTGGCGGGAGAAACAGTGACCGATAATGAGGCTGCTTTGACTCATATTTACTTAATGAGTGAAGATAATTTGTTTCCTCCTCAGTTAAAAATTAAAGATATTTTTAAAACGACTGAAGGTTTTTATGGATCATTTGACTGGTCTTTAGCCGAACAAATGTTAAGCGATTTTGATTTAGATGGTAAAAAGACATTCAAAAAATTATCAACTGGTTATCGGAGTATTGCTAAACTAATAGTGGCGCTATCCGTCCCCTGTGAGTATATTTTTTTAGATGAGCCAGTCTTAGGTTTAGACGCCAATCATCGGGAATTATTTTATACTTATTTAATTGAGACATACCAAGAACGTCCCCGTACGTTTGTGATTTCTACCCATTTGATTGAAGAAATTGCGAATTTATTAGAAGATATTATCATCATTGATCAAGGAAAATTGATTCGCGCAGAATCTATTGAAACAATTTTGAAAAACGGTCGCATTGTTTCTGGGCCGAAAGAACAAGTAGAGCGCTATACTCAGTCATTGGAAATCTTAGGCATGGACACTTTAGGTGGAGCAGTTACGGCTTACGTGTACGGCGACTTGCCGACTGAAAAAGCAGAGGTTCAAATTGCGCCGCTAAATTTACAAACATATTTTGTGCAATTAACCAATAGAAAGAAGGAAAAGTAAAATGAAATTTAAAACAGCTTTGCAGTATCGTGTTATTTATCAAGTCCGTTCTTTAGCAATTTATTTTGGCTTTTATGCTTTGTTCGGCATTCTTTTTCCTCTTATTGGCTTGCTCTTTTCTAACGACGTAAATACTGTCAGCTCTGATGCAGTAATTCCTTGTCTGGTTTTTATGGGGATACTATCATTTTTAGGGGTAAACACAGATTTTAAACTGTTTATTCAAAACGGGCTTTCCCGCTGGACAATTTTTTTGGTGAATTTTGTAAGTAATGCTATTTTATCTTTGGTTGGATCCTTGGCTGTACTTGTACTGATTAAAGTATTTAGCGGCAATTTCATTTCTCATTTTCAATTATCAATGAAATTAATTGATGTCTATGCGCAAGGAGACTTTTTCATGTCGTGGTTGCTCTTTTTTATCTTACTAATGCTTAGTGGCTCACTTGGCTTGTTAGCAGGTGTCTTTAATGATCGGATAGATGGCGTAAAAAAACTCATTGTTTTATTGCTGTTATTAATGATTCCTATTTTACTGGGCACGATTGCACAATTAGGGGGGGCACCAATGCGCCTGAGAATGCTCCATGTCTTGCAAGCAATGGTTGGTTATCAATCCACTGGTTTTACTGTCCTGCCACTTCTTCTGACAATCAGTTGCTTTGTTGGCATTAATCTTGGTTTGGCCTATTTATTGAATAAACATCGTGAAATTAAACGCGTAAATGCATAACTAATTAAATTAAAACAGATCGAGATTAATAATGAATACACTTTCTCTCAATTTAACTAAAGCATATTCTTATATAAAAAGAAGGCAATAGGCGTATACTAAAAGTGTGAAAAATGAAACAAATGAGAGGAAGTTGGTTTATGAAAGCTGTTGTGATTAATCAGTACGGAAGTAAAGAGGTACTTGAAGAAGCAGAAGTAACACTGCCAGAATTATCGGAACATCAAGTGTTGGTAAAAGAATACGCGACATCAATTAATCCGATTGATTGGAAATTGCGTGAAGGATATTTAAAACAGATGTTTGATTGGTCCTTTCCGATTATTCTTGGTTGGGATGTCGCTGGTGTGATTACAGAGGTGGGGAGTCAAGTAACGGATTGGCAAGTTGGCGATAAAGTTTTTGCTCGTCCTGAAACTACTCATTTTGGCACCTATGCAGAAGTAACGATTGTGGATGATCATTTATTAGCAAAAATCCCTGAAACAATTAGCTTTGAAGAAGCGGCTGCCGTTCCGTTGGCTGGTTTAACCGCTTGGCAAGCATTGTTTGATCATGGTCACCTTAAAGAAGGAGAAACTGTTTTAATTCATGCTGGTGCAGGTGGGGTCGGTACTTATGCGATTCAACTAGCAAAAGAAGCGGGCGCACATGTCATCACGACCGCTAGCGCAAAAAATCATGCCTTACTGAAAAAAATTGGTGCAGATGAAGTGATTGATTATCATACAACGAATTTTGCAGAGGTATTAACTGATGTTGATTTGGTCTTTGATACAATGGGTGGTGAGGTTCAAAAAAATAGTTTTGACGTCTTAAAACCAAACACCGGTCGTCTTGTTTCAATTGTGGGCATTGAAGATAAACAATTGGCAGCCGAAAAAAATATTTCTGCTGAAAGTATTTGGCTTCAACCAAATGGAGAACAATTACAAAAAATTGCTGATTTGATGGCAGCTGGAAAAGTGAAATCAATTATTGGTGAAGTTTTCCCTTTTTCTAGACAAGGGATTTATGATGCACATGCACTCAGTGAAACGCACCATGCAGTTGGTAAAATAGTTGTTCAAATGGCAGAATAAAAAGAAGCTCAGACAGTGAATTATCTTAAAATAGAAAAAGTGGGTCCTAAGTCATTTCGACTTAGGACCCACTTTTTTGTTAAGAGGACAGATGTGCCAACCAAGTTTGTGTTTCCTTAATTTCTTGATAAGTTAATTGATGACTTTGTGTCCAAACCTCTTGTACGGTTGCTCCATGATTCTGAAATAATTGAATCACACGCATACTTTCAGGAAGTGGAACAATTGGGTCATGCTCTCCTAGAGATAATAAAACAGAAGTGTCGGTCAAGTCTGGTTGATTGGTCAATTCAACAGGAAACATGGGATGATAGAGGACAGCTTGATGGTAACTATCGGGATGAGTAAGCAATAATTGAATAGCGATATTGGCCCCATTTGAATAGCCAATAAAAATAATTTTATCCAATGAAAATTGATGCTCGTTAGCGGCTTGTTGAATAAACTTATGAAGCGCCTCGCCGCGTTTTTCTAGATCTTCTAAGTCATAATGACCTTCCGCTAGGCGCTTAAAATAACGATTCATTCCATTTTCTGAAACATCACCACGAATACTTAGCACAGTAGCTTGTTTATTTAGTTCTTGGGCAATTGGTAGGAGAGATGTTTCATCACCACCTGTACCGTGAAGTAGCACAAAGACAGGTGCTTCAGGATGTCCTTTTTTTAAAATTGAATGCATGTTTTTTCCTCCTTAGGCTCGTTTTGTATTGAAAGGCTTGATAACACTCTCAATATACTCACGACGGTTTTCTAAAAATGGCGCAAGAGATAACTTTTCTCCTAATGTTTCGTAAGGTTCGTCCCCCATAAATCCTGGTTCATCGGTGGCTAATTCGACTAAAATATGTCCAATGCGAACATACAATGATTCAAAGTAATAACGATCGACATAGCCAGAGTTTTGTAAGCCTAAATGATCAAAGAGCGCTTGCCAAGTCCCAAGTGATTTACGATCCGCTAAGCGGAATGCAACGTGATGTACTTCACCATATCCTTGTTGTGCTTGTGAGCTAGTATCATCGTCTACCAAAACGACTTGGGCACCATTGCCACCTTGGCCAACTTCAAGTAAATAGCGATTGCCTTCTTGTGCCACTACGTGAAAGCCTAGAATTTCTTCAAAGACTTCTTTGAATTCATGAAAATAGGAAATAGCTATTTCGACAGGTCCTAAGCCATAAATCGCAAATTCTGTAGGGACAGGTCCTTTTTTCCAAGGGGTGCCCGCTGCAACACCCTGATTTAATTCATCAGAGATTAATTGATACGCTTGATCATCAAAATCCCAGAAGCGAAGGACTTTTTTACCAAATTCTTCAGAAATACCTGTGTGTTTGACAGCAAATTCATTGAAGCGATTTTCATAATAGGTCAAAGCTGCATCTGAAGGAACCCGGAACCCTGTTCTTGAAATTGTATTGGTTCCTTTTAATCCTTTAGGGTTATTGGGAAAATCGAAAAAGGTCATGGTTGTACCTGGTGTACCCAAATCATCGGCAAAATAGGTATGGTAAGTATAGATATCATCTTGATTCACTGTTTTTTTGACTAAACGCATCCCTAAAACGTCTGTAAAGAAGTGATAGTTTTTTTCTGCATCACTTGTCATAGCTGTAACGTGGTGGATTCCTAATAATTGATCTTCTTTTTTCATCATTATTTCCTCATTTCGTTTCATTTGTTATTTTTCGTAAAGTTTTTTGAAGAAGTGTTAATTCTTCGGAAGAGAGTTGTTCAAATGCTTCTGCAATTCGCTTTGCATGCGTCGGGAAAATTTCTTCAATTAATGTTTTTCCAGCTTCTGTTAATTCAACGTAAGTAATGCGTCGGTCTTTTTCACTGGGGGTGCGCGTTACATAGCCTTTTTTATGTAATTGGTCAATAACATAAGTGGTGCTACTGCTAGCGATTAAAATTTTCTCCTTAATTTTTTGGATGGTCTGAGGACCTTTATGGAGTAACAGCTCTAATACTGAAAATTCTGTAATGTTTAAGTCATAACAAGTAACATCTTGCTTGGCAAGTTGCTCTAGTCGATGGCTGGTTCTTAATAAACCGATATAGGCTTTTAAAGCTTCTTGCTGTTGGTTCATTGTTTCACCTCTTTTTATTTCGAATTCGAGATAAATATAACTTACTTTTGGTAAGTAATCAATTAATATGCTTAAAAAGACAGCCAGAAAAAAAATGTGAATTTTTGCTGGCTGTCTTTTTTGTTTAATTTAGAAGATCGTTGGAACTAAGCCGCCATCGATTCTTAAGGCTTCTCCTGAGAAAGAAGAAGAATCCGGGCTGGCCACAAAGGTAACAAAACGACCAATTTCTTCTGGTCGAATGAGCCGTTGGATTTGTGAACGAGAACGATGATTTTTCATGAAATCTTTTTCCCAATCCTCTTTAAGAATGTCTGAATCAGCGTACATATCTTCCAACATTTTTTCTACACCTTCGGTAAGGGTTGAGCCAGGCATAACCGTGTTAACGGTGACATGTGTGCCGACAGTTAAGTTGGATAAACTTTTAGCTAAGGAAAGATTCATCGTTTTTGTCATGCTATATTGGGGCATTTCGCCAGAAGGCATCACCGCTTCTTCGCTAGCAATGAAAATAATGCGACCAAAATCTTGTGCAAGCATTTTAGGTAGATAAGCTTTTGCTAATGCATTGCCTGACAACACGTTCACAGTAAAAAATTTTTCCCAAGTGGCGTCATCGATGTCCCAGTATTCCATTGGTTCAAAAATCCCCATATTATTCACTAAAATGTCGACTTTAGGGAATTTTTCAAGTAAAGTAGTTCGTTGACTTTCAATGGAAATATCGGCAGTTCCTGCTTGAGGATGAGTGTCTGGAAACATTGTTTGTATTTCTTCAACAACTTTGATTACTTCGGCTTCATTGCGCCCATTGATAATGACATCGGTCCCTTCACGAGCCATTTCAATCGCAATTGCTTTGCCAATTCCTTTGGTTGAACCAGTAATTAATGCTAATTTATTCGTTAAGTGTAAATCCATTTAAATCCCTCCAACGTTTGTCTATCTCTAGTGTAGGTCTTTTTCTGGACTTTTAAAAGGAAAAAGTTTTTTCGGCCCGCGGGAAACAAGCCCCAATAATTACTTAACAGCTGAATTTTCACTTTTTGGGCGTAAAACGAGTAATTATTGTCAGTAAAAAAGCGTCACTTTTTTGATAGAATAACTAGAGACGAAATTGGCTAAGACCAATTTTGTAAAATTGTACATAAAAAAGAAGAGTGGGAATGCTATGAAGAAACAATATTACTGGAATATACCCGATAACTTACTAAACTCGTTAAAACAGCGGAAAAAGTTATACAACTTTTATAAAAATGAACAAAATAAGGCAAGAGAATTAGTAGAAAATTGTCAGTCGGTTCTTTTTCCTGAATTAGTCGCTTCGCTGAATAAAATAGATGAGCGGATTAAATTATTGATATTCTATCAAAATTTAGAAGATTGTGAGCTTTCAGAAGAAGAAATTATTACTGTGATTGAGCGAGAATATTTTGTGACTTTTTATGAAACAATTGAAGAACCGACCACTGAAATTATTAGTAGTCATTCTATGTATTATTTATTGCAACAGCCGACTAAAGAAATGCTTTGGGATTTAGACTTTAGTAACATGTTAAAACAAGGTCAGTTAGTTGATTTAATGGATTACCAAAAATTGACCAAATGTTATCAAAAGCTGCAGAATCAAGCTAAAAATTTGATTGAAAAATTAAATAAAGAAACATTTTACACATTTTATAGTCAACTTTTATTGATTGATTGCCAATGTAAATTATTAATAGAAGAGGCGCTTCTAAAAGAAGAATCATTGATGACGGTCGATGAATGCTTAATAGCCATTAAGCAAGAAATTCGAAAAATTCATTTTGAACAATTTAAATACCAACATTATTTATTTGAAGATTTATCTTTGCGGTACCAAGTTTAACGAAAGTGACAAAAAGAATGGTTGAATCTAACAAGAATGTTCGTTGTTTTCTGTTATATAAAAAGATATGATAGTTTCTGTAGAAAAAATAAAGGAGACGATTCATGAACGCAAATCGCTTAAAGTTATTGATGATGGGGTTAATGGTTCTTGACCATATTAGTTATTTTGTTCCGCCAGAATGGGCACTGATTTTTCATGTAATTACTCGTTGTGTCGGTGTGTTTTTTGGTTACATGGCTGTAGAAGGGTTCAACTATACACGGAATGTTTATCGTTACAATGGTCGTTTGTATATTTGGGCAGCAATCATGTTTGTTGGAAATACGCTGCTAAATCATTTAGTGAATAATCCAGCTGTCGCTGTTCACAACAATATTTTCTTCACCTTAGCCCTTGGTGTCAGTATGTTAATTGTGACAAAAGCGATGCTAGAGATGCCAAAAATCAGTTTAAAAATTGTTTTATTGATTAGTATATTAGCAATTTTAGGAATAGGAGCAATGTTTGCTGAAGGTGGCATTGTGATGTTACCTTTTATGTTGATTACGTATTTAGCCAGAAAGAGACTTGTCTTACGGAACTGTTTATATGGTGCATTAGCGCTCTTTTTCTTAGTTACAAGTTTTCAATGGTTGGGAGATTGGCCAACGACAATTGAAATGTTAGCTTATAATTCTGATTTTATGTTTATCACTGTGTTACCATTTATATCGCTTTACAATGGTGAGAGAGGAAGCAAAGCACCATTTTTCAAATATTTATTTTACGGATTCTATCCGCTTCATTTATGGCTGATTGCATTGATAGCCAATTACGTTCATTAAACCTTTTTATATTAAAAAAATAAAAACAGCGACTCACAAAAATGTGAGTCGCTGTTTTTTTAGATGGGTAAGATACTGATTCCTAAAAGAAGAGTGACAAGTAGAAAAACAAAAAGCACAATTCGCTTATCATGAACCAGTAAGGCAATGTATTCTCGGATTAGAGCAGTTGGTAAAAAATATAAGGCAGTTGGCGCCCCGACACCTTCAGCTTTTAAGCCGACACGATGGGCATACATAGCTCCTCGTAAGACATGATAGTTATTTGTTGAAAAAATAACAGAGGGTTGTTTAGAATCAGACGGCATCTTTTGCCAATCTGCCTGAATTATTGCTTTAGAAAACAACATATTTTCATAAGTGGTTGTGGATTGGTCCTCCATCAAAATTGCTTCTGCAGGAATATTTTGTGAAAGCAAATATTTTTTCATTGCGAAAGCTTCGGCCACAGGTTCGTCAGGACCTTGACCACCGCTGACTACAAATTTAGCGGTGGGATTTTTTTCATAATATTCAATCCCTTTATCTAACCGACTCTTCAAAAGTGGAGGTACTTCCTCGCTACGAATTCCCGAACCTAAAACAATGATATAATCAACCGCTTTTTTTAAAGGAATCATTTGGTACATCCATGAATACAAGACGTAAGCAGCAAATAGAAAGGTCAGCAAAAGATCCATTAACAATAGAAAAAGTAAGAGCAGAAAAAGCACATAAGGTATTTGCGCTGTGCCAACTGATAATAAATATAGAAAGGCGGGTAAAGCAATTAATAAGTTCAGTCCTAGGCCAGCAGACAATTTAGCCGTGACACTTTTGCCTTCTTTCGTTTGCATCGTACGTGAGTTAAAAATAAAGTAAAGGCAAATGCCGATAAACACAGAGGGAATTAATAGATAAGCAATTGCCAAAGTAATTAGGTCGCCATTCTTAAAATGTAAATAAATTTTGTCTAGTCCGATAAATAGTAAGGTGACTAATGACAATAAGGTGCCAGAAGCCAGAGTGATACCGCCGAGGATACTGCGGTTATTAATTTTTAATATACCAAATCCTAGTAGGGCGATAAACAAAAAGAATAGTAGTAGTGCCATTTAATTCCTCCTAAAAATAAGTATCTAAAGTATAACATGGTTTAGAATCTGACATAAATAAACAGCTGTGCCGAAGCATAAGTTTTCCTTTCATTCTTAGAAAAGAAGTTTTTTCATGAAAAGCAAATTAGATAACAATTGTTTAGAGAAAGAAAAGCTTGATTTACTAAGCTTTTCCTTCTCTATAAAAAATATTAATAAGGACATAAAAATTAACAATTTGTATGCGCTTACATACTAAGGTAGATTTAAAGTGTAAAGAAGAAAAAATGAGGTGAGAAAATGATCACTGTTTCAATTGCAGGAGGTTCACAACCAGAGATTTTACAGTTAGTTAAAAAAGCACTAAAAGAAGCCGAGCAACCGTTGCAGTTTATTGTATTTGATACAAACGAAAATCTTGATACTGAAAATCTCTGGAAATATGTTCATTGCTCAGATGAGGCCGCGGTAGCACAGGAAGCTGTCAGTTTAGTTGCAACTGGTCAAGCACAAATTTTATTGAAAGGAATTATTCAGACCCACACATTACTAAAAGAAATGTTGAAAAGTGAGCATCAATTAAAAAATAAACCGATTCTTTCCCATGTAGCAATGGTGGAGCTGCCTGCGGGGAAAACCTTCTTGTTAACCGATTGTGCGATGAATATCGCCCCCACTCAAGCGACCCTCATTGAAATTGTTGAAAATGCTAAAGAAGTCGCCCAAAAATTGGGACTGCATCACCCGAAAATTGCTTTGTTAAGCGCAGCGGAAAATTTCAATCCTAAAATGCCTTCGTCTGTTTTAGCAAAAGAAGTCACGGCACATTTTAATAATCAACAAGAGGCTACGGTTTTTGGTCCACTTTCGCTTGATTTAGCGACCTCTGAAGAAGCGGTTGCGCATAAACGTTACAGCGGTCCTATCATGGGGGATGCAGATATTTTAGTGGTTCCAACTATTGATGTTGGAAATTGTTTATACAAATCATTAACCTTGTTTGGGCACGCCAAGGTGGGAGGAACGATTGTTGGCACAAAAGTCCCAGTCGTTTTAACATCTAGAAGCGATTCGACAGAAAGCAAATTCCATTCATTAAGATTTGCCATGAGACAAGTTTAAAAAAAGGAGCAGAAAACAATGGAAACAGTATTGGTTATTAATCCTGGCTCGACCTCCACTAAGTTAGCGCTTTTTGCTAATCATGATTGCTTGGCGGAAGAAACGCTTAGACATAGCGTCCAAGAATTGGCACCTTTTGAAAATGTTGTCAGTCAAACATCATTTCGAAAACAAATGATCGCGGAATTTTTAGAAACACATAACATCACACAATTAGCCGCTGTCGTAGGGCGTGGTGGTTTGCTTAAGCCTATTCCTGGCGGTACGTATCTTGTCGATCAACAAATGCTAGAAGACTTG
The DNA here is from genome assembly GCF_051714505.1 of Enterococcus sp. AZ129. Taxonomy (NCBI): domain Bacteria; kingdom Bacillati; phylum Bacillota; class Bacilli; order Lactobacillales; family Enterococcaceae; genus Enterococcus; species Enterococcus sp. AZ129. Next base: position 1,473,711 of record NZ_JBIORY010000001.1, on the reverse strand, counting down.
CAGACAGAACGCTTTAATACCCATGCTTCAAATTTAGGGGCGATTTTAGCCAATGAGTTTGCAGAAAAATATCACGTGCCAGCCTTTATTGTCGATCCTGTTGTTGTAGATGAGCTACAGCCATTAGCCAGGATTTCCGGATTAAAAGGCATTCACCGGCGTAGCGTTGGTCACGCCTTAAATCAAAAAGCGGTCGCTCGAAAAATCGCTGAGGATTTAGGGAAAACATATGAGCAAAGCAATTTTATCGTTGTTCATTTAGGTGGGGGCATTAGCTTGGGGGCGCATCAAAAAGGCCGCATGGTGGATGTGGTAAATGGGCTTGATGGTGAAGGTCCTTATACGCCTGAACGCAGTGGCGCCTTACCGCTCGTTGAATTTGCGCAATGGATACTTGAACAGGAGTTAACGATTAGCCAAGTGAAAAAGCTAATTGCGGGTAATAGCGGCCTTAAATCATACCTAGGTGAAACAGATTTACGGCATATCCAAGCACAAATAGCTGCAGGTGATCAAACAGCAAATTACTATTTAAAAGGAATGTGTTACCAAATCGCAAAAAGTATTGGCGAGATGGCCGTGGTTCTTGAAGGCGCAATTGATGCAATTATTTTAACAGGGGGCGCAGCCTATTCGCAAACCGTTGTTCAAGAAATTACTCAAAAAGTCACTTGGATTGCACCAATTAAGGTTTACCCAGGTGAAATGGAGATGGCTGCTTTATATGAAGGCGTCAATCGAGTATTAACAGGGGAAGAACAAGCTTTAAATTATAGTGAAGCAAAAATTGAGCAGGAGTGATCAAAATGGCGGAACAAACAGATTTACTGATTTTAGGTGGCGGAACAGGAGGCTATGTAGCAGCAATTCGAGCCGCACAAAAAGGGCTAAACGTCACAATTGTTGAAAAATACAAATTAGGTGGCACTTGTTTGCACAAAGGCTGTATCCCTACAAAAGCTTTATTAAGAAGCGCAGAGGTTTTTGATACCTTAAAACAAGCGGCTTCTTTTGGGATTGAAACAGAGGCAGCGTCCATTGATTTTTCTAAAATACAACAACGGAAAGAAGGAATTATTGAGCAGTTGCACAAAGGTGTTGAAGGCTTATGCAAAAAAAATAAAATCAAAATTTTAGCAGGCGAAGGTGCGATTTTAGGTCCTTCCATTTTTTCACCAGTCTCTGGCGCAGTGGCAGTTACGTTTAATGATCCAACACGGGAAGAAGAAATTATCGTTCCTAAAAATGTCATTATTGCGACAGGCTCTAGTCCTAAAACGTTACCTAATTTGCCATTAGATGAAGAATTTATCTTATCTTCTGATGGGATGCTTGAATTAGAAGAATTACCAGAATCAATTGCAATTATTGGTGGTGGCGTTATTGGTGTCGAGTGGGCTTCTTTATTAAATAGTTTAGGTGTCAACGTAACTATCATTGAATTTTTGGATCGGTTACTTATAAATGAAAGTGCAACAATTTCTAAAGAATTAAAGAAACGTTTAGAGCAACGAGGAATTAACATTTTATTAGGTAGCAAAGTCCAAGAAGCGAAAGTTACCGGACAGAAGGTTCAAGTAGAAGTTGTAGGACAAGAAAGCCTCACTGTTGACAAAGTCATGGTAGCAATTGGTCGTCAACCCAATATCAATAAGTTAGGGTTACAGAATACCTCAGTGAAATATACTGACAAAGGCATTGAAGTAAATGAATTTTATCAAACCACAGAAGGACATATTTATGCGATTGGTGATTGTATCGATACACTTCAACTAGCGCATGTGGCTATGAAAGAAGGAGAGCTAGCTGTTCAGCATCTTTTAGGCGAGACAGTTGAACCTTTAAATTATACAAACGTGCCTCGAGGTGTTTATACAAATCCTGAAATAGCAAGTGTCGGCTATACTAGAGAAACTTTACCAGCAGATAAAGAAGTAGTGATTGGTACCTTTAATTTTAATGGTAATGGTAAATCACTTGTTTATGGAGAAACAGATGGCTTTATAGAAGTAATTCGTGACAAGAAGACCGATGATTTATTAGGGGTTTCTATGATTGGGCCACATGTCACGGATTTAATTGCCGAAGCAAGTACTGCCATGTATTTAGATGCCGCGCCCATTGAAATTGGTGAAGCAATCCATGCGCATCCAACAATGACAGAAGTATTGCAAGAAGCAGCCTTAGATACTTATGGCTTAGCAATTCACAAATAGAGAAAGGTTGATGAAAATGAAAACGCTTAAAAAATCGGGTTTATCAAAAGAAGAATTGATTCAGGCATATCGTCAAGTACTACGAGGACGTCGTTTAGACGAACGGTTGTGGCAATTAACAAGGATTGGTAAGACCTCTTTCAATATTTCTGGTCAAGGGGCAGAAGTTGCACAAGTAGCGATGGCGATGGCTTTTGATCCTCAAAAAGATTATTTTTTACCGTATTATCGTGATATGACCGCGTGCTTGGTTTGGGGCATGACCTCCAAAGATATTTTAATGGGTTCTTTTGGAAAAGAAGCGGATCCTTCTTCCCATGGTCGTCAAATGCCGAATCATTATGGTTCAAAAGAGCATAATATTGTTTCCTTCTCTTCAACAGTAAGTACACAAATGCCATTAGCGACAGGTGTTGGTTATGCAGCGCAACTTCAAAAAGCTGATTTTGTTGCATTGACCACCACTGGGGAAGGCTCTGCCAATCAAGGAGAAGTCCAAGAAGCTATGAACTTTGCAGGCGTAAAAAAATTACCAGTCATTTTTGTTGTTGAAAATAATGAATATGCGATTTCTGTCCCAATTGAAGAACAGTATGCCAATAAACGAATGGCCGATCGCGCGAAAGCTTATGGCTTTGAAGGTGTGACCGTTGATGGTAGTGATTTTACTGAAGTCTATCTAGCGTTTAAAGAAGCAGTAAAAGCGGCTCGCGGGAAAAAAGGACCAAAATTGATTGAATTAATGGTTTCTCGCTTGACTTCTCATTCCGCTGACGATGATCAATCTGTTTATCGTTCAAAAGAAGAAATTGAAGAGATGAAAAAGAACGATGCAGTGAAGCTTTTTGAAAAACAATTATTAGAAGAGGGCTATTTAACAGACGAAGACATTGCCAAAATTGATGAAGAAATTCGTGCAGAAATCAATCAAGCAACGGATGAAGCAGAAGCAATGCCAGATCCTGTACCGACATCAATTTTAGAAGAAGTGTATGCAAAATAAGAGAAGAGGAGAAGAAATATAATGGCTGAGATGACTTATTTAGAAGCAATTAACTTAGGAATTTCTGAAGAAATGGCTCGTGATGAAAAAGTAGTTATTTTTGGAGAAGATGTCGGCGGCGACAAAGGCGGCGTGTTCGGTGTAACAAAGGGCTTGGCTGCTAAATACGGTGACGAGCGTTGTTTTAATACACCGTTAACAGAAGGCTTAATTGGTGGTTTAGCTGTCGGCTTAGGTTTAATGGGCTATCGCGCAATTGGTGAATTTCAATTTGCGGATTACATTTTGCCTGCAACCAATCAATTGTTATCAGAGGCTCGGACAATGCGCTATAGAACAAAAGGCGATTGGACTGCGCCAATCGTTTATCGGACCCCTTATGGCGGCGGTGTTCGTGGTGGGCTGTATCATTCTCAGTCTACAGAAAAAGTTTTTTGTGGACAACCAGGATTAAGAGTGGTGACCCCCTCTAATCCTTATGATGCAAAAGGGATGATTAAAGCAGCGATTCGTTCCGATGATCCAGTCATTTTTTACGAACATAAGCGTTTATATCGTTTACTAAAAGATGAAGTGCCTGCAGATGATTATATCGTACCAATTGACAAAGCCAATGTCGTTAGAACGGGTAGTGATTTAACCGTGATTAGTTACGGCATGACCTTGCAATTAGCTTTAGCTGCGGCGGAAAAACTAGCCGCTGAAGGAATTGATGCCGAAATCGTCGATGTTCGCTCATTATATCCTTTAGATCGCGAAACATTAGTAGCTGCAGCTAAGAAAACAGGGAAGGTTTTACTCGTAACAGAAGACAATAAAGAAGGCAGCGTGATGAGTGAAATTGCGGCAATGATTTCAGAAGATGCTCTCTTTGATTTAGATGCACCGATTCAACGACTTGCAGGACCTGATTGTCCAAGCATGCCTTATGCATTACCTTTAGAAAGAGAATTTTTAATCAATGAAGAGCAAGTATTAGCAGCAATGAAAGAATTAGCAGAATTTTAATTGAAGCAAGGAGGAAAAAATAAATGGCCACAAAAGAAATCAAAATGCCTCATCTAGGCGAAAGTGTCACAGAGGCAGCCATTGTCCAATGGTTAGTTAAACCAGGAGATTCAGTGAAACGCTATGATCCCTTAATGGAAGTCGTTTCTGATAAAGTCACCACGGAAGTCCCATCAGATTTTGATGGTGTAGTAAAAGAATTTCTGATTTCTCTAGATACAGATGTGCCCATCGGAACAGCGGTGATGACGTTAGAGACAGAAGAAACAACCGAAAAAACAGAAGAAGCTACTTTAGCACCAGTGAAAGAAGCAAGTGCGGAACAAGCACAAGAACATGAAACGGTTGAAACAACAAGCACTGCGACGTCCCATCAAAAAAATAATGGTCGTTATTCCCCAGCAGTCCTTAAAATTGCCCAAGAAAAAAAGATTGATTTAACACAAGTTACAGGGACAGGTCGTGATGGTCGAATTACTAGAAAAGATGTTACAAACTTTACACCAACACAGGCAAGAACACCTGAGAAAACAGTGAGTCCAGGAACTAGCCCTTCAATTTCAGAGGAGCCAGTTGCTTCGCAAAATGAAAGTGCCGCAACAGCTAGTCCAACTGAAACAACCACAGATAAAATTGTCTCTGCAGATCCTGTACGTAAAGCAATTGCTAAAAAAATGGTCCAAAGTGTCAACGAAATCCCTCACGCTTGGTTAATGGTGGAAGCGGATGTGACCAACTTAGTCCAACTTAGAAATTCATTAAAAGATGAATTTAAACAACAAGAAGGCCTGTCTCTAAGCTTCTTCCCATTTTTTGCCAAAGCAGTCATTCAAGCGTTAAAGAAAAATCCAAAAATCAATACATCTTGGGATGATGGCTCAATTATTTATCATAAAGATGTTAATTTATCCATAGCTGTAACGACAGACGAGCATCTTTATGTGCCAGTGATTCAACAAGCGGATAACTATTCGATTGCAGGGCTAGCTAAAGAAATCAATCGCTTGGCACAAGAAGTCCGACAAGGAACGCTAGCAAGCAAAGAAATGCAAGGAGGGACCTTTACTCTTAATAATACTGGAACACTAGGTTCCGTCCAATCGATGGGAATTATTAACCATCCACAAGCTGCGATATTACAAGTAGAGTCAATTAATAAACGCCTTGTGCCAACCGCAGATGGAGGCTTTAAAGTGGCAGATATGGTTAATTTATGTCTTTCTATTGATCATCGAATTTTAGATGGACAACAAGCAGGTAAGTTCTTGCGAGATGTTAAAGATAATTTAGCGAAATATAATGCGGATACGGATGTATATTAAAAATCGTTCCTTGCTTTAGTTAAATAAAAAGCGCCTCAAAGAAATAAGCGCTCTTCTTTGAGGCCGCTCTTTATCTAACAGAAAGTTCAATCATTCTCAAACTTGTTTAAAAAAAACAAAAATAATCAATAGGAGTGTTGAAAATGCCCACTGATAAACTGGATGCTCAATTAACCCCAAGAATATTTTTTAACAAAGTGTTAGCTGGAACAGCTTCCGGCACCATTATCGCCTTAATTCCCAATGCTGTATTAGGAGCCATTTTAAAATATTTTGCAGAATACAAGATTATCGAAATGATTATTCATGCGGCGCAAATTTTCCAACTAGCCACCCCTTTAATTATTGGTGGACTGATTGCTTTTCAATTTGGCTTAACGCCACAGAAAATGATGATTGCTGGCGGTGCAGCATTTGCTGGCTCTGGCGTGATTAAATTTAATTCAGAAGTGAAAGGCTTTATTGGTGCAGGTACTGGTGACATCATTAATATTATGATTACCGCTTCTGTTGCAGTCTTACTTTTATTAGTCATTGATAAAAAATTCGGTTCAGTGGAAATCATTGCTTTACCGATCGTTGTTGGAGTAGGTGCAGGCTTGTTTGGCATGTTGATTTACCCATATGTGACACAGATCACGGTTGCCATTGGGAAAGTGATTAACAATTTTACTGATTTCCAGCCAATTATCATGAGTATTTTAATTGCTTGTTCATTTGCTGCACTGATTATTTCACCAATCACTACTGTGGCAATCGGTTTGGCGATTCAGTTGAATGGCTTGTCTGCAGGTGCTGCCGCAATGGGAATTGCAGCCACAACTGTTGTTCTTGTGATTAATTCTTGGAATGTCAACCAATCGGGAGTGACACTGGCTGTCTCTTTGGGCGGTATGAAAATGATGATGCCTAACTTATTTAAATACCCTATTATTTTAATTCCTTGTTTATTTACAGCGACTATTTCAGCAATTCCTGTGGTTCTATTCAACATTTCAGGAACCCCACAATCGGCTGGATTTGGCTTGGTTGGACTCGTGGGGCCACTTGCTTCATTGGATGCGGGCTTAGGGATCTTACCCTTACTCTTTTCTTGGTTTGTTGTTCCAATTGTCGCGGGTTTATTCTCAAAATTCTTATTTGAAAAAGTGTTGAAACTTTATGATAGTAAAGTCGTCTTTGCTTATCAAGGCTAGGCTATCCATTAATTTTCTTTAATGATTTGGATAAAATCTCTAACATCTTCTGTCATACTAAAATCGCGGCGCAAAGCAATGCCGATGGGGAAATAGTCAAACTTATCTTTTAAAGGAATCCATTTCAGTCCCTGACTTTTTCCCACTTCATAATATTCAATCGGCAGCAAACAAATCGAATTATTTTTTTGTAAACTATAAAGAAGTACTTGTAAATCATCGTTATGCAAAATGATATTCGGCTCATAACCGAAGCTCCGAGTCCGATCTAGTAGTAGGCGACCAATCATAAAATTATCACTTAACGATGAAAATCGTTGATCTTTCAAATCTTTAAAAGTTAATTTTTCATATTGGGAGAGAGGATTTGATTCTGGTACCACGACATAAACATGGTAGCCTTTGGTAGTCGTTTCTAAAGGTTCAATATGAATAATTTCAGGTAAGGTATTTGGGAAAGAAATTAGTCCCATATCAATTTCTTTATTTGCTAACATCGTTTGTAATTTTGGCGAGCCATCTTGCTGTAATATTAAATTCACATGTGGATGGGTTGTTAAAAATCGTGAAATTTCTTTCATAAATTGTACAGCAAATAAAGTAGTTAAGCCTAAACGCAATTGCTTTTTAACTGGTTTCTGGTTCATTTCACGAATATCTGTTACCAATTGATCGAATTGAAAAACAACTTCTTGGCCATGTTCATATAAATAAAGACCTGTATCGGTTAATTGAAACGGTTGATCAGAATGATCAAACAACGCTGTGCCTAACTCAGATTCCATTTTTTTCAATGCTAAAGAAAGTGTTGGTTGGGTGACAAATAAATTGCGAGCGGCCGCCGATAAACTGCGGGTATTAACAATTTCAATGAAGTACTTTAAAAGCTGAATATTCATCAGAAACTCCCCTTCTTTTTAAAAGCGCTTACATAAATGCGCTTGGATAAAAAATAACAAATAGATCACTTATAATATAACATATGTTTTGCCTTTTTATTGCAATAAAAGTAAGAGATAGAGATTTTCTTAGCAGATTTTTACCTAAAAATAAAAAATTGAACGGAGGAAAAGAAATGAAGATTATTATCGCAGGTGCTGGCGCTATGGGCAGTCGCTTTGGACTAATGTTACATCAAGCAGGAAATGATGTTATTTTTGTCGATGGTTGGCCAGAACATATTGAAGCAATAAGAAAAAACGGGTTAGTTGCTGATTTTAATGGCGAAGTGGTGACCGCTAAAATTCCTATCTATCCTCAGACAGAAGTAGCAAGCATCGATTTTACAGCAGACTTAGTTATTCTATTTACAAAAGCAATGCAACTGGAAGGAATGCTTGAAGCATTAGAACATTTCCTTAATAAAAATACGAAAGTTTTATGCTTGTTAAATGGAATTGGGCACGAAGATATTATCAAAAAATACGTGCCATACGAAAATATTTTATTAGGAAACACAATGTGGACCGCTGGGTTAGAAGGACCGGGCAAAGTAAAATTATTTGGCAATGGTTCGATTGATTTACAAAATTTAGGAGCGCAAAGTGAACAAGCAGCAGAAGCAGTCATTAAGGTATTAAATAACGCTGGCTTAAATGCACGTTATTCTGAGAATATTTTATCCTCCATTTATAAGAAGGCTTGCGTAAATGGAACAATGAATGGTTTATGTACTTTGTTGGATTGTAATATGGCAGACTTTGGCGAAACAGAGCAAGCAGATCTAATTGTTCAACAAATAGTTAATGAATTTTTAGCAGTCGCTGAAGCGGAACAAGTTACGTTAGATAAACAAGCAGTCCTTCAACAAATCCGCTCGTGTTATAATCGAGAAACAATTGGTCTGCACCATCCATCGATGTATCAGGACTTAATAACCAATCATCGTTTAACCGAAATTGATTATATCAATGGAGCAATTGTTCGCAAAGGGAAAGTCTATGGGATTGCTACACCATACTGTCAGTTTTTAACAGAGTTAATTCATTGTAAAGAAAATTTACTTCATGCCAAATAACGAGTAAAAACAGAAATACTCTTGAGTCGGGCTTGAGAAGAGCTTGACCTACTTCTTTCTATACTTTGCCAGTGTACAAGGCTGAGACAAAATCCAAAGTGAGTTTGTCTCAGCTTTTTTGTTTTTTAAAGAACACTACAGAAAATAAATCAAATCCGTGAAAAATATGTTAAACTAGAGAAGGTGTTTTTTCGCAAGAATCTACGCGGAACACAGGACTCGTTGAAGAATTGAATCAAAGAAACAATGTGTTAAAGAAGGGATTTGAACAGATTATGACCATTCAATGGTTTCCCGGCCATATGGCCAAAGCAAGAAGAGAAGTTTCTGAAAAAATCAAATATGTCGATATTGTATTTGAACTAGTTGATGCGCGGTTACCGCTTTCTTCCCGTAACCCAATGATGGATCAAATTGTCCAACAAAAACCACGATTAGTCCTTTTAAATAAAGGGGACTTAGCAGATAACGACCAAAATAAAAAATGGCAACATTACTTTCAAAAGAAAGGGTACCAAACCCTAGTCATCAATGCCCAACAAAATAAAGGAATCAATAAAATTGTGCCAGCAGCCAAGGAAGCGTTAAAAGAAAAATTGGCTCGTGAACAGGCGAAAGGCTTGAAACCGCGTGCGATTCGCGCCATGTGTATTGGGATCCCCAATGTTGGTAAGTCAACCTTAATGAATCGTTTAGTCGGAAAAAAAATTGCGCAAACTGGGAACAAGCCAGGCGTGACAAAAGGACAACAATGGTTACGCTCTGGTTCCCAATTGGAATTACTGGATACACCAGGAATTCTCTGGCCAAAATTTGAAGATGAAGAAATTGGAAAAAAATTAGCTTTAACTGGCGCTATAAAAGATCAATTATTGCATCTAGATGATTTGGCGATTTATGGATTAGAATTTTTTGCACGTTTTTATCCGCAACGTTTGACAGAACGATATGGTTTAACAGAGGAAGAGCTATTTTTACCTGCTCCAGAACAGTTGATGTTAATTAGCCAAAAACGTGGTTTTAGAGATGATTATAATCGAGCCAGCGAAATGATTATTTTAGAAATTCGCAGTGGAAAATTAGGTACGTATACTTTGGACCGCTGGGAAGAACTAGGAGACGAATAACATGGCAAAAGAGTCAATTCAGGCAATCAAAGAAGCGTTGCTAACTGTCACTGATGCAACCGATGAACGATTAGCAAGCTGGCGAGAAGATGAACGTTCAGGAGTGCAACAAGCTATCAAACAATGGGAACGTCGCCAGTTAGCCAAAGAAAAAGAGTGGCAACTTTTTAAAGAAATGAGTCAATTTGAGGAAGCGGCCTATAAAAAAGGCCATCGTTTAATTGCAGGAATTGATGAAGTAGGCCGCGGACCATTAGCTGGTCCTGTTGTGACAGCTGCAGTTATTTTGCCGAAAGATTGTCAATTATTAGGCTTAAATGATTCAAAAAAACTATCTGCTAAAAAACGGGAAACGTTATATAACCAGATTCAAGAACAGGCTGTCGCTATCGGGTTAGGTATCGCTGATCAAGGAGTCATTGATCAAATTAATATTTATCAAGCAACTAAACAAGCGATGAAAATGGCAATTGACGATTTAGCTTTTGCACCAGATTATTTATTAATTGATGCAATGCAGTTAGACGTTCCCCAACCACAAGAAAGTTTGATTAAAGGGGATGCACGCTCCATTTCGATTGCAGCAGCCAGTATTATTGCAAAAGTAACAAGAGATCGATTAATGGAAGAATATGATGAATTATATCCTGGATATGGATTTAAAAACAATGCAGGCTATGGAACAAAAGAACATCTTCTCGGGTTAGAAAAATACGGTGTAACACCCATTCATCGACGTACGTTTGCGCCAATAAAAGATATGATTTAAAAATAAAACACTTTTTTTACGTATTCTTATTTTAAGAAGATGTGAAAGAGGTGTTTTTTGTTGGAAATTTTACAACGACAATTATTATTTAAATTAGCGGTATGCCAAGGAATTGGCAATTTAGGTATCTTAAAAGTGTTACAAGAAGCTATCGCACAAAAGCGTGTTGATTTTTCCAGTACAGAAATTATTAGAATCGCTGAAATCAAGAAATATCGTGAATTATTTGAACAATCTTGGTTACACCATACGATTCATAGTGAAGCGTTATATATACGACAATGCCAACACCAATTTATGACAATTTTAGATGCCGTCTATCCTAAATTATTACGAGAAATTTATAATCCACCAGCAATTCTTTTTTATAGAGGAAATTTACAATTGTTAAGCAGAAGGAAAATTGGCATCGTCGGCGCTCGCTATGCCACTTCGTATGGGTTAAGAGTGACTGAAGCTCTGGTTCCTAAAATAGTCAAAGAAGGATTCACAATCGTCAGCGGTCTTGCCAAAGGTATCGATAGTCGTAGCCATGAGATGGCCATCCAGAACGGGGGCCAGACAATTGGAATTTTAGGCACTGGATTAGATGTATATTATCCGTATGAAAAGAAAGAATTACAGCAAACTATGAAGCAGAATCAGCTTGTTTTAACAGAATATGTGAATGGGAGTGGGCCGAAAAAATATCATTTTCCTGCACGTAATCGCATTATTGCTGGATTATCTTTAGGGGTCTGCGTGATGGAAGCTCGTAAGAATAGTGGCTCTTTAATTACTGCACAAGCGGCGATGGATTACGGGCGCGAGGTATTTGCCGTACCGGGAAGTATTTTCCAGTCTTTTTCAACAGGCTGCCATGAATTAATTCAGGACGGCGCTAAATGTGTTCAGACAATTGATGATATTTGTGAAGAATTGTGACTTTTACTAATTGTGAATTGACAACCTACGTTCACTTCGGTACTATTTAATCAGATTTTAATCTTTTGGTTGGTAGTTAGGAGTGTCTAAATGGAAACGGTTGTTAGAAAAAGATGGTTGTTTGGTATGCAGCTACTGGGCTTTTTGATTTTGGATCAAATTCCTTTGATGATGGTCTCAGTTGTTCAAGTTTCTACAGAAAATTTTTGGTTTCGCTTTGTTAGTGGATTAGTGGCTGTTGGACTTGGTGCCTATTTCGTCTATCTATTTGTTGCTTTTTTGAAAAAGAAAAAGCTCATAACTTGGACTTTTTTAGGAATCAAAGAAACCTTGCCAGTGGTCTTGTTAGGTTTGGTGATAATCTTTTGTGTGGGAATATTTGGTGATTTCTTATTACGTCTGGAAGGACTAGAGACGACCTCTAACCAACAAAGTGTTGAAGAAATTGTCCAATCTATTCCTAAAGGGCTTATACTTATTTTTGCAGGTGTGATTGGGCCAATTTTCGAAGAGGGAATTTTTCGTGTCGGGATTCAAGCGTTTTTCAAGCCAGCTTCAAAAATAGGAATACTCGTTTCTTCTATTTTATTTGCACTTGTGCACACGCCCACAGATATAGGTAGTTTTATTATTTATTGGGGCATGGGTTTAGCTTTAAGTTGGGTCTATCTACGCACGGGTCGCTTTGAAGCTGCTGTCTTGACTCATTTTATTTGGAATGTTTTGGGTATTTTAATGCTTTAGGATAAAATCTATAAATCATAGGCATTTTTTATTTATAAATTCGGACAGTCAAACAGAAATGACAGAAATGTTATAAAGCCTAGTCTTGACAAACCTATTCTATATAGCATATGATGTATTACGATTTGTGCGTTTTTTACATATATTATATAGTAGGAAAGCGAACGCGAAAGGAGCTAATTGAATGGCCTATAAGTATCTCGTGATTGTAGAATCACCTGCCAAAGCCAAAACAATTGAAAAATATCTAGGAAGAAACTACAAGGTGGTTGCCAGTGTTGGTCACATTCGCGATTTACCAAAAAGTAAAATGGGGATTGATATTGAAAATAATTATGAACCTCATTATATTTCGATTCGCGGAAAAGGCGATGTCATCAAAAGTTTAAAAGCGGCTGCAAAAAAAGCGGAAAAAGTCTATCTCGCAGCCGATCCGGACCGAGAAGGTGAAGCAATTGCTTGGCATTTAGCTTATCTTCTTGGCCTTGATTTAAAAGATAAAAACCGCGTGGTATTCAACGAGATCACTAAAGAAGCGGTAAAAGCGGCATTTAAAGAACCTAGAACCATCAACGTTGATTTAGTTGATGCACAACAAGCACGGCGCATTTTAGACCGTTTAGTTGGATACTCGATTAGTCCTATTTTATGGCGTAAAGTCAAAAAAGGTTTGAGTGCTGGTCGTGTGCAATCTGTTGCTTTAAAAATGATTATTGATCGAGAAAATGAAATTCGAGAATTTAAACCTGAAGAATATTGGAGCATTGATGGGAATTTCCAAAAAGGTCGCAAGAAATTCAAAGCAAATTTCTGGGGCGTAGATGGTAAAAAGAAAAAATTACCAAATGCAGAAGCGGTGAAAGAAATCACTTCTCGGATTGACGGTAAAGATTACGATGTTACAAAAGTTGAGAAAAAAGAACGGAAACGTAATCCTGCGTTACCTTTTACAACCAGTAGTTTACAACAAGAAGCGGCACGTAAATTAAATTTCCGTACCCGTAAAACCATGATGGTTGCGCAACAATTGTATGAGGGAATTGCTTTAGGGAAACAAGGCACTGTGGGGCTGATTACCTACATGCGTACAGACTCAACCAGAATTGCCGATTCCGCCAAAGCAGAAGCTGCTGAATTCATTGAAAAGACCTACGGAGATGAGTTCTCAGCACATGGCGGCCGCAAAGCAAAAAATACGCAAGGTGCACAAGATGCCCATGAAGCGGTTCGTCCGTCAAGCGTTTTAAGAACACCCGATGAAATGAAGAAGTATTTAGATAAAGATCAATTAAAATTATATACTCTTATTTGGTCGCGCTTTGTAGCTAGTCAAATGACACCAGCGATTTTAGATACCATGAAGGTCACGCTTCAACAAAACGGCGTAACGTTTATTGCCAATGGCTCTAAAGTGAAATTTAAAGGGTTTATGCAAGTATATGTTGAAGGACGCGATGATGGTAAAGAAGACAAGGAAAATATTTTACCTGAATTAGTGGAAGGTGACGTTGTTAAATCGGTCGATATCGAACCGAAACAACACTTTACTCAACCACCGGCTCGTTTTAGTGAAGCCACGTTAATCCGGACTTTAGAAGAAAATGGTGTGGGCCGACCATCAACATATGCGCCAACATTAGAAACCATTCAACGGCGTTATTACGTGAAGCTAACCAATAAACGGTTTGAACCAACGGAATTAGGTGAAATTGTGAATTCCCTAGTTTCAGAGTTTTTCCCACAAATTGTCGATACACATTTTACAGCGACAATGGAAACGGACTTAGATAAAGTCGGTGAAGGTCAAGAAAAATGGGTTGAAGTTGTCGATCGTTTCTACAAGCCCTTCGAAAAAGAATTAACAAATGCCGAAGAAAAGATTGAAAAAATCCAAATTAAAGATGAACCAGCAGGCTTTGACTGCGAACTATGTGGACATCCAATGGTGATTAAACTGGGTCGCTACGGAAAATTTTATGCATGTAGTAATTTCCCAGATTGTCGGAATACAAAAGCGATCGTTAAAGAAATTGGCGTGACTTGTCCTGTGTGTCACGAAGGACAAGTTATCGAACGCAAATCAAAGAAAAATCGGATTTTCTATGGCTGTAGTCGGTACCCAGAGTGTGACTTCACTTCTTGGGACAAACCAGTAGGCCGACCATGTCCAAAATGTGGGCAATATTTAGTAGAGAAAAAAGTTAAAGGCGGCAAACAAGTCGTTTGTATCAATGGCGATTATGAAGAAAACGTCCAAAAATAAGAAAAATTGAGACCGAAGAATTTACTTCGGTCTTCTCTTTTAGTAAAATGAATTGAGTTTGTAAGAGACAGCTCTTAACTTCTTGACATAGAAAGGAATTTTTATACATGACAAAAAAAGTCACAATTATTGGTGCCGGTTTAGCCGGAAGTGAAGCGGCATGGCAAGTGGCCAATGCTGGCGTACCAGTTGATTTATATGAAATGCGCCCTGTCAAAAAGACACCAGCGCATCAAACAGAAAATTTTGCAGAGTTAGTTTGTTCTAATTCATTACGTGGAAATAGTTTAACCAATGCGGTAGGTGTTTTGAAAGAAGAAATGCGCCGTTTAAATTCAATCATTATTGGTAGTGCAGATCAAACCGCTGTACCAGCTGGCGGTGCCTTAGCAGTTGACCGTGATTCTTTTTCTGAAACAATCACTGAAAAAATTAAAAGTCATCCATTAATTACAATCAAAAATGAAGAGATCACTGATATTCCGGAAGGGATTGTAATTATTGCAACGGGGCCCTTAACCTCTGAAAGCTTATCTCAAAAAATTCAAGAATTTAATGGTTCTGAAGGCTTTTATTTTTACGATGCAGCAGCACCAATTATTGATAAATCAACAATTGACATGGATAAAGTTTATTTAAAATCTCGTTATAACAAGGGAGAAGCGGCTTACTTAAACTGTCCGATGACTGAAGAAGAATTCAATGCTTTTCATGAAGCACTAGTCAATGCAGAAGTGGTTCCTTTACGCACGTTTGAAAAAGAGAAGTTTTTCGAAGGCTGTATGCCCATCGAAGTAATGGCGCAACGTGGCATTAAAACCATGTTGTTTGGCCCAATGAAACCTGTCGGACTAGAAGACCCTAAAACAGGTAAACGCCCTTATGCTGTAATTCAATTACGTCAAGACAATGCTGCAGCTTCTTTATACAATATTGTTGGTTTCCAAACGCATTTAAAATGGGGTGAACAAAAACGAGTATTCCGTATGATTCCGGGATTAGAAAATGCTGAATTTGTTCGCTATGGCGTCATGCACCGTAATAGTTTTATGAATTCTCCAGAGTTGCTAAAACCAACCTACCAATCAAAAAAACGTGACGATCTGTTTTTTGCTGGACAAATGACTGGTGTTGAAGGATATGTTGAAAGCGCGGCAAGTGGTTTACTCGCAGGTATTAACGCAGCTCGTCTTGCCAAAGGGGAAGAGCCGATTGAATTCCCTCGCGAAACGACTTTAGGAAGTATGGCTTATTATATTACACATGCAGAAGGCAAACATTTCCAACCAATGAATGCAAACTTTGGGCTTTTCCCAGAGTTACCTGAACGAATTCGTGACAAAAAAGAACGCTATGAAGCAATTGCTAATCGGGCCTTAGATGTCCAAGCTCAAGTTATCCAATCTTTAGACTAAATTAGAAAAAATATGAGAAAAGACCGAGCATCATTGCTAAGAAATGCGATGATACTCAGTCTTTTAATTTTTAGAAAAAAATAACAAAAGCTAAAGAATAGTTAAAATTGTGAACATATTTAGAAATATTGATTAAATTCTGACAACTTAATTGTCTTTTGAAAAAGGTTATGCTAAAGTTACTTTGTAATCGAATGAGGAGGGCTATCACATGGAAGAAAAGAATTGGCCTGAGTTATTTGCTCGTTATCTTATTGTCGAAAGAGGCTATTCAGAAAAAACAAAAAAAGCATATCAAGAAGATATACAACATTTTTTTTCGTTTTTAAAGACTTCAGGTAATGACAATTATTTGACTGTGGAACATTTGGATGTTCGGGCTTATTTGAGCGAATTATACGATCAGGAATATAGCCGCAATTCGATTAGTCGAAAAATTGCCAGTTTGCGTTCTTTTTATCAATTCTTATTAAAAAATGAAGCAATCCAAGAGAATCCTTTTTCCTATGTTCATATGAAAAAGAAACAGTTACGGTTGCCCCGTTTTTTTTATGAAAAAGAAATGGATGCATTATTTGAGAGCGCACAAGGGGAGCAACCGCTTGATTTGAGAAATCAAGCGTTGCTAGAAGTTCTGTATGGGACTGGTATTCGGGTCAGTGAATGTGCGAACTTAACGGTGGACGCAGTTGACTTTCAAGCTTCTGTTTTATTGGTTCACGGAAAAGGAAATAAAGATCGCTATGTGCCTTTTGGTTCATTTGCACAAGACGCCTTAAAGGATTACTTAGAGAATGGCCGCGCGCTATTAATGACAAAATATCAAAAAAAACATCCGTATGTCTTTGTTAATCATCATGGTGAACAAATCACGCCAACAGGGATTGAATATGTCTTAAACCAACTAATTAAAAAAAGTTCATTAAATGCGGAAATTCATCCCCACATGTTACGCCATACATTTGCGACACACTTATTAAATAATGGCGCCGATATGCGGACAGTTCAAGAATTATTAGGACATGCTAATTTATCAACAACTCAGATATATGCGCATGTGACAAAAGAAAGTTTACAAAAAAATTATCGAACGTTTCATCCTCGTGCATAATGGAGGTAAACGTCTAGGAGGAACAATAATGGTTGAATCACAATTTCACTCTACAACAATTTGTGCAGTCGAAAAAGATGGAAAATTTGCAATGGCTGGTGACGGCCAAGTAACAATGGGCGAATCTGTCGTTATGAAAGGTACGGCCAAAAAGGTGCGCCGTATTTACAATGATGAAGTCGTTGTCGGTTTTGCAGGAAGTGTGGCAGATGCCTTTACATTAGAAGAAAAGTTTGAAGGAAAATTAAATGAATACAACGGAAACTTAACGAGAGCTGCGGTTGAGTTAGCCCAAGAGTGGCGTACACAACAGTCTATGCAAAAATTAGAAGCTATGCTGATTGTGATGAATAAGGAAGAAATGCTCTTAGTTTCAGGAACTGGGGAAGTCATTACACCAGACGATGGTATTTTAGCAATTGGTTCTGGCGGTAATTTTGCTTTGTCCGCTGCAAGAGCCATGAAAAACTTTGGCGATAAAGAAATGCCAGCGAAAGAGATTGCTAAAAATGCCTTAAATATTGCTGCAGATATCTGTGTATTTACGAATCATAATATCATTGTAGAAGAATTATAAGCGAGGGAAAATCCATGAATGAATTAAACAAAACACCAAAAGAAATAGTCAAAGAACTAGATCAATATATTGTTGGACAGCAAGCTGCCAAAAAATCAGTGGCGGTAGCTTTACGTAACCGCTATCGTCGCTTGCAATTAGAAGAAAATATGCAACAAGATATTACGCCTAAAAACTTACTAATGATTGGACCAACAGGTGTTGGTAAAACTGAGATTGCTCGTCGTCTCGCAAAAATTGTCAATGCGCCTTTTGTAAAAGTTGAAGCAACCAAATTTACAGAAGTAGGCTATGTCGGTCGGGATGTCGAATCAATGGTTCGGGATTTAGTAGAAAATGCGATCCAAATTGTTGAAAAACAACAATACAGTCGCGTGTATGCGCAAGCGTTAAAAAAGGCCAATCAACGTTTAGTCAAAGTATTAGTGCCTGGAATTAAAAAAGAACAAAAACAGGCTGGCGGTAATCAATTTGAACAAATGATGAACATGTTTAACATGGCTCAGCAACAGCAAGAAGCACAAGAAGAAGTAACGGAAGATATTCGAGCGAATCGCCGAACAATTTTGGAACAGCTAGAAAAAGGTCTATTAGATAATCGTGAAGTAACAATTGAAATTGAAGAACCGAAAAAAACGATGCCAGCTATGAACAATGGCCTAGAACAAATGGGCATCGACTTAAATGAAACGTTAGGCGCTCTGTCACCAAAGAAAAAAATCGAACGTACTGTAACGGTGAAAGAAGCACAAGAATTATTAGTGAAAGAAGAATCAGCAAAAATTGTCAATGACGCTGATATTCATAGTGAAGCGATTCGTTTAGCTGAATCAAGCGGAATTATTTTTATCGATGAGATTGATAAAATCACCTCTAAAAGCCAACAAAATTCGGGCGAAGTCTCTCGTGAAGGAGTACAAAGAGACATTTTGCCGATTGTTGAAGGCTCCCAAGTTAACACGAAGTATGGTCCTTTACAAACAGATCACATTTTATTTATCGCTTCAGGTGCTTTCCACTTGTCAAAACCAAGTGACTTGATTCCAGAATTACAAGGCCGCTTCCCAATTCGAGTTGAATTAGATGATTTAACGGCTGATGACTTCGTAAGTATCTTAACTGAGCCAAATAATGCTTTAATTAAACAATATGTAGCATTAATTGGCACAGAAAATGTTTCAGTCATCTTTACAAAAGAAGCAATTGAACGGTTAGCACACATCGCTTATGATGTAAACCGTGATACAGATAATATTGGGGCGCGTCGTTTACACACAATTTTAGAACGTTTATTAGAAGATTTATTATATGAAGCACCAGATATGCAAATGGGTGAAATTACGATTACCGAAGCATATGTCAATGAAAAATTGAATGACATTGTTCAAAATGAAGATTTAAGTCGTTACATCTTATAAAAAAGGCTGGAGGAGAAAAGATGGCTACATTATTAGAAAAAACACGTCAAGTGAACGAGCTTTTGCAAAAAAATAATCTGTTTGACGTACAAGCAGAACTTCCGTACAACAAAATGGCAATGATTTTAGGGGATATTTTAGAAAGTAATGCGTATATTATTAGCAGTTCAGGGGATTTGTTAGGGTATACTGAAAAATTAGATGTTAATAATGCCCGTATCAAAAATATGTTTAAAGAGAAAAAATTTCCTCAAGGATACACCGAGGCCGTGGATATGCTCAAAGTAACCGAAGCCAATATTCCAATAGACAGTGATTTAACTGCATTTCCTTTTGAATCACGAGAGCTGTATCCGTTTGGGTTAACCACTATTGTGCCTTTGTACGGTGCTGGCAAACGCTTGGGTACGATTATTTTAGCGCGTGTTGAAAAATCCTTTAACGAGGATGATTTAGTGTTAGCTGAATATAGTGCGACCGTTGTCGGCATGCAAATTTTGTATCATCAATCCAGAACAATTGAAGCAGAAGTTCGCAGTGCGACTGCCGTGCAAATGGCCATCAACACTCTTTCCTATAGTGAATTAAAAGCCGTCCATGCCATTTTTGAAGCCTTAGATGGCGAAGAAGGTCGTTTAACTGCTTCAAGTATTGCAGATGAAATAGGCATTACTCGTTCCGTAATTGTGAATGCCTTAAGAAAATTAGAATCAGCTGGAATTATTGAATCACGTTCTCTTGGTATGAAAGGGACTTATTTAAAAGTATTAAATCAACAATTTATTAAAGAGTTGGAAAAATAAGCAATTGCTCGTATCAACTAGGAGGACAACGCAATGACTGTACAAATTGAAAATGAATTTCTAATCGCAACATTTGCTGAAGAAGGAGCAGAATTAGTAAGTTTACAATCAAAAGAAACCGGCATTGAATATATTTGGCAAGGAAATCCTGAATTTTGGGCCCGCCATGCGCCCGTACTTTTTCCGATTGTCGGTCGTCTAAAAGAAGATACGTATATGTACCAAAATCAAGCGTATCATTTAACTCAACATGGTTTTGCTCGTGATCAAGTATTTGATGTGATTGAAAAAGGTGGAGAAGAAGTTTCTTTTTCACTAAAATCAACAAAAGAAACCAAGAAGAAGTATCCTTTTGATTTTGAACTAGTGATTACTTATACATTAGAACACCAAGAATTGACTGTAAACTACCAAGTAGAAAATACAGGGAAAGAAGAGATGTATTTTGGGATTGGTGGTCATCCAGCCTTTAATGTACCTTTAGAATCTTCACTAACGTTTGAAGATTATTATCTAAGTTTTTCACCTAAAAAATCACGGACACAAATTCCCTTAGCAGGCCCGTTTATTGATTTAGCGAATAAAACGCTAGCCCAAACGAATACCAGCTTTGACTTAACGCATCAATTATTTGAAAATGATGCAATGATTTTTGAAACAAAAGGTCAAACAGCGATTACAATTGCCACAGACGAAAGTGAGCATCAAGTCACTTTGAGTTATCCAGAAATGCCTTTTGTGGGGATTTGGTCACCGACACCGAAAGAAGCGCCTTTTGTCTGTATCGAACCTTGGTGCGGGATTGCTGATGCTGTCGACGCAACTGGCCAACTTGCTGAAAAATTTGGCATCAATAAGTTACCAGCTAACGAACTATTTAAAACACAGTATATGATTAGTGTAAAATAAAGAAAAAGGCTGTGAACATTATTTGTTCACAGCCTTTTTCTTTATTTTTTTGCACGTAAGCCAAAAGAAAGGCGACTTTCTGTTCCATTTTTAATTCGCTGAATGTTTTCACGATGACGGACAAAGATAAAAGTAGTCAAAGCAATCGCAATCACGGTTAATAACCAGTTAAATGTTGGTAAAATAGCTGGTACAGTGAAAGGCAAAATAATAGTAGAAAGTGTAATTAGTACAGCGCTAATCATACTTGTTAAACTCACCATACTGGTTAGATACAGACAAATCACAAAAATAAGAGCAGAATAAATAAAAAATGTGGGGCTGTATGCTAATAACATGCCAGCGCTAGTGGCTACGGCTTTACCACCTTTGAAATTGGCAAAAATAGGGAAGGTATGCCCTAAAACAGCTGCTACCCCAAAGAAGAGCGGATTCACGCCTTGTAAACCAAACAAATAGGGTAATGAAGTGGCTAACGTTCCTTTCAAGATATCCATTAATAATACCGTAATTCCGGCAGGTTTCCCTAAGACACGAAATGTATTGGTTGTTCCTGTATTCCCACTCCCAAATTGGCGTATATCTTTTTTAAAGAAAAGTTTGCCAATCCAAACACCTGAGGGAATCGAACCTAATAAATAGGCAACAAGTAACAAAATGACGATTTTCATCAAGTTAACCTCTTTCTTATTCAAACTAGGATTTATTTTATCATGAATAGAAAAACGGAACAACGTCTAATAACTAAAACAAGAAAAGTTTTTCTTTTGCTTGAGGAAGCGTTGACAAATGGTTGATAACCGTTATAATAAATGTGTGTCATTAGACAAAGACGTCTAATCACTGGTTTGAAAATTAGTTATCAACGAAGATACAATATATATGTACTTATGAAGTGTCAGGGAAAGAGGTGCGAATCCTCTACAGACCTACCTACTGTATGGTGGATGAAACCAATAAGACCACAGATTATTCTGGAAGGATTGGGAGTAAGAAGAAGCTAAGTCAGGATACCGGCTTGATAAGTCTAATCATTCTTTTGTAGGAAAAAGAAGGGGCTTTGAAGATAACTGGCTGAGTATATCATTAGCATAGTTAAGTGACTGCTTTTTTTCTATTGGAGAAAAAAGTGGTTTTTTTGTATTGTTTTGACGTTGAGACAAAGGAGGTTCATTTCAGAAAATTTTCCCCAAAATAAAATAGACGAATGCGAGGATGAAAAAATGAAAAAATTTACTTTAACAATGATGACTTTAGGTTTAGTAGCAACACTTGGCTTAGCAGGGTGTGGTAAACAGGAAAAGAAAGCAACTACCTCTTCTGAAAAAACAGAAGTAACGTTACCAACCAAAGACCGTAGCGGCAAAGAAATTACTTTACCCAAAGAAGCAAACAAAATTATTTCCTTAGTACCATCAACAACAGAAGTGATTGAAGACTTAGGTAAAACCGACCAATTAATCGCAGTTGATACTCAAAGTAGCACAATGATGACTGATTTAAAAAAATTACCACAAATGGATATGATGGCTGTCGATGCAGAAAAATTGATTGCCTTGAAACCACAAATTGTTTATGTGAATGACATCAATTTAGCTAGCTCAGAAAGTGTTTGGAAACAAGTGGAAGATGCTGGAATTACAGTCGTTAACATCCCCACTAGTACAAGTATCAAAGCAATCAAAGAAGACGTCCAATTCATCGCGGATAGCTTATCTGAACATGAAAAAGGACAAAAGTTAATCAAAACAATGGATCAAGAAATCGACGAAGTAGCCAAAATTGGTAAAACCATTAAAAAACCAAAAACTGTTTTGTTTGAAGTAGCTGCCTTACCAGACATTTATAGTTTTGGTAATGGGACATTTTTAAATGAAATGATTGAAACAATTGGGGCAAAAAATGTTTTGGCAAATGAAAAAGGCTGGTTACCAGTGACAGAAGAAGCGGCCATTGCTGCAAAACCAGAAGTCATTTTAACCAATGTTAACTATATGAAAGATCCCGCCAAAGAAATTTTAGCTCGTAAAAACTGGGAAAGCGTTCCTGCAGTTCAAAACAAAGAAGTTTTCGAAATTGACAACATGTCTAGCTCTTTACCAAATAACCACATTACCAAAGCATTAAAACAAATGGCAAAAGCTGTTTATCCAGAGGAATACAAGGATTTAAAAGATGAGTAAAAAAACGTGTCTCATACTGATGCTCTTGATTAGTATGAGCATGCTCTTTTTGGGTATTAAAATTGGAAGTGTTCAGATTTCGTTAACGGATTTGCTTCAAATTTTAGTGAAAAAGACGGTTTCAGAAGATGGGATTTTAGAAGGAATCATCTGGAATGTTCGGTTACCGCGTGTCGTGATGGCCTATCTCGTGGGCGCAGGCTTAGCAGTAAGTGGCACGGTGATGCAATCGCTCTTAGGTAATCCTTTAGCTTCTTCGTATACTTTGGGCGTATCAGCGGGAGCATCCTTAGGTGCTGCGTTAATCATGGTAACTGGAGTAACTGCTTCGATCTTAGGGGCATTTTTATTGCCTTTAACTGGTTTTATCTTTGGCTTAGCAACGGTCTTTTTAGTTTTGTTATTTACGCAAACAATGGATAGTCAAATGTCCAATCAAACAGTTGTTTTAGTAGGAATGATTATGACCTTGTTTGTCGGTGCTATTTTGACGTTGATTACAGCACTTTTCCAAGATTATTTGAAACAATTAGTCTTTTGGCAAATGGGTAGTTTTTCTGGCAGTAATTGGCAAAAAATTGCTATTTATTGTCCAATCTTGCTTGTCAGCAGTCTGTTTCTTTGGTTTGATGCCAACGCATTGGATGTTCTCGGTTTAGGAGAAGAACATGCGATGTTAGCGGGAGTAGAAGTCAAAACAGCAAAACTACGCATTATTCTTTTGGCTAGTTTACTAGCAGGAAGTGCGGTTTCATTTGTCGGTGTGATTGGTTTTGTTGATTTAATAGCACCACATATTGTCCGTCGCTATTTAGGGGCGACTCATCGCTGGCTGATTCCCGGTTCAGCAATCTTAGGTGGGACCATCATGGTACTAGGGGACACAATTGCCCGCACGATTTTATCACCAAGAGAAATTCCCATCGGGGCTGTAACAGCCTTGATTGGAGCGCCATTCTTCTTGTATATTTACTTTAAAAAAAGGGGCGTTGCTGCATGATTGAATTAAAAAAAACAGCTGTAACGCTCCAACAAACCCCCATTTTAAAAGATATTTCCCTCGTTTTTCCGACAGGTAGTAAAACTTGTATTTTAGGTCCAAATGGTTGCGGTAAAACGACACTTTTAAAAACGATTGCCGGACTTGTCCCTTATAGTGGTTCTGTTTTAATTGATGGTCAAGAAGTTCATGGACAAAAGCGGAAGGAATTGGCAACGAAAGTAGCGATGATGAGTCAATTCACGACAGTTGCTTTTGATTATACGGTTTACGAAACAGTTTTGATGGGGGCGTATCGACAACAAGCACAACGTTTTTTACCTATTGTTTCTAAACAAGAAAAAGAACGAGTCCTTTATTATTTAGAACGCACGGGTTTATTGCCTTTAAAAGATAAAGTTGTCAATCAGCTTTCAGGAGGACAACAACAACGAGTATTTTTGGCTAAATTATTTGTACAAGATCCAGAAATTATTTTATTGGATGAACCCAATAATCATTTGGATATTCGGTATCAACAAGAATTGATTCAGCAGTTAAATGAGTGGAGTGCGCAAGAAGGGAAAACGTTAATCGGGGTGTTTCATGATATCCGTTTAGCGTTAACGCTAAGTGAAAAAATTGTGTTTATGAAGCAAGGGAAAGTGGCCGCGCAAGGTGATTTTCAAACGTTGGCTTCCAAAGAATTTTTACAAACAATTTTTGAAACAGATATTGTCTCCTATTTTCAGAAACAACATAAAGTTTGGGAAACTATTCAATAATTTTGACAAGTTTTTTGGAAACAGGTAAGATAAAGGCAAAGAATCAGAAACACAATGGCGTGTTTTAACAAATCGGCAAAGGAGCCCAAGACTAAGTACGTGATGGTACTTGCTTTGGGCTCCTTTTTTATGGAGGTAGCGATGAAACGAATCATTCTAATGGGAGCTATCGGGTGTGGCAAAACCACGTTATGTCAAGCTCTGCAAGGCAAAGAATTAATTTATGATAAAACACAGGCGGTGGAATTTCATGCAGAAATGATTGATACACCGGGCGAGTTTATTTTGCATCGGCAATATTATAATGCGTTAAACGTCACAGCGGCAGAAGCAGATGTGATCGGTTTGGTCCAAAGTGCTGTAGAAACACAACAAGTTTTTTCACCAGGATTTGGTAGTATTTTCCCGAAAGAAATCATTGGTATTTTAACCAAGATTGATTTAGCAAAAGATTCTCAGCAGTTAGAGATTGTTCGGCAACAATTAAAAAGTGCGGGTGCAACAAGAATTTTTGAAATTTCTTCTGTTGAAAAAATTGGCTTGCAAGAATTAGTAGATTATTTAGAGGAGGATGAAGCAGAATGAAAATTTATACAAAAACTGGCGATAAGGGAATGACGAAATTAGTCGGCAGCTCAACCGTCGCTAAGGATTCTGATCGAGTTGAAAGTTATGGAACGATTGATGAATTGAATTCTTGGGTCGGCTATATTATCAGCCAACTTCCACAAGAAAATCAAGAAATTAAAGAAGAACTAGAAGCTTTACAACATTTACTTTTTGATGCGGGAACAGATTTGTCAACACCGATTGAAGCACAACGACCATTTAAATTACAAAAGGAAAGTGTGCATTGGCTAGAACAGCGGATTGATTTCTACACTGCACAATCACCAGATATTGATCGTTTTATTTTACCTGGCGGAACCCCAGCAGCCAGTATGGTTCATGTGGCTCGGACGATTGCACGGCGCGCAGAACGCATCATTGTTCGTTTAAATTGGACAGCCAAAATTAACGAAGAGGTATTAATTTTTACCAATCGTTTATCAGATTATTTTTATGCGTTGGCTCGCTATTTAAATGTTCAAGCACAACGACCTGATGTTTTTTATGAACGAAGCGAAAAAGTTTTCCACAAAATTAAAGAAGATGGATTGTAAACAGTTGCTTTTCTAAAAAACTTATGGTAAATTTCAGATAGATTAAACGAATATTTTATGAAAAATATGAATGGAAGCCAGTGAGAATCTGGCACGGTCCCGCCACTGTGAAGAAGCAAGGTTGCTTTTAAGTCAGGTCTTTTCATTTTTTCATTATTGGGCATGCTGTTTCGAGGCAAAACAGGATGTTTCTTAACAACGCTTGTGTTGAAAATCCAGCCCAAGATATTTGTATTAATCCAATTAATGGCACGAGGAAGTGCTTTTGGGAATTTTGGGCTGGTCTTTCAATGTTGAAGGAGATTTCAGGTACAATGACGTACTGCTATATTCCCTTTTTTATTGACAATTAATTAAAGGCGTTGTACTCTATGGATAAGGTTTCGTGTACAATGGCGTATACATAAGGAAGCAAAGACGCTTCAGACAGATGATTTTTCGTTTGTTTGAAGTGTCTTTTTGTATTTTATTAAGGAGGAATTGAGATGAAAACAATTCATTTCCCTACCGAACTATGGGTAGGAGAAGGCGCATTAGCCAATTTGGAAACACTTCATGATAGACGTGTTTTCATTGTCACAGATCCATTCATGGTTGACTCTGGATTTGTGAATGAAGTGACAAAGCATTTAACAAAAAGTGAATGGCAAATTTTTAGTGATATCATCCCCGATCCACCAATTGATAAGATTGCTGCGGGAATTAAGCATTTAGCGGCATTTCAAGGAGATACGATATTAGCTTTAGGTGGGGGATCCGCTATTGATGCGGCCAAAGCAATGAAATTTTTTGGCAAACGTACTTTGCAAACTCAGATTGCTGAGTTTATTGCGGTTCCTACAACTAGTGGGACTGGTTCAGAAGTTACGAATTTTTCAGTGATTACGGTTGCTGAAACTGGCACCAAAATCCCGCTTGTAACAGATGAAATTCAACCAGAAATTGCGATTTTAGATACAAATTTAGTGATGAGTGTGCCACCAAAAATCACAGCGGATACAGGAATGGACGTCTTAACGCATGTTATTGAAGCGTATGTTTCAACAGAAGCAAATCCGATTTCAGATGCGTTGTGCGAAAAAGTCGTTCGCTTGGTATTCGACAATTTAGAAATAGCCTTTAATGAGGGTAGCAACCAACAAGCCCGTGAAAATATGCATTTAGCTTCATGTATGGCAGGGATGGCGTTTAATGTTACTTCGTTAGGCTTGAATCACGGTATTGCTCATGCGGCCGGTGCGCGTTTACATGTGCCACATGGACGAATGAATGCAATGCTCTTACCTGAAGTCATTGCATATAACAGTGGCTTAGCGAATGGCAAAGTCACCAACGAACCAACAGCCAAACGTTATGCGCAGTTAGCAAATTGTCTAAATGATACACAGACAACCAATGCACGGATTGGTGTTCAACAATTTATTCGACAAATCAAGCAACTCCGTCAAAAATTAAACATGCCTGCCACTTTTAGTGATTATGGTTTACCAAAAGAAGAAGTCCAAGCTGCGATCCCAAAAATAGCTGAAGGCGCATTGATGGATGGCTGCACCAAAACAAATCCTGTCCAACCAACGGCAGCAGAAGTGACAAAAATTTTAAATTCTATCTTATAAGCGATTGACAGGATGAAATCGATAACATATAATGTGGGTAGCACAACGGCGTGCTTCAAAATTTAAGAGCAAAGAAGCTCCTTAGTAGAAAGCGAAAGTGGAACCTTTACGTTTTTTATTGAGGATTTTTTATTTGCTAAATTAAAGGAGCGAGTCTGGTTGGAAGAAAAACAACGAATGATTCAAGAATATGTTCCTGGGAAACAAGTAACGTTAGCGCACATCATTGCTAGTCCTAATAAAGAAATTTATACAAAATTAGGATTGCCAGAAGGCACCAGCAATGCACTAGGTATTTTGACAATCACTCCGAGCGAAGCGGCAATTATCGCTGTTGATATTGCGACTAAAAGCGGAGATATCCAAATCGGTTTTATTGATCGTTTTTCTGGATCGGTAGTCATTTCTGGTGACGTAAGCTCAGTGGAAGCAGCCTTACAAGCGGTGATTGAAGGTTTACAACAGATTTTAAACTTTTCTGTAACTTGTAAAATTACCAGAACATAGCGTTGAAAGGACAAGGGCGTGAAGAAAATGGATGGACGAATTGTAATAGTCGATGATGAACCTATTACGAGACTCGATATTCGTGATATTGTGATAGAAGCAGGGTACGAAGTAGTCGGTGAAGCAGCTGATGGTTTTGAAGCAATTGAAGTATGTAAAAAAACACAACCTGACCTAGTATTAATGGACATTCAAATGCCAATTTTAGATGGTCTAAAAGCAGGTAAAAAAATTGTTCAAGACCAACTAGCCAGTAGTATTGTCTTTTTATCTGCATACAGTGACGTACAAAATACGGACAAAGCTAAAAAATTAGGCGCACTGGGTTATTTAGTTAAACCTCTAGATGAAAAATCATTAATACCTACAATTGAAATGAGCATTGAACGAGGCAAACAAACGCAGCTGTTACTAAATCAAATCGATAAATTAAGTTTAAAATTAGAAGAACGTAAAATTATCGAAAAAGCCAAAGGTATTCTTGTAAAAGAAAATCATATATCGGAAGAAGAAGCCTACCAAATGTTGCGTACGTTAAGTATGAACAAACGCGCACGTATGAGTGAAATTGCAGAATTGATTGTAATGGATGATGAATAAATGAAACGATTAGAGCAATTATGTCACCAATATACCAATCTTTCAGAATCAGACATTAAAGAATTACAACGTACAGCACGTTATCTTTCTTCGACAACACTCTATCAAAGTGCAGATGTTTTTATTGATGTGTATAAGGAAATGTCACAGCAAGCACTAGTCGTTTATCATAAGCCGCCTGCGAAGACAACTTCTTTATATAGCGGAGATGTCGTCGGGATGGAAGCTTTATTAAAAAATGAACCTGGTGTTCTGCGTACCATGCAAACTAGCTTAAATAGCATTGGTTTGTTAGCAGTGACTCAGGAAAATCGTTTGATTAAGCAAAATATCTATCCCATTCGCAATGAACATCGAACGATTGGTGTCATTATTGTCGAGATTGCGGCAGATGAAGAGATTCAAGCGGATTTACAAAAAGAGGAGCTAAATAACTGCCAGTTAGCAAAAGTAGCGAAATCAACTAGTCAAGTCGACGCATTATTTATTGATCAATTGGCAGAAGCCGTTTTGATTTTTGATGCGGCGGGTCACTTATTAATTACCAATCACAATGCACAAGAGCTTTATCGCAAACTTGGTTATCGGGATAATATCATTGGAATGAATTATGACAATTTGTCCATCGATTATACAACTTTTGAATATGTGTTGTATCAAATGAAATATAAAATGAGTAATCAACCAATTGAAAGCAAAACGACCTACCTTAATTATTATTTTAAGGTTCGGAAAGTGTGGTTGGCATCAGAAGAACAACTGATTATGATTATTCAAGACAATACAGAATTTAAAGAAAAAGAAGCGGAAATTATTTCCAAATCTGTTGCGATTCGTGAAATTCATCATCGTGTTAAAAATAACTTGCAATCGGTGGTTTCCTTATTGCGTATTCAAGAACGGCGAACGCAAAGCCCCGAAGCAAAGAAAGTCCTTCATGAAAGTGTCAATCGAATTATGGCGATTGCAGCCACCCATGAATTGCTGTCAAAACAAGTCAAAGATGACGTTGCTTTACGGCAAACATTGGAAGCAGTGATGTATAATTTTAGACATCTTTTTCAAGGCGCACAACCCATTGAGATGATGATGGATGTTGATCCAGCCATTATGGTTTCTAGCGAACAAATGGTCACCATTTCCCTTGTTGTCAACGAACTATTACAAAACATTTTTGATCACGCATTTGAGCCACAAACAAGTGGCGTTGTTAAACTTAGTGGAACATTAGATAATAAAATGATTACCATTACTGTTACAGATAATGGTAAAGGCTATGACGTTCATCAAAGTAACGAGACCAGTTTAGGTTTGATGATTGTCAAAAGCTACGTAAAAGATAAATTAAAAGGAAAAATTACAATTGAATCCAATAAACAGGGAACTAAAACCTGTTTCTATTTCGAACAGAACACCAGTGATGTTGTTCATTGATTAAGCAAAGGCGCTTAAAGAAAAGTAGAAAGAAATTTTCTAACGATTCTTTAAGTGCCTTTTTGTATGCAAAAGGAGGCGAGTCAGGCGATGTCGAAGGAAACACTTTTAACCGTAGGGATTGATTTAGGGACGTCTACAACCCAATTAGTCTTGTCAGAATTAACTGTTGAAAATTTTGCCTCTGCGTTTACAGTACCACGTATCAGCATTTCTGATAAAAAAGTCATTTACCGAAGTGACATTATCTTTACACCCTTACTTAACCAATCAGAAATTGATGCAGAACCTATCAAAGCGTTTGTAGCGGAGCAATATCGCCAAGCAGGCATTCATAAACAAGATATTCAAATGGGTGCGGTAATTATCACAGGTGAAACTGCTCGAAAAAGCAATGCCAACAATGTGCTACGAGCACTTAGTGGCTATGCAGGTGATTTTGTCGTTGCTACGGCTGGTCCTGATTTAGAAAGTATCATTGCTGGGAAAGGCGCTGGTGCTCAAACTTATTCTGAAACGAAACGCAAACCAGTGGTTAATTTAGACATTGGTGGGGGAACGACAAATTTAGCTGTCTTTAAAGATGGTGAAGTGATTGATACGGCTTGTTTCGACATTGGCGGACGCTTAATTAAATTAGATCAACAACAAAAAATCACCTATATAGCTCCGAAGATTCAAGAAATTATAAATAAAAAAGGGCTAACCTTGCACCTTGGTGACCAAGCCACCGAACAAAACTTACTGCCAATTATTTTGGAATTAGTTGCCGTGTTAGAAAATAGCATTGGCTTGGGGACACAAAGTCCGTTCTACCAGTTATTAGTAACCAACCATCCACTACGAAAAGCTGAGGAATTACCAATTGTAACATTTTCTGGTGGTGTGGCTGATTGCTTAAATACGACAAGTACGAATCTCTTTAAATATGGGGACATCGGCTTACTTTTAGGGAAATACTTGAGAAAGTCACTGGTTTTTTCGGAAAAAGAAGTCTTAGAAAGCGCAGAAACAATCCGAGCGACGGTCGTCGGAGCAGGTTCACATACTGCTGAAATTAGCGGAAGCACGATCGCTTATCGTGAGCAAATTTTGCCGGTAAAAAATATCCCAATTCTAAAATTAGCGCAAGAGGATGAAACCCTTACTGTGACAGAACTAGGCCAGCGAATCCAAGAAAAACTCAATTGGCATCGTATTGAAGAAACGCCCCAGATTGCCCTAGCAATTAGAGGCATGAGCAATCCAACATTTGCTGATATTCAACGCTATGGTCAAGGGATTGTGGAAGGATTAGCTAGTTTAGTTGCTGAACAAATTCCCATTATTGTTATGGTGGATGAAGACATGGCGAAAGCTTTAGGGCATGCCTTAAGTGCCCATCTGCCAAAAGACTATCCGTTTATCTGTCTTGATTCGGTCAAAGTAGAAAACGGTGATTATGTAGATATCGGTTTACCAGTGGCAGAAGGAGCCGTCCTTCCAGTCATTGTTAAGACCTTAGTATTTAATTAAAAAGGAGCGACACAAAGATGATTTTAAAAACCAAACTATTTGGCAAAGTCTATCAATTTACATCCGTTAAAGAAGTCTTAGCCAAAGCCAATGAAGAAAAGTCTGGCGACAAGTTAGCTGGCGTAGCTGCTAATTCAGCCGAAGAACGCGTGGCAGCGAAAGTCGTTTTATCGGAATTGTCCTTAAATGACTTGTTTAACAATCCCGTTGTTGATTATGACGAAGACGAAGTGACACGCATTATTATTGACCAAGTCAATATGCGAATTTTTGAAAGTATTAAACATTGGACAGTCGCAGAATTACGCGAATTTATCTTATCTTCGGAAACAACCGATTTTGATATCAAACGAATTTCCCGTGGACTCACTTCAGAAATGATTGCTGCTGTCTGTAAATTAATGTCCAACATGGATCTAATTGTTGGCGCAAAAAAAATCAATATTGAAAAAACCGCCAACACAACGATTGGCCGTCCCGGAACTTTTTCAAATCGTTTACAGCCGAACCATCCAACCGATAATGTCGATGGCATTATGGCTTCAGTTATGGAAGGTCTTTCTTATGGCGCCGGTGACGCGTTAATTGGTTTGAATCCTGTTGATGATTCTACAGAAAGTGTTAAACGGATCTTAAACAAATTTGAAGAGTTCCGCAGCGAATGGGAAATTCCAACACAAACTTGCGTGCTTGCTCACGTAACGACACAAATGGAAGCCATGCGTCAAGGCGCGCCAACTGGCTTAGTCTTTCAATCCATCGCTGGTTCAGAAAAAGGGAACACAGCATTTGGTTTAAATGCAGAAATTTTAGCTGAAGCACAAGATTTAGCGCTTCACAGTGGTCAAGCAGCTGGTCCTAATGTGATGTATTTTGAAACAGGTCAAGGCTCAGAACTTTCTTCTGAAGCAAACTTTGGCGCAGACCAAGTGACAATGGAAGCGCGTTGTTATGGCTTAGCCAAAAAATTTGATCCGTATATTGTAAATACCGTTGTCGGCTTTATTGGACCAGAATATCTTTACGATTCAAAACAAGTCATCCGCGCTGGTTTAGAAGATCATTTCATGGGAAAATTAACTGGAATTTCAATGGGCTGTGATGTCTGCTACACCAACCATATGAAAGCTGATCAAAATGATATGGAAAACTTAGCAATGTTATTAGCAACAGCTGGTTGTACGTATATCATGGGGATTCCTCATGGCGATGATGTCATGTTAAATTATCAAACAACTGGGTTCCATGAAACTGCGACGATTCGTGAAACATTAGGCTTACGTCCAATTAAAGAATTTGAAGAATGGATGGAAAAAATGGGCTTAATGGAAAACGGAAAATTAACAAGTCGCGCTGGCGATGCATCTGTATTTATTAAATAAACGAGGTGAGAATACAAATGAACGAAAAAGAATTAAAAGAAATGATTGCCGGAATTTTAACAGAAATGGTCGCTGACAATCAAGCGGTTTCGACTGCCACTGTGACTGCTGAAGAAAAACCAGTCACAACACACGTCACTGAAACGACAGAAATTGAAGAAGGCCTAATTCCTGACATTACTGAAGTAGATTTACGTAAACAATTACTATTGAAAAATGCCGTAGATCCTGAAGCACTATTAAAAATGAAAGCTTTCTCGCCAGCTCGTTTAGGCGTTGGTCGTGCAGGGACGCGTTATATGACTAGTTCAACATTACGTTTCCGAGCGGACCATGCGGCAGCACAAGATGCAGTCTTTTCAGACGTAAGCGAAGATTTGGTAAAAGAAATGAATTTTATTTCTACAAAAACAATCTGTAATAGTAAAGATGAATATTTAACACGTCCAGATTATGGTCGTCAATTTGATGAAGAAAATAGTGAAATCATTCGGAAAAATACGACACCAAAAGCCAAAATCCAAATGGTCGTAGGGGATGGCCTTAGTTCAGCTGCTATCGAAGCGAATATTAAAGAAGTCCTACCAGCAATTAAACAAGGATTAAACATGTACAACTTAGATTTCGACAATGTAGTTTTTGTTAAATATTGTCGTGTGCCAGCAATGGATAAAATTGGTGAAATCACTGACGCTGATGTTGTTTGCTTGCTAGTTGGCGAACGTCCTGGTTTAGTAACAGCAGAATCTATGAGTGCCTACATTGCCTACAAACCAACTGTCGGTATGCCAGAAGCACGGCGGACAGTTATTTCAAATATTCACAAAGGTGGGACACCGGCTGTTGAAGCAGGGGCCTACATTGCCGAAATTATCAAAAAAATGTTAGACAAGAAAAAATCTGGTATTGATTTAAAAGAAGCTGAATAAAGGAGGATTTCTCATGAAAAATGATCGTCTAGGCGCAAATGTCCTAAGTATGAAAGTCATTCCCAATGTCGATCCGGCATTAGCAAAAGAATTATCATTGAAACCAGAACATCGCTCATTAGGAATTGTTACTTCCGATTGTGATGATGTCACTTATGTTGCATTAGATGAAGCAACCAAAGCCGCCGATGTTACTGTAGTTTACGGTAAAAGTATGTATGCTGGCGCAGCAAATGCTTCAACCAAATTAGCCGGTGAAGTGATTGGCATTATTGCTGGTCCGAGTCCTGCCGAAGTCAATAGTGGCTTGAGTGTCATTACGCAAGTCATTGAAGAAGAAGCCAGCTTCTATAGTGCTAACGAAGATGACAGTATTGTTTATTTTGCACATGTAGTGTCAAGAACGGGTAGCTTTTTATCTGAACAAGCGAATATTCCTGAAGGTGAAGCGATTGCTTATCTGATTGCTCCACCGCTAGAAGCAATGGTTGGCTTAGATGCAGCAATGAAAGCTGCCGATGTTCAAATGGGTGTCTTTTATGGCCCACCTTCTGAAACGAACTTTGGCGGCGCCTTATTGACAGGTAGTCAATCTGCATGTAAAGCTGCTTGCAGTGCGTTTGAACAAGTCATTCAAAATATCGCTGACAATCCGTTGAGTTATTAAGGATGTGACTTGAATGAAAGCATTAGGAATGGTCGAAGTCAAAGGATTTTTAGGTGCCATTAGTGTGGCCGATGCGGCATTGAAAGCCGCCGACGTTACTTTGTTAAAAGCTGAAATTATTAATGGCGGTTTAACAACTGTGGAACTGATTGGTGACGTTGCCGCGGTCCAAGCTGCCGTTGAAGTAGGCACGGAAGTAGCTAAAGAATTAAATTGTTTAATTGCTCATCATGTGATCTCACGGGTTGATGCTCAAACGGAAGTGATTTTATCAGATCCAGAACCTAAGTCAGCACCTGAACCGATGGAACAAGTAGAAGTAATTGAAGAAGAGATTGAAACACCAGATTTGGAAGAACACACTGGCACACGCCAAAAATTAGAAACACAACGCGTGGTTGATTTACGCAAACAAGCCTACAAAATGAACCTAAGTAGTTTAAAGAAAAGTGAGATTAAATTTGCCAATAAAGAAGCTTTAATTCAAGCAATCATGGCTGAAATAGAAAAAAGTGAAGACGAGTGGAATTAGTAGATAAAGACTTACGTTCCATCCAAGAAACAAGAAATTTAATCAGAAAAGCCAAAGAGGCACAACAAGTATTAGCAACATTTTCGCAAAAACAAATCGATGCGATTGTCCAAGCAGTTTCAGAGGCTACGTTTAACCAACGAGAAAAGTTAGCGAAAATGGCCAATGAAGAAACAGGATTTGGTATCTATGAAGATAAAATCATCAAAAATGCTTTCGCTTCAAAAGTAGTATATGACGAAATGAAGGACAAAGCTACAGTTGGTGTGATCCATGATGATGCTGCCAAAAAAGTCACTGAAATTGCTGTCCCAGTTGGTGTGATTGCAGGATTAATTCCTTCTACCAACCCGACATCAACAGTCATTTACAAAGCATTAATTTCATTAAAAGCTGCCAACAGCATTGTTTTTTCACCACATCCCAATGCGTTGAAATCGATTATTGAAACAGTGGAAATTATCCAAAAAGCGGCTATTGCTGCAGGGGCACCAGAAGGTTGTGTCTCGGTCATCAAAACGCCAACCATGCAAGCGACCAGCGAATTAATGAAAAATAAAGAAACAAATTTAATTTTAGCTACTGGTGGAAACGCAATGGTTAAAGCCGCGTACTCTTCTGGAACACCAGCAATCGGTGTTGGGCCTGGTAATGGACCAGCCTACATCGAACGAAGCGCAAATGTTCCTCATGCAGTGAAACAAATAATGGATTCAAAAACTTTCGATAACGGTACAATTTGTGCATCGGAACAATCAATTATTGTTGAAACTGTCAACCGTGAAGCGGTCAAAGAAGAGTTAATTAAGCAGGGCGCGTATTTCTTAAGTCCAGCCGAAGCCGACAAATTAGCTAAATTTATTTTACGACCAAACGGTACAATGAACCCGCAAATCGTGGGTCGTTCCGTTCAACATATTGCTTCATTAGTTGGTTTATCTATTCCAAAAGATCGCCGCTTAATTGTTGCCGAGGAAACACATGTAGGCTTGAAATATCCATTTTCAAGAGAAAAATTGGCACCGATTATTGCTTTCTATACAGTTGAAAACTGGGAAGCAGCTTGCGCGTTATCAATTGAAATTTTGAAAGGTGAAGGTGCGGGTCATACGATGGGTATTCACACAGAAAACAAAGAAGTCATTCGTGAATTTGGCTTAAGAAAACCCGTCTCTCGTTTGCTTGTTAACACCTCGGGTACACTTGGCGGCATTGGTGCTTCAACTAACTTAGTGCCAGCATTAACACTTGGTTGTGGCGCAGTTGGTGGCAGCTCAACTTCTGATAATATTGGAGTTGAAAATCTGTTCAATTTACGTCGTGTTGCTTATGGCGTGCGTGATTTAGAAGAGATTCGTCAAGAATTTGGTCAAACACCAACCACATCTGTGGCTACTTCTTGCGAAACAACCAATCAAGAAGAACTAGTAAATGCCGTGGTGGCTCAAGTTTTAGCTCGCTTAAACTAACAAGAAACGAGCGAGTAAGAGTAAAATAAATGAATTATTGGATTTAGGGTTTGGGACCTAAGTCAAATTGCTAATTGTCCCAAATTTTTAAAAATAAAACATACATCTTAGGAGGAAATTATAATGTCAAGTACAAATGCTTTAGGAATGATTGAAACTCGTGGTTTAGTAGGTGCTGTTGAAGCAGCCGATGCAATGGTGAAAGCGGCAAACGTTACTTTAATTGGAAAAGAACAAGTCGGTGGCGGTTTAGTTACAGTAATGGTTCGCGGTGACGTTGGTGCTGTAAAAGCAGCAACAGATGCTGGTGCTGCCGCAGCAGAACGTGTTGGCGAATTATTATCTGTCCATGTAATTCCACGTCCACATACAGAAGTAGACGCTATTTTACCACACGCAACAACTGAATTATAATTTTGATTTTTTGGGGCAGAGGTAGGTGCATTACTTCTGTCCTAAACTTTCATTGAGGAGGGGTGTTATGACAGTTATTACAGAAGATATGCTTCGCAACAAAAGGCTTAAAAAAGAACTAGAAGATGGCACGGATTTTGTGTTTCCTGTAGGCAGTTTTCTGACGCCTGCCGCCAAAAGCTATCTACGCGAGCATCGGATTAATAGCAGCTTCTCTTCAACAAACCCATTGCTTTCTGAGGTTCATTCAGTGAAGGCCTCCTCACAAAAACAAAAACAAGAACATTTATCAAAAGAAACAATTTATGAGATTCGGCACTTAAGCCATCTATTGTATTTGCCTTTCTTAACGAATGAAGCGTTATCAACAGAAGGTTGGTTATATTTCGAACAACAACAACTGTGGTTAGAGAAATTTATTTTAGAACAGTCGCTTGTAATGGAACCAGTCATTTTGGAATCAAAGGTAACTATTCTAACTAACCAACAGAGACAATGGCGCTATTCCTCAAAAGAAATTCAATTACAACTAGATAAAATTATTCTCCAGTTAAAAGGAGAATCACAACTGTTCGGCCTTTTTCAATCTTGGGCTACAGAATTAATTAGCACCATGGCTGAAATATCACGAAACTAGGAGATGAACAAATTGGATTCAATGAATGAAATTGTTGAAGAAGTTGTTAAACGAATTCAGCAACAACAACAAAATACTTTTGAAGTTGAAGCTTCTGGCCGACATGTTCATTTGTCTCGTCAAGAGATTGATGCATTATTTGGACCGGGATATCAACTAACAAAAGTGAAAGATTTATCACAACCTGGACAGTTTGTTTGTAAAGAACGAATTACGGTTGCTGGACCTAAAGGACTTTTTCAAAATGTGGTTATTTTAGGCCCTGAACGTAGCGAATCACAAGTCGAAGTTTCTATGACGGATACACGTATTTTAGGAATTAATGCCCCAGTTAGAGAGAGTGGCAAGACAGAAGGGACACCAGGCGTCACGCTGATGAACGGATCAGCAGTTGTGACATTAAGTCACGGCTTAATTGTTGCCAAACGTCATATTCACATGACACCCGAAGACGCCTTGAAAAATAAAGTAAGCAATAGCCAAATTGTGCAAGTCAAAGTGGAAGGCACACGTCCGTTAATCTTTGATGATGTAGTTGTGCGAATCAGTCCGCGATTTGCAACGTACATGCACATTGACTACGATGAAGCCAACGCTTGCGGCTTAACCAAAGGAGCTCGTGGCTATATTCTTAAGTAAAAGGAGGAAGGACAATGAACGTTTCTGAAATGGAAAATTTGATTCAACAGATTACTGATCGAATTTGCCAACAATTGCTGTCGTCGTCTTATTCAGTGGCTTTAGCAGAAGCAAAAGAAGCATTGCCTGAAGAAATGTTTGTTCGTTTTCCTGATGTAAATTGGGTAACCAAGGAGCAGAAGCTAGCACGAGGCTTGGTTGTAAAGAGGCTAACGATTTCCCAAGTAAATGCGATTGCGCATTTACAGGAAACGGATGAATTAGTCAAAAACATCTTAGCATTCTTATTTGAAGGTAAGCCGGTATTGGTTTTAACCCCAATACCTTCAGTGACTAAAAATTCACGATTGAAGTATCGTTTGAAACAAACGATTCAGGAAAACGTGGACATGTGCCAACAGTTTGGGCTGATTTTTTATCATGATTCAGAAAATTACGCTGTGTTTCAGGCGGCCTGTCAAAAACAACTTCGTTCTTTGGCGGAGACCAAACGAACCTACATTACTGAAAAACAATTGATAAGAATGACAGAAGCAGGTGTTTCTTTAAGTAAAAATGCCTATTTAACCCCGTTAGCGAAAGATTATGCTAGGAAACATCAATTGCTGACGTAAGGAGGAAAAACGATGCTTTTAGGAAAAGTGACTGGTAGCCTTTGGTCAACAAGAAAAGATGAAAAATTAAATGGCTGGAAATTTATGATGGTTGATATTTTGAATCAAGAGGACGAAAAGCAAGGATTTTTAATTGCTGCTGACAACGCTGGAGCTGGTGTCGGGGACAAAGTGTTAATTAGTCAAGGCAATGCTGCCCGTATTTCGGCAGAAGATCCGAATGTCCCAATTGATGCAATGATTGTTGGTGTCATTGATTCTACAGAGGAAGAATAGGGAGGACGAGACATGAGCATTAATGAAATTATTATGTATATTATGGTTCTTTTCATGATTATTGGAGGAATCGATAAATGTATTGGCAACAAACTAGGTTTAGGGGAGCAATTTGAGGAAGGGATTATGGCTATGGGTTCTCTAGCGCTTTCTATGGTAGGGATTATCACTTTAGCGCCTGTCTTAGCCAATCTTTTAAGTCCGATTGTCGTTCCTGTCTATGAATTACTAGGGGCTGATCCAGCAATGTTTGCCACAACCTTATTGGCTAATGATATGGGGGGCTTTGCGTTAGCGCAACAATTAGCCAATGATCCACAAGCTGGTTTATTTGCGGGGGCAATCTTAGGTGCAATGATGGGGCCAACGTTAGTCTTTACAATTCCAGTAGCGCTTGGCATTATCCAAAAAGACGACCAACAATTCTTAGCAACAGGTGTTTTGAGCGGGATTATTACAATTCCTTTTGGTTTATTAGCAGGCGGTTTAACAGCTGGCATGCCATTGTCATTGATTATTCCTAACTTAATTCCAATTATTATTGTTGCTGCTTTAATTATTTTAGGTTTATGGTTAGCGCCAAAGGGCATGATTAAAGGCTTCCAAATTTTTGGTCAAGGCGTAGTGATTGTCGCTATCTTTGGTTTAGTTGTCGGGGCGATTCAACTATTATTAGGAATTACAGTGATTCCTGGCATTGCACCAGTTACTGAAGGAATTGAAGTCGTTGGCGGGATTGCTTTAACTTTAGCTGGCGCTTTCTGTTTAGTAGCAGTGATTACGAAAGTCTTTAATAAACCATTGATGAAACTAGGAAAAGTTTTAGGAATGAATGAAGTAGCGGCTGCAGGAATGGTTGCTACATTAGCTAACAATATTCCCATGTTCCAAATGTTAAAAGACATGGATAATCGAGGAAAAATTATTAATATCGCTTTTGCTGTTTCGGCTTCTTTCGTTTTAGGTGACCACCTTGGTTTTACTGCAGGCGTAGCAAAAGAAATGATTTTTCCAATGATTGTTGGCAAATTAGTTGGAGGGATTACCGCCATTTTTGTGGCTATCTTTATGGCAAATCGAATGCTAGGGAAACCCGAAACAGAAGTGAAATAATGAGGTGTAAATATGACAGAATTAAATCGTGAAATGATTGAAACGCTTGTTCGACAAATTGTCACAGAAAAATTAATGCCGACTAAACAAGTGGATCCAAGTGGGATTATGTCCATCAAATTACCCGAAATCGACGTAACAGAAGACGACCGCTTAGATACAGGCAACCCAGCGGACATTGTTTACACAAAAGATCTGTTTTCTTTAG
Organism: Enterococcus sp. AZ129; assembly: GCF_051714505.1. NCBI lineage: Bacteria > Bacillati > Bacillota > Bacilli > Lactobacillales > Enterococcaceae > Enterococcus > Enterococcus sp. AZ129. The sequence goes on along the minus strand of NZ_JBIORY010000001.1, from coordinate 1,433,227 downwards.
AAGAAAGCCAGCGCCTTGGTTGCGGTTTAATGGTGATGAAAGATACCACCTTCGACTGGACACTAGAATACGATGAAATTGATTATATTATTTCAGGACAATTAGATATACTGATTGACGGACGTAAAATTTCTGCAACAGCCGGCGAAATTATTTTAATCCCGAAAAGTAGCAAAATTCAATTTTCAGTGACGGGTGATGCCCGCTTTGTCTACGTGACCTATCCAGCAGATTGGCAAAGTCAATAATTATTTTACCGGCAGTCAGAGAATAATTTTGCCAAAACCCTTTACTCAGCGTTATAATAAATAAGAACGAAAAAAGGGGTTGAGTGAATGACATTTGAGAATCCAAGTCAAAATCAAATTTTTGATATTTTAAAACAAGCAAAAAATATTGCGGTAGTTGGTTTGAGTAACAAGCCCGACCGCACGAGTTACAAAATTGCGGAAATTTTACAGCAACATGGCTATCGTGTGTTACCTGTCAATCCAGTTTTAAAAGGTGAAACGGTGCTTGGCGAAACGGTTTATGGGGCATTAACAGAGATTCCTGAAAAGATTGATATTGTTGACGTCTTTCGGCGGAGTGAATTTTTGCCAGAAGTGGCCGCAGAAACATTGAAAACAGAAGCGCCTGTCTTTTGGGCCCAACTAGGTTTGGAAAATGAAGAGGCAGCGAACTTGTTATTAAATGAAGGTCGTCAAGTTATTATGAACCGTTGTATTAAAATTGAATTGGCAAAAATGGCAGATGCTGAATAAACACGTGTAATTTTATAAAGAAAGAGCGTCCTGAACGGAAAGCTCTTTTTTTTTTGACCCAGATAGAGTATTATTGTAATGATGGTTTTAGAAGGAGCGAACGGAAAACGCAAGAAACCCGCTCACTCTTCTTCTAATTCTTTAAGAAATAGTTAATGTACGCTTATTAACTAAACGAGAATCTAAGTATAAGGAGTTTTTTCTTTGGCTAAAAAAATTAACAATGAGTACAATGATGCCTCTATCCAAGTCCTAGAAGGATTGGAAGCAGTGAGGAAAAGACCTGGTATGTATATCGGTTCAACCGATAGCCGTGGACTCCATCACTTAGTCTATGAAATTGTCGATAACGCAGTCGATGAAGCGTTATCTGGCTACGGGAATGAAATCAACGTAACTATCCAAAAAGATAATAGTATTTGTGTTGCAGACTCTGGCCGCGGAATGCCAACAGGGATGCATGCTTCTGGTATCCCAACAGTAGAAGTTATTTTTACTGTCTTACATGCGGGTGGTAAGTTTGGCCAAGGTGGCTATAAAACTTCAGGCGGACTCCATGGGGTGGGTGCCAGTGTTGTTAATGCCTTATCTAAGTGGTTAGAAGTTCATATTGTTCGTGATGGCGTAGAATACATGGAACGATTTGAGGACGGCGGTAAACCAGTTGGTACCTTAAAAAAAATCGGCAAAACAAAAAAACGCAACGGCACCTCCGTTACTTTTTTACCTGACGACACCATTTTCTCTACGACAAATTTTTCTTACGAAATTTTAGCAGAACGTTTGAGAGAATCAGCTTTCTTATTAAAAGGCGTCAAAATTACTTTAACAGATGAACGTGGGGAAGAACCCAAAGAAGAAGTCTTTCACTACGAAGAAGGCATTAAAGAATTTGTTGCCTATCTAAATGAAGAAAAAGATACATTAACACCCGTTGTTTATTTTTCAGGAGCCAAAGAAGGTATTGAAGTTGAATTAGCCTATCAATACAACGACGGCTATTCTGAAAATGTTTTATCTTTCGTTAACAATGTCCGCACAAAAGATGGCGGTACCCACGAAGTCGGTATGAAAACGTCAATGACAAAGGCGTACAATGAATATGCACGGAAAGTGGGACTATTAAAAGAAAAAGATAAAAATTTAGAAGGTAGCGACTTCCGCGAAGGCTTAGCAGCCGTCCTTTCTATTCGAGTACCAGAAAACTTACTACAGTTCGAGGGCCAAACCAAAGGGAAATTAGGTACACCTTTAGCAAGAACCGTTGTCGATAACGTCGTAGGCGAACAAATGGGCTTCTATTTACAAGAAAACAGTGAAATGAGTCAATCATTAATTCGGAAAGCGATTAAAGCCCGTGAAGCCCGTGAAGCGGCTCGCAAAGCTCGTGAAGAAAGCCGGAACGGTAAAAAACGGAAAAAAGGTGAATCGTTACTTTCTGGAAAATTAACACCGGCTCAATCTAGAAATCCTAAGAAAAATGAACTATATCTTGTCGAAGGAGACTCGGCCGGTGGCTCAGCAAAACAAGGACGCGACCGGAAGTTTCAAGCCATTTTACCGCTACGAGGAAAAGTCATTAATACGGAAAAAGCGAAAATGCAAGACATCTTGAAAAACGAAGAAATCAATACTATGATCTATACAATTGGCGCAGGCGTCGGTCCTGAATTTTCAATTGAAGATTGTAATTATGATAAAATCATCATCATGACCGATGCGGATACCGATGGTGCCCATATTCAAGTGTTGCTATTAACGTTCTTCTATCGTTATATGAAACCATTAATTGAAGCCGGCAAAGTCTACATTGCCTTACCACCACTTTATAAAGTCTCTAAAGGAACTGGAAAAAAATCAGTCATTGAGTATGCTTGGACCGATGGTGAATTGGCAGAAGTGATTGATAAAGTTGGTAAAGGCTATATGCTCCAACGCTATAAAGGTCTGGGGGAAATGAATGCAGAACAACTTTGGGAAACAACGATGGATCCTGAAACTAGAACCTTAATTCGTGTTCGGATTGATGATGCAGCTCAAGCAGAACGCCGTGTGACCACATTAATGGGCGACAAAGTCGAACCTCGTCGAAAATGGATTGAACAACATGTTCAATTTACATTGGAAGAAGATGGCAGTATTTTAGATCGTTCAGAAGAAGACACTTCTGCACCAACAGGAGAAAGTCTTTTAGATGCGGAAAAAACAAAAGAAGCAGAACAAACCGATGACACTGAAATCAGTTTGTTTGACATAGAGTAGGGAGTGACAATTTTGGAAAAACGCCAAGAAGTTCAAGAATTAACCCTTGAAGAAGTAATGGGCGATCGTTTTGGAAGATATTCCAAATACATCATTCAAGAACGGGCCCTACCAGATATTCGAGATGGGCTAAAACCAGTACAACGCCGCATTCTCTTTTCAATGAATAAAGACGGCAATACCTTTGATAAAGGCTTTCGTAAATCAGCAAAATCTGTCGGAAACATTATGGGGAATTATCATCCCCATGGCGACAGTAGTATTTATGAAGCGATGGTCCGTCTAAGTCAAGACTGGAAATTACGGGAAGTACTAATTGAAATGCACGGAAACAACGGAAGTATGGATGGCGACCCACCAGCGGCGATGCGTTATACAGAAGCTCGTTTATCACAGTTAAGTGGTGAGTTGTTAAAAGATATCGACAAAAATACCGTCGATTTCGTCTGGAATTTTGACGATACAGAAAAAGAACCCACTGTTTTACCAGCCAAATATCCTAATTTATTGGTAAACGGCTCAACGGGAATTTCAGCAGGCTATGCAACAGAAATTCCTACGCATAATTTAGCGGAAATCATTGATGGAACTGTGTATTTAATTGATCATCCTAATGCAAGTTTAGAGAAATTAATGGAATACATTCCAGGACCAGATTTCCCAACAGGTGGGATTCTACAAGGAAAAGCAGAAATTAAAAAAGCCTACGAAACCGGCCGTGGTAAAGTAATTTTACGTGCGAAGACAAAGATTGAGCCTTTAAAAGGCGGCAAACAACAAATTGTTATTTCTGAAATTCCTTACGAAGTCAATAAAGCAACGCTAGTGAAGAAGATGGATGAAATCCGTTTAAATAAAAAAGTAGACGGCATTGCCGAAGTTCGTGACGAAAGTGACCGAACTGGCTTGCAAATTGTTGTTGAACTAAAAAAAGATGTCAATGCAGAAGGTATTTTAAATTATCTGTTTAAAAATACTGAATTACAAATCAATTACAACTTTAACATGGTAGCCATCGACAACATGACCCCGCAACAAGTGGGCCTAAAACGGATTTTAGAAAGTTACATTACGCACCGCAAATCAGTTATCATTAACCGTTGTCAATTTGAGTTGGACAAAGCTCGCAAACGTGAGCACATTGTTGCTGGTTTAATTAAAGCATTGTCTATCTTAGATAAAGTGATTGCAACAATCCGTGGCAGTAAAGATAAAAAAGATGCGAAGAAGAACTTAGTATCCGACTACGCGTTTACTGAAGAACAAGCAGAAGCAATCGTCACTTTACAGCTATACCGTTTAACCAATACAGATATTACTGATTTACAAGAAGAAGCGAAAACTTTGGAACAACAAATTGCTGAGCTATTGAACATTTTAAACAATGAAAAAGAACTATTCTCAGTCATGAAAAAAGAACTTCGCGAAGTTAAAAAGCAATATGGCAATCCGCGCTTAACTCAAATTGAAGAGGAAATCCAAGAAATCAAGATTGAAACAGCTGTGTTAGTTGCGCAGGAAGACGTGGTCGTAACCGTGACGCACGAAGGCTATATCAAGCGGAGTAGTATTCGTTCTTATACAGCATCAAAACCAGAAGAAATCGGCATGAAAGAAGGCGACTTTTTACTATATGCTGGCGAAGTCAATACATTAGATCATCTTTTACTAGTAACAAATAAAGGGAATATGATCTATCGCCCCGTCCATGAGTTGCCAGATTTACGCTGGAAAGAAATTGGCGAACATATTTCTCAAACCATTTTAAATCTTGCTATCGATGAATCGATTATTGCTGTATATCCTTATAAAGAGTTAAGTCCGACAAAAACCTTTGTTTTCATTACAAAAGCTGGCATGATTAAACAAACCAAAATGGCTGATTTTGAGCCTTGGCGCACGTATAAGAGCCGCCCGACATCTTGTATGAAATTAAAATCAGACCAAGATGAAATTACCAATGTTTATTTAACAAATGATCAAGACTTATTGGATGTTTTCCTCGTTAGCAATCGCGGTTTTGGCTTACGTTATCCATTATATGAAGTACCAGTCGTGGGTAGTAAAGCGGCTGGAGTTAAATCAATGAACCTCAAAGAAGACGATTATGTCGTTAATGGTTTACTGGTTCATTCTGAAGGGGATACACCGATTGTCATTGTTACCCAACGTGGCGGTGTTAAACGCATGTTAGCCCAAGAATTAACACAATTAGGACGAGCAAAACGTGGATTAATGGTCTTACGAGAATTGAAGAAAAATCCACATCGTGTTGTCTTTATGTCTGAAAGCACCGATTTAGATTTATTAGTCACTACGCAAAAAGGCACACAAGAAGTTATTCAGTCGAAAAATTATCCAATCAGTGAACGAACATCCAACGGTTCCTTTGTCATCGATGAACAAAAAGATGGCCAAGTAATGGAAGTCCACGAGATGCATTCTGCAGTGATTGAAGAAGAACAAACAAACTAAACTGTGTTATAAATATCTCCACAGCAGCCATCTGTATTAATACAGATGGCTGCTGTTTTTAATACAGAAGTACATTTTTCACAAGTGATAACAACTATAAATCGTTCTTATTTTCACAAGTATAAATGTTTATATATCAGCATTTAGAATCTTTGATCCCCATTTATTTATTAAGAAAGTGCAATAAATAATAAAAAAACGCTTGCATCTAAAAGGTTATGTGTTATACTAATCACATAAAGCTGTTACATACAATCAAGTAGCAGTTAACTAAGGAGGCAAACACTTCATGAAACAATGGGAAGGCTTTAAAGGCGACAAATGGAGAACAAGCGTTGACACTCGTGATTTTATTCAAAACAACTACACAGAGTACAAAGGCGACGACAGTTTCTTAGAACCAATCGCTCCGAGCACTGACAAATTATGGACAAAACTACAAGAATTATTTGAAATCCAACATGAAAAAAATGGCGTTTATGACATGGATAGCGATATCCCAGCAACTATTACGTCACATGAACCTGGTTACTTAATCAAAGAAGAAGAAAAAATTGTCGGTTTACAAACAGATGTACCATTAAAACAAGCATTTATGCCATTCGGTGGTATTAAAATGGCGAACAATGCCTTAGTTTCAAATGGTTATGAAACTGACGAAGAAATGACAAAAATCTTCACAGAATACAGAAAAACACATAACCAAGGTGTTTTTGATGCCTACACAGCTGAAATGCGTTTAGCACGTAAAAACAAAATCATTACTGGTCTTCCAGATGCTTATGGCCGTGGCCGTATTATCGGTGACTATCGTCGTATCGCATTATACGGTATCGACTACTTAATGGAACAAAAGAAAAAAGATCATGATAACACTGGTAACAAAGAAATGACAGACGATGTTATTCGCTTACGTGAAGAAATTTCTGAACAATACCGTGCGTTAAATGACTTAAAACAAATGGCTGCTTCTTATGGTTTCGATATTTCTCGTCCTGCTGCAAATGCGCAAGAAGCAATCCAATGGTTATACTTTGGTTACCTAGGTGCCATTAAATCTCAAAATGGTGCGGCAATGTCAATTGGTCGTATCTCAGCATTCTTAGATATCTATATCCAACGTGACTTAGAAGCTGGTTTAATCACTGAATTCGAAGCACAAGAAATGATTGACCATTTAATCATGAAATTACGTATGGTTAAATTTGCACGGACACCAGAATACAACCAATTATTCTCTGGTTATCCAATTTGGGCAACATTATCTATTGCTGGTATGGGTATTGACGGTCGTTCATTAGTTACCAAAAATGACTTCCGTATCTTACACACCTTAACAAACATGGGACCATCTCCAGAACCGAACTTAACTGTATTGTATTCTTCTCACTTACCAGAAGGCTTCAGAACATATGCAGCTAAAATCGCGAAAGAAAGCTCATCTATCCAATTTGAAAACGATGACTTATTACGTGAAAACTGGGGTTCTGACGACTGTGCAATCGCATGTTGTGTTTCTGCAACAGTTATGGGTAAAGATATGCAATTCTTCGGCGCTCGTGCGAACTTAGCGAAAGCTGTTCTTTATGCAATTAACGGCGGGGTCGACGAAAAAACTAAAATGCAAGTAGCACCAAAATATCGTCCAATGACTGGTGACAAATTAGATTACCACGAATTCATGGAACGCTATAAAGACATCTTAGACTGGTTAGCTGAATTGTACGTTAACACATTAAACATTATTCATTACATGCATGATAAATATGCATATGAAGCACCACAATTAGCTTTAATGGATACTGATTTACAACGGACATTCGCAACTGGTATTGCCGGAATCTCTCATGCGACTGATAGTATCATGGCAATTAAACACGGTGAAGTAGAAGTAATCCGTGACGAAGATGGTATGGCAATTGATTATGTACCAACAAAAGAATTCCCAACATACGGAAACGATAACGAAGAAGCCGATGCAATGGCTAACTGGATTTTAGATTACTTTATGACACAAATTAAACGTCAACACACATACCGTAACTCTAAACCAACGACTTCATTATTAACAATCACTTCAAACGTTGTTTATGGTAAAGCAACAGGGAACACGCCTGACGGACGTCGTGCCGGCAAACCTCTTGCACCAGGTGCGAACCCAAGTTATCAAGACGGTAAATTCTTAGGTGAGAAAAATGGCTTGTTAGCTTCATTAAACTCAACAGCTCGTTTAGAATATACAATCGCTTTAGATGGTATTTCTAATACACAAACCATCAACCCTAATGGTTTAGGTAAAGACGACGACACAAGAATTAACAACTTACGTAACGTATTAGATGGCTACTTCGATAAAGGTGGTTACCACTTAAACGTAAACGTATTTACAAACGAATTATTATTAGATGCACAAGCACATCCAGAAAAATATCCAAACTTAACTATCCGTGTATCTGGATATGCCGTGAAATTCCGTGACTTAACTCCTGAACAACAAGCAGACGTTATTTCAAGAACTTCACACGACAGACTATAAAAAACATTTACATTATTTAACTGAAAGGGTGACATTTAACGTGTCATCCTTTTCGTTTGAAAGAAGAGGGATCATTATGACAACACCAGTTACAGGTAGAATTCATTCAACAGAAAATTTTGGTACCGTTGATGGCCCAGGTGTCCGTTTTATCGTATTTACACAAGGGTGTCGCATGAGATGTCAATTCTGTCATAATCCAGATACTTGGAAAATTGGTTCCGGTGGTCGTGTGGTGACGACTGACGAAGTATTAGAGGAAGCATTACGTTTTCGCTCTTATTGGGGCGAAAAGGGTGGTATCACTGTCAGTGGTGGTGAGCCGCTATTGCAAATGGACTTTTTAATCGATTTATTTAAAAAAGCCAAAGCACAAGGCATTCATACAACCTTAGATACGTGTGGCAAGCCTTTTACTCGGGAAGAACCCTTCATTAGTCAATTTGATGAATTGATGAAGTACACAGATTTACTCTTATTCGACATCAAACATATTGATAACGAGCAGCATAAACTGTTAACAACGCAATCAAATGATAATATTTTAGAGATGGCTACCTATTTATCTGAAATTGACAAACCTGTTTGGATTCGCCACGTATTGGTGCCTCAACGTAGTGATTACGACGAATATTTAATCCGTCTGGATGCCTTCATAAAAACATTAAACAATGTAGATAAAGTTGAAGTGCTTCCTTACCATACGATGGGCAAGTACAAATGGGAAGAACTAGGTATTCCTTATCCATTAGAAGGAATTGAACCTCCTAAAAATGATCGTGTTGAAAATGCGAAAAAACTACTACATGTCGAGGACTATCAAGGTTATCTAGCACGTTAACAAACGAAAAAATAGAAAAGAAGACAATTTTTTTGTTGTTTCTTTTCTATTTTTTGTTATCATTAAGAGTGAATCAAAACCAAGGAGTGTGTATTATGTCAAAAATTTTAGTTTTTGGACACCAAAATCCTGATACAGATGCTATCGGAGCAGCAATTAGTTTTGCTTACTTACAAAAAGAATTAGGAAAAGAGACAGAAGCTGTCGCTTTAGGAACACCAAGTGAAGAAACTCAATATGCCTTAGATTACTTCAATATTGAAGCACCACGTGTTGTCACTGAAGCAGCTAGCGAAACAAACCAAGTCATGTTAGTGGATCATAACGAATTCCAACAAAGCATTTCAGATATCGCTGAAGTAAACATTTTAGCAGTAGTGGATCATCACCGGATTGCCAACTTCGAAACAGCAGATCCATTGTATTATCGTGCAGAACCAGTAGGGTGTACCAGTACAATCATCTATAAAATGTTTAAAGAAAATAACGTGACAATTCCAGCTCAAATTGCTGGTATGATGGTCTCAGCGATTATTTCTGATACATTATTATTTAAATCACCAACTTGCACACAAGAAGACATCGATGCAGCGCACGCCCTAGCTGATATTGCTGAAATTAATTTAGAAGGCTATGGTCTTGACTTATTAAAAGCAGGAACAAATTTAAGCGATAAATCAGCTGAAGTCCTTTTAGATTTAGATGCTAAGAGCTTCCCAATGAATGGCAAAACAGTTCGCGTTGCTCAAGTAAATACCGTCGATTTAGCAGAAGTTTTAGATCGTCAAGCTGAATTAGAAGCAGCTATGGCCGCAGAAAATGCAGCCAATAATTATGACTTGTTTGTCTTAATTATTACGAATATCCTAGACAGTGATTCTGAATTATTAGCGATTGGTGCGGAACAAGCCAAAATTGAAGCAGCGTTCAATGTAACATTAGTTAACAATCGTGCGTTCTTACCAGGCGTTGTTTCTCGTAAAAAACAAGTAGTACCACAATTAACAGAAGTCTTTAACTAAAACCGTAAGCGCCTAAGCAACGCGATAAATTCCTTGTTGCTTAGGCGCTTCAATAGTAAAGGGGCGTTAACATGAATGATTTAGCAATTTACTATCATTCTCCGCAACAAACGAAACAATACAATCATTTGCTCAACCAATCACTTTTTTTCCCTCTTGTTACTTTTATGTATGAACATCGGGAAGAAAGAATCATTTTAAGACAATTAAAAGCGGCCTTTGCAACAGAAGCCAAGTTAGAACAATTTTTATCAGAAGTGATTGATTGTCAGTTAATCATTCGGGAAAATCGTCAATATCGTTTGAATTTTCCTATTTATACGGCAGCTGAAGTTGCGAGTTTGACTTTGGCTGAAGACGAACTTCCTAAGTTTCAAGGAACTGTAACAGAGCAATTATTTTGGCTAGCTGAATCTTTTTGGCCACAAGTGTTTCCAGAAGAGGAATACTATTTTTTTGGCGTGAGCGGTGGCCCCTCATTTTATCAAAAACAAAGATTGGCCTCGGCACAACTATCTATGATTACGCTTGAAAAAGAAAAGACAGAGGTTCCAACAATGCCTCGTTATTTTGATTACTTGGGCAAAGAGCAACCCTTGCCAGAAGCCTTCAGCGCTTTATATGACTTGCTAGGGGACGTAAATCCTGAATACTATCTTTCACAAGCGAGAAGAGTCATTAAACAAGCTCTGCGAGGCCGCAAAGTCAGTACTGTGCCTAATATTTTTCAAGAAAGTTTGCACTTGACCCAAGTGATTGCGATTGACCAGGACCACTTAAAACTCCTTTTACCAGTAGCAACGGAACAAGCCGAGCCTTTAGAAGCACAGTCGGATATTCTAGCATTTTATTATGAAAAAATTGCTAACCGATCGGCCATCGAACGCTTAGTTTTTATGCAACAATTGATTGAGCAACTAGGTACGAACTCTTTAAGTTATCTTAGAATAAATTAAAGTTACGATAATTATATTATGTAAACTAAAAAATCAATAACAAGAAATGACGCCGCTTCTTAGTGAGAAATGGCGTCATTTCTTTTGCGAACTTTTTTCGTCCAAAACCCACCAGAAATGAACTTAGGCTCATAGGAAATGATAAATGCTCTCGGCTCTAATTGATTGATTAATTTGTACAATGTACGTTCGTTTTTTCTTGGGGAAAGAATTTCTAAAACCATTCGTTCTCCTTCGCGTCCGTAGGCAACACTTTGTGTAACACCATAGCCGTGTTCACGAAGTGTTTCTGGTAAATGAAATTGTTCAGTAGTAGAAGGGAGGATAACCGATACCATAATATAACCCAAGGCCAAATAGTCTTCGATTTTAATTCCTACACTAATGCCAACAGCGTAACCAAGCGCATAAACAAGTAAATTTAAAGGATTGTCTAAACGATTCAGAACCATACTTAGCCCTAAGACATAAATTGTTATTTCACCCATACTAACCAGCGGTGCAATAACCCGATAACCTTTCATCGTTAACATAAAACGAATAGTATTTAAGGTAATATACGCAAAATTAATGATAAAAATCATAGCTAACATTTTCAAATCAACGACCATAAAATAAGTACCTCTTTTCAAAATCTTTACATCCAGCCCTCATTATAGTACAGAAAAACTGAGAATCAAAGGCGAAACACTTATAGAAATGAATTCTTTTTTGAATACTCGCTCATATTATTCGCCTAATTTAACTGTTATTTGATATAATCTTAGTATGAAGTAAGAAGGAGGTAAGCGATGAAAATTTTTGTTTGGATTTTGTTATTTTTATTAGTAATTAACGTTATTGCTGCCTTAATTACTGTTTTTAGAAAACCTCGTAGTATTTCCAGCGTTTTAGCATGGATGATGACGTTGATTTTCTTGCCTGGTATCGGCTTTATTATTTACTTATTCTGTGGGCGAGGTATCGATGGACAAGAAGTTTTTAAATTGTCTGATGATGAAAAACAAATGGTTCAACGAATTAAAGAAAAAGTGGACGTTGATAACAAAAAAGCAGGGCGCGATAAACGTTATGATTTACTTTATGATGCGAAAGTTTTAAATCGTTATTTCCGGAATATGGACGCATCACCGTTGGCCAAAAGAAATAGTTTGCAATTATTTACAGATGGCCAAGAAAAATTCCAAGCATTATTTGAAGATATTCGTGCAGCGAAAGAAACCGTTCATGTGGAGTATTATGCGTTTTTTAATGACACAATTGGCAATCAATTTTTAGATGTATTAATCGAAAAGTTGCATGAAGGCGTGGAAGTTTACTTAATTTACGATCCTTGGGGTTCACCCGGTGCAAATAAAAAGTTTTTTGCTCGTTATGTTGACGCTGGAGGAAAAGTAGCTCCCTTTATTACTTCTCGCGATATGATCCGTAAAACACGTCTAAATTATCACTTGCATCGAAAAATTGTTGTCATCGATGGGAAAATTGGCTGGACCGGCGGGTTCAATGTTGGGGATCAATATTTGAATGTCACCGAAAAATTTGGTTACTGGCGAGATACCCATATTCGTTTGGTCGGGACGGCCGTATTTTCATTACAAGAGATATTTATCATGGATTGGAATGCTTCAGTCAAATATCCTGAAGAACGTATGACGTATCATGAAAAATATTTTAAATTACCAGAAGATCATGAAGTGGAGCATTTGTCCTTACAAGTTGTTTCAGATGGTCCTGATTCAGAAGAAGAAATTTTGAAAAGCGGGTTTGTTCGGATGATTTTTTCTGCAGAAAAGAGTGTCTGGATTCAAACACCGTATTTAATCCCTGACGATAGTATGATTAATGCGTTGTTAGTGGCGGTTCGTTCAGGTGTCGACGTGCGAATTATGATTCCTTGTATGCCTGACCATCCCTTTATTTACCGCGCAACACAATATTACGCGAATTACTTACACAAACGCGGCATTAAAATTTATATTTATGATAGTGGGTTTATTCATGCAAAAACAATGGTGATTGATGATGAATTAGCTATGGTTGGGACAACAAACCAAGATATTCGCAGTTATTCATTGAATTTTGAGGTAAGTACGTTTATTTACAATCCCGACATTGCGTGGATGTTAGCGCAAGTCTTTGAAGAAGATATAGAAAAAAGTGTCTTACTAACCGACGAGATAATTAAAAAACAAGGGTACTGGCTACGCTTCAAGCAAAACTTTTCACGCTTGTTGTCCCCAGTCTTGTAATCAAATAAATCAGCAGTGAATGTAGTAAACTACTATTTTCACTGCTGATTTTAGTAACAAAACACTGAGGTGGTCTACCTAATTCATTGATAATCCCTCTAAATAATGGTAAATTAAAAATAAATTCAATCAGCTATTCTATCGTGAGAAACATAGTTATTACGTAGATCAGATCAAAGGGACATTCACGACGAGCAAATATTGAGTGTGTTTGCTGAAACGTGCATGTGTGATTTGGTCTTTTTTATTGAGCTGTTATTTTATAGATAAGGAGTGGTCATCATGGACTACCAAGCAATAGCAAAAGAAATTTTGAAAGACGTAGGTGGCAAAGACAATATCGTGGATGTCACACATTGTTATACACGATTGCGTTTCGTATTGAAAGATACGAAACAAGCGAACAAAGAAGCCTTACTACAAACAGAAGGTGTCATTTCTGTTGTTGAAAGTGGCGGGCAGTATCAAGTGGTTTTAGGCAATAAAGTCGCGCATGTCTATAATGCTCTAGAACCTTTGTTGGCTCAGCAACTTACGACCAAAACATCCACAAAAGAAAAAAATTCATTAGGCAATCGAATTTTAAATACTGTTGCCGCGATTTTCACACCTGTCGTACCAGCAATTGCCGCTTCAGGCATGTTAAAAGGAATTATAGCCATCGCTGTGATGGTCGCAAACAATTTTTACCAGGTCGATTTAAAACCTTTGAATACGTATATTATTTTAAGCGCCGCTTCCGATGCACTTTTTTATTTTATGCCAGTTATTTTAGGTTATTCAGCTGCTAAGGTTTTCAAAACAAACGAATATATCGCCATGGTAATTGGTGCCACCTTATGTTATCCAACCATCGTTTCATTAATGACTGAAAAATCAGCGGTTACCTTGTTTGGATTACATGTGACCAAAGCCAATTATGTTTCCACGGTAATTCCAATTATTCTTGCAATTTTTATTTTAGCTTATGTGCAACGCTTTTTGGAAAAAGTTATTCCAGAAGTTCTAAAAATTATTATGGTTCCTACGCTATCATTACTTTTAATGATTCCAGCCACTTTATTATTATTTGGACCGATAGGGATTTATTTAGGTGACGGCGTGAATTGGTTGTATTATTATATAATGAATTTTAGTCCCATCTTGTTAGGCGGTTTTATCGGCGGAATTTGGTGTGTCTTAGTCATTTTTGGGGCTCACCGCGGACTTGTGCCAATTGGGATTAATGATGTCGCTCGAACAGGACGGCAAAATTTGCTAGCGTTTGCTGGTGCAGCGAACTTTTCTCAAGCGGGCGCCGCATTTGGCGTGTTTGTCCGCACAAAAAATAAAGACTTGAAAGCTGTTGCTGCCTCTGCAACAGTGACTGCATTATTTGGTATCACAGAACCAGCCATTTATGGTGCAAACTTGCGGTTAAAAAAACCGATGATTTATGCGGTGGCTAGCGGAGCAGCAGGTGGGGCCTTAATGGGCTGGGGCGGTTCCTACGGGACAGCCTTCGCTAACCAAGGACTCTTGACCATCCCAGTTTACGCAGAAGCAGGAACCAAAGCCTTTATTTGTTATTTATTAGGTTGTGGCATTGCTTTTTTTGGTGCATTTCTATTAACGATTTTTCTAGGCTTTAATGATTTACCGATTGACGAGTCACGTCAAGAACCCAGCTTAAAGACCGAGGCAACGACCGTCAAAGAAAAACAACGGATTCAAGCACCTGTTCAAGGACAACTCGTATCTTTAGACCAAATCAACGATGAAGTCTTTGCTTCTCAACAAATGGGAAAAACGCTAGCTATTTATCCGACAGAGGAACAAATTGTTTCACCAGGAAATGGGCAAGTGACGGTTTTATATCCAACTCATCATGCAATTGGCTTAAAGTTAGACAATGGTGCTGAAATCCTCCTTCACATTGGAATCAATACCGTCGAATTAAAAGGACGGGGATTTGAAACGTTCGTAAAAGTAGGAGAAAGGGTCAGACTAGGACAGAAACTGCTCTCTTTTGATAAACAAATCATCCAAGCTGCTGGTTATGATCCAACCGTCTTAGTCATCGTAACAAATACTGCGGAAATGGCTATAATTGAGACAACCAAACAAACAGAGATTACACCACAAACAAATTTATTTTTCATGCAAGTAAAGGAGCAAAACTAATGGTTAAACAATTTAAGAACGATTTTTTATGGGGCGCTTCTTCCTCCGCTTTTCAAATTGAGGGCGCTTGGAATGAGGACGGCAAAGGCCTAACAGTAGCTGATTATAATTCTTTTAAAAAGTCAGCTGTTCAAGCAGATACGAAAGTCGCCAGCGATTTTTACCATCATTTCAAAGAGGACATTGCGTTAATGAAAGAATTAGGCTTAAAAACCTATCGTTTTTCTCTTTCATGGGCACGAATCATTCCAACAGGTGATGGCGAAATCAATCAAGCCGGCATCGATTTTTATAATGCCGTCATTGATACACTTTTAGAAAACGATATTTTGCCGTTTGTCACACTTTATCATTTTGATTTACCTTTTGCGTTGGTGGAAAAATACAATGGTTGGGCGGATCGTCGCTGCGTTTCCGCATTTCAACGCTATGCGCAAGTCTGTTATCAAGCGTTTGGTGATCGAGTCAAAAATTGGCAAGTTACGAACGAACAAAACTTAATGATTCGTGTCGATGAACGAATGAATATGTACGATGTTGCACCAGAAAATACTGAAAAAATTCGTGCACAAATGGATTACCATATGTTTGTTGCCCATGCGCTAGCGACGAATGATTGTCACCAATTGGTCGCTGGGGGAAAAGTCGGTCCCTCTGTTTCCTCAACGATGACTTATCCTAGTTCCAATAAACCTGAGGATGTTTGGGCAGCTCGTATGAATGATAACTTTAAAACAAATTATGCTCTAGAAATGTATTGTTTTGGCGAATACCCTGGTTACTATCAAGAGTATTTAACCAAATGCGGCATTTATCCCGAAACACAGCCAGAAGATCAAGCAATTCTGAAAGCCGCTAAACCAGATTTTATCGCCCTTAATTATTATCGGACGTTAGTTGCTAGCTATTTACCGACAGATGAGCAACACCCATTGGGTACGAAAGAAAAGGACATTGATTTTGATCTATACGGTTATTTTAAAATCGAAAAAAATCAACATTTAAAAACCTCTAAGTATGGTGCCCAAATTGATCCAACTGGTCTACGTTTAGTTTTAAATGATTATTATCGTCAATACCGTTTACCGTTAATCATTACAGAAAACGGCTTAGGCACACCAGATCACCTAACAGAGGACGGAAAAGTTCATGATGACTATCGAATTGCGTATTTGCATGACCATATTGCTGCTTGTCATGCGGCTATTTCTGACGGTGTTGAGTTGTTTGGCTATTGCCCTTGGTCGGTCATGGATATTTTAAGTTCTCATCAAGGATTCAAAAAACGCTACGGTTTTATTTACGTCAATCGTGAAGACCATGAGTTAAAAGATTTACGACGTATTAAAAAAGATAGTTTTTATTGGTACCAATCAGTGATTAAAAATAATGGGTTACCAGAAGAATAATGACCAAAAAGGATCATCCGTTGGCATAAGCGGGTGATCCTTTTGTTTTCAAGTTTTGTCGTTCCGTGTTAGGCTTAAGTTAATAAACCCATTAAAGGTGGTGAGAGAGATGAATAATTACGATTTATGGAAATGGGCTGCCGGGAAACGAACCGAAAAAGATAAAAATGAAACCTATAGCGCCAAAAATTGGTGGTATGTTTTACTAATGCTCGGTGTATTTGTAGGGATCATGTTGTTGTATTATTTAATCTCTGTGCTTTGGAATTAAGGGAAAATGGGCAAATGAGGAATTAAGAGTAAATATCCACCCGCATAGCGGGTGGCTTTTTAATAGCCCTAGAAGGGCTCGCTACCTGCTGCTCCCTTTAAGGGAGCTTTTTTTAGAGACCGCCAACCGCTACCATTCTATTCTTATCTAGTTGTTACTTACTAAATGGATCTCTATACTCTCTTTTGTTTATACTATCCCTTACTCGATCTTCTGCTTCTTGTTCTCGTATATACTTAGCTATCGTTTTTTGGTTCAGACCTACAGTGCTCACATAATAGCCTTTTGACCAAAATGATCTATTCCCATAATTATATTTTAAATTCGCATGACGTTCATGAATGATTACTGCACTTCTTCCTTTTAAGAAACCCATGAATCCTGATACACTCAACTTCGGCGGGATTCTTACCAACATATGGATATGGTCAGGCATTGCATGAGCTTCAATGATTTCGACTTCTTTCATTTCACACAATTTTCTCAGTATTTTTCCAATATCCTGCCTTAACTGACCATAGATTACTTTTCTTCTATATTTTGGTGTAAATACAAGATGGTACTTACAATTCCAACGAGTATGTGCTAAACTTTTATCGTCGTTCGACATACAAAAACTCCTTTCGATTAGATAACGGTTGGTAGCCTTTATCTATTATATCGAAAGGAGTTTTTATCGCTAAAGCTCTGAGCTCCACGCGCAGTACGCGTGGTTTTTTTGTCGAAATCTCTTTAGAGATTTCAACTGACTAAAGTCATTAATAAAAAAAGACACCTTTTCAGGTGTCTTTTTTAACAGGATTCAGACAATGATAGCTGAATCGGAATAGGATAATTTTCCTCGAGTGCAACATCAGGATCCTTCATTCTACGAAGCAGTAAGTCAATCATAACGTCACACATCTCGTCGATTGGCTGAACAATGGTTGATAGTTGTGGGGCAATTCTTTTGATTAATTTTGTCCCATCATAACCAATTACTTTTAATTCTTCAGGAATGGATATCTTCAATTTTTGAGCAATATTCATAACTGTAATTGCTGTCAAATCATCTGTACAAAAGATGCCGTCTACAGTTTTATTTTGAAGCAAACGTTCGATTTCTAGATTTTTTAATGTTGTAGAGGTTCCATTATCAATTTGTAGAATCGTTTTTTCTGCGCCATATTTTTCCATCGTTTGTTTATAACCAGCCAATCGATAATCGCTAGGTGCGCCTGTGTTATTAGCACCAGTAATAATTGCAATCTTTTGTGCACCACTTGCAAATAAGGCTTCAGTGGCTTTTTGGCCACCTTGAAAGTTTTGCGAAGAGACAATTGGAATGCCAGGTGCCAAGAAACGGTCAAAGGAAACAATAGGTAGTGAAACATTTTCATATTCGTTAATAGCTAAGTTATGGCTACCAGTGATTACACCGTCCACTTTATTTGCAGCGAGCATTCGTAAATAGGTGCGCTCTTTTTCTGGATCTTTTTCACTATCACATAAAATCACTTTATATCCTTGAACAAAAAGCTTTCTTTCCAGTGTTTCAATTAATTCACCAAAAAATGGATGACTAACAGAAGGGAAGACTAAACCAATCAGCTGCGTACTTTTTCCTTGGAGGCTTCTGGCTAATCCATTGGGTTGATAATTTAATTCTTCCATCGCTTGATGAACTTTATCAATTGTTTTTTGACTAAGATAACCATAATTATTAATCACGCGGCTCACCGTTGTCGGGCTCACACCAGCAAGCTTTGCTACATCCGTTAATTTAACCACCATTAAAATTCACCATCATTCCTAATTATTCGTATTTTCCAGCTCATAAAAACAAGCTTTTGCCGTCTTGGATAGATGAAGATACCGTTGCGCTTTATCTGGAAAGAAGCGACCAGTCATCGTTTTTTCACCTTTATTTACATAGATTTCTGCAACAGAGCAATCAACAAAAATAGTTAACTGAACTGACTTATTTTTCCTAATTTTAGTTTCACGAATTGTGCCATACTTTTCAGCAAAAGGTTGGCCAGCAAATGTTCGATCAAGGGTTATTTTACCATGAATCGTATCAATTGTAATTAAAAGTCCTTTTGAACCCGTTTCGTTCGCTAAAAGCCGAATAAAAGCAATCTCATTTTTGGGAATATCCACTTCTAATTCAAAAGAAGCAGTAGATAAAAAATGGCAGCCATTTGATAAAGTAGTAGC
The DNA here is from genome assembly GCF_051714505.1 of Enterococcus sp. AZ129. Classification (NCBI taxonomy): domain Bacteria; kingdom Bacillati; phylum Bacillota; class Bacilli; order Lactobacillales; family Enterococcaceae; genus Enterococcus; species Enterococcus sp. AZ129. Next base: position 1,414,077 of record NZ_JBIORY010000001.1, on the reverse strand, counting down.
GGATTGACGAAGCATTTCTGTTTCAGAAACTGGATATTGAAATAGTTTCCCGTTGTGAATTGTGAGTTCTTTAATCAGACTTAAGCCATTTGCCCAACCCTCCACATCACTTGGGTAAGTGATTTCTGGCAACCCAATCCAACTGACCGCAAGTGCACGACCATCTGGCGCATTAAAGGCTTGAGTAGCGTAGACATCAAACCCTTCATCTAAATTTTCAAAAGGCCCAGCCTGAACTAAAGAAAGATTCTCCAAATCAAACGTTTCGGCCAATGTGTACATATTCGGATAGATATTCTGATAACTTTTTACAGATGGAGATAGACCTTGTGGGCAAAATAATAAGACAGGCTGGCCATCAATAAATACCAAATTGGGGCATTCAACCATGTAGCCTAATTCTTGGTCGGTGAACGTCAATTCGCCAAGTTGATGAAAATTGTGTACGTTTCGATCTTTAGAAAAATAGACCACAATTTTTCCTTGTCTATTTAAATCACTAGCACCAATTAATAAAACAAGTCCTTCTTGATAAGGAAATACCATCGGATCACGAAAATGGGAAGAATAATTGGGGTCAATTGGTAGGAATGGTGTTGATTCCTTTGTGATCGCACCTAAAGAATTCAGCCATGCAATATTTTGATATGCAAATCGTTGCCAAGTTTGATCACGAACATTCCCTGTATAAAATAAACATAGTTGGTTATCTATTGGTAAAGCTGAACCTGAATAGACGCCATGAGAATCATATTCAGAGTCGGGATAAAGGGCAATTCCTTCATACTCCCAGTGAATTAAGTCGGAGGAAGTTAAGTGGGCCCAACTTTTTAGTCCGTGAACACTCCCGAAAGGAAACGCTTGATAAAATAAATGCCACTGGTTATTGAAATACGAAAAACCGTTGGGATCATTTAGTAGTCCTGTCTGTGGTTGAATATGATACTTAAAACGCCAACTAGATTGCGCGATAATAGAAGTTAGATTTTCGAGGTGAGCAGATGTCCAAGAAGAATAAGGCGCATAACGTAATTCATCAGTCCATTGGTTCATGATGCTTGACATAAGTAATGTCTCCTTTATTAGAAAATAGTAGTTAGTCTAATAGTATAAACAAATCAGAAAAAAGTCAAACGTATAACATATATAAATCTATTTAAATCAAAAGGATATTATAATTTACATTTATTTATGATAAACGTTTGACATATTACGCAAAAACGAGTATCATACAAAATGTAAAAACGGTTACAGAAAAAAATTAACAGGACTAGTTTAAGAGTGAGGAGAACCAGAATGAACAGAAATTGGTGGCAAAAAGAAGTGGCCTATCAAATTTATCCATGTAGCTTTTCGGATAGTAATAATGACGGAATCGGTGATTTACAAGGCATTATTCAAAAACTGGATTACTTAGAAAATTTAGGAATTACGCTGATTTGGCTGAGTCCAATGTACCCGTCGCCAATGGCTGACAATGGATATGATATTTCAGACTATTATGGTATTTCTAGCGATTTTGGTACAATGGCAGACTTCGATGAACTCATTGAAGAAGCAAAAAAACGAAACATAAAAGTTATTTTAGATTTGGTGGTAAACCATACATCTGATGAACATGCTTGGTTTCAAGATGTTTTAAAAAATCCTCAAAGTCGTTTTCGAGACTTTTATATTATAAAAGAAGGACGAGAAGCACCTACAAATTGGCGGTCTAACTTCGGTGGTAGTGTTTGGGAAAAATTACCTGGGGAAGATGCCTACTACTTTCATGCCTTTCATAAAAAACAGCCGGATTTAAATTGGGAAAATCCTGAACTACGCAAAGAAATCTATCAAATGATTCGTTTTTGGTTAAACAAAGGAATTGCTGGTTTTCGTGTAGATGCGATTAATTTTATTAAGAAAGATTTGACTTGGACAAACTTACCTGCTGATGGGGCAGATCAATTAGCCAAAGTAACAAAAGCTAGTAGAAACATGCCAGGAATGAGTGACTTTCTGAACGAGTTAAAAGAAAAAGCTTTTGCTGGTTTTGATATTGTCACAGTTGCTGAAGCGGCCGGCGTCAATTATCCAAATTTATCAGAATTTATTGGAGAAACAGGGTATTTCGACATGATTTTTGACTTTAAATGGGCTGATTTGGATGTGAAATCAGGAAGCGAATGGTTTTATAGAATCGATTGGTCTTGGAATGATTTACGCACATTAATTTTCAAACAGCAAGAAGCCATGCAAGAGGCTGGTTGGAGTGCAAATTTTATTGAAAATCATGATCAACCTCGAGCGACAACGAAATATTTAAAAGAACAGGCTCAACAGCCAAATGCGGTTAAAACATTCGGCGCCATGTATTTCTTTTTAAGGGGCACGCCTTTTATTTACCAAGGACAAGAATTAGGAATGACCAATTTTGAAAGGGGTTCGATTGATGAATTCGATGATATTTCTAGCATTGATCAATACTATCGAGCAATAAAAGAAGGATTTACGCCCAAAGAAGCCTTGTCACTTGTCAATTTGCGTAGTCGAGACAATGCCCGCACGCCTTTTCCATGGAATGATTCTATGTATGGCGGTTTTTCAAGCGTCAAGCCTTGGTTAGGAATGGTGGATAATCATAAAGAAATCAATGCCGAAGCAGAAATAAAAAATAGTCAAAGTATTTTTCATTTCTATAAGCGGATGATTGCATTTCGTCAAAAGAGTCCCTATACAGACATCTTACTTTATGGAACATTTGAGGGACTATCAAATCTTCCAGATAATGTTATTGCTTATAAACGCAAATTAAATGAAAAAACAATTTACGCCTTTTTTAATTTTGGTGAGGCGGTTCCAATCCCTCATTATTTAGTTAATGGCACAGTTATTTTTGATACACAGTCTGAAGAACGAGAGCAATTAGTTCAGCAGGGAACATTATTAAAAAGCTATCAAGGACTATTGATTACTATAAATGAGTAGCTAGGAGGAGTATAACATGGCAGAAAATTATCAGCAGGCAGCCAAAGACATTATTCAATTAATCGGTATGGATAACATTATATCGGTCACCCATTGTCAAACGCGGTTACGTTTTATTTTGAAGGACCATGAACAAGTAGATGGTAAACAACTAGAAAAAATTGATTTAGTCAAGGGTGTTTTTTATAATGGTGGTCAATACCAAGTGATTTTAGGAACTGGTATTGTGACTAAAGTGTATGATGAAATAGAAAAACTTGGAATCAATGTTGTGTCAAAAGCAGAGCAAACAGCAATTTTAAAAAATAATGAAACGGGCATGCGCAAAACAATGCGCATTTTAAGTGAAATATTCATTCCAATTGTTCCAGTAATTGCAGCAACAGGATTGTTCCTAGGGTTAAAAGGTGTTATTTTTAACGACACTTTTTTACAATTATTCGGAGCAAGTGTAGCCAATATTCCTGAAAGCTTTCAACAAATTGTCTCTGTCATTACAGATACCGTCTTTGCTTTTTTGCCAGCTTTGATTGTTTGGTCTACCTTTAAAGCATTTAATGCGACGCCTGTAATCGGGATTGTTATTGGTTTAATGATGGTATCACCCATTTTACCAAACGCTTATGCAGTTGCAACACCAGATTCTGGCGTGAAAGCTATTATGGCTTTTGGCTTTATCCCAGTTGTCGGTGCACAAGGGTCCGTTTTAAGTGCAATTGCTGCTGGTATAATTGGCGCAAAGATTGAACTTTTTTTCCGAAAAAAGATGCCGAATATTCTCGATCAAATTTTTACACCTTTTATGACTATGTTAATTACTTTTTTAATCATGATTCTCGGAATTGGCCCAATTTTGCATACCGTTGAGTTAGGCATGGTAGATGTTGTCCAATGGTTGATTGGGTTGCCCTTAGGATTAGGTGGTTTCGTGATTGGTGCCTCATATCCTTTAATGGTTTTGATTGGTATTCATCATACACTAACTATGGTAGAAACATCATTATTAGCAAATACAGGATTTAATGCATTGATTACAATATGTGCCATGTATGGGTTTGCCAACGTTGGCAGTTGTTTAGCCTTTGCGAAAAAAGCGCAAGATAGCAAAGTGAAGTCGACAGCCATTGGTTCTATGTTGTCTCAATTATTTGGAGTTAGTGAGCCTGTGTTATTTGGATTACTTATTCGTTGGAACTTAAAACCGCTGCTATGTGTCTTGTTTACATCAGGTTTAGGCGGAGCAATTTTAGCTATTTTTCATATTCAATCAAATTCTTATGGCTTAGCCGTTATTCCTTCTTTCTTAATGTATATCTATAGTGCACATCAATTAGTGATCTATTTATTAGTCGCACTTTTATCTGTCGGTGTATGTTATGCATTAACCAGTCTATTTGCAATTCCACAAGAGGTTTTAATTTCAGATAAAGTAATCGAAGAGGAAGAACGCGAAGTCTTTGAAATGCAACATAACACCTTAGATGAACAACTTTTTTCTCCGGTAACTGGTTACGCCATGAATCTTACTGCTGTTAATGACCCGGTATTTTCAAGCGAGATGATGGGCAAAGGTTTAGCAATCATGCCAACAGCGAACAAGGTTTACGCGCCTGCAGATGGTTTATTAAACTTGGTTGCAGAAACTGGGCACGCTTATGGTATCCAAACGGACGCAGGAGCTGAAGTATTAATTCATATAGGAATTGATACCGTCACATTGGGGCAGGAGGTCTTTCAGACACAAGTAACCCAAGGTCACCGTGTTAAAAAAGGAGATCTTTTAGGAACGTTCGATCGAAAAGCCATTAAAGAAGCTGGGCTTGACTCAACTGTCATGGTTATCATTACAAATACTTCAAGTTATTTAAGTGTAGAGCCAATGATGTCAGATCATAATGAAATTACGCCGGAACAAATCATTTTAAATCTAAATACACCTAACTAAACAAAAGAACAGCAAGAAGTAGTTATCACTTCTTGCTGTTCTTTTTCTTAATAAAAAACCAATGATTTTCGGTTGTATTTGTCTATCCGTTTGTAGTATGATTGAGTCAGTTTTAAAGGAAACATGCCAAGTATGGAAGACCATACTTGACACGCATTGACTAATTAAACATGGGGAACGTTGCCATAAGTTGATGTTCCAGTCAATAATGCAAGTAAATCAAACATAGCATGTACCTCCTTTAATTGATAATCAAAGTATAACATTTTTTAATGAATTTACATAATAATACAAGTGGAGGTCTGTTCGTGAAGGTAGCAGGAGACAAAATAAAACAAGCGAGAAAACTTAAAAAAATCACACAATCAGAGCTGGCTAACGGCATCTGTACGCAAGCAACAATTAGTAATATTGAAAACCGTAATCTATGTGACAGTTTAGATATTTTCTCATCTATTTGCCTCCGATTAGATTTAGAAGTAGAAGAATGCATGATGATTTCTGAAGAAAAGAAAATTGAAAATCTACTAAACAAAGTCGAGGATTTATCTTTACGGCTATTTCACTTAGAGGCCTACAATTTATTACAAGAAGTGCCTGAAGGTCTTATCTAATAATGAACTAACGACTAAATTGTTATATTATAAGGGAATTACTTGTTTATTAGGAAAAAAAGATAAAGCAGAGGCCTTGTTTTACCTATATCGGGGCGCGGAAATTGACCGTAAAGTCAATATTTACAACATTTTAAGCCTGAATGCGCTAGGTACGCTATATGAACTGGAAAAAGATATGAGAAAAGCGCAAGTGTATTACGAAAAATCATTACAAGAATTGGAACAATTTAAATTAGAATGTTCCTTGGAGCGTTGTAGAATTTATTATAATTCTGCTAAATTCTACTCGGAAATGAAAGACTACCAAAAAAGTGTCATTTTAAGCGAAAAAGGGATTCAGATTTGTCGTGACAAACACTCCATTTATTTGCTAGATTATCTTTTATATGAAAAAGCCTTTAACAAACAAATGCTCGGGGAAGACACAGCCGATGACTATCGTCAAGCCTATTATTTTACACAATTTTTTGGCAATACAGAAGTCCTACAATATATTGAGAAAGATATGAAAGCCTTTAATATTTCCTATTAATTTAATCAAAAAGCCGATAAAAGCTGAAAACCCAGTTTTTATCGGCTTTTTGAAAAGTCTAGGCAAGTTGCTTTTAAAAATCAGCAGTCACGGTTACGATAAGCAAGACGAAGTATTTAGGAGGATTTAAAAATGAAAAGAGTAATGTGGTTTAGACGTGATTTACGATTACAGGATAATAAAGCATTAGCACACGCGTTACAAAATTCTGCAGCTGATGAATTGATTTTATTATTCCAAATGAATCCTCAACAATTTATTCAAGAAAGTGCTAATCATAACGCTTTTTTTGCAAGTTTAGCCTCGTTTAAAGAACGAATCGATCAAGAGGCACATTTACAAATCATGGTCGGCGAACCGTTAGATTTATTTTTACGTTTGAAACGCAAATTACCCGATTGGCAGGCCATTTATTTTAATGAAGATACTTGTGGCTTTGGGGCAAAGCGGGACCAGCAAGCTATGCGCTTTTTTGAAGAAAATAATATTCAGTCTTTCTCTTTTCAAGATGCCTATTTGCATGGCTCTGAAGAAATTAAGAAGAACGATGGCAACAAGTACCAAGTGTTTACGCCCTATTACAATAAATGGAAAGAGGCGCCTAAAGAAACACCGATTCCTGTTTCCTATACAGCTGAAAAAATTTTTAGTGCGTGTCTTTTTCCAGAAGAGGAAGCAGCATATGGGGAACAGATTGCGAGGATTCCTTTAACACACTATAGTGTCGGCGAAAAAACAGCCAGAAGGTGCTTAAATACTTTTATTGATCAAAAACTTCGATCCTATGAAAATAAGCGTGATTTCCCTTATCAGGATCAAACGAGTCATCTGTCTACTTTTTTAAGAACGGGAGAACTTTCGATTCGCACCATTTGGCAAGAGCTTGCATCTGCGCCTTCTAGCTTAAGTAAAGAAACCTTCAAAAAAGAATTAGCTTGGCGCGACTTTTACAATATGATCTATAGTACGTTTCCACAACAAAAAGAGGAAGCTATTCAAGAAAAATTTCGTTATATTCAATGGACAAATGACCCAGAAATGTTTGTCAAGTGGCAAAAAGGGGAGACGGGGTACCCTATAATTGATGCCGCCATGCGACAACTGAATCAAACTGGTTGGATGCACAACCGCTTAAGAATGATAACTGCCTCTTTTTTAGTTAAAAATTTACACATCGATTGGCGTTGGGGTGAAAAATACTTTCAAAAAATGTTGATTGATTATGATGCCGCCAATAATATCGGTGGCTGGCAATGGGCTGCTTCGACAGGAACGGACGCTGTCCCGTATTTTCGGATTTTTAATCCAATTATCCAGTCAAAAAAATTTGATAATGACGGCCAATTCATCAAAAAATATGTTCCAGAACTTAAGCAAGTGCCACAAAAGTATATTCATCAACCAAATCTAATGAACGAAGCCTTACAAACGCAATATCATGTACATTTAGGAGAAAATTATCCAAAACCCATTGTCGATTATGCATCAAGTAAAAAACAAACATTGTTTCTATATGAAGCGAGCAAAGAAATTCATCAAGAAATGAACAATCCAACGTTTCAATAAACAGTAAACCCAACTAGCTTAGCAAACAACTTGTAAGGTTAGTTGGGTAAATTAATTAGTCGAAAGAGAAGTGCAATTTATCGGCTAAAGTTTTTTATTTTATTCTAGTTTACATAATATACATTATACAAAGTAGAGTAAAAAGCATTGGAAAGCAAACAAAACCAGTCCTTAGTTTATCTAGACTGGTTTTGTCACGTACGTTATATAAATTATGCTTGTTGATTAATTGCTTGTGCGACACGTGCTCCATATTCTGGATTTACTCTAGTGAACAAATCAATTTGACGCGCGATGATTTCTTGATTTTTCACTTGACCTAAAGATGCCGCTATATTGTTAATTAAGTTTTCTTTTTCTTCGCTTGGCAGCAAATTATACAAAGCGTTTGCTTGTGTAAAGTGATCTTGATTATAGCTATAATTACCAACATTTCCCTCAACTTCAAAGGAACTAATTTTCGCCGTAGGATCTTCTTTTGGTGTTTCAGTGTAACTATTTGGTTCGTAATTAATTTCGCTATTGCCATTGTCAAAACGCATATTGCCGTCTTTTTGGTAGTTATTTACAGGCGCTTTTGCTTGGTTGATTGGCAATTGGTGACTATTAGCGCCCACGCGATGACGATGTGCGTCCCCATAAGCGAACAAACGTCCTTGCAATAATTTATCTGGAGAAGCTTCAATACCAGGAACGAAATTCCCTGGTGAAAAGGTTACTTGTTCAACCTCTGCAAAATAATTCTCTGGATTTCTATTTAAAGTCATCGTGCCAACTTCAATCAGCGGATACTCTTTTTGAGAAACCGTTTTTGTTACATCAAAAAGAGTTTCTTTCATTGTTAACGCGTCTGCATATGGGATAATTTGCACAGATAATGTCCAAGAAGGAAATTCTTGATTTTCAATTGCATTATGCAAATCTTCAATATGGAAATCTGGGTTTTTCCCAGCAATTTCTTCTGCTAATTGACTCTCTAGATTTTTGATTCCTTGATTCGTCTTGAAGTGATATTTAACAAAAAATACTTCTCCAGCAGCATTGACCCATTTGAATGTATGGCTACCAAAACCATGCATGTGACGGAACGACAACGGAATGCCACGATCACTCATTAAAATTGTTACTTGATGAAGGCTTTCCGGTGAATGAGACCAAAAATCCCAAACAGCTTCTGGACTTTTCAAATGCGTCCGCGGATTTCTTTTTTGGCTATGAATAAAATCTGGAAACTTAATTGCATCACGAATGAAAAAAATGGGCGTATTATTGCCAACTAAGTCGTAATTTCCTTCGTCTGTATAGAATTTAAGCGCAAAACCGCGAGGATCACGCAATGTATCTGATGAACCTAACTCTCCAGCTACAGTTGAAAAACGAGCGAATAAAGGTGTTTCTTTGCCAACTTCAGATAAAAAATCGGCTTTAGTATATTGTGCCATTGATTGGCTCACCTTGAAAATCCCATGAGCACCAGCACCTTTGGCATGAACAACCCGTTCTGGTACGCGCTCACGATTAAAATGAGCTAATTTTTCTAATAAATGAACGTCTTGGATTAGGACAGGTCCAAATTCTCCTGCAGTTAGCGAATTTTGATTATCGCCAACTGGACTTCCTTGTGACGTAGTTAAATGTTGATTTTTCACCTAAAACACTCCTTCATCTAAAATTATACTCATTGTATAAAAAAACCACTCTGCATAACAAAAATAATGCTTAAAAACACTCGAAAACATTTGTTATTTAATAGAATGATTAAAAATAGCAGTAGAATTTAAATCAAAAACAAATGTATTAATTTTAAACTGTTTACACCATCTAAAATAACAACCAATAATTCAAAGAAAACTAAAATGCTGTTTTTTTATTCAAAAAAGACCTAGCATCCCAATCATGCTAGGTCTTTCGTTACTTTTTTTGAGGGACCGTTTTTATTGGTCATTCAGCGTTATTGATTGATCGCAACAGTCGTGTCTTCAGTCGATAGACCTGTCATAGAGGTGCTATCGGAAAATATTTTTTCAACTTCTTGTTCTGATAAAATATTTTCTTTCTTAGGCATTGAAATCGTCGCTTTTTTGGCTTTTTGTGTAATGCTAATTTTACTAGATAATGATTCAAGTCCCATGTCAACGTTCTTGTCTTGCTGCGGTTTCACATTAATCAACATATTTGTTTTATTTTCTTTTGTATTAACAGAAACTTTGGCAGAAACATCTTTGACTTTTTCGAAAGGATCTTGTTCTTTACCTTTCTCAGATGCTTCTGTCGTAATTTTGATTAACTTTTGTAATTCTTTTTTTGTAAACGTATGGGTAATGGTGTCCCCTTTTTTCTCGAACGTATCCTTGTCTAATCCTTCTAAAAACTCTTTGTATTCCTTAGCAGACTGTTTTCGTTCTTTTTCCGATTCTTGATACTCTTTGATTGTATCTTGCCATTCTTTCGTACTTTCCTCGTTCATGGCTAAAAGATCAATGTATTTTCCTTTTAGTTTTTCTGTATCTAACTGAGAACTATCGATAGCACCGTCAGTCATTGAGTCTGCGACAGCGACAATATATTCCATCATATCTGTTGCTAAATAGAGTTTTGGCTCTTTGCCCTCGTTATCTAACGATCCAACCAATGAAATCGGTACATCCATTCCCATCGCTTTTAATTTCATCTCTAAGTTGAATGCTTTTTCTTTTTTGGCATCTACTTGAATCTTCCCAGAAAGCGATGCGTCTTTGATTTGCGTGATGAGCATCCCAATCATAGGATTCGTTTGTGCACCATCTTCTTGTGAAAATTTCATGTCACTAATTGACATAGAGAAATCCCAAACCCCAGATTCTTGTGCGTTTTGATTGCCAATCCCTTGAATGAACTCATCTTTCGCACTTTTGCCACAGCCTGTCAGTAACAAAGCTGAACAGAAAACGCCTGCGACAATCCCCACTTTTCTTTTTAACACACTTTTTCCCCCTCATTATATAAAAAATTAATTCCCTTTTATTAAGAATAGCAAACATTGCTTATAAATAGCAATGTTTAATTTTAGATTTCCTCTCTTTTAATAAGTGGGATTGATTTAATCTTTTAGGTTTGAATCATTAAGCTGTATTATTTTTAAAATAAAATTGCTTTTCGCCAAAAAATACTGGGAAAAGTTCTGCTAAACTGCCAGCTAAAGGACCTTCTCGCAATTCTTTTTCAGTGACCCAAAACAAGGGTTGTTCCGTTTCTTCTGGTAGTTCATCCGCTGTTTCTGCAATGAATAATGTGGCTAATTCCCGCGCACCTGAACAATCATTCAGCCATTCTGCAACACCTACTAATTGTGGCTTCAGCACTAATCCTGTTTCTTCAAGGAGTTCGCGAACCATGGCTGTTTCCATGCCCTCGTTTTTTTCAACATGTCCGCCAGGGAACGTCCAACCAGGCCAATCCTTTTTTTGTCGTTCTTGCACAAGGATTTCATTTTTCTGATTTCTAATCATACATAATGTTGTTAATTCTACTTCAAAATTCCGATTCATTTGGCACCTCATCATTTTTTCCTTTGTTAAGGTTACGATACAGAAAAACAGAGAAAGATTCAACTAAGAATTTTCTCTGTTTTATCATCTAACTCTTTAATAAGTCGTATTGCGATTGATATAAATGATGATATAACGCATGTTTTGCCATTAGTTGATCATGAGATCCTTCTTCCACAATACGACCACCATCAATATAGAAAATTTTATCGCTATTTTTGATGGTAGAAAGTCGATGAGCAATAATAAACGATGTCCGTCCTTTCAGAAGTTGTTGTAGTCCTTCTTGTAACAATTCTTCTGTTTTTGTATCAATACTGGAGGTTGCTTCGTCTAAAATTAAAATTTTGGGATCTGCCAGTAAAGCACGAGCAAATGAAATTAATTGGCGTTGTCCTGCCGAGAGTGTACTACCCCGCTCTTCCACAACTGTTTCATAGCCATCTTTTAAATCCTTGATAAAATCGTGCGCACGAACAATTTTTGCGGCTTGGATGACTTCTTCCTCTGTGGCTGCTAAATTTCCGTACCGAATGTTTTCAATAATCGTTCCTGAAAAAATAAACGTATCTTGAAGCATTACCCCCATTTGTTTTCTTAACGAACGGAGTGTCACATCGCGAACATCATAACCATCAATTTTAACGGCCCCTTCATTCACATCATAAAAACGACTTAACAAATTGATGATTGTTGTTTTACCCGCACCTGTTGGCCCAACCAAGGCGATTGTTTGTCCTGGCTCAATATGAAAACTAACATCGGTCAAAATATTTTTTCCTTCTTCATAACGGAAATAAACATGCTGAAAGTCGACGGTTCCTTTAATTGGCGGCAACTCAATAGCGTGCGGCGCATCTTGAATTTCTGGAACAACATCCATCGTTTCAAAAATCCTTTCCAAATAGGCAGTTGCAGTAATCAGAGAATTGTAGAAGTTACCAATATTGATGACCGGATTCCAAAAGTTATTGATATAACCGATAAAAGCAATTAGCATCCCAGTGGTAACGGACACACCTAATTGACGGATTCCTACGAAATAGATAAAACAAGTCGTAATGACGGATATATTTTGCACTGCTGGCCATAATAAATACTGGACACGCACAGCTTTCATAAAGGATTGACGATATTCTTCGCTTACCTCGTTAAAAATCTGGAAATTTTCATCCTCTCGTGCAAAAGATTGTGTAATTTTAATTCCTGAAATACTTTCATGAATATAGGCATTTAAGTTTGATTGTTTATTGCTAAGCTCTTGGTAAGCTTTCCGTTGTTTCCCTTGGATAAACAGAACCATCACGAACAACACAGGCAATAGCAGCAAACTGTATAAGGTTAATTTCACATCAATAAATAACATGAAAATTAAGGTGATAATCACATTAAATAAATCAGAAATTAAATTGATCAATCCGTTACTTAGTAAATCACTTAACGTATTGATGTAATTGACCACCCGAATTAAGATTTTTCCATGCGGCCGACTGTCAAAATAAGAAAATGGTAATTTTTGTAGATGCTCAAAAATTGAAAAACGCATATCTTTTAAAATATCTTGTCCAATTTCTGTGATGGCATATATCCGATAACGCATACACCAACCAATAATCACCAAGGAAAATAGGAAAATAGCCCCTAGTATTAAGAGTAACGAGAGATTCTTTTGTGGAATTACTTGGTCAATCGCAATTTTAGTAAAGTAAGGGCCTAACATACTTGCCAGATTAGCTAATATGATGACAAATAATGTTTTAAAAACAGCTTTTTTGTAAGGCTTAATATAGGCGCCTAATCGTTTATAGTGAGACCAATTAAATTCTTTTTCTAAAGTCTCATCCACATCAAACGTATTTCTAGCCACGCGACTCACCTTCCTTTGTCAGACCTAATTGTTTTTGATATACGTCAAAATATTTGCCTTTTTGTTCGACTAATTCGCTATGCGTACCGCTTTCCACCACGCGGCCTTTTTCCATCATCAAAATTAAATTGGCCTCTCTCACAGAAGAAATTCGGTGGGCAATAATAAATGTCGTTTTCTTTTCCGTCAAACGGCCTAGTTCTTTTTGAATTTTTGATTCTGTTTCCATATCAACAGCGGAAGTTGTGTCATCTAAAATTAAAATAGCTGGATCTTTGGTTAAAGCACGGGCCAGTGAAATCCGCTGTTTTTGGCCACCAGATAGGCCAACGCCGCGTTCACCAACAATTGTTGCATAACCTTCGGGCATTCTGGAAATAAAGCTATGGGCATCAGCAATTTCAGCCATCATTTGCACTTGTTCCAAGTTAGCCAATGTGTTACCAAAAGCAATGTTATCTTCTATTGTATTGGAAAAAAGAAAGACATCTTGCATAACCATGGAGATATTTTCTCGCAATTTACGAACAGAATAGCTTTTAGCATCTTTTCCATCAATATAAACAGTGCCTTTTGTTGGATCGTAGAACCGAGCGATTAAGTTAACTAAAGTGGTTTTGCCTGAACCAGTTTCCCCTAAAATACCAATTGTTTCACCAGGTTTTGCTGAAAATGAAACATCCGATAAAATGGGGGTTTCAGGATCATCTGAAAAATGAAAGGACACGTGATCAAACGTCACATAGCCTTGGATTGGTTCTGCTTCTTTTTCCCGAGCAATGGGAATCTTCGGTTTCGTTGCTAATAACTGACGAATTTTAATGGACGATGCCGTAAAGCGTTGCACATCATTGATCAACCAGCCACTCATTCGCATCGGCATGTTCAACATCCAGAGAAAGCCGTTAAAGGCCACTAAATCACCAATTGTCATCCGACCTTGAATTACAAAGAGGCCACCAAGAACTAAGGCAATAACATTTAAACTACCTGCAAAACCGTCTAACCACGGTAAATATTTTTTAGAGACATCTGCGGAAGCCATATTCCATTTTTTATAGTCTTCATTGTGCTTGTTAAACTTTTCAATTTCATAAGGTTCTTGAGAAAAAGCTTTAACCACCCGATTTCCACCAATATTTTCTTCGACCATTGAATTTAACCGAGAAAAACTTTCCCGAATCTCAAAAAATACCGGATGCGATTCCTTCGACATTTTTTGTGTTAACAGAAAAATCAAAGGCGTAATTAAAATTAATGCCAGCATCAATTGCCAATTGATCGTCCCCATCACAATCACGGCTGCGATGAACCATAAAATACATTCTAAAAGGTTATAAGTGACCCAAGAAACGAAATGGCGGATAGCGTCTGTATCCCCTGTCATTCGCGCCATAATGTCGCCAACACGTGTATGATTAAAGAAATCAAAATCTAATTCTTGAAGTTTGATATACATATCTTTTCTTAAGTCAAATAACGCAGATTGTCCGACCGATTCAAACAAGACTTGATAACTATAACGAACAACTGTCCGAATAACGGTCACCCCAATCATAATCCCAAGAATTGGGACAAGCTCTTCAATCTTCCCCTGATTGATTACTTGGTCTACAATTCTGCCAGATAACAATGGAATAATAACAATTAAAATAGCGTTAATAACGACAAAAATAACAGCTAGCAGTAACTTATTCTTATTTTTTTTAGCATATTGCCAAATCCATTCAAAACTATTCATTTTCTCCCCTACTCTCTCTTGTTTTTATGGACGTGTATAAGATTACTGTTTTTTTATAGGAAAAGAAATGGGCATTCTTGTATATTTTGATGTACAATATAGTATAGAAAGCGGATACAAGTAGGAGTGATTTTTTATGAACTACACAAATAGTCGAACGTTTAATCCTGAAATTTTATATGCCTTTGATCCTTGGAACGAAGAGACCCACCCTTATAATTGTCATCATCATGAATTTCTGGAAATATCTATTCTTTTAGAAGGTGAATCTGAATATATTGTTCAAGGGCAACAGTACCATGCCACTGCTGGTACAGTGTTTCTTTTTAATCCACGAACGGAACATGGTGAGCAACAAAAAGCAGGAACTTACTCACATCAACTACACATTGGCATTTCAAATCTCTATTTAGAAGGCTTAGCGCGAAACGTATTTCCAAATAAATCAGCTTTATTAGATTTAAGTCATTTACATGGTGCTTTTTTAGAAAAAGCTTGGCAAATTGTTCATGAATTAAACCATCAAGAAGTTGAATCAGCGTTACAAATTAAAGCTTTAGTTATTGAACTATTGGTCTATATTTTAAGAAGCTTAGCAGTTGATCAAGAAAATAAAATTGAAACTCGGCTATCGAAAACGGAAAAAAGAAAAAGAAATTTAGTCAATCATACGATTTATTATCTGGAAACCCACCATGACGAAGAAATTACTTTGGAACAGTTAGCTGAAATGTTATATGTTACCCCGACTTATTTGTCGAAAACCTTTAAAGCGGCCACAGGCGTTGGGCCAATCAATTATTTAATTCAAATCCGCTTAAACCATGCGAAAGAATTGCTGAAAAATGATTCCTTAAGTGTCAAAGAAGTGGCAAAAACGGTTGGTTACGAAGATGCCTATCATTTTAGTAAATTATTCAAAAAATATTATGGAAAATCTCCTTCACAATTTTAAGATAAAAAAACAAGGAATCGTCGGCTTCATTGCGTCCGTTTCCTTGTTTTTGCTTTACGTTGACTCTTTTAACTGTTTCGTCATTGTATAATCGGTGTGGCGTTCATTTCCCATATAAAAATCATGTTCATCTGTTTTGACGAAGCCCAATGATTGATAAAATTTTTGCGCTGGATGATTATGTTCCCAAACACCTAGCCAAACCGTCTCTTTTTCTGCTTCTTCTGCTAATTCAATTGCTTTCGTAATCAAATGTTTGCCTAAGCCTAAACGCTTAAAAGATTTACGAATATAAATGCGCTCAACTTGTAACGCTTGTGGATGTTGATAGGTAATCTGAGCATCACCGTGATTTAATTTCACATAACCTGCAAGTTCATTATTATAAAAAGCAAAGAAATATTGCGAATCTTTATGTAAGATTTCGCTTTCTAAAACTGCTGGACTAAATTTCCTCTCATAATGTGCCTGTAAATCCTCTTCGTTTTCGCCATCTCCATAAGTATCTGCAAAAGTCTCTTGGCAAATGGCCTCTAATTCTGGTACGTCTGCGACGGTACACTCTCTAATAAATACTGACATACTAAAACTCCTTTGTAGATTAAATCAAGTGTTTAATTAAAATTAAACAAGGATTCCAAGCGTCCCATAATGTCGGAAAAACCTCAAGGCGCTTAAAACCCAATGATTCGTAAAAACGAATAGTATGATCGTACACGGAATAATTTCCTTCGTCAACTGTTTTGACTTGAATAAAAAAATAGTTATTTTTAGAATACGTTTCCACGCTTTCTATCAATAACTTGCCGATACTTTTGCGATGATACCGCTTTTTAACTGCCATACAATGGATTTCTACTGTATCTTTACTTGTTTCTGAAAGTGTTATAAAACCGAGTATTTTATTCTCTACATCCTTTGCCACCCACATAGGTAAAGTGCTAGCTATATCGATATACTTGCGGGTCTCTTTTTCAAGGCCAAACCATTCTGGAAGATTAAACAATACTTCTTGTGCTGCCTGAGTCTTTTTATCTGCATTTTTTTCCCTTATAATTGTAAATTCTTTCAATTTACAACCTCCTTTTTGTTTACATAACAAAATTATTGTATACCCAATCCTTTTTATTAAATAATAGCATAGGTAGTTTAAAAATGTAAGTTAGTCATTTATTCTTTATTATTTCCTTAAAACGACGCCTTTTCTCGCTAAATCTGCCCTTCCTTTGTTTTTTTCTGTTAAACTAAACGTATTAAGTCTATGAGGAGCGTGCGTATATGGATTATCTGAACACCTACAAGCGATTGCTAGCATTGGCAGATGCAGGTCTTTTTTACGGGAAAGATGCTTTTGATCAAGAACGTTACCAAGAACTACGGGAACTTACGTTACAACTTATTAGCGCAACCGGACACGAAGCGACTGTCTTGCCCGACTTAGAAAAAATCTTAACTAAAGAGGAAGGTTATCCAACACCGAAAGTAGATGTTCGCGGTTTGATAAAAAAAGAGAATCGTTTTTTATTAGTTGAAGATTTACGGACCAAAGAATGGTCATTACCTGGTGGCTATGCCGAAATTGGCTGCTCTCCTAAAGAAAATATTGAAAAAGAAGTATTGGAAGAAACTGGCTTAGTTGTTACAGCAAAAGAATTGCTTGCTGTTTATGATACAGATAAACGAAAAGACATTCCTCAACTATTTCAGTACTATAAAATGATCTTTTCTTGTGAGATTTTAGAAAATCATCCCTTTGAAAAAAACATTGAAACCTCGAATTGTGCTTATTTTTCTTTAGATAATCTCCCCCCTCTTTCTATCAAACGAACAACGAAAGAGCAATTAATGGCATTAATGAACCAAACAACTGGAGCGCTTAGTGACTAACAAAAAAGATGAAGAACTTCTGTTCTTCATCCTTTTTCTATTATTATTAATTACATATTTTCTAAAGCGGCTTGGGCTAATAAGTTTAAGTAGTTCCAAGGGCGATCAAAATGTGGTTGGAAGAAGAAATCAGAAATCGCTAAATCTTCGACAGTCATTTTATTTTGGACCGCTAACGATAAAGTATTGGCAGATTGTGTGATATCATATTTAGACATCAATTGACCACCAACAATGCGTTGTGTTCCTTTTTCATAGACTAATTCCATCAGAACTTTTTCAGTTGTTGGCATAAACTCTGGACGATAGTTATCTTCGAAAACAGTTGCTTCGACATCTAGTCCGTTTAATTTGGCACTTTCTTTTGTCACACCTGTTGAACCAATTTTCCAACCGAATAAATATAAACCAGAAGTTCCCTGTGTGCCACGATAAGCCAATTTTTGTTCAGTCAAATTACGACCTACTAGCATACCTTGACGAACAGCATTCGTTGCTAATGGGATATAATTTTTTGTTTGACTTGGGTTGTAGTGAACAACTGCACTATCACCCGCAGCAAAAATATCAGGATTGCTTGTTTGCATATACTCATTGACTTCAATTGCACCATTTGGTAACATGTCAACTTTATCTTTTAATAATTCTGTATTTGGACGGAAACCAACACACATAATCACCATATCTGCTTCGAATTCTTGACTTGGTGTAATGACTTTTGCTACTTTTCCTTGCTCATCTGCTACGAATTGTTGGACATTTTCACCTAAAGCTAAATTAACGCCACGATCAACTAATTCTTTTTCTAGAACATCTGTGAATGGCTTATCTAAATATTTATTTAAAATGCGGTCTAACCCGTCAACTAAAGTAACTTGTTTACCTGATTCTACAAAAGCTTCTACTAATTCAATACCAATATAACCGCCACCAACGACAACGACACGTTTGGCATCTTTCGCTTTTTCGATGATCACGTTGGCTTGTGAATAGTTCTTACATAATAAAATATTTTCAGCATCAATTCCTGGAATTGGTGGAATAATTGGCCAAGAACCAGTTGTCATTACTAATTTATCATAAGAAACGGTCTCTGTTGCACCCGTTTGTAAGTTTTTCGCTATAACAGTTTTGTCGTCCACGTTGATTTCTTCAACATTGTGTTCCATCTTCACTGTTGCTCCTAAAGAAGCCAGTTCTTCTGGATTTGAATAAAATAAATCAGCAGCATTTTTAACTACGCCTCCAACGTACAAGGCAATTCCGCAAGATAGGAAGGAAATATTGTCATTTCTTTCATATACAGTGACTTCCGCCTCCGTGTGATTTGCTAAAATACTTTTAACTGCTGAAGTTCCAGCATGGGTACATCCTACGACTACGACTTTCATGTTGTAAATCCCTTCTTTCACAATCTTTGTTTTGCAGAGGTGACGTCTCCCTCTGTCTGTTTAAAATATATCAGAGGAATCAAGCTTATTCGAGTTCTATGCTTGTGAATCGCATATAAAAAAATTCACAAAATGTTGCTAATTCTTAATAATAGCTAGTTAATTTTTTGTTTTTAAGAATTTAAAAGTCAATAACCACACAAAAAAACAAGCATAAGAGTGAAAACTCTTACGCTTGTGAAATTTGCCTAGACAAGTGACTTATCTTTTGATAAATTTTTAACAGTATGTAATTTTTTACACATTCTCCTGTTGTGCTTGTTGGCAATCTGGACATAATCCATATAATTCTAAACGATGTTCATTAATTTCGAAGCCTGTTAATTTACTAGCGGCCATTTCAACGTCCTCTAACCCTGGATAATGAAAATCAACGATTTTACCACATTTTTGACAAATCACGTGATAATGTTTCTTCGAACTAAAATCAAAACGACTAGATGCATCGCCATAACTCATTTCTTGAACGAAACCGATTTCAGTAAATAAACGTAGATTGTTGTAAACCGTTGCTACACTCATATTTGGAAAATGATCTTCTAGTGCGCGATAAATTTCATCAGCTGTTGGGTGTGTATGATTTTCGATTAAATATTCCAAGATAGCATAACGTTGCGGAGTAATTCGGATATTGGCTTCTTTTAATTCAGCAAGTGCATTTTTAACCAATACGTTGTCCATCTTTGTATCCCTCCCCTGTCTATCTTTCTTAAATAATACTATTTCTTATTACGATTGACAAGAATTATTGTAGGATTCTCGTGGAAAAAACGAGCATTTTACTAAACTAAGAGAAATGCTCGTTTTTTGGCGTGTTTTTTATTCTGGAAATTCGTAAAGAGCTGTCGAAAGATAACGTTCACCGTTATCCGGAACCAGCGCTAAGACACGTTTGCCTGCGCCTAATTCGACTGCCAAATCAATGGCGGCTTTAATTGCTGCCCCTGCTGAAATCCCCACAAGGATGCCTTCTTTTGGCCCCATTAAACGAGCAGTTTCTAATGCGTCTTCACTAGAAACAGCGGCAACTTTTTGATAAACGGTGGTGTCTAAAACGTCTGGGACAAAACCAGCGCCTATTCCTTGGATTTTATGTGGACCTGGTTCGCCACCTTCTAAAACAGGCGACTCCGTTGGTTCTACTGCAACAATTTCAATATCTGGAAAAATCCGTTTCAATTCATGGCCAACTCCTGTAACGGTTCCTCCAGTGCCAACACCAGAAACAAACGCATCTAAGCCACGTTTACCGAAGACATCAACAATTTCTTTTCCTGTTTTTTGTTCATGTACCATTGGATTAGCTGGATTATTAAATTGCAAAGGCATGAAGTATCCGTGTTCTTCTGCTAATGCTGTGGCTTTTGCAATTGCCCCTTTCATTCCTTCGGCACCAGGGGTTAATAATAGATCAGCCCCATATGCTTGCATTAATTTGCGGCGTTCAATACTCATAGTATCTGGCATCACAATCTTAACTGGATATCCCAACGCAGCACCTACCATTGCTAACCCAATGCCTGTATTACCACTAGTCGGCTCAATAATTGTTTGTCCAGGTTTTAGGCGACCATCTGCTTCGGCTTGTTGGATCATGCTTAAAGCAATTCGATCTTTCACACTGCCACCAGGATTAAAGAATTCTAGTTTAACAAAAACATCTGCAGCTCCTTCTGGTACCATCCGTTTTAATTTCACAACTGGGCTTTGACCAATTAACTCTGTTACTGATTTTACATAACCTTTAGTCATAATCCTACATCCTCCAATTTTACAAACAATATAATAATTCTTTCTCTAAGCATAGCTCAAAAAAACGATTTCTACCAGAAAAACGAATTTTAGTTTGTGAAAAATTAAATAAAAAAACGGATTATGCTCATCAAATAATTGCTGCTGGCCCTACCTATTTTCACGATAAAAGACCTTACAAAAACTACTGCTTTTGTAAGGTCTTTCTTCAACTAAATAATTGCAAAATTAACCGATTTGGATGGTTTGACCCACCGATAAAACAGAATCCAATGTTAATCCATTTAGTGACATTAAATTATCAACTGTCGTTCCAAAACGTGCAGCAATGTCCCACAATGTGTCGCCGTTTGCGACAGTGTAACTTTGACTAGCTACAGTTTCTGCTGTTGCTGTTGCAGAAGCCGCTGTATCGATTGTTGTATCAACGGTTCCCGTTGTATCTGAATAACTAGTGGTTTGAGCGACTGGTGCTCCCCAATCATATTGAGTTAAATTATATGCTTCAATTAACCAATTCAATTTTTCGGCATAGCCTGGATCAGTTGCATAACTTCCAGCTAAAGCGGCTGTTGCATCGCGATAACTGCTAGTATTACTCTTCCAAACGCCTGAATAATGGTATGTATCCCCAAAAGCAGTGGAACGAATAACATTGGCATGATCTTGGAACGATTCCGCATAAGAATTATAACTTCTAAATGCTGCTGTGACGGTCACCCATTGTCCGTCTAAATATTCTTTTGTTGGCATATAAACAGATTGTCCATTATAACTTCCTTTTACACCAAACAAGTTATAGTTCGGTGCAGATGCTAACCCAGAACTACCATAACTACTTTCTAGCAACGCTTGAGCAATCATGACGGAAGCATACATATCATTGCTATTGGCAACGGCTGCTGCTGAATTTCCGATTTCATTAATAAATGCTTGCTGGCTTGATTCTGCTTGGGCAGGTACCGCAGCACCAACCACAGGTGCTAAAATCATTGAAGTCCCCGCAACGGCGGTAGCACGTTTATAAGCTTTTTGCTTTTTAAGAGCTTTTTGAATATGTTTACTACTTCTTGTTAACTGTTCGCTCATTCATTTTTCCTCCTCACTGTCTCACTTTTCTATTTTACCGTTAATTTCCTATTGAAACAAGAAATAAACGTATTAAATTTTGAGTTTTAAAATTTCTGTAATGTAATTGAAATCTTGTTTGTATTTAATTAACCCTCTTCACACTTGTGAAAACAACCACTTCTTCTTTTCAATTTGATGAGATTTTTGTTATTTATCCTCTTACTTTTCTTTATTTATTGTGATAAAATTTTTAATGGACTTGTCACTTTTTGAACAAACTTTATAAGAGAAGTCTGTTTTTGTAGTCAAAACAACTATTACCGAGTAGTTGTTGTATTACAAAATGAATTACATAGAAATGTAGGTGGTTAGATGAAGAAACAACAATCGGGTTTAACAAATCAAGTGACGTTTTTATTAGCGTTAACTTGCGGGGGCGTGGTCGCCAATATGTATTATATTCAACCAATTGGCACCCAAATTGCTCAGGCCTTTCAAGTCAGTATTGGTTCTATTGGTTTTGTTACTATGCTGACCCAATTAGGGTATGCGCTAGGCTTACTTTTTCTTGTTCCATTAGGCGATGTCGTTGATCGCCGCAAATTAATCATTCGAGTAGCTGCGCTCTCCTCGCTGTCTCTAAGTGCTGCGTTTTTTGCACCAAGTTTTCTCCTGTTTGCACTCTCTTCTTTTTTTATTGGGTTGCTCTCTATTGTCGCCCAAATTATTATTCCTTATGCAGCGGTCATGGCGGGGCCAGCGAACCGTGGTAAAGTAACAGGTCGAATGCTGGGCGGACTATTGACAGGGATTTTATTGTCTCGAACGATCTCGGGTTTCATTGCTAGTGCAGCTTCTTGGCGAACAGTCTACTTAATCGCCGTAATATTCGTGTTAGCATTGGTCGTTCTACTTCAATTAAAATTGCCCAAAACAGTGATACATACTCAAACTTCAAATCGATTAACTTATTTAGGTTCTTTGAAAAGTCTTCCTAAGCTAATCAAATCGCAACCTTTGTTAAGAGAAGCAACTGTCAATGGCTTTTTTATGTTTGCAACCTTTTCAATCTTTTGGTCTACATTAATTTTCTTTGTTAGTAGTCCAGCTTATTATTGGGGACCGAAAGAAGTCGGTATTTTAGCAATTTTTGGTTTATCGGGAGCATTCGTAGCACCCATCATTGGTCGTCTATCCGATTATTATCCAGAACGGAAGATTGTTTTGATTGGCCTGTTGATGCAGTTCGGTAGTTTTATCTTACTTTTTCTAGGTGGAACACATGTGGTCTTACTAATCTTAGCAATTATTGTTTTAGATATCGGTACTCAATTTGGGCAAGTAGCCAATCAAACACGCGTCCAAAATTTAGGAGAAGAAGCCAGCAATCGTAACAATACCGTCTTTATGTTTTTCTATTTCATCGGCGGTTCACTGGGTTCATTGATTGGTACATTAATGTGGCAAAACTATGCTTGGTCTGGTGTTACTTTAACTGGTATTGGGTTCCAATTGTTCGCATTATTTTTCCACTTTATGCTCTTTGCTCCCAAAAAGAAATGAAGCAAAAAAACCTGAATGCTATCACAAGCATTCAGGTTTTTTATCGTTTATTTATAGTGATTTATAGGTATTAACCACATTTTCAGGAGTAAAGCCGAATTTTTCAAGAACTAGACCGCCAGGTGCAGAAGCGCCGAAGTGATCAATTGTAATTGTTTTGCCTTCTGTTCCTACATAGCGTTCCCAACCAAAGCTTGCTGCAGCTTCAATCGCCACACGTTTGGTCACAGCTTTAGGTAACACACTTTCTTTATATTCAGCAGATTGTTTTTCAAATAAATCAAAACTTGGCATTGACACGACAGATACATCGATGCCTTCTTCCGCTAATTTCGCTTGTGCTTCCACTGCTAGATTTACTTCAGAACCAGTCGCAATTAAAATCCCTGCTGGTTGTTCACCTTTTTGTGGTGACAATACATAAGCACCTTTTTGAACAGAATCAGAAGCGTGTTCTAACGTTCCTTCTAAAACAGGTAAGTTTTGACGACTTAGAACTAAAATAGTTGGTGTTTCCGTAGAAGTCATAGCAATTTTCCAAGCAGCAACAGTTTCATTGCCGTCTGCTGGACGAATCACATGAACATTTGGAATGCAACGAACACTTGCTAATTGCTCAATTGGTTCGTGTGTTGGCCCATCTTCACCCACCGCAACAGAGTCATGCGTTAAGACGTAAGTTACAGGAACTTTTTGTAAAGCGGCTAAACGGATTGCTGGACGCAAGTAGTCAGTAAAGACGAAGAATGTCCCGCCATAAACATGGCTACCACCGTGTAATTGAATCCCGTTCATTGCTGCAGCCATTGCAAATTCGCGAACACCAAACCAAATATTACGGCCTTCGTATTGACCAGGTTCGAAATCTTTTTCTGCAGCAACCATTGTATTATTTGAGGCTGATAAATCAGCTGAACCGCCCCAGAAACTTGGAACAACTTTTGAAATAGCTTGAATCGTTTCTTTACTTGTTACACGACTTGCGGCACTTGTTCCTAGTTCATATTTAGGTAATTCTTGTTCCCAACCTTCAGGTAATCGGTTGGCAAAAGCTTCTTTAAATTGTTTGGCTAATTCTGGATGCGCATGTTCATAGTTCTTAAACATCTCATTCCAAGCCGCTTCTGCTTTTTGGCCTTCGTCAATCATCGTTTCTTTAAAACGAGCAGCGACTTCCTCTGGCACAGTAAAGTCAGGATATTCCCAACCATAAACAGCTTTAGCCGCTGTAATGCCCTCTTCACCAATTGGCGCGCCGTGAACGGAAGAAGTTCCTTCTTTTGGTGCTCCGTAACCAATGACTGTTTTAACTTCAATCAATGTTGGTTTATCTGTTTCAGCTTTAGCCGCTTCAATCGCAGCCTCTATTTCATCTAAATCATTGCCATCTTTAACTAAAATATGTTGCCATCCGTATGCTTCATAACGAGCCCCAACATTTTCAGTAAAGGCTTTAGAAGTTGGTCCATCTAATGAGATGTCATTTGAATCGTACAAGACAATTAATTTACCTAATTTCATATGACCAGCCATTGAACTTGCTTCTTGAGAAACACCTTCCATTAAATCGCCGTCACCACAAATTGCGTACGTATAATGATCCATAATAGGGAAACTATCACGATTATAAGTTGCAGCTAAATGCGCTTCAGCCATTGCCATACCAACAGCCATAGCAATCCCTTGTCCTAGAGGTCCTGTTGTTGCTTCAACACCATCTGTGTGGTGCACTTCTGGATGCCCTGGTGTTTTACTATCCCATTGACGGAAATTTTTCAAATCGTCAATTGTTACGTTGTATCCTGATAGATGTAATAAGCTGTACAACATTGCAGAGCCGTGGCCTGCTGAAAGTACAAAACGATCACGATCAACCCAGTTTCTAGAAGTTGTTGGGTTCACCTTTAAATGTTTTGTCCAAAGTGCATACGCCATTGGGGCAGCACCCATTGGTAAACCAGGATGTCCTGAGTTCGCTTTTTGTACGGCTTCAATACTTAATGTCCGGATTGTATTAACGCCCAATTGATCTGTCTTGTCAAACAAAAAAATCATCTCCTAATTTAGGTTTTTTTTACCTTTATTCATAGTGTAGCTTATTTCGACAATGAAAGCAATTACTTTCTGTTGTGAAGTCCTTTTTCACGTTGAATTTGTTTTAGTTTTTCAGGAGTCACATCGGTCCCTTCTTGATCCACGACCTTCATTCCTTCAATATGGTGACGCATCCCTCCACGAAATGCTTCTAAATACTCTTTACGTAATTCTTGTTGTTCGACTTTTTCTTTCGCACTAAGTTCTTCCACTTTTGCTTTATTCGCTAATTCATTTATACGGGCAATTTTTTCTTTCGATAACATCAAAATCCCTCCTTACTCTCACTGTCTATATTATAAGAACTGCCTTAAAAAAACAACTATATTCTGATATTTATAAAACACGAACGCTTGTTTGATTTCGTTCGCATTTTATGGTACACTAATTTTATCAATTGAAAGAAGGTGCGGGTTTTGGCGAAACGTACAGAAACAAGACAATTAGAAGTACTTAAATATATATACGAACAAGTCGAATTAAAGGGTTATCCGCCAACCGTTCGCGAAATTGGGAAGGCTGTTGATTTATCCTCAACTTCTACCGTTCACGGACATTTAGCTCGTCTTGAAAAAAAGGGTCTAATCTTACGTGACCCAACAAAACCGCGAGCAATCGAATTAACACCAGAAGGCTTGGAAAAGATCGGGATTCAACCGACAACTATTCCGATGTTAGGTGTCGTAACTGCTGGTGAACCAATTTTAGCGGTGGAAGAAGCATCAGATTTCTTCCCGTTACCTCCTGATTTACGTACAGAAGAAAATGCTTTATTTATGTTGACGATTCGAGGAGAAAGTATGATTAACGCAGGTATTCTAGATGGCGACCAAGTGATTGTTCGTAAGCAATCGAATGCCAATAATGGCGACATCGTAATCGCAATGACCGATGAAGATGAAGCAACCTGTAAACGATTCTTCCGAGAAGTAGATCATATCCGCTTGCAGCCTGAAAATGATGCATTAGCGCCTATTCTTTTAGATAACGTTACAATTTTAGGTAAAGTTGTTGGTTTATATCGCAATCATATTTAATAAAAAAAGGAAGTCACTCCGTTGAGCGGCTTCCTTTTTTGCTTGTTAACAAGTGAATAGCCTTTTGGGCTTCCTCGATAACCTCTTCTTCAGTTTCTACAGAAAGTAGATAATTTAAAGCTTCTAAACTTTGCTCGGGTTCTCTTTTTGCGAGCTGACCTAACGACCAAGCAGCTGTTCCACGAATGACAGGACGCTGATCATTTAAACAGAGAATAATTTGTGGGATAGCTTCACGGCCGCCCAAATTCGCTAACGCAATTAAAGCATTCCGTTGCAATGGTTTTTTACCACGCCAAGAGCCTGCTAAGTGTCCGAATTGCTGTTTAAATTCTTTATTGGAAATAGTTAATAACGGTGCCAATTTGGGATAAACTTCTTCAATCTTTGGTTCCATCTCTTCATGAAAATGAAAATCTTTTCCTTTATTATAAGGGCAAACCAGCTGACAAATGTCGCAACCATAAATGACGTTACGCATTTTTTTCCGATACTCTTCAGGCATCATGCCTTTTGTTTGCGTTTGATAAGACAAACATTTTTGAGCATTCATTCGACCGTCCCCTAACAAAGCCCCTGTAGGACACCCTGTGATACAACGAGTACAATCACCGCAACCATTTGGAACAGGTTCATCTGGTTCAAATTGAATGTTGGTGGTCACCTCACCTAAATATACAAAGGAACCAAATTCTTCGGTAATCAGTAGACCATTTTTACCAATGAATCCTAAACCCGCCCGCTGAGCAACAGCGGTGTCAACATATTCGCCAGTATCTACTTGCGGCCGAAAGCGCCAGTGTTCTTTTTCTGCTTCAGTGGCAGCTTGCTCTTCAATAAAAGCAATTAATTTTTGCAACCGATCCTGCAAAATGTGATGATAATCAATTCCCCAAGAGGCTCGCGCAAATTGTCCACGCTTTTCATCTCTAGGCATTTTTTCCTGAGCTTTGGTGGGATAAGCTAAAGCAATGGAGATAATACTTTTAGGATGCTCAAACGTTTTTTCTGGGTAAATTCGTTCTTCCACATTTTGATGTTCAAATCCCGAGTTATATCCTCGCTCTCGTTGTTCATGCAGAGAATCTTCTAATTCAATAAATGGTTCAGCATGAGTAAAGCCGATTTTATCGATGCCTAAACGTTGACTCTCTTGAATAATTTTTTCTTTCAATGTCGGCATTGCTCATGCCTCCCTTCATTTTATTATTTATCGTTTCGATGATACGTTTCATAGTCATGTGCATAGAGATTTTTCTCGTCCACGACGCCGGGAACAGTGGCAACTTTTTCCCAAACAGACCAGTCAATTTCTGGAAAGAAGGTGTCGCCTTCAAATGTTTCATGAATCATCGTCCGATATAAGACATCGCATGCGGGAATCAGTTCTTTAAAAACGACAGAACCTCCACCAATAACGGTCACGCCTTCATAGTTGTCAGCATACGCAAGAATCTCCTCTACGGAATGCATAACCAAAACGCCTTCAGCTTGGTAATCCAGATTACTGGTAAGAACAATCGTTGTTCGATTTGGTAACGGACGACATCCCATGCCTTCGAAAGTTGCACGTCCTAAGACCAATGTATTATGAATTGTTTTTTCCTTGAAAAATTTCAAGTCGTTGGGTAAATGCCAAGGCAATTTGCCTTCTTTACCAATCACTCCTTGTTCATCTTGGGCCCAAATGGCTGCTAACATAGCTTCTCTCTCCTTTTTATACGGCAATCGGCGCTTTAATCGTTGGATGTGGGTCATAGCCTTCTACTTTAATATCTTCCATATCAAAATCAAAAACAGAAGCCTTGTCTGGATTCAAAACGAGCGTTGGGAAAGAACGAACTTCTCGTGATAATTGTTCTTGCATTTGTTCCACATGATTTTGATATAAGTGGGCATCTCCTAGCGTGTGTACAAACTCCCCCACTTCTAAACCTGTTTCATGCGCAATCAGATGTGTCAATAAAGCATAGCTTGCAATGTTAAAAGGAACACCTAAAAAAACATCGGCACTGCGCTGATAAAGTTGACAGCTTAATTTTCCTTCATTTACATAAAATTGAAACATAGTGTGACAAGGCGGCAACGCCATTGAAGGCACATCTTCTGGATTCCAAGCGGAAACAATTAAACGGCGAGAATCAGGATTGGTTTTAATCATTTCAATCACATTAGCTAATTGATCAATAAAGCTACCATCTTTGGTTTCCCAGTGACGCCATTGCGCACCATAAATATTCCCTAATTCACCATATTTTTCTGCAAACTCTGCATCATTTAAAATGGCGTCACAGAACTTTTGATGTTCTTCTTTGTATTGTTCTGCAAACGCTGGATCTTGTAAGACACGATGCCCAAAATCCGTCATGTCTGGTCCTTGATAATCTGCGCTTTTTACGTAACGTTCGAACGCCCATTCATCCCAAATATGATTATTTCGCTCTAACAAATAGCGAATATTCGTGTCGCCTTTTAAAAACCACAATAACTCACTTTTAATCAAGCCAAACGGTACTCGTTTGGTTGTTAGTAAGGGAAATCCTTTGGCCAAATCAAAACGCATTTGATAGCCAAATAAACTATACGTACCAGTTCCTGTACGGTCTTCTTTAAAATGACCATCTTCTAAAATCTTTTTTCCTAGCGCTAAGTATGCTTCTTCCATCTTATTCCCTCCGTCTCTTAATCCGCGTATTCACTCAAGTATTCCCAACGATTCATTTTTTCTTCTAACAATTGTTCCGTTGCTGTTATCGCTTCTTGTAGTTCTTGTAAACGAACAAAATCATCACCCTGATGATTCATTTCTTCAGTTAATGTTTCTAATTTCGTTTCTAATTGTGTGATGTCTTCTTCAATTGTTGCCCACTCTTTTTGTTCCATATAAGTCAGCTTTGTTTTTTCTTTCTTTTCTGTCGATGCTTCTTTTACTGGTTTATTGAGTGGTTTTTCTTTGACCTTTTCTTGTTCTTTTTGGTTCGCCAAATATTCACTCATCGTGCCATAAAATGATAGGATCTGACTATTTCCTTGAAAAACTAACAATTTATCCATTGTTTTATCCAAGAAATAACGGTCATGAGAAACCGCAATTACCGCTCCTTTGAACGTTTGAATATAATCTTCTAAAATGGTCAACGTATCAATGTCTAAATCGTTGGTTGGCTCATCCAATAATAACACGTTAGGCTGACTAATTAATAATTTTAAGAGATATAACCGGCGTTTTTCTCCACCAGACAGTTTGCCAATCAGTGTGCCATGCATAAAACGAGGAAATAAAAAGCGCTCTAACATTTCAGCGACCCCAACGCTGCTTCCATCACTGCGTTTCACTTCTTCTGCTGCTTCTTGCAAATAAGCAATCATCCGTTGATTAGGATCCATTTCTTCGTTTTGCTGGGTATAATAGCCAATTCGGACGGTTTCACCGATACTATATAGACCACTCTCTAAAGGAATGCGGCCAGCTAAAATATTTAATAATGTGGATTTGCCTGCACCGTTTTTACCAGTAATGCCAATTCGATCGTTTGCTTGAATGAGTAAATTAAAGTCTTTCAAAAGCTGTTTATGATCAATGGCATAATTTCCTTCCTTGATTTCCAGAACTTTTTTCCCTAAACGCTGCGTGGCAAAGTCTACTTCTAAGGTGCCATTGGTTTGTACCTGATGCAAGTTTTCTTTTAAATCCTGAAACCGATCAATTCTTGCTTGCTGTTTCGTTCCTCGTGCTTGAACGCCTGCTCGCATCCACGCAAGTTCTTGTTTGAAGAGGCGTTTTCTTTTTTCTTCTTGTTCTACAGCGACACGTTCACGTTCGGCTTTTTCCATCACATACGTTTCATAGTTTCCTTTGTATTCATACAGTTTTCCAAAAGAAAGTTCGAAAATCCGATTGGTTACTCGATCTAAAAAGTAGCGGTCATGGGTCACCATTAAAACCGCGCCACGATAGTTATTTAAAAAGTTTTCCAGCCATTCAATCGTTTCATAATCCAGATGGTTCGTTGGTTCATCCAATAACAGTAAATCAGGCGCTTCAATTAAGACTTGCGCCAAGCTTACTCGTTTTAACTGCCCACCAGAAAGCTCACCTATTTTCTTTTCCAATGTGGGAATGCCTAATTTTTGTAAAATAATTTTTGCATTGGTATCTGCTGTCCAAGCATCTTGTTTATTCATGGCTTCTTCTGCTTGCGTGTAACGTCTTTGAACCCCTTCGTCTAAACCATTCTCACTTAAAGCAGCTAACGCTAATTCATAATTTTTGACCGCTTTTATGATCGGGCTGTCTCCCTGAAACACGGCTTCTGCAATCGTAATATTCTCGTCAAATGTTTGATTCTGGGAAAGGTACCCAATTTGATAATCACTTGGCTGCTGAATTGCAGCAAGATCACCATCACCGCTATCTACGCCAGCAATAATATTTAATAAACTGGTTTTCCCTGTGCCGTTAATCCCAATTAAACCAATGCGATCTTTTTCATGAATCAAAAAAGAAAGATGATCAAATAGTGTTTTTTCCCCATATGTTTTGGTTAAATCTGTTACTTTTAATTCTTTCACCGACACTACCAACTCCTTCTATTTTGGTCTTGCTTATTGTATCAAAAATTGGATTATAAAAAAAGTGCATGAGATAAAAATCGTCTTGGTTTCATCTCATACACTATTACTTATTCTTTATTAAAATTTTTAACAAATCGTTTCAGCGGAACGTTATTCACTTCGCCGCTAATCGAATAACTCTCTAATAAATTGACATTTTTTCGTAACTCGTTCGCTTCGATAATTGAAATGCGTTCAGATTGTTCGTAATGATCAATCATCCGTCGTTCTTCTTGGAAGCCTAATAATAGGTCTTTGACATAGTCTGTCTCCGTATGAACAATATACGAATCAATAAATTCGCCTTTTTCAAACTTATGGGCTAAATCCAAGCGTCCGTCAATGAAGAAATCAATTAAATCATCATCATAAACACCGCGCAAATTATCTAAACTCTTCAGAATAACTTGAGAATTTCTTAGAAAAACTTGGCGAATATTTTCTAGTTCTTCATTTCGTAATTCTTTTTCTTCTTCAGAAGCTTCACCACGATTGAAAAATAGCTTAGGATGTAAAAGAATCGAAATGATTTGTCGAGCAAATAATAACCAAAAGCCTACAATCGATAATAATTGTTTGGCAATCGACCGTTGCATCCGTGTAATCAAGCGTTGATACATACGATAACTTCTGACACTAATTTCTCCTTGTTTCAGACTTTCTTCTAAGCCGTCTCGTTCAATGGACACAATTAACGTCCGCAACTCTTGCACTTCTTGTTTTCGTTCCGCACTTAGCTGCTCGGTATACAATTCTTTTAAACGATCTTGATAATTTTCAATGACCGCATTCATTTCACCACGAGGATTCTCTTCATTTTGCTGTTTTAAGACATCAATGACATCACGTAATAAATCAATTTCGACTGACTCTTCATTTTCCACTTCCGTCTCTGAATCAGTTAAAAATGGTAAAACTAGAATCCCGCCAATCAGAGTCACCAAAATAACACAAGCCGTAATGAATAGTAATAACGGTCGTTCTTTAAAATGCTCGCCGTTAATCGCTGTTGGCAAAATAAAGATGGTGGCTAAACTCACTGTTCCTTTAACACCGCCAAAAGTTAAAATCAGCATTTCATTCATTGCGTTTTTAACTTTTTTAAGGCCATGTTGAAGCGTGTAAACACTGAAAATGGCTAAGAAACGAATCAAAAAGACAACGGCGCTAATAATTAGAACAACCATTAGTAGGAACCAGTTTGAATATTGTTGGTCAATCCAAATTGGCGAAAACACTTGAGAAAGTTCAATTCCTAAGAATAAGAAAACTAAAGCATTTAAAGTGAACTCAATCATACTCCAAATACTTTCGCCAACATTTGACAGTTCTGCTTCAAAAAGCGAAACTTTTTTCAAACTAGACGCTTGCATAATTCCAGCAATCACAGCGGCAATAATTCCAGAAACGCCAATCAACTCTGAAATTAAATAAGCAATAAATGGCAAGAGTAATTCAATCAACAAGTAGCCTGTAACATCTTTTGCCACTGCAGTTTCAAGTAAATGAACAATTTGCTGTTTTAATAGAACTAACACGATTCCGACTACCGCTCCACCAATACTGGAAATAACCAAGGTCCCTGCCGCTTCCACCGGCGAAAATGACCCCGTTAATAAAGCCGCTAATGCAAATTGAAAGGCTGTAACGCCTGATGCATCATTAATGAGTCCTTCACCAGATAAAATGTTCATCGAACGTTCAGGAATGTCAATTCGACCTGATAACGAACCTACCGCCACCGCATCCGTTGGCCCTAAAGCCGCCCCAAAAGCGAAGCAAGCGGCTAATGGTAAAGTAGGCAAAATCATATGCAAGGTCCAGCCGACTCCGACTAAGGTAATTAACACACCAAAAAAGGCCAAGAAAAGAATCATCCCGAAATTTTTCATCATTGCTTTCAGATTGATTAGCTCCCCTTCTCTAAATAAAAGCGGTGCAATAATCATTACTAAAAACACTTCAGGCTCAAATTCAATTTCCTGCCCCATTTTAGTTAAACCAATTAGAACGCCTACAATAATTTGCACAATTGGCAGCGGAATGACGGGAACAATCCGGTTGAATATGTTTGAGAAGGTAATAGACAGTGCAAAAACAATGATTAGAAAGGTAAATTCCATCCTATCATTCCCTTCTATATTAAATTTTTATTGACTTACCGATCAAAACATTTAAGTAATTTTTTCTTTTTAAGAATAATTTTCTTTTCGACTTCTTCTAACTCAGAACTGCGTTCGCAAAGTTCCAATTGAGCGCGTCGTGCTTCTAAACGAAGAAGTTCTCCTTTAATTAATTCAATTTTTTTGTAGCGTAAGAAATTTTTCTTTTGCATACGTTCTGCAAAGTGTTGTCGTTTTTCTTCAGGGATTGCTTGATATTTCTTTTTCAAGTCAGCGACACACTTTTCAAATTCTTCACTCACCGAAACAACTTCCTTCCAAAATTTAATCTGACTAATTATAACAAATTTTACCAAAAGTACAAGCAAAATTGCTTTCTTTTTTTCAAAAGAAATTCAGACAAAACTTAACGCGGGAAAAGCTGATTTCTAGGAGCTGAACATGGTTAATCTTCATTAACAATAATATCAATTTCTGCCTCTTCATTCATCCGTGTTGAAAGAAAAAGAACCATTTCTTCTAGTGGCGCAGAAAAGCGTAAAACCACCCCTCTTCTGCCTTTTTTTAAATACCCTAAACGAATACCATTCGGCTTTTGAACAAGGACAATCTTTTCGATATCTTTAAAGGCCGTGCCCCGATTGTCAAAAGGATGCGTAATAATACAGTCCTCCGCAAAACCTCTTGCATCGTAAAGAAAACTGAAGATGATCAAAATATATAACACACTTCGAATCATTTCAATTTTATCTCCTGCCGAAAATGCATTGGCCAGAATCATTAAACTAAAAAAAGCAACTAGATATTTTGTTGTAGGATGTTTTGCAGCCGGAATTACAATACTTTTACGTACGAAGTAAAAGTAACCATACATAACGACGACAAATAAAAATAGCAATAACGTAAATCCATCGATAATCACAAACGACTCCTTTATTTCTTTTTCTTTTGAATATCTGTTAATATATCATTTATTTCTTTAATTTCTTTTTTTGATTCATTAATCTTTTTGATAACCGCCTCACGGTTTTTTCCAGGCGGTAAGTCAATTGATTCTTGGTAGTAGTTTGCTAAAGCTTGAACTTTTTTCATTTTTTCGCTTTGCAACAAGGCTATATTTCTTTTCATTTAACCGCCTCCTCTTCCTTAGTATACATTACTTTGTAAGGAATTGCTTAATTTGCAAGATATTTTCTAATAAAAAGGAGTAATTTTACATTTTCTTATAAACAAAAAGTATTCGGCTGAGTAACAGCAGCAAACGACAAAATAATAGAATAAAAGATGAGACAGAAGTAGTTTACTTTTGTCTCATCTTTTATTATTGAGCTGAAATCGCTAAACCAATTGCTTTTTCCCCTAGGTGGGTCCCAATAACTGGACCAAAATGACCGATTTCAATTTCTGCATTTGGGTATAACTTTTGTAATTTTGCTTGTTCTTTTTCAGCAACGATGCGGTTATTAGCATGAATCACATACAGTTTAACTGGTGCTTCAATCCCTGCGTTTCGTTCACCAATAATCTTTTCTGCACGAGCAAAAGCTTTCTTTGTTGAACGGATTTTTTCAAATAATACAATCTTTCCATCTTCAAAAGTCAAGATAGGTTTAATCTTCAATAGTCCAGCAATCAAGGCTGCGCCATTCGTTAAGCGACCGCCACGAACTAAGTTGTTCAGATCTTCTACAATTAGATATGCATACGTATTGTCACGAATTAAATCTAATTTGGCAAAAATTTCTTCTAAGCTGGCTTTTTCTTCTGTTAAATCTAAAGCAGCTTCTACCATGTGTCCCATTGGCATACTTGTAATTTTTGAGTCATATGGATACAAAGCAACGCCTGGGATTTCATCAGTAAGTCCGTGCAATGTATGAACAAAACCAGAGATTCCTGAAGAAAGATGAATGCTGATGATGGTGTCGTACCCTTGTTCAGCGATTGATTTGTAAAGCTCTAACACTTCTCCTAAAGCAGGTTGTGAAGTCGTCGGAAATTCTTTACTATTATTTAGCAATGCATAATATTCATCTGCTTCAATGTCAATGCCTTCGTTGTATATTTTTCCATCTAAAATGACTGGGATGGGAATTACAAAAAGATTCGGATGATCTTTAATGCGCTCGGGTAAATAAGCTGTACTATCTGTCACAATAGCAATTTTCATTTTGTAACCTCGTTTCACTAATTTTCCACGTTGTTTCTAATATAGCATAAAAAAAGATATTTTAAAATGCTTTCCTTATTCGTTCAGGAATTTTTCGATGGCGTCAGCATTTTTTTGTTCATCTACTTCTAAAATACTGCCTGCATAAGAGGATTCACCAAAATTCCAAGAATCTGGTACCGGAACCGATAATGACTCAACCCCTGCTTTTCCTTTAATCAGCAATGATGGTCCGTTCGTTAACATGAAACTAACAGGCACATCTGTCGACATATAGCCGACTAATTTCCCAAGTGATTCTGGGGTTCTTAATAAAGTCATTGGGTTTTTCATTTGGCTCATTACAGCTGACATAACTTGTTGTTGGCGACGAACCCGACCAAAGTCGCCTTCTTCATCCATCCTAAAGCGAGCGTATTGAAGTAAGACATGTCCATCCATGACCTGTTGCCCTTTTTCAATATCAACGCCATCTAAATTCAGTGATTTTTCTGCATCGATTTTGACACCTTTTGGAAACATAGAGTCAACAATTTTTTCAAATGATTGGAAATCTACCTTAGCATAATATTTCGTATCTAAATTAAAGTTTTGTTTTAACGTTTCACGAACCAGTTCAGCACCGCCATAAGCGTATGCGGCATTAATTTTATTCGGCCCGACACCAGGAATGTCCACGAATGTATCACGCATAAATGAAATTAATTTCGGTTTTTTTGATGGTCCATTTAGTTGGAGAACCATTATTGTGTCGGCTCGTCCAGCATCTTCCCCACGTGTATCGCTGCCAAGAATTAAAATATTCTTAGCCCCGTTGCTACTTTTGACACCATTAAATGTTTCTACTTTTTCTTGAGGCAACGAGTCATCATGTTCTGCTGCAGATTTTCCTTTTAAAAACATGACTGTACTATAGGCAAATAATAGAATCAATAGGATCACTAGCCATTTGAAAAAGCGTTTTGTTTTTGATTTTTTACGTTTCTTTTTTGGTTTCTTGTCTTTTTTTCCGCGGGGTGGTTGGTCAGAACCGTTGTCACCACCTGAATCTGTTTGATGTCGCCTCTCACTTCTGCGACTGTCCTCAGTATAGCTGTCTTCGTAAACTGTCTCTTGAAGGCTTTCAGCTAGTTCTTCTGGTTCTTCTTCTCTATGTTCACCCATTGATTTTCGGGGATTAAAGGTCTTTTTATGCTCTGCTGGTCTCGATTTTTCATGAATATGTTTATAACGATCTACACGACTCATCGTGTCACTCCTTTACCTCTGTGTTTTATCACCTTTCTTAGGATACCTCATTTCGCAGGAAATTCCTATTACAAATATGTAATTTAATAAAAAATGAAACTCACTTTATCTAATAAGTAAGCTTCATTTTCATTTTTAACTCTTTAAAGTGTGGACAAAACATAGATCGGGTAATCCCCTAAAATTTTTATTTCTGCGCCAATCAGTTCCAGTTCTGTTATAGCTGCTTCAATTAATTTTTCTGGTTGATCTTTCACTAAGTCCATTAAAAAGAAGTACTCTCCGAGCTTTGTTTTCAACGGCCGCGATTCTATTTTGCTAAGATTAATCCCTCGCCAACTGAACACGCTTAATGCTTTGTGTAAAGAGCCAGGAACATTACTTGGCATCGTAATCGCCAGCGTTATTTTTTTCTCAGATAGCGGGAAAGAAATCGCTAAATTTTCAGAACCAAGAACCCAAAATCGGGTTTGATTTACCGATAAATCTTGTATATTTTTTTCAACGATGGTCAAATCATACATTTCCGCAGAAAGTTTTGGTGCAATAGCTGCAAAAGGTAATTCTGGATGTTCTGCAATGTATTTGGCGGCGTAAGCTGTTGAAGGCGTTGCTTCTAAAATCGCTTCTGGAAAGTTTTTCGCTAGAAACATCTGCGATTGAGCTAATGCTTGCGGATGTGATAAAATTTTCTGACTTTGTTGCCAGATCGCTTGATTCTCTTTTGCCACCATTAATTGTTGTTGAATCGGTAAAACTAACTCTGCTTGGACAGGTAACTGCGCTTGATGATACAAATAATCTATCGATGCGTTAACAGTTCCTTCAATCGTGTTTTCTATTGGGATAATACTACATGCCACTTCTTGCTGTTCAATTGCTTTCAAGCAAGCTGGAATCGATGCGTACGGTATCAACGTAGCATCAGGAAAAGCAGCCAACGTTGCACTGTACGTAAAGGAACCAATCGGACCTAAATAACCAACTTTCATCGTTTCTCTACTCCTTTAATTGTTGCAGAATTTCATTGATAATTTCTTCTGGTGAGCGATTGGTCGTATCAATTGTCATCTTCGCACATTCTTCGTAAAAATTTTTACGAGACTCAAACAAAGCAATGATTTCTTTTGAAGAACGTTCTATAGCTAAGGGTCGTTGGTTTTCAGTATCTTCTTTGATTCTTTTTAACAGCTCTTCTGGTGTCGCATGTAAATAAATCACTTGCTGAAAAGATTTTAATAAGCTACGATTTTCTGGTCCGACAACAATCCCGCCCCCAGTTGAAAGGACGGCTGTATTTTTTGACAGCTCCTTTAAAAGTTGGGTTTCCTGTTCTCGGAAAGCTGCTTCACCATATTTTTCGAAATAGTCAGGAATTGAGCGTCCTATTTTTTCAATTAACGCTGTATCTAAATCAAGATGAGGCATCTTTAGTTTATTGGCCAAACTTTGGCCGATAGTTGTTTTACCCGCACCCATGAAACCAATTAAAACAATGCTTTCCATGGTTCGTTATCCTCCTTCGTTAACAACTTAAACGTTCTAAGTCGTCAAAAAATGCTGGATAAGAAACTGAAACTGCTTCAGCCTTATCTAATTCAACAGTGCCTTCTTTTACAAGTAATGCAGCAATTTGTAACATCATCCCGATACGATGATCCCCATAACTGGTAACTCTTCCACCATGTAAAGAAGTTGGTCCATGTATAATTAAGCCATCATCAGTAGGCGTGATGTCGGCGCCTAAAATTGTTAATTCTTTCGCTACTGCATCAATCCGATTGGTTTCTTTGACTTTCAATTCTTCTGCATCTCGAATGATTGTCGTGCCAGTAGCCTGAGTAGCTAACAAAGCAATAATCGGTAACTCATCAATTAAACGTGGGATAATAGCGCCACCAATCTCTGTAGCTGTTAATTGACTCGTTTTTACAAGTAAATCGCCAGAATGATTGGCCTCATCTTCATTTAAAATAGTGACGGAACCGCCCATGTTTTTAATCACATCTAAAATACCTGTCCGCGTTTGATTTAAGCCAACATTTTTCAGAAGTATCTCGCTATCTGGGACTACTAAACCTGCAACTAAAAAGAAAGCCGCAGAAGAGATATCTCCAGGAACTACCACGTTTTGACCTGTTAATTGTTGCGGTCCAGTTAACATAATTTTTTTACCGTCTACTTCAAGCGTCCCACCAAATTGTCGAATCATCTCTTCTGTATGATCACGTGTCTTTTCTTTCTCAACCACTACAGAAGTGCCCTCGGCTTGCAAAGCGGCGAATAAAATAGCCGATTTCACTTGAGCACTCGCAACAGGCATTGTGTAGTCAATAGGTTGCAAATTTTGAGTCCCGCGAATAGAAATTGGCGGAAACTCCGTTTGTTGAACCCCTTGACATTCCGCTCCCATTTGGTTTAAAGGAAGCATCACACGATTCATCGGTCGTTTAGCAATAGACGCATCACCAGCTAGGCGCGTTTCAAAGGGACAGCCAGCTAAAATGCCCAGCATCAGACGAATTGTTGTCCCTGAATTTCCAACATCAATTGTATTCTTCGCCTTTTTTAAGCCTGCAAATCCTTGCCCCTCAACGGTGATTGTCGTCCCGTCATCTTCAATGTTCACACCTAAAGAACGAAACGCCGCTAAGGTACTTAAACAATCTTCGCCTCTTAGAAAATTTGTAATCGTCGTTTTTCCAGAAGAAATCGCTCCAAACATAATACTTCTATGGGAAATCGATTTGTCGCTAGGAACCATCAGAGTCCCTTGTAAATGTTTCACATTTGTACGTAGTTGCACCCTCATCACCTCTTATTTTTCGTAACACGTATAGTTCGTTTTTTTAGATAAAATTTGTTTTGCAGCTTGGCAGTCTGATTGATTTTTAAAAGACAATTGAAGAATCCCATAGATTTCTTCTCTCGTTTCTAAAATTTTAATATTTGTAAGAGAAAGGTCCGCTTCGCCTAAAATTTGCGTAATTTCAGCAATGATTCCTGGTTGATCTGGTACATCAACAAACAGATCATAGAAAGCTGGGATTGCGCCTTCTTTATGAATGGGCAACTGAGCACGTGTTTCTTTGGCCTTATCAAAAAAATTACGAATAGCTGGGGCATTTTTTTCTGTTAACCATTGGCAAACAGTAGTCATCTCTTTTTGCCAATTTTCTAGTAAGTCCAATAATACTAAGCGATTGCTTAATAAAATATCCGTCCACATCGTTGCATCAGAGGAAGCAATTCGAGTAATATCTCTGAATCCTCCAGCCGCTAGCTGCTGTGCTCTAGGGTAAGTGGTATTCAGTTGCTGACTTTCGTTCACTAAAGCTGCGGCAACAATATGTGGCAAGTGACTTAGAGCACCAGTAATTTCATCATGTTCCTGTGCAGGCATCGTAATAAACTTCGCATGCGTTCCTTTTAGTAACGTTTGTAACTCCTGAATCTGTTTGCTTTTTTCGCCATGGTCATCGGTAAAAATATAGTAGGCATTTTCAAACAAACGTTCATCAGCGGCTGTTACGCCGGATTTATGTGAACCAGCCATTGGATGACCACCAATAAAATTTTTCATGTTAAGCTTTGTTGCTAACTGATTAATTTCCACCTTGGTACTACCCACATCTGTGATCAGAGCAGTTTCTGGTGATAATTGGTTTAATTCTTCTAGTTGTACTAAAGTTGCTTTAACTGGGGAACAAAGAAAAATAATCTCTGCTCGTCTTGCCCCACTTGTTAAAGATTCAGCTATCTCATCAATTAGACCCGTTTTCTTAGCAAATTCAGTTGACTCCGCTTGATTATCAAAACCGATAATCTCACTGTTTGGATGCCCTTTTTTGATACACAAAGCCAGTGAACTCCCGATTAGCCCTAATCCTACGATTAAAATACGTTTCTTCATTTTTTCCCTCCATATACTTGCGACTTTCTTCCATTAAAAGTTTTGAGTATATAGACGATAACGTTTCACTGCTTCTTTCATTTGTTCAAATGAGTCACTATCAAATTTTTCGAGCATAGCCTTCGCTACTTCCGTTGCAACAACGGCTTCACAAACAACGCTAGCGGCCGGTACCGCCGTGCTATCAGAGCGCTCAACGCTGGCCTTATAAGGCTCTTTTGTATCAATATTCACGCTTTGTAATGGTTTATAAAGGGTTGGAATAGGTTTCATGACACCACGAACGATGATTGGCATTCCGTTGGTCATTCCTCCTTCAAAACCGCCTAAATTGTTGGAAGTTCTGGTATAACCTGTACTTTCGTCCCAAACAATCTCGTCCATCACTTGACTACCAGGGCGTTGCGCCATTTCAAATCCAATGCCAAACTCAGCACCTTTAAAAGCATTGATGCTTACAACAGCTTGCGCAATTTTGGCATCTAGTTTACGATCCCATTGAACATAGCTACCTAAGCCAGCTGGAACGCCACCCACAAGTACTTCTACTACCCCACCAATTGTATCGCCATTTTTCTTGGTTTGGTCAATTAGTTCTTTCATTTTTTCTTCTACGGAAGGATCTAATACGCGAACGGCAGATTGTTCAGATCGTTCTTGAATTTCACGAATCGTTAAATTTTCAGGAATCGTAGCTTCAATCCCGCCTAATACCGCGACATGCCCAGCGACTTGGATATCCAGTTCAGCTAAGAGTTTTTTAGCAACCGCACCAATCGCCACACGCATCGTTGTTTCTCGTGCCGAAGAACGTTCTAAAACATTCCGTAAATCATCATGTTGATATTTCATGCCACCAACTAAATCAGCATGTCCTGGACGTGGTTTACTGACGCGGCGGATTTTCTTTTGTTTTTCAGGAACTGGCTCTACTGACATCACGGAGGTCCAATTTTTCCAGTCTTTGTTTTCGACAATCAACGTTACTGGTGAGCCAAGTGTTTTACCATGCCGAATGCCCGAAGTAATACGTACTTGGTCTTTTTCAATTTTCATCCGTCCCCCACGACCGTAACCGCCTTGACGTCTTGCTAATTCTCGGTTAATCTCTTCGCTACTTAAAGGCAAGCCGGCTGGTAAGCCTTCAATAATAGCAGTTAATTCAGGTCCATGTGATTCGCCTGCTGTAATAAAGCGCATCTTAAATTCCTCCTTCTCTGTTTAAAAATGCTCGAATTTCTTCCGTTGGTAAAGAGACAATTTTCGCTTGACCAATTTTTTCTAAGACAATGATTTTAATCTGTCCCCCACGTGTTTTTTTATCATGTGTAATTGCTTGATAGAGACGTTCTTCTGGCCAACGATCTGTCGTTACTGGTAAATCGAACTTTTCTAGCATGGTGACCAACTCTTGGGTAGTCCCAAGTGGGGAAAGCCCTCGTTGTTCTGCGACTTGAGTTATTTGAATCATTCCTAAAGAAACGCCTTCACCGTGAGCAATCACCCCGTAACCAGCTGTATTTTCTAATGCGTGGCCAATCGTATGCCCAAAATTCAGAATCAAACGTAAGCCCAAATCTAATTCATCTTCTTCGACGACATCACGTTTAATCTTGCAACAGGCCGTGATAATTTCTTCTGCATGTGCCACTAAATCTTGTTCATTTTCCAAAGAGGATAAACGGTGCCACAATTCAACATCAGCGATAGCTGCTGATTTTACAATTTCTGCAATTCCTTCACGCACACGTCTAGGTTCTAATGTTTTAAGTGTATTAGGATCAATTAAAACCCCATCTGGTTGGGCAAAAGTACCGACAAGATTTTTGGCTTTTTTAGTGTTAACCGCTGTTTTACCTCCAATGCTACTATCTACTTGTGCCAGTAAGGTTGTTGGTACTTGCAAAAAGTGAATACCGCGCATATAGGTTGAAGCGACAAATCCAGCTAGATCTCCCACAACGCCTCCACCTAGAGCAATTAGACCATCACTTCGAGTCAATTGCTGTTCCGCTAAAAAATCATAAAGCAGCTGAGCTGTTTCGAGGCTCTTACTTTGTTCACCTGCCGCTACAGCAATCAATGATGTTTCAAAACCAGCAGCTTGCAGTTCTTTCTCAACAGCTACGCCATATAATTTATTCACCGTTTCATCGGTAATAATCGCTACCCGTTGTGGCTGCCACAGGCTACGTACCCAGGTGCCAATTTTATCTAAGGCACCTGTTTCGATGGT
This sequence comes from Enterococcus sp. AZ129, assembly GCF_051714505.1. Lineage (NCBI taxonomy): Bacteria > Bacillati > Bacillota > Bacilli > Lactobacillales > Enterococcaceae > Enterococcus > Enterococcus sp. AZ129. The sequence goes on along the minus strand of NZ_JBIORY010000001.1, from coordinate 1,371,198 downwards.
TAAATCATATGAATGTGTAGGTAACGTTACGGTTAATTTCATGTCCACTACTCCTCTGTCTTTACTAATCTTCTAAAGCATTAATTTCTTTCATTGCTTTTTCGATGATATGAACTTCTTTCATCATACGTAGGTAAGTTTTTTCATTCAAGGATTGTGGCCCATCTGACCACGCATTCGCTGGATCTGGGTGAATTTCTACAATCAAGCCGTCTGCACCTGAAGCAACACCTGCTCGGGCCATTGGCGGTACTAAATCCCAGATACCAACACCATGACTCGGATCAACAATAATTGGAAAATGACTTAATTTTTTAATTAAAGGCACCGCACTTAAATCAAGTGTATTGCGCGTAGCGGTTTCGTACGTACGAATCCCACGTTCAATGAAGATCACATTGAAATTTCCTTGCGCAGCAATGTATTCAGCTGCGTTTAGCCATTCATCAATCGTACCGGCAATCCCGCGTTTTAAGCCAATAGGTTTTCCAGTTTTACCAACCGCTTGTAATAACTTGAAATTTTGCATGTTGCGCGCACCGATTTGTAAAATGTCACTGTATTTTGCGACAAGTTCTAAATTCGCTTCATCCATCACTTCTGTAATGACTTGCATATCTAATTCATCAGCCGCTTGGCGAATGTATTTCAGTCCTTCTTCTTCTAGTCCTTGGAAAGCGTATGGCGACGTTCTAGGTTTGAATGCACCACCTCGTAAAATTGTTGCACCGCCAGCTTTAGCAATTCGCGCACATTCACGAATCTGATCTAAGCTTTCGATTGAACAAGGGCCCGCCATCATGGTCATACTGCCGTCACCGATTTTAACACCGTTCACATCAACCACTGTATTCTCTGGATGAAATAAACGACTCGTTAGTTTGTATGACAACGAAATGCGGACACTTTTTTCCACGCCTTCTAATGCTGTTAACTCTGCTTCAACTAATTTTTCTGTATCACCAATCAAGCCTATCACTGTTTTTCCATTATCTTGACTTGTTTGAGTAGTTAAGCCTGCACCTGTTACTAAATCAATGACTTGTTTCATTTGCTTTTCGGTTGCATTTTCTTTCATAATTACGATCATTATATTCTCTCCTCATGCCTTTAAACGGCGCTCTTTTTATCTATTTTCAATTTTACGTTTTACGACTGATACAGGCATTTTTTGTCCTGTCCATTGTTCAAAAGCAGCAGCGCCTTGATAAAGTAGCATGTCCAAGCCGTTGCTTGTTTCTGCGCCACGTAAACGGGCTTCTTTTAATAACTGTGTTTCTCTGGGATTATAAATAGCATCATACACAAATAACTTCGGTTGAATCATTGCATAATTTTCTATAGGACTACTATGTGCATGTGGATGCATACCCACACTCGTTGCATTAACTAACAAGACGCTTTCAGCAACATCTTTTACTAGTTTTTCAGTATCCGCTAAATCGTTTAAATGAATTACACAGTTGGTTCGTTCAGTGAAATTTGCCAGTTTTTTTTGACTGTCGTTAAACCCCGCGCTTTTCCTGTTGTAAACGGCGATTTCTTTCACGCCATCTAAAGCAGCTTGGGCAATGATTGATAAGGCTGCACCACCTGTTCCTAAGATGGTCATTTTATTCTGAAAAACGTCAACCTTTTTCTCTTTCAAACTCCACATAAAACCAGTACCATCCGTGCTGTCTCCGTAAAGTTTTCCATCTTTGTTGACGATCGTATTAATTGCGCCAACCAGTTGAGCGGTAGGACTTAGTTCATCCATATAACTTACAGCCGCCACTTTATTGGGCATTGATAAGTTGGCCCCTAACATGTGAAACGTTCGAATCGCTTCAATTGCTTGTGACAATGTCTCTTGTCCAACGTCAAACGCCAGATACCGAGCATCAACTCCTAAATTTTGAAATGCTGTATTATGAATCAACGGTGAAATACTGTGTTGGCTGGGTTTCGCGAATAACCCAGCTAAACGAGTGGCTCCAGTTATTTCTTTCATCCTGTGTGCTCCTTTACGAAATTTTTTTAGTAAGTTTCTGAAATCCTAATTTTTGGCCAAACAAAAAGGATATTCACAGTAAATTTTAAGAAAAATCTACAGTGAATACCCTACAAAAAAGCAATATAAAAGCCACTATAGATTTTCTTAAATCTACATGGCTGAAAGTCATCTTAAATTTCCCTAGCCATTATAGATACAAACGTTTGTTGTCTGTACCCATAATGTTATGAATACAAACCTATCTAAAATAGCTAAAGTAAAAGTTATTCAGTTGTGTATGGTTTTTCTTCGTTGTTGTCATAAGAATCACTCCAAAACTGATTTAATTAAGAATTGTTAACAGTATACCGCTAGAAAAAACATGTGTCAACACTTATTCGCTTATTTTTTCGACTATTCCATTAAAAACAATGTTATTTTATTCGTCAAAAGACTGAAAAAAGCCACAGGAACCAGTCATTTCACTGATTCCTGTGGGGCAAAAATTATTTTAATTCTTCAGCGTATACATCGTCAACTGTTTGTGTTGGGTCGATAACAATGTATAAGTTTTTAGTTTTTTCGCTGACTTTTGTAGATTGATAGATGTTATCCAAGCCCTCATCTGTTTTATCTTTGTAAGGGAAATAAACTAAATCTGGTGTGCCATTTTTGTAAAGAATTTCCATACGTTCGATATCTTCATATTTTAAAGCACGAGAGAACATCCCTAATTCTAAGCCACCTAAGTTAATATCGTGGGTTTGAACATGATCTCCTTCTTGGAAAATTTCAATTTTGAACCCTTCACATGGATGAATTTCAACAAATTCACTACCATGGATACGGCCAAAACTTGTTGTAATATGTTTGATCCATAAATCACCAATAAAACGACGATCAATCGTCCAAGTTTCACCATTTCTGAAATAAAATTTAAGTCCTGTCATTTCTCTAGCCATAGCACAAATCTCCTTACTTAAAAATAATTTCTTACATTATTAGTTTACCATACTTTTGATAAACGGTCACAAACTTTCGCTATAGATTCTTAATCTTTTGTTATTCTTTTTAAAAAAGAATCAATCTCAACTACTGCACGTTGGTGAGAACCTTTGGCAATTTGTCGTTCTCCTTCATAAGCAACAAATTCATAGCGTATTTTGTGTGCAGTCTGTTCAATGCTGGTCATCGTAACAACGATTGTCGCCCCTACCGCGGATGGATATAAGTGGCGCAATTCTAACACCGTTCCGACAGTTGTTTCCCCAACTGATAATTGCTCCTTCACAGCTTCTTTGGCTGTTTGTTCAATCATGGCAGCTAAAGCAGGGGTTCCTAAAACTTCTAAGTCACCAGAACCGAGCATTTTAGCCGTTTGTGATTCTTTCACCAAGAATTCTTTTGTAAACATTTCTGTTGGCATTATGCTTTCTCTCCTTTTGAACGTTGTTTTTTGGCAAACGAAAGCAGAACTTCTTGTTTATTCTCTAAGCTACCTTCAACAACGTGTTGCTCGATTTCAGCAATCAGTTCCCCTAACCATTTGCCTGGTGTTTCTTCTAAGATGGCTAAAAGGTCTTTTCCTGTGATGGCCAATTCATGTCTTTGATGGATGGGTAATGCCTTAACTAACTCTTTTGTTACTTGTACTTGACTCTCTTGTTGGTAATAATATAAAAGCCTTTCAACAAGTACTGCTGATTCTTCGCCTAATTCATAAAGCATCATTGGCTGCCAGTCGTTACTCAAGCGAAAACGCAAACCGCGTACTAATTGTGAAACGTTTTGGATTAATTGATTGGAAAGTTTCCAAGCCTTTAAGAAGGAGCGAATTTCTGCTTCTGGTAAATTCAACGATTGGATAAGTAACGTCCACGCTTCTGCTTCTGTTTCAATTTGACGAGCAGGCAAGTCCATTAAACGAAAAAGTCCAGCCCCTTGTTCTCGTAATTTGGGACAATATTGATAGCATTCTGTTTCAATAAACGGAGCTAAGCCACCTTGTCGATTAACCCCTAAAAGCATTTTTACAAATTCAATTGTAATGCGTTCTACTGAAATTTTTTCCAATAAAGGATGAAATTCAGCGATAGCAGCTAAGGTTTTTTCTTCAATTTTAAAATCTAATTGGCTAGCAAAGCGTAAGCCCCGCATCATCCGCAGAGCATCTTCATGAAACCGCTCATGGGGATTGCCGACTGCACGAATGGTTTGATTAGTTAAATCTTCGATACCATCAAATAAATCAATGATTTCGCCTGTGCTGTCGAGCGCCAAGGCATTAATCGTAAAATCTCGCCGTTTTAAATCTTCTTTCAAGGAGCGAACAAAGGTGACTTCATCTGGTCGACGAAAGTCTTGATAAGTTGACTCGGTACGAAAGGTTGTTACTTCATACTGTTGGTCTTCCATCAATACAAGGACTGTGCCATGTTCGATGCCCACATCAACGGTTCGTTTAAAAATTTGCTTGATTTCTTCTGGATAGGCACTTGTCGCAATATCGACATCATGGATTGGTTTATTTAATAAAGCATCACGGACACTGCCCCCGACAAAATACGCTTCAAAGCCCTGTGCATTGATTTCGCGAATAACGGGAGCGGCTTCTTTAAATTCGTTTGGAATAGTTGTCAATTTCATAGCATCTGTTCCAATCCGTAAAGTAGTTCTGTTCTCTGTACCACTTGCCGACAAGCTAACGCCACTCCTGTCATGAATGAACGCCGATCATAAGAATCATGCCGAATAGTGAGCCCTTCACCTACACTGCCAAATTGGACTTGTTGGTGTGCCACTAAACCAGGTAAGCGGACACTATGGATTCGCAGACCCTCGAAATCAGCCCCGCGTGCCCCTGGTATTGATTCTACCTCTTGCGGATTCCCTTGTTTTTTTGCTGGCCGAACTTCTTGAATCATTTCTGCAGTTTTTATAGCCGTTCCGCTCGGTGCATCCAATTTGTTATCATGATGTAATTCAATGATTTCCACATCTGGAAAATACTGCGCCGCTTTTTGGGCAAATTGCATCATTAAAACTGCCCCAATTGCAAAGTTTGGCGCAATTAAGCCGCCGATGGCTTTTTCTCGAGATAGGTTTGTCAATTCGTTGATTTGTTCCTCCGTAAAGCCTGTCGTCCCAACAACAGGCGCCATACCGTGTTCCAACGCAAAACGCGTATTTGGATAGGCGGCTTCAGGAACCGTAAAATCAATCCAAACATCTGGGTTGACAACTAGGACTTCTTCTAAGCGCTGAAAAACGGGAATTGCTGTTTCATCATTGAAAGAAACAGTTTCTTGTGCTTCATGAGGATCATACACACCTACTAATTCAAAGTCTGCAGTTTCTAAGACCATTTGTGTAGCAGTACTGCCCATCCGTCCTTTAAACCCAGCGACAATTATTTTAATCATGTGTTTTCCCATCCTTTCTTTCAAAGCGATAGCGATCCCGCTTGTTAAATTTGGCCATATTTTCTTCAAAAACTTCGGTTAAATCAATCTCTAAAGAATTTGCCATGCTAATCAATACAAAAAAGACATCTCCAAGTTCCTCTGATACTGTCTTTGGTTTTTCGTCTGCTTTTTTCTGTTTTTCACCATAATAATGATTGACTTCACGGGCTAATTCTCCGACCTCTTCCGTCAAACGAGCCATTTGTCCTAATGGTGAAAAATAGCCTGTTTTAAACTGTTGAATATAATCATCAACTTCTGTTTGCATCGATTGCAAACTACGTTGTTCTGATTCTGACATTTTACCCCAACCTTTCTTACTCTACCTCCTACATCTTATCAAAAACTTGGCTATCTGGAAAGGTTCTACTTGTTGTTTTATATAGAGAATGATACAGTTTATACTGTAAAAGGACGTGATTAAATGGAAGAACAAAGATTTTATTTTAAAGATGTGTTATTTATTGTATTAGGAAGCTGTATCTATGCCTTTGGTTTGGTTACTTTCAATATTGCCAATGACCTGGCCGAAGGTGGTGTCACGGGGATTACTTTGATTTTAAGGGCCTTATTTCATTTTAACCCAGCATATACGACATTATTAATCAATATTCCGCTCTTATTAATTGGTGGTAAAATTTTAGGCAAACGTTCCCTCTATTATACGCTAATTGGTACCGTGTCGTTATCGGTATTTTTGTGGTTTTGGCAAAAATTTCCTGTTGAAATTAATTTAGATCATGATTTATTGATTGCTGCTCTCCTAGCTGGTTTGGCCGCAGGATTCGGGAGTGGCCTTGTTTACCGCGTAGGCGGAACCACTGGTGGGACCGACGTCATTGCCCGCATTTTCGAAAAATACTTTGGGATTAGCATGGGCCGCTCGTTGTTACTTTTTGATGTTGCAGTCTTACTCCTCTCGTTGACCTATATTGATGTCAAACGAATGATGTATACTTTAATTGTGTCCTTTGTTTTCAGTCGTGTTGTTGATTCTGTACTCGATGGAGCCTATGCTGCGAAAGGAATTTTAATTGTTTCCAATCATTCCGAAGAAATCGGTCAAAGTTTAATGGCTTCTTTAGAACGCGGGGTAACATATTTAAATGGTGAAGGTGCTTATTCACAAGTGGAAAAACGGGTTCTCTACACGGTAGTCAGCCCTCGAGAAATAATGGAAGTCAAACGGATTGCTAATGAAATAGATGAAAAAGCCTTTGTGTCCATCATTAACGTACATGAAGCAATTGGCGAAGGCTTTACTTATGCAAAACCCAGCAAACAACGGCGCTTTAAATTAAAACAATAAATAAAACCCAGCATTTTCAATAAATGCTGGGTTTTATTTATTGTTGTTTCAAACGATTTAATTCATCGGATAATTCTAAAAACGCTTCTTTGTTGCCTGTTTCTAAAGCATCATCAATTTGAGCTTTAAGTAATGCCATTCGTTGCGTTTGTTCTTCTTGCTTAAAGTATTGATCAATCGCTCTGGCAACTTCCTGATCCACTTGTTCATTCCATGGCGCAAACGGATTGTCTTCTAAAACAGATAAATACTGGCTCGTTTGCCAAGCCTCTGGAAATACACATTCTAAATAAAGAGCTTTCCGCCAATTCATCCGAATCTCATGAAAAATTTGTTCCGGATCTGTAAATTCTTGTGCTTGGATAAAAAGCAATAACGGCTCCTTACCTAAACCATCCGCTACCACACGGATCCCCCGATCGGTTTTCTCTACGTTCTCAACAAAATGAACATTATTTAAAATCGCATCATGCGTTAATAAGTAATTTAAAATCCACAGTACTTCTCTTCTTCCAAAAGGCACGGTATTCACTAACCAAGTTAAAAATTTTTTCTTTTCTGATAAACTAACAAACATCGTCGTTTCCTATCTTTCTTCCATATCTGCTAGCACAGATTGCATGTCTACATCACCAGGTTCATGTTCCAAATAGTGGTATAACAAGTGTTTTGCTTTTTCAAGTTCGCCTTCTTCTCGTAAGAACAATGCGTATTCTTTTAGAAATTCTGGTTCGTGAGACAATTCTTGCGCTGCTTGTTCATAATGAACTTTAGCGACGGCAAAGTTTTCTAATTCGTTGTACGCTTTTGCTAAGTTCCATTCAGCATAAGGATGATCCGTTTCCTCTAAATCATTTAAGATAGTAATTACTTCCTCAAAACGCTCTTCCGTGATGTAGAGATTACTTAAGGTCAAACGACTTTCATCTGTTTTCTCACCTAATTCCAAAGCTTTTAACAACCAGTTTTCAGCACCAGCAATATCGTGTAAGCGATAAGCATTTTCAGAGGCAAATTGGTATAACTCTACTTGGAAGGGGTTTTCCGCAATTCCTTCTTCGATCACCGCTTTTGCTTCCTCTAATTGCTCTTCTTCTTGGAGCGCTTCCGCTAAATATAGATAAAGTGATTGATAATGTGGGTTTAGTGTTTTTAATTGCTGGAACAACGCAATGGCTTTTTGATTCTCATGTAACTGTAAATAAGTGAAAGCTAACTGGAATAAACGATCGTCTGTTTGTTCTTCTTTGACCGCGGCTTCCAAATAAGGAACTGCTTCTTCAAAATCACCTAACATGCTGTAACTACTTCCTAAGCGTTCATTCAAGGAAATAGCAGAGATTTGCGCTGTCCCACTTTCTACAATGCTTTGATAACGAGTAATAGCCTCAACAAATTGACCATTTGTAAAATATAGTTCTCCCAAAGCAAATTGAATTAACGGCTCTTCTGGCATAAGATTGGCTGCTTCTTTTAATTTCGCTTCACTGACTTCTGGAATCCCTAAAACTTGGTACAAATCCGCAGTGACTAAGAGACTTTGGATATAACTGTCACTAGTTTCTGGAATTTTTTCTAAATAGATGAATGCGTCATCTATTTCATTATTTTCAATGGCGATTTCTGCTAATGGAATGTTTAAGCCATCTGCATCGGGAAATTGTTCCAACAACTGTTGGAAAATTTGTTTGGTTTCTTCTAGAAAACCTAAAGATAATAACGTTTCCCCTAAATCAGCTAAGGTATTTTCATCATCTTTCTTTAATGCTTCTTCAAACATCAACTGTGCTTCTGCTAAATTTTCAGCTTGTAATGCTTGAACCATTTTTTCACTATATGACATAATTTCCCCTCAAATCTCTTTTAAAATTTCTTGGTATCTTTCAATCGTTGTTAACAGTTGATCGGGCGTTGGCTTTAAAGCTGCTCCTAGTTGACCGATTTTTTCCAACACCATAGGAGGACCTAGTGTTTCTGTGTGAGCCAAGACTTGTTCTGCGTAATCAGCACTTAAAATTTCTTTTGGAAACGCCACCGGAAAACCTAAGCGAATAAACCAAACGATAAAATTTTTAAATTGAAAGTCAAAGTGATTGACTTGCTGGCTCCATAAAACTTGTAACAATAATCCCAATAATCGTTTCATGGGACCTGATAACAAATGGCCATTTTCGGTTGTAGCAAAGGCCGCTTCAAAAACTCGGCCAAATTGATCCACTTTTTCCCCTGCTTGTTCATAAAAAGATAACAACTCGTCTAAAATACCATTAAATGACGTTTGATTCAACCGTTTTTTATCTGGATACGTTTGGTATAGCATTTGTAAATAAGCATAATCACAGACAAGACCCGCTCGAATAAAAACGAGCAAATCAATTAAAGGAGCGGCACCTTTTTTATTGGTCAAGGTACTATCAAACAAAATTTTTTCTGAATGATTTTCTATATGCATGGTTGCATGCTGTGCTTGCTGAATTGTGACACTTGGTAAAAGCCCTTGCCGTAACGCTTGAACAGACACAGGCATCAGCCAACATTTGGAGGAACACTTACTTACTTGGTGCAAAAATGCGGTTAATTGTAGTACCCCTTCATTACCCAAACCAATCAATAAAACATCCTGATTTTCTGGCCAATCAGCTAAGAAACGTAACACACTTTCTAATTCTGATAAGTCATTGCAATGAACATCATTGCGACAAATATACCAGTTTAATCCCAACTGTTCCCCAAAGGCATAATTAATCTTCTCCGAAAAAAGATCATAGTAACGCTGATTCGCCAAAACAACGATTGACTCCGTCGTTACTGGTCGTTTTTTTAGGACAGAAACGAATGTTTCTCCATAAATAATAGCGACCTTGTTTTCCCCTCTAGAATAGTTGTATTTCATTGATTCACCACCTTAAGACTGTTTCCTCTTCCTTCACCCCAAGTCTAGCATAACCACTAAAAAACAGCTACTGGCAACAACTTATTTTTGTCCTTCATTCATAAATCTTTCTCTTTTTATCAAAAAAGCAAGGAGCGAGTGTCGAACCGTTCCCGCTTGATTCTCGGAGCGAAGCACGTTTTTCTCACCCAAGGTTCGTTACAATTTAGCCTTTTAGCGTACTGTTTCGACCACCTCTTAAAATAACATTTTTTATGTATGATTCAAAAAAGAACCCTTGGAAACCAAGGGTTCTAATTGTCTGTCTTATTTCACTGCATCTTTCAATGCTTTACCTGGTTTGAATGCAGGTACTTTGCTTGCAGCGATTTGAATTTCTTGTCCAGTTTGTGGGTTACGTCCTTTACGAGCTGCGCGTTCGCGAACTTCAAAGTTACCAAAACCGATTAATTGAACTTTTTCACCTTTAGCAAGAGTTTCTTGAATTGTTGAAAAGACAGCGTCTACTGCTGCAGTAGCATCTTTTTTAGTTAAACCAGTTGAAGATGCAACGTTTTCGATTAATTCTGCTTTATTTGCCATGGATCATTTCACCTCCTCTATAAGAGATACGATGTTTTTACACACCTAAAGTTCCGTCTATTTTTGAGTGGTCCAAAAACAGACAGCAAATATTGATCTGGTTCAATATTCTGTTAACAAGATAGCATAAGAAAGTTGTAATAGCAAGGTTTTTAGTGTATTTTAACCAGTTTTTTCAAAAAATAATCATTTTTTCTCAAAGTTGATAAATTTATTTGAATATCTAAAAAAAGTATGGTAGAATGCACTATTTTCGGCGTCGCGGAATGATTTTAATTGGCGTACCTTCAAACGTAAATGCTTTTCTGATTTGATTTTCTAAAAACCGGGCATAAGAAAAGTGCATTAGTTCTTCTTCGTTGACAAAAATAACAAATGTAGGTGGTTTGACTGCCACTTGTGTTGCATAAAAAATCTTCAAACGTTTTCCTTTATCGGTTGGTGTTGGATTAATTGCTACAGCATCCATTACAACGTCATTTAACAACGCTGAAGGAATCCGTAAGTTTTGATTCATACTTACTGTTTCAATTAGTTCAGGCAGTTTATTTAAACGTTGTTTGGTTAATGCAGACACAAAAATAATAGGTGCATAATCTAAATATTGGAATTCATCACGAATTTCCGCTTCAAAATCACGCATTGTATTTGTATCTTTTTTGACTGTATCCCATTTGTTGACCACGATAATAATACCGCGACCTGCTTCATGGGCATAGCCCGCCACACGCTTGTCTTGCTCACGAATACCTTCTTCTGCATTCAAGACCATTAAAACAATGTCTGAGCGTTCAATCGCCCGCATTGCGCGCATGACGCTATATTTTTCAGTTGATTCGTATACTTTCCCACGTTTACGCATACCAGCCGTATCAATCATTAAGAACTTTTGACCTTCTTCAGATTCAAAATACGTATCGATTGCATCTCGCGTTGTTCCTTCAATATCTGAAACAATCACACGATCTTCACCAAGAATAGCATTAATCAATGATGATTTACCGACATTTGGACGCCCGATTAAACTAAATTTAATTGTATCTTCGTCCTCTTCTTCTGAAGTGTTAGGAAAATGTTTAACTGCTTCGTCTAACACATCGCCAATGCCTAAACCATGACTACCAGAAACTGGGAAAGGATCCCCTAGTCCTAAAGCATAAAATTCATAAATATCATTACGCATTTCAGGATTGTCAACTTTATTAACAGCTAAGATCACTGGTTTATTACTACGATATAAAATTTTTGCTACTAACTCATCTGCATCAGTAATTCCTTCACGGCCACTAGCAACAAAGATAATCACATCTGCTTCATCAATCGCAATTTCTGCTTGGTGTTTGATTTGGTCCATAAATGGTTCGTCACCTAAATCAATCCCACCTGTATCAATAATACTAAATTCACGCCCTAACCATTCTCCAGTTGTATAAATACGGTCGCGTGTTACGCCAGGAGTATCTTCTACAATCGAGATACGCTCACCGGCAATGCGGTTAAAAATAGTCGATTTACCGACATTCGGTCTACCGACAATCGCAATAGTTGGATTTGCCATTTGATTCCCTCCTTGAGAATTTCAATCCTTACTAGTTTACCTAATCAAACCTTAAAGTGCAAGAAAAGTTTTAGTTTCTGCTGATTTTCTAACCAATTCAAGAAAAAATGAGTTTGACACAGCCGATCTGTTTACGGCTATGTCAAACTCATAAATTTCAAGAAAGTAACGTGTTATTCCTCTTCTTTCGCATCAGATAAAGCGTCACCTAAAATATCGCCCATGGTAAAGCCAGTATTTTCTTCAGGCAATTCATATTCCTGTTCTTCTTTTGGTTCTTCTTGAGACTCAGGTTTTGGTTCTAACGCTTTGATACTTAAAGCAATACGATGTTCCTCTGGATTAACTTCTAAAACTTTCACTTGTACTTGATCCCCTTCATGAAGGACTTCATGAGGCGTTGCAATATGCTTGTGAGAAATTTGAGAAATATGCACTAATCCTTCCACACCAGGGAAAACTTCCACAAAGGCACCGAAGCTTGTTAGGCGTTTTACTGTGCCATCTAAAACAGTCCCAGCGGCTGCTTTTGTTTCGATATCTGTCCATGGTCCAGGCAATGTTTCTTTAATAGATAAAGAAATACGTCCTTCTTCTGGATTAATTGAAAGAATTTTTACTTGAACGTCTTCGCCAACAGTTAACGCATCACTTGGTTTGCCCACATGCTGATGAGCAATTTCAGAAACATGAACTAAACCATCCACGCCACCTAAATCAATGAATGCACCGAAATCTGTTAAACGAGCTACTTTCCCTTCAACAACGTCTCCGTCATGTAAAGAAGAAAGTAATTCTTCTTTTTTCGATTCTTTTTCAGCTTCAACAACTGCTTTATGTGAAAGAATTAAGCGGTTTTCTGAAGGTTCGATTTCAATAATTTTAAATGCTAGTGTTTGACCTTTATATTCAGAAAAATCTGCAACAAAATGATCTTCAACCATTGAGGCAGGAACAAATCCGCGAACACCGACATCAACAACCAAACCACCTTTAACAACATTTGTAACAGGTGCTTCGATTACTTTGCCCGCTTGGAAATCTTGTTCAATTTCTTCCCAAACTTTTTTAGCATCTAAACGGCGTTTTGACAGTAAATAACTGCCGTTTTCTTTATCTTTGCCAATTGATGTGATCACAACTAAATCTAACACATCACCGACTTTCACAAGTTCGTGTACATCTTCAACTGGTAAAGTCGATAATTCCTTTGCAGGAACAACGCCTTCAACGCCCGCTCCTTCAATGCCGACAACAACTTGTTTGTCTTCAATGGCTAAAACTTCGCCTTTAACAATATCGCCAACACTGACTTCTTGAACGCTGTTCATTGCATCTTCCATTGTTTCGTTGTTTGCTACTTGTTTGTCTTCAAAATCTGTCATGCCTCTTATCCTCCTATGCCAACAAAAATTCCAAAACTTAGCTATATATACTTACATAGTACGAGATTTTTGTAAAAAAATAAAGCGATTTCTTCTATTTTTCTTAAAATTCTTTAAAAAAGTTCAAAACCTTTTTGTTTAATCACATTTTGTATGGCGGCGACGACTTCTTCAATCGTCAACCCTGTTGTATCGATTTTCACAGCATCACTTGCTTGGACAAGGGGTGATACTTCTCTGGTTGAATCTAAATAATCCCGACGTTCAATCTCCGCCTTCAAGGTTTCAAAATCCGTCTCAATCCCTTTTTCTTGATTTTCTTTAAAACGACGTTCTGCACGTTCTTCAACGCTAGCCACCAAGAATATCTTTACTTCGGCCTTTGGTAAAACTGCAGTACCAATATCTCGACCATCCATGACAACTCCGCCGGCTTGACCAATTTTCTGTTGTAACGCCACCATTTCTTCTCTAACTTTTGCATGTTTTGAAACAGCTGAAACAGCATTCGTTACATCTGGCTGGCGAATCGCTTCGGTCACTTCATGACCGTCGATAAAAACACGTTGGCCATTCTCTGCTTGCTGAAAAGAAATAGTGTGGTTGACACAAAGCGCTACTAATGGCTCTTCCGCTTGAATGTCGATTTGATTTTGCAAGGCCAGATACGTAATCGCTCGGTACATGGCACCCGTGTCACAATACACATAATTCAATTGTTTTGCTAAAATTTTTGCAACTGTACTTTTGCCTGACGAAGCTGGTCCGTCAATAGCAATACTGATTTTCCCCATGAAAAAACTCCTTAACTGATATGCATCCTTTAAAATGCGCTTCTTCTTTTATATTAAAATCAGAAGAAAAGAACTTGGATTTAAACTGATGACGAGTTTCTAACGAAAAAGCAATAAGCCGAAATCCCTCGAAAGACGCAAACCATCTTTCGGAAATTTCTGCTTATTGGCATTCTCATGTAATCATCCGTCGCGGTTTAGCCCTTGAAAGTGCTGTCCAAACCTCTTTTTCTGGATTATTTAATACGTAATGGTTGTCCCGGATAAAACACAGATGTATCAATCCCAGGATTTAACGCTAAAATTTGTTCTAATGTCATTCCGTTACGTTCGGCAACTTGACGTGCCCCTTCGCCACTTTGAACGGTATCATAAACAGGTTGTTGGTTCTGCGCTTGTTGCTGTTGTTGATTTTGAGCTTCTTGTTGTTGCTGCTCTTGTTGTTGCTGTTGCTGTTGTTGTGCTTGTTGGTCCTGTTGTTGCTGTGCAGCAGCATCTGAACTTGAAGGTGTTGTATTTTCAGCTGGTTGGCTGCTTGCTGGTTCTGAGCTTTCCACTGATTTTGACGTACTTTCTTTTTTCTTCTCTTTTGATGATGATTGGACTAATGAAGAAGATGGCTGGCTATTTTTGCTAGCACTTTCGTTAGGTTTCTTGTCTTGCATCATCCATAAGAAAGTCCCAATTGGAATGGCAATAATTAATAATAGCAAAATAACTAAAACAGTTAGAAATAATGAATTTCCTCGTTGCTGTTGGCGTTTTGCTAAACGAGAACCACCACCATTTTGATCAGGTTCATAAATTGATTGTTCCCATGGCTCACGAGCTTGGTTTTTCTTTTTGTCCTTTTTACTCACTGCTAATTTCCTCCTAAACTTCTCTCGCTTGTTATTATATCATAGCTTTTGCCAACTGCCGACTAAAAAAAATGAATTAATCACGTTCTTTAAATAATTTTAGAAATTTAGAACGCCAATCTTCTTCATTTTGATTGCTGGTCTTGTTCGATTTTACTATTGAATCTTGGTAAATGTCAAAGAATAACGCACAATTATCACAACAAGTTTCCGGTGATTGTTTGACAATCGATTCTTGAAAATAAGTTTGAATCAACGTTCTTCGACAGGTTGTGGTTTCAATATACGTCAGCATCCCTCTTAATTGCGCTTGACGATCTTTTTCTTTCTCCTCTAAACGATGCTCTAGCTCTTCAAAAGAATAATCCTTGGCTAAATAGCCTTGAACCCATTTTTGTTGTAACTCGGTGGCATTTTCTAACAAACCTGCTTGTTCTTCTCCTTCAATCAGCGATTTTAAGGTCGCTCGATTCGCTCTTGTCTCTTCTAAGAAAAACCGATGAATAAATTCATCCCCTTTTTTATACAATAATAGCGCCCAACTTTTTTGACCATCACGTCCAGCTCGCCCGATTTCTTGCAGGTAATTTTCTAAGCTATCAGGCAAATCAAAATGAATCACTCCACGAACATCAGGTTTGTCGATTCCCATCCCAAAAGCATTCGTTGCACAAAGAATATCGATTTGATTATCAATAAATTGTTCTTGCAAGCGACTACGTTCACTAGCCTCCAAGCCCCCATGATAATAGGCCACCTTAAAACTGGTTTTCGCCTGAATAAGTTGACTAATTTGTTCTGTTTTGTTGCGC
The DNA here is from genome assembly GCF_051714505.1 of Enterococcus sp. AZ129. Classification (NCBI taxonomy): domain Bacteria; kingdom Bacillati; phylum Bacillota; class Bacilli; order Lactobacillales; family Enterococcaceae; genus Enterococcus; species Enterococcus sp. AZ129. The sequence continues at coordinate 1,355,566 of NZ_JBIORY010000001.1, read as the reverse complement.
GTGGCGCAATAGATAATGATTTTACCAGCCGTTTTAGATAAGTAATCTAGTAACACTTCTTCTTTTTCTGACGTTTCCTTCACGAACAAGCCAATATTTTTTCGATTCACTGAAGAAAGAACTTCTTGATAGCTACCATGAGAAAATAATTGTTTTATAATTGCGTGCTGTACAACGGGTGTCGCTGTGGCAGTTAACGCCAAGGTCAAAGGAAAGTCTAGCTGTTTTTGGACCAGATCTAATTTACTATATTCAGGACGAAAATCGACGCCCCACTGATAAACACAATGGGCTTCATCCACCACAAATAATGCAATTTTTTGGCGTTGTAACACACTAAGTACTTCTTGCTGCAAAAGCATTTCTGGGCTTAAAAACAGATAATCGTATTGGAACATTTTCGCTAAAATATAACGCTTTTCTGAATACTGTAACGTACTGTTTAAGGCAACCGCACCTTTAATTCCTTGTCTTTGTAATTGACGCACCTGATCTTCCATTAACGAAAGTAAAGGAGAAACAATTACCGTTAGTCCCTCTAACTTCTGGCCCACAAATTGATAACACAATGATTTACCGGTGCCTGTTGGCAAAACAGCCAATGTATTCATACCGTCAAGTAAGTTTGTAATCACTTCTTTTTGACCAGGCTTAAACGCTGCATAACCAAATCGAGTGAATAATTCTTGTTCTAATGTCAACAACACTCACTCCTTTTCTTGCCAAATTTGTTGGATTTGATATAAGCGGAAATCTAAATAAGAAAGCGTCGCTTCTTGCGCTCGCCAATCCCGATACACCCACAACCGCGGATCTTGTTCTGTTTGAGCCAAGTTTTGGAGTATTGCCTCCTTTTCAAGATAAACAGACGCCTGCAGCTGCCCTTGAATAGCCAACTCTAATAGATGGTCATGAATGGTACTCGGTTTTATTTTTCGCTGCTCAGCAATTTCCTGAAGCGTCTTGCCTTCCGTTAAAAATCGTTGGGTTTCTTGCATACTTTGGTTTAGATTTTTTTCTAGATACGGCCATACAAGCGTTTGTAAAGCAGGATAGTTTCCTCCGTACATTATCAACAGCAGTAAATGATGAACCGCTTGCGTGTGCCACAAACGCTGTTCAAGAGCTGTCTTATGGCTTGTTAATTGCTGAGGAACTTTGCCAGTTTGCTGATAACCAGAAAGTTGCGCAACCAAATAGTCGCTTTCTGCTTCAGGTAGTAACTCAAACCCTCGCAACAGTTCTTCTTTGATTGATTGAACGCGCTGCTCTTTCTTGTCTTGTTGTAACCATCGTTTCAAATATAGTTGCGGAATCGGTGTTGATAAAAGTGGAATATACTGTTTTTCCTCAAATGATAAATACGAAGTCACTTGCACGGCAAATTGAATGAGTTGCCAACTTTCTCGATCACTTCTGCCAAAACGATAAAGATCAATTGCAGGATAATCCAGCAACGAAAAATGGTGCTCCTTTAAAAATAGTTGCCCTTCTTTTGTTAGTTGAATTTCATTTGTCTCTTTGTGATACTGAATTTGTTTCGCCTTCGAAAGTTTTTCAAGAAATTGAAAATAGGCTTGTTCGGAAATCGTTGGCCACCAGCCAATGAATCGTAAACAATCATATAAAAAACCATAAATCAAAACAGAGCTAGTCCGTTTGCCTTTTAAAAGATGATACAAAGTTGATGCACGTACCTTGTATCCATGAGATAATAACGCTAAAATAAAAGTTGCTTCCATAGTAAACCTCTTTTAGATAGGATGTGTCACTGTTTATGCAATCACGTTTAGTTCCTGAAAAATGTATTGCTTGTGGACTTTGTCAAGTTTATGCGCCCAATATATTTGATTATGATGATCATGGGATTGTCCTTTTTAAAGACGAGCCGCATGCTCGACAACAATTTATTCCAGAAAACGAACGCGAGAATGTGTTAAAAGCGTACCGCAAATGTCCCACGCGTGCAATAGAAATAAGCAAAAATGAGTGCTAAATTATTTAGCACTCATTTTTGCTTAGAGTATTTTTTCGAGCCAAGCAAGTGTTTGCTCATCTATCGAAACAAACTGTAATTGTCCTTCTTTTAGCGGTTCTTTGACTAAATGAATTTGATCATTTAGGCCATTGATCCATTCATAACGAAGACCATTTTCTTTTGCTTTAGAATTTTTAGCTTCTAAATAATAATTGACATGGTAATTTTCTTTACCATCCAATTGTAGTGTATTAATGGTTACTTCAAAATCTGGTGAACCATCGGTCGATTTCTTTTCACGTAATCGTTCAAGTGCTTCTATAAAAGAAGGAAATTGAGGATTATTTTCCCCACCAACGAGATATTTTTTAGCAAATTCTGTACTATCCGTATGACTTTTCACTTGTTTGGCAAATGCTTGATAAAAGGTTTCTAGCGCTTTGCGGGCATCATAGTCGCTAGCTAACGGAAAATTCAATTGTAGCGTTGGATTATCGGAGAGCGCTTCGACAAAATCATTTTCACCAATCGTTTCTTTTGATGTTTGAATTTCTTCTCCATTAATCGTCTTTTTAAGTTGAATCGTCATCCCTTTGGACCAGAACAAAGGGCCAATCGTTTTGCTTCCATTCGTTAGCGTACCAACTTTCCGATCATTAATATAAATATCTGCGTCTGGCAGATTGCTTTCCACAACAAAATTCATTCGTTTAAAATCTAAAGGAATACTAGAAATATAATTTTCCTCTTCTAATAAACGATACTCTTCTGTGATAACAGGTTCACCGGTGCTATCTTTCACTGTGGCTGTAAAGGTATATTGTCCTGGCGCTAAGGGTCCCAATTCCTTTTGATAAGTGGTTGAGTCGGAAGTGCCCACTTCCCGCCCGTTCATTGCCAGCGTCACACCGCGCTGATTCGTCGTTAACTGAACAGAAACAGGCGTTAAAATGAATTGATAACGGTGAAAGAAAAATGCTGTTTGACTTGTTTCACGAATAGTTAAACCATGTAGCTTTTTATCCTTTAATAACGCTTTTTCTAATTTTTTTAGCTCAGTTGGATTTTTTTGATAATAAGTGATTAAGGGCTTAATGCTTTGCGGATTCACTTGAAATTCAGACTCGTTCGTCCTCATTTTTTTACTTAATTCTTGGGCATCACCATTCTCAATCGCTTCAATAAAATGAGAAATTTGTTGTTCCTTAGAAAAATAATGCGTCCCGAGAAAATAGCTACCCGCTCCAAGAACGATGAACACAAAAAGAAACACCCAGATCCAGCTTCTTTTTGATCTGAGAGGAGTAGATTCGTTCCCTTTATTCATTGATGGTTGTGCTTGGTTTTCCTCTTGATGCATTGATTCATTCATTAGCGGAGCGCCGCATTCTTCACAAAAGGACTCCGTATCACGATTCACGTGACGACAATTTTTACACTTTTTCACTCAGGAAAACTCCTCTTTCTTTGATGATTTCTATCATACCAAGGGAAAGTTAAAATTACAATGCAGATGGTTTAGTATTTTTTAACAGAATGATGACAGATTATGACAACCTCTTTTCTTTTAGGCGTAAATTTTAAAAACCCACTGTCAAACATTGTTCAACAGCAGGTTTTTTATCATTTATTTTGTTAACGGTGTTTTTTTCTGAATAGTATGTTGTTTTTTTGATAGCCATGGCAATAACTTCGCATGTAGTACTAGAAAAACACCACTGACTAAGAGGCCTTTAATAAGGTTGAATGGCACAATACCAATCGCCACATAGCTTGCTAAAGATGTTCCTAAAAATTGTTGTGTGGTCACACCATATAATTGTAAGTAAATGGGTGTAATGACAAAATAATTCGCAATACTCATGAAAATTGTCAAGGCTAAGATCCCACTTACTAAGCCCACTATCCGATTTGTACGGATATTTTTCTTTTTACCAAAGAAATAAAAAATTGGCAAGGTGAAGATACTACTTGCTAAAAAGCTAGCGAAATCTCCCACCATATTTTGCGGTGCTAGTCCGGTTAAGAACAGGTGTAGCAACGAACGAACAAAAGCAGTAATTACTCCTGCTAACGGTCCGTACAAGAACATTCCGAGTAAAATCGGAATATCACTAAAATCGATTTTCAAAAAACTAAACGCCGGCATAATCGGAAATGCCACAAATTGTAATACTGTACCGATTGCGGCCAACATTGCAATGCTGACCATTTTTTGTACCTTGTTGTTCATCTGAAATCCTCCAATTAAGGACCCATCTTCAACGAACTTTTTGATTCGCTTCTTTGTCATACAAAAAAACCCTATTTTTCTGCAGGGAAAAATAGAGTAGGATTATCTGATGAAAAAGCGTCTCAAATAAGCCCTATCTTCTTTATCCAGACTATACTGTCGGTATTGGAATTACACCAATTCAATCGTTAAAAACGAGTCGTGGACTATAACCACCGGTCGGGAATTACACCCTGCCCCTGAAGACGAACCTTGTATTATATTTTTTTACTTACTTAGTGTAACCGATTTGAACAATGAATGCAACTAACTAAGCTTTTTTATTAAATTTCATTGATTGTTTCATTTCTCAAAAAAAACAATCCCTCCGCCATAAGCGCGAAGAGATCGAGTCATTTTATCTTATTTAGCTTGATTTAATAATTGACTGATTTCTTTTTTAGTTAAATCACGATATTGTCCTGGTCGCAAACCTTGTAAGGTCAACTCACCATAACGTTCACGTTTTAATTTTTGAACAGGGAAACCAACAGCTTGAAACATTTTCTTCACTTGATGATTACGTCCTTCATGAATCGTTAATTCCACGACACTGCTACCTGTTTTAATATCCGCTGAAAGAATTTGAAAATTGGCTGGTGCTGTGCGTTTGCCATCAATGCGAATGCCTTTGGCTAATGGCAATAGATCCCGTTTGGTTGGTACACCTTTAATTTTTGCTACGTAGACTTTATCTACTTCATGTTTAGGATGGGTTAATTTTTGTGAAAAACTTCCATCATTCGTTAAAAGTAACAACCCAGAAGTATCATAATCCAGACGACCGACTGGATAAATTCGCTCAGTAACATCTGTAAAATAATCCGTTACTACTTTACGGCCTTTATCGTCAGACACCGCAGAAATAACCCCTCTTGGTTTATAGAATAAATAATAACCATATTCTTCTTGATAAATTGGTACACCATCAACTTCAACGGTATCTTGTTTACTTACTTGTGTTCCTAATTCTTTGACCACTTGGCCATTGACTTTTACGCGACCTTTGACAATTAATTCCTCTGCTTTGCGACGCGAAGTCACCCCAGCATGAGCAATTGCTTTTTGTAATCTTTCCATTGTTTAAGCTTCCTCGCCTTCTGTTGTTTCAGACATTGGGTTCGTTTCTTGATAACGATCAAAAAATAGATCCATTGGTAGTTCTTCTTCTAATTCATCTTCCATTTGTTGGATATCTGGTAATTCATCTAAACTTTTCAACCCAAAGTAATCCATAAAATACTTCGTTGTGCCATACAAAATTGCTCTACCAGGACCATCTACGCGGCCTTTTTCTTCTATCAACTGACGGGCAACTAACTTTTGGATAGAGCCAGAAGTCTGTACGCCACGAATTTCATCAATTTCAATACGCGAAATTGGTTGCTTATAAGCAATAATGGATAATGTTTCTAGCGCCGCTTGTGATAAGGCGTTCGACATAGGCGATTGCGCATATTTTTTTAGTAATGAGGCATATTTTTTCTTAGTTGTTAAGACAAAATGATTGCCGACTTCTAAAATATTCAACGCCGATTTATTGTCAGAAGCATAATGTTCTTTCAATTTCGTTAATTCTTCATAGGTTTTTGCTGTTGACTTCTCTAATAAGTACGCAAGCTCTTCCAAGCCAATTCCTTCTTCGCCAACCACAAATAAAATTGCTTCAATTTGACTAACTAATGTCACTGTGTTTCCTCCACCTCTGTTGTATCTTCCTGCTGGGTTTCTGTATTAAATAACAAAATTTCACTATAATTATTTTCTTGTTCAGCATAAATCACGCCCGTTTTCATTAATTCTAAAAGAGCCATGAACGTTGTCACAATTTCTTGTTTGGAATAAGAATCGAAGAAAGAATCAAACGACACTGCCTTCCCTTTCTGTACTTGACGCATACGTTCTGAAATAGCGGAGATTTTTTCTTCGATGGAAACATCGTCACTGGCAACAGTTGTTTCAACAGGCTGGCGATTTTTTTTCTTTTCTAACATGGAATGAAAGGCTAGAAATAAATCAATTGTATTGATTTGATTAGGCGGTAGTGTTGTATCTTCCTCTTTATAATCATCCATATCCATTGGTTCTTTTGTATAATAGAGTTTACGTTCTTCTTCTTTTTCATGTAAAACAGTCGCTGCATATTTAAATTTCCGATACTCCAATAACTGAGCTACTAAAGCTTCCCGTGGGTCTTCCTCTTCAAAAAAATCTTCATCATCAATGATTTCAAGCTCTTGTTTTGGAAGCAACATCTGACTTTTAATAGCCATTAAGGTGGCAGCCATGACTAGATATTCTCCAGCGACTTCTAACTCTAAGGTTTGCATCGCATGAATATAAGACATGTATTGTTCAGTTACTGCTGTAATGGGAATGTCATAGATATCGATTTCTAATTTTTGAATTAAATGTAGTAGAAGATCCAGTGGTCCTTCAAAGACATCTAGTTTTAAATTAATTTCTTGCAAAAACGACACCTACTTTCTTTTCTCGACTTCCTAGTTTACCATAAATTTATTCGTTTGTGGGCATTCTCGCAAATTAAGCCCGAGGAAAATGTTCCTTATAAACATCTGCCATTCGTTGTTTGGTAATATGTGTATAAATTTGTGTCGTGGAGATATCTGCATGTCCTAATAATTCTTGCACGATTCTAAGATCTGCGCCATTTTCCAACAAATGTGTCGCAAAGCTATGCCGTAATGTATGCGGCGTAATATTTTTCTCTATCTGGGCTTCTCGAACAATCTGTTTTAAATTTTTCCAAATGCCCTGTCTAGATAACGGTTCACCATGATGGTTAACGAATAGGTGTGTTTCATTCGGATGATTTTTAATCAATTGAGGTCTGGCTTCGTTCATATAGCGCTCAATCCATTGAATCGCATAATCGCCTAAAGGAATAATTCGTTCTTTGTCCCCTTTTCCGATTGTTTGCAATAAACCAATGGATAAATGCAGATCCCCTAATTTTATTTCAATTAGTTCACTAACTCGCAGGCCCGTTGCATACATCACTTCTAAAATAGCACGATTCCGCATACCTAGTGGTTTACTTGTATCAGGCGTTTCAATTAATCGAGTCACCTCGTCAACAGATAATGTACTTGGCAATTTTTGAACTTTCTTGGGGGAGTCAATATGTTGCATCGGATTATGTTCGCTAAAGCGTTCTTGACGTAAAAATTGATGAAATCCTCTCAAACTAGAAATCATCCGAATCACACTTGCTGAAGCTTGCTGTTCTTCGTGAAGGGATTGCAAAAATTCTGTAATCATGTAACGGTCAACTTCGTCCCAAGAATGCAGGCCTTGTTCTTGTAAAAAGGCTACGTATTTTTTTAAATCTCGTTCGTAACTCCGTCGTGTGTTATTTGATAAGCCCCGCTCTATTTGTAAATAGTGTAAATAATCGACTAATTGTTCTTCCATTATCCTTCCCTCATTTCTAGTACTATCCTATCAGATTATGCCCTAGATTGCATGGGTAAATTCCAACTTATTAAAAAAAATCAACTGACAACAAAAGACTTGTTCACTAAGTCGTTAACTTAAGAACAAGTCTTTTGTTTTTGCTACTATTAGTAAAGAATAAATTTGTTATTTTATATATTTATCTAGAAAAGCAGCTACTGTTTCCTTATATTTTTCTGGGTTTTTATTATAAGCTTTCGCATGCTCTGCTCCAGGCACGACGTATTTCTCTTTAGGTCCTTGGGTTGCATTATAAACTTCGTCTAACATACTAAACGGCACAAACGTATCATTTTCACCATGAATAAAGAGCATTGGTAAATGATTCTTTTGCAATTGCTTAACAGCGCTTGCTTCCCCAAAGAAATAGCCAGCTCTAAGTTTCGTAATCCCGCTAGTAACATTAACTAATGGGAAACTTGGTAAATTGAAAAGCTCTTTCAATTGATATTGCAACTCCTGATTGACTGTAGAATAGCCACAATCTTCCACAATGGCTTTCACGTTATCTGGTAATTTTTCCCCGCTCGTCATCATGACTGTAGCAGCACCCATACTGACACCGTATAAAGTGATTTGTTCTTGCTGACCATTTTCGGTTAAAACTTTCTCAATCCATTGGACATAATCTTTACGATCGGGCCAGCCGAAACCAATATAATCTCCTTGACTTTTCCCGTGACCACGCGCATCTGGCGCTAACACATTGTAGCCCCAATCATGATACATTTTCGCAAAGACAGACATCGTTTCTGCCGAACCCATATAACCATGCGCCATAATAACGGTACGATTACTTTTTTTGTCGGCTGGTAAATAAATGGCCTTTAGACGTAGCCCATCTTCCGAAGTAATTGACCATTCTTGTCGATTTTTGTCATCTTTAAACCACGCGCCTTCAGGTGTCTGGACCACTTTTGACCCTGGGGTATTCTCATTTATAAAGTCTTTCTTTCCTGGAACTACTGCATAATTATAAAAATATAAGCCTGCCGCAATTAAACCAATTGCAATTACTACAATAAGCGCAATCAAAATTTTTAACCATCGATTCATCTACGTACTCCTTTTATTTAAACTGTATGATTCATTATAAGTTGTCGCCCTTTTTTTGACAACTACCATTCAAAGATTTAGCCATCTTTCTTTACCACTAAAATGAGACAATTTTGTTGCGACAAAAAAGCATAGCACAAAAATGTTACCTTTTGCGCTATGCTCCACTTATCTATTTATAGGAAACTAAAAATTATTTATTTTCAATAAGTTTAAAATTTGACCATGGTTTCAAAAATTCTAATAAGAAACGTTCGTCATCAGAAATACGACCAACCACATTTACACGGCCATCATTTTTCATTTCTTTTAAAGCAATTTGTGTTTCCCCTTTGTATTGTCCATAGCCAACGTTGTCAATCAAGACATCGCCTCGAACAATATCTCTCGTTGTATGAGCTGGGAAAGGACGATCTTTATAGTAAACACGTGTCATTGTTGAACGCAAAACGTAATCAGAACGATCTCCACGATAACTGTGTAAGTTATCGAACAATGCAATTCTTTCATCTTCTGTGATTTCTGGTTCTGTATCCACTTTGATCGAAGGATACGGTGCATGAAAGGCTTCTGCCATTGCTGCTAATTCTGCTTCTGAGGCATAAGCATTTCCGACAGAAATATCATCGATTAATCCTGTTAAAACTAAATGCTTAACTTGCGTTGCAATTTCTAAATCGCGGTGATCTTCCAAAGAACATAACCCATCTTGTGTCGGCCATGGCCCAAATGTAGCATCGTGTGAGTTCACAAACGCCATCGTATTTAAATTATATTTTCTAAATTTTTCTGAACAATAAACAAAATGCTCATAGCCTAAGCCGGTATAGCGATGTGGATAGAAATTATGTGAGCCTAGTAAATTTTCTGTGTTTGGTGAGTAGGCCATAATATTATCTACATAACTTGTCCCTGAACTCATATTAATTTCAATTTTAATGCCATAAGGGTTTCTTGTCATATTCGCCTCTTCTTGCCCAGTAAAACCAAGATCTAAACGAATGCCGTAAGCGCCCATATCATGGAAAAATGATAAATCATCATAAGAGATGCCTAATTGTTCAAACAATGCAGGATTAATATCGACCATCACTTCCATGCCTAATTGGTTGGCGTAATCTACGACTTTTTTAAACTCTGCTAATACCTTTTCCCGATCATCATTGATTTGCAATAAACTAGTAAAGACACGCTTAAAGCCGTATTTATGAGCCAAATCCAAATATGCTTTGTCCTTTTCAAATGTTGAACGTTCTGGATAAATTGAAATACCTAATTTTCCCATGTGATTGCCTCCTAAATTGTAAAACATAATAATGTATCTGCTTACATTGTAACAAAAAAAACAAAAGTGGTCTACACCTTTCCTATAGGAAATCTTATAAAAATTCCACTGGTTTGTTATCTTCTCTTTTGTTATGATAAAAAAGAACCTAATTGTCAGTGTGAAAGGAAGAGGAAAACAGATGAAACATAAGAAAATGCTTGCTGTTGCTTCAGTTGCAGCATTCACCTTGCTTTTAGCAGGCTGTAACACAACCAATAATAAAGGCACGACCGCAACGAGTGATTCTGTCGCTAAATCCAGTGAAAGCAAAACAAAGGATTCGGTCGACTTAAATTCACTAGATTTACCACAACTAGATGACAAAGTTGCCGAAGATCAAGACTTAGTCCAAATGGTTACTTCAATGGGAAATATTGAAATCAAACTATTTCCTAAACAGGCTCCAAAAACTGTCGAGAACTTTATGAAACATGCCAAAGATGGCTATTATGATGGCTTGACTTTCCACCGCGTCATCAATAACTTTATGATCCAAGGTGGCGATCCTAGCGGTGATGGAACTGGCGGAAACAGCATCTGGAATAAACCATTTGAAGATGAATTTTCAAACCAGTTATATAACATTCGTGGCGCGTTATCAATGGCGAATGCAGGACCTAATACTAACGGCAGTCAGTTCTTTATTGTCCAAAATACAGATGATCAATCTGATGGTCTTTTATATGATGATTATCCAAAAGCAATCATTGATGCTTACAAAAAAGGCGGCTATCCTTCTCTTGATAAAAAACATACTGTTTTCGGTCAAGTAACCAAAGGAATGGATATTGTCGATAAAATTGCCAAAGTCGAAGTTGGTGCCAACGATAAACCAAAAACTGATGTTAAAATTGAAAAAATCAATATTCTTCAAGAAGCAAAAAAATAACAAAAAGTCAGAACGTACGCTGAAGATACGTTCTGACTTTTTTGTTATTTTTGAATCGCTTGTAATGCCTTTTCTGGTACTTGGTCTTGATTGACCTCTTCATAGGTATTGATATGGGCCCCTTTATTTGAGACTTTTAGATAATGATCTGTTTTTAATTCATGGTCCGCTGTGAAAGTTATTTCTCGTGTTTTGCCTTCCTCATCTGCGGCTACTTGCGTATAACTAGCAATTCCATAGCCATTAACGCTATCGGCTTTCTTTGTTTTAACATACACATTTCCTTCTTTAACCAATGGATTTAATTGATCTAACACACCAGCTAATTCGCCAGAGTTCTTCTCTGCGTAAAACTTGGCCCCAAATAAACCACCACCAATAACAATTGCTGTCACCACTAAAAATTTAATAAATTTCATCACATAAATCCTCCCGAGTAATTATTCTCTGTTACTTCTTCCAAAGTATAGCAAGTTTTAAACAATCCTTCCTCGGGCGCAACGACCAGTTTTTTCTCAGACTTATGTCGTATTTTTGTTATTTTGAATAAATAACAAAACACTACTCTTCTATCAATAATTGACTTAATAATTGAATTTCTTGATTCTTAGTTAAGTCAATTGTTTTCATTGTAACCGCTGTGGCTAAACCTAAATAGATTACCACCATTTTAGGAAATAATTCGACAAATTTTCCTTTGTCCATTTGTACATATTTTTTATCCAATAATAAACGCTCTTCAAAAAAAGTTTGAAGCATTTGCTGCAATTCTTCTTCATAACCATGTGCTTTCATAAATAACGCCGTATAGATTTTTTGATGTTTTTGGGCAAATAATATAAAGTTCAGACCCAATGCAATCACTGGGTCTGAGGTACCGACATCTGCTTTGTAAAATAATTGCATACGATGAAATAACGATTTAATTAAGGTTCGTTTTAAATCGTCCATGTTGACAAATTCTAAATAAATTGGCTGTGTAGAAATCCCCATAGCATCTGCAATATTTCTAGCAGTTAAATTAGAAAAACCTTTATCTACTAAAATTTTTTCAGCTACGTTTAAGATTTTTTCCTTTGTATATACCTTCGTTCTAACCATTTTCATACCCCTTTTCTCTTTTAGTTAACAATAACTTTATTATGTTCACACAAAAGAAAACCATTTTCATTATATATATAATATTTTACACTTTTTTATGCGTTTCTTTTCTCAAAATTTTCTATACATTTCAAAAAAATTGAGAATTTTCATCACCTATAAACAAATAGTGTCCAGAACAAAAGGTCATCACCTTTTGTTCTGGACACTAAACGGCTGCACTCTTTATTCTTCTATTTGTTTGCCTTGTTCTTTGGCAAGCTCATTTTTATCATAAGCCACAAAGAACGGATAGTAAATCAAGATGGCCACTAGAATTAAAACAATATTCAAAACAGCAGCACGCCAATCGCCACCTGTCGCCATAAAGGCGCCAATTGGCCCTGGTAAGGTCCAAGGAGCGGTAAAGACAACTTCACTTACTAAACCTAATTTTGTGGCAAACCAAGCAATCGTTGCTAAAACCATTGGTGCAAAGATAAAAGGAATCATTAAAATAGGATTTAAGACAATCGGTACACCGAAAATAACTGGCTCATTAATATTAAAAATAGACGGTGCTAAAATAGCTTTTCCTAGTTTTGAACCATATTCAGATTTTGCCCGGAAGGCTAATAATATAGCTAAACCAATTGTGGCTCCAGCACCACCAATCCAAATAAACCATTGGTAAAAAGGTTCTGCCGCAATCCGAGGTAATGCTTCGCCAGCTGCTTTAGCAGTCGTGTTTTCCTCTAATAATTGTAGCCATAGAGGACGCGCCAACGATCCTACGATTGAAGCGCCGTGAATCCCAAAGAACCAGAAAAATGTGGTTAAAAAGACTAACAACAAGACACTCAATAAAGAGTCAGCTGCTTGAACTAGTGGTCCTACTAAGTTCCCTACAAATGTGTGCCAATCAAAGCCTAAATAATAAGTGATTGAACCAATCAATAACATGACAATTAACGTCGGAGTCAACGATTCAAATGAACGAGCAACAGCAGGTGGAACGTTATCAGGCATTGTAATTTTGAACTTAGACTTATCTGTCACTCGATAGATTTCGACAGCAATAATTGACGTCACAATCCCGACAAACATCCCTGCACCACCCAAATTAGCCATTGGTAAAACAAACCCAGAAACGCCAGTTGCTTTACTGGCTTCTTCAGGAATCGCCACAGGTACTAATGTTAATAAAAAAGCAATCGTAGCCAAAATCCCTCCAGAGACTTGATCAAGATTATAAGATTTCGCTAAACTAGCGCCAATGCCAAAAGTCGCATATAACGCCATAATGTACATTGTCATTCGGTAAGGCAGTAAAATTGTAGCAGCATTACTTGTTAAAAATTGAGTAATGCCCCAAGATTCTGGTAACGGCGGAAACGCAATAATTAGAAAAAAAGAACCGACAATAATTAAAGGTAATGTCGCAATAATCCCATCCCGCACCGCACGTAAATGGCGCTGATTGGCAATTTTAGCCATTGGTCCAGCTAGATGATTTTCAATCCAAACAGTCAGTTTATCTAACATAAATAACACTCTCCTCTGTTTTTCTCTTAAAAAATAACTCCTTTAATCAGCCATAAATAAGAGATAAGCTCTAATAAAATAAGAGAAATTAAAAACAACCAAATAAAACGCTTACAAAAACCTGTTTTCGTTTCAATAAAATAATGACTATACGCTAACGCAAAAGCAATCCCAACAGGCAAAAAAATCATGGCACCAATATTAAACGGCAGATTGAAAGTCCATAATAAAACACTCGGCAACAGGACACCACATAAGAGCCCCATACTAAAAAGAAAACCGGCACTTTTAACTGAAAACTTAGGAACAATTGCTTGATTGTTTTCCATTTCAATTTCGCTCCTTTCGTTTGTTATTTTGTTACATTTAAAATTATAAGCTATTAAAAATATTATTTCAATCTATTCGCTGATTTAATACTAATTTTAAAATAAAAAACCAGTTCACTCAGTGAACTGGTTTTATGCTTATTCGACAAATTCAAATTCAAAATTACCAATCCGAACAATGTCGCCATCTTTCGCACCACGTGCTCGTAATGCCTCATCGACACCCATACCACGTAATTGACGTGCAAAACGCATTACTGTTTCATCATGATCGAAATTCGTCATTTCAAATAATTTTTCTAATTTTTCACCAGATAAAACCCATGAAGCATCTGGTTCACGATCAATCGTAAATTCTGGACCTTCTGGTTGGAAGCCATAACGAACGGTTTCTTCCTCTACCACTTCATCTTCATATAATGGGAATTCAGGCGTTACTTCCAACAAGTCAGCTGTTGCATTTAATAAAGGTTCAATACCTTTACGAGTAACCCCAGAGATTGGGAAAATAGGTAGCTCATCAGCATACTCATCTGTGCGTTCCTTCGCAAGTTGCTCTTTAAATTTCGCTAAATTCTCTTCTGCTTCAGGCATGTCCATTTTATTGGCAACAATAATTTGAGGTCGCTCCATCAAACGTAAATTGTGTGAAGCCAATTCTTTATTGATTGCCAAATAATCTTCATAAGGATCGCGTCCTTCCATGCCACTCATATCAATGACATGTAAAATAACACGCGTCCGTTCAATGTGGCGTAAGAACTGTGTTCCTAAGCCGACACCTTGAGAAGCTCCTTCAATTAAGCCTGGCAAATCTGCTGCAGCGAAGCTTCGACCATCACTAGTAGTCACCATCCCTAAGTTTGGAACTAACGTCGTAAAATGATAGGCACCAATTTTCGGACGTGCGGATGAGATAACAGAGAGTAACGTTGATTTTCCTACAGAAGGAAACCCAACTAACCCAACATCTGCTAAAACTTTTAATTCTAATTCGATTTTACGTTCTTGACCCGGTTCGCCGTTTTCGGCAATTTCTGGTGCAGGGTTTCTTGGGGAAGCAAAGCGAATATTCCCGCGACCACCGCGTCCGCCTTTTGCTACTACTAAGGTCTGACCATTCTCAATTAAATCCCCAATTAAAGCTCCAGTTTCTGCATCACGAACTGTTGTACCTGGTGGAACTTTGACAAGTAAATCTTCTGAACCACGACCGTGCATTCCTTTACTCATACCATTTTCTCCAGGTGTCGCCTTAAAATGACGATTAAACCGGAAATCCATTAATGTGCGTAATCCTTCTTCAACAACTAAAACAACGTCGCCACCGCGACCGCCATCACCACCAGCGGGACCCCCGTCTGGTACATATTTTTCTCTACGGAAAGCAACCATTCCGTCGCCGCCTTTACCAGCTTTGACATCAATCGTCACTTGATCTAAAAACATGGACATATAATTTGTCCTCCTATTCTACTTCTACTATCTTTAATCACCTCAAAAAGCGTGATTCGAAAGTCTTTATTATTGTATCGGGAAAACAACCGTTTGTCTAGCAATTCTAGTTAGTTATCGTTGGAAAAAGCAAAATTTCTCATGAATCTTTCGCTTTCTTTTTGTCGCTTCGCTATCAGTCTTTTGACAAAAAAATTTTAGAGGTTCATACTATAGATAGTTGAAGAAAATCACTTTTTCAGCAAGGGTCCAAAGAAACACAAACATCTAAAGGAGGAATTTTTGTTATGACAGTCAAAGTAGGAATTAACGGTTTTGGAAGAATTGGTCGTTTAGCCTTTCGCCGAATAAAAGAAGTTTCTGATGATATTGAAGTTGTGGCAATCAATGATTTGACTAGCCCAACAATGTTGGCTCACTTATTACAATTTGACTCTACGCATGGCACCTATACTGGCACCGTGACAGCCACTGAAAATGGCATTGTTGTTGACGGCGAAGAAACCCGTGTCTACGCAGAACCAGATGCAAGTAAAATCCCTTGGGTTAAAGAAAACGGAGTAGACATTGTCCTTGAATGTACAGGTTTTTATACCTCTGAAGAAAAAGCACAAGCTCATTTAGATGCAGGTGTGAAACGTGTGGTTATCTCTGCTCCTGCAGGCGCAATGAAAACAATCGTTTATAACGTCAATGATGATACACTTGATGCCAACGATAAAATCATTTCTGCCGGCTCATGTACGACAAACTGTCTAGCACCGATGGCTTACTTTTTAAATAATGAATTTGGTATTGAAGTTGGTACCATGACAACTGTTCATGCCTACACATCAACACAAATGCTATTAGATGGCCCTGTTCGTGGCGGAAATCTTCGTGCGGCACGCTCTGCTGCAGACAATACTATTCCCCATTCAACTGGTGCTGCTAAAGCAATTGGCTTAGTTATTCCAGAACTTAATGGAAAATTACAAGGCCATGCCCAACGTGTTCCCGTTGTGGATGGATCTTTAACAGAATTAGTTAGCATTTTAAAAACAAAAGTAACAGCTGATCAAGTAAATGAAGCAATGAAAAAACACACCATTGATAACCCTTCTTTCGGTTATGATGATCGTGAAATTGTTTCTGGAGACATAATCGGCACGACAGAAGGTTCGATTTTTGACCCAACGCAAACAGAAGTAACGACAGCTGGCGATTTCCAATTAGTGAAAACTGTGGCTTGGTATGACAATGAATATGGTTTTACTTGCCAAATGATTCGCTTATTGGAAAAATTCGCTAATTTATAATTCCAATGAATAAAAAACTGCCTTGCATAAATTAATGCAAGGCAGTTTTTTTAATGTTTACTTTGACAACTTTGACAAATACCATGAAAAGTTAGGCGATGATCTTTGACTAAAAAATGATACCGACTTTCAACAATTTGCTCTACTTCACCAAGCAAGTCTTCTTCCACTTCCTCAATTGTGCCACATTCTAAGCATAACAAATGGTGGTGAAAGTGTTTGGCGCCTTCTTTTCTTAAATCATAGCGAGCTAAACCATCGTTAAAGCTCACTTTATCAACGACTTTTAAGTCTGTTAAAATTTCTAGCGTTCGATAGACTGTTGCTAGACCAATTTCCGGACTTTTTTGTTTTACCAAGAAGTAAATTTCTTCTGCTGATAAATGATCTTTTTCATTTTCCAATAATACAAGTACGGTTGCTTCCCGTTGTGGTGTTAATTTAAAGCCTGATTCATGTAATTGTTTTTTTGTCTTTTTTAAAGCAGCAGTCGAATCCATTATTACAGCTCCTTGTTTAGAATGATTACAAATTAAGAAACCTAATTTATCAATCAAATTAAAATAATTATAAAAGAAATAACTGTAATTTGCAAGATATTCTCAATTAGCTACCTTAATTTTTTTCTTTTGATTGTTCCAACGAGCCAATTAGAATTGTTTTACCATCTTCTTGTTTAATTAATTTTTGTTTCATTAAATGGCCTAAGGCGCGTTTAAATTGAGCTTTACTAATGCCAAAGGTTTGTTTAATTTCATCAGGGCTTGATTTATCGGTGAAAGGAATTTGGTGATCGTTTGCTCTTTCTAAGAAAGTTAGAATCATTAACGCATCATCGCTGATTACTTCATGACTTCTTGGTTTTAATGAAAGATTCAATACGCCGTCCGGCCGCACGCCAATCACACGTCCCACTACTTTTTCACCTAAACGTGGTTCCTGGAATCGTTCAGAAGGATGGATAAATCCAATGTATAAATCATCAGTTAAAATATACGTTCCTGCAAGTTTCAGACGATACACATGCCCAGTTAAGTTTTGGTTTTGCATTTCAGCATTCCCGCGTTTTGCCATGGCTTTAAAAACTTTTTCATCTGCTAATTCGCCCCAAATGCGGTCTTTACTGTCCACTTTTAAAGTAACCATTACTCGGTCTTCTTTTTTAGGCCAAAGTTCCCGCATGGTTGGTAATTCATCCAACGAAATAACGACATCTTTATCTGGTAAGCCAACATCCACAAAGACACCTAAATCACGTCTCGTTCCTGTGACAGTACCAAAGCCATAGCTACCAATGCGCACAGTAGGAATTGTAGTTGTCAGTGCTGGCTCTTGTTTTTGATTTAAATAACCAAACCCTTCTACAGCCTCCCCTATAGCATGCGTACCTTCTTCTTTTTTTAAACGGAATGTGATGCCATTTTTTTGAACAAAATAAAATTGTTCATTTTCATCGACCACAATGCCGGTAAATGTTGTTGCTAGTAATTCTCTCATTTATCATTAACTCCTCAAGGAAAATCAATCGAACAAAAGATTTCCGCTTTTGTTCGATTGTTTCTATTTTCTTTTATTGCCCTGCATTACGAGAAGCGTTCCCTTTGAACCAACCTGTTTTAGCATTGATTGTAACTAAATACATGTGAACATTTTTCTCTGTAGTGCCTTCTAATAATTTTGATTGATTGTTTGTTGCATAAAGATTGTAGTAACCTTCGCCATTCACAATTTTGGCAGGTTCTAAAGAATATCCACCAGGAACCACATAGCCACGAGCAATCACTGTGTCTAAGACTTTTTCTTTCACACCTGGTGCCCATGTCCACGCTGGATTGCTACTATCAGCGATATCGGCAGCATCTGGCGCATAAAGCGGACTAGTGTACACCCCGTCACTGTTCGGTGCCGTGTAGCCATTCGCTTCTGTTTTTGCTGTTTCTTCCTTCTTAGCGTTCTCTTTTTTCGCGGCAGCAGCTTGTTTCGCTTGTTCTTCTGCTTGTTTTGCTTGCTCTGCGGCAGCTTGTTCTTCTGCAATTCTTTTCTGTTCTTCTTCAACCTTGGTTAACGCTTGGTCAGCTGTCTTGACTTGTTTGACCAGTTCTTTTTTCAGCTTATCACTTATTACTTTATCTACTTCTGCCTTAGCAGCTTGATACGTGTCTCGATTCAGCTGATTGGTAGTTTTTCCATCTTTATAAATGACCTCGACTGCTTTTTTAGCTTTTTGTAATTGGTTGTATTGTTGGTTCGCTTGATCGATTGCTTGGTTCATCAATTGGTCAAATGGATTATTTCCTGTTAATTTCTTTACGGAAATTGGTTGATCAGCAGCTAGAATCGCCGGTTTCAACTCATTGCCATTGACAATCGGCGCCTCAAATAATTGGTTGATTTGTTGAATGGTTTGTTGCTTCTCTTTCAATGTTTGAATTTGTTTATTTAATTGAGAATACTCTTCTGAATCTTTAATTTCCGCGACTTGTTTTGAGAGTTTTTCTGGACTAACAGTCACCATATCTGGTTTAATAAAAACTTGCTCCTTCGTGGTATAAAAGGCTGCTAGTTCATCTTTCAGTGTATCTGTTTTCTTGGTTAGTGCCGCCGCCTCTTGCGCGGCAGCTTTTTGCGTTTGATCATGATACGCCCAAGCACTACCTCCAGCTAATAAAACAACCGCAAGCGCAACAAAAGCCACTTTTTTTGATGGTTTCTTCGGAGCAGGCGCTGGTTGAGTATTCCCAGTTTCATTCATCGGTGGTATCACACCTGAATCTGAAACTTTTTCCTCGGTTGTATCAGCTTCGCTCGGTTCCTCTAGCGACGCTGCACTTGTTAGCCCTTCTTCAGAATCTGAAATGGATTCAGTTGGTGTTTCGGCTTGGGTTAATACTGCCTCACCGCTGTTTTCTAACTCTTGGGTCTCTGCTGTTTCTTCTAATGGATTTTCAGACATTTCTGTATCTGCTCGATGCGCTTGAATATAAGCTTGCAAAGTTTCGTTTGGTGTTACATCTTGATCTTCTATCGGTGGTTGTGAAAAAATTTCTTCTTCAGAAGTAGTAGAGATAACTTCAGTTCCTGAAATCTCTGTTAAAGCTTCCTCTTCTGATTTCACTGTCTCAGATACCTCAGCTGTTTCTTCTTCAACAGTAGTTGTTTCTTCTGTTGTTTCCTCTAAATTAACTGCTTCGTCCGTTGCTAGTTTTTCTTCTGTTGAATGAGTAGGCGTCGCTTCTGTCGCTGGTATCGTTTCCTCCACCGAATCATGAGTCTCCTCACTAGCCCCTTCTTGAAGCGATGCTTCTAGACCAGAAACATCCTCTGAATCAGAGACTATTAAGTTATCTTCTGTCGACTCTTCTTTTTTGTCATCATTACTTTCTTCTTCTGGTGATTCGCCAAACAGTTCCATCACATGGCCTAAGCTCATATCTTTTAACTCAGACCATTCAATATTCTCATTTAATTGATCTTCATGTTGTTCATTTTCCTGTGTTTTAAAATCTATATTTGTTGAAGTCGTTTCCGCTTCTTCTTTATCAACTGTTGTGTCAGTTAGTGAATAGCCACATGTTGGGCAGGTCGTTAATTCTGCATCGAATTCGTTCCCACACTTCGGACATTTCTTTGTCATTCTTCCGCCTCACATTCTGCTAATATTCCATTACTTCTAATTTACCACAACTTGCGCCTTCTTCCAATAACTAGCAATGACATTTAGAGACTTTTTAAAAAACAAAAGCGGCTCTTCTCGCATGCACGAAAAGAGCCGCTAAACGGTATGTTTATTCTAAAAAGTCTTTTAATTGTTTTGAACGAGAAGGATGTCTTAGTTTTCTCAACGCTTTTGCTTCAATTTGACGAATACGTTCGCGAGTGACACCGAAAACTTTTCCGACTTCTTCTAGCGTACGTGTCCGACCATCATCTAAACCAAAACGTAAACGTAAAACATTTTCTTCACGGTCTGTTAAAGTATCCAGAACATCTTCTAGTTGTTCTTTTAACAATTCATAAGCTGCATGTTCAGCAGGACTGGTAGCATCTTGGTCTTCAATGAAATCACCTAAATGTGAATCATCTTCTTCACCAATTGGTGTTTCTAAAGAGACTGGCTCTTGTGCGATTTTTAGGATTTCACGAACTTTTTCTGTTGGTAAATCCATTTCCGCACCAATTTCTTCTGGCGTTGGTTCTCTACCTAAATCTTGCAATAGTTGGCGTTGAATCCGAATCAATTTATTGATTGTCTCAACCATGTGAACAGGAATTCGAATCGTTCTAGCTTGGTCCGCAATTGCCCGCGTAATCGCTTGACGAATCCACCAAGTAGCATACGTAGAGAATTTGAACCCTTTACGGTAGTCAAATTTTTCAACAGCTTTCATTAAGCCCATATTACCTTCTTGAATTAAATCCAAGAATTGCATACCACGACCTACATATCGTTTGGCAATTGAAACAACCAAACGTAAGTTGGCTTCTGCTAAACGTTGTTTTGCTTCTTGATCGCCTTCTTCAATTTTAAGTGCCAATTCAACTTCTTCTGCGGCAGTTAATAATTGAACGCGCCCAATTTCTTTTAGGTACATACGCACGGGATCATTAATTTTAACACCTGTTGGCGCAGATAAGTCTTCTGCTTGGGCCTTTTCCGCTTCTTTTTCATCTTTTTTCAAGCTATGTTCACTTGGGTCTCCATTTTCATCGACCACGCTGATACCAGCATCTTCAACTTTTTGGATCAATTTTTCCATAGCTTCTGCATCCAAAGTATACGGTGTGGCTAATTGATTCGCTAAATCATCATAAACCACTGTTCCTTTAGGCTTGTTTTCTTTGATAAATGCTGCCACTGCAGCTTCATATTTTTTACTTGTTTCTTTTTCCATGAAAGAAGGCCCCCTTCATTTTTCGGTTCACGCTTGAAATAACTGATAAATCACTGGGACTTATCAAAATAAAATGAACAAAACGCTTAGTTCTATTCATTATATTGCTTAAGTAAATGTTCGTTGAGCTTTAAGCTGTCGAGCCAATTGGATAATCTCCATTGTTAATTCGGCTTCAAGCTGTTGGTTGCCCACTCGTTTTGCTTCTTGCTGTTGAATCTTTTTCTGCTCAATTGCCTCTGCAATACTTGATAAGGCAATTACATGTAATAAATCGGCAACTTCTCGCTCAGAGCTTTCTTCCGATAAATTCTGATACGCAATTTCAATTGCTAATTGTTTGGTTTGATTATCTTGCAAGAAATTAATAAAATCGGCAATGTCGAAACTTTGATGCAGTGTCGCATAACTTTCTAGCAAGAAATATAATTCTTGGTATTCATCATGAGCGAACGAAAAATCTGGCAATTGTTGAACGGTTTGCCGTACTCCTTGTTCATTCATTAAACGAAATAATAAAGAACGTTCTGCTTTTTGAACTTGTGTTAACGGTAACTTGTTCTGGACGTGATTCTCTTCAAAAACAGGTTCTTCCATTGGTGGTGGCATCATTTCATCTTGATAAAATTGTTGCCTTTCTTGCCGTTGGACTGAACGTTGCTCTTGCTTCAATTGATTGAATTGTTCTTCTAAACTATGAACAGAAAGTTGAAATTCCTGAGCAATTTGGTTTAAATAACGATCACGTTCCAAGGGAGATTGAACATTGGTTAACTCCCGTAACAATTCGTTCACATAATCCAATTGTTCTTTTTCGTTATTCATGTTTCTAGTTAACCGATGATAATTCATTTTAAAACTAAAAACTGTTTCTCGGCCATGATTGGCTAAATTTTGAAAAGCTTCTGCGCCATATTTCCGCACATATTCATCAGGATCCAGCTTTTCAGGGATGCTGACAATACTCAAGTCAAAATGACTGTTTTCTTGCAATAATTGAATCGCGCGGTTTGTGGCTTTAACACCGGCATTATCGCCATCGTAACAAATAACTACTTCCTTAGCGACCCGTTCCAAACGCCGAATTTGTTCATTGGTCAAACTAGTCCCCATTGAAGCCACGCCACTTTTTACGCCTGATTGCCAAGCAGCGATAACATCCATGAATCCTTCAAAAAGCAAGACTGTATTTTCTTTACGAATTTCTTTTCTGGCTTTATCAAAGTTAAACAGCGTTTCTCGCTTATTAAAAAGTGTTGTTTCAGGACTATTCAAGTATTTAGGCATCTCATCCCCTGGAAAATCAGCTGTTTTTAACAAGCGACCAGAAAAGGCGATGACATTGCCTTGGGGATCATTAATTGGAAACATGATTCGTTGATAGAAACGATCCAAAAACGTACCGTTATCTCTTTGGACAAACAGCCCAGAAGGCTCAAAAAGCGTTTCATCCAGTTGTTCATTTTTAAAAACTTGACTTAAGAAATCACGTTTTTGCGGCGCAAATCCAATTTGAAAGGTCTCAATTAGTTCTTGTGTTAATCCCCGCTCTAATAAATAGTTTAATGCGGGTTCGCCAATTTTAGTATTCACTAAAATATGATGGTAAAGTTCTGCGGCTTTACTATGCAGTTGTAACAAACTCCGTTTTTGTTGGTTTTCTGGGGTATCCGCTACTTCACGCGGCTCTGACCAATCAAAGTCCACAGATAAATGTTCCAAATCTGCAACACGTTTCACGGATTCTGGAAAACTAATGCCTTCAATTTCTTGCAAGAAATTAAAAACAGTTCCACCTTTCCCGCAGCCAAAACAGTGAAAAATTTGTTTGTCTTCTGCTACTGAAAATGAAGGGGAACGTTCTTCGTGAAACGGACATAAACCCATATAATTTTTACCGGATTTTTTTAACTGGACATACTGCCCAATAATATCTACTATATTCGTTCGGTGACGAACTTCCTCAATGACTTCCTGAGGAATGCGTTGTGCCATTGTCCTCACCTCCTAAGAATAGCATTGTGCTAACTCATGTGATTGACCGTTTAAAAAACGCACTGTCATTTCAGTGCGAATTCCAATGGACACATTTACACATGATTTATTGTATCACATAATCTCTGTTTTTCAAGTATCTTGTTTCAACTCAACAAAAAAAGAAAGTATCTAGGACAAAAGTCATCCTGACTCCTGCCCCAGACACTAACTCTTAAAATAATCAGTTAAACATCAAGCTTGCTCCGACTTCCTTCAAGATTTAAAGAAGAACTGCATTTCTGGAGACGAATGCTTTTAGATCAACCTCTGCTTTTTATAAATCTTTAATTGTTTTTCCAGCACGTTTCATTTGTACGAAACCAATTGCTACACGCACCACAATATTAATGGCCATCATAATAAAGAAGAGACCCATTGTTTGCGAAGTTAAGAAACCAATTTCTAAAATGTTGTGGAATAACATAGCTGCTACATAAATACCAATAATGGTACTGAAAACCAAGAAAATGCGTAATGGATTTAAAGGCAGACATGCTCGAACAACAGCCATACAGCTAATTCCAACTAATAAATAATACATTAACGTCGTGGTGTCTAAAGAAGAAAATCCTTGATTTTGTCCAATCAGATAAACAGCAATGATATTCGCTACAACTAAAAGCGCATTAACAGACGCATTTTTCAAAGCCGTTGGTAAAAACTTCCCGACAACTTTTCGTTTGTCCCCTTCGAAAGATAAGAAGAAGGCTGGATATCCTTCAATTGCTAAATCAATCAAGGTCACTTGAATCGGAATGAACGGGAACGCAATGGCTGTTAAGGCACAAATGATTGAGAGAATAAACGAATAAATCGTTTTAATGAAGAAAACGCTGGAAACTCGGGTTACATTATTTACCACACGTCGTCCTTCAAACAAGACATCTGGTAACGTTGTAAAATCAGAATCTAGCAAAACTAGATTAGAAATTTGCCGAGTAGCGCCATCTCCTTCTGCCATGGCGATACTACAATCCGCTTCTCGTAACGCTAAAACATCGTTGACGCCATCGCCGGTCATCGCCACCACATGCTCTGTGTCTTTCAACTCACGCACAATGGTTCGTTTTTGCTGAGGCGATACACGTCCGAACACTGTGTATTGCTGAACCGCTTCTCGCACTTCTGCTTCTGTCGTTTTGGTCGACAAATCAATATAAGACTCATAACCGGGTAGCCCAGCACGACGAGCAATATTTGAAACAGTTACCGGATTATCACCAGAAATTACTTTTAAGTCGATTCCTTCTTCTTTTAGATAAGCCAGTGTTTCTTTGGCATTTTGGCGAATTGGATCATCAATTTCTAGAATCGCTAATGGCTCTAAATAAGGCATTTTTGTTTCGTTTAACGGTTGTTGCTCCGCAATAGCTAACATCAAGACGCGATACCCATTCTCTTGTGCTGTAAAAACAGCTTCCGGCAACCGACTATCGTCTACCAAACGCTCAGGAGCCCCTAAATAAACCGTCCCAATTTCTGGAAATTCAATAGCTCCCCATTTTCGTTCAGAAGAAAAAGCCAAGACTTCTTTTGCGCCAAATCGATTGGATACTTCATAATGATCACGAATTGCTTGCATTGTAATATTATTATCTGTACTTTCAGATAGGTAGCTTCCGATAATCTGCGGGAAGAGTTCTTCATATTTGTCATGCAAGATAATCGCCTTTTGCACTTTCATTTTACCTTCTGTAATCGTTCCAGTTTTATCTAAACACAAAGTGTCCACATGGGCCAATGTTTCAATTGAGTACATATCTTGTACTAGAATACGTTTTTTGGCTAACTTAATGACACCTGTTGTCAGCGCAATACTAATTAATAGTACTAATCCTTTTGGTAACATCCCTAACAAAGCAGCTGCAGAAGCAACAACAGATGTTTTAATGCCAGCATCTCTTAGCCAAAAAGCTTCAACAAATAAAATAATCCCTAGAGGAATAATCACCCAACTTGTAAATTTAGAGACTTTACGAATCGAATTGACTAACTCTGATTGAATTGGTTTATGCACTTTAGCTTCTTGGGTGATTTTCACAGCATAGTTTTCGGCACCAACGTGGATAACACGGGCATAGGCTTGTCCGCTAACAATGAAACTTCCAGAAAGCAAGGTATCGCCGATTTCCTTTTCAATTAAATCTGATTCACCTGTTAACAACGCTTCATTCGCTTCGACTTTACCGTCAATAACTTCCATATCAGAAGGAACTTGTTCCCCTGCAGAGATAATAACAATATCTTCCATAACTAGTTCTTTTGTATCAATTTCTTGTTGTACACCATTTCGAACAACATGAACATTTTCTTTTGCCACAATAGATAATTTTTGAACTAAATTACGGGCATGAATTTCTTGGAAAATCCCGATTGACATGTTCACAATAATAATCGCTAAGAAAGCCAGATTGGAATACGCTCCGACAAATAGTAAACAAACAGCGATTGCAAAGTTTAAAAAGTTGAATAACGTCATGACGTTATCAAAAATAATATCTTTTGTAGATTTCGCTACATTTTCCTCATAATTATTTTGAAGGCCTAACTCTTTCTGCTTGGCAACTTCTTCTGTACTTAACCCTTTTTTCAGGTCGACTTTATTCAACATCCAGCTCTTTCCCTACCTTTTCAATTAATCAGTTACATCCCTTCTAGTTTACTTGCATTTTCATGAAACTGCAAGAAAAGCCTAAAAAATTCCTGTAAGTTGAAAGAATTCTTTAGACTTTTCTCGTTTTAATTTAACTTTTCAATAAACCAACGATTCATTTTGACAATTTCCGCATAGAACATATTGCCACCATTTTGATAAAGGTAACCACCATTGTAAACTAACGCTTGCCAACGATAATAACGATATTTCGTATTTTGGTCATTCCCTAACAACGGTGAAAGGACTTCTCTTGAATATTCTTCTGCTAATTCTGTCGTGTGTTTCCCGCCGCGTTCTTTAACAAACTGAATATAATCCAGTCCATAATTATATGCTTGTACGCCTGTCCATTCATCACAGCCAGCTTCTTTTGCTTTCGCTAACGCTTCCGCGAGAAATTTGACCCCATGTGCGATACTTTCCTCTGGTGTTTCAATCACTTCTTGTTGTCCATAAACACTTTCACTGCTCTGCATAATATCGCCAGATTTCCCTTTAGATTCTGTATAGATAATCGCTAAAGCTAATGTTTTGTATTCAGGTATTTTATTTTTTTTGACTTCTGCTTCTACTTGTTTTTCAAAGGTCATTACCGTTTCAACATTTTGATGTATTTTATAGCCAAGATAGCCAAGACCAGCAACTAAACCAACAAACAAAAGTAGCATGATTTTATAAATTATTTTTCTTACTCTACGCATCGAATCATCCAAACTTTTTCTTTTAAGATACGTTCTATGTTACTTGAAATAACTGAAAAAAGCGAAGTTTTTGTTACTTCTTTAGTTTTATTTAATAAAAGTAACTTTTTTGTGAACAAACCGTAACTTCGCAAGATTGAACGTTTTCACCTAGAATAGAATAACAAGTAATTTTATCGAATTTCATCAAAAAAAGGGCTGCCTTGCGGCTAGCCCTTTTTTACTTTTATTTTACGGTAACATTTCCGATTACATCATTCATTGAAGTCGTTTGACCTGCTTTTTGTAAATCGTATTGAGCAACAATATCTTGATTTGTGAAAACAACAATTAAATCTGATTTTTTGCCAGCTTGTTCTAATGCCGCTAAATCAATGGTTGCAATTTTATCGCCTTGTTTTACAACTTGGCCTTCTTCAACATGTAATGTAAATGGTCCACCTTGTAACTCAACAGTATCTAGACCCATGTGTAATAATACTTCAATGCCTGAATCTGTTTGGATACCTAACGCATGTTTTGTTGGGAAAATGCTAGTAATTTTACCAGCAACGGGTGTTGAAACTTCGCCGTCTGTTGGTACGACAGCAAAACCGTCACCCATCATTTTTGCTGAGAAAACATCATCTGGTACTTCAGAAATAGGAATAACTTTCCCATTCGCTACAGAATATAATTCAGTTTCTTTTGTTGAAACTGGTGCTTTTTCTTCAACAACTGGTTGAGAAACGGGTGTTTCTTTGACTGGTGTTGCTGGCGCTTGGTGGTTATATAATCGTTGCATTTCGTCAGCAACAAATTGTACTTCCGTACCAACGATCACTTGGATATTGGTGTCATCAATGACTTTCACACCAGGAACCCCAGTTGCTTTAATTTTTGCTTGATCCACTTTGCCTGTATCTTTCACTGTTAAGCGTAAACGAGTTGTACAGTTATCAATAGAAGTTACATTAGCATCAGCGCCTAAACCATCATAAATACGACGAGCTAGAGAAGCGAATTTGTTGTCGCCGTCTGCAACATCTGGTGTTTCTTCGCCATCGCCTTCTTCGCGTCCTGGTGTCATTAAGTTAAACTTAGTGATTGCAAAACGGAAACCGAAGTAGTAAATTGCTGCAAAGACAAGTCCTTGAACCACCAACATCATTGGGTGATTTGCGACTGGGTTTTTCAAACTTAAGAAGAAGTCTACAAAACCTGCACTAAAGGCAAAGCCAGCTGTCCAATGCATAAACGCAGCGAATGCTAAAGAAATACCTGTAAAGACTGCATGCAAAACATATAAAGGCCAAGCAACGAACATAAATGAGAATTCTAAAGGTTCAGTAACGCCTGTAAAGAAAGCCGCAAAACCAGCAGCTAACATTAATGAAGCTGTAACTTTTTTCTTCTCAGGACGTGCACATTGATAAATAGCAAAAGCGCCTGCTGGTAAACCAAACATCATTACTGGGAAGAAACCAGCTTGATACATCCCTGTTTGTCCTACAATTGCTTTACCAGTATCTAACGCTTGTTGACCAGCTAAAAAGTTCCCAATATCATTGATACCAGCAACATCAAACCAGAAAACAGAATTCAAGGCATGGTGTAACCCTGTTGGAATTAATAGTCGGTTGAAGAAACCATACAAGCCAGCTCCTACGAAACCTAAGCTAGAGATTCCTTTACCAAAAGCAACTAATCCGTTATAAACAACTGGCCAGAAGAAGAATAAGACAGCTGAGATTGCTAACATCGAAATAGCTGACATAATAGGAACTAAACGTTTTCCACTAAAGAATGATAAAGCCATTGGCAATTTCACACCAGAGAAACGATTATACATTGCCGCGGCAACTAAACCAGCGACAATCCCGACAAAGACATTGTTGTCCATGCTGTTGAAGGCTGGGTTTACTTCAGCAATATCCTTGAAGCCTTTAATGGCTTGGATAGAAGCAGGCGCTAAAACAGTTTTTGGCACTAAATAAGCGACTAAACCAGCTAATGCTGCCGATCCATCTTTATCTTTTGACATTCCTAACGCTAAACCAACCGCAAATAATAATGCTAAGTTGTTTAAGATAGCCAAACCACCATTCATTAGAAAAGTTGTGGCTGGACTAGCGCCGATTGTTCCCACGATCCAGTTAGCAATACCGACTAATAAAGAAGCCGCCGGTAATACAGCAACTGGTAACATTAACGAACGTCCCATTCTTTGCATATACGCTTTCATTATACGTAACTCCTCACATAAACTATTTAATTTTTATTATTTGGTCATTCTTAATCGTTCAATGTGAATCGATAAATAACCAAGTTCTTCATTTGGTACTTGATAATGAAAATTTCTCATTAATAAGACTTGTACTTTTTTTGAGATTTCATAGCTTTCATCATACTTTTTCTTTACGACTTCCAAAATTTCTTCATCTAAAACAGCATATTGATTTTGTTGGAAGCGATGAATAAACAAACGTAAATGATTCACCAAACGTGAATAACTGAGACTATTTTTATCATCATGAATATCAATAGCCAATTCCTGCTCGATTAAATGAATAATTTCAGAAACGATTGTAACTTCACGGATACTTTTACTATTATCAGTACGCCCGCTGCGAGCACTATGGATATGAATTGCAATATATCCCGCTTCATCATAACTAAATGGAATCTCTAAGGTTTGTGTTAAATATTCTACAGCCCATTGAGCAATAGCAAATTCTTCACTATATAAAATCTCAATTTCACTTAAAAGCTTGTTCCGAACAATAATATTATTTTGAATATTTTCAGCTGCAAAAGCAATGTGATCACTCAACCCAATATTAATATGTTCATTCAACTTTTCACCCAATACCGTTTCAGCATGTTGGATAATTTCTTCACTCGCTAAAAAGTATTTGTCTTCAATTTGTGATAGCAATACTTGAAGTTTTTTCAGTCCTTCTGGCTCCATCACAAACATCCGCTCCACCAATTGTCGAGATAAGACATCATTTTTAGTCTTATTAAACCCGACGCCTTTACCGACAGCTACTTTCTCCTGTCCTTCGTCAAGAACAAGTACAGCATTTTGATTTAGCACCTTTTTAATTTTCATAAATGACCCTCTTCTGCAGAAGTAATTCTAACATTTTCAGTGAAAACAACAAAAAAAGCATAGAACAATCCCGTTAAACATGTTGCGTAACCATTGTACACCACATTGTATTACGAAATTCTTCCATGCCTAGTATTATCTAGTCACATGAAAACGCTATTCATTTGTTAACAGTGCTTATTCTAACGAGTATCATTATTTTTGTCAACCTTTTTCAATTATTTTTTTATTAATTGTTGACTATTAACAAAAAAGAAGCTCTTATCGGGAAAAAAGTACCTTCAGCTAAAGGTACTTTTGTTCACTAATTTATTCTTTATAGGCATACTTATATGTGCTCGTTGCACCGAAGTTATGATACTGAATGCCTTTGACACCTGGTCGTATAAGCTGACTACGGGCCTCTTGGTATAAAGGAATTAAAGCGGCATCTTCTTCCACCAATACTTTTTCAGCTTTAATTAATGTTTGCCAACGAGTTTCAGGATCATTTGCGTATTTAGTTGTTGCTTCTTCAATTAGTTGATCAAACGTTGGGCTAGAATAGTTCATACGGTTACCACTAACTGAGCTTTCTAAGAAAGTCATTGGATCCTGATAATCGGGTCCCCACATGCCAACAGACAATTCATAATCCCCTTTTCTCATTAATTCAATCGCATTATTTAAAGGAACTGTTTTGACATTAATAGTAAGACCTGGCAACGTTTCTTGTAACTGGCCTTGGATAAATTCAGCAACTTTTCGGTCACTATCACCATCTCTTGAAAGAAGTTCAATGGCTACATCTCCGTTTAGCTCTGCTTTTGCTTTATCTAAATACTCTTTGGCTTTTTTGGCGTCTGTTTTGACAAGGGCGCCTGCTTCTTGACGAAAATCTTCATTCGTTTCTGGGTTATATACAAATTTTTCTGGAATGTACCCATAAATTTCTTTTGAACCATCTGCTAAAATATTGTCGACTAAACTTTTTTTATCCAAAGCATAAGCTAAAGCTTTGCGGACATTCTCATTTGCAAAAATGGATGGTTTTTCGTTTCTTTTTTGGTTTAAACGTAAGGAATAGACTTTTGACCGTTCGATTGCTTCATAGTCTGGGTTGTCTCGATTTTGTTTAGCAAAATCTCCTGTTAAGACAGCCACATCTAATTCACCTGATTCGTACAAATTATAAACGGTATTGGTTTCTTTAAGAACTTCAAAATGAATCGTTTCTGATTTTACTTTTTCTTTATCGTAATAGTCGGGATTACGCACAAAATCCCACGACATCGCTGACTGATCCCAATTTTTCATTAAAAACGGACCATTAGATACAATCATTTCACTAGAAGTGCCATAGGCTTGTCCTTTTTCTTTCACGAATGCTTCGTTTTGTGGGAAAAATGGAGAAAATGCCAATAAGGACGTAAAATATGGTACAGGCTTTTCTAAAGTAACCTCTAAAGTATAATCATCAAGCGCTTTGACACCCAATTCCTCTGGTGCTTTTTCCTCTTTTGTAATAGCTGTTCCGTTCAGAATCGTTCCTTCTAACAAGAAAAAGTAATTGGCTTGGTTTTTTGGATTCGCTAATTTACGCCAAGCAAAAACGAAATCATTGGCTGTTACAGCATCACCATTAGACCACTGGCCATCTTCTCTTAGTTTAATGGTATATCGTTTGCCATCTTCAGAAATTTCTGGCATCTCTTTAGCGGCAGCAGGTATCAGTTGATCCTTCTCATCTAATTGATATAACCCTTCAAAAACATTGGACTGTGCGTTAATACTGGCTTCATCTTGTGTAAAAATAGAATCCATTGAACCGATTTCCGAGTTCTCCATTAAATTTAAAACTTTTTTCGAGACACTGGTTTTCTCAGTTGCTTTCTCGTCTATTTTTGTTTCTGCTGTTGTGCCACAACCTACCAAGACCGTACTAACAAATAACATAATCCCCATCATTTTTAACTTTTTCATACTATTCCCCCTATGTGTCAATCAAACGGCAACTCTTCCATGGAAAGCCGTTCTTGCGAAACTATCAAGCATGCGTAGGGCAAGCCCTCATTTTCGTACTCAAATTCTCCCCGCTGGTTGTCAATTGGGTCTGCACGCAATTGCATTTTTGCCGGCTGAAAGTCTGCCTGGATCTCACTATTTGCGACCATTCTAAAAACATCTAAATTGCCGAAATAATGATTCCACCGCTGTCTATCCCCGTCTCGGTAAGCACCTCCGCCAAAAGATAAATCCGCAAAGAGCCAGCCGTACGGTTCTATATAAAATTGTGCCCAATCATGACAGCCTGTATAATGTGTAGAAACATATAATCCCGATTGCCATTTGGCTGGTATCCCTGCAATCCGACAAAGCGTGATAAACAAAATCGCTTGCACGCCGCAGTCACCTTTTAAATTAGTTGCAGCATACTCTGAAATATTGGAAATTGTAAAATATTCACGCATGAAAGAATAATGAATCTTTGTCGTCACAAAGTCATAAATCAAGCGTGCCTTTTTTAAGGGATTACTTTCATCGCCCACAATCTCATCTGCTAAATTTCTTAAATAAGGCGTGAATCGAATATGCGGTAACTGTTCCTCTAAATCAAAGCTTGGTTGCATTTTGTCTACGTTATTTTCTTCTAACTGTTGGTAAACCATCCGATTAACATAACAATATTCAACTGTAAACGTTTGATTTTCTTTTAAGATTGTTTCAAAACACAGTGTTCGTTGAGGCGCATCTTCTGCCGCAATATAGGTTGCTTCAGGTGACGCAGCTAGGATTTCAATTTCTGATTGTTGTTGACACGCTTTGGGCAGCGGCAAATGGACACGAACACGCTCACCTGGACGCTCAAATTCTTTTTTCACCTGAATGGTGGCTTTAATTGTTGTTCTCACTTTTCTACCACCGTTTTTTTGCATTTGTTCGATGTTCTCTTTTAGTTCTTTTTTGCGGAGAATTTCTAATTGATTGCTTTCTGCTTCCCGCAAACGTGCAACATATGCCGCATTTGTTTTAATTAAATTGGCCAAAAATCGAAGTTGGAAATACGGTTCACCATCAATATAAACCCAGTCCACTAAACCCGTTTCTTTTAAACGAATTAATTCCTCTGTTTGATAATCCTGAAAAGTGTCTCTCATCATTTGATCAGCTTTTGCAAAGCTATGAGGATACTCATTCATACGCATCATTTTAATGACATCTTTTTCAATTATCAAACGTTCTTTTAATGCCTGCGGAAGTTCTTTTGTCAACCAAAAATCAATGGCAATATCCGCACTTGCAAAATCGCCAAATTCTTTCACCCTTTGAATTTCCTCAGGCAAAGGGACACTAAGATACTTTAAATCATACTTCATTTGCTTTACTCCTTTTTTAATGAGAAATGCCTAATCCAGCTGCTTCTCCTAATTCCAATAATGGTTTTGCTTCTAAGGATACGCCCCCAGTTACGGGCGCAGTTTCTAAACCGAATGTCGCATCTAAATCTGCTCGTGTGATATTCTTTTGAGCAGCAGCTAAATGGGCAGCAGCCGTGATGCCAATGGTTGTTTCTTCCGCCATGCAACCAATCATGCATTCGATGCCTGCTGTTTCACAAATCTGATTAATTTTCAGCGCTTCATGAATGCCGCCACACTTCATTAATTTTATATTGATAACATCGACTGTGCCTTTTTTAACTAATTCCAACGCATCTTGAGCATCAAAACAGCTTTCATCAGCCATAATTGTCGTATTAACTTGTGAAGTAACGTATTTTAGACCTTCTAAATCGCGTCTTTTAACTGGCTGTTCCACTAATTCAATTTGATAATCTGCTAATTCTTGAATCGCTTTAACTGCATCTTTGGGCGTCCAAGCCTGATTCGCATCTAAGCGGAGCTTGATATCAAAGCCAACTGCTTCACGAATCGCTTTTACTCTTGCGATATCAGCTTCAATTCCTGTTCCGACTTTAATTTTTAATGTATCAAAACCTAGTTTGACTTTTTCGACGGCTTTTTGTGCCATCACATTTGGTTCATCAATACCTAGTGTAATATCCGTTATTACTTGGTTATCATAGCCGCCTAACAATTGATAAAGAGGCAGTTGAGCTTTCTGACCCATCAAATCATAACAAGCAATATCGATTGCTGCTTTTGCCGCTGGAGCGAAAGCAGATATTTTATCCATCACTTCATGAATTTTCTCAATATTAAAGGGGTTTAAGCCAATGATTGCTTGGCCAAATAATTCGATCGTTTCAATCGTGCCAGCTAACGTTTCACCGGTAATAAAAATGCCTGGTCCTCCTTCTCCATATCCAACTAATCCCTCTTCTGTTTCAATTTCCACAATTGCACTATCCGCTGATTCTATCGTCCCCAAAGCGATCGTAAATGTTTCTTTCAGTTTAATTTTCGATGCCCTAACATGTACCTGCTTAATTTTCATAAAATCCTCCCTTTGATATTTTCAATTAACTGAAAATTCAGTTTTTAAAAATACCCAAAAATTAAATTTAGATTGTTATCGATCATTCTAAACTCATTGTTTTCTAATGTCAACAAAATAATGAGATTTTGATTAAAATAAAATGAATTTCGAATTTTATGAGCTTTTTTAATAAATCAGTAAATTCCATGACATGTGAGATACTTCTCATTTACAAACATTCTTAAAAAAGGTATGATAGTAAAGAGGCAACTTGCAAAGGAGTAGAAGACGAATGAGTGAACAACCTCAACAACGTTCAACCGAAGAAGTTGAAGCAATTAAAGAAGATATTTTAACTGCATTAGAAACAGTGATTGACCCTGAATTAGGCATCGATATTGTTAATTTAGGACTAATTTATGAAGTTGAATTTGCAGAAGAAACTGGTGATACTGTCATCAAAATGACCTTAACCACAATGGGTTGTCCGTTAGCAGATGTTTTAACAGAACAAATCCATGGTGTTTTAAAAGATATTCCTGAAGTGAATAATATCGAAGTAAAATTAGTCTGGTACCCTGCTTGGACAACGGATAAAATGAGCCGTTACGCACGAATTGCTTTGGGTATTCGCTAGTTATTTCGAGACTAATGATAAAAAACATATGAAAGAACCGATTGGTCCGTTCTTTCATATGTTTTTTTGTTTGTTTAATTTACTTATTTGAAAAAAACTACCTGATGCCATCAATACTTGGCTTTTTCCAAATTTTTGCTACTGGATGGAAGTCTAATAAAAACTGTAGCTGCGTTCCACCGAAGCCTGACGCTCCAGCAAACATGATATGAAAAGTGAGCCCTCTATCCATAATCAGATACCCTGTATCCAGCACGCCATTTCTTTCATAAAACTGATAACGTTTTTCTCTTTGGGCTTCATTCGCTGCATTTTTGCCAATTTCTTCACTCTCCAAAAGAACCCCCTTAGGATAACGTGTCTTCAATAACGCTAACACGGTTGAACCTAATCGTTGGTTTCGGTGGTGCTGATCAATTGCAAAGAAAAAGACATAGGTTGCTTCAGGTGCAATTTGACTATTTAACAAAATCCCCACGTTCTCATCCGCCTCTTGAATAACAAACAAATGAAATTTTCCTGCTTGAGAAGACGTCAATAATTGACCAAACGGCAGTCTCTCTTCTTCTGGAAAAGCTTCTATGTAGGTTGCTTCCCAATAGGCTTGATTTTCTTGATTTAATAATGTGAATTGCATAAAAGCTCCTTTCTAAAATGATTGCTTCGTACTAATAACTTTTGTTACGTACATAAGACCTAAAAATTATTTAAACATACGACTGGTTATCCCTATACGCAATTATTTTTTGATACTAATCTAGTAGTTTAATCGTTCTCTGTTCCTGAGTCAATAAAAGAGCACACGATTCGAGACTTTCAACGTTTAGTGAAAAGTCGATTCTTATTTCATTACAACCGATTCACTATTCGCTGCCCTCTTTTTTCTATTCGTTGATTTACTTGAACTAAATATTCATTTATCTCCTCTATATTCTGAGGTAAGATAAACGAGTCTTTTTTCAAATGATTTTTCCATAGCGCTATTGGTTGATACTGTTCATTTAAAAATGGTTGCATCTCATACGTATGAACGTAGCTTTCCCATGAATGAAACGAAGCTAAAAATATCGAAAGTTGTTCTAAAGAATAATCCCAATAATCTTTAAACGATAAGCTTCTTCCGCTGTTAAATCCTAGTGGAACTACTGTAATGTTTCCAATTGAATGGGTAAGTTCGGCAAAACGCTTTAATTGTGGGTCCTGATGGACTCGATCAAAGTTAGTAAAATTGTCGAGAAGAAATTCATTCCATGTATATTTTTTGGGTACAGGATTTGGTAAATAG
This sequence comes from Enterococcus sp. AZ129, assembly GCF_051714505.1. Classification (NCBI taxonomy): domain Bacteria; kingdom Bacillati; phylum Bacillota; class Bacilli; order Lactobacillales; family Enterococcaceae; genus Enterococcus; species Enterococcus sp. AZ129. The sequence goes on along the minus strand of NZ_JBIORY010000001.1, from coordinate 1,319,139 downwards.
CCAGGAAAAACTTGGTCAAAATAAGTTAAATATCGGTCCGAAATCACAGCCGATGTCCCGGAATCATGAGGCGGATACTTGCTATTTACTGCAAGCAAATTCTGTTCAGAAGGTTTTTCTAAATAGCTTTCTTGATTTTCCCCAATTACCTCCGCTGGTCTAAAGAAATCGGGATAAACAAGTTGTAACATAATTTTATACGTTGTCCAAAATGAGTTCATAATATCTTTGTGCACGGTCGCCTTCCCAGTTAACTTTAAAAAAACATCCTCCACAACCTCGTACTTTTCAATATGAACATTCGATGTTCTAGCTTTTAAAATATTTTTAACCGGCTGCTGGTGGTCATACTCTTGACCCAAAAGCAACTTCTTTAAATCATCTTTCGCTGAAATTGTCTTAACTGTAATCTCCGCCACTTTGAATAACTCCCATCCTACGATTTTCTCTATATTCTTTTATATTATTATACTAGAAAAACGCTCCCTCCTGCCCTTTTTTAATCAACAAATCAGCAATTAGAAAACACCAACGAAACAGAAGTGCAACACTAGCATGCGAAAAAATGCGATCGGCAACTTATTTTTTAGACACTCTGTGTGTTTCGTATAGTCGAGGCTGGTTGCGTGTATTTTTTTCAAGAAAATTGAGAACAGCTATGGTATAGTCAAAACTACGATTATTTCAAACACGGAGCGACAGTTTATGGAAATGTACCAAGTAATTAGATATTTTTTAAATGAAATGGAGAAAAAGATTTGGCATGCCTTGTTAACATTAGTACTTTTTTGTCTTTATATTTCCATTTTTGATGTTCCTTTTACAATTAAAAATACATTCATCGGCAGACTACTTTTCCCGAAAGCTTTTATGAATGCAGGAAGTGCGAATCTGATTTTTTATTTGATTAGTTTTTTTGGTTTTTTATGGTCGATTTTCATTTTTGCTTATCTATTGAATAAGACACGCCTCAAATTATTAAATAAAACCTTTCCTTATCTTTTGGAAATATTAGAAGTCTGTATTTTGCCTTTAGTGATTCTTTTTGCTTACATTTATATTTATTTGCGGGTCCATGGCGAAGGTTTCAGCTATATACGAGAATCTCTTTTACAGCAAGAGTTAACTTATTCAATGAAATGGTTCCTTTGCCTTGGTAGTTTGGCGCCGTTATTTTTCTTTTTAAGCACTTTAAATTTAGCTAAACGAGTCAGACAAAAAAAAGACATGGAATCATGAAAATCCATGTCTTTTTTAGTCGGATATTGTTTTTACCGCAGGACAGTTTTCTTCCAAAAATTCAAAAATACTACTGTAATAATTTTCAGGTTCGTAGACACTTGAAGATAAATGTGGTGCTTTAGCAACAATGAGACCTTTTTTTATCCCCTGAGTTGCCGCTAAATTTTCTTCAAACATTGTCATTGGAACAAAGCGATCACCTGTACCGTGAATAAAGAATGTGGGCAACGTATTTTTGTGTAATTGTCTCACGGAAGAAGCAGTTTTCAATTGAAAGCCATAGTTATTTAATGCTAATTGATTAGCAATCGTTAAAATAGGAAAAGCGGGTAAATGAAAAGATTCATGTAGGACATATTTAAATTCATCATAAACAGAAGTATAGCCACAATCCACTATTAATCCGCGGACATTCGTTGGTAACTTTTCACCACTTGCCATCATGACAGTAGCCGCTCCCATGGAACCGCCCACTAAAATAATTTCTGCTTCCATATCAATGGCAAGAACTTCACTAATCCAACTTAATAAATCTAACCGATCCAGCCATCCCATCCCAATTTTATTCCCTGAACTTTTCCCGTGCGCACGCAAATCGGGAACTAAAACATTGTAGCCTTCTTCTGCAAAACGTAATGCAGTATATGCCATATCGCGTTTTCCGTTTGAACGATAACCATGCACACAAATCGCCCAACGATGGTTATCTGGATAAGGAATAAAGCACCGTGCATACAATGTTTCATCTTTAATTTTCAACCAACGATCTTCAGCAAAAGACTCTGTCCAAAAAGCTTCGCCTTCTTGTTTTTGTTGTTCTTCTATTTTAGTATATCTTGTTTCTCGTTCTTGAAAATTATCAGGATTTAATAACCGATGCCCTTTTTTATGATACCAAGGGTTGTCTTTAAGCAACGCAATTTTCAAAAAATAATTGGCAATGTAAACAGAAAAAACAACGCCAATCATTGCAAAAATGATCAGTAACCCGAGGAGCCATTTCATCTGCAAATCACACCCTCTTCTAAAGTATTTCCTTCTTCATTTAATATACTATGGATTTTTCATTTCTGAAAGAAATCACCCTTACATTTTGTTATTTTTTGAAAAAAAACAGCCGTCTCAAAAAGAGGCGGCTACTTTTAATCTATCAACAATCCAACGTTGTCATATCTTCATATGTCTCACGGCGAGCAACTAATTTTGCTTGTCCATCTTCGACAAAAACCACCGCTGGTCGAGGATTTCGGTTGTAATTACTTGCCATTGAATAACCGTAAGCCCCCGTACTACTAATGGCCAATAAATCCCCTGCTTTAACTTCTGGCAATAAAACATCTCGAAGTAAGACATCTCCTGATTCGCAATATTTACCAACCACTGTGACTTTCTTGACTGAATCATGCCCATCACGATTCGCTAGAAAACCATCATAAACCGCTTGATACAAAGCAGGCCGTATATTATCACCCATGCCACCATCTACGGAAACAAAATGACGAACACCAGGAACCTCTTTTTGCGCGCCAACTGTATATATCGTTGTGCCCGCTTCGGCAATTAAACTGCGGCCTGGTTCAATCCAAAGCTCAGGCAGTGGATACCCTAATTGTTCACAATGACCTTTCAAGGAATAAACAATTTTTTCAACAAATGTTGCTGGTGCTAATGGCTCATCTTGCTGCGTGTACTGCACACCAAAACCACCACCCATATTTAAAACACGTGCTGTAAATTGATGGACTTGCCGCCAGTCTTCTAAAATAGTGAACATTTTTTCAACAGCAGCTAAAAAGCCTTCCACAGCAAAAATTTGCGAGCCAATATGGCAATGGACCCCTTGCACATCAAAAGAGGGATTTGATAAAAGGCGAACAAGCGCTTCTGTTGCCTGGCCACTTGCAACATCAAAACCAAATTTTGAATCTTCTTGGCCTGTCAAAATGTAATCATGTGTTTCTGCATCCACGCCAGGACTCACCCGAAAAAGAACTTTTTGTGTTTGGTTTCGTGTAGCTAATAATTCTTCCAACAAGTCAATTTCGTAAAAATTATCAATGACAATTGTACCTATTTTGTTATCCAAGGCGTAACGTAATTCCTCAGGGGTTTTGTTATTTCCATGGAACTCAATTTCCGCTGGCTCCATGCCCCCTTTTAAAGCTGTGAATAGTTCTCCACCAGAGACAACATCACAAGCAATATCTTCTTCCTTTAACACTTGATAAATAGCTAAACAACTAAATGCTTTACTTGCATAAACCACTTTATTTTTGATACCTAATTGATTTAACGTTTGTTTAAAACCACGTGCTTGTGCGCGAATATGAGCGACATCATAGACAAATAACGGCGTCCCGAATTTTTGCGCCAACTTTACGGTGTCACAACCACCGATTTCTAAATGATTTTCCCGATTCATTTTTGCTGTACCAAATAACATGTTTTCCCGCCCCTTCATTTTGTTTTATTAAAAATCATAGCATAAAACCCAGTAGCTTCCTATAATTTTCCACATTTTTCTCTGACTTTCTCCTGTTGCTTTTTTTCGCCAAATAGCCTACAATAATTGGCATACGAATAAAAAACCTTTATTATCAAGACTTTAATCTTTTAAATCAAAATTGGTATATACGAAAAAGAAAGAAGGCAGATGACTTGGCTACACTGAACCGCGATCAACAAATTGAAGAAATTATTAATTTGGAAGCAATTTTGAATTTACCGAAAGGAACAGAACATTTTGTCAGTGATTTACATGGTGAATTTGAAGCTTTTGACCATATTTTAAGAAATGGTTCTGGGCGAATCCGAGAAAAAGTTCAATTTTTATTTAAACAAGAATTAAATGCCCATCAGATGGACGAGCTTTGTTTTATTATCTACTATCCAGAAGAAAAATTAACACTTTTAGAAAATGAAAGCGCCCTCTCTTATGAATGGTGGCTATTAACGATTCGCCGTCTGGTTGAAATCGTCCGTTCTTCTTCGATGAAGTACACACGTTCTAAAGTTCGCAAAGCCCTTCCTGAAACCTATGGGTATATTCTCGAAGAATTGATTTATCAATATGATGAAACAACAACCAAAAACGGTTACTATCAACAAATTATTGAAAAAATTATTTTACTAGGTGAAGCCAAACGTTTCGTGACAGAATTAGCTTATCTAATCCAACGTCTGATTATTGATCACCTACATGTTATTGGGGATATCTATGATCGGGGGCCAGCACCAGATAAAATTATGGACCGATTAATGTCCTATCACTCCTTGGATATTCAACTAGGCAATCACGATATGATTTGGCTGGCTGCTTATAGTGGTTCACTGGCTTGTTTAGCCAATGTAGTGCGTATTTGTGCTCGCTATGGAAATTTAGATTTGTTAGAAGAACGTTATGCTATCGATTTAACCGCCTTAAAAAAATTTAGTTTAGAAACGTATAAAGAAAATCCTGCTTTTGCACCCAAGAAAAATCCCTATCGTGCGTTAACTGAAGCTGAAAAACAAGTAGCGATGCGTGTGCAACAAGCCATTGCCATTATTCAAGAAAAACTAGAAGGGCAAATTATTGGTCGACGCCCTGATTTTAACTTGGCACATCGGCTACGCTTAGATAAGATTCAAGGGGAAACTATTACTTTTGACGAATGTCGTTATACATTAATTAACAGCTGTTTCCAAACCGTTTCTGAAGAGCAGCCTTACCAATTAACACGTGAGGAAAAACAGATAATTGATGATTTATTAACGCAATTTCAGTCTTCGCCGCGGTTAACAAAACACATGCGCTTTCTAATGGAAAAAGCTTCTCTTTACCTTGTGTATAATCAAAATTTATTGATTCATGGCTGTCTGCCTCTGAATGCGGACGGTACTTTTCAAGCTTATACATTTAAAGGCCACTCCTATTCAGGAAAAGCTTTAGTTGACTTCTTTCAGGAAATGTTAGAAGAAGCTTACGCTCAGCCTGCTATTACAGATGACTATGCGACAGATTGTTTATGGTATCTTTGGTGTGGCGAAGGCTCCTCATTATTTGGCAAACGAGCTATGAAAACCTTTGAGCGTTATTTTCTCGCTGAAAAAGAAACACATCATGAAGAAAAGAATCCTTACTACTCTTTGCGTGATACGGTTGAAGTTTGTGAAAGAATCCTAGATGAATTTGAAGTGACTGGTGAAAATCGACATATCATTAATGGCCATACACCAGTTAAACGAACAAAAGGCGAATCGCCAATCAAAGCAAATGGCACGCTTCTCGTAATTGACGGCGGCTTTTCAAAATCTTATCAGACAATTACTGGAATTGCTGGTTATACATTGTTGTACAACTCGTTCGGGTTACAACTGACCGCGCATAAATCTTTTTCTAGTAAAGAAACAGCCATTTTAAATAATCAAGACATTCATTCCATCAAACAAGTCATCGATCGCCCCTTACAGCGGCTATTAGTGAAAGATACCACTATCGGCAAAGAGCTATTAAAGCAATCGCAAGCACTCCAAAAACAAATGAAACAAAACCAGTAGTGCCGTTAAAAAGACGCTTGCGCTCTTATCCGAAAAATGATTAAATGGAGGAGTTGAGAAAAATATCTATTAGAGAAACGGAAAGGGTTTTACATTGAAGAAACAGCAACTCTCACTTTACGGCACCATTTTCTTTCTTTGCTTTTTCCTAATTGTGGGCTTCTTCTTCTCAAGTCGTGGCGAAGATTATGCCAAAGAATCTGAACAAAAAGTTACAATTGATTCCGCCAAACATGAGAAGCATACGAAAGACAAGGAAGAAAATAATTCAGCAAATACAGTATTTTTTGATAAAATAAATGACCTGCTCGTCGCTTCTGTCAAAGAATTTGAAGGAACGGTCGGGATTAGTTATTTGGATTTAGAAACTGGCGAACAGCGTTCCGTGAATGGCCAACATGAATTTTATACAGCTAGTACTATTAAAGTGCCCCTGACGATGCTAGTCGCCGACACGGTTGCTTCTGGTCAAAAAAAATGGACAGACCTGATTCCCTATAACGCCGAAGAAGATTATGAAGAAGGAACTGGGATCATTGCCTATAATATCCAACCAGAATATCCATTAAAAACGTTACAAGAATATGCCATCACCTATTCTGATAATATCGCTAAAAATATGCTCTATGACACATTGGGTGGTGATGCAAAAGCAAAACGAGAAATGTATCAGCGTTATTTGCACAAGTCACCTTCGATTGAAGAACCACAATTTTCTTCGGAAGATGCGCTAGTTATTCTACAAAGATTATATACTGAAAAAGCAACAAAACCAGATTACCAAGCGATTTATGATTCTATGAAACAAAGTGTTTTCCATGAAAGAATGGAAACTCCCACAACTCAAGGAAAAGTTGCTCATAAAATTGGTTCCTATGATGAATTTATTCATGATATGGGGATTTTAGAAACACCTCACCCCTTTGCTTTAGCAATTTTTACTAAAGGACCTGATAATGCTAAGAGTGCTGCGTTTATTGCTTCAGTGACAGATAAGTTATGGCAATTACAGGTGTCTGAATATCCTAATGATAACCATTGATAATGAAAATAAAAGCATCTTTTTTTAATGACAACGCTCAATAAAAAAGATGCTTTTTTTAGTAGTTATATTAATTAAAATATTTGTATTTCCCATAACCTTTTTAGCAATTATTTCTGAGTATTTTTTAACTCCAACGAACCTAATTCTTTTCCTGCTGCATCATCTTCATAAGAATTTCTAACGATTACTTTATATAATGACTTATGATCCAAACTACTTAAGTCAAAAGAAATGTTAATTGTAGCATCTTCCCCTTTATTAAAGCCACTACCAATTTGACGTGCAATAGGTATCTCAAGACCGTTTTTATAAACTGAAATTAGAATCTCACGACTTTTTTTATTTTTTTCTGGATTTGGAATGTCCATAATCAGCGTAGTTTGAAGCGCATCACTTTGGGCCTTAATATTTTTAATTTTTTTCACGTTTTTAATGCTAGGTATCGTTTCTTTCATAATGGGTTGGTAAGGAATTTTAAACGTCCAATCGCCTTGATACTCTAATTCATTCTCAACACTAAAAGATCGGCTACTTGCTTTGATTGCTTCTTTTAATTCATTATCATGCTGTTCTTGATCTTCCCAAGCTAATCGGTAGATATGGAGCGTTAATTGATCTTGACTAACAAGTTTTTGCTTATTGAAAGTTGAAATCACTGAACCATAAAAAACATCCTTCTCAATTCTATATAACGATGTTGAACTTACACCCCCAAATAAATCTTCTTTGCTTCCTTCTCTAAATAACCCTAGTTGAATATCTTGAGAATAATTATTTCTAGCGATTTTTTTCTGTAATAACTCTTTTAATTTTTGATCTTTAATCTTAAATTGATAATCAAACGCCATTTTATTTTTTGTCGATACAAATTTTGTTAATACGATTTCTCGCTCATTTTGTACACTCCGCAATTCTAGTTTTGTTGGAACACCAGAAGATTCTACTGTTTGAACACCTGTATCTTGACTAATCCCCAATACCTCTTCTATGGCACGTCCAATGGGTGTTTTTACTATCAAAGTAAAAGTGGTAGCAATACTAATTAGCCCTATAATTAAATGTTTACGCGATATCTTTTTCTTTGGCTGTCTGTATTGTTTTATTTCTCCCATTAATATCTTAGTTCTTTGTATATTTAAACGTTCCACTGTTTCTAAAGGCATCTTTTTTTCATATTTTAATATATCACTTCGTTTTCTATCCATTTACCATGTCTCCTTTAAATATGTCCTTAATTTTTTTCGACCACGAGAAAGACGAATTTTGATGGTATTTGTTGAAACATCAAGTTGCTGAGCGATTTCTTTTATACTAAAGCCAACATAATAGTACATAACTAGCGGAACGCGATAATTATCAGGTAATTTATGTAATCCTTTATCCAAATCATATAAATCATCAAAAGCAGAAACAGAAGAATAAGTATCCATCCAGTGAGTTGTTTTCTGCTTTTCTCTAAAAATATTTTGAACTTGGTTTAACATTATTTTAAAAATCCATGAATTAAACGCATGTTCATTTTTTAATGTTGTTATTTTTTCCCATGCACATAGTTCAGTTTCTTGTAAACAATCAGCAACGTCGACTTCGTTTAATAGCATTTTATATGCAGCATTGTATAAAACTGTTTCATATTTTTGACAAAGGTGAACAAATGCTTGTCCATCTCCTTTTTTTGCTTTCTGAACTAATTTTTTTGTTGAAATTTTATCCATAAAACACCTCTTTTCATTTAACTAACTATTAGACGTTAAGTATCTGTAAAAGGTTTCATATTTTTATAAAAAAATATCTGGGACAAAAGTCATTTTGACCACTGTCCCAGATACTAAAATCCACAATGAGTAGCTGGCTACTTTACAGACAACAACTTCGTAAAACGTTCTGCCAACATTTGGTGGGCATCAATTTTTTTGGTTCCTTGTGCTTTTGCTGCAAAACTAGCAAAGTTTAAGCCGGCCCCAAATAGTTGTAACGCACCGTTGCCTAAATCTCCCTTTTTAAGAGCTTCAAGCCCATCTTCGATAAATTGGTTACTTTCATCTAAATGACACTCAGGAAGATATTTCACGCCGTGATGATATCGTTTTACATTCAGAATGATTTGCTTCGCGGCTTCTTCTGAAATAGCCGCTCCCAAGTTTAACAGCAGCTCATTGATTGGTTCCACCAAGCGAGCATAGTCACTTTCGTATTTTTGACAATTCAATGCAATCGCTTTGCGGCGTTCTTCATTTTTCATTTTTTCCACTCCCTTTTTTATTAAAAACGAGCACGAAAGCTACCAACTGGCTTCGCACTCGTTTTTTCTAACCATTAATTTTCTTTGTTCATGCTTTTAATTTTAATTAGACGTGTAATTTCGCCACGTTCATTTTCTTCTAATTTCATTTGAATGTAGTAAATTGTTTCTTCTAATTGTGGAATCGTCATATACTCTAAGGCGTTGACACGACGACGCGTTTTTTCAATTTCTTTTGATAATAATTGGCACGTCTTTTCAACATTTGCAAGTGCTAATAATTTCGGTAAAATGCTTGAAATTTTAGCAAAAGCTTGATCAAGCTCGCTGTTTGAATTCACATAGCCATAATCTAAGGGTGCTTCTTGAACAGATTCATCGTAATCAAAAATCATTTTAGGAACTGGCACACTTAAGATGTTCTGTTCAATAATTTCTAATTCAACTTTTTCGGCTGGAATTGCCACTAACTCTTCAATAAAGGCTTCGTTCAACGTTGCGTTTGCCAATACAAAATTTGATAACGCATCCGTCACTTCTTGTTCAACCTGAATACGTAACTCATTGTTTTCTTTGACTAGCGCAATAAACCGTCGCATCAATTCATCTTGTTTGTCTTTCAGCAACTTATGACCTCTCGTGGCCGTAGTTAACTGTTTTTTCAATCGGGAAAGTTCCATACGGGTTGGATTAACATTTAATCGAGCCATTTTTCTACTTCCCTTCAGTTAAATATTGATCGAGCATATCCTCTTTAATTCGTTTTAGTTCTGTTCTCGGTAGCATACTTAATAGTTCCCACCCAAGATCTAACGTTTCTTCAATCGAACGGTTTGTATCGAATCCTTGGTTGACATATTCTTCTTCAAAACGTTGGGCAAAAGCTGCGTAAATTTTATCGACATCGGAAAGAGCTGATTCTCCTAAAATGACAGCTAATTCTTTGGCTTGTTTCCCTTGTGCATAGGCTGAGAACAATTGATTCATCGTCGCTGCGTGATCCCCGCGCGTTTTGCCTTCGCCAGTTCCTTTGTCTTTGAGACGGGAAAGTGATGGCAATACATCAATTGGTGGTTGGATACCGCTCTTATATAGTTCCCGGGACAAGATAATTTGCCCTTCTGTAATATAGCCAGTTAAATCGGGAATTGGATGTGTTTTATCCTCCTCTGGCATTGTTAAAATAGGAATCTGTGTTACGGAACCTTTTGAGCCACGAATTCGGCCTGCTCGTTCATACAACGTTGCTAAGTTCGTGTAAAGATAACCCGGGTAACCACGACGTCCGGGAACTTCACGGCGTGCTGCTGAAATTTCTCGCAACGCTTCGCAATAATTGGTCATATCCGTCATGATAACTAAGACATGCATGCCCTTTTCATAAGCTAAATATTCAGCGGCTGTCAAAGCCATTCTAGGCGTTGCAATCCGTTCAATGGCTGGATCATTCGCTAAGTTCATAAATAAGACTGAACGATCAATTGCGCCTGTTTGACGGAAATCTTCCATAAAATATTCCGCTTCTTCAAAGGTAATCCCAATGGCCGCAAAAACTACGGCAAATTCTTCTTCACTATTTAACACGTTGGCTTGTCTGGCAATTTGTGCCGCTAATTCTTTATGAGGTAAGCCAGATGCTGAAAAAACAGGTAATTTTTGACCACGAACTAAGGTATTTAAATGGTCAATCGCTGAAATCCCTGTTTGGATGAACTCATCGGGATAATCACGAGCGACTGGATTGATAACTTCGCCGTTAATATCTAATTTTTTCTCAGGTAATAATTCTGGTCCATTATCTTTTAAGCGACCTAAGCCGTCAAAAACGCGCCCCATCATATCTGGTGAAACCCCTAATTCTAAAGGATGTCCCAGAAAGCGAACTTTTGAATCACGAATATTGATGTTACTCGTTCCTTCAAATATTTGGACCATCGCTTTATCTCCATTGATTTCTAAAACTTGCCCTTGGCGAATTTCGCCATTTTGCATGCGTACTTCAATTAATTCTTCGTACTTTACGCCTGCCACTTTTTCAACAATCATCAGAGGACCAACGACTTCATTGATTGTGCGATATTCTTTAATCATTCGTCATTCCTCCTTCAGCAATGATTTCTTTTATCGTTGTTTTAATTTCTGCTTGTAAACGATCCAATTTCTCTAATTCTTCTTCTGGTAAATACTTGCTACGAGCAATGCGATCACGGATTTCAACTGTTCCCGCCATTAACTCAGAGAAATAAGTGCCTAAACTTAAGGCTTTTTGACCTTCTTCACCAAAAGTTAAAATCAATTGCAACATTTTCGCTTGTTTTGTTCGAGAAGTGAACGTATCCACGTCATCAAAAGCATTTTGTTGCAAATAGTCTTCCCGTAATGATTTGGCTGTTTCCAACGTTAAACGGTCTTTATCCGACAAGGAATCAATCCCAACCAAGCGAACAATTTCTTCCAGTTGAGATTCCTCTTGTAAAATCCGCATCCCTTCAGCTACCATAGCGGCCCAGTTTCCTTGCAATTCCAAGTCTAAATATTGCCCTACTTCTGTGGAGTAAAGAGAATAACTTTGCAACCAGTTAATAGAAGGAAAATGACGTTTTTGTGCTAACTGGGAATCTAAGCCCCAGAATACTTTAACAACGCGTAACGTATTTTGGGTGACAGGTTCTGATATGTCCCCACCAGATGGCGAAACCGCACTAATCGCCGTAATGCTTCCTTCACGATGATCTTTTCCTAACGCGATGACTTGTCCTGCTCGTTCATAATATTCAGCTAAGCGGCTACCTAAATAGGCTGGATAGCCTTCATCACCAGGCATTTCTTCTAACCGGCCACTCATTTCTCGTAACGCTTCTGCCCAACGAGAAGTAGAATCCGCCATAATTGCGACTGAGTAACCCATATCACGAAAATATTCTGCAATGGTAATCCCTGTATAAATCGAGGCTTCCCGTGCCGCTACCGGCATATTTGACGTATTCGCAATTAAAATCGTCCGATTCATCAAAGACTCACCAGTTGTTGGATCAATTAATTCTGGAAATTCATTTAAAACATCTGTCATTTCATTCCCGCGTTCCCCGCAACCAACGTAAACGACTAAGTCGACATCGGCCCACTTAGCAATTTGGTGCTGAACGACTGTTTTTCCAGCGCCAAATGGTCCTGGAACTGCTGCCGCTCCGCCTTTCGTAATTGGGAAAAAGGTATCAATTACGCGTTGTCCGGTCACCATTGGTACTTTGGGACTTAGTTTTTCTAAAATGGGACGTCCCCGCCGAACGGGCCATTTTTGCATCATGCTAAAACTTTCCGTTCCTTTAGCCGTTTTCACTGAGTAAACTGTTTCATCAATGACAAAGTCACCTGCTTTAATTTCGACAATCGTTCCTGAAACGCCGAAAGGCACCATAATTTTATGTTGAATAATCGCTGTTTCTTGAACCACACCGACGATGTCACCTGCCGACACTTCTTCACCAACTGCCACAGTCGGTTCAAACGTCCATTTTTTCTCACGATCTAACGCATCAATTTTAACGCCACGGCCTAAAAAGTTACTGTGGGTTACTTCTTGAAATGTATCCAATGGTCGTTGAATACCATCAAACATTTCGGCAATTAAACCTGGGGCTAATTCAACAGATAATGGTTCTCCTGTTGAAATAACTGGTTCTCCTGGTCCAATGCCTGTTGTTTCTTCATATACTTGAATCGAAGCGACGTCGCCTCGCATTTCAATAATCTCTCCGATAACGCCTAAATCTCCTACATGACAAATGTCTTGGATACTAGCATCTGACATGTTTTCAGCTAAAATCAAAGGACCTGAAACTTTGACAATTTTTCCAATTTGCACGCTCATTCTCCTTTGCATTATAAAATATTTTGTCCAATTGCTTTTTCAACATTTTTTTCAATCTCACTTAAACCGATTCCGATTGTACCATTATGACTTGGGATTAAAATAATCGCTGGTGTCACTTGTTCTTTGTATCGTTCAATCGTTTCTTCTGCTAAAGTAGAGGCTTCTTCCGTTATGAAAATGACCCCAAACTTATTTTTTGCCATAGTTTCAATGGCTTCTCTAACTTGCATTTCTGAAATGGCATGATGGACCTCAAAGCCAAACAGTTTAAATGGTAAGATTGAATTTTTGTCTCCAATGACACCAATTTTATACCCCATTGACTTTTCGCATCCTTTCTCGAATTTTTTCATTTGAGAACCCACTATGTTTTCCGACCAAAATTAAACGTAGATTTTTCCATTCAACCTCTTTCGCATTCAAAAAGGCTAGTAATGGGAGCGGCCCAAAAGCAACCGTTCGACCGTTTTCATACATTGAGGTCAGGTAATCATCTTTGAGTTTTTCAAAAGCCAATAAATTTAATTCATTGGTTTCTTTATTGATAATCTTTTCTAATAGTTGTCCGTAATTCGTTGTTCTGACAAATGCTGTAAATTCTACAAGTGACTTTTCCGCATAGGTCAACAGTTCTTTCTTTGAGATACTGCCAGCGCTAGAAAGCACGGTTGATAAAAAGTTACTGTTTTGATGTTGAACAATCCCTCTAGCCATCGTTGATAGATTGGTTAAATCAATAAAAGCGATGACTTCCTTCGTTAACTCTTCATAGCCCAATTCATCCGCTAATTTTCGCTGTTGCTGTAAAAATGCTCGATCATAAAGGATATCAATTGCTTGTGGCAAACCGCCTTCTTCCAGATAGGCAAAAACATCACGGATCACTTCTAATAATGCTGGCTCAAGTTCGGAAGAGTTTTTTGTATGAATGGCACTTTTGACTGTGTTTAGAGAATAACGACCATCCTCTAAATAAAGATAATCAAAATCTTTACCTGTTTGCTCAGCTTTCGTCAAAATTTTCAAGTTATGGAAGGTAAAACGCATCGTATACAACGTTACTACAGCTGGTTCTGGAGCCATTTCATATAACCAGCGATAAAGATTTCCCAGCGCTTCAGAAGAATGGTAGTCAAATTTTTCTTCAAAAGTTTCGGTTAAATAAGGTTGATAAACCGTACTTTTTAACATATTTTTAACGTCTTCAACTGTTTCCGCTTCTAAAAGTTGTTGAAACTGTTGCTCAGAAAGCAGCTCCGTTTCTTTTAAACGAATCAGCGGATTAATTTGATGATACGTTGGTTTTCTCATGCTACGTCCTCCCTTCTTAACTGAAAAGTTTTTCTGCTACTTTAAAGCCTTCTGTTTTTTGAATCTCTTCAACTAATGCTGAAAAGAGAAAATTATAATCCAAACCGTCTTTTGCAACGATAAAGCCACTTTCTTTTGGAACAACTTCCTCTGAAAGCTCCCATTGAACAGTAGCATCAGAAAGAGCGGTCAGCCATTCTTGCGTCACTTTCGTTTGAGAATACTCGCCTAAAAGAATGGTTGCTTTTCCTGTTAATTCAAGTGAGCCTAATTGTGCTTTCATAAATTGTTGAAATTCTTCCGCTGACCATTCACTCATCTTTAAGACCACTTCGTCAAATAATTGGTTAAGATATGCTTGTTTTTTATTTAATGCATCCTGACGAATTTCTAGTGTTTGCCGTTGTTGGCGTTGTTTAAATTCTTTTAATAATTGTTGTTGTCGTTTTTCTATTTCATGTTCTTGCTTCAGCAAAATTTCTTGTTGTGCTGCTTGGAATTCTTGATCGATGCGCGTTTGTTCACTGGTGACATAGGCTTCGACTTCTTGCTTTCCTTGCTGCTTAATTTCACTGATGATTTTTTCAATGGCATCCATCCATCTGCCTCCTCAATTATTTGACGTTCAATACAAGTAAGAAGGAAATTACGAACCCTAAGATGGCATAAGTTTCAACCATGGCAGCATAGATAATTCCTTTTGTTGCATGTTCTGGTTTCTTCGCTAAAATTTGGATCCCCGCAGCGGCTACACGACCTTGGGCAATCCCAGAGAACAATCCAGCAAAGGCAATTGGTAAAGCTGCTACAAAATAGTTCAATCCTTGAACCATACTCATATCGTTTCCTAAGTTAATATAAATTAAGAAAGCAATAACGAAACCGTATAGTCCTTGTGTACCTGGTAATAACTGTAAAATTAACGCTTGACCAAATTTTTCTGGCTGCTCCGTCGTTAAAGCTGCTGCTGCTTCCCCAGTAAAGCCAACCCCTTTGGCTGATCCAATCCCAGCAAAAATTGTCGCCATCGCCATTCCTAATACTGCAAAAACAATTCCACCATTATTATTAATTAAGTAATCCATCATCTCTATTTTCCTCCAATAAATAATTTTCTATTTTTTCTCAACATTGACATACTTTTCTTTTGTTTTTAGCGGATTAAACGCCCGGCCACCGCCTGTGTAAAATTTTCCAAAGAACTCAACATATTGCAAACGTGCGCCATGAACATACGCACCTAATAACGATAAGAATATGTTTAACGCATGTAAAACAATTAACAGCAAGATCCCCACGCTAAAACGGGCAACTGGCGGCATGAACTCAACGAGCATATTAAACGCTGAAGCAATACTTCCCCCAGCAATTCCTAACGCCATCAAACGTGTATAACTAACTAGGTCACCGACATAACCTGTCACACCGTATAGTCCATACAGTCCTTTGGCTAAGCCTTTTAATTTGGCCTTCGATTGAATCATTGGAATCACAATAATTGCAATGGCAGAAAGACTAGCTAAAATCGCACCTGCTGTAAATAAGCCTTCATTTTTAACCACTAATTTACCAACGACTAACAATGCTAAACCAAACAAAATCCCTAACCAAGCGTAACTTTCGTTAATACTATCTAAATAGCGCTTTTGTTTTGATAACTGAATCCCATTAATCATTAAACCGACAACCAATTGGATAAACCCAAAAATAACCGATAAAATAAGAATCGTATTTACATCTTCGGTCGTTGATAAAATCGGAAATGGTGATTTGATTCCAAATATTGTTGGCGGTAATGCTGCACCGAAAAACGAACCGTAAATGAAACCCCAAATAATTGTTGGAAATGATAAAATCAAGAAAAAGTCGGCAAAACGTTTCATGCCTCTCGGTAAAACAAATGCTTTCAACGCAATAATAGACAAGAGTAGCATCAGTAAGCCATAGCCAATATCCGCTACCATCATACCAAAAAAGACTAGATAAAACGGCATCATCGCAGGTGTCGGATCAACTTCTTCATATTTTGGTAAGCTATACATCTCTGTTAACATTTCAAACGGCTGCACCAATTTATTATTCGCTAGTTTAACCGGTATATCTGTCTCAATTTCCGCCTTCGTAGGATTTTCAAAAGTAAGAGCTATTTCGTCCTTAGGAACTTTTTCTTCAATCGCTGTCAAAATCTCAGCTTTTTCTTCGACTGGAATCCACGTTTGCAAGATGAAAAATGACGAAGCATTTAACAAATGTTGACGTGCTTGTTCTCTTTGGATAACCGCCAATAAGACTTCTTCAGCCAAGCAAAACGTTTCATAGAAATCATGATAAGAAGCCAGTTGTTGCTTTAAGGTTTTTTCTTCTTTTTGTAAAATTTCATATCGTTCTTTGACTTGTTGATATGCCTCTTTAGGCGGAACATCATAACGGTATTGGAGTGGTTCAAAACTATATTGGTTTAATAACTCGGTTACACTCTGCTGATGTTCCTTCAGGTAAACGAGTGTAAAATAACTATGATGCATACTTTGATAAATTTCTTCAAAATAAACCGTTGGCCATTGAGACAAAGCGCTCAAGAAACTGGCTTTATTGGCTAGATTTATCGAACCATGAACGACATAACTACTTTTTAACTGCTGTTTATGCGGTAAAATATCCAGATATTGCCAGCGGCCTAATAATTCTTCTTCAGCTTCTAATCCTTGACGATCTGTTTGAATTTGTTTCAAAGATTCTTGAATATTCTTTAATTCCGTCAAATAGCTTTGTAATGTTTTTTCATCAAAGGTTTGTTCCAACTCTTCTAAGGTATAGACTTTTCTTTTTATCTTTAACCCTTTTCCTGAAGAACGTGTCAAAAATAAAAGAAGCTCTTGCAATTGTTGTAGCATCGTTTCATATTTACGTAGCTGTTCAGTTGACTGTTCTGCTTGTAAAAAAGAATATTGACTCTTTAAGGCTTGTTCTTCTTCAGGCGAATGAAAAATCCGTTTTACTTCGACAATTTGCAAGCCTTGAATGGCTTGTAGAATTGCTGCTTCTTTTTCGGCAGCGGCAATTATTGTCATTTTTTCCATTTTACTAACTGCCATAAACGTCTTTCACCCTCTCAATAATTGAATCAATGACTTGTTCTTTGTTCGCTTCATAACGTTCGTGAAGCGCTTGTTCAGTGCGCTTTGTTTCATCTAAAAGTTGTTCTTTTTCAAGTTGTAACATCTTTTCTTGCGTTGCTAGTGAATCCGTCAGCACTTTTTCAACAGCTTCTTCACTCTCTTGACGTAGTTCAGCTAAACGTTCTTGCTTATGTTCTTCATATAAACGACAATTCATCTTAGCTTGTTGCCGATGCTCTTCCACCGCATCCTCCGCTGCCTTGATTTGCTCTAGTACTTCTTGTACCATTGTCTCCACCTCCTTAGTTTTTACACCTTTAGCATATAAGAAAAAGGACTAGCGAAATAGAGATACGCTCAGCCCTTTTGTTTTAGGTATGCAAAAAGGCGCAAACTCAAAAATTGTTCTTCTCACCCCTTGAAGAACTGAATCCTTGAAGCTTTCGCCCAACCATTCTTTATTCAATACTCTACCATCTTAGCAAAGTTTTTCGCAAAATTCAATACTTACCCAAATGAATTAAAATAACAAATTTTCACTTTTACAATAGGTAATAAAAAGGCATTATTTTTTTCGCTTTATAATTATTGATCTTGAATTTTTTTCACATAGATGTGCTATACTTACGTAAACAATTAAATTTATTTGGAGGGATCTCTGATGAATATACGATATATTTCAATCTCTGGTAATACACGCTCATTTGTTCAACGTTTAACAGCTTATGCCGAAGAGCAACATCAGCAAAATGAAAAAAATCCTACGATTACTTTCAAAGAAATTTCGGAAAATTCTCCGTTAGAAGTAGAAACAGAACCATTTTTTACTTTTGTGCCTACCTATTTAGATGGTGGCGATGGCATCAACAACGGCAATACCGAAATTTTAACAGAAGTCATGCGAGAATATCTTGCTTTTGAAAATAATTATCGTTATTGCTCTGGCGTGGTGGGCAGCGGCAATAAAAACTTTAACCACCAATACTGCCTGACAGCTAAACAGTATGCGGAACAATTTAACTTTCCCTTCTTAGCTGACTATGAATTAAGAGGTACCCAAGCGGATATTGAACGAATTTATGCTATTTTAAAGAAAAACCAATAAGCAAGTTTCATTACTAAAAAGCTCACCTATGATAGACTACATTTTGAGGTGAAGAAAAATGAGAAATACATGGTTAGCAGAACAACTTCAGTCAATCAGCGAAGAACCCAATTCTTTTATTATCGAGGAAACCATCAAATATATTGAACAATTAGAAGATGATAATGAAAGTCTTCAAGTTGCATTGGAAGGAACCATTTGGAGTCCTAAAAAATGGAACGAACCATTGGAAAAATAATTTAAACAGAAGAAAAGAGCCAGAAACGTAAGTGTTCCTGGCTCTTTTCTTCTGTTATTTACAAATTATAGACGTGCATTTAAATCTTTTGCTAATTCTTCAAATCCTGGTTTACCTAATAAAGCGAACATGTTGCGTTTGTAAGCTTCAACACCTGGTTGGTCAAATGGATTAACCCCATTTAAGTAACCTGAGATACCCACCGCAATTTCAAAGAAGTACATAACATAACCTAATGAATAAGCATCCATTGTTGGCACTTTAACGATCATGTTTGGCACACCACCATCTGTGTGAGCAAGCAACGTACCTTCGAACGCTTTTGTATTGACGAAGTCAATTTCTTTTCCTTGTAAATAGCCTAGGCCATCTAGATCTTCATTTTGTTCTGGAATTGAAATGCTATGGCGTGGATTTTCAATTTTAACCACTGTTTCAAATAAGTTACGCATACCTTCTTGAACATATTGACCCATGGAATGTAAGTCAGTTGAAAAGTCTGCGGCTGCTGGGAAAATACCTTTGCCATCTTTACCTTCTGATTCACCGTATAATTGTTTCCACCATTCAGAGAAATAGTGCATGCCAGGCTCATAGTTAATTAACATTTCAGTTGTTTTGCCTTTACGATATAAAATATTACGTAACGCAGCATATTGATAGGCTTGGTTTTCTTTTAAGTCGCTCGTTGCGCCGTATTCTTTACGTGCATCATTTGCACCTTCCATTAAACGATCAATATCCGCGCCGCTAACAGCGATTGGTAAAAGACCTACTGGCGTTAAAACAGTGAAACGGCCGCCCACATCATCAGGAATCACAAATGTTTCCCAACCTTCCGCATCAGCTTCAACTTTTACTGCTCCTTTAGCACGGTCAGTTGTCGCATAAATACGTTTATTGGCTTCTTCTTTGCCATATTTATTAATTAATAACTCTTTAAAGACGCGGAAAGCAATCGCTGGTTCTGTCGTAGTTCCAGATTTTGAAATAACGTTGACAGAAAAATCACGATCACCAATCACATTGATTAAATCAGCTAAATAAGTTGAGCTGATGCTATTTCCAGCAAAGAAGATTTGTGGCGCTTTCCGTTCTTCTTTGGATAATAGATTATTAAATGAATGTGTCAAAAATTCAATTGCTGCACGGGCACCTAAATATGAACCACCGATACCAATGACTACTAATACCTCAGAGTCAGATTGAATTTTTGCTGCTGCTTTTTTAATGCGCGCGAATTCTTCTTTGTCATAGTTTTCTGGTAAATCAATCCAGCCAGTAAAATCATTACCAGCTCCTGTACCTTCACGTAATGCTTTGTCCACTGCAGTGACTTGTGTTTGCATGTATTCCAATTCATGGTCAGCAACAAATGGTGCTAATTTGGAATAATCTAATTGAATGTGTGACATTCCTTTTCCTCCTCGAAAGTAAACTTACTACATGTATACTTTACGTGTTTTTAGACATTTTTTCAAGCAAATTCTTTTGGATAGACCAATTGTTTAATTTTAACTATTTAATTAGAGATATTTATTCTCTTAATCAAACAAACCAAGAAAAAATGCTAGGAAATCCTAGCATTTTTTGTTATTAAACGAGTCCTTGACTTAGCATCGCTGCCGCTACTTTTTCGAAGCCAGCAATATTCGCACCTAAAACAAAGTTATCTCGTGCCTGATATTCGTTAGCTGTATCACGACAAGTCTCATAAATGTTTTGCATAATTTGATCTAGCATACCGTCAACTTTTTCAAAGGACCAAGCTAAACGTTCAGCATTTTGGCTCATCTCTAATGCAGAAACCGCAACACCACCTGCATTAGCGGCTTTACCTGGACAATAAATTACAGCTGATTTAGCAAAAACGGCGACTGCTTCTAGTGTACAAGGCATATTTGCGCCTTCTGCCACGACTTTCACTCCATTTTTCACTAAAATAGCGGCTTGCTTTTCGTTGATTTCATTTTGTGTTGCACATGGTAACGCAATGTCATACGCTGTTTCGAAATCCCAAACAGATTCTTTATCATAATAAGTTGCGCCTTTACGTGTTTCAACATATTTTGAAATGCGTTCACGATTTTTTTCTTTTAGTTCTTTTACTAACGCCACATCAATTCCTTCTGGATCATAGACAAAACCAGACGAATCGGAACATGTGATTACTGTGGCGCCTAGCTCAGTTGCTTTTTCCATGGCATAAATTGCGACATTCCCGCTACCAGAAACAGCGACTTTTTTGCCTTCAAACGTATCGTTTTTATCTGCTAATAAATGTTTAACAAAATAAACCGTTCCATAACCCGTCGCTTCTGTTCTTGCTTGGCTTCCCCAGTATCCTAAAGGTTTTCCAGTCAACACTCCTGCATCATAGTTGCGCAAGCGTTTATACATGCCAAACAAATAACCAATTTCACGAGCGCCTACGCCAATATCGCCTGCTGGAACATCTGTACTTGGACCAATATGTTTTTGAAGTTCGGTCATGAAACTTTGACAAAAGCGCATCACTTCAGCATCTGACTTACCTTTTGGATCAAAATCACTACCGCCTTTGCCGCCACCGATTGGCAAACCAGTTAAACTATTTTTAAAAATTTGTTCAAAGGCCAAAAACTTCATCACACTTAAATTCACACTTGGATGAAACCGCAAACCACCTTTGTATGGTCCAATCGCTGAATTATATTGGACACGATAGCCTCTGTTCACATGCCAATTGCCCTGGTCATCTTGCCACGGCACACGAAATTGAAAAATACGTTCAGGTTCAATCAAGACACCTAAAACATTTGCTTCAATGTATTGAGGATTTTTTTCTAAAAAACCTTCTACGGTTGGTAAAAACTCATCGACTGCTTGTAAATATTCTGTTTGACCTTGGTCTAATTGGTGAATCTTTTCTTGAATATTTTTAACATATTGTTTTGCGTCCATTTAATCATCCTCTCATTGTTATAGGTTTATTTTAACTGAAAATTCAAAAATTACCATAGTCAAACGTTTATTTTTTCCTTAAATCCAGAAAAAATCCTGTAATTATGGTACACTACCTATTGAATTGGAGGAGAACTATGAAGAAATTTGATGTAATTATTGTCGGCGCTGGGACGAGTGGTATGATGGCCACGATTGCGGCTGCAGAAGCAGGCGCTCAAGTATTATTGATTGAAAAAAATCGCCGTGTTGGGAAAAAATTATTAATGACTGGTGGCGGCCGCTGTAATGTAACCAATAATCGGCCCGCAGAAGAAATCATTTCATTTATTCCTGGGAATGGAAAATTTTTATACAGCGCATTTTCACAATTTGATAACTATGATATCATGAACTTTTTTGAATCCAATGGTATTCACTTAAAAGAAGAAGATCACGGACGCATGTTCCCTGTTACAGATAAATCGAAGTCAATTGTTGATGCGCTATTTAACCGTATTAACGAATTAGGAGTCACTGTTTTTACAAAAACACAGGTCACAAAATTACTACGAAAAGACGATCAAATAATTGGCGTTGAAACCGAACTGGAAAAAATTTATGCACCGTGTGTTGTATTAACAACTGGCGGCCGCACTTATCCTTCCACAGGAGCAACTGGTGATGGCTATAAACTAGCCAAAAAAATGGGGCATACCATCAGCCCTCTCTACCCTACCGAATCGCCTATTATTTCTGAAGAACCTTTTATCCTTGATAAAACGTTGCAAGGTCTCTCTTTACAAGATATTAATTTAACTGTTTTGAACCAAAAAGGAAAACCTTTAGTTAATCATCAAATGGATATGCTGTTTACACATTTTGGCATTTCAGGACCTGCCGCGCTCCGCTGTTCTAGTTTTATTAACCAAGAATTAACTCGCAACGGCAATCAACCTGTCACGGTAGCCTTGGATGTGTTTCCGACAAAATCTTTTGAAGAAGTGCTGAAAAATGTTGATTACATGATTGAGGAACAGCCAAATAAAGTGGCAAAAAATGCCTTTCATTCTTTAATACCAGAACGTCTGCTTACTTTTTATCTAGAGAAACTAGCAATTGAAGAAGTGCCTGCCAAACAACTGACAGAAAAGCAACGTCTTTCCTTTGTGGAACTACTGAAAGACTTTCAGTTCACTGTTACGAAAACATTGCCCTTGGAAAAATCTTTTGTCACAGGCGGTGGGATTTCCCTCAAAGAAGTGACCCCTAAAACAATGGAGAGCAAATTAGTCAATGGTTTATTTTTTGCTGGTGAACTTTTAGATATTAATGGCTATACTGGAGGCTACAATGTTACAGCTGCATTTGTCACTGGACATGTTGCTGGCTCCCATGCCGCAGAAATTGCAGAATACACCTATTTACCAATTGAAGAAGTCTAAACAAAAAGTCGCTAAAATAGCGACTTTTTGTTTGCTTTTTTTATTTATCAATAATTTTCCCGTTTTCTAAATAAATAGTGCGGGTGGCTACTTTTTCCACAAACGTTTCATCATGCGAGGTGAAAATTACTGTTCCTTGATAGGCACTTATAAATTCTTCAAGTGCTTGGATTGTCTCTAAATCAAGAAAATTGGTGGGTTCATCCAATAAGATGATATTATTTGGTTCTATAAATAATTGAGCCAAAGTAATTTTTATGGCTTCGCCACCACTTAGAGAAGATATCTTTGTCTGTAAATTTTCTTGTTGAAAACCTAGACGATATAAAAGTGAACGCACAATCTTTTCAGAATAATTTGTCCGCTTCAATAAATAAGTCAATAGTGGTTCATCATTTTTTAATCGATAATCTAATTGATGATACGTTCCTAACCGGACTTTGGGAGAAAAGTAAATGGCCGGGTGACGGGCTTCAATTTGTTGAAGGAAAGTACTCTTCCCAGCACCATTTTTTCCACAAAGTGCTATTTTTTCGTTTAAAGGAATTTGAACGTTCACTTGGTTAAGAATTGCTCGATTCTCATAAGCAAAAGTTAAATTTTCAATTCTAATTGGATATGGATTGTATAAAGAGAACTGATTATTAGTAGGAAAAATAATTTTTCGCTCTTGTTTTGCTTGCGCAACATCGGGTAATCTGTCAATTCTGGCATTAATCGCTTTCGCTTGTTTTTGGAGTGCTTTTTGTACGGTATCTTTTTGTTTAGAACCAGCTAAACGACTAGGTTGAATTTGCTTTTGTTTTTGTTTTTTTGAAACATGACTAGATTTTTGCGCTTGTGCTTGTTTCTTTGCGTAAGATTCCTGTAATTTTTTCTTTTCCTTTTGATATTGATGATAGACATTATATTGTGTTTGCTGTTCCAATTCTTTTTGACGACAATACGCATCGTAGTTCCCTAAATATTCTTTGACATGTCCATCCGAAACTTCCCAAATTTTCTCTGCTAATTGATTCAAGAAAAAGCGATCATGACTAACAAACAAAACGGTCCCATAATAATACGTTAAATCTGCCACTAACAACTGACGATGTTCTTTATCTAAATGTGTGGTTGGTTCATCTAAAATAACCCCGGTTGGATACTCTGAAAATAATGTTGCTAAGCGTTTTTGGACTTTTTCGCCACCACTTAGTTTTTGATTTTTCTGATTTAGCAAACAGTTTTTGTCAGTTTTCTCTGATTCATTCGTTATTTCTTCAGCTACTTGTGCCAAGTAATGAAAGTCGTTCAATCTTTGAACTTTTCCTTTATCTGATTGAATCTTACCCATAATTAAATTGAGCAGTGCTGATTTTCCTGCGCCGTTTTTACCAATAATCCCAATTTTTTCATTTTCATATACAAATAATTCATCAATTTCTAGAATTGGTTTTCCCGAAAAGTGAATACTTACTTCTTTCAGATGAATACTTAATTTTTTCATTTCGCCCTCTTCTTTCATTTCTGAAACGAAAGAATCTTGGGTACGCAAAAAAGGACAGCCTAATCGCTATCCTTGTAGTTTCGTATAAAAGTACACACGTCACCCATGAATTTTAATTTCAGACTTTTTGATAAGATTTATTCAATTTATTTTGTCAAAAAGTCAATCCAAATTCTGATAGATGCCAACATACAATTATACCTCCTCGTTTAATTACTCCCACATTAACACCTCTGCTTTCTTTTGTCAATTCTGACCCTAAAATGAGAGAATCGGACTTTAGTAGGATACAATTTTACCGAAACTATGGCAAAATAAAGACGGAGGTGAAAACCATGAAGATTACATTGACACGAAAAACATCAGCTTGGGGCGCGTTACGCTATTTTACATTTTATAAAAATGGTGTGCATCAAGGGAAACTTTTTACTAATGTACCTATTGAAATTGAGGCTGATCCTGGGGATGTTTTAACGTTCTATGAAGGCTGGTTCCAATTTTATCGGCGCATTGAAGTTACTGAAGATACCAAAGAAATCACGATTATCAATTCTAAAAAATTGCAACACGTTTTTTATACCTGTGTCGTCTTATTTTTAATTTTAACGCTATTATTCCTTTCCGCACAGAAACTTTCGACATTTATTATTGCTGAAATTTTAATTTACTCTGGTATTCAGTGGCTGTTCCGGCAACAAACCTATCATTTTACTGTCAAGAAAAAAACGGAACCCTTTGCTTCCTATTCTAAAAAAAGTATCGCACACTAAACGAATCTTTAGCGTGCGATATTTTTTAATTACTTTTCATTAATTCGGCCACATATGTGACTGTTTCTGGTTGTGTTTCTTCAATTTTATTAATCGCATCTGCAAAATTCGGTAAATGCGCTTTGTGGGCAATTAATAATTCGTCCAACAAGGTCTTCGCCATGACGCCGCCAGGAACTAATGGATTAATAGTGAAAGCATGCAATGCTGCGCCGTAATCACCATTGATGGCTGCTCGAATAACCGTTTCTTCCATAGCTTTCATATTTTGAATAATTCCTCGTGCTGCTGGCGGAAAGGCCCCCCAGTTGTAAGGTTCATGGCCATGAGCTGTCACAGGTCCAGATACTTCTACAACACAATCATACGGTAAATCAGTAATTGTCCCATTATTTTCAGTAGAAACAACCATATCCGTTCGTTTATCATTATAAATTGATGCAATCATTTCACAAGCTGCATCGCTATAGTGTGTGCCGCCCCGTTCTTCTAATTCTTTTGGTTTGTAATCTAGTTTGGGATCTTTATACAATTCAAACAGACGACCTTCCGTTTCTTTAACCACTTGTGCTCTTGTTTCGCCCCGTTCATACTCTTCGATGGAATGCTTCAACATCTCATCTTCAATATAATAATAGCGATGATAACCACATGGTAACATTCCTAAATCTTTTAACTGTTCATAATGGAACGGCGCATCAAAAATATTTTTCAAATGACTTTCTTGCTCTTGCTTAGGTCCGTAAATTAAATCAATGAGTTCTTGTGTTCGCTCTTGTCCTTCTTTGTCCCAAACGCGGTGCCAATGGAAATGATTAATTCCAGCAAATTTAAAGAATAAGTCTTCTTCTGGAATTCCCAGCATTTCGGCCGCTTGTTTTCTATGACCAATCGGCACATTACATAAGCCAACTGTTTTTTTCCAACCGCCATGTTTAATTGCAGCTTCCGTAACCATTCCAGCTGGATTAGTAAAATTCACTAACCAAGCATCTGGGCAAAGGCGTTTCATATCGTCAATAATAGCTAAAATGACAGGAATTGTTCGAAATGCTTTAAACATTCCTCCCGCGCCATTTGTTTCTTGGCCTAATACCCCATGGGACAAAGGAATCCGTTCATCTTTAATGCGAGCATCTAATAATCCTACACGAAACTGTGTTGAAACAAAATCCGCCCCTTTTAAGGCTGCTTCACGGTCCAATGTTAAATGAACTTCCCAATCTAAACCAGCAGCTTTAATCATGCGCTTCGCCATTGCCCCAACGATTTCCAATTTTTCTTTACCAGCTTCAATATCGACTAACCAAATTTCCTTAATTGGCAGTTCATCTTTTCTTTTAATGTATCCTTCAATTAATTCAGGTGTATAACTAGAACCGCCACCAATTGTTGCAATTTTTAATGCTCCTCTTGTCATCCGTCTTCTTCCTCCTTGATTAAATTGTTATCGTTTACATCTTTAGGATAAATTATGGGAATGTTCCCATGTCAAGCACTATTTTCAAAAAAATGTATGCTATACTTCTTATAAGAATACATTCCACTTTGGAGGTAAAAAATGACGTCTATCATTGATGTAGCAAAAGTTGCCGGTGTCTCGAAATCGACTGTTTCTCGCTTAATTTCTGGAAAAGGATATGTAAGTGCCGATAGTCAAGAAAAAATTCTCAAAGCAATGAAAGAATTAAATTATACCCCGAATTATGTGGCGCGGAATTTACGAGCAGGCGCCACAAAAACCATTGGCTTTTTAGCCCCTAGCTATTTAGGTTCCTTAGGCATTTTCTTGAATCGCTTTATTTCAATTGCCAAAAAATACAATTATTCCGTAACCTTATTTTTTACAGATGGCGATCAGCAGAAAGAAATTGATGCCTTGAACCAATTAAAATACAAACAATTAGATGGCTTGTTTTTATTGACACGAACAAATGAATGGTCGGTGATTGAGCCATACAGCGCGTATGGCCCTTTAGCAACCTGGCATCGTATCGATTCACCTAATATATACTCTTCCTACATTGATCATTACTCTGGTTATTATCGTTCCTTAGAATATTTACAACAACAAGGATACCAAAAAATTGGTCATGTCCTCGGTAATCCCGAAAACTTAAACACGCACGCACGAAAACGTGCAATGAAAGATTTTTATGAAAACACTCAGGCACCTTGGCAAGCTGAGTGGCTGATTAATGATCAGTATACTAACCATTCTGGTCGCAAAATTGCCCATTACTGGCAACAATTAACCGACAAGCCAGAAGCTTTGGCCTTTTATAATGATCACGTAGCAGCTGAGTTTATTTCAGAACTTGAAAATCTAAATTATGCCGTTCCTCGCGATGTCGCTGTCATTGGCTTTGATAATAGTTATGTCAGTGAATTGATGCATATTACGACTGTTGATTATGCCATTCAGTATCAAGCCGAAAACTCATTTATTTACCTATACAACCAATTAAATCAGACGAACATTCCTGAAAAAAAATTAACCGTTCGTCTAGTTGAACGACGAACGGTGCCTAAAAAAGACCCGGCAGATCAGTCACTTTGACTGATTTACCGGGTCCTTTTAGAGTTAAACAAAAATTATTTATGCTTTTGTTCATTTTTTAAAATAGAAATTGACTGTTTTAAGGATTGAATCATGCCGCCTTCGCTGTATACAAGAACGTTTGATTTGTATAAACGAGCAGAGAAGATTGTTAAAATAATTCCAAAAACTGCCAAAATCACTAATGAGACAATTGCTTCCATTGTTGATGCCGTTTCGGTCGCCAAGCGTACTGGCATAATGTATGACGAAATCAGCGGAATAAAGGAAGTCACTTTCACCACGATATTTTGTGGATCATTCGTCCCAAACGTAATGCCAATCATATAACCGATTAAACCAATATACATGATGGGCTGAACTGCTTTTGCTGTATCCTCTGGTTTGGAAACAAGAGAACCACAAAGTGCTGCCAAAACAGCAAAAACGAGAATACCAATAATGAAAAAGCCTAATGTAAAAATAAAGGTTGATGAAAAAATACTTTGTGGTGAAATACCACTTAATAGACTTTTCATAAAATCAAGATTTTTCAATTGAGAATAGCCGAGAACAAACGCCACTCCGTAAATGAAAATTTGTGTTAAAGCTACTAGAATAACCCCAGTTAATTTGCCATAAAAATGGGTTTGCGCTTTTGTACTAGAGAGAATAACTTCCATGATTCTAGTGCCTTTTTCAGAAGCAATCTCTTGGGCAATAATTGAAGAATAACTGCTGATGAAGACAAATAACAAAATTGTTATCCCCATTGCTAACGCCATTTGAATCCCTGTGTTATCTTCTCCTGTTTTTATTTTGCCATTTTCATCAAAACTAATTTTGGCTTTTTTAAATGTTGCTTGTTGATTCAACATGGCAACTTGCTCAGCTGTTAGGTTTAAACGATTGGCATTCGCCATTGTTTGTAATTGGTTTAACATTTGAGGGATTAGCATCTCGGTTGCATTTCCTAAAGAGCGTTCAGAGTAAAGCTGACCAGAAATCTGATTATCTGTAGTGTCCAAAAGTAAATAGGCATCAATTTTCTCGTCTTTTAATTGTTCTTGGGCCTTTTTCTCAGAAGAAACAGCTTTGAAAGAAAAGTCCTCTGTTTTATTCTTTGTCAACTCTTTAACGAGCGCTTGATTTTCCGAAACCAGACCAATGGTAGTATCTCCTGAAAAACCGCTAGCTAGAGAGCCCGCTAAGTAAACAATTCCTACAAGAAGAAATGGCGCTAAAATCATGATTAAGAAAGACAGCGACTTCACATTTTTCTTATAGACATCAGTCGCAATAATCCAAAATTTACTCATCTTGCCCACCTACTTTCATTTTGAAAATTTCTTCCAATGTTGGTGGTTGTTGATTAAACATTGGAATGTAGCCGTTGGCTGTCGCTTTATCAAACAACACTTTGCCCACTTCAGCGTTTTCTAATGTCGCTTCTAAGACGCCATCTTGTCGCAAGTGTGCTTCTTGCACACCTGCTGTAGCAGCAACTTCCTCAACAGATAACGGTGATTCTAAAAATAATTTTGTTCGACCAAATTGTTGTCGAATTTCATGAACCTGACCATCTAAAACCATGCGTCCATTTTTTAACATGACTAAATGGTCACAGATTTTCTCCACATTGTCCATATTATGACTGGAAAAAATGACACAAGAACCTTGATTTTTCAATTCAATAATGCCGTCTTTTAATAATTCTGCATTAACTGGATCCAAGCCACTGAATGGTTCGTCTAAAATAATTAACTTCGGTTCATGAATAAGTGTCGCAATCAATTGAACTTTTTGTTGATTGCCTTTTGATAAAGATTTAACTTTATCTGTTTTTTTGCCTTTAACTTGAAATTTTTCCATCCAAAAGTCAATTTTAGGTTCAATTTCTTTTTTAGTTTTTCCCCGCAACGAAGCGAAATAAATTAGTTGGTCTTCAATCGTAATTTTAGGATATAAACCCCGTTCTTCTGGTAAATAACCAATAATATTGTATTCTTTTTCGTTTAATGGTTGGCCATTCCATAAAACCGACCCGCTATCTTGTGTTAAAAAATTTAAAATCAAGCGAAACGTAGTTGTTTTCCCGGCACCATTTTGGCCAATTAATCCTAAAATTTTCCCGTCCGGTATCGTAAAGGATACATGATCAACTGCTTTAAAATCCCCAAAGGTTTTGACTAACTCTTTTACCTCTAACACATAAACGCCCCCTTCACTTTTTCTAAACCGCTGTTTAGTTACTCATATCGTATCTTTCCTGTGTTGGCTTGTCAATGACAATTGTTATGGAAAGATGTTGCACTTTAATCAGACGCTTTATTTTCTGCTAAACGAAAAAGGCCATCCGTCTCGGTAGAAATATGCACTTCATTTGCGGTCAAGCCTGTGCTTTCATAAAATGTATTTTTAAATTCCTTTGCCGATTTTGATGATTGGCAGGCCCAAATTCGACCTGTACGATTCAGCCATCTACCCAATTCATTCATTAAACGCTCATCAATCAGTAATTGATTTGGTACTTTTTTAAATTTTATTTGATAAACGGGTGTTAGTATTTTCATGATCAGACGTCCTCTCTTTTAAGTTAGTATTAGTATATCACGAAAGAAATCGTTATCATATTTTCTTGAGAGTTCAACTTTTCATGAAAAAATTGAATAAAAAAACCAGACAAATTAGGAAAAGCACCTAATTGGTCTGGTTCATTTTCATTTATTTTTCTATCTCAGAGGTTGTTTCTTGGTGCAAATGACGATACACATTCTTTGCGACAGTTTCAGGTAACCCAGCTTTTCTTAATTCTTCAACACTGGCTGCCGTAATATTTTTAAGCGATTTAAATTCTTTTAAAAGATTTTTTTTGCGTTTCGGTCCCAAGCCTTCAATGTTATCTAATTTGGAAGCAAAACTATTTTTACTACGTAATTGACGATGGAATGTGATGGCGAAACGATGGACTTCATCTTGGATTCGTTGCAACAAGAAAAATTCTTGTGAGTTTCTTTCCAATGGTACAACTTCTAAGTTTGGACCAAATAAAAGTTCACTCGTTTTGTGCTTGTCGTTCTTGGCTAATCCAGCTACAGGAATATCGACTCCTAGTTGATTGGCTAACACATCTTTAGCAACATCGACTTGGCCTTTACCACCATCGATTAAAATTAAATCAGGAAAAGGCAAGCCTTCTTTTAAAACTCGTGAATATCTGCGATAAATGACTTCTCTCATGGAAGCGTAATCATCAGGACCTTGCACAGTTTTTATTTTATATTTTCGATACTCATTTTTAGCTGGCCGTCCGTCAATAAACACAACCATCGCAGAAACAGGGTTTGTTCCCATAATATTTGAATTATCAAATGCTTCAATTCGAATGGGCGCAGGTATGTTCATCGCATTGCCTAATTTTTCAACTGCGCCAATTGTTCGTTCTTGTTTCCGTACAATCAAATCGAATTTTTCATTTAAAGCAACTGCAGCATTTTTACTGGCTAATTTAACCAGTTTTTTCTTTTCTCCCCGTTGCGGCTGCAAGATTTTCGTAGCTAATAAAGCTTCAACGCTTTCTTTATCAATGTCATCAGGAATCAAGACTTCTTTTGGCACAAAATGCTCATTCTCTTGATAAAATTGTCCAATAAAAGTTAAAAATGCTTCACTGGCATCATCATAAAATGGAAAAATCGATACATCCCGTTCGATTAATTTTCCTTGTCTGACAAAGAATACTTGGACACACATCCAGCCTTTATCAACAGCGTAGCCAAACACATCACGATCAATTAAATCCACATTCGTCATTTTTTGGCGAGTCATAACTGTTTCAATCGCTTTGATTTGATCGCGAAATTCTGCAGCTTTTTCAAATTCCATATGTGCAGCTGCATAAGCCATTTTTTCTTGTAAGCGGTCCTGAATTTCTGTATGTCCACCAGAGAGAAACCCTTTAATCTCTTCCACCATATCTTTGTAGACTTGCGGATCCACATCAAAAGCATAGGGACACAAACATTGTCCTAAATGATAATACAAACAAGGTGTTTTTTGCGATGGATTACATTTTCGCAAAGGAAAAAGCCGATCTAACAGTTTCTTTGTTTCATTCGCTGCATTTACATCTGGATATGGCCCGAAATATAACGCTTTGTCTTTTAAAACCTTTCGAGTAATCATTAAACGAGGATATTTTTCGTTTGTGATTTTGATAAAAGGATAGGTTTTATCGTCTTTTAACATGATGTTATATTTGGGATTATTTTTATGGATTAAATTAATTTCTAATAAAAGTGCTTCAATATTCGATTCTGTCACAATATATTCAAAATCATCGATTTCACTGACTAATCGTTCTGTCTTAGTATCATGGCTACCACGAAAATAAGACCGGACACGGTTTTTCAAAATTTTGGCTTTACCAACATAGATAATCGTGCCGTTTTTATCTTTCATTAAATAACAACCAGGTTGATCAGGAAGCAGTGCTAATTTATTTTTTATTCGTTCGTTCATACGATACTTCCTTTCTAACAAAATGCTTCGTCTATTATACACCTCTTTTTGTAATTAAACAAAAAAAGCCGCTACTTTATGTACGAAAGAAACAGCCTGAAAAGACAATCGCTAATGATTTCTCTTCAGACTGAATCAGACTATTCGTAATGACTAATCAACGTTTATAAGTGTTTGGCAATCATTGCTTGCAATTGGTCTTTTGTATGAACACCGACTGCTTTTTCAACAACTTCGCCATCTTTTTTCAATAGCAATGTTGGGATGCTCATGATTCCAAAACTTGCTGGTGTTGCAGGATTTTCATCCACATCCATTTTGACGATTTTCACTTCGTCTTCATCATATTCTTCAGATAATTGTTCTAAGATGGGTGCTTGCATACGACAAGGGCCACACCAAGTTGCCCAAAAGTCGATTAAGACTAATCCTTCATCTGTTTCTGTTGCAAAATCTTTATCGGTAATTGCTTGTGTCATTTCACAAACCTCCTACTCTTTACTCTTATTACATGCTTAGTATAACACGTCATCTCTAAGATAGCGAGTGTTCTGCTTACTTATTGTAAGTCCTTGTTTATTGGAATTTTACGACAGTCGCACCATTACCACCTTGGTTTTGTGGTGCAAATTCATAGCTTTTCACACTGCGGTGATTTTTTAAAAATTCCGTTATTCCGGTTCTTAATGCACCTGTTCCTTTGCCGTGAACAATGGTTACTTGTGGATAGCCCGCTAGAATCGCAGCATCAATGTATTGGTCAACTTCTGCCAATGCTTCTTCGTAGCGTTTGCCACGTAAGTCTAGTTGTGTGCCAACATGACTGCTTTCTGCAGAACGAACCGTTGTAACTCTTGGTTTTGCTTCTTTTTGTGGAGCGACAGGCGTCATATCCTCTTCAGATACGTTCATTTTTAAAATGCCTAATTGGACTTGCCATTGTCCTTTGCCGTTGTCTTTTAATAAGGTCCCTCGTTGGCCGTAAGTATTGACAATTACTTCATCGCCAGCTTTTAATTTTTTCTGTTCTTTCGCCTTCTTCAGCACTTTGTTTTTAGCAAGCTTGGTTTCTTCATGGTGTAATTGAGAAAGTTGTGTTTTCGCATCAATTAACTGATGTTCTTTGACACCACCTTGTTGGCCACTTTCCAATTGCATTTTGCGAATATCAGAAATAATGGTTTCTGCGTTTTCTTCCGCTTCTGCAATAATTTTATTTGCTTCTTTCCGCGCTTTTTGTAATTCTTTTTCTCGTTCTTCAAAAAATACTTGATAGGCTTCTTTTAGTTCCTTATGCAAAGCGGCCGATTCATCGACATAGTGGCGAGCTTCTAAGTATTCAGTTTCGGCCATTTTGCGACGGTTTTCCAGGTCTTCAATCATTTCGTTTAAATCTTGACTTTCACCGTCCATTATTTGTTTTGCAGCTTCAATAATACTGTTATCTAATCCAAGACGTTTCGAAATTTCAAAAGCATTACTTCGGCCAGGCACGCCAATTAATAAACGATAGGTTGGACTCAAAGTATCTACATCAAATTCCATACTGGCATTGATTGTTCCAGCTCGATTATAGCCATACACTTTTAATTCAGGATAATGGGTTGTTGCCATCACATAGGCTCCTTTAGCACCCAATGAATCTAAAATGGCAATCGCTAAAGCGGCCCCTTCTTGCGGATCTGTCCCAGCACCTAATTCATCAAATAGTACTAAACTTTGATGATCGACTTTCTTTAAGACAGACACGATATTCGTCATATGTGAAGAGAAAGTACTTAAACTTTGTTCAATCGATTGTTCATCCCCGATATCCGCAAATACTTCTGTAAAAATACCCATTTTACTTTCTTCTTCAACTGGAATAGGTAATCCAGCTTGACCCATTAATTGTAAAAGACCTAACGTTTTCAGAGTAATGGTTTTCCCGCCGGTATTAGGCCCTGTAATCACAATTGCTTGATATTCTTCTCCAATCACAATGTCATTGGCTACAGCTTTTTCTGGATCCAATAGTGGGTGCCGGGCTTGTTTAAAAACTACATGATTTGCTTGACTAATTTCTGGAACAACTGCTTTTAGCTCTTTTCCTAGTCGCGCCTTAGCATTAATAAAATCAAGTTTACCGATGACATAAGCATTATGCGTAATTTCTCGGCGATAAGGGACCAACTCAGCCGACAGTTCTGCCAAGATGCGAGTAATCTCATTTCTTTCGGCAATTTGTTGTTGTCGCAAGCGATTATTCATTTCTAAAATTTGTTTAGGTTCAATAAATAAGGTTTGTCCTGAAGCACTTTGGTCGTGAACCACGCCACCAAAAATATTTTTATATTCTTGTTTGACTGGAATCACGTAGCGTTCATTTCGCATAGTAACAAGGGCATCACTAAGGTAACGTGCGTTTTTCCCACGAATAATACTATCTAGTTCTTCTCGAATGGTCTGCTCACTACGTCGAATATTTTGCCGAATTGCCTTTAAGGCTGGCGAAGCTTCATCTGTGACGTAGCCATCATCATCAATGGCTTGTTTGAGTTGGCGATTTAATTCAGGCAAAACTTCTAGTTGCTCTCGCCACATATATAAACGTTCAAAATCCACTTCATTTTCACTTAACTCATCAAAAAAACGAGTCAGTTCTGAAGTAGTCGACAAGACACGGCCTACTTGTGCTAATTCTATGCCATTTAAATCCGCACCAATTTCAATCCGTTTCATGTGTGGTTGGATATTTTCTAATTTAGGAATGGGGATTCCACCACGTAATCGTTGAACTTTTAAACCATCCTGTGTTTC
Organism: Enterococcus sp. AZ129; assembly: GCF_051714505.1. Taxonomy (NCBI): domain Bacteria; kingdom Bacillati; phylum Bacillota; class Bacilli; order Lactobacillales; family Enterococcaceae; genus Enterococcus; species Enterococcus sp. AZ129. Next base: position 1,283,939 of record NZ_JBIORY010000001.1, on the reverse strand, counting down.
ATTTAGCCATGATTGAATTTTATTTTCATCAGCAATCGGTAATAATTCCGAAACTTCGTTTGTCCCCTGAGCTGTCACAATAAATTGCAACAACTGTTGTTTTACTTTATCAAACCCTAATGTTGATAGAATACGCTGATTCATTTTTCCACCTACTTTTCTAACTTTTTCATTTGTTGAAAAGACTGAGACATAACATAAGAAGTTTCGCTTTGCTCACTTACTTCTTATCTCTATCTCAGTCCCATTCAGCTTTATTTCGTAATTGGTTCAACCCATAATTCATATGCTTGTTTTGTTAGAATTGGGGTATTTTTTACAATGCCTCGTGCCAAGCCACTTGACCGAAACTGATTTTGGACAATATCTGACGGAATCATTGACGCCGTAGCTAACACTAGAAAAAGACCCACGTATAACACAAGAACACTTAATACGCCACCTAATAGTCCATTTACCTGTTTCAAAACTGGAATAAATGTTAATCCATGTAAAAAGATAGCTAAAAAACGAACGACTAACCAGCCTACAAACAGCAATAATAGAAACGCAACCGCTGAATAAAAGGCTTTGTCTAAGTCTAAAGAAATCTCTTGATTAAAAAAGACAAGCTTTGACGTTGGCGTAACCGATGGATATGGAATATACAATTCTAAATGAGAAGCGACCTCTTTGTAATAGGTTCGAGCAACAAAATATGAAATTAAGTAACCTACCGAATAGAGCACTTGTAAAATCAAGCCTCGTTTAGCTCCTGTATAAAATCCAAAGGCTAAAAGTAATAAAATAAGTATTGTTAACATCTTGTCATCCTTTCAGGAACTACTCCGAAACACCTTTATTTTGAATCTGCTGTTTTCGATTTTCATTCAAAATTTGTTGGGCTTCCACATGATTATGAATTTCTACATCTTCTTGTCCATTCTTTTTCAAAACATCCCGTGCTTCTTCTTCGATAATTTCCATTCGGCGCACACGATTCTCTAATTCAGCCAAACGAATGGTTTTCTGTTTTAAATCTGCTACTTGTTTTTCCAATTTTAAAGCATATTCTTGTTTTTTTAGTTGATCTGAAATTGCATTAATTGCTAATAAAACAGAAGCTTGTTCCGTATCAGTTTGCGGAGAAAGATGTTTAATTTCCGCCAGTTGTTCGTTGACAATTTTTGTGACTAAATCCATATGTTGTTTTGACTCTTGGCCAATAATTGTATACGTATGGTCTGCAATGATTACTTTATATCGTGTTTTTTCATTTGATGCCATGTTGAGGTTCCCTCCTGTAAATCAATCCATTCTTGCTTATTGTACCATGAAAAAAAAGCGAAGCGCAATTTTCGTACAAATTCTCTCTTATTATATGCCACAAAGCGAAAAATTTAAAGATTTCTTTACAAGAACTCTGGCAATTTAAGAACGAATAGAAATTGTGTAGGAGAAAAAGCGTGGAACAAAAAGTCAAAGTGATTTTTGTCCCACGCTCAAACTCTGATAATCAGCTAAAAATGTTTGTTTCAGCTGTACTTTTTAAGGCTTAGTTATTATCTTGCATCTTTTCTACACGTAAACAACGCATAGCATTTAAAACAGCGATAATAGTTACACCAACATCAGCAAACACTGCTGCTTGCATTGAAGCCAAGCCTAATGCACCTAGTACCAAGACAATGATTTTAACAGCAATTGCAAAGATAATGTTTTGTTTAACAATTCTCAATGTTTTTCTTGATAATTTAATCGCAGAGGCGATACGACTTGGTTCATCATTCATAATCACCACATCTGCAGCTTCAATTGCCGCGTCACTTCCTAAACCACCCATGGCAATCCCAACATCAGCCCGGGCTAAAACAGGTGCATCATTCATACCGTCACCAACAAAGGCAACTTTGTTTTTAGGTGAAGATGCTTTTAACAACTCTTCTAAACGATCCACTTTGCCATCTGGTAAAAGTTCTGCATAAACTTTGTCAACACCAACTTCTTTTGCAATAGCTTCTGCAACTTGTTGATTGTCTCCAGTCAGCATAACAGTTTGTTTGACCCCTTCAGCCTTTAATTCTTTTATTGCTGAAATGGCGTCTGGTTTCAATTGATCCGCAATCACTAAGTAGCCTGCAAATTGATTATCAATAGCGACAAAAATTAAAGTTCCCGCTTCCTTCACTTCTGGTGCTTCGATACCAAATTGTTTCATTAACTTCGCATTACCGACTAAAACTGTTTTACCTTCAATTGTGGCTTTGATACCGTGTCCGGCAACCTCTTCAATTGCTGTTGCTGGAACAGTTTCTTTGCCATAGCTTTCTTTAATAGAAATAGCAATAGGATGAGTGGATAATTGTTCTGCTGTTGCTGTTAAACGTAACAACTCTTCTTCAGGTAAAACAACACTAGTTATGTTTTGAACCACAAAATTTCCTTTTGTTAGCGTACCAGTTTTATCAAAAACAATTGTTTCCGTATTCGCTAAAATTTCTAAATAGTTACTTCCTTTAATTAAAACACCTAGTTTGCTGGCTCCGCCAATTCCACCGAAGAAACTTAAAGGAACAGAAATGACTAAGGCACATGGGCAAGAAATAACCAAGAACGTTAATGCCCGATAAACCCATTCATTAATAGAAGTATCAGGGAAAATAAATGGTGGAATCACTGCCAATAAGACAGCTAAAACAACGACAACTGGTGTATAGTAACGAGCAAATTTAGAAATAAAGTTTTCTGCAGGGGCTTTTTTACTGCTAGCATTTTCAACTAAATCTAAAATTTTGCTAACTGTTGAATCCCCAAATTTTTTCGTAACATTAATGGTCAAGGCCCCATTTTTATTAATAAAACCACCTAAGATTTCATCGCCGACTTTGACCGTTCTTGGAACGGATTCACCAGTCAACGCAGAGGTATCTACCATACTTGATCCATCAATAATTTGACCATCTAATGGAACTTTTTCACCTGGTTTCACTAATATTTGTTGCCCAATTTCAATTGTATCTGGAGCGACCGCTTTTATTTGTCCATTTACTAAAAGATTTGCTGAATCCGGACGAATATCCATTAATTTGGCAATTGATTTTCTGGATTGATCAACCGCAGCACTTTGGAACCATTCGCCGACTTGGTAGAACAACATTACTGCCACAGCTTCGGGATATTCCCCAATAAAGAATGCCCCGATCGTTGCCACAGACATTAAGAAATTTTCATCAAACACTTCCCCACGAAAAATATTCGTTACCGCTCGTTTGACAATGTCGCCACCAATTAAGACATAAACGACTAAATAAGACGCCAAAGCAACCCAATTATTACTTGGCTTAATGATAATAAGTGCTAAAAATAAAACAAATGCAATAATGATACGAATTAAGCGATTCTTATTGGGATTACGTCCTTCTTCTTCTTTGACATCTTTTAAAGAAATAACTTTGACATCTGGTTCTAACTTACCAATCACTGCACGCGCTTCATTTTCGACTTCTAAATCATGTCCTGATTCAACTTCCAGTGTCATTTTTTCAGCCATGAAGTCCACACGCGCTTTTTCTACTCCGTGAATTTTTTGGACAGATTTTTCAATTTTGTCTGCACAACTTGCACAATCAAGTCCTTCTAGTTTATAACTCTTTTGCATTTAAACACCTTCACTCCCTATATAATAGCGATTATTCCGTTTACATGAATAACCTTTCATGAATCTATTATAAATGAAGATGCAATCATATGTCAACCGCTTCACGTAATCTTTTTCTATTTTATAGACATAATGGCATAATTGCTGTAGGTGGAATGGATAACTGAGTAATAACTTTCGGATTGAGTCTATTGCTGCCTTTCCACCAAATTTTGGTTTGTTGGTGTTGAAACCAAGCACTTTGTTCAAAAGGTGCTGACAATGTTTGTAAGTGATGCACTTCGATCTGATTGGTTGCCTGCGGTTCTGTTGTGAAATCATGGGCCCGAATACCAATAGAATGACAAGAAATAGGAACTTCTTGTGTAACCATTAGTGTTTGTTGCCAACCAATCACTTGGACTCTGTGCGCATCTATGCGTTTGACAGGCCAAATATTTTTACAACCAGTGAGTTTAGCTGCTTCAATCGTTTGAGGTTGGTTAAATAATTGATTTGTTGCACCAAAAAGTGTTTGGTTTTTTGTGATTATCACTAAACTCTGACATAACTTATACAGTTCATCTAAACTATGACTCACAATTAAGGCATGTTGATTTAAATTACTTAATCGCTGTTGAAGTTCAATTTGCAGCTCTTCCTTTAAGGGTGCATCTAATGCGGAAAATGGCTCATCTAATAATAGGTAAGCCGGCTGAGCCGCTAGCATTCGCGCAAAAGCCACTCGCTGTCTTTGTCCTCCAGAAAGTTGACTAGGATATTGTTGTTGGACTTTAGTTAAGTGAAAAGACGCAAGCAATTGAGTGACCAATTGTAAATCTTTTGTCACGCACGTCAGATTTTGTACTACCGATAAATGAGGAAACAACGCATACTGTTGAAACAAAAGACCAATTTTTCGTTGTTGCGGCGACAAATTGATCTTTTTTTCAGCATCGAATAAGACTTGATCATTTAAAACAATCTGACCTTTATCCGCAGTCTCAACACCCGCAATACATTTTAATAACATACTCTTGCCACAACCAGAAGCACCTAAAATTCCTGTTGTTTGCGTCTTTGTTTCAAACTGAATTTGCAAAGTATGACTTTTCAATTCTTTTTGAATATCAACAATTAATCTCATTCCGATCTTCTCCAAGCGCGCTGACTAAAAAATTCCGTAAAAAATAAAATAATCAGGCAAAGTAATAACATAATTACAACATATTGATTGGCTAAGCGCCAATCCCCACTTGCTACAGCAGAGTAGATAGCTAAAGGAAGCGTTCTTGTTTTGCCAGCAATATTCCCTGCTAACATTGTCGTCGCTCCAAATTCGCCTAACCCACGGGCAAAGGCTAACACGCCACCGGCCAAGAGACCGTTCATCGACAAAGGTAGCGCAATTTTTCTAAAATATCGACTTTCCGAAAACCCAAGTGTCTGGGCTACCGCCAACAATTCACTATCCATTTGTTCAAACGCCGTTAAGGCTGAACGATACATTAAAGGAAATGAAACAGCAACGGCAGCAATAACCGTAGCTGGCCACGAAAAAACAACTTGAATGGCAAAAAAATCAAGTAAAAACTGGCCCACTGGTTGCTGAACACCAAAAATAGTTAAGAGAAAAAAACCAAAAACAGTCGGCGGTAAAACTAATGGCAACGTAAATAAACTATTCAAAAGAATTTTTAATTTACGATTTTTCAAACGAAAAACAATATACGCAACGCCTGTTCCTAAAACAAAAGTAAATAAAATGGCGATTATTGCTGTCTGAAAAGATAAAAGAATTGGTCGAACATCCATTTTCCCACCTACTTTGTTAACTTAAAGCCAATATTTTCAAAATATTTTCTGCATTGTTGACTCTGTAAAAAATTTAAAAAAGCATCCGCTGATTTTTGTTTCTTAGAGGCGGCAACTTTACCAACTGGATAGATGATTGGCTTTTTCAAAGCAGCTTCAGGCATGGCCGCAACAATCGCTACTTTTGAATTGGTTGCTGCATCTGTCGCATAAACTAAGCCAGCTTCTGCACTTGCATTAGCTACCCATTCAAGGACTTCTGTTACATTCGTGCCAAAGCTTGCGTGTTTTTCTACATAGGACCAAGCACCTAAAGCTTTTAAGCCTTCTTCGGCATATTGACCAGCTGGAACACTCGCAGGATCACCAATTGCTATCATTTGGGCCTTTTTTAAATCAGAAAAATCATGCCACTTTGCTTGATCTTGATTAGGTACGATTAGAACGAGCTGGTTTTCCAATAAAGGAACGACACTTTTCTTATTAATTAGTTTTTCTGCAACCAATGCATTCATTTGTTTTGTCGAAGCCGAGAAAAATACATCGGCTTTTAGGCCTTTTTCAATTTGCATCTGTAATTTTCCAGAACTATCATAGGTTCCAGTTACCTGAATATCTGGATGCTCTTTTTCAAAGGCAGGAATAATTTTCTTCTCCATGACTGATTCTAAGCTAGCTGCTGCCGCAAGGGTTATTTCTTCTTTTTTTGTTGAAACTGTTTCTTTTTGCGGCTGATTTGTACATGCAGCAATTAGGGCAACTAAACTGAATAAACTAAGCAGGAACACAGCCTTTTTTTGTTTAGACATTTGAACGCCTCTTTTCTTTTATAAATACCCGCCATAACTCAAGTCAATAATTTCAGATTTTTTTATCACTTCTTTGGCCATTAATCTTGGTAACAACAAATCAAAAACCGTTTTTTCTGAAAATAAAACACCGCCTGGTAAGCCAATGATCGTTTGCTCTCCTTTATAAGCTAGCAAAAACATTGAACCTGGTAAGACTGGTGTCCCATGGGTTACGATTTCAGCACCTGTCTGCTTAATTGCTAACGGTGTCAAATCATCAGGATCTACACTCATACCACCTGTACAAACAATCAGATCAAACCCTTGTGCTAACATCTTTTTGATCGCAACAGTAATTTTTTGCGGCTGATCATCGACAATTTCTTGCTTGACAATCGTAACTAAAGGATACGCGGAGAACTTGGCTTTTAACACAGGGTAAAAAGCATCCTCAACCAATCCTGTGTAAACTTCACTGCCAGTAGTTACAATCCCGACCCGTATTTTTTTGAAAGGTTTCACAGAGATTAGTGGCTCAGACGTGCTGAGCTGGCGTGCCTTTTCTAATTGGCTTTTAGAAATCGTTAGTGGAATCACTCGAAAGGCTGCAACTTTTTCATCTTTCTGAACTTCTATATTGGTAACTTTAGTTGACAAGGCGAGACCTTCAATTTCATTTAAAGCAATTAATTTTTCTCGATTGACTTTTAAAAGACCTCTCGTGCTAGCTTTAGCAACAATTTTTCCTTCATGGACTTCACTCGGCTGACATGAGTCATCTGTTAACAGGTTATACAAAAATGTCGCTGCCTCTTCTTCATGTATTTCTGCTGGATCCAAGGAAACAAACAGATGTTTTTTCCCTAATGATAAAAGAATTGGAATATCTTCTTGAACAACTATATGTCCTTTTTTAAAACACACTTCCTTGGTCTTTCCATAGTCAATTCGCGTAATATCATGACTCAACGGAAGGCCAACTGCCTCTTCTGTTCGAATTGTTTTCATGGTTTATTCCTCATCATGTATGATTTTTTTATTTGTGATTAAATCCAAAGCGTGGGGCAAAACAGGCAACAAAAAATGCAAATGTTCTGTTACACTTTTCGGGCTACCAGGCAAATTAACAATGAGCGTGCGTCCTCTTTGAACAGAAACGCCTCGACTTAACATAGCAAATGGTGTTTTTTCCAAGCTAAGTTGACGCAAGCCCTCACTGATCCCAGGAATGATTCGCTCTGCTACACGTAAGGTAGCTTCTGGGGTCCGATCCCGTTCACTCAACCCTGTGCCGCCTGTCGTTAAAATCAAATCACATGTCTTAGACCACTCTTGCAATAGCTCTACTAATTGATTTTCTTCATCTGGTAAAATGGTTTGTTTGGTTACCTGGTAGAGCACAGGTAACTGTTCACGAATCAAGGGACCCGATTGGTCGACAGCAAGCCCCTGAAAGCAACGATCACTTAATGTTACAATGCCCACTTTAAACAACGTCTAACTGGTCTCCTTTTTTAATATGACCTTCTGTCACAACAACTGCAAAGATTCCTTCTCTAGGCATGATGCAATCGCCCACTCGCGCGTAAATCTGACAGTGTTTATGGCACTCTTTCCCAATTTGAGTAACCACCAATTCGGAATCGCCTATTTTCATTTTCGTTCCAACAGGTAATTGACGTAAATCAATCCCTGAGACGATTATGTTTTCCCCAAAAGCACCATTGCCAACCCGAGCTCCTTTTTCATTGAAAGCCGTTATTTCTTCAAAAGATAACAAACTGACTTGTCGATGCCAATTACCGCCGTGCGCATCATTTTCTAATCCGAAACCTTTAATTAAGTTGACTTCAGGAATTTCCTTTTTCTGTGTGCCTCTTCGCGGGCTAATATTTATTGCAATAATTTCTCCTGTTTTCATACTTACCCTCCTATTTGTGACATAAATCGTTGTTCTCCTTGTTGTTCCAAGAAAAGATGTTTTTCAGGCTTACAGGCAATGCCACTCTTGATAATCCCTAACAATTCTGCTGTTTGTTCCTTAGCTAAAGCTTCCTTTAACGAGTAGCCGTCTGCAGAATGCAGGCACGTTTTTAAATGGCCGTCTGCAGTAATTCGGATTCGATTGCACGTCTCGCAAAAACAATGCCCTAATGCACTAATAAAACCTATTTTCCCTTTAAAATCTTTTAAGGCGTAATAACTAGCAGGGCCATTGCCTAATGGTTTTTGGTATGGTTGCAACGTTCCATAATGTTTGGTTAAAATGGCTTCTACTTCTTCTTGTTGCTTACCTGGATGCGCCTTCCCTAATCCAATTGGCATCATTTCAATGAAACGAAGATGCACAGTCTCTTTCTTAGCGATTTCAGCCAGTTCTACAATTGTTGCTTCACTTAGCTCTTTCCTAGCTACAGTATTAATTTTGATATTAGGTAGTCCCGCATCAATCGCTTGTTCTAAGCCCGCCAGAACATTCCTTAACTGACCAACTCTTGTTATTTCTCGAAATTCTTCTGGATCCAAAGTGTCTAAGCTAATATTAATACCGTCCAAGCCCGCCTCTTTTAACCCTTGAGCCTCACGAGCTAACTTCATGCCATTAGTTGTTAAGGTTACTTTTTCGATGCCTGAGATTTGCTTTATCCTTTTAATTAATGAGAGTAAATTCGGTCTAACAAGCGGTTCACCACCTGTTAATTTAACTTTTTTGATGCCTTCTTTCGCTAATATCCTCAGTAAAAAAATAATCTCATCATCTGTTAGAAGCTGCTCTTTTTTTAAAAAGCAAAGACCTGTTGCTGGCATGCAATACGTGCAACGTAAGTCACAACGATCTGTTAAAGACAAACGAACATAATCAATTTCACGGTTAAATGCATCTTTCATGCTGTTCACTCATCACTTTCCTTTGATTTAATTGAAGAACGAATGAAATGACCACTGCGTCCACCATTTTTCTCTAATAAACCAATGTTTGTCATTGTCATTCCTCGATCAATTGCTTTACACATGTCATAAATTGTTAAGAGTGCTGCCTGCACACCTGTTAGCGCTTCCATTTCAACGCCAGTTGAACCCACTGTTTTTGTAAAGCAACGTACTTCTAAACAAGTTTGATTGCGCCAATCAAACTGAATTTCACACTTTGTCAAAGCAACCAAATGACACAAAGGAATCCATTCAAACGTTCGTTTTGCGGCGGTAATCCCAGCTACTCTTGCTACCTGTAATACTTCACCTTTTTTAATCATTTGGGTCTGGATCGCTTCTGCTGTCGCTTCCAACATGTGAATTTCTCCATAAGCGAGGGCTGTTCTTTGAGTGTCATTTTTTTCCGAAATATCAACCATATGCACTTCTCCTTGTGTATTCAAGTGCGTAAATTCCTTACTTTGAACCATTTCTCCACCTCACATTTGACATTTGTTAACGTTTACACAATACTTCTTTTTCAAGTGTATCACTCTTGCATCAAAAAAACAATCTGGCATCCATAATTTTTTTTAGCGAGAAATCGAAGTTAAAAAAGTTAAGCGACAAAAATTACGTGCTTCGCTTAGCCTGACCAGACTTTTGTCTTAGTCTTAAAACTTGATAAGCAATAAGCCACCAGTCGACTCGACTGATGGCTTACTTTCATACTAATCTTAGGTCAGGTTGTCATCAAGTTTGCCAATAATAGACTTTTACAAGCGCGCCTTTTTTGAGTAACACACCAGCTGGTTGTTCTAGCAGGCAATTTGTTTCTAAAGTATTTGATAAATTGGATGAAAGATGACTTTTTGTCACTAAATTTACTTTGCCATCTATTTCTTTCGCTCGGTAAAATCGACGTAGTCTACTGGGGGCTAATTCATGCGCTAAAATTACTGTTCGTTCCTTGAGATTTAACTCGACACAATTAAAAAAAGTAGCTAATAATGTCCAGTAAAAAAGATGTAAATTAACCATTGCCGCAAACGGATTGCCTGAAACGCTTAAAATGAGTGTTTCTTGAAATTTACTTCCCATAACTGGAGTTCCAGGTTTCATATTTACAAAATGAAACAACTCTGTTCCTCCGATACGTTTAATTGCTAAAGGTAAATTATCCTTTTCACCTACCGAAACACCACCACAAGTAATTAATACATCAAGTTTTGGTGAAATCTCAATCAGCCTCTTCGCTAATTCTTCAGGGTCATCTGAACAATGGTCTAGGTGGATTACTTCATTACCACTCGCTTTGACAAAAGCTGCTAACATGTAGAGATTACTATTATAAATTTTCCCAACTGACAGTGGTTCTTCCAAAGAAACTAACTCACTACCGGTCGCTAAAATCCCCACCTTCATGCGCTTCAAAACAACAACTTTATCAATCCCTTGCATTGCCAACAAACCAATCATGCGACTATTAATCTGTTGATGTTTTGCTAAAATTTTTTGCTGAAAAGCAATATCTTCTCCAATTTCCGCATAGTTTTGGCCCGCAGTGACAGAGCGAAAAATTTTAACATGGTCCTGCCCAAAATCCGTCCATTCTTGTGGCACTACAGCATCAAAATCGGTTGGAATAAAAGCACCTGTCGTTATTTTAATCGCACAGTTATTCGTCTGATTACAATAAAACATGGAATCCCCTGCCACTAAAGAACCGACGACTTTTAAACAACTTGGGCTTTCAGCAGTCGCACCTCGTGTTTCTACTGCACGAACGGCATACCCATCCATCCCGGCACGAGGAAAATGAGGAATCGCTGTCTCTGCAAAAATGGTTTCTCCGCTAATCCGCCCCAAGGAATCAAGCAGCGCCACTTCTTCTGTTTCACATTGACTCTTCATATGTTGGGTCATTTTCTCTCGTGCTTCTTCCAACTCGATCATGTTTTAACCATCCTTTTTTATTTATTCACTGGTTTAATCGCAACGGCACAAACTTTATATTCAGGAATTGTGGCGATATCATCAAATACAGCATTGGTGATTTCGTTAACATTCCCATCTGGAAAGTGGAATGTCATAAAGACTTCTTGCGGAAATACTCGATTTCCGACAGCCGCATAGGTTTCGATTTTGCCACGTCGAGAATGAACTTCAACTTTGTCACCTTCTTGGATTCCCAGAGCTTGTGCATCGACTGCATTTATCTCAATATAAGAGTGATTCGCTATTTGGTTAATCCCTTCCGTTCGTCCTGTCATTGCTCGGGTATTGTAATGGTAAAGCATTCGGCCTGTCGACATTAAATACGGGTACTCTTCATCTGGTAATTCTTGTGCTTGCTTATACGGAATTGCTTTAAATAAACCTTTCCCACGAGCAAAACTGCCCACATGCATAATCTGCGTACCTGGATCTGTCAAGCTACGACAAGGCCATTGTAAGCTCTCCTTCTCTAATCGTTCATAATTAATTCCACCAAACGAAGGCGTCACAGCTGAAATTTCTTCCATAATTTCTTTTGCAGATTCATACGCACAAGGATAGCCCATTCGTGTCATGACTTCACAAAAAATTTCATAGTCTTCTCGCGCTTGTCCCCTTGGTTCAACAGCTTTGCGGACTCTTTGCACGCGCCGTTCTGTATTTGTAAATGTCCCGTCTTTTTCTGCATAACTGATGCCTGGTAAAACGACATCTGCATAAGCAGCCGTTTCTGTCATAAATAATTCTTGAACGACTAAAAAGTCTAAACTTTCTAAAGCTTGACGAACATGTCCTGTGTCTGGATCCGTAACAATTGGATCTTCTCCAAAAATATAAAGGCCTTTGACGTTTCCTGCCGTTGCTGCTGGCAAGACTTTAGTAGAAGTTAAACCTGTGTTTCGATTTAACGGCACATGCCAAGCTTTTTCAAATTTGTCGATTACTTCTGGATTATTGACTTTTTGATAGCCTGGGAAATCATAAGGCATACAGCCCATATCGCAAGCACCTTGAACATTATTTTGACCTCGCAAAGGATTGACACCACAGCCTGGTTTTCCAACTTTACCAACCAACATTGCCAAATTAGACATACTCATAACACCCTCAGTTCCTGTCGAATGTTCCGTTACGCCTAAACAATAAATGATTGGTGCTTTCTCTGCTTTTGCATACATGCGTGCTGCTTGAATTAAATCTTCTGGATGAATATGACAAATTTCTGCGACTTTTTCCGGCGTATAATCAGCCACCATTTTTTCTAAATCTGAAAATCCTTCTGTCCGTTCTTCAATAAAGTGGCGATCTGCTAAACCTTCTTTCAAAATCACATGCATCATGCCATTAGCAAATGCGACATTCGTTCCCGCCTGAACTTGTAAATGCAGTGCACTATCTTTCACTAAGTTAATTTTCCGCGGATCAACAACAACAACTTGTGTTCCTCTTTGGATGGCTTGGCGAATTTGCGCACCAATAACTGGATGAGCTTCTTCTGGATTGGAACCTACTAATAAAATCATGTCGACATCTTCAGTGATATCAGCAATAGGATTGGTCATCGCACCAGAGCCTAAGGTTTGGGCTAAACCATGGACCGAAGCCGAATGACAAACACGGGCACAGTTATCAACATTATTGGTCCCAAAAGCAGCACGCACCATTTTTTGAAAGACATAATTATCTTCATTTGTCGCTCTAGAGCACGAAAAACCAGCAAGAGCATCCGGACCGTTTTCTGCTTTAATTTCGTTAAATTTTGACGAAACAAGCGTTAAGGCTTCTTCCCAAGAAGCAGGTTCAAAAATCCCATTCCGTTTAATTAATGGCTCCGTTAAGCGATCTCCTGACCCAACAAATTTATATGAAGCAAATTTTCCTTTCACACAAAGTAAATTTTTATTAGCTGGTCCATCCAGGGGTTCAACACCCACCAAACGATTATTTTTAACGAGTAAATTCATCTGACAGCCTGTCCCACAATGTGGACAAGTTGTAGGAATTTTCTGGGTTTCCCATTTGCGGTACTCTTTTGTATCTTTTGCTGTTAACGCACCTGTAGGACAGGAAGAGACACAATTGCCACATGATTCACAGATAGATTGATCAAACGCCTGCCCATAACTCGGCATCATTTTTGTTTCAAAGCCACGATTAGCAATACTAAGTACATCTCTTCCCTGCCGCAATTGACAGACACGGGCACAACGACGACACATGATACACTTTTCTGGATCATAAGAGAAAAATGGATTACTGGTATCTTCTTGATGGCAAGGCATTCTTTTTCCCTCGGTAAAGCTAGTGGCATCAATCCCATAATCTAGCGCATACTGTTGTAATTGACAATCCCCGTTTTTTCCACAAGAAAAACATTCTAATTTATGATTACTCAATAATAAATCAAGAATAAAACGTCTGGAATCAGCAACTTTTTCAGAATGTGTTGACACAACCATGTTCTCTTGACAATGTGCCGTACAAGCAGTTGTTAAGCCACCACGTCGGCCGCCTTCCACCTCAACCACGCACATCCGACAAGAACCATCAGGTGCTAATTCCTTTAAATGACAGAGCGTTGGAATTTCAACACCTAGCCCTTTCGCTGCTTCGAGAATAGTAGTCCCTTTAGGCACAGTTACTTCTTGGTTATCAATAGACAACGTAACTGTTTGCGTATGCAACTTTGTTTTCATTTTTACCAACCTCCTTTGCTGGTGGCATAGATTTCTGTTTCAGCAGTCGTTTCAAATTCTTCTGGAAACAAAGCCAATGCACTCTTCATTGGATTTGCGACGGATTGGCCCAAACCACAAGCTGATAATCGCGTGACATGTGTGAGCATCTTTTCCAATCGTGGCAAATCACTAGCTGTTGCCTCGTTCCGATTGAATTTACTCAATAATTCCAAAATCCTAGTTGTTCCCAATCGACAAGGGGTGCATTTACCACAGGACTCATGAGCAAAAAAGGCCGCCACGTGTACTAAATAGTCCACAACATTGACTGAATCATCCATTACTACAATTGCGCCAGAGCCGACAGATAAGTCATGGGCCCATAAATCTTCGTAGGAATACAAACAATCCCTTAACGTTGCGACAGCACCAATTGGACCGGATTGTCCACCGAAGTGAATAAATTTTAATGATCGACCAGTTGCAGAGCCTCCGCCGTATTGCTCGCTATAAATTATTTCTTCTAATGGTGTTCCAAGGTTGACCTCGTATAAGCCCCGATTTTTAATATGTCCAGACAAACAAATTAGCTTTGTTCCGCCACCATCGGCAGTCCCCATCTCTAAAAAGGCTTGTCCACCTTCTCGTAAAATTACAGGAACACTTGCAAATGATTCAACATTATTTACTAATGTTGGTTGCAAATATAAACCAACATCTGCTAAGTGTGGTGGTTTGACACGCGGCCGCCCCGTTTTTCCTTCAATTGAATTTAAAAGTGCTGAATTTTCCCCACAAATATAGGCGCCAGCACCAGAAATAATCGTAATATCATAATTGAATCCTTCAATTCCTAAAATGTTTTCCCCTAAAAAGCCAGCTTGTCGTGCATTATCCAGTGCTTCTTGAAATGTTTTTTGGATTCTGCGATATTCTCCTCGCATATAAATATAACCTGCTTTTGCTGAAAATAAATAGCCAGCAATAATCATTCCTTCAATCACACTCAATGGATCTTCAGATAAAAGTACTTTATCCTTAAAGGTCCCTGGTTCGCCTTCATCAGCATTACAAACAATGTACTTTGTGGTTCCTTTTGCATGATAAAGATGGCGCCATTTTTTTCCTAAAGGATAGGCTGCTCCACCGCGACCTCTTAAGTGAGCAACATCCAGTTCGTTTAAAATTTCTTCATCCGATAGTGAAATTGCTCTTTTTAAACCATCAAATCCATCGTATTTACAATATTCAGCAACATCGGTCGCAGATTGCATTTTTCCCATTCTCTCTAATAACATTGGTTGGTTTCTCTTAAGCATTGACTCACCTCCTACAATCCTTCATAGCAATCATTTTGTAAATGTTGAATTAATTGATAAATTTTCTCTTCTGTTAGTTGACTAAAAACGGTGTCCTTAATTTTAATTACTGGACCTAAATCACAAGCCCCGATACAAGGAATACTGTGATACATAAATAAGCCATCTGGTGTCGGCTGATTCTCTGGCACTTCTAAAATGGTTTCTAAAACTTCGGCAACCATCGCCCCACCAGTATAATGACACGGTGTGCTGTTACAAATCTTCAAGACATACTTCGCTTGCGGTTCCGTCTTTAAAATGGCATAAAAACTGACGATTTCATAGACTCGCGCTTCCGTTAAATGTAGATGCTCTGCAACTAATTGAGCTGTCTCCTGATCGATATACCCTTCCTCTGAAGCAAATTGTAATTCAATTAAAATATTTAAAATTCGTTGTGGATCAGCATCGTTTTCTAGAATAATCGCTTCTTTTTCAATTAAGCTTAATGCACACATTCCTTTTTATTCCCCCTTTTTAGTGAAACTTGAAGTTGTTCTCCTTGATAATAGATACGCAATTCTTTTGGTATTTCAGCAGATAGTAAACAAAAATCGGCTTTATCTATAACATTTTTTGCTGATTCTTTTTGGCGATTCTGGTTATTCATCATAAGAAATAGTCCTGGCTGCACAACATTACGTAATGAATTTGATTCACAAATGATTAATGCTTGGGCCGGCACAGCTTTCAGAAATTGCTGAATGGCTTCCGCCAAATTTTCTTGAAAAACTTTCAATAGAAAAACTTTTTGACAACCTGCAGCTAATAATTTCATGGTATCTTTATTGCCAATCGTCTCTTGCTCTTCTACTAATTCATAACCAGCTGTAATACTGGTACAAATTCCGCATCCTTTTGTGCCTCGTTGACACACACCTCGTTGACCACTAATCGTAATAATCTTCAAGCCATAAATTGGATAGACTTCTTTGTACTGTTTAATAAGGGCTTCGGCTAATGTCGTTTTGCCACTATTCCGACCAGTAGATCCAATTTGAATCATATTTGGTACCTCAATTGCCATAGAGCTCCTCCGTCTGAATCGTTTTCTCAACTCTTGGTTTGACAGTTGCTGGTTTTGTCATAAAGATCAATGGTACGGCCATAAAAAGACTGCCCCCTACCGCATTGCCTAAAAATACCCATAGTGTATTCTGCAAATAATCCCACCAACTGATTGTGGTGCTTTGTGAAAAAATTGCCGCTGGAATAATAAATGCATTGGCGACCACGTGTTGAAACCCACAAACAACGAAAACCATGACAGGAAACCATAAGCCAAACATTTTACCTAAATATGATTTTGCCAACGCTCCGAGATAAACCGCTAAACAAACAAAAATATTACAGCCAATCCCTGAAACAAAAGCAACTAGCGGTGGATCAGCAATTTTCGCCTGAGCAACTGCGACTGTTTTATCCAGAAACGCACCTTCAGTTAACCCAACAATATGGCCAAATAAATACGCCACAAGAAATCCGCCTAGACAATTGGTCAATAAAACAACTAGCCAGTTATAACAAAGAGCGCCCACTCGAACCTTTTTCTGTAATACGCCTAATGTCATTACCATCATATTGCCTGTTGCTAACTCACCACCAACAAAAGTAAGCGCTATCAATCCGACTGGAAATAAAGCTCCACCCAGAAAATTGTTAAAACTTCCCCATTCTGTGGGGGCAGTTCCAGTGATACGAATAAACGCCAAGTAACCTAGTGCAATACAAAAACCAGCCATGATACCTAAAATACAGAGTCGAACAAACGATAATTTCCCTTTCATTTTTGCCTTATCACCTAAGCTTGCAACTATTTCTTCACTACTGAAAAAATCCATTACGATTCCTCCTTTTTATCGATACCACTGAGACAATTCTTCTTTTCGATTGACATTTTTAAGTTGATTCTCTTTTGATAGTTGCACCGTTTTTACAGATAGATGCTCAAATTCTTGCCGAATCTGATAGTTATTTTGCGCAAGCTGTTTTTGAAATGTTGGTAAACAAGAACATCGATAAAAGCCAAATAATGGTTCTTGACGACCTTCAAAATCAAAGATTGTTACTTGATTTTGTCCACGCTTAGAGGCTAACTGATACACAAGTTTAGGAGAAAAAGTTGGTATATCACAGGCAATTACAAACACTTCAGCTTTCTGAGTATAGTTCATTGCTGTCACAATCCCACCTAATGGCCCCTTTCCAAGATACATATCTTGAATGATTGTGCATTTTCTAAACGCCTTAGGAAATTTTTGACTATCATTCGTTACTAAAATAACCTCTTCGAACAGTTCCATTAACTTTTCAGCTGTTTGCAAGATCACGTATTGCCCTTGAATTTTCAATAATGCTTTATCAAATCCCATCCGTGAACTTTTCCCGCCGCATAACAGCACTGCTGTACAATCAGCAATAATTTTCGCCACCCCTTTACCATAATTTTTATTAGTTCAAAAAAATATTTTTTAGTCATGTGTTAAGTCTATTATAAGACATCCCTCGTACAAGTCAATTCCTTTTAAAAAAAAAGAACGAGAAAAAGAGTCGCTCTTTTTCTCGTTCTACCTTATTCATCTGTTTGACGTTTTATTTCTTCAATCTCAATGCGTAATGATTTTCGTTTCTCAATGGCGACATAAACCAAGCCAATCAAAAAGGGTAACACAAAGCTACCAAATCGATACAGTAAAACAGATGCTACAGCATCAACATTGCCGACCAATGGTTTAAACAACAATAAGTAAACAAATTCAAATGGACCAATGCCAGCAGGTGTTGGAATAACTCCTGAAAGAATAACAGCAAAACTGGTAAAGGACATCACTAATAATAAATCAATATTCGGGTGATTTTCTACTAAAACAATGTAAGGAATAATGTACCAAAATAATAATTTAAATACATTCCATGAAAAGATTCGAAGCAACGCTGAGCGATCTTGTGTAATTGTTTGGACAGCCGCACGCAAGGAATAGATTTGTAAATTACAATTATCCACCCAATCTCTTAGTTTTGGTCGTTTAAACCAACGATTGGCAAACTTAACCAATAAAACTTGCAACTTTAAGCTACTAGATAAAATAAGTAATGCTGCAATTATTACTAATGTTAAAATAACACCTGCTAAAATGAATGGAATCATCTTAGGCGCATTTTCATAAAACAGGGAAAATTGAATAATCAAACCAATAATTGCTAAAAAAATCACGGCTGCTTTGTACATAATCATATGTAATGCCGTTATCCCTACACTTTTAGAAACAGGAATTCCCTTTTTCTTATAAAAATAAATTTCTGAAAGCAAGGTTCCCGTGCCAAATGAAATAATCCGATAAAATGCTACATAACAAGAAGTAAAAAAACCATCCACTGTTGTAAAGTCTTTGTTAAAATAACGAGCTATTTCCTTGATTGAGCGCCCTTCTGCAAATTGATAAACTACACCAAAAAAAATAACAGCAATCAGCACCAGCCAACTCGTTTCCATCAGTTGAGCAAAAATATCACTTAGTGAATTATCCATGACATAAAAGATTACGCCTAAAACGATAATCATTAACAACATATTTAAGCCAATTTTTACTTTTCCTTTCATCGCTTCTCCTTTTTTGTTCTTACTTAAACGTTAGATAGATGCAGCTAATCATCGCGATTACGCCAATTGAATAACACAATGCAAAAACTGGTTTTTGGGTTTTATGATGAAATTTCTTTTGTCCCATTAGCCCACCTAGACCGCCACCGACAAGTCCTATCGTCAATAAGCGGCGTTCTGGAATACGCCAGTTCCCACGTTTTGCTTGTTTTTTATCATAACCCATCATACTAAACAATACTAAATTAATGACGAGGAAATAAATGATTACTATCCACTGAAGCATTCTTTCTGGCCTCCTAACTAGTTACTGTACTAGGATACCTTGTTCTGATTCTAATTGCAAAAAAATTTTCAACGACTCATGAAACTACAACAGGAAAGTAAGCTCTCGGTTGCCCGTTTTCTTACTTTCCTATTGAGTGCCTCATTTATTTTGCATTTAATTCAGCAATTTTAATAATCACATTGGTCGCTTTTTCCATGGCTTGTAATGAAACAAATTCAAAACGGCCATGCATATTTTCGCCACCAGCAAAGATATTTGGTGTTGGAATCCCTAAATAAGAAATTTTTGATCCATCCGTTCCACCGCGAACAGGTTCAATAATTGGTTGAATTGACAATTCTTCCATTGCTTGTTTAGCAATTTCGACAATGGACATATCTTTTTCAATCACTTCTCGCATATTATAGTATTGATCAAATAAATCAACTTTGATTCGTTCTTCATCAAATGGTGCATTCAATGTTTGCTGAATTTCTTTAATTTTAGCTTTACGTGCTTCAAAAATCTCGCGATTGTGATCGCGAATAATATACGTCATTGTAGCTTCTTCTGGCGTTCCAGCAAACGCTGCTAAATGATAAAAGCCTTCTTCACCTGCTGTTTTTTCTGGAACTTCGTCAGCAGGTAAGGCATTATGGAAATCAATTCCTAATTGTAACGCATTAATCATTGTATTTTTTGCTGTTCCTGGATGAACGTTTTTCCCTTGAATTGTAATTTCTGCTTGCGCCGCATTAAACGTTTCAAATTGTAATTCACCTACTGGTCCGCCATCCATTGTATAAGCAAAATCCACGTTAAATTGAGCGACATCAAATTTGTCGGCACCTACACCAATTTCTTCGTCAGGACCGAAAGCCACACGAATGGTGCCATGTTTAATTTCTGGGTGATTAATTAAATATTCCATGGCTGTCATTATTTCCGCAATACCTGATTTATCATCAGCCCCTAATAAAGTGGTACCATCTGTTGTGATAAGTGTTTCACCACGATAATTTTTTAAGTTAGGAAAGTCTTTCGTATTTAAAGTGAATTTGCCTTCTTTATCTAAAGGAATCGTTGATTCTCCGTCATAGTTCTCAACAATTTGCGGAGAAACATTCACTGCATTAAAATCAGCCGTATCCATATGGGCAATAAAGCCGATTGAACGAACGTCTTTCTCCACGTTACTAGGTAACGTAGCAATCACAAAACCATTTGTTTCATTATAAATAACATCGCTCATCCCTAATTCTTCTAATTCTTTTTTTAAGGTTTGTGCAAAGGCTACTTGTGTTTGTGTTGATGGTGTCGTTGTGCTAGTTGCATCTGAGCGTGTTTCTGTTTTCACATAGCGTAAAAAACGAGGTAATAGATTTTCATACATAAAAGAACACTCCTTTAATCTTCATTTTTTTATTTAAAACGAAATGGGTTGGTATTCGCTTCTGATTCAAAAATGGATACAGCCCACTCATTTTCTTGTTTCCATTGATTCATTAATTCCACAAGTTTTGGCTTACAAAGCGCTTCAATGTAATGACCAGGATCGATAACTGGTAAATCTTCAGCAATCATGTCATGTGCCGTATGATAATACACATCACCAGTAATATAGACATCGGCTTGTTTACGTAATGCATCATGATAGAATTTTTCACCACTTCCACCACAAATGGCTACCCGTTGAATCATTTTAGTATCATCTTTTGCAATGACCCGCAAGCCATCCAATTGGAAAGCTTCCTTGACTTGCTGTACAAAATCAGAGAGTCTCACAGGCTTGTCTAATACTCCAACCCGACCTAAACCAAATTCTTTTGATTGATTTTCAATGGTATAAACATCATACGCCGGTTCTTCATAAGGATGCGCCTGTAACATAGCTGCAAGAACTTGTTCTTGTTTAGTTTCAGGGAAAATCACTTCGATTTTTGCTTCTTGGACGACACTTTCTTGACCAATTTCGCCAATCGTGGGATTTGCTCCTTGTGTTGGTGTAAAACGTCCTGTTCCAATTAAAGAGTAACTTGTTTTAAAATAATCACCTTGAGACCCGGCGCCAGCTAGACCTAAAGCTTCTCTCATTTGCGGAGCTTCATCAATAGGCACAAAAACGGCTAATTTTTTATAAGGAACAGTATGTGTTTTAGTTAAAAAGGTGGTCTGTTTAATTCCCAATAATTCACAAAACCAATCATTTAGCCCATTGTCAATAATATCCATGTTAGTATGCGCAGCATAAACAGCAATATCGTGTTTTAATAAATCAGCGTACATTTTTTCTTGAAAATTATCTGTGGTTAATCGCTTAACTGGGCGGAAAATAGGTGGGTGTTTCGCAATAATTAAATCAACCTGCTTCTCAATTGCTTCTGCAACGACCTCAGGACGAACATCTAAGGTAACCATCACATTTTCAATTGGTTTATCTAACGTACCAATGTGCAAGCCCACAGGATCTCCCGTTTCAGCTAGCCACTCGGGACAATAGTCATTGAAGCGTCGAATCAATGTCTTACCGTTCACAGCCATTGGCCAGCACCTCCTCAATTAATTGTTGGTCTTGCTGTAGTTTCACTTGTTTTTCAATATGTTCTCCACTTGCTTTTGCTAGTTGTGCAAGAACAGTTTTGCGCTGTTTTAATTCTCGTTGCCATTTTTTGGTAAAAACCGGTCCTTGTTTTTTAATTAAAACTGGCCCAAATAGTAATTCTTGGTCCGTATAAGAAACGGATTGCTCTGTTTTTTCGGCTACGATAATTTCATACAACTTACGGTTTTCTTCCACGATTGTTTCATCAATAATACTGTAGTCGTTTGCCATTAACCAGCGGCGTAAAGTTGGTTCACCAATATTCGGTTGTAAAACAAGGCGTTCCTTCCCTGTTAAACGATTTTTTTTGCGTCCAGCTTCTAAAATATCTCGGATTAATGTGCCGCCCATTCCACAAATACTAATGACATCTATTTGATCTTCAGGTTCAATTGCATCTAGCCCGTTCGCTAAACGTACGATAATTTTATCCGTCAAATTAGATTTACTAACTTGGGTTTTGGCAGATTGATAAGGGCCTTCTACCACTTCCCCAGCCACAGCAAAAGACAGTTTATTTTCTAACATTAAAGCAACTGGTAAATAAGCATGGTCTGAACCAATGTCTGCTAAGCGACTTCCTCTAGGGATTAAATCACCAACCGTTGCGAGACGTTTTGATAATTGATTTTCATTCATATTTTTGATTCCTCCGTTGCTTATTATACCATTGTCAATTGAAGATGAAAACTTACACATTCGTGCAATCTACTGTTTTCTCTCCGTAATCACTTATAAAAAAGAACCCCCTTCAAAATCAATTTCATAACTTTGAAGAGGGCTGTCATTATTGCTATAAAGAGCATTCTCCTTATATTAATAATAGGGAAAACATTTTTAATTAGGCATTTGCCAACCAGTTTTCAACTTCTGCTAAGGCATCCGCAATCCCTGCTGGATTTTTCCCACCAGCTTGAGCCATATCAGGACGACCACCGCCGCCACCGCCAACTTTTGGCGCAATTGCTTTGATTAAGTCACCGGCTTTTAAGCCTTTCCCGTTCATGTCTTTTGTCATAGCCGCTAACAAGCTTACTTTTTCATCTTGTGCAGTTGCCAGAACTAGTACATCAGACAATTCTTTTTGTTTCCATTGGTCAGCCAATTGGCGTAATTGATTCATGTCTTTAACATTGACTTGAGCGGCAATATAACGAACACCGTTGACGTCTTTGACATCTTTAAAAATGTCACCAGCTTGTTGGTTCGCTAATTTGCCAGCCAATTGTTCGTTTTCTTTTTGTAGATCACGTAATTGTTGTTGCAATTGCTCTGTTTTCGTAACCACTTCTTTTAATTGAGGTGATTTAACTAATGTAGCAATCTCTTTCAATTGACGTTCTTCTTCTTGTAAAAGTTGATACGCTTCTTTACTCGTCACTGCTTCAATACGGCGTACTCCTGCACCAATTCCAGATTCAGAAACAATTTTGAAAATCCCGATATCTTCTGTATTAGCAACGTGTGTTCCACCACATAATTCGATAGAGTAATCCCCAATATTAACTACACGGACTTCTTTGCCATATTTTTCGCCAAATAACGCCATTGCGCCCATGTTTTTCGCTGTATCAATATCTGTTTCAATTGTGACAACAGGAATAGCTTCCCAGATTTTTTCGTTAACGATGGCTTCCATCCGCGCTAGTTCTTCTGATGTAACTTGCCCAAAATGAGTAAAGTCAAAACGTAGATGTCCTGGTGCAACTAATGAGCCCGCTTGGTTGGCATGCTCCCCTAACACATCTTTTAAAGCACGATGCAATAAATGGGTTGCCGTATGGTTTTTCAAAATACGTGTCCGCATCCGTTCGTCCACTTGCAATTGATAAATTTGGCCTTCTGCTAATGGCGCCAAAACTTCTACTTTGTGTAAAAATTGACCGTTTGGTGCTTTTTTCACATCCACCACGTTGGCAACGACTTCCCCTGCGGTATTTTTTACATAGCCGCGGTCAGCAATTTGTCCACCCATTTCAGCATAAAATGGTGTTTCAGCAAAAATTAATTCGGCTGTTCCTGCAGATGCTTCATTTACTAGTGCGTCACCTTGAATAATAACAAATAATTCACTATCATGTGTTAATTCTGTATAGCCAACAAATTTACTTTCTACTTTAATATCTGTTAATAAAGCAGATTGAACACCCATTGAAGTTTCTTTACTGCGGGCAGAACGAGCACGTTCACGCTGTGCTTCCATTTCTGTTTCAAACCCAGCATGGTCGACTTTCAAGCCTTCATCTTCTGCAACTTCTTCCGTTAATTCTACGGGGAAGCCAAAAGTATCATAAAGTTTGAAGATAATTTTTCCATCTAATGTATCGCCTTTTGCATCTTTAACTTCTTTAATAACCTCATTTAACATGCTTAAACCTTCATTGATGGTTTCATGGAAACGTTCTTCCTCTGTCCGAACCACTTTTTCGATGAAGTCTTTTTGTTGTAATACTTCTGGATAGTAGCTTACCATGATTTCGCCAACAACAGGCACTAATTTGTATAAAAAGGCTTCATTAATGCCTAATTTTTTCCCGTGCATTACCGCACGACGTAATAAACGACGTAACACATAGCCACGACCTTCATTTGAAGGAAGCGCACCATCACCAATTGCAAAGGACAAGGCGCGAATATGGTCAGCAATCACTTTAAAGGAAACATCCGTTTGTGGTGCATCTCCATATTTTACGTTGGTTCCTAAAGCTTCTACCGCATGAATGATTGGCATAAATAAATCAGTTTCAAAATTTGTTGGTGCATCTTGAATGATAGATACAACACGTTCCAAGCCCATGCCCGTATCAATGTTTTTATGTGGTAATGGTTCATACGTATCTTCTGGTGTATGGTTAAATTCAGAGAACACTAAGTTCCAAATTTCTAAATAGCGTTCATTTTCGCCACCAGGATAATTTTCTGGATCATCTTCTGGAATATCTAAAAATTCTTCGCCGCGATCATAAAAGATTTCCGTATCCGGACCACTTGGACCAGCACCGATATCCCAGAAGTTATCTTCTACATCAATAATATGATCTTCAGATAAACCAACTTCATCACGCCAAATGCGTTTTGCTTCTGTATCTTTCGGATAAACAGTCACATATAATTTTTCTGGGTCAAAAGCAAGCCATTCAGCACCAGTTAAAAATTCCCAAGCCCAGTGAATCGCTTCATTTTTAAAATAATCTCCAATTGAGAAGTTCCCTAACATTTCAAACATTGTATGATGACGAGCCGTTTTCCCAACATTCTCAATATCATTTGTACGAATAGATTTTTGAGCATTCGTAATTCTTGGATTTTCTGGCACAACAGAGCCATCAAAATATTTTTTCAAGGTCGCAACACCAGAGTTAATCCATAATAATGTTGGATCGTTTACTGGTACTAAAGAAGCGCTTGGTTCTACTGAATGTCCTTTAGACTTAAAGAAGTCTAAATACATTTGGCGAACTTGACTACTTGTTAATTCTTTCATTGATTTTCCTACTTTCTATTAATAATTAACTATTTATATTTTGTACCCTCTTAAGTGGCAGATTGTGAACACAAAAAACACCATTGCAGTCAAGGACGATTGCTCGCGGTACCACCTTGATTGCAATGATGTTGGATCATTACCTCTTAAGCTCTATAACGCAGAGTCGCGTTGATATTTCTATCAAGTCCATCTAAAGGGAGCAAGTAAATTTATCTGATGCCCTTCTCTCAGCAATGAACGGCTTTCTGTGATCAAAATAAGATTCCTCATATCCTTTAGCTTATAGTCAAAAGTATAAGAAAGATCTGCTAAAAAGTCAATTGTTTTCGTAGGAATCGTATGTGTCTGAAATTTACCCTAAAACAAATTCCCCTTCGAAAAATTAAAATATAATTAGAGAAACTCTGGTGTAATAGATTCAAACTTTTGTTATTTAATTTTTTTTACGTCTTTTTATCGATTCATTTTTCCCTTTTAATTTAACATATTTTTGTTTTTTTGCAAGTCTAACTAGATATTTTTTGTTATAGAAAAAAATATGCACAAAAGAAACTTACGCCTCTATTTTAAAAATTTAGTTGCGCAACTCACTAAAATATGCTATATTTCAGACACGAAAAATTAAAATAGATTATTGAAACAAGTGCATTTTGCCTCCCTATAGAATTAACTATAGGGACTTTTTTTATATTCCATTAAAATATTTGAAAATTTCGTGTATACGATTGGTCTGATTTTTAAAATTGATTCTTCCTGTCGGAATTTTACCAACTTCTGCTTTCTCGTCTTCAAAGAAGTGATTATATTGATTGCCAATTTCTGAAACGATTCGATCATCTAATTCAAAATTTGACTTCCATTTTTCTAAGAAAATCTCTTTCAAAGTACCATTGCGTTTCGTTGTTAACAGCCACGCCATCGGTTCCAAACCTACACCCCAATATTTACTATTTTTCTTCATACGGAAAGTCAATATTCGGTGTAAACTTTCCATTATTCCAATTCCTTCTTTTTCTCCACTCAAATCTCGTATATGATATGGTTTGATTATTTTCCAATTTCTTCTCAAATAGCTCGTTAATCGTTTAACATGTTCTTCTTGCTCTTGTGTCGTCGCATGACTCTCTAATGTATCTAATGCCGTACGCACACGCTCATAAGAATACTGATTAATCGCCTGTTGAAACACATCGATTAGCTCTGGTACAAATACTCGTTGCTCCAATTTTTTTGAAATGTGGTAACGATCTAAAAAATGTTCATGCCTTTTCACACTCGGCAAAAGACTTTTGAAAGTTGCTTGCGTATAGCCTTTTCCTCCATCTGCATTGCTGACAATGATTGTATTCTTCAGGTTATATGTGCGATACAAATAATTTTCTAATCGATTCAACGTTTTTCTATGACCTAAACCAACAAATTGTTTTAGATTTTTCGTGCATTTTCTATTTCCGTTTGTTTCAACTCCTTCATGAACAATAAAATGAGCCAGTTCTCTATTTTTTCCATCTCGCCCACCAATAAATACACCGTCTCCTTCAATATACAAATAATCGACTGTTTTCGTACCTGCAGTTCCATATTCTTCTAAATAGGCTTCATAATTTTTATATTTTTCTCCGTATTCATGGACAATTTTCATTACAGTATCTTTTGACGTAGTTATATCTGCTATCGTTTCGATTAATTCTGCGGATTTTCGATAAGACGTGACCATGCTCAACGACACTAACGCATATTTAGTCCCTACAGAATATCTTGAATAGCGTTCTAATCCTAATAGCTCATCAATCGGATAAACAATATAGCCATTCTTTTCTACTGGCGTACGTGTATATGTAATTTCTCCAAATAGAAAATAGACACTTCGTTCTGCCTTTTTTCCAATAGAATAGCCCTGTGCTTGATACTTTTGCAATAACACTGGTTCATACATTTTAATATATTGAGTAAAAAGATCATTCATCATTCTTGAACCAAGACGTATCAATTGATTTTCTTTTGATAGAACATCTATTTCTGATAGAAGTATATTTTGTAAGTCTGTCAATAAATTGGCAAACATAGTGGTTCTTTGTTTCCTTTCTTATGAATTTTTATGTACACACCAAGTTAATAGAAACTTGGTGTTATTCTTGTTTCACTATTTACTTATTTTGAGAGTTTGATACTTCACTAACTGATTGATACACAACGTCAGAAACTCATCTTCAGATAGAATTTTCAACTGTTTTTTTACTGCTTGTTTTCTTTTCACAGATTCATCCGAACCAAATAATGTTAGTGCCTGCTTTCCTACAATTAAACAGGTACTTTCTTTTGTTACGGTTTGTTGAAATCGTCCACCTAATGCTACAACTAAATTTTGTGCTTGCTCTCGTGTAAAACAATCCAATGTTCCTGTAAACACAAATACTTCATCCATTCATTTCACCTCTTTAGAATTGACGAATAAATGCAGTCAAAAATGCAGAAGCATTTGGGCGACCTTTTGGCGTGATATATCCCGCCTGACTTGCTAACTCATTTAATTTTTCTCGATCACTTGGATAAAGCGTGAATACATAATCTTCTTTTCGTTCTTTTTCACGCTTCGCCATTTTCTGAATAGCATTTGACGGTTGAATAATGTTTTTTGTTTGAACTCGTTCCTGTTTAGAAACCTTTTTTTGTATCGCTTCAAAGTGATTCATTGTTCATTTCCCTTTCTCTTTATAGTTATTTTAATCGATTTGTTCATTTTTTAACAAGTGGATTTTCTTTTACATAGGTCTTTTACATAGGTCTTTTACATAGGTCTTTTACATAGGTCTTTTACATAGGTCTTTTACATAGGTCTTTTACATAGGTCTTTTACATAGGTCTTTTACATAGGTCTTTTACATAGGTCTTTTACATAGGTCTTTTACATAGGTCTTTTACATAGGTCTTTTACATAGGTCTTTTACATAGGTCTTTTACATAGGTCTTTTACATAGGTCTTTTACATAGGTCTTTTACATAGGTCTTTTACATAGGTCTTTTACATAGGTCTTTTACATAGGTCTTTTACATAGGTCTTTTAGGAAGCATTGCTTCGCTCGCTTCCTAAAAACCATCGACACATTGCTTGATTCTTTCTAATAACTCATATGTTTGCTTTTTAAATTCCTGATATTGCTTTTGTTGATACTTTTCTTGCTCAAACAAATCTAATAACGAAATACGCTGTAAACTTGCTTCATCAAATGCTGTCCGATTTTGAAAATAGCCTAGAAATGTAGTATTTGTTGCGATTAATTGTTTAAACTGTCTGGACACATCTGTATTGTGCGAAATTTGATTGCCTATGAATCGAACGGTTGCTCGAACATAACTTTTTCCCGTGAACACGTCCACTAATTCTTTTCGTAAATATTCAATATGCGATTCTAAACCTAACAACGCTTCAAAACCATCTGCACTTGGATCAGATACTCCCAATACTAAATCAGAAGCTGTTAACATATTATTCGTAATAATGTTACTATCGTTTCGTGTATCAATCACCACATACTCATAATTTTCAAACGTGTCATATTGTCGTAAATAGCTACTAAAAATTAATGTATTATTCATTCGTTGAAGCAATTCTGCATTTACTAATTCAAGCTCTGGTGTACCTGCGACTAAATCAAGATTTTCTCGAATCGCCATAGGTATGACCTCTTGACGTCTAAATAGTCGTGTTAGTTCTGCTTGTTCATCTCTCTCTTCTGTAAACCGTTTTGTCGCATTGCCACTCTCGTCTGAATCAATCAAACATGTTTTTCCAAATTTTGAAAGATACACTGCTAACATACAAGAAACACTAGTCTTTCCTGTTCCACCTTTTTTGTTGTTTACTGTGATAAATTTTGTCATTTTTTTCTTCCTCCTTGAACACCAAATGTTTTCATTACCTGATACTCTGCTCGAATCATTCGTTCTAATGTATGGGCAGGATAATATCGTTCTGAACTAAACTGACGATCATTTTCTGTAATTTCATGCCACATCTTTTTTACTTCCTGAGAAACCATACAATCAATTCTGGCTTTCTCCTCCACATGTGGAGCTGTTGGGTTCACATGTGGACCTAAACTAGCTTTTTTCAATAAAAACACTTCTTTCTTTTAAATGAGTTTGTTTATATCCAAAACAAGCATACACTCGTCGAAGGGTTCGATAACCATAGTCTTGACAATTCAGAAGATAACACTGCTCGATAATGTCTATACATTTTGACTTTGCTCCCTTCTTTTTTTCAAAGATTGTTTATATAAATATTCGTCCCACGAAATATAAAGATAAACAAACAGACTAAAAAAACAATCCCAATTGAATAACCTTAGGCAACAAGCTAGTAACCATTCCCAATAAAACAAGTGCGACAACAAATCGTTTATTCATCTTGAAATTTCTCTCCTTTTTTATTAAAATAAAGTTGTTAAGACTTTTAATAATTTTCATATTTATTCCTCAGTCCTTGTTTTTTAACAAGGACTATCTTTTTTTTTAATTTACAGAAGATTCACCAGTTAAGTAATTAATCGTGTAGCCTTCCTGTACATTATGCACATATACATGAAACGATAACTGATTATCTTCGATGCTCTGCGCTTCGATACGTACACCTCTAGCTACTAACTCATTTCCTCTAAAATCTGGTGTCACTCGATACAGAACATGATTTCCAGTTTTTCTCAGATAATCTGCTACTTTATTTTCATATTCCACCATTCCAGGAGTATTAAATGAACGTGTCCCTGTCATCAGATTTCTTGGATTATTATTTTCACCTGTCAATTGATACCCAATCAAGTGACAACGGTTATAGAGATAGTCGCCATTTTTCATTTTCTTTTGTTTCCAGCCAGTCGGCTTAATATATAATCGTTCTCGTTCTTCAGTAGGCATTCTGCTTTTATGCAAAAGTGCGCTCGCTACACCTACTCGATTCAAACGATCCAACTCCGAAAAAATTTGCCAATTGCCATTTTCTAACGAAAAATCTTCTTCAGAAAAGTTTGGCTTATTTTGATTCACTATTTCTACTTGTGAATTTTGTAGTTGCTTTTCATCTCGTTTTGTGAATACTTGTTTGATTTCTGATAAGGAATCTTTTTGAACGTCAATTGTTTCACAGCCTGTTCCTACTATTCCGAATAACGCAAACACAATAAAAATACTTCTTTTTAATTTTCTCATTTTTTCCACTCCTTTAAAAATTATCGTATTTCTATTTATTTTTTGTTCCATACTTGAAAAATCAGGTATGGAACAAAACTTTTTTATCTCTTAACTATTTGTTCGCTACTAACATGTTTAGAATGGTAAGTCGCTATCTGAAATTTGAACGTCATTTTCAAGTGTTGATTGCTCTAGTTGATTATTCGTTATCGCTTTTGCTCGTTGTTCATTCACTTCTTTACTCTCTAATAAATAAAAGTCTGTCACTAGAACTTCTGTAACATACATTGTCTGTCCTTGCTGATTCTGATAATTTCTTGTTTGAAGACGTCCATTAATGCCAATCAAGCTACCTTTTCCAGTAAACTTTGCTAAAGTTTCCGCAGCTTTTCTCCAAATGACACAGCGGATATAATCTGCTTCACGCTCACCATTTGCATTCGTATAATTTCGATTAACAGCTAAAATAAAGGTTCCTGTCGCATTCCCTTTTGGCGTATATTTTAAATCCACTTCTTTTGTTAATCGTCCTACTAAATTCACTGAATTCATCATTGTTTTTTCTCTCCATTCTTATATTTTTGAAAGGGGAAACTATCCCCTTAATAATAACTACTTTCATAAACAGCTTGTTCTTTATATCTATGAAACGTGTCCCAACTACGATAACCGTATAACATATCAGGATAGGTTTCTGGATCAATTCGTTTTTTTACAATACTGTCTTGTGTTTTTGCTAAAGGATACTCGATAAAATTATCTTTCATTGGCACCACTTTTCCACTCATAGACGAATAATGCTCAAACGTTTTCTTTTGAATAGGCTGAAACCATGCTGTTTTTTCTGTTAACTTCACAATTTGCCAAAATGTCACGTTCGTTTGTTCGTAGCCCCAACTACTATAAAAAATGTCTCCCACTTGATAAGGTGTGTTTTTTTTCATTGTCTTTTTCCTTCCTTTATTTTTTTATCGAACAAAGAGAATGATTCTCTTTGTTCGTCATGTGATTTTTATAAGAAATTTTCAAGCTTTCCGTTTATAATTTCCCACTCATACCATTCGGTAAAATCCTGTGGAAAGCCATTTACTGCATGTTTTTCTTGTTCTTGCACTTCTTGTTCATTCATCGGGTCTAATGCGGTAGGTTTGTTTATTGGTCTAGCGTAACAACCAATATATGTTTCAAAATCGCCTTCAAAATTTCCCTCAATAATCAATCCTCTTTCTTGCAATTCTTTTCTTGCTTGTTCTTTTAGTTGCTCTTCTTTTGTTTTCATAGTTGTTTCTTCCTTTCTGAAATAGAATGGTTTATTTGATTTTTTCGCCACCCCCACCCACCTTTTCGGTAGTGTGTCAGAGGCGCAGGGGCTTGGGGGTGCAACCCCCAAGGTTTTTATTCGGCTCGTTTTTAGACGAAGGCCTGCTTGTTTGATTTTGCTTTTAGTTGTCAAGGATCAAAGTGGGATTCTGTTTAGAGTCCCTTTTCGTATAGCGGTCTTTCGGCATAACCGGCTCGAAAACATGTTCTGACGATTGCCAAGGGCGCACTTGTGCGTGCATTTTACCCTTGGCAATTGGCAGGTTATGTTTTAGGTTATACTCGCCGAATGACTGATATACGATTAGGGACTCTCGAACGCCCACTTCTTTGACAACGGTTAAATCAAACAAGCTAGTCCTTCCTAAAAACGAGCCGATTCAGACGCTTGCGTCTGAATGTGACAGCTTGCTGGCACAAAAAAAGAACGAAGCTCGTCTTCGTTCTTTCCCTTTTTTTCTTTTTCAAAACATTGCACTTTTTAAGCTTTTCTTTCCTTCGAATCTTTTTCCTTTAAACAACATATTAAATTATCTCTACTCCTGTTCTTTTTCTACTTTCTCTCAAGTTTATGGTTCTGGACAGCCCCAAGAACATGGGGCGTTGGCCGTGGGGGTGATTCCCCCCTCTTTCAAAAGAGGCTGAAAGAGGGGTTAGGGGGTGTTAGTTTTGAGACCCCAAGATTGGGGTAGGGGTTGATTTCCTTTCCCTTTTATCAAATTAGATGACTAAACTATCATTTTTATTTCTGAGTCAAACCTTGGTATTATTTACTTTTCTGTGCTCGGCGGAGGAGACTTCCCTAGGTACATGTATTTTAATACGTGGAGCTAGGGAAGTCTCCTCCGCCGAGCACTTAGAAATGTTATAATACCAAGGTTTGACGGACTCCTTTTTTGAATCCTTATTCAATCATGTTTCAATGAAAATTCAAACAAATTTCAAAAGAAACAACTAAGATTTATACATTTTTTATTGCTCTTTTCTCTTCTGTTTTTGAAGCATTTTTAGTTAGCATATTCTTGCAAAACTCCGTCATTACTGAGTTTTGCACGCTTTCCTCCTCTGTTTCTTCCTGTATTGCTGATTCACTTTGAGTTGACTTATCCTTGCAAAACTCCGTCGTTACTGTGTTTTGCACACTTTTCCCCTCTGTTTCTCCCTACATTACTGATTCACTTTGAGTTGGCTTATCTTTACAAAACTCCGCCGTTACTGTGTTTTGCACACTTTCCTCTTCTGTTTCTTCCTGTATTTCTGAAACGCTTTGAGTTAGCATACTCGTGCAAAACTCTGCCGTTACTGTGTTTTGCACGCTTTTCTCCTTTGTTTCTCCCTGCATTGCTGAAACATTTTGCGTTGGCTTATCTTTGCAAAACTCCGCCATTACTGAGTTTTGCACGCTTTTTCTCTCTGTTTCTTCCTGCATTTCTGAAACGCTTTGAGTTGGCTTACCCTGAAAAACTCTGTCATTACTGAGTTTTTCACACTTTTCCTCTTTGTTTCTTCCTACATTTCTGGAACGCTTTGAGTTGGCTTATCCCTGCTAAACTCCGCCGTTATTGAGTTTTGTACGCTTTCCTCTTCTGTTTCTTCCTGTATTGCTGATTCACTTGGAGTTGGCTTACCCTTGCAAAACTCCGCCGTTATTGAGTTTTGCACGCTTTTGATTAATCCTGTTTCACTTCATTATAAACTTTTTCAAGTAAGTACTTTAATGTTCGGACGTATTCTTTTAGTTCTTCAATAGTGTTAGCAGTAATTAACGGTATTGTAATTGAATAGCGTACCCAATTTACTAGAATTCGTTCTAGTTCTAAGGAAAATATCGCACCATAAAAAATAGAAATTACTTTTTGTAGTTCTTCGTATTCTGCAACAAAGAAAGTCAAACTATATTTTCCGATCTCAAATGTACCATCATTATTCACATTAATATCAATAATTGAGAGCTCATCAATTGAACTGTCTACAAAATTCAACTCAAAAAAATGACTATCTTTTTCATCTTCCAAATAAGGAAAATAACCAAAATCTTCTAGTTCTTTTATCAATAATTCATTTGTTTTCTTCATATTCTTCTTCCTTTTAAATCGATTTTTAAAATTCGATTTAAAAGGTTTTATCTTTTTGTGATAGAAATTACCTAAACTGCTCTAAAACCTCTTAAATCGAAAATATAAGCTTTTAAAGATATTTGAAATTAAATATAGTATTCATTAGTTCATTGTAGTGACTGTGTGAAGCTAAACTTGTTCAAACATACTACTCAAAAAAACTATTCTATTCTTAATATAGGAGATCCTTAGATTGTTAATCTATAATATTAAACGTTCAATCATGTTTTAATAAAAATTCAAACAAAAAACTCTATTTATTATTTCCTCTTTCTATCCACCAGTTTTTTAACGTTTTTTCCGAATGCTCAATTTGTTCCTTTTTTTCATCTAATTGTTCCAGAGCAAGTTTAGGCAATTTAAATGTAGGTAAAATCTTTTCAGATTCCTTATGTGACAATAAATGTAAACTTTGTTCTTGATCTAATACTTTTACAACATCATTACTGATTGTATTGGCATGTGCTAATTGGTCTCGTAACAATTGATTTTCTCTTTCTAAATAAGCAATTTTTTCTTCATACATTTGTCTTTCTATTTGTGACATTTCTTCCTCCTCATTTCCTTCTGATTCTTCTTGTATTGTTGAATCGCTTTGAGTTAGCTTATCCTTGCAAAACTCCGCCGTTACTGAGTTTTGCACGCTTTCCCCCTCTGTTTCTTCCTGCATTTCTACAACACTTTGAGTTGGCTTATCCTTGCAAAACTCCGTCGTTACTGTGTTTTGCACGCTTTTCTCCTTTGTTTCTTCCTGTATTTCTGCAACATTTTGAGTTGGCTTATCCTTGCAAAACTCCGTCGTTACTGTGTTTTGCACGCTTTTCCCCTTTGTTTCTTCCTGTATTTCTGCAACATTTTGAGTTGGCTTATCCTTGCAAAACTCCGTCGTTATTGAGTTTCGCACGCTTTCTCCCTCTGTTTCTCCCTGCATTACTGATTCACTTTGAGTTGGCTTACCCTTGCAAAACTCCGTCGTTACTGTGTTTTGCATATTCTGAATTTCTTTTGTAATTATTTTTTCTAAAATTGTTATCGCATAATATTTTTTATTTTTCTCACCAACATAAATCGGTTTAATTTGATAGCTTTTAATTAATCGTTGTAATTTAGTGTATGAAATTTGATATAAATTGCTTGCTTCAGTAATTGTCATACACGGTTCCATTTGCTTCTCTCTTTCAACTACTTCCTCAGATATTGACGTCACAGTTTTTTTAGATTCAAAATATTGTTTCATTGCTTTACTATCTTCAGATCGATACAATTCATTTCCTTCGTAGTCAATAGTTTCTGCTTCAATTTGATTTTTTTCAATATATTTCTGAATTTCTTGAGGAGTTGTTTGAAAATAATCTGCTAATTCCGTAATACTCATTAATTTCCGCATGCTTTTCCCACCTTTTTATTTCAACCCATCTAATGCATTTCGCGAATAGATTTGTTCCTTTGTCATTGACAAGTTGTTTCCTGTTTTATCTACCATAAAAAAAGTATGATTTGGTAGCTCTTTGGCTGTATCTGGATCAAAAATAAATTTTCGCACATTTCGAATCGTTCCACGATCTTCTTTGGTTTCAATTCGTCGAAAAATTCCTCCTTTATTTTCTGTCATAACAGTTCGATCAATGTCTTCATAGGTTCCAGCAAGACGAGACGTATATTCTGCATTATCTGGATCATTAACTCGTCCTAACAAAAATAAGTTAACATTATCAATAATACGCCCTGTTAAATCGCCTTCTTCTGTTTTCAGGTCAGATTGAGACTGTGCGCCTAATACTGCCCCAAAATCTGCACTTCTTGCTTTAGAAACAATATCTATAATTTTCTTTGAAGCATAACTACCAAATTCATCAAAAAAACCTATACCTCCTTGATAAATAGAAGAGGTTGATTTTATTTGTTCAGTTTTCGTCATTTCTGTTTCCGCATATAATTTTGTTACTACATGTGCAACATCCGCAATCAAAAAACGTCCTAACGTTTTTATAAATCCTGAATAATCGTTTGAATTGAATGAAAAAAGAACGACGTGACCTTCTCGTATAATTTTAAATAAATCTAAGTTTTTTTCTGGTACTTCATTTTCTAAAAATTTTTCTCCTAAATCCGAATAAATTAACAATTCTAATTGTGTTCGTAATCCTTGAATCAGTTTAATCTTTTCCCCCTTCATTTCAGCAGCTGCTTCAATATCACCGTAGGTAAGAGAGGACTTACCAAAAAAATACTGATTATATTTTGCATATAACAAATCTTTCCCAAAAGTTTTCGATTGAATCACTTTTTTCTGTTGATCTACCAATTCACTAACTTTCTTTTGCTCTTGAATCGGTTCTTTTTTTTCTGTTCGTTTTTGTTCTATAAAAAGATAATTTGCTAATTCTTCCATATCCAAAAATCGATGAATTGTTTGTAAATCCCTACGCAATCGTTCCCCTTGTTCTTTGGGTCTAACTACTCCATTTTGTTCCTCTAACTCTTCTTTTTCTGCAAAATCTTGAACAAAACGAATAATCATTTGCAACATGTTCTCACTTTCTTTTTCATAAAATGATTCTGACCAATCCAACGTTGCCATTAAGCGATCTTTAATAGCCGTTGCTTTTCCATAACGAACAGGATTATAGTGAAAGTCTGTTCTATCAGAAAAAACATAGACTTTCTTTCCATAGAATTCTGCAATTTTTCTTACTTCCTTTTCTGTTTTTGGATCACCTTTTCCATCAATAAATGCAGTTCCTAAGCCATTTCTTAAAGCTCCTTCTAAAATATTGTACATTAAAGAGGTCTTTCCACTACCTGTTGTCCCGCAAATAAAACAATGGGTAAAAAAAGAATGAATGTCTAAAAAAATATCTTTAGCTTTCGTATTCATTCCTAAATAAACTTTTTTGTTAGAAGAACGGCGATATGCTCGTTGTCGTTGTGCTAAAATTTTTCCTCTATCACGAAAAATTTTCTTGAAGCGATCACTAGTTAAATAGTCTTTTTTCTCTGCTTCTTTTTCCTTTGTAAACCATGTTTTTTCAAGTCCTCGATACCCTAACAGAAATAAACATGTAAAACACCCAGTTAAAATTCCTATTCCTAACCAACTTTTAGCAGTAATCACAAAAGGTGCGCCATTTTGAATCATTTCTTCCGCAAAACGTACACCGTCTGCCCAAATCGTACGCCATAATCCGCCAAATTGAAATAGTGGTAGCCACGAATAATTAGTAAGATAAAGAAAAAGGAAAAAGCTAAATCCCAAAAAGCCCCACCATTCCCAACATTTTTTAGAAAAATTTTTCAATAGATAGGTCAATAAAATCGCTAATAAAACAGCAGGTAAAAAGAAAAATAAAAAACCTACGCCTAGTAATCCTAAAATCATTTCTATCACTGCTCGATTCGATAAACCTCCACTTTTCGAAGACTGATCCATTTTCAAAAAATCTGAATTATTTTTTCCCATAACTATTTCCTCTCCATCGGTTCAAATTGTTGATAATAAACTGGAACACCACATTTTTCTGCATTATGGAACACATAATTGAAAATTTTCTTATTTTCACATACGTAATAAATCACTTGATAATTTTCTAAAGACAATTGATCCGCGTACCATTTTAACTTTCTTAAAAGATACTCGTGCGATTTTCTAGTTAATTCCAATTCATAGGCAACAGTACATTCTTCTCCATTTGCTTCAAAACGAATCAAATAATCTGGTAATTTTTTACGTAACGCTGCTTTTTCTCTCATAAGTGTTCGTCCTGAATACTTTCTTTCTAAATCTGTATACCACCATGCTAAATTTTCTCGCTCTGTAATCAAATAAAACTGTTTTGTTGGTTCATTTTTACAACATTCCTTTAAACTTTGAAAAGAGGCTTCTACCATTTTTAAATTGTGTTGTAAAATGGTCGTATTTGGTTCTTTTTCAGTCTGAGTATAACCAAAATTGATCAAACCAACGTATTCACTTCCCGCTTGCGTAATATAGTAACAATGTTCTTTGTAAATCCGACAAACTTTGATAAATCCTAATTTTTCTAATTTATTCACACTATAAGAAACATGTCCTTTACAGGTATCTAACCATTGTAATAATTGATTCACCGTCATAATCCCATGGCGATCAATCTCAACTAAAATCCGATAAATTTTTGTATCTTTTTTTATCAAATCCATATATCCGTCTCCTCTAATTTTTTTGGCCATTTAAAACTGTCGTTTTTTGGCCACTCAAAATGTAGGTTTTTGGCCCATTTATTTATTCAATCGAATAAACGAGAACACTTCTTCCTTTTCACTGCTAATCAAGCGTTTCTTTTCAAAAACAAAAGTAGGAACTTTTTTTAACTGATATTCTTGAATATATTTTCTATTTGCTGGAACAGATAAATTAACAAATAGTAAATCTTGATACCATACATTATGCCAATACAATTGCGGATAAAGTTGTTGACAACTTTTACAATCTTCTCGATAAAACACTTTAATTCGTGAATCTTCCTTTGAAAGTACGACAGATTTCTTTGATGTCAAATTATAATGAATCCAAGTAGTTGCTCCTTTAATTCCTAAATGAACTGAAAAGAAAAAAACAAGAATAATATACAAAAACAATCTCCTTCTTTTATTCCAAAAGATCACTTGTATAACCACTTCCTAAATTATCCATTCTTGTAATGCGTTGACTTTCTGGATTGAATGAAATAGAAAAAAGATTCATTCCTTTTTGACTGCCATAAGCAGAACCACTTGAATACTTCACTACCACTAATCCATCAATCGTTTTTGTTGTCCAAGCTTTTACGTATACTTCACATGAAAGTAAATCTGAAGAAATTCCATTTGAATCTCCGACTGTTGTCTTTTCTGAAAAATATTGTTGATATAACTCTTCAGACAACCATTCTTTTACCTCTTTTTTCCGTGAGCCATACGTTTCGGGAGTAAAAGTATACATTTTTTGAAATAGTTTTTTTGTAATATCCGCAAATTTTTTTCGTTGCTCACTTGTTTCTGTATTTAATTGCTGTTCCTCCAATACTTCTTTTTGTCTTACTAAAGAATCATATGCTTCTTTATTTATTTGACTTGTATGCTCGCTTCGCTGGATTTCTTTTTCTAAATAAGTTTTTTCTTTTTTTAATTCAACAACTTTTGTTTGAAGTCCTTCTATTTCTTTTTGTTCTTTTTGAACAACAAAAAAGAGTGCGACTAAAAAAATCGCACTCATTGATAACACGATACCTATTGTTCTCATTTTTTCTTCTCTCCTATTTTTTTATTGGTCTTGCTAAACAAATATCTCCACCGTTTAACAACGCGCCAAAGGAATTTCCAAACGTTTCAATAGACACACGATCCTGTCCTCCTCCTTCTTGAATAATTTTTGTTTCTTTCCCTTTCCAATTTTCAGTTAAAATACCTGTATGGCCATTTGCTCCTGCGCCACCTCCAAGATTGACGATTACTATATCTCCTGCTTGTGCTTCATTTGGCGAAATTTCTCTTAAATACTGTTGAGCCTCTCGAGCATCACTAGTCATTGAACCTGTATACCATCCCATTGCTGGAGGTACTTTATACCCTGCTTTATTCAATACCAACCAAACATAACCAGAACAGTCTGTATAGCCTTCTTTATCAGGATTTAGCGGATCTCCACCAATCATATCAATCGAATGTGCAATTGGATTAGGATAATGAAACCAGCCTAGCCATGATTTTGCAACACCTAAAATATCATTGTTGTTAGAAATTTCTTCTTCACATTCTTCTTCTGAACCTGTCGAACTCCCAACAGACAAAGCACTTTCTGAGATTGGATCACTAGTCCCTAGTACTGAATACCAATGATTGGCATAATTTAATCGATTCCCCATTGCAGGGATTCCAGCTCGTTCGAATTTAATTTGCCATTCTTCTGTTGCTTGTTCCACTGAAGTTAAAGTGAATACGCTTTGAGAAGCTTTCTCTGAACCATTTAACTCATAAATCAGAAACTCGATTTGTAAACCTAGATCAGACCATTCTTTTCCTTTTTCCTTCGCAAAATTTTTTAAATTTGTTGTTCGCCCAGCTGTCCATTGTGCAATTCCATGACCAGATAAAGGATCATTTGGACGTTCAACGGCTGTTGGCATAATACCTGATTCTTGTTGAAAATTTCCTAAAATCCCCGCCATTGCCTGAGCGGTAAGTTGTGGAAATGCTTTTTTTAAATTGCTATAAATTTGCTTGGCATTTTCCGTCATGTCTTTATTAACAGCAACCACCTGAACATCACTAATCACTTCACAATCAATAGCTCTTTGATTCTCAGAAACTGAACTACTTCCTAAAACGATTAAAAACAAAAAAGAAAATACTAGAACGAGTAAACATAAAAGTTTCTTTATCATTTACGCCCTGTTCCTCTGTATTTTCTTAATAAACGTTCAAATTCATTTCCTCGAATTCGATTAGTTGTCTGATTTTTCACGTCTATATGCGCATGTTGTTCATTGTGTTGTTTTTGGTTAATCGTTAGGTTTTTATCTCCTTCTTGAAATTGTTGGTATACTTGAACAGGTGTTTCTGGTTTGGGTACTGTTGAATTTGGCACTTGTTGTGTCTTTCCTTTTTCATCAGTGGTGCTATTTGTTCCAATTTTTGATTCTTTTTGATAATTTTGTGTCATGGTTTGCTGTTGCTCTTGTTGTGTTATTTCTTCTTCCGTTTTATTTCTCTCTTTTGCTTCACTCATCGGAACATTTTCGACAGGTATCTCTTCATTCTCTTCAGTTGAAACTTCTGGAATATCTGGCACATCAAGTTCTTCTAATTCAATTGGATCTGGTTCTTCCACTTTGTCCATTTCTTCTTGAATTTCTAGTTCTGAATCAGGTAAATCCATTTCATTGATTCGATTACTTTGATCTGCTTCTTGCAAATCATTTTCAAATTCAGAATCTTTATCCATCGTTTCGTCGTCCATTCCATCAAAATCGTTTTCCTCTTCTTGTGTCAAAAGAGTATCCTGTTCAGGATTATCTTCGTCTTTTTCTTCATCACCAGTATAATCCGATACGTTTTCTTCTCCTCCAGTTGAATCATTGGCTAAAGCTAATTCAGGTGGCATGCCAGCTGCCATAAGTGCTGCACTTTTAGCACTAGAAATTGCTGAATCTTTCATATCAGACACCTTGTCCAAACCTTGTTGGAAAAATTCTTGCGAACCTTGTTGCATTTGAACCATTACATCACTTCCTCGTCCACTTAAAGCACTCATTAATGAACGAAGAATAAAATGTCTTGATTTCCACAACAAAATATACACGAGTCCTTTCACAAAAACGTTCCCTAATACGGGTATGAAATTTTCTGGGGGAATCAATAAATCAATGGTTGTATTGATCAAGCAAAACAGCAAAATTGCCATGGCCAAAACACCTTTAGATAAGTAAATTTTTACGATATTACCAATAGAATTAATGAACCCATCACTGTAACGTGGTAATAAACTGACTATTGCGACAAGTGGAAGAATATATTGATACAATATAGTCAACAACTGTAAAAATACATTAACAAACGCTAAAACAGTAAG
The DNA here is from genome assembly GCF_051714505.1 of Enterococcus sp. AZ129. Classification (NCBI taxonomy): domain Bacteria; kingdom Bacillati; phylum Bacillota; class Bacilli; order Lactobacillales; family Enterococcaceae; genus Enterococcus; species Enterococcus sp. AZ129. Next base: position 1,242,594 of record NZ_JBIORY010000001.1, on the reverse strand, counting down.
AGGAATTCCCATAAGAAATACACCAAAAATCGACACTATGGATATAATAAACTTAAACCCTGCTTTTTCTCCTGTTAGATATTTATTATGCTTGGCTAAATCCTTTAATTGTTGTTTTTGTTTCTTACTATCTAATTTCGCAAATTCTTTACTTGCTAAATACTTTCCATTTGTATCTTTGGGAATTTCTTCACTTTTTACTTTGGCGTACATACCATTAATTTTTTCAACATTCGTTGTTCCATAATTCAATAATAAGAAAGGACGATACATCGTTTGACGAAACAACTCATTTCGAATAATCTCTGTAGCTGTTGCTCCACTATCGTTTCCATTTTCTGTGCTTAATGCGCTGGTTTCGTCTGTTTGTCCTGCAATGCGCAGAACTTCCGCTTGAAATTCAAAAGAAATATCATTCATTCTATTCAAGTAGGTTGACGCATGGGGAAACCATATACCAGAAACCACCAAGACTAAAAGAATTTTTCCTAAAAATAAAACAGCTTCTTTTGCACTTTCTAATAAAATTTTTCGTATAATTGAAAAGAACGAAAATAAAAGGATCAATCCTACATAATTATTTTTTAATGTTTGCCAGATATTGTTCGTTAATTCTGTAATCACATGACTAAGTTGCGATAAAATATCCATCGAATATAATTTATCAATGACAAAATCAAAAATTTGATAAATTACTCCAGTGAATTGAAACAGCGTATCTGCAAACCCACTAATGGTATTTGTCCAACCTTTTCCAAACATTATTCCCCAAAATCCTGAAATATCGCCTATATAAGAACGCAGATTATCTAAATCTACATCATCCTTCAATAAGCCACCACTTGATTGAATTTTTACGCCTTCAGCAAATACTCCGCTTGAAAAACAAAAAAAGAACAGAAAAAAAAGAAACGCTACTAAAAGTAGCTGTCTCCGTATTTTCCTCTTTTTTACTTGCACTATAGGTGTTAACAACGCTCTCCCTCCTTGTGTTATAGGTATTGTTCTTCTAAATTTCCACTTGCTGTTCGCTTAACCGTTTTGTTGGCCAACTGCCATTCTGGAAATAAAGCATGAATCGATAATTTGTTTACTCGTGAATAACTATCTTTCATTAAGCATTGTCCTTGTTGTAAGTTTTTCAACAGTTCGATATTCTCATCTGTTACTGGCATACTTAATTTTTCTAGTATCTCTGGACGTTCAGACGCTTCATCAAAGGCAAAAATCATTCCTAACTGTCCTTGAATTTCTTCAGAATCTGTATCTTTCACAGATTGAGAAGCAAAGATACAGCCATTGCATTGCGCACGTCCGACCTTTTTTATCTCTTTTATAATTCGCCGCCCAATTGCACTAGTGGATAATACCCAGCTTTCATCAAAAATTTCATACGTATACTGTTCTGGATTCTGTTTTCCAAATAAACGAATATACTCACCCACACAACACATAACAGCAATCGAATTTCGCTCACTTTGTGTATACTCCAGTGGATTTTGATTTGGTTCAGGCAGTGTTAAGCCTTCAATAGATAAAACTGTACTTCGATTATCTAACGACAACGTTCGATTTTTTCCATCACTAAAAATCAACTCCAAAACAGAATTTTGAATTTCATTTTCAAAAATTTCTCCAACTTCACGAATAGCTGGATTACGATGATGAACCAACATCGTGACCCATGTACGCAAACCAACTTCTTTCCCATTTTGTCGATCTTCTAATACACGCATCAACGCGGCCATCATTTGATTACGAATTTTATCATCTTTTTTCCAATCATAAACTTGACTTAAAATATCTTCCGCTACTGTCTTTGCTTCATTTGTAGGTAAAAAAACGACTGGATCTAGCACACCATGATTTTCCTTATTTTTCGCATCTAAAGTCACAAAAGCAATTTTTTTCAACAATCGGACAAATACTGGATATTTCTGTAAAAATTGCTTATTACTCAATAATTCTTTTGTTATTTTTTCCAACTCTACTTTTGGATCAAAATACAACGTACGAACATTCATTAGCTGAAGAATCCAAAAAAACAATTTCAATAAGAAACTTTTTCCATTTCCTGTACTTCCTGTTACTTCAATATGTGGACTGGCACTTGCTCCTGAAATATTTTGATTGTTTGCTAATGGATTCCAAAAAACAAATTTTCTTGAGCGTTTCACTGCCATATCTCTCGTAATTTTTCGATTTCCATCTGTTTGAACGCCCAAAAACCAACCAACTTTGTTTCCTAACGCATTGGATACGCCAAAAAGAAATTCTGATAAACCATAACTCGTACAAAAATGTTTCCAATACTTGATGTCTTCTTCTCGAGAACCAATTAAACATTGATGGAATAATTTTTCTTGGTCTACTAGTGGCATTTCTACTCGTACTTTCATTTTTCTTAGGGTAGAACGTAAAGAGCGTGCACGTGCCCGACACTGCTTCGGTGTTGAGCCATAAACCACAAATACAGCAGAAAAACGGAAAAAGCTTTCTTCAGACTCAATATCTTGCAATGCTTGTTCTGATTTATATTTCGCTCGCAATAATTTTCCACTTACAGGAATCCCACTTGCTTGCATATCACGAACACTATTCTTTAATTCTTTTCCTTTACCAATGGCCTTTGCTTTCACACCAAAAAATGGATCGTTGCTCTCCAATGATTTTGCATTCACTAGATACTCACAAGGAAACGGAAATTGTTGTTTCAAATAAAATAAATCATAACCTTGTAGATTATCTGGAAACTCGGATACAGGTAAAAAACTAAGATATTGAGTACCATACTCAGTTTGAACACCTAAAACCCCTCTTTTTACATTTGGAAATAAAATTGCTTCCGTAATTTCATCAAATGATTGTACCCGTTCTTCTTCTGAACGAAAATGAGGAGTATTTCGCAAAAATTGTCGTTTTTGTAAGTACGCTAATGCTTTTGTTGTTAGCCTTATCGGATGGATCATGCTTAATTCTTGAAACAAATCATTTTCTTTTTGCTCAAATTCTTCTAAAAGTTTTTTTCCATCACTGGTTACACCACCTAAAATCTTTAATAGATCTTTTTCAACCTCTTCTAAACCAATCTTAATTGCTTCTGCACGGCTAGTAATTGCATTATACTCACGCAATTTTACACCTAAAACAAAAATATCTTTACTTAAATCACCATATAAACGCTTTAATTGTTCAATGGTTTGATCGGCAAAATAAGTAGGAATCTCTGGATTTTCAGGATTAAAATCTTCTTTTAATGACTCAAATAATTCTTTCAAGTTAAATTCATAAGGTAAAATTCTCAAATCAATTCCTTTATAATTTTTACCTAATTCATGATATATATACTGTTTTGTACCAATTTCTTCTTGTCTCATTTCTTGATCGTGAAGTTGAACTTGTGTTTCTTGAATAAAATAATACGCCCATACGTCTTTATCTTTCGTAATTAATAAATTTTTATGATAATACGTAATCGGATACTTAAATTTCACTACTTCCTCTTTTTTAGTCATGAAAGGAAATAGTGAATGAAAAATCGTTTGCATTTGCTTTACCTCCCTACCATTCTTCGGTTAGATACACCACTGGCGCTTGTTTATACGGACGATAACGTCCTCTATACACTACTTTTTTAGGTACCATCACTTTAACAAAAAACAAAAAATAATCTTTTATAAATTGATCGATTCGCTTTCCTTCTAACGGCAAATTTAACAATAAAAAGGTTAAGCCAAACGAACTTGCTAATGTCCCTAAAAATTCAAACAAAATTAATCCTGTTGCACTTTGAATCATACGCAAAAAAGGAGCGAGCACAAATCGAACAAAAGAAAAACTCCCTATAAATACCAAAATACCTTGTAAAGATAAGCGCCAAGGCAATACCACCATTTTCTTTTTGTACCAAAATTTCAGTTGCATACTTATAGGCGCTTGAAACATACTCGTATAATTCATTGCTTTGATTGGTTTCATTTGTTTCTCCCTTCAATCATTTGATAAAAAAAGAAGGCGATAAGCTCTTAAAAGAACTTATCGCCAATTTGATTAACCGCCCATATTCAAAAGCTTATTGATAATCCCTTCGGCAATTTTTACCATCGTGCCTTCTGGATTTCGTGCAAATACAATCAAGACACCTGCTAAAATAATCACTGCAACTAATCCACCAAATTCTCTTTTAGCAAGGCAGATAATAATTAATATTAACGCCACAATGACAATAATTGAAACGACCGCACCTTGTGCATAGCTTTGAAGTCCACTAATTTCTGGTAACATTTCTTTCTTCTCCTTCTTTTTAATAATGAATCAACTGATCAATAAAATATTTTCCATCAGTTGTTTTGGATAAATGTAGTTCCATATTTTCTTCAAAAGAAACCCCTGTGTTTGCATAACTCATAATCAATGATAATTCTACAACTGGGTGGTCTTCCGTTTCGTATACAGTAAATTCTTTTGTTTCAATCGTTAGTCCTTTTGGCAATCCTTCCACATTTTTCATTAGATACTTCAAATTTTCTTGATTGTTCTCTTGATATTCCGTTAAAAACTGTTCAACGAATGTTCTAATTTTTTTCGTAGCTACTTGATCTTGTAACACATTCGTTGGTAATTGGTGCTCCTCATAAGAAGTAGAGGCTATCAAATTCTTTCGCTGATCATTTTGTTGATAAGGTAATCCTGTTAATTGATATTTGCCCTTTTCAACTTTAAACGGAATATTCAAAATGGTTTGGAACGTTTGAGAATTTTCTGCTTTTGTTTTGATTTCGACAAAAAATTTCGCAATATTTTCTGTTCCTTTTCGTTCATAACCATAATTTTCAATTCTGGTTACTTCAGTATCTACACGTGGTGATTGTCCTAACATTTTCCCTAATTCACTGTAATACTCACTTAGCTTTTTACTTCGCTGTTGTTGTTTTTCGTATTCTTTAAATTGTTCTCCATATAATCGGATAAACTCTTTAAAAAATGCTTCTGTCTCTGGAACGTCTAACTGTTGTTGCATTTCTAATTGTGAAAATTGCTTTTCTAATTGAACAATTTTTTTATTAGCTATTGTTAACTTGTTGGCCACAACATTTGACCGTACAATAGACAAACAACTAAAAAAAACGAATAAAAAAATAACTGTCCAAATCACCTTACGTATCTTTGAAGCACCATACGTATATGATTTTTTTGACAGTTTTTCTTGAGATCTATTCTTTTTTGAGGTGGAGCTCTGCTCCTTTTCTTTTTTTGAAAAGGGGAATTTCATTCTTTTCTACCTTCCCGTAATCTATATTTTGAAACGACTTTCATCGTTTCAGTCACCCCTTAGGGCTATTCCTTATTAAATAACTTTTAAACCTTGACTTCCTAAATCGTATTTTCTTTGTTTTGTTCTTCTTTTTCAATTAATGCTTTTTTAGCATTCTCTAGTTGAACAAAAATAGTATCTACTATTTCTTGTGTTGCCTGCGTATCTTCCATTACTCGATTCGCTTCTTGTAATACTTGTTGTAACGTTTCCCAGCTATCTGGTGTATAATTTACAGCTTCTAATTGATTGACTTCTTGAATTAACTGTATTAACGCTGTCTTGTCTGCTTTTCTTACTAATTGCTCTTTTGCTTGTTGTAACGCGGCTAATTGCGCTTGTACGGATTCTTCTGTTATTTCACCACTAGAAACAAAGGCTTTCGCTCTAGCCAACTCTGCTGTAAATACCGCTACGGATTGTTCCGTATACTCGGTTAAATCCATTTGTTCGCAAACTTCAATCAAACGAGTCAATTGCAATAGACTATAATCTGGTTCACCAATCGTTTGTAATTGAGCTAACGCTGTTTGAACCAATTGAACACTTTCGTCCACTTGGGCTTGTGTAGCATCCACAAATTGCAAGACTTGTTGCGCTTGACCTACTGCTTCGTCTAATACTTGTAAACTTTCAGCTGTATACAACGCGCGATCAATGCCTTTGGCTTGCTCAACAATCGCTTGAAGCGCTGCTTTTTCTCCACGTTCTACTAAGTGCATAATCGCTTGATTCAACTGATTTAACGCTTCATCAATACGTTCTTGTGTCGCTTCGCCTTCTTGAATCAACGCTGTTGCTTGTTCATACGCTTGATCTAAGCGTTGGGCACTTTCTGTCGTATAGTTTTCTCGTTGAATGAGCTTCACTTGTGCGACCAACTGCTCTAAATCAGAAAAATTGCCTCGTAGTACCAATTGATCAATGGCTGCTTGTAAGACTTCTACTTGTGCATTCACTTGAGCTTGCGTCGCTTGACGTTCTGCCAACATGGTTTTAGCTACCTTCAGTTGATTTTGCATCACTTGATAAGAAGCTGTCATGTAAACAGAAGCTGGTAAACCTTCCGCATTTTCAACTAAACGTTCTAATACTGTATAATCTACAAGTACTATTGGTGGTTGTTCATCAATTGGTGGTTGTATTGGTGGAAGAATATCTGAAATAATCGGAGGTTTTATTTCTACTATTGGTTTATTCGTATCAAAAGAATTTGGTTTGTTTGGCTGTAAAATCACAGGCGCTTGCCCACTCAAACTAGGCTTAAATTGTACAGATAGTGGTATCATTTGATTTTTTTGTTTTTCACTGGTAAAGACACCTTCCTTATGACGATCTGCTTGTTTGGCTCTTCGATCAAAAAGTGCTAAATCTTCTAAAACCTCGTTTGGCTCTAAAATATAATTTTCTTTCCCTCTTATTTGTTTAATCACTTTTTCCACTTTTTTTGAACCTGTTACTTTGTCTAAAATAGACTCTTCTTTACCTTCTGAAAATTGTTTCAACACATTTTTCTTCTTTTTAGGGTAAGAAATTGATTTAGTTGCTTTATCTGATTCTGCTGACAAATTATCCCATATTGCATAACCAGTACTTCCCAAAACAACTGTACTACATAGCATAGCTATAAGAATTTTCTTCTGTTGATTTTTCATATATTTTTTCTCCTTTATATTGCAATAGTTTTTGGTGTTACGTTTTTTATAAATTTTGCAGTTCTTCTTTTAATCGGAATTTTTCATTAGCGACTTTTTCTGCTTGCTCTCTTTTTTTACTCCCTTCTTTGCTTAATTTTTCTAATTCGACTTCTTTTTCCTTAATCGCTTGTGTCAATTGCTCATAACGAAAAATTTTCTCTTCTAATTCAATGTTGCGTGTTTGTTTTTGAATAGTTTTTGCTTCTTCAATCGCTTCTTCCTTCAAATACGCATATCCTACCAACGTTAAACGTTCTGTGTCATTAATAAATGAATCTTTTTTCGCTTCATAACTATGGATCGCAGAAGAATAATCTTTTTCAAAGATAGACACATCAAATGAACCGAAAGTTGTTGAGAATTTTTTAGTAAATTGTTTTAATGTTTTTATTTTTTTAGTTGTTTGTTTTTCTAACATGGACATATACAGCATTTGTTCAATCTCATTTGCTTTATTAGGAAAATTTTCTCCTGCTTTGATATATTCTTCCGTTTGAATAAGTGTTTCAAACGAAGTTTTTTTTATAAAATGAACATAACCAATAGAAGCCATACAACTAAAAAATAAAGCAACAAATACCACTATGCTAAGCTTTCGATTGATTCTTCTTTTCGTTTTTTGATTAGATACCTCTTTTGTTTCTGATTCTCTATCCTCTTCTAAAAGTTCTATTTCTTCTTTTTCCTCTTTGTTAGAGGAAAGATTCACAAAATAGGCTTTTAAAAAATCAGCTAATTGTTTTGCTTCTTCTGAATGAATTTCTTCTAACTGCTCATTTATTTCGTCGTATAATGAAAATTCTTCTTTCTCTGTAGGTAAATATAGATAACCTGAATAAAAAACCTCCTCCTCCGTTTTCAATTGAAATGGATACCCCTTTTGTTCTTCTCCTTGCAAGTAGTCATTTAAATCTTTAAGATAATCATTTACTTTCGACAAAGGAATTTGCTCGTTAGGCACTTCTTCCATTTCTGAAGAAACAAACTGAAAATACATCGTATCCCTCCGTTTCTCTGCTTTTTTTGTTTATTCTTTTTGCGTTGGTAAACAATACAACACAGTTAATAGGATTGAACCGATCGTTGGGATAAAATATAGAAAAATAAATCCCCAATGTATTCCTGCATCTCGTAAACGACGAATACTTATAGAATGAGACGGAAAAAGAACTGCCACACAATAAACAATGAATAAATCAACTAGACTAATTATCACTGCTTCTGAAGCATTCAATGCATGTATAACGACTATTATTATCCCTAGCCCAAAACTAATAAAAGTATTCATTAACATAACAGACCAATACACTTTTCTGGTTACTCTTCCTTTGTAATGAAAACTGTTCTTCCAAAATTGTTTATAATTTGTGATCATTTCTTTCCCTCTCTACTGTTTCTTTTTGATTTCAACTTCTTCTGGTTCACTTGCAATGAAGCTTGCCATAAAAAAAGTTGCCAGTACTCCCCCTGATAATAATCCACTTACAAATAGCAAAGCTTTCTCCTCCTTTCTGAAAAATCCGCCATAAAAAGGTTAACTCTTCATTAAATTATTAAATAAAAACCTTTTTTGTTATTTGTTTTTGCGTATCACCTCATATTTATTTTTTTTAATAACAATGTATAATACATACTATACGTTTCTCTAACTCATTTTTTCACAAGCAACACAAACGTCTACTACTAATAATTAACTTATTGAGGTGAATTTCTATGGAATTGTTTGAAGTTATTTCTTCAGTAATATTAGTTGCTAATTTCATTTGGACAATCTTTAATTATTTCGCAATAAAAAAACAACCCTTCAAACAAAACAACTTAAAAAAAGTAACCAAGTATATTTTTATTCCTTGTTACTTTTCTCTTGAAAAAAATCTGTTTCAAAAAATTACAAAAGAAAATAAACGAGAAATATATTCTAATTTAATAGAACTAAATAAAATAATTACTGAAAATCAATTACAGTTCTATTTGAATGATGCTTTGTTAATTTCATTAAAAAAATGTATTCATTGTTTTTCAAAAGAAAAAATAACTTTTAATACACATTTCCGATATATTATTTTTTCCAATAACTACTGGAAAAATCTCAATCGAGCACGTGCTGATCACGGACTGATTCCAAGAAGCTTAATTTATAGAATACAAATAGGCCTAGTTTTTTATCCCTATCTACTTGTAGAACTTGTACTAGTTATTTGTAAAAGTTTTTTTATCTTCATAGTCGTTCTAGCAATAATTCTTATTATTTTTGTAACTATACTCTGTATCTACTCTACTTTAATTGTTAAAAAATAATATCTTAAACTGCTTTAAATTCTTTATAAATAAGATAAAAATCGTTTGAGAAAAAAAATAAATCAATGAAAACCCAAACGATAAAAAATATTCCTAATACTATATTTAATAAACTACGTTCTAGATAGATACGAGATTTTAAATTTAAAAACGAAAATGAAAGATACAAATATATCAAATATTTAAAAATTAACCACATTTTTTATACAACTCCTTAACACAAATAGCTTTATTTCTGAAATTGTTTAACAAGCGGTCAGTTGCTCCCACATATATCATAAAAACAAAAGCAGACAGGTTGTCTGCTTTTGTTTATTTTGGTGTGATATAACTTAATACACTTGTATAATTTGCTGGAATTGTACGAGTAGATACGACGTTTAAGCCTTGTACATTCATTTCTGAAATGTAAATTGAACCATCTTGATTCACTTTTTCAACGAATGCGACATGTCCATACATTGGATCTGCGCCTAACACGCCCGCAGGGAAAGAAACGGCTGTTCCTGCTTGTGGTGTTCGACTCACTTCATACCCTCGAGCTTGGCCAGTCACACTCCAGTCTTTTCCATTTCCCATGGTTAAGTCAATGTGTTTGCCTAATTGAGTGATTCGATTATAGACATATTGCGTACAATTTCCCCACGCATAGCTGTTATACGTATCGTAGTTTTCACCGTTATACGCTGGAAAATCAGATTTTGTCATTTCTACTGTCGCTTTCGGATGATCATACATCGTTAAGTTATAAGTTTCAATTAAGCCGTTTAATTTCTGATTGTATTGACTATCTGTCGCATAACGTCCTGTCAAATACTGAGTGGCTTCTTGATAGGTTTTCGCTTTACTTTTCCAGACGCCTTCATAAAAAGAAGCATTCCCTGCCAACCCTTCTTTTAAGAGTTTCGCATAGTCTTTTAGGCTCTCTTCGTAGCTCTGATATTGTCTAAATGTTGCTTGGGTAGTATAAAGTGTTCCATTGCCTAAATCCTCTTGTGTCGCAAAAGAGACCCCTTTTCCGTTATGTGTGCCTTTAATGCCAAACAAATTATAATTTGGTGCTTTTGATAGTAAACTTTGACCACTAGCAGATTCTAAAATCGCTTGTGCAATCATAACAGAAGCATACAAATCGTTTTCTTGGCCCACTTTTCTAGCTGATTCTCCAATTTTTTGAATAAATTGTTCCACACTTTCATTTTTTTCAAAGTGAATGGTTCCATCTGAAGAAAGCGTACTTTCTGGCACTAACTCTTGAATAGGTGCTGATGGAGCTTGGTGGTATTCTTTAACTTCGTCTACAACGGGTGCTGATGGGGCTTGATTTGTTTCTATAGTAGTAGAAATACTAGATTGATTGGACACACTCGGTTGATTTGTCGGCGTTTCTGTTGGTTTTTGTGGTGTTTGTGTCGTTGTAGAATCCGTTGGCTTAGACTCTTCCACAGGCCGATTTTCTTCTGGTTTTTGTTCAGGTTCTACGGGTGTGGTTTCTGGTTTGCTTGAATCTGGCACCGTAGGCGTTTCTGGCTCTACTGGCTGCTCAGGTGTAGTTGGTTGTTCTTCTGTAGAAGAATTTATTGGTGGAACATCTGTTTCTGGTCGTTCTGATGTATCTATTGTATCTTCTTCAGGTATCTCTGGTTGATTTTCTTCAGTTATTGTTGTAGATTCCGAATTTATCGGTTTATTTGTATCTAGTTCATTTGCTAAAACCGTTGGTGTATAACCAAATACTTGACTTAGTAATAACAAGGCAGACAAAAGTTTACTTGTTTTTTTCACAAGCTTTCCTCCATTTCTCAATCAAGAATCTAGAGACAGCTGATAGAGCTGTCTCTAGTGTTTTTTATTTGCTTTGTTTCATTTTACGACGAACCAAAACGACACTTGCGCATACAAAAAGAAACAGCCCTAATGCTACATATGCAACATTTGCTGTTTCTCCTGTTTTTGGTAATGCTTTTGGTGTTTTGAAGGTAACTGTTTGGTCTTTATTGGCCAAGTTATCTTCTTTACCAACAAGTTTTGTTTTTTCTTTGTCGTAATAAATATAGTGAGTAGCTACCCCTTTTTGACCGTCTTTCATTGTATTTTTCGCAATTGGAATATCTACATGGATCGTTTCATTTTCGGCTTTTGCTGTATACGTTGATTCAACAGTCGTAATCACTTTTTTCGTTTCTGGGTCTACGTATGGAGTAACGATAGTGTACGTGTGGCCAACTTCTGCACCTTTGATTTTCACTTCATCACGTAACGTATTGTCAATTGTTGGGTTCGCTTCTTTCTTACCGTCTACAGTCGCTAAAAGTGTGGTAATTTCCATTGGTTTGCGTTTGTTGACTGCTTTAAGGGAAATGACTTGGCCATTCGTTTCTGGCGTTACTTCAAAGCTCAAATCGTCTGTATTTGGATAGTACCATTTCAAAGGTTTTGTTTCTTTGAATTTGTAGTTCCCTGTTGGTAATTTCTTCACAGCGATTTTTCCGTCTTTATCTGTTTTGTACGTATTTACCACAGTTTCTTTTTTACCGTCTACACGGATCAATTGGAACTCAACGCCTTCAAGAGGTTTGTTTCCTAAATTATCCGTTTTGATTAGCTCTACGTCTGTATACGCTAATTTGTTTTCAATTTCTTTTCGAGCCATTTTCGTCAAGATTTCTTTATTTTCAGCGTATCCGTCCGCAAATACATGAATCGTATGCTCTTTTTCATTCGTAGAAGGTACATATTTAAATCCATATTTGGTTTCGTCCAACACATGGTCATTACCTGCATCAATTTCTTTTAAGTAGAAATTACTTTCTACATTTGGTAATGTTAAGCCTTCAAAAGCTAATTTGCCGTCTTTGACTTTCGCAAAAGCTAATGCTGTGTCGTGAGGTAAAATATCAAAGCCAATTTGAATCCCACCTTCACCAACGAATAAGCCAAAGACTTGGCCATTCTTCGCATTTTCTAGCTCAATCACTGGTTTGCCGTCTTCCCACCCAGTTACAACTTCTTGTTTCTTGTAGCCGTATACGTTGATTTCTTGCAATTGATTTTCAACTTTAACGGTTGTAGAAGCTAATTCAACCAGTTGTCCTTCGTATTTGATTTCAAAAGGAATTGGGTCTTTTAACAGCACAAAACCATTTGGTGCTTCGATTTCTACTGCTTCATATTTACCTAGATATAAGTTTGGATCAGATTCAGTCATTCCTAAATCATTTGTTACTAACTCAAAATCTTTGCCGTCTTTTTGAACATATTCCCCTTTGGCCAAACGAACAGTACCATCAGGCGTTGTGATATCTTCTCTTGCACGGATTTTGAATTTCACACCTGCTAAATCCACTTGGTCATATTGAATTTCCGCATATTTTCCGTACTCACATTCTTTTTCGACAGTAGAAATGCCTTTTTCACCTGTTTTATGGATTTTTACTTGGCCTTTTTGTGGCATATTCTCGAATTTAATCGTAATTACGCCACCTGCATCAGCTTCAGTAACAGAGAAAACAACTGGTTCAGTCGCAAGTAAGTAGCCTTCTGGCGCACGTAACTCACGAATTTCATAACGATCTTTACCGAATGGTAAGCTATCGCTTGTCACCAATTCCCCTTTTTCATTGGTTTTGAATTCGTCACTAATTTCTAATGAGTTTGGTACACGCATAGAAACATAGTCGCCTTTACCGTCATTTGCCCAGCGGTCCCAAATTTTGAACGTTGTATCGCGTAGCGGAATATTTTTTCCTGTTTCTGCGTCAACTTTCACTAAATGTAGACGAGCTTCAATGATTTTATCTTCCAATACCCAGAAGAATTTTTGGTCTTCTTCTGAAATAGTAAATTCAATTGGATCAATCGCTAAATATCCTTCTGGCGTTTTAGTTTCTTCCATGACATAAGAATCGTAAGGCAATGTTTTACCTGTACTTGCTTTACCATTTTTATCCGTTGTCATCACTTTTACAACTTTTCCAGTTGTTTTTGACGTGATAGTGAATTCTGCCCCTTCTAATTGAGGCTTGATATTGTCTGCTTTTCCTGTGATTGTATCAAGGACTTTTTTGACAAGTGGTTTGTCACCAATTTTAACAATTTCCACGCCACCTTTAATGACTTGGTCTTTTAGCGTCATTGTTTTTACTGCGACAGTTTTATCTTGACCTGCATACGCAATGTTTACTGGATATTTTGTTTTATCTAACGTATATCCTTCTGGTGCTTTGATTTCTTGAACATAATAGTCATGCATAATTTGAATGTTTTCAAAAGAACCTGTGACTTTGTCTCCAGATTTTTTCAACGTCACTTCTTTTACTTTTTGACCATTTGTTTCAAATAAACCATACACAGCACCTTCCAACTTAGCAGATCCTTGCGCTTGATTTCCTGTTTCCTTATCTTCTTTGATAAGATCTAAGCGTCCAACTTGCTTTTTGTTTTTGAACGTAACTGTAATTGTTTTATTCGCTTCAACTGTGACTGTTTGTGGTGTTTTATTAAGAACATAACCGTTCGCTGCTTGAATTTCTGGAATGGTTACTGTTGTCCCATGAGGAATATCTTTCAGGTCAGCTTCACCATTAGCGTTAGTTACCACTTCCACATTTCGGCCACCATAAGAAAGTTTGAATTTCGCACCAGAAATAGCTTTTCCTGTGTCTGCGTCCACTTTTTTGATTTTTACATTACCGTTTTTGAGGACATTAATTTTAACATAACCAACAGTCGGGTCACTTGCGCCTGCCGTAGTTACAGATTGAGATCCTGGTTTAACCCAAAAGAATTGACTGCCTGTATAAAATGTATTTCTTAATAAATCAATGTCTCCACTCTTAGAATTTGCATTAGGTGTGATTTCTAACACATTCCCATTTTTCTTAACAGTTGCATTTAAATTATTTTGAACGGTAAAATGTTTTAATACACCATTTGTATCTGTAATTTTTAAAGTATCTCCTACTTTAACAGTATATACACTTTTATGGAAACTTGGTTTTATTCTAAAATTAGCAATATTATTTTCAATTTGTTGTTTATAGTTAGAATAACCTGATAATGTAGTGGATACTGCCCAATTTAATTTTTCCCACATATACATATTAGTAGCAAAAATATATTCACTACTATCTCCTTTTTTCGCTCCAAAGTTCATAATAGTGTTAATGGCTTCTTTTTGTATCGCCGTTATCCCATTAAATGTAGTTTGTTGAGTGAATCCAGCTCCTGGAACAAAAACAACTCCAGGCTCTACACAATACGCTAAATTATTATCAATATACAATGGTTGATAAAACTCTCCCCATACATGCCATGCTCCTTTAGTAGCATCATATCTAGCATAAACAGGATTCCCTTCTGTCCCCACAGCTCGCGTTTTTCGTGTAGCTCTTTCAAAAGGAATTTCAATTACTTTTCCTTCATCATTTTTTACTGACACTCCAAAAGAAGAATCTTTTTTAGCATAGTCTCCGTAAAGATACTGTGCTAAAGAAACGATTTCATCATCCGTTAAGCCTTGTACATCTGTTGGATTTGGTCGTTTAGCTAATTCTTCACCTGTTCGTTCTTGTGTTATTTTCTTACCTTCTTCTGTTGAGTGTTGAACTTGTTGCTCACTAGAAACTTGAGACGAACTGCTTTCTGTTTCAGTTGGACTATCATTACTATTCATACTATTCCCAATCGTTTTATTTAACTCGTTTTGAGAGTTTTGAGTACTATCTGTTACTTCATTAATTTTACTAGAAGAAGTTGTGGATTCTTCCGTAGTAGTTGTTTCAGTATCTTTATTCTCTACTGTAGATACCGACTCTATTGTATTTATACTTTCAGCAACGGCAGTTGCTGAAGGTATAACGTTTGCTCCTAAAATAGTCAACATTGCTAAAATAGTTAACATTTTACTTTTGAACAATTTAAATTTTTTATCCATTAAATTCCCTCCTAAAATAATTATTGCTTGCATTAAATATAGGCGGTGCTCTCAAAAGTTCCATAAAATTCCTCCAAAAAAAAGAAGCAACAATTGTCGTAAAACAATCATTGCTTCCAATCAAATATTTTTTAAATAGCTAATTCATATGTCCAACCAGCTGTACGTCCATCTACATATTTTACTTCCCAAACCACTACTCTGTAATCTCCTTGCCCTTCTTTAGATAATTCTAAAGCTTTTGCCTGACCAGCAGCAGTTGCTTCAGCTTCACTTCCAAATAGCCCACCTGAACCAACTGGAGTCATTGGATCATATTCGTCACTTGGTGTAGAAGGATTTTCCGTATTCCCTCCACCAGGTTGATTTGGTTGTTCTGGCGTAGTTGCTCCACCATTACCTCCATTATCTGGTTGATTAGGTTGTGATGGAGTTGTCGTTCCGCCATTATTTTCTGGTGTAGAAGGCGTTGTTTGTTCGCCTTGGCTGCCATTATCTGGTTGAACTGGCGTTTGTTCTGGTGTACTTGGTGCTGCTTCAACATTTCCAGTTTGTGTGTTATCTGTTACTACATTATTCATTGTTGCTTCTTGTGTAGGTTGGCCTACTGGCTGACTTGGATTTACTTTGTCTTTATCTTGAATCACTGTTTGAGCCACTGTTTCACCTGCGCTGTTTTGCACACTTGCTACATTGCCATCAAAACTCAATTTGTTTCCTGCATAAATTAAATCTACATTTGCAATTTTGTTCATGTCTGCTAATTTTTGCACTGTAATATTTGTCGCTTGGCTAATAGCACTTAGTGTATCTCCCCAAACAATTGTATATTCGTTTCCTTTGATTTCAGCTTTGATTTGTTCTGCTGTACGTGGTGTCCATTCTGCTGCTTCAGCTTTTTCACTATTCATTGCTAACGCAATTCCACCCACTGTTACTCCGATAGCTAATACCTTCAAAATTTTCATGATTTAATTCCTTCTTTCTTTTTAATATTTATTTGTTTTATCTACAAAAATATAGTACCAAACTTAACACCTTTAGTCAATATATTTTTTGTATTTTTTTCATTTTTTGATATACTAAGTTTGCTACCTAAATTCCAACTATTGAAAGGAGTTATTTTCATGAAAATCAATAATTTAACTGATTTCCACAATTGGGCACAAGATAACTTACTTAGTCGTAAACAAGCTGCCAAAATCACTGGTCAAAGCTATGAAGCCTTTTCTCGAGCGCTACAACAAAATAGAATAAAACCATTCCTAGAAATAGGCGACGAACCAGGTCCTTCTATCATCAGACTATATTTGAAAAAAGATATTGAAAAATACGCAAAACAGCTCAAAGAAAAAAGACAGAAACGGCAATAAGTCGTTTTCTGTCTTGAACTTACAACTAAAACAATAATAAATAATTTTTACAACGGAGGTTCTATGAATAAGAAATACATTGTTGCTATTGGTTCAATCTTACTGATTGTACTTACTATTATTGCTTTTACTGTATCTAACAAAACAGAAACACAGTCACAAAATACTGTTCAATCAACTACTACAAGCCAATCTAGTGAGCTTGCCGTTTATCCTTCATTAAATAGCTTAAGAGAAAAATATGGACAAGATTTAATCGATCTTGGTTCTTCTCAAATCACTACTGTCTTGTTTGAAAAGAAAAACGTAGCTTTTATCACTTCTGAAAAAGAAAATGATATTGAATTTCCACTTACCGTAACTGATAAAGCAAAAAATCTTTTTTCAATTTCTAGTATCAAACATACCCCTAATAATTTAAAAATAGGTGATACTTTTGGTCTTGCAAAAATAAATAAACAATACTTTGCCTACTCACTTGAATAACAAGAGAACAATTTCTCTTGTTATTTTTATCACATAATTATTTTATAAAAACGCTTCGAAAATTTCAACATTTTTCAATAACATTTTTTTATTTAATACATAAAAAATAACTAACAAGACTCTTTTCTTCCTTGTTATATTGATACATACGTCTTATATTAAAAAAATATTTTGATATTGCTATCAATACATGAACTGGTAGTTTAACTAACTCAGCACATTCTTCAATAGTCATTAAGCGATTTTTTCTTTTTTTTAATCGTTGTTCAAGCTGTTTTTCTATTTCAGAAATTTTTTCTTTACTCATCTTTTCAATAAACTCCTTTTTCTTTATTTTTTCAAAAAAATGAATTATTTCTGATAACGAACATATTTTATTGCATGTTTAAAACAAACAAATACTTGACCTGTTCTCTCATTGTCTTTAATCTGTTCTAAAAACAATTCATATTTTGTTACTCTAATTAGTATTCCTTCTAACTTTTTTGCATCTGTAGTAATTACAACCACACGTTTTTTTAACAATTGATTTAAATAATTCGTTTGCTTTTTCATACAAAAATCCTTTCATTTTAAATACTCGATAAAAACGAATGAAATAAAAACTAGCCTCTTTTGTTTATTAGTTTTAACTTACTTGCTAGTATTTATATTTAACAGATTTTCTTTCGCAGGGTTTCTAGCGTCAGCAACCCCAAACTCTAAAAAAGTGCCTTTGCTCCCTTGAAAAACGAGCGGACGATTGTACTCGTCATCATATATTTTTCATACTAACTGATCCACGCAAATAACCTTTTTTTGTTCTGTGCCACACCCATCAATACGTATCGCTTGAGATTCACCATACTTTTTTAGGTGGTTTATCCTTCCTAAGTCCCTGTTAGACACGCTGATTAACTTAGAAAGTCCTGTTTGTATCCAATTTTCAAAGATCTCCCAAAAGAAATAAGTAGGTTTACGTGTATCGCTTCTGTTCAAAGTACCTATTTGTACTTGAGTATTTCTACTCCCCTAGTTCAAGGGATTCCTTCCACCAGCTAGCTTTTCCTTTCATCATCAAATGTTCCTTAAAAGCATTTACGTTTCGTGTCCGTGTGCTTACTTATCCTTTTTTCGATAGCGATTATCCGCTCGCTACTTGCTCATTTATTCCTTGTTTGTTAGCTCAATAAAAACTAACAAACAAAAAAGGCTAGTTTCTTTCCGTTTTATTTTTTCAATTGTCGATAAATAATTAGTAATTTGATTCCAAATTCTAAAACCACTGCTCCAAGCAAAACGACAGGAAAAACAATTGGTGCAAGCAAGTAAAATCGGATGTTCTTCATCATGTCTTCCCTCTTTCTTTTTGTATGTGCGAGTGTTGTTTTTGCCGTTCAATGCTTCGGTACTCTTTTTTATTCGGCATTTTGTTTGGACCATTTTTGCTTTTCTTGCTTTTTGAATGCTTTATACGCTTTTCGTGCCTGCTTTAATAGGTCTTGTCGGCGTTTCATTCGTGAGAAAACAATATTTGAAACCATCAAATTCTGGTTCGAACAACCACGATTCGCAATAATTTTCCCATCAAAATAAATAGCTTTCACTTGAGAAAAAAACAGTTGGAAATCTTGCTTTGTTGCTAATTTTTTTGTCAAAATCACTGTGCTTTTCCCTGTTGAATCAATAATGACCCTTCGAGCAATCCGATTCGATAACTTCCAACGTTGTCGATTAAACAATGTTACTTCACAACAAATATAACGTAAGTGATTAGGAGACATTTTCATATATCCAATTCCTCCAACCAATTATGGATTGAAATTTCAGGTAATTGCGCTAGTCCATAGATTTGATCCTCTAAATCTTCACGACTACATGAGCGTTTTGCTTGTAGTAATAAATATTCTGCTTGATCTGATAATTTCGTTGCCAGTGGATCGATATTTAATTCTCGTGCACAGCATTCCCAGAAATTCAGCAAAGCTTTAAAATAAAATCCTTTTCGATTTTGAATGGCTTTTCCTTCATGTCGAGCAATTTTTTCATTTTGAATACAACGTTGATACATGTGAGTTAAATCTTCCGCAAATGTTTCTCCTAGAATTCGATACTCTTCACTACCAATTCCATGCCTTTTGTTATAATTTTGCTGTCGTTTCTCTATAATTCGCTTGCTATCATAAATCATGTTTAACTGCTCTTTTGCTTCCCGCCATTCTTCCGAACTACGAACAATCCAAACTAAAACATCTTCTGGAACAAATGTGCTTTCGCTATAACGAGCAATAAACTCTTTTTGCCAATTATCTGCTATTTCAACGGAACTAGTAGTATCGATTGTTGTATCTATATTTTCTGTATCTAGATAGTTAAAGGAATTATTAAATAATTGTGCAGAATTTGCACATGGTTTTTTCGCGTCAAAATGACAGGAGTTTTCTGTATTATCAACATTTTTTCTCTCTTCTTGTTCTTGTGCAAAATCTGCACTAGGCAATTCCTCTACATCCAGTGAATACACATCATTTTCTGTCGTATCTAATTCGCCTAGATACAAACGAGCCTTGTTTCTTTTGCCAGTTTGTTTATCAAATCCTCTATCTTCAATTTCTAATAGCTCATATTTTTTCAATTCCTCTTTAATTGTATTCACTGAACGTCTAGAACAATTCACTGCCTTTGCTAGTTCTTGTTCTGTAAATTCAAAATAGATGAATCCTTGTTCATCTATTTGATTTCTTTGAATGGCAAAATCTAACCGTGATCGAAAAATCATATAAGCAATTTTCGCTTTGTCAGATAATGACCGATATTTTTCACTCGTAATAAATACTTTTGGAAATTGATAATACAACTCATTGTATTTACGTGTTGCAGTAAATTTCTTTGTAGCCATCTTTTACACCTCATCTTGTCCATGAATTAAGAAAGAATTTTGGTATTGATAGCTATGAACATCTTCTATTGTAGCAATCAATTCTTTTAGATAAATTCGACCGAATTCAATTGTTAGTAAGTCATAATCTTCTAATTCATTTTTGATTTCTTCAATTTCTTCTTCAGATACATTGAGTAAAATTGCTAATTCTTGATTCGTATAAGAAATATAGACCTGTTTTTTTTCATCAATTCGTTTTTCAATTAATGCTTCTTCTAAATATTCATTCAATAAACTATACGCATATTTTGCTTGTGCAGACATTGAATAATATTTTGACGATTTTATAAAAAGTAATTTAGGCATATGAAAAGTTGCTTGTGCTAACACATCTGTTGCTTTAAATTTATTTTTTAACATATTTCTTCCTCCTAGTAAGACACGCAAAAAAGCTCTGTATAAATCAATTTACACAGAGCTTTTTTTATTGTTGTTATTTAATTTTTTGAAGGAGTTTTTTAGATTAGAACATTCTAATTTTTAAAATATGTTTCGGGTAAAAACTAGACACTTACGTAGGAATCTTTCCTTACTAAGCTGTTTCAAACAACGTTTGCTCTAAATAAGGCAAAATTTGTTCATTTATTTGATACCCTTTTCCCCAAGAGGTTGTAATAATCTCTTCATTCATACCTGCATCACTAAATTTTTGTTTCACTCGTTTACATACGAAAGACAGCTGCGATTTTGTAGAAGCATCTGGTTCTTTCTGCCAAAGCAAGCGACAAATTTGATCACGATCCAACCCTTCGTGGGCATGCTGATACAAGATTTTTAAAAAGCGTTGCTCGTTTTTTGTAAAGCGAATCTTTTTTATTTGGTCATCAAGTAGCTCGGCTGTGACTTCGGCAAAACTTTGATCGACAGTGTCAATTTTTTCACGAATATCTTCCAATGAATCTTTGAGGCCTAACCACCGGATAATACCTCTTTCCTGCCAAATCTCCGCTTCACGTTTATTACACATCGATTGTGAACGTCGATAAATCGGCTTCTCTAACGATGAAAGACTTCCTAATAATCTCAAGCAATCGTTCTGAGAAAGTGTTTCGCTTAATACAATTGCATCAAAATAATTAAAAAAAGTTAACTCATGTTCTATAGTTTCTTCAAAGCAGTTCGTACAAAAGACTTCATAATTTAAATGTTGTAATTGCTGCTGAAATGTTTGCTCAACTAAAATGTTCTTTGTTAATACCAAAATCCTTCTCATTTCTTCTTTCCTCCTAAAACTTCTCTCTGCTACCAATAACTAAACGCACCAACCAAACTACGTTACCAAATCGCGTGTTTCCTCCAGCGATTGATTAATAAACACTTTTTTATCTTCATCTCTCTTCGCTCCTTTATTCTTTATTTTGGTGGTTATTTATATTATATTAGAAAATGAATTTTTTTGTGTGTAAAATTTTTTTATCCTCCGTAAAAAAAAATGAATTTCCTTTAATATCAACTAATAAAGCTGATTTTTTAACAAAAAAAGTGCCGAAACTTCCTACTTTTTGCTAAAACTCGCCAAAAAATCTGTAATTTTATTATTTTTTTCTCGAGAAAACATCAAAATGTTGGTTCTAAACACCAACATTTTGATGTTTTTAACAAAAATCTTTACAATTAATTGGTAAATTTCTCTACTTTTAGCAATAGTCACTTTAAAAAAAGAGTTATTTTAAAAGTGACTTAAATATTTATCATATAAAAAAGTAAGGGACGAGAATCTTCACGATTCTCGTCCCTTACTTTAAATAATCCACAACAATGTTAGTTAGAAGAATTCTTTTTTGCTTTTCTAGCAGAACGATCTTTTTGACGACGTTCAATTTTACGTTTTTTCTTATTGCTGTCTTCAATTGCCCAATTAATTTTTTTCTTGTATCCTGGTTTAATTTTTTTCTTTTTCTTTTTCACTAAACCAATTAACGTTGGGTCTAATTCTTCTCGAGATTTTTCTCGTTTTGTTCGACGATTGCGATCATACGTCTCTACAATCTCACCATTTTTAATTTCTTTTGGTTTGAAAGAAACACCTAACTGCTCAATCTGAGTAATCGCTTCATCATCCGCTGGTGAATATAATGTTATGGCAGTTCCATTCAATCCATTACGTCCTGTGCGGCCAACCCGATGGATAAAGAAGTCCAATTCATGTGGAACTTCTGCATTGATGACATGTGAAACCCCTTCAATATCAATCCCACGTGCGGCTAAATCAGTAGCTACCACATATTGGTAGTCAAGATTTTGAACTTGACGCATCACACGTTTTCTTTCGCGTGGTGTAATGTCTCCATGAATTTTGGCAACTTTTAGGCCCTGATCTTTTAAGTAATCGGTGATTTCATCAACTCTTTGTTTAGTATTTGCAAAAACAATCGCTAAATAAGGATGCCCGATAGTCAATAATTGATAAATTATTTGATTGCTGTTTTTTCCTTTGGTGGAAATCAACCAATTGTCAATTGTTTCTGAAATAACTGCTTTTGGTTTGATATGTTCAATCACTGGATTTTCTAAATATTTTTTTAAAAATGGTCGTAATTTTTCTGGAATGGTTGCAGAAAAAACGAGCATTTGTAATTTTTCTGGCAAACGACCAGCAATTTGATCGACTTCTGCTAAAAAGCCCATATCTAATGTCATGTCTGCTTCATCGACAACAAAGGCAAAAGCCGTATGCACTTTCAAGGCTTGTTCATTCATCATATCTAAAATCCGCCCTGGTGTACCAATCACCACATGAGGTTGTTGATGCTTTAATTTATTTAATTGACGTTGTTTATCTGTTCCGCCAACAAAATTTGACACTCGAATTTCTGGTTGACTAAAACGAGCCAATTGCTGCGCTTCTTGATAAATTTGATTGGCTAATTCACGACTAGGCGCAGTAATCACAATTTGTACTTCGTCGATAGTTGGCTTAACTTTATCCATTAATGGAAGTAAAAAAGTATGCGTCTTTCCACTTCCTGTTTGCGATTGTCCAATGACACTTTTCCCTTTCTTAATGATTGGGATTAATTTTTCTTGGACTTCTGTTGGTTCTTCAAACCCTTTTTCTGCGAGTGCTTCGTTGATAAAAGGTTGAAATTGAAATTGTTTAAATGAAGGCACTTGCCTCACCTCTTCTCGTTAAATTCTTTATGCACTTTGGCATTATAACACAAAAACAACTTTTACTCACCTGCTGATTCCTTTGTTTTCGCAACTTCTAATGTACTGACTGTATAAGTGTGGCTGGCTTTTTCATAAAACAAACGCCGTTTTTTACGAATCAAGGTTAACAAAACGTTGATCAAAAATAGTAAATATAAAATTAAACAGAACAAATACAGAAGCAACGACACCATTTGCAACATCCGATTAGAAGAATTCAATAAATCAGTGGCATTAGCTAGATAAATACTAATTAAACCATACACAAAATACAAATAACCGTAGCGAACAAACAAGGCTTTTAAACGAATTTTTTCATGTCCTGTTTCAACCACCCGAATGCGAACAACTTTTTTCCCTAACGTTTGACCATTTGTCAGTTTCATCATGACGATAAAGACCGCAAACACCATGATAAAGAACCACATCCGATCTGAAAAAATCGGATAATTGGTTGCCCAATTTTTATAAGCTGGAATGAAATTTA
Source organism: Enterococcus sp. AZ129 (assembly GCF_051714505.1). Lineage (NCBI taxonomy): Bacteria > Bacillati > Bacillota > Bacilli > Lactobacillales > Enterococcaceae > Enterococcus > Enterococcus sp. AZ129. Next base: position 1,218,931 of record NZ_JBIORY010000001.1, on the reverse strand, counting down.
GTCCAAAAACGAGCAGGCCTTGCACAAAGCCAATCACCAACCAATCAATCCCCCATGCAAAGAAACGTCTCAACAGGCTAACTGTCTGCCCTTTTTCATAAGAGGTGGCATCAATTTCTTCTCGTGTTGGCAATAAAAAGGTAAAGAGTGGCGTCAACCAATAACCGACCATGCCTCCGACGGTATTATTAATTAAATCATTGACATCCGCCAAGCGATACGAACGTGGATAAATAAAATAAAGGCCAGATAACTGTGTTAATTCAAAAAATAATGACAATAAAAAACTCGCAAGAACTGTTTTTAAAAATGAACATTTGAAATAATACCGTAAATACACACCAAAAGGTAAAACTAATAAAACATTAAACAGTGGTTCTAAAACGGCATGCTGTTTTAATGCTGGCAAATACGTACTAGGATCTTTGAGCGAAAAAACAGTTTCGTTTAAAATCCCTGAAATAAAATGAAAAGGCCGCAGTTCCATTGTCGGTCCTGTGTATTGAGCCACTTCTGCCCGAGATGGCAACGGTAAAATTACCAAGAAATAGGCACATAATAAATAAAAAACAAATGAATACAAAATCATTGCTCGTGTCCAAACAAAGGAACCATATTTGCGGTATTCATAGATTAATAATACCCCAGAAATAAAAAATGCTAGAAACGGGAAAATAATGATTGCCCATTTAATTGGTTCGCTATATACTGCCATAAAAATTCCTCCAAGATAAACAATTTCAAGTATGAATGCCTCAATAACACTATACTTGTTTCTAAAAAAATGTACCAACAATAAATTTTATTTTGCAAATCCTCTCCTTTGCAGTATCATTAAGAAAAAGGAGGACGTTCTCATGTTACAGCCATATTTTGCGTTTGGAGTGCCGCTATTTTTACTTGTGCTCTACTTACTCTTTGCACTGATTCACCGTCAAACAACGATTCATTATTTACGGTTTATTTTGTTACTTATTTCAACATTTCTCATGGTTTTTAGTTTCCAAGTATTGCAAGAATCATGGACCATCAACCCTGAAACGTTAAAAGATGCCGCTTATTCTCCGCAATGGTTATGGATTCCTTTAGGTATCGGGTTAATCCTCACACTTTACAACGCTTGGCACGGCCTTCGTACAATGATAAAATACAAGACCGATAAACATTAGTAAGAGTCTAGGACGATGGTTGTGTCCTAGACTCTTACTGTCTCATCATTCAAATGAAATTTAAATTTTCTTAACAAACTCTGATTTTAACTTCATTGGACCAAAGCCATCTACCTTACAATCGATGTTATGATCACCTTCCACTAAACGAATGTTTTTTACTTTTGTGCCTTGTTTAATTGCGCCACTGGCACCTTTAACTTTCAAATCTTTGATTACAGTAACACTGTCACCATCCGCTAAAAGATTGCCATTTGAATCCTTGACTACTAAGCCTTCTTCTGCAACTTCTTCTGTTGGTGACCATTCATGACCGCATTCTGGACAAATAAATAATCCGCGATCTTCATAGGCATATGCCGACCCACATTCAGGGCAGTTTGGTAATTGCTCTGTCATTAACGTTCTCCTTTGTAAAAAATAATTCTTTTTCATTTTACCTTATTTTCTAGTGAATGAAAAGTAGTCCTAATGATTTATCAACGTCCGATAACTACTTTCTAATTACTTATTTATTTTTGAGCCCACTCTTGGCAAGCTGCTTGGATTTCTTGGTAAATCACTTCAATTTCAGCTGCATCACGGGCATTAGCGCCACTTGCCAAAGGATGGCCGCCGCCATGATGTTTTTTAGCAATTGTATTAATGATTGGCCCTTTGGAACGTAATCGAACGCGATAATAACCTTCCGGCTGTTCAACAAAGATTGCCCATGAGAGAACATCTTCAATTTTTCCTGGCATTGAAACAATGGCTGCCGTTTCAGAATCGACAATATCATAACTGTTTAAAATACTTTGTGGTAAAACGACACGAGCAGCGCCATTTGCGTCGATTTCTAAATTTTGATAAATATAACCCGCTAATTTAGCAACCTTTAAAGGCATTTGGTCTAACTCACGATTTAAGTCTGCGGCATTAAAGTTAAACGTACGCAATTGCGCAGCGACAGCGAGTGTATGCGCCGAAGTGGAAGGATAAAGAAAACGTCCTGTATCCCCCACAATCCCAGCATACAATAAACGAGCTGCATTATCTGTCATCGTTAATTCTGCTAAATGCTGTTGCCAAAAATCAACAATAATTTCACTACAACTACTTGCATTTGTATTCACCCAAACTAAATCTCCATAGGGTTCATCATTCGGATGATGATCGATTTTAATTAATTGATCGCCTAAAGAAAAACGCGCATCACTAATTCGTGGAGCATTTGCAGTATCTGTTACAATGACTAATGCACCTCGATAGACATCGTCAGTAATGACATCCATTTCAGCTAAAAACTCTAAGCCTTCCACTGGTCCGCCTACTTGATAAATATTTTTTTCAGGAAAGCTCGCTCTTAAGAGTTCTGCTAACCCAACCTGTGAGCCAATCGCATCTGGGTCGGGCCTTTGATGTCTATGAATAATAATTGTTTCATATTGTTTAATTGCTGCCATAATTTCTTTTACTACGTCCATTCTTTGTAGCCTCCTACGTTCTCTCCATCACTTGGCAAACAACAATTGCTTTTGCCACAATGACATTTTCTAAATAAACTTCAATATCTAATTTTGCAGAGCGACGACCAATTTCTAAAATCCGTGGACGAATGTCCAATTCACTTTCCAACTGGATTAGCCGCAAATAATGTAGATTCACTTGTTCAATTAATACATTTCTTTTTTGATTCATCAACATTGTTCGTTGTGTCACGTTAGAAATAATTTCACTTAGGACACCGAACGAGATGGTACCAACACTGTTAACCATTTGGGGCGCAACCGAAAAACGAAAACGGGTTGTTTCTTTGCCATTTTCTTCAACAGGCATCACTTCCCCGGAAATTTGATCTGAAATTGTATCTGCAATTTGTGGTTGTCGTTGCACCAATTGCATGGCTTTCATCACATCTTGGCGAGAAACAATTCCAACAAGCGCTAAATCATCTTCCACCACCGGCATGACTTCTAGACCATCCCAAATCATTTGATGACTGACACTCGCTACACTCATCATCTTTTTCACAACATTGGGATCCTTTGTCATGACTTTATCCACGGTTAAATGTTCACTTTTACCAATGACATCTTTGGCTGTGACAATCCCCACTAAACGTAATTTCTTATTTACTACTGGGAAACGAGAATGATGGGTACTTTCAGATAATGCCTGATAATCTGCAATCGTTTGAGTTGTCAACAAATAATTGGTTTTTTCAAGCGCTGTATAAATATCACTGACGAGTAAAATGTCTTTTTTAATCAGCTGATCACTTAAAGCACGGTTAATCATAGTAGCCACAGTAAATGTATCATATGTGGTTCTCAAGACAGGCATACCCAGACGATCTGCTAACTGCGCAATCTCTTCAGATGTTTCAAATCCACCTGTAATTAAAACGGCTGCCCCATTTTCTAAAGCAAGCTTTTGCACACCTTGGCGGTTACCAACAATCATTAAGGAGCCTGGAGTAATATATCGCGTCATCGCGGTTTCTGTCATCGCACCAATTACAAATTTATTAAGGACTTTGTCTAGACCAGAGCTACCGCCTAACACATCCCCTTCAATAATCCGGACCACTTCACCAAATGTTAATTTTTCAATATGTTTTTTTAACTTCCGCTCAATTCGTATCGTACCAACACGTTGAATGGTGGAAACAAGCCCAATATTTTCTGCATCTTTGATGGCCCGATACGCTGTTCCTTCACTAACACTTAAACTTTTGGCAATGCTTCGAACAGAGATTCGATCGCCAATTGGTAATTCTTCAATATGTTTTAAAATTTGATCATGTTTCGTCGCCATAATTTCCTCCTAAACTAGGATCGTCTCTCCTGGGTTTAATACTTTCCCGCCAACTACTTGCTCTGCGAATATTGCTGGATTTTGTTGGATAACAGGAAAGGTATTGTAATGAATTGGAATTGTTATTTTGGGATTTAAGTAAGAGACTGCTTCTAGCGCATCCTCTGGTCCCATCGTATAATTATCGCCAATTGGTAAGAACGCTACATCAATGGATTTGTCTTTTGCAAAAAGGCGCATATCTGAAAACAACGCCGTATCACCAGCGTGATAAATTTTTTTATCTTCTGCTTCTAAAATAATCCCACTTGCTTCGCCCATGTAGGTCATTACGCCGTCTATTTCATAACCGGAACTATGCAAAGCTGGCACAAATTTAACCGAACCAAAAGGAAAGACATAACGCCCACCTAGATTCATTCCATGCGCTTTTACCCCTTGCGACTGTGCATACGTAGCCACTTCAGCTATCGCAATAATTGTTGCCTTGTTGGCTTGAGCAATTGCTAGCATATCGCCAATATGATCGCTGTGTCCGTGAGTGATTAAGATGTAATCAGGGTGTAAATCTTCAAGTGAAACGTCCGCTAAAGGGTTGCCATTAATAAAAGGATCAAATAAAAGGTTCGTGCCGTCGTTTAGACGAATTTCAATACATGAATGTCCATGTCCTATCAGTTCCATTTGTATTCCTCCTACGGTATTTTCTACACACTCTTATGATAATTAATCGTCAAATTCATTCTTAAAAGTAGTACAGTTTAGTACAGTTTACTTTCTTTATTGTAACAGAGAATTAGAAATATACAATCGCATTTGCTTATTTTCTTAGCTAGTAAAGAAACAGACGAGAAAAATCATGAATCTTTCTCGTCTGCTTCTTTTTACTTATTTGGTTGTTTTCCGAAAACGTAAAATCGTTAATATAAAGGCCGCCACACATAATAGAAAGGCGACAAAAAAGGTTTCACGCATTCCCACAATAAATATATCTGGGCGATTAGCCAGATACGTGGTTACTCGTTCACCATAGGCTTCGCTCATACCACGATATAAAATGGTCGTTGACAACGCAATCCCAATGACCATCCCTAAGTTTCTAGCAAAAGAATTCATACTTCCTGCTACACCTAAATCTTGCTTTTCAACACTGCTCATAACCATTGTATTGTTTGGAGACTGGAAAAGTGCATTTCCCAAGCCCATAATGGCCGTTGCAATCACATAATACCAGATGGGCGAGTTCATATCTAAAAACATATACATTAACGACGTACAGCACAAGAGCAACAATCCGCCAAACGTTAAAATAGCTGGGCCAATTTTATCCGTCAAATAGCCACTCAGAGGAGCCCCAACCACCATTAATAACGGAAATACCATCATTAATAGACCAGCATAACTAGCACTTAGTTTGCGTGCATCCTGCAAATAAAATGGAATGACAACATTTACAAAAAAGTTTGAGGCAAAAATTAAAACGGCGGACAATAAACTTAATGTAAAAATTTTGTTTTTAAAAATTGCGAACTTAATAAGTGGGCTTTTTCTTTTTCGTTCAACCATTATAAATAATCCTAATGCGATTACTGCAATAATGAACAATAAATAGGATTGTAACGAGCCAAACCCGCTCTCTTGTCCGAGGAAAATCCCGCCGAAGAACGTCATAATCGCAATGGCAATACAAGCAAATCCTGAAAAATCGATTTTTTCTTTTGTTTTTGTAATATCTTTTGGTAGAAACTTTTCGCCAATTAAAATTGTAACTAGCCCCACAGGAACATTAATCCAAAAAATATACGACCAAGAAAAGTTTGATAAGATCAATCCACCAATCCCAGGACCAGCAATCGCGCCTAAAGAGACAAAGGCACCTACTGCACCAAGCGCCCGCCCTCTTTCATTTAAAGGGAATACTTCCGTAATAATTCCTGAATTGGTCGCCATGGTCATGCTAGCACCAATACTTTGAACGACTCGCGCAAATAATAGAAAGCTCAGCGATTGATTAAAGCCACAAAGTAACGAACCAATCGTAAAAATAACCGTGCCAATTCGATAAACTTTTATTTTTCCAAAACTGTCGCCAATTTTTCCAAATAATAATAAACAAGCACAGACAACCATTAAATAAATAGATACGACCCATTCCGCTTGATTCATGGGTACGGACATTTCTTTTGAAATAGTCGGTAAAGCAATATTTACAATGCTGGAATCTAATGTAGACATGAAGGTAAACATAGCCACAGAAACTAAGATCCACCAACGATTTTTCTGCACTTCAGAATCCTCTTGGTAACTTTTAATTTTCTCCATTGATTCATCCCCTCTCGCTCCAAAACAGTTTACTTACTAATAATAACTCTATTTCTTCTTTTTTTCATCGGAAATTTTCTAAAAAATCACTCATGAGATGTTCACCTTCTTATTACACGCTCGCAATTGACAACCATTCGCTTTTACGCTAATTTAAAATTAGCAAACGGAAAACACAAGGAGGACTTGAAATGACCTTAATTTCTCGCATTAAACAACTAGCTCAGTCAAAGCAATTAACCCTCGCCCAATTAGAAAGAAACGTCGGCATTTCCAATGGACAAATTCGTCGTTGGGATACCTCTTCGCCTAAAGTAGAGAATCTTTTAAAAATAGCAGACTATTTTTCTGTTTCCTTGGACTATTTAATGGGCCGCACCCAACAAACAGAGATCAATCATCAGGCACCTATGACAAGCACACAAAAAGAGTTACATATTCACATTACTACGGAAGAGTTAACAGAAGAAGAAATTACTCAGTTAGAGGAAGAAGCAAAACGTTTCTTGCGGTTCCGTAAATTTGAAATGACAAATTCTTAAAGAGCGTTCACTTCTCCTAGTCAATTAATAGCAAAAACTAGAACCTAAATAAAAAAACCACCACGACCGTCGTCTGTGGTGGAAATGAAGGTTGTTATTTACTCTTGGTAGGAGTAAGTATGAAAAAACCAATTCGGGATAATTGGCATAACGTAAGTATAGTGGTTTGTGCCTTTTTTATCATGAGTTTCAGCTATATTTTTTATAAAACTTTTATTAGAACACCATTAACAGTCCTTTATTTAGATTCTTTAAAGCGCTTTCTTTTATTGAACATATTGTTTTAAACATTCGATTTCCTGTGCTACACTTACTTTTAGAAGGGGGATTTTATTATGGCAAATCAAAAAAAAGATAGCTTATCAACATTATTTTCTGAAGAAGTTCATGGACCGTTTGTTACTTTCTTGTTTAACACCCATGTCGCTCATCAAAACGTAGAAAAAGATTCGCTTGTTTTGAAAAATTTTGCAAAAGCGGCAAAAACACGCTTTGAAAAAAAATTTCCTGAGGAAAAATGGGCTGTTTTCCAAGAAAAAATTGACGCACTTCTAGCTGATGCTTCCTTCTGGCGCAACGGCACAGCAAGTGTTTCAATCATCTTATCTCCAGAAAACACCTTTGTTCAACGATTAGATGTGCCCGTTGACGATCAATATTACGTGGACACGATTCCTTATTTACTTGGACTAGTCAAAGACAAACAATTTAACTACCATTATTACCTACTTGCTCTAAATCGCGATTCAATGAAACTTTACAAGGTCGATCATACGACTGTGACTCCTGTTGAATTGCCTAAAGACGCGCCAACAGACGTGGTCACAGCTTTAGGTGATGAATTAACGGGTGGTAATTTAAACTTTTCAACTCAAGGTAGTTCTAACGGTTCTAAAGAAGGTGTCGCTTATCATAGCATCAATACTAAAGATAAAGAAGTTGAAATTGATTGGGTGAACTACTATCAAGCAGTCGATACTTTCTTAAAAGATCAACTGGATAATCCTGAAAAATTACCGCTTTATCTTTATGCTTTACCAGAAAACCAAACACTCTTTAAAAAGATTGCTAAAAATCCTTATTATGATTGCTCAATTTCAGTTGCTGCTTCACCTGCACAAGCAACCATTCAAGATATCCGCAGCGCTAGTGAAAAAATAGCTGCAGAGTTAAAAGAAAAAGAAACAGCTTCTTATAACAAATTACTAGATCGTAAATTCTTAGATCAATTTACAGATATTTCGCCAGCGGCAGCTGACGGCAAAATTTCCCATCTTTTTATTGCAACGTCACTCTTTGTTACTGAAAACAATGAAATGTCATCTGAAGAGTACGATCGCCGCAAACTTTTAAACACCATTGCTTACCAAGTCATTCAAAACGGCGGTCAAGTTTTTGTTTTAGACCAAAAAGCTGCACCAGATGAAAAATCTTTAGCGGCTATCCTCCGTTATTAAAAACAGGCAAAAAGCCCATTGTAAGAAAGCGCCTTACAATGGGCTTTTTTTCTGAGTCTTATTGAAACAGCACTATAACAGCCTTATCTTCACTTTCTAGTTTTTAAAAAACATCCGATAAAAAAGAAAATAAGGTTATCGCTATACAAAAACCAGTTAGTATGCTATAGTAATAGATGTAGTTTTTGTTCGGTAATATGGGTAGCTGTTTCAAATAAACATCTTCCACATTTTTCACCTTTCAAGTAATTGCAAAATATGAATGTGTTATAACACACATCTAGGAGGATATTTATTATGGAAACAGGTACAGTAAAATGGTTTAACTCAGACAAAGGCTTTGGCTTCATCACTGCAGAAAACGGAAACGATGTATTCGTACATTTCTCAGCTATCCAAGGTGACGGCTTCAAAACTTTAGAAGAAGGTCAAGCAGTAACTTTCGAAATCGAAGAAGGTCAACGTGGCCCTCAAGCAACTAACGTTACTAAAGCTTAATTAAACAATACTGACTCAAAAACCTGACGTTAATCGTCAGGTTTTTTTTTATAAAAAAAAGAACAAGAAAACTTTCTGAAACTAAGTGCTTCCTCTATTTTTTTTGAAGAGTTTTCGTTATACTGAAGAGGAAAAATGTTTTAAAGGAGTTTATTTATGCAATTTTATGGTGATTTAACCTTTTTAGGTGTTTATTTATTGGGTCTCTTTTTCATTCCTTCGTGGCGAAAAAAGAAAAAAGAACACGATTGGTTGCCGTGGATGTTTGGCTGGACCGTCTTTATGTTCTTCTCATATGTTTTATATTTAGAAATCATTCGTGGCACAGCCTTCTTTTTAATTCCCATTGCTTTTTTTGGCTTGTTTGCGCTCTTCTACTTCAAAGAAAAAAGGCGTTTACTGAATGGAACATTATTTAATATTTTTCTTGTGGTTCTAGCGACTTATTTAGGGATTACTGCGATTCGTACAAACAACTACTTTCTAATCACCTTAGCAATTATTGCCCTGCTGGCGATTTTTATCGCTTTGGCTTTAGGACTCTATGCCTTAATTATTTTCCTCTATTGGAATGCGGTCGTTGTTATGAGAAAAGAAGGTCGGTCTCTAGGGAACTTGTTGACGTTGTTGCTGGCAATTGGCTTAACATTACTATTAATTTATAATTTCTTTTTTCAATCGTTGTTACCAACTTGGCTCTCCTTACCATTAACTATTGCGCCATTTATTTTGACTTATTTCGCGTTTGTTTTTTATAATTTTTTAACTGTTTCTACGTTGTATCAATTTAATCAGCCAAAATATACACAGGATTATATTGTTGTGTTAGGTTCGGGGTTAATCAATGGTGAGATTGTGCCGCCGTTATTGCAAGCCCGCATCAACAAAGCCATTCAATTTTACAAGGCTCAAAATCGCGCAACGTTAAATCCGCCAAAAATCGTCATGTCTGGTGGCCAAGGTCCCGATGAATTACTTCCTGAAAGTGTCGCGATGAAAATGTATGCTTTGACACAAGGTATTCCTGATGATGATATTTTAGTAGAAGCTCATTCAAAAAACACACTAGAAAATATGCGTTTTTCCAAAGAAACAATGATTGAGGATTTTGGAAATGCTAATTTCCAAGCCATTTTTACTACAAACAATTATCACCTTTTCCGAGCGGGTCTTTTCGCTCGAATGGCTGGCTTAAAAGCTGATGGCATTGGTGCAAAAACCGCTTTTTATTTTTTACCTAACGCGTTTATTCGAGAGTTCATCGCCATTGTAGTGATGTACAAACGCCGCCATATTATTGTTTGCGGCCTAGCTGCCATCGGTATGGTTATGTTATTCTTAACAGGATTGATTATTCAGTAAAGAAGGAGTTTCCCCTATGAGTTTGTATCAAAAATTTATTCAAAATGAACGTTTGCGACGTTTTTGCGTCCTTGCTTTGATTATTTTTGTGCTTTATTTATCCAGAAGTATGATTACAACAATTCTTTTAACATTTATCTTTACCTATTTAGCTGTTCGTTTGGTCCATTTTGTTCAACGCTATATGAAAATCCCGACGATTGTCATCGTTCTCTTAACCTATGCATTGGTTGTTTTTCTAATCTATTTAGCGATTACTAAATATGTTCCCGTTCTAGTTAACCAAACGACTCAAATGATTAATTCTGTAGTTGATTTTTATCAAAGTCCACATACAGATACAAATCAAGTATTGCAATTTATTGATCAATACTTGGAAAAATCTAATTTACTCTCTCAACTCCAGAATGGCGCTTCAATGATTTTACGCTACATTCAAGATATTGGTGCTGTCGGCTTATCATTTGTCATGTCCTTTATTTTAAGTTTCTTCTTTATGATTGAGAAGAAGCAAATGGCCGATTTTTCTAAGTTATTTTTAAAAAGTGATTTTGATTGGTTTTTTCAGGATATCTATTATTTTGCCAACAAGTTCGTCAACACATTTGGTGTCGTGATGGAAGCTCAGTTTTTCATTGCTGTGGTGAATACAGTCATTACTACCTTGGCCTTGGCGATAATCGGCTTTACTCAGCTACCTAGTTTAGCCATTATGATCTTCATTTTGAGCTTAGTCCCAGTTGCTGGTGTGATTATTTCCTGCATTCCGCTAAGTTTCATCGCTTATTCCCAAGGCGGCTTGAACGATGTGATTTATATCTTAGCTTTAATTACAATCGTCCATTTATTTGAATCTTACGTGCTAAATCCTAAATTCATGTCTAGTAAAACAGAGTTACCAATCTTTTATACGTTTGTCATCTTATTAGTTAGTGAGCGTCTCTTTGGTGTATGGGGACTTATTGTAGGAATCCCTGTGTTCACTTTCTTCTTAGATGTCTTAAAAGTAAAACCAATTCGTGGCCTGAAACGTCTACCTAATGTGAAAAAAAATAGTTCAGCAGAATAATTTCTGCTGAACTGTTTTTTTATTGTTTTCTTAAATCATTTAAAATAGCCAAGGCTCGGTCTTGGTTCATCGTTTTTTGACGTTTTAATTGTTGAGCGACTGCCTCAACTTCTTTACCAGTAGCTCCGACCGTCATCGCTAAAGAACGTGCTTGTAGAGCCATGTGTCCTTTTTGAATTCCTTCAGAGACTAAGGCCCGTAACGCCGCTAAATTTTGTGCCAAACCAACAGCCGCTACTACTCGACTTAGTTCTTTTGCATCCGTCACTGCTAACAAATCAGCAGCTGCTTGAGATTTAGGTAAGACTTTTGTGGCACCGCCAACCGTGGCTAAAGCAAGCGGAACTGAAATTTCACCAATTAGTTGTTCGCCATCCAGCGTCCAACTAGTCAAGCCTTGGTAGCGACCTTCCTTCACCGCAAAAGCATGACAAGAAGCGCTAACAGCGCGTGTATCATTTCCTGTAGCTAAAACTACAGCTTCAATGCCATTCATGATCCCTTTGTTATGCGTGACTGCCCGATAAGGATCTAATGAAGCATAGCGTGAAGCTAAAACAATTTTTTCAGCAATTTCCCGGCCATTGCTCCCCTTACTTAAACGTGAAACTGGAATAGCCGTTTTCATCGTAACAACCGACTCCGTTGCGTAATTGCTTAAAATACTGAATAAAATTTTTTGCTCCGCAAACCATTCACGGAACAACTCGGCCACACCTTCCAACATAGCGTTAACGATATTTGCCCCCATTGCATCCTTAACATCTACTAAAAAGTCGACAGATACAAACGATTCATCAAAAGCACGATATTGCAAATCTCTTAAGCCGCCGCCCCGTTTAACGATAGATGGATAACTTAACTCTGCTTGTTGAAAAATTTCCGCTTCTCTTACTTGTAGTTTATCAATCAATGACTCGGGATCTGCAACATCGTAAAAAACGATTTGTCCACGCATTAAGCGTTGTTGATTCACTGTTTTAAATCCTTGTGCTATTTTTGCACCATTACTCAAAGCCGCAATCACTGAGGGCTCTTCTGTCGCCATTGGTACCAAATAATCAGTTTCGTCCACTGTTAAATGTAAGCCAACGCCCATCGGCACTTCTGTTTCACTGATTTGATTTTCAATCATATGATTGGCAATCTGCGAAGATAAAGCCGTATTTTCAAATTCTTTTTTTGTATCAGCAGAAATCTGGCCTTCATTAAGAAGCGAAGCCAGGCGTTCCTCAGGACTCATTTGATAAAATCGGCTGTTTTTTTTTTGCTGAGGTCTCTCTAGTAGCATAGCGAGTCCTAAGCCACCGCCGATACATAAAGAAGCCACGCCATATTTCTTTTCTTTTTGATTTAATTGATAACTTAAACTCGTTAATAAACGAGCACCTGTGGCACCAATCGCATGACCTAACGAAATACCGCCACCATAAATGTTGACCTTTTCCTCTGGTAAAGCCAGTTCTCTTTGGACCACGATTGAAGTTGCTGCAAATGCTTCGTTGATTTCATACAGATCAATTTCTTCCGTAGTAAGTTGATTCCGCGCTAACAGTTTTTGAATGGCTTTAATCGGCGAAATTCCCATATAGGCTGGATCAATACCGACTTCCACACTGTCTCGAATAATAGCTAAATAAGGAAGACCGTGTGCTTCGGCATATTCTTGTGAAGCAATAATCAAAGCAGAAGCCCCATCATTAATGGTTGATGCATTCCCTGCTGTTACAGTACCGTCTTCTTTAAAAACTGTTTTAAGCGTTCCTAGCTTCTCAACGCTCGAATTAGGGCGAATCCCTTCATCTTTCTCCACAAGCGTTCCTGACACTTCTAATGGGGCTATTTCGTCAGCGAATATCCCTTCTGCTTGTGCTTGAGCTGCTTTTAATTGTGAATGTACAGAAAATTGATCTTGCTCTTCTCTAGTTACATGATACTTTTCGGCCACATTTTCAGCAGTTAAGCCCATTGCTTGACCACTAAAGGCATCCGTTAACCCATCGTACATCATACTAGAAAAAGGCGCATCGTAGCTTTCTGTTTCGTAATTAAATCGTTGTAATTTAGGTGCTTGGGACATATTCTCAATCCCGCCAGCAATTAAAACTTCCGCTTCCCCTAATTGAATCAATTGTTTCGCCAAAATAACGGCCTTCATTCCTGATCCGCAGACCTCATTAACCGTCATTGCGGGAATTTCATGAGATAAACCGCTGTTTATTGCTATTTGTCGTGCGGGATTTTGGCCATTTCCAGCTTGTAAAACATTTCCAAAGATTACTTGATCAATTTCTTCAGAAATAGTGGAATGTCTTTTTAAAAGTTGTGTTGTAACATGTGTTCCTAAGTCTACGGCACTTACTTGACTTAAGCTGCCTTTATATTTTCCAATTGGTGTTCGTAATGCATCAATAATAACTACTGTTTTCAACTAAATGCACCTCCATCTTGAAATATATCATAAAATCCCAGAATCACAAGTGCCAATTACTGAATGTTAACAGACTTATAAGATATTTTTTAATAATCTATGAAGTTAATACAAAAATTCCCCATTTTGGTTCATTTCGTGCTATTTTATATAATGAATCTATTTATCGTAAAGGAGTTAAAGAAATGACAATTGGGATTGATAAAATTAGTTTTTTTGTGCCCCCTTATTATATTGATATGACGGCACTGGCTGAAGCCAGAAATGTAGACCCTGGAAAATTTCATATTGGTATTGGACAAGACCAAATGGCGGTGAACCCAATCAGCCAAGATATTGTGACATTTGCAGCCAATGCCGCAGAAGCGATCTTGACCAAAGAAGATAAAGAGGCCATTGATATGGTGATTGTCGGGACTGAGTCCAGTATCGATGAGTCAAAAGCGGCCGCAGTTGTCTTACATCGTTTAATGGGGATTCAACCTTTCGCTCGCTCTTTCGAAATCAAGGAAGCTTGTTACGGAGCAACAGCAGGCTTACAGTTAGCTAAGAATCACGTAGCCTTACATCCAGATAAAAAAGTTTTGGTTGTAGCAGCAGATATTGCAAAATATGGCTTAAATTCTGGCGGTGAGCCTACACAAGGAGCTGGGGCGGTTGCAATGTTAGTTTCTAGTGAACCGCGCATCTTGGCTTTAAAAGAGGATAATGTGATGCTGACGCAAGATATCTATGACTTTTGGCGTCCAACAGGCCATCCGTATCCTATGGTCGATGGTCCTTTGTCAAACGAAACCTACATCCAATCTTTTGCCCAAGTCTGGGATGAACATAAAAAACGGACCGGTCTTGATTTTGCAGATTATGATGCTTTAGCGTTCCATATCCCTTACACAAAAATGGGCAAAAAAGCCTTATTAGCAAAAATCTCCGACCAAACTGAAGCAGAACAGGAACGAATTTTAGCCCGTTATGAAGAAAGCATCGTCTATAGTCGTCGCGTAGGAAACTTGTATACGGGTTCACTTTATCTGGGGCTCATTTCCCTTTTAGAAAATGCAACGACTTTAACCGCAGGCAATCAAATTGGGTTATTCAGTTATGGTTCTGGTGCTGTCGCTGAATTTTTCACTGGTGAATTAGTAGCTGGTTATCAAAATCATTTACAAAAAGAAACTCATTTAGCACTGCTGGATAATCGGACAGAACTTTCTATCGCTGAATATGAAGCCATGTTTGCAGAAACTTTAGACACAGACATTGATCAAACGTTAGAAGATGAATTAAAATATAGTATTTCTGCTATTAATAATACCGTTCGTTCTTATCGAAACTAAGTATTTAAATCCCCCGATTCAATCAACAAAAGAGCTAGACATTCAAGTTTTTGCTTGAATATCTAGCTCTTTTTATGAAAGCCAAACTTCTTTGACCCCGTCTGTCACGGCGATACCATCTGTCAAAGCTAAACGTTGTGAATAAGAAACGTAGCCATAATAAACATCAACACCGCCGCCATTGTTCCAAGTAACAGTGATTTTAACATTTGGAGTAATCGATTTTGTAGCTGGTTGGGTCGTCGGGCGATAATTAGTCGTATCATAACTTAAAATAGTGCCCGAAGCTCCACTTATTTCGGCTTTTCCTGTGTAAATTTCGCCATTCGTATTCGTCTGCGTGACCGCTCCATTCGCTTCAATGATTAACCCCGCTTGCTTTTGATCTCCTCGTGGATAATAAAAAAGATACGTGGTTGCCCATTTAGCAAATTCATCTGGAATCGGTTTAAGTGATTCTGTTTGTGCCGGACTCGACTTCGTTTGCTTTTCAACCGCGACTTCTTCTTGTCTTTTTAAGCCTTCATTATTTTGATTATTTAGTTTCTCAACCGTTTCTTTAACGATCGAATAGTGTGGTTTCCCTAAATCGCTAACAGGGATCGTAGCTAATTTTTCTTCTGATTCTTTATATTGCCCCTCTGCCGTTAACTTTTTAGCTTCTGTAATAATGGCATCATACTTGGTTTGGTCTACAGAAGAGGATGTGCTTTGTCCCGTAGCTTCGACTTGTTTTGTGACACTGGTTTTTTCCGTGGTCACGTCTGACGAATTTCCACAAGCACTTACAAACATTGAGCTAACGATTAATAAACATCCCACAATCACATGCTTTTTCATCTTTAAATCCCCCATTTGTCTATCTTTGTTATTTTTTGTTACTTAAATTATCCCATAGATGAACAAAAGAAACCATTATTTATAAAAAAGTTTAGCAAGCGCTTCAAGAGAGGCACTTGCTAAACTTTTTTCTCACTGTTATTGATTGATTACTTTGACTAGTTCTTCAAATAATAATGCACTAGATGCTGCTCCTGGATCAATATGACCAATTGCTCGTTCCCCTAAATAAGAGGCACGTCCTTTTTTCGCCACCCAATCTTTTGTTGCTTCAGCAAATTGTTCAATTTTTTCTTCATTAAATTGTTCCGTTCCAATTACTTCAGCAACAGGTGCCCAGACATCAACCATCGTTTTATCTCCTGGTTCAGCTTTGCCGCGCATCTGAATCCCAGCTAGACCTTGCTGAACAATTTCTTTTAATTGCTCTGGCGAACTGATGGTTTCCAAATCTTTTGTCGCTTTAGTCATATTCATAAACGCAGTACCATATAAAGGACCAGAAGCTCCGCCAACTTTTGAAATCAAAGCCATGGATAGGACTTTAAATGTCTCCGTGATTGTTGTTGGTACTTTTTTGTCAAACGCAATTTTGTATTCAGCCATACCACGAGCCATGTTGTTACCGTGATCCCCATCACCAATCGGCGTGTCTAATTCACTTAAATAGTCTTTTTTTTCTTCAATAACTTTTGAATAATTGTCTAACCATGTTTGAATGTCTTTTACTGTTAATTCCATCTTTTATCACCCTTACCAAGAAATTGTTGTTACATTGCTTTCTAGCGCTGTTTGCCAGTCTTTTGTCGCCAAGTCAATCATCGTTAAAGATAATCCTTGCATGTCAATAGACGTCATATAGTTACCCACTTTATGGAAGGTCACTTGAACACCTTTATCTTCTAATAATGTTAGCACGTCGTTCATAAATACAAATTGTTCCATTAATGGCGTGCCGCCCATGCCATTGACAAGTATCCCAACTGTTTGTGGTTGTTGTTCATAGCTACTTAATGTTTTTTCAACTAATTCTTTCGCTAACTCTTTCGATGGTTGGATTTTTTCACGACGATAGCCTGGTTCTCCGTGAATCCCTACGCCAAATTCAATTTCATCTTCTGGTAAAGTAAAACCTGGTTTGCCAACTTCAGGCACAGTGGCTGCTTTTAAAGCCACTCCAATTGTTTTCGTGGCTGCTACAATCTTTTCTCCTAAAGAAACGAGCTCTTCTAAAGAAGCACCTTGGCGGGCATGATGTCCTAAAATTTTATGGACAAGAACAGTCCCGGCAACGCCGCGTTTTCCAGCGGTATAGGTGCTATCTTCGACAGCTATATCGTCATCGACAACGACCATTTCTACATGAATGTCTTCCATATCAGCCATATCTTTGGCCATTTCAAAGTTCAAAATATCGCCTGTATAATTTTTTACGATTAACAGAACACCGGCCCCTTGGTCTGCCGCTTGGATCCCTGTTAAAATTTGATCTGGTGTTGGTGAAGTAAAGACATCACCTAAAACTGCGGCATTTAACATTCCATCACCAACAAACCCAGCATGTGCAGGCTCATGACCACTTCCGCCACCAGATACTAACCCAACTTGTTTGTTTGAGTCGTTGCGAGCAATCACGCGAGAATCTTCGACTTGATGAACAAGGTTTCCATAGCTTTTCACAATTCCTTGGAGCATTTCTTCGACAATTTTACCAGGTTCATTAATAATTTTTTTCATTTAGTTCCACCCTTTCTTACCAGCATTTTGAGCTTCTGCTAAAATTTGCGTCAAATCATCTGAGACACCTGCAGTAATTGCTGCCGCAAAGGCACCTTCAACCAATGGTGCATCGACTAAATGATAATGTTTCTGTTGGTCTTCTTCTAGCATATCAAAAGCTAATTCTGAACTTAAAACGGCACTGCCTAAATCGGCAAAAATTAAAAATTCTCGGTCAGAGTCCGCTTCGTTAATCGTGTCAATGATTTTCATTGGATCTGAACCTAATGAACCATCTGATGTGCCACCAAGTGAATGAATCGTAATTTCTTCACTGGCGTTCATCTGTTCAATCATCTCTTTAATACCATCTGTAATCATTTTGCTATGTGAAACGAGTAAAATATCTGCTTTCATGTGGACACTTCCTTAATCTAATTTATGTCTTGTTTTATATTCTTGTCCGACTTTATCTGCAACAATGATTGCATTCGCTACTTCTTCAACGACAATTGGGAATGGCATTGAATGAATTGATTCTTCTGGAATACAAGCAATTTTGGCTACTTCCAACGCTTCTTCATAAGTGATTTCATCGACACCAATGTCTGAAAGCGTTAATGGTAAACCTACAGAAGCACTAAAGTCTAAAACAGCTTCTAATTCGTCTTTTGCTGCATCTTCTAATACAAGTTGTGCAATCGTTGCAAAGGCTACTTTTTCACCATGTAAATAACTGTGCGCACCAGGTAAGACTGTCATACCGTTATGAATCGCATGCGCTGCAGCTAAACCACCACTTTCAAAACCTAAGCCTGAAAGTAAGATATTTGTTTCGATAATCTTATTCAATGATTCAGTAACCACATTTGCATCGCAAGCTAATTTCGCTTTTAACCCATCTTCCTGGAGGTTTTCCCAGCAAAGTTTTGCCATGGCCAAAGCTGCATATGTGCCGCTAGCAGCAGGCGTTAAGCCTTCTCTTGAACCCATTGGCAAACTAGCATTAACCCGAGAATATGAATTGTGTGTTGCGCGTGCTTCAAAATATGTGGATAAGGCATCCCCCATTCCAGCAACTAAAAATCTAGTTGGCGCTTTGGCAACCACTTTTGTATCAACCATCACGACGCTTGGACTTTGTTTAAAGTAAGCATAATCATCAAATGAGCCATCTTCATGATATAGTACAGCTGAATGCGAAGTTGGTGCATCTTGAGCCGCAATCGTTGGTACAATAATTAAGTTTTCACCTTCTGCTACGACTTTTGAAGCATCGATTGCTTTACCGCCACCTAAACCAATGATACAGTCTGCTTGTTCTTTTTGTCCAACGTTTTGCAAGCGCTTTGTTTCTTCACGCGTTACTTCTCCACTAAAGCCACCCTCTACGAAGGTAATGTCAAACTTTTTCGCTGTTTCTTCCAATTGTGGACGTACACGATCAACGTCAGCAGGATTTGCAATTAGTAACGCTTTTTTTCCAAAAGTTGAAACGAAGTAACCTAAGTTTAGTAATTCATCTTCCCCTTGAACATATTTCGTTGGTAAAATCAATGCTTTTCTCATGTTGATAGCCTCCTATATTTTGTTTACATACATAGTATAAAACGCTTTCATCCAAAAAGCATTGAACTTTTGGTATCGTTTTCTTGCAAAAAATGATAGAATTATTTTGTGAAATAATAAAATATTATGATTTTTAAACTTTAGATTGAAGGATTGCCTTATGACTGTAGAATTAAAAAATATTTTAGATTTAGAAAAGTGGGAAAAATTGCAAGAATCATTGGCCTTAAGCACTCGTTTAGCCATTATTTTAGTCGATTATAAAGGTCGTCCTGTGACGAAACATAGTCAAGTTCAACCCTTTTGCCAACTGGTACGTCACTCCCCTGAGCTCTCGAAACTTTGTGAAAAATGTGATGCTCGTGGTGGCTTGGAAGCCGTTCGCACTGGTCAGCCTTTTATCTACCGTTGTCACTTTAATATCGTTGATATGGCCATCCCCATTATTGTTGATGACCAGTATGTAGGAGCCATTATGGCTGGTGAAGTTTTGCTCGAAGATCACCAAGAAGAGTTAGAACAGGTTTTAACCATGAATGATGCCTTCATTCAAGAATTTTTAGCAACACACCAAGAGCTGTATCAACAATACCCTGTTTTAGAACTAGCAGACTTAGAAAAGAGCGCGACATTAATCGCTGATCTAAGCCAATATATTATTTCTGAAGCCATCAAAAAAGATTATTTAATCAATACGTACAAACAATCCTTACAGATTAGTTCGCGAAAAGAAGAACTGGAGCCATTAAATATGATCCAAAAAGATATTCAACAAACTTTATTAACTGCTCAATTAACTCCTTCAAGTGCCTATCAAACTAAAAATAAGCAATTACAACCGGTTTTAGATGCCCTTTGGGAAAACAAATCGCTACGTTTAAATTTACAAGAACTGGCAGACCTTGTTCATTTGACACCAACGTATTTAAGTCGTTTATTAAAAGAGGAGTTTGGTATTCCCTTTAGTCAATTTTATCGACAATTAAAAATCACATGGGCTAAACAGCTTCTTTTGGAGACAGATAAAACGATCGCCCAAATCAGTGAAGATTTAGGATTTGTTGAAGATAGCTATTTTGTCCGTATCTTTAAACAAGAAACGGGTGAAACACCTCTTAAATACCGTAAAAGAAAGAACAGAGCATAAAAAAACAACGACTCCGAGAAAGTCGTTGTTTTTTTACACCTTTTGCACTTGCTGTGGCTAATGCAACAAGTGCAAAAGGCGCATTATATCTGTCGTGCGACAAAGTGATACTATTAAATATGAATTGGTAAACCTAAAGCCAATTCAGCTGTATCCATAGTAATTTCGCCCAATGATGGGTGTGGGTGGATTGTTAAAGCAATGTCTTCTGCATTCATGCCAGATTCAATAGCTAAAGCTAATTCAGAAATCATGTCACTTGCACCGACACCGGCAATTTGTGCACCGATGATGACATTGTCTTCTACAGTTGTAACTAAACGCATGAATCCTTCAGTTTTATCTAAAGAGATTGCACGGCCGTTACCAGCAAATGGGAATTTGTAGCCTTTTGCTTCGATTCCCGCTTCTTTTGCTTCTGCAACAGTCATACCAACGCTTGCCAATTCTGGATCAGTAAAGGCAACAGCTGGCATTGCTTTGTAATCAACTGCAACTTTCTTACCAGAAATTGCTTCAGCAGCAATTTTTGCTTCGTAGCTTGCTTTATGCGCTAACGCAGCACCTGGTACGATGTCGCCGATTGCGAAGATGTTTTTCACGTTAGTACGTCCTTGGTTATCAACTGGGATTAAACCACGTTCGCCAATTTCAACGCCCGCTTGTTCTAAGCCTAAGTCGTCTGTGTTTGGACGACGTCCAACAGTGACCATTACGTAATCTGCTTCAACACTTTCTTCTTTTCCGTTAACTTCATATTTAACAGTGACGCTATCGCCATTGTCAACAGCTTCTTTAGCCATTGCAGAAGTCACGATTGTTACGTTTTTCTTCTTGAAGTCGTCTGTGACAACTTTAACCATATCTTTTTCATAAGTTGGTAAAATTGACGGGCTACCTTCTAAAATTGTTACTTCTGAACCTAAGTTAGCATAAGCGCCACCTAATTCAGCACCGATGACACCGCCACCGATAATAACGAATTTTTTAGGAACTTCTTTTAAGTTTAAACCGCCTGTAGAATCTAACACGCGTCCGCCAAATTTGAATCCTGGGATTTCAATTGGACGAGAACCTGTTGCTACAATAGCATTATTGAATGAGTAAGTTTGTGCTGAGTCTGGGTGAATAACACGCAATGTATTTTCGTCAACGAAGAATGCTTCGCCTTCAATAATTTCTACTTTGTGTTTTTTCAATAACATGCCAACTCCGCCTGTTAATGATTTAACAACTGTGTTATCTTTCCAGTCTTGTGTTTTTGCAAAGTCTAATTCGACTCCTTTAGCTGTTACACCAAAAGTTGAAGAATCTTGTGCTTCTTGGTAATGATGTCCAGCAGCAATTAAAGCTTTTGAAGGAATACATCCAACGTTTAAACAAACGCCTCCGATGTATTCACGCTCGATAATCGCAACTTTTTGACCCATTTCTGCGGCACGAATTGCGGCAACGTATCCTCCAGGACCAGCTCCGATTACGACTGTATCTAGTTCAATGGCGAAATCTCCTACTACCATTTGTTAATCATCCTTCCATTAATAGTAATTCTGGATCAGCTAATAAGCGTTTAATGTTGTTCATTGCTTTTTGAGCAGTTGCGCCGTCAACGATACGGTGGTCAAAGCTTAATGATAATTTCATCATGCGTCCCACAACGATTTCGCCGTCTGCATTAACAACTGGTTCTTGTGCAATTGTACCAACGCCTAAAATAGCAACTTCAGGGTAGTTGATTACTGGTGTAAACCAGCCGCCACCGACTGAACCAATGTTACTAATTGTGATTGTACCATCACGCATATCTTGTGCAGTTAATTTGCCTTCGATAGCCAATGCTGCTTTTTCGTTGATTTCATCAGCGATAGCAAACATGCTCTTCGTATTAGCATTTTTAACATTTGGTACATATAAGCCATGATCTGTATCAGTAGCGATACCAATGTTAAAGTAATTTTTGTAAACAATTTCTTGTGCTGCATCATCGATTGATGCATTCAAGATTGGGAATTTTTGAACAGTTGAAGTCAATGCTTTTACAACGTATGGTAAGAATGTTAATTTTGTACCGTTTGCAGCAGCAACATCTTTAAATTTCTTACGGTGATCCCATAATTCAGAAACTTCTACTTCATCATGTAATGTTACGTGAGGAGCAGTGTGTTTGCTGTTAACCATTGCTTTAGCAATTGCTTTACGTGTTGGTGTCATTTTTTCACGTGTTTCCATTTCGCCTAAATCAGAAGTAAAGGCTTTTGGCGCTGCTTTAGGTGCAGCGGCTTCCGCTTTAGGTGCTGCTTCTGTTGCGGCAGCTTCAGTAGCTGGTGCTGCTTGAGAACCACCAGAGACAAAGGCATCAATATCCGCTTTAATGACACGGCCACCTTTACCAGTTGCAGTTACTTGTGTAATATCAACGTCTTTTTCACGCGCATACTGACGAACAGATGGCATTGCTAAAACGCGTTTGTTTGGATCAGCGGCTGCAACTACGCCTGTTGAAGCGGCTGGAGCTGATGCTTCCGCTTTAGGAGCGTCAGTAGCTGGTGCTGCGGCTGCCGGTGCTGCTGAATTATGACCAGGTGCGTCAATTTCAACTAACACGTCACCCACATTGGCAACTGTTCCTTCTGGTACAACGATATTTTTTACAGTACCTGTTACTGGTGATGGAATTTCTTCTACTGATTTGTCATTTTGTACTTCTAATAATGAATCATCTTCATTAATTGTGTCGCCCGCTTTAACGAACCATTTAACGATTTCGCCTTCGGCAATTCCTTCACCGATGTCTGGTAATTTGAATTGGAAAAATCCGCCAGCTGCTTCGGTTGTTGGTACAGCAGCAGGTTGTGCTGGTGTTTGTTCTTGTGCAGGAGCTGCTGGTGCTGCATCGTTATCTTCGTGACCAGGTGCGTCGATTTCGATTAACACGTCACCAACGTTTGCAACTGTTCCTTCTGGTACAACGATATTTTTTACAGTACCTGTTACTGGTGATGGAATTTCTTCCACTGATTTGTCATTTTGTACTTCTAATAACGTATCGTCTTCGTTGATTGTATCGCCAGGTTTTACAAACCATTTAACGATTTCGCCTTCGGCAATCCCTTCACCGATATCCGGTAATTTAAACTGATAAGCCATTTTTTAAGTCTTCCCTTCTTCGTTGGATCTGTCTATTTTCTTAGGAGCAAAACGCGGGGAAACGACTATAGTAGCTGAACATTTCATGCCTATAGCCGTATTCCACCTGTTTAATTCTTCGTTTATCTACTTCGAATAACTATTAAAATTCGACGATTTCTCTAGCTTTTGCTTCGATATCTTTCGCATTTGGTAACCAGATATTTTCTGCTTGTCCGAATGGGAAGATTGTATCTGGAGCAGATACACGTCCGATTGGTGCTTCTAATGATAATACGGCACGTTCAGAAATTTCAGAAACAACCATAGCGCCAACGCCAGCTTGTTTTTGTGCTTCTTGAACGACAACCACACGGCCAGTTTTTTCAACAGAGTTAATAATTGTTTCCACATCTAAAGGAGCCACTGTACGTAAGTCAATGATTTCTGCTGAAATATTGTCTTTCGCTAAGCTATCAGCTGCTTTAATCGCTTCACGAACCATAGCGCCGTAAGTGATGATTGATACGTCTGTTCCTTCACGAGTTACAGCCGCTTTATCTAAAGGCACTTCATAAGCTTCGTCTGGCACTTCCTCACGGAATGAACGGTATAATTTCATGTGCTCTAAGTAGACAACTGGATCGTTGCTACGAATAGATGAAATTAATAGTCCTTTTGCATCGTAAGGGTTTGATGGAATAACAACACGAACACCTGGTGATTGTGCGATTAATCCTTCTAAGTTATCTGAGTGAAGTTCTGGTGTATGAACACCACCACCAAATGGGGCACGAACAGTAATTGGCATATTACGAGTTCCACCCATACGGTAACGCGTACGAGCCATTTGACCAACGATTTCGTCAAATACTTCAAAAACGAAACCAAAGAATTGGATTTCAGGAACTGGACGGTAACCTTGCAAGGCAAGACCGAAAGCCAATCCACCGATACCAGATTCAGCTAAAGGTGTATCGAAGACGCGGTCTTCACCAAATTTTTCTTGTAAACCTTCAGTTGCACGGAAAACCCCACCGTTGTTACCAACGTCTTCACCGAAGATTAAGACATTTTCGTCTTTCTCTAATTCAAGAGCTAAGGCATCTGTAATTGCTTGGATCATAGTTTTTTGTGCCATTTTTATTTCGACTCCTTCGCTTCATAAAATGCAATTTGTTCTTTAATTGTTTGAGGTTGAACTTCAAACATATTTTTCAAGAAATCAGAAACTTTTTGTTTTGGCGCTTTATCCGCTTCTGCAATCGCTACTTTGATTTCTTCTTTTGTTTTTTCAATAATTTCTTCTTCTTTTGCTTCAGACCATAAGCCTTTATCTGTTAGATATTTACGGAAACGAGTCAATGGATCTTTTTGTACCCATTCGTCATCCATTTCTTTTGAACGGTAACGTGTTGGATCGTCTCCAGATAAAGTATGTGGACCATAACGATAAGTTAATGTTTCAATTAAAACTGGACCATTTCCTGCAGCTGACCAATCGCGTGCTTCTTTTGCAATTGCGTAAACTGCTAATGGATCCATACCATCAACTTGAATACCAGGAATTCCTGCTGCAACAGCTTTTTGAGCTAAAGTTTTAGCCGCTGTTTGTTTTTCACGAGGTGTAGAAATCGCAAAACCATTGTTTTGGATAATGAAGACACCGTTTGCTTGGTAAGCACCAGCAAAGTTAATTGCTTCATAGAAGTCTCCTTGTGAAGAACCGCCGTCACCAGTATAAGTGAAGACAACATTTTCTTTTCCACGTTTTTTCAATCCTAAAGCAACACCAGCTGCTTGGATGTATTGAGCACCAATGATAATTTGTGGTGGTAATGCATTTAAATCTTCCGCGTAGTAGTTCCCTGCTACGTGACCACGAGACCATAAGAAAGCTTCTCTTAATGGTAAACCATGTTGTACTAATTGAGGTACATCACGGTAACCTGGTAGTAAGTAGTCTTCTTTTTCCATTGCAAATTGACTTGCCAATTGGCTTGCTTCTTGTCCAGCTGTTGGCGCGAAGAATCCTAAGCGTCCTTGACGGTTTAATGCAGTAGAACGTTGGTCTAACACACGAGACCAAACCATGCGTGTCATTAATTCAACTAATTCCTCATCCGATAAATCAGGTACTAAATCTTCATTCACAATTTTTCCATCTTGATCCAAGATTTGGAAAGTTGGGAAATCAGCGTCGACTTTAGCCATTAGCTCTTTAAAGTCAATAGGTTTTTGTTTCTTAGCCTTTGCCATTTTGTCACACAATCCTCTCTATTACGTTTCTTTAATTTCGATAAAAGTAAAACAGAGTGCGAAACTGTATTACTTTTTATCGACTACACTTAACAAATTATCACTAAATTCGAAAAAGCGCAAGAAAAAAACTCTAATTTCTTCATTTTTTCACAAAAGAGCAAAACCGCATGTTTTTGCGGTTTAGTGATAATTTTCACAAACAAGAAAACGGTTTCTGTTCCACACTTCTTCTGTACTATTTTTCTCCTAACTGTTATATTCTATTTTGAAAATATTATATAACAGTTCTATTAATCCGAGCCCCCTCATCCCCGAGCTGGCTAGTAATCTGATTTCCGAACTTTGCGTTTTCATGAAAATTATCTTGAAAAAACCAAAAAATAAAAACCGTCAGCCGAGTAACCTACTCAGCATGCGGTTTTTTATTTTTTAGAGAACAAAGTTTTTTTCGTTAATTTTTATTTTTTTTGGCTCGCTTTTTTGCCAAATACTTTACCTTAGGTTTTATCACGAACATTCATTGCTTAAAATCACCAAATTTTCGCAAAACGAGTAATACAGCTTAGCAAATTCTTTTCTCTTTCAGTAGATTTTACTAAATCCATTCCTTGGTAATTTTAATATATAGACGTTTAGCTACTTCAACAGTTAACATGTACGCAATGATGATTCCAAAGAACCATGGCCAGTAGTTAGCCGGAAGTTTCACAAAGTCAAAAACCTCTCTTATAGGCGTTGCTACAATCAAGAAACCGAGTAAGATTGCGCCTAAACTACTTAACATCACAGGCATTGACGCACGACTTTGAATGAATGGTATTTTCCGCGTCCGGACCATATGAACAACTAACGTTTGACTAACAAGTCCCACCATAAACCAACCTGTTTGGAATAAATGTTGAGTTGCCAAACTATTGGCGCTAAACACAAACCACATGACAAGATACGTTAGAATATCGAAAATACTACTTACCGGGCCAATACATACCGTAAATTTCGCTAGTCCGTTCGTTTCCCACCGAACAGGGCTTAATAACTCTTCTTCATCGACATTATCCCAAGGAATTGTCAACTGAGCTACATCATAAATCAAATTTTGAATCAAGAGTTGTAAGGAAAGCATTGGTAGAAATGGTAAAAAGGCACTGGCTACTAAAATTGAAAAGACATTCCCAAAATTAGAACTGATGGTAATTTTAATATATTTCATCATATTGCTAAATACTTTTCGTCCTTCAATCACACCAGATTCCAGTACATTTAAACTTTTTTCCAGTAAAATAATCGAACTAGCATCTTTAGTAATATCAGCTGCAGTATCTACTGAAATGCCCACATCAGCTTTTCGTAATGCCGGTGCATCGTTAATGCCATCCCCCATAAAACCAACCGTATGACCTTTTGCTTGTAGCAATTCAATAATTTTAGATTTTTGCATCGGATTTAATTTGGCAAATAAATTAGTTTCTTCCACTTGCGCACGCAACTCTTCATCTGTCATTGCTTCAATTTGAGAACCTAATAACACATGGGAAACTTCAATACCTACATCTTTACAGACTTTTTTGGCGACAATGTCATTATCGCCCGTTAGCACTTTCACGTTGACACCATGTTCATGCAAGGAGCGGATAGCGCTGACAGCTGACTCTTTTGCTGGATCAAGAAAACCCATAAACCCAATCAATGTCATCTCTTTTTCATCTTCAACTGAATAAACTGCTTCTTTATGGACATCTTTTTTTACAGCTACCGCTAACACACGCATCCCTTGTTTGTTCATTTGAACATTCACTCGGCGTAGTTCTTCTCGTACAGCAGTGCTTAATGGTACAATTTCGCCATTAATTTGCGCATGCGTGCACACTTCTTCCATTTCTTCCACGGCGCCTTTCGTAATCATCAATTGATGATCATCTGCATTCACGACAACCGTTAAGCGGCGTCTGGAAAAATCAAAAGGAATTTCATCAATTTTAGTGACATTTTTAAACGGCGTTTTCCATTGATGCTCTTCATAAAAATTAATAACGGCAATATCCATTAAATTTTTCCAACCTGTTTGATAAGAAGAATTTAAGTAGGCTAAATTTAGAACCTCGTCACTCAAATCACCTAATGGATTCAAATGTTGAACCAAAACTACACGATCTTCGGTAATCGTTCCAGTCTTATCTGTACAGAGCACATCCATACCACCCAAATTTTGGATAGCCGCTAATTCTTTAACAATGACTTTATGTTTCGATAAGCATAATGCACCCTTGGCTAAGTTACTCGTAACAATCATTGGCAACATTTCTGGTGTCAAACCAACTGCAACGGCAATCGCGAAGAAAAACGCTTCGCCCCAAGCACCTTTAGTTAAACCATTAATCAAGAAAACGATTGGAAACAAAATCATTACCATTCGTAATAAAAACTTACTGACTTTTGCTAAGCCTAAGTCAAAACTAGTTTTTCCTCGTTGTGTTGTAGCATTTTTAGCAATATCACCAAAAAATGTATGTTGCCCAGTTTTTAAAATAATCGCTTTTCCTTGTCCACTCAAGACATCTGTGCCCATAAACACTAGGTCTTGCATATCTAATGCAGAAACCTCTGTTTGTTGACGATCCACACCTGCATCCACAAATTTTTCGACAGGCATGGATTCGCCTGTTAGCGACGATTGATTAACGAATAAATCTTTGGTCCAAATCAACACGGCATCTGCAGGAATCATGTCTCCTGTAGCTAAAGTTACAATGTCTCCTGGAACAATTTCGTCCATTGGAATTTCTTTCGTAATTCCTTCCCGTGTCACTGCAGCGGTGTTTTCAATTAATTCTTTTAAATCCAAACTCGCTTTTTGAGAACGATACTCTTGTATAAAAGCAATCAAGACACTGGCTAAAATCATCACGCCCATCACGATAGCGGCTTCGAAATCTTTCGTTAAAGTTGAAACGACCATCAATAAGGCTAAGACATAGACAAATGGATCTTTGAATGCACTTAAAAATAAAATAATTGCTGGGGTTGGCTTTTGTGCAGAAACTTCGTTTGGTCCAAATTCCTCTAATCTTTTTTCGGCATCTTCATTCGAGAGTCCTTTTTCAGATGTCCGTAATTCCATCATTAATTCCCGTTCAGAAAGCAACGCCAATTTACGTAATTCTTGATCTTTGGTTGCTTTTCTCATATCCATTGTTTTTTTGTTCATCATTTTCTTTTCCTCCAAGGTTGTGGTCACCTGCCGAAAAGAGCGCTAAAATCTTCTCCTTTCGTTGGTGACTGTATTTTGTTTCTCTGTTCACTTCCAGGGTCTTCCATGACAGTCATCCTTTCTTTTTCTTATTTATACTTCCAGTGAATAATTGCTTTTTTGCCAAACACACAAAAAAGGACCTACTCAACAATAGAGTACGTCCCAAAATACCATCTTTAAATAAGATTCTCTATCGTTGAGCTTTAGCACTATAGGGCGTAGATAACATGTATCAGCTACATTATGAATAACCTTCACGATTATTCCTGTTCAACCAACTAAGGGTCTCTCGATCCTTTCGCGGCAGCAGCATTTGTCCAAATAGGAGCCTCACCTAACAATTATTCAGTTTTTATCCACTTCTTATAATAGAGGAGTTTGACATTCTTGTCAAAAGATTTATGACTTTTTTGTTATAAATAAAAAATAACTACTTTAAAATTTCCTTTATTTCTGCTTTTCGCTCAGGAATAAACCACATGACTAAAACAATCGTATCAATAATCAGGACAGCGATTGGCGCTACCAGTTTGCCCACAATCAACGCAATAATATTCAACACAATCGAAAGCGTTAATTTTGGATAGTGGCCAAACAAACGTTGTACTTCGGATTTGGGCCCATTTGCCTGAATCAATGCCCGCACCACTAGATAATAAGCAACATCAGCTCCTAATACTACTAAGCCATACAAAGCTTGTGGCGGCCAAGAAAACGGATGTTCACCCACCCAACCAGTAACAAACGGGAAAAACGTCAACGTCAAAATTAATAAATTATTCATCCAAAGGACACGTCCATCAATTTTACGGACACTTTGAAATAAATGATGATGATTGTTCCAATAAATCAATAAAGTAACAAAACTAATTAAATAAATAATGATTTTGTGTCCAGATTGAGTCAGAGCAGACCAATCTGCTTTTTCAGGAATTTTTAATTCTAAAATTAATAACGTTAAAATAATCGCAATGACTGCATCTGTAAATGCTTCTACACGTGTTTTCGGCATCATTTCCCCCTACTTTCATAAAAATTAAATAACTTACCCAAAGTAAGTATAACGCATTTCTGTAAAAATTCAATTATTTATGGAGTCTCTCGGTTGTTGAAGTTCCTAAAAACGAGTGCAAGCGCCCCACTTAAAAGTAAGCCTCTTGCACTCGTTATAGAACAAATCAGTTATTGGAATACGCCTGCCTGATAAGGTGCTAACTGCATCCGTTTCTTCACCGTAAAATCTTGATTCCCTAATAATTGTTGCCACTTTCTGCCTAGTAATTTATTCGGCAAGTCAAATTGGCACTTTTCTCCACTTAAATTGACAATCACTAACGCTGTTGCCTCAGTTGTTTTTCTTAAAAAAGCAAAAACAGACGGATGATTGGGCGCTAATAGTTCAAACTGTCCATCTGTAAAGACCGGATTGTCTTTCCGCAACGCAATTAACTTTTTATAATAATTCAACACGGATTGCGCATCCGTTTCTTGGTCATCCACATTTATTTCTTTGAAATTGGGATGAATTGCTAACCACGGATGCCCCGAGGTGAATGAACTTGCCTCTTGACTCGTCCACTGCATAGGCGTACGCGAATGGTCCCGCGTCCAATGCGCCACTTCTTTTAATGCTTGTTTCGCATCGTAGCCACTTTCTATAAGCAAACGATAATGGTTATGAGAATCTTTAGCATCTAACTCGTCAATCTGTTGAAACGGATAATTAACCATGCCGATTTCCTGTCCTTGATAAATAAACGGTGTTCCTCGCAAGAGCAAGGCGATTGTTCCAATCGCCTTAGCAGAATGAGAGGTTTCATTGCCTAAAATTGAATTGATTCTGGGATTATCATGATTTTCTACATATAATGCATTCCAGCCTTCTGTCCCTAAATGCTTTTGCCAGCGAGCCATTACTTTTTTATAGCCTAAAATATTTAACCGTTCTTCTCCTGGCTTTCCTTCTCGAACATTGTGCTCTAATTCAAAAATCATATTCAGATAGCCCGCATCATTGGTCCATTCCACCGCT
Source organism: Enterococcus sp. AZ129 (assembly GCF_051714505.1). NCBI lineage: Bacteria > Bacillati > Bacillota > Bacilli > Lactobacillales > Enterococcaceae > Enterococcus > Enterococcus sp. AZ129. Next base: position 1,188,000 of record NZ_JBIORY010000001.1, on the reverse strand, counting down.
TTTTTACTTGAAACGCCACTAGCTTCCCCCACTGTCATGATGTCATACTCAGCAAAAATAGCTTTCAAATCCAGCATATAGTCTTCAATGCCTTTTACATTCATAAATGGAGCCCACGGATTCGTGGTAATTTTAAAATCCCAAGGTTCTTTTTGGATATGACTAATCGCATCCAATCGGAAACCATCAATTCCCAAATCTAACCACCAGCGAATCATCGCATAAATCTCTTCACGAACTTTAGGATTTTTCCAGTTCAAATCAGGTTGCTCTTTTGCAAACACATGAAAATATGCTTGTTTTGTACCCGCGTCATACGTCCAAGTCGAGCCACCAAAAAAGCTTTGCCATTCATTCGGCATACGTTCTGGTGTCGCATCGGCCCATAAATAATACTCACGATACGGATTATCTAAACTTTTTTTTGCTTCAACAAACCACGGATGTTGATCACTGGTATGATTGACTACTAGATCAAGAATAATCTTCAAACCTAATTGATGCGCTTGATCCAAAAGTTCTTGAAAATCTTCCATCGTACCAAATTCTGGCTGAATCCCTTGATAATCCGCAATATCATAACCATTGTCAACGTTTGGCGAAGTGTAAATCGGATTTAACCATAAAAAATCGACCCCTAGTTCTTTTAAATACGGTAATTTCTCAATAATTCCCTGCAAATCACCAATGCCATCCCCGTTGCTATCTTTAAAACTCCGAGGATAAATTTGATAACCGACAGCATTTTTCCACCATTGGTCCATCTTATTGACTCACTTTCACAACAAATGCTTGCCAAGGCGCTAACGAATAGTCTGCTAAAGCAGTGACATCTGTCGGCATATTTTCAATCATTACTTGTTCTACAGAAACGTCTGCAGAAAATGGCTGAACTTTGTCAGAAAAGTTTGTTGCAACAAGCCAGCGTTCCTCACCATAGGTACGATAAAAACTGATCACTTCGTCCACTGTTTCTAGCAATTCAAAGTTGCCCCAAACAATTAAAGGATGTTCTTTTCTCAAACGAATCATTTCTTGGTACGTATAGAATAGTGAATTTTTATCTGCCAAAGCAGCAGCGACGTTAATCGTTTGATAATTGGGATTAACATCAATCCAAGGTGTACCAGTCGTAAAGCCCGCATTTTTTTCAGCGGTCCACTGCATAGGCCGGCGTGCATTATCACGACCTTTAGTATTAATTTTCAGCAAAATTTCTTCTTTAGAATATCCTTTTTCTAGATACTCATGGTACATGTTAATCGTTTCGATGTCCCGCGCTTCACGAATATCTGTAATCGGCGTATTGGTCATACCAATTTCTTCCCCTTGATAAATATAAGGTGTGCCTTTCATCATGTGCAGTAAAATAGCGAATAACTTACTACTTTCCAACCAATATTCCTGATCATTTCCCCAACGTGAAATCATTCTCGGTAAATCATGGTTATTCCAAAATAAAGAATTCCAGCCATCATTTCCTAATTCTGTTTGCCATTTTGCAAAAACCTGTTTCAACTTGGCAACTTCCATTGGCTGAAGGTCCCATTTTTCTTTACCTGGTTGTTGATCCAAGCTCATATGTTCAAACTGAAAAATCATAGATAATTCATGACGCTCTGGACTAGAGTACATTTTTGCAATCTCAGGTGTGGCCCCCCATGTTTCACCTACAGTTAACAGCTCTTTGCCGCCAAATGTCGCGGCGTTCATTTCTTGTAAATAACGATGTAAATGAGGCCCATTCGCGGTGATCTCTTCTCCTGGAATTTTACCCACTAAGTCAATTACATCTAAACGGAAACCGCCAATTCCTTTATCAATCCAAAAATTCATCATCTCGTAAACCGACTGACGCATTTGTTGGTTTTCCCAATTTAAATCTGGTTGTTTTTTACTAAACAAATGCAAATAGTATTGCCCACTCGCTTCATCAAACGTCCACGCCGAACCCGAAAAGGCAGATTTCAATCGGTTAGGCACACCGCCATCTGAAGCAGGATCAGCCCATACATAATAGTCTCGGTAGGGGTTCTCCTTGCTTTTTTTCGCTTCAATAAACCAACGATGTTCATCTGACGTATGGTTAACCACTAAGTCCATAACAATTTCAATCTTTCGCTTTTTCGCTTCCTCAATTAGACGATCCATATCCGCCATCGTCCCAAACTCTGTCATAATCGCTTCATAATCAGAAATGTCATAACCATTGTCATCATTGGGTGATTGATAAACTGGTGATAACCAAATAGCCCCAATGCCTAACGTTTCCAAATAATCCAATTTTTCAATAATTCCTGGTAAATCTCCAATGCCATCTCCATTGCTATCCTTAAAACTGCGAGGATAAATCTGATAAACCACGACTTCTTGCCACCAATGTTTTTCCATTCTTCTTCACATTCCTTTGCTTAATTATTATGCTTGATATAAAAGAAAACCTTTTGGTAAAACCATTATCTGTTCTGAAGCAGTTTCGATAGAAGAACTTAGCAAAACTTCTCGATCAGTTCTATCAACAAATTGTGTCTCTTGGCCAGTATTAAAAATCCCATAGATCGTTTGTTCATCCAAACAACAAGCGAGTCTAATCAACCCCGTTTCAAAAGAAGTGCCTGTCCAATCGATTGTTCCACCAGAAAAAACAGCCGCATACTTTTTGCGAAGGGCAATCAATGATTTTACAAATTCCTTCAAATCCAAATCTTGCTGATTTTCCTCCCAAACCATACAACGACGACAATCAGGATCCATATCACCTGTCATACCAATTTCATCACCATAGTAAAGACAAGGGACGCCTGGTTGAATATACGTAAACGCTAATACTTGGCGCATCAGCTCTTTATCCTCTTTCGTTTCATGCAATAAGCGTGGTGTATCGTGGGAATCTAAAACATTAAACTGCATTTGATTCGTTTGTTGTCGATAGAGCATTAACTGGTTGTTCATTTCAGAAAGCATCTTTTCCAAGGACAGTTCTTGCTTGACAAAGTAGCCCATAATCGCATCTGTGTATGCATAATTCATCACTGCATGAAATTCGTCTCCTTGGAGCCAGCTTTGCGACGAGTGCCAAATTTCTCCTAAAATATAAAAATCTTCTTTTGCGTCATCACATGTTTGCCGGAATTTTTTCCAGAACGCATGATCCACTTCGTTTGCCACATCTAAACGCCAGGCGTCAATATCATATTCCTCAATCCAATAACGAGCAATTTCTAAAAGATAGGCTTGCACTTCTGGATTTGCTGTATTTAATTTAGGCATATGCGGAGTGAATGCAAAAGTATCATAGGTAATGTTGCTTGCTTCTTCAAAATCAGCACTTTCTTCATAGCTAGCTGGAAACTCATTTACGTGGAACCAATCGGCATAAATTGAGTCCTGGCCATTTTTTAACACATCTTGCCATTGAGGCGAAGTGTCCCCCATATGATTAAAAACGGCGTCCAACATAATCTTAATGCCCCGTCGATGACACTCTTCGACTAAGCGCTTAAAGGTAGCGCCATCACCAAAAGCTGGGTCAATTTTTAAATAATCAATCGTATCATATTTGTGATTAGAAAACGCTTCAAAAATTGGGCAAAAATATAAGCCGTTAACACCTAAATCTTCAATGTAATCAAGATGATCTAGCACCCCTTGCAAATCCCCACCAAAAAAATCTTGTCGATCTGGTCTTTTAGATCCCCACGGCAACGTCCCTTCAGGATCATTGGCGGGATCACCATTTGCAAAACGCTCTGGAAATATTTGATACCAAACCGTTTCTTTCACCCATTCAGGTGCTTTAAAACGATCGATTTCATGAAAATACGGCATCCGAAAATAATTATTCGCCATCGCTAAATACTTTTCTTCTAAAGGATAAATGCCGTGTTCGCCATAAAACGCCGTCAAGCCATCCGTCCCTACTAAAGTAAAAGCATATGAAAGGCGTTTAAATTTTGCACTTAATGCAATAAACCAGTAATCATATAACTCCGTAGATACTAACTTCTCCATGGTTAACGACTGTTGGTACCACTTTTCTTTCCCTAAAAGATAAGGATCTCCTTGCACTAATTGGACAGAGGCAATGTCGCCTTTTGCCGTACGCAAACGAATATGCATTGTTTCTTCTGTATAAAGATAAGCAAATTCACTTTCTGGACGATGGTAGATTGCAGCAGTGTTCATTTAATTCTCTCCTTTAATTGTCGCTTTTCGTGTATTTTCTAATACTCGAACACATTTTAGCGCAAACGATTGCATCTGTATACCCTTTTTTATTTTTTTATTTAAAATGCTTAATTAGTGGTATACACCACTTTAAACAAACAGTATGTTATTTATAACAAAAAAACTTTTTTAACTTTCTCGATGAAAAACACTTGATTATTTCCGCAATCGGTTGCATAATAAGACTTGTAAAAAATAATTTTTGGAGGGTTCAAAAATGAAAGCGAATTGGAAAAAGATTTTAATGGGCGGTATCCTTTTAAGTGCTTCCGCGGTTTTACTTACTGCCTGTGGTGGCGCAGAAAAAACGAAAGCTGAAAATGAAAGCGGTTCAGCAAATAAAGCAGCTGGTGACATAAAATTATGGGTTGATACTGAATATATGGGCGTCTTTAAAAAAGTTGTCGCCGATTTTGAAAAAGAAAACCCCGATATTAAAGTTAACTTAACTGCTGGAAATTCGGCAGATGCTAAAAAAGACATTGCAAAAGATCCTAAAGCTGCCGCAGATGTTTTCATGATGCCACATGATCAAATTGGTCAAATGGCAGAAGCTGGTCTGATTTACCCTAACACAAAATATGAAAAAGAAGTCAAAGAAAACAATATCGACTCAGCAGTTGCAGGGGTCACTTGGAAAGACAAAGTCTATGCCTACCCTTATGCCGTAGAGTCACAAGTTCTTTATTATAACAAAGATACGTATTCTCCAGAGGAAATCAAAACTTGGAAGTCTTTAACTGAAAAAGGCAAAATCGGTACCAATTTTGGCGAAGATGGCGCAAATTATATCTTTGGTCCTTTATTTATGAGTAACGGCGATTACTTATATGGTGAAAATGGCGAAGATCCAAAAGGTACCAACTTTAACAACCAACAAGGTATAGAAGTATTACAATGGATTGCCGATCAAAAAAATAATCCTGGTGTGATCCAATCAAATACAGAAGCATTGTCTAATCTAGGTTCTGGCAAAACGGATGCCTTCCTTTCCGGCCCTTGGTCTAAAAACGATGTAGAAAAAGCTCTTGGCGACAAAATGGGGGCCGCTGCCTACCCAACCATTGATTTTGGCAATGGAGAAAAACAAATGAAAGCTTTCTTGGGCGTTCGTAGTTTTGCTGTCAACCAACAAACACAAGCACCATTGGCCGCAATGACATTAGCAAACTATTTAACCAGCGAAAAAGCACAAATGACTTACTTTAAAGAAATCGGCTTTGTCCCTTCAAACAAAAAATTACAAACAAACGAAGAAATTACACAAGATACTGTTGCAAAAGCTATCTTAGAAATGGCGCAACCAACCCACTCTGTGGTAATGCCAAAAATCCCAGAAATCGTTTCATTCTGGCCTGCGATGGATGCAGTGATCAATGATACGTACAAAGGCAATATCAAACCTGCGGATTATCAAGCAAAATTAGATAAATTAGTCCAAGACACATCAAAAGAAGCAAAAGAATAAAAAGAGTAAAGAAATGGGACGAGCTTCAATCTGCTGTCCCATTTCCTCTATCTTTTTTATTTAAGTAGAAAGTGAGTGAACGAAGATGTTCAAGAAAAAGAAAGCCCAGACGTCATTTCGAGAGGTCTTTAAAAAAGGCGACTTCGCTACAAAACTATCTTTTTTAGTTATGGGTGCTGCAAACTTCGCCAACAAGCAGTGGTTAAAGGGAATCATCTTTTTAACAGCTGAAATTGGCTTTATCTATTGGTTAATCCGTAATGGTTTCCACGCATTAATGATGCTAGGAACACTAGGGACCCAACAGCAAGGATTAGTATATGATGATTCTTTAGGGATTGAAGTTCTAAAAGAAGGCGATAATTCAATGCTCTTATTATTATTCGGAATTGCAGCAATTTTAGTCTGTTTATCGCTAATCATTTTATATGTAATCAATTTAAAAAGCGCCCGTCACCTATATGAATTAAAGACAGCCGGCAAAAAAATTCCAACAACTATGGATGATTTACGTAGCTTGTTAAACGAACGTTTCCATGCAACTTTAATGACGATCCCCTTACTAGGCGTTCTTTTCTTTACCATCTTGCCGTTGTTATATATGATTTCAATTGCCTTTACCAACTACGACCATAACCATTTACCACCGAAAAACCTTTTTACTTGGGTTGGATTGGCAAATCTAGGTAATGTAATCACAGGCGATATGGCTTCAACGTTCTTTCCAGTACTTGGCTGGACCTTGATTTGGGCTGTTTTCGCAACCGCAACTTGTTTCTTTTTTGGAATCATTTTAGCCTTGCTTATCAATACAAAAGGCTTAAAATATAAAGCGTTTTGGCGGACTATTTTTGTTATCACGATGGCCGTACCTCCGTTTGTTTCACTTTTAATTATGCGAAACCTCTTAAATGGTTCCGGACCTATCAATGCTCTGTTGTTAAATTGGGGCTTAATCGATTCTTCTATCCCCTTCTTAACAGATCCGAATTGGGCAAAATTAACCATTATTGTTGTCAATATGTGGATTGGTATTCCTGCTACGATGTTAATCTCTACAGGGATTATCCAAAATCTTCCTGAAGATCAAATCGAAGCAGCTAGAATTGACGGTGCCAATAAATGGCAAATTTTTAAAAGTATTACATTTCCACAAATTCTATTTGTGATGACCCCGGCGCTGATTCAACAGTTTATTGGCAACATCAATAACTTCAATGTCATTTATCTATTAACAGGCGGTGGTCCAGCCAATTCTAACTTCTACGGTGCAGGCTCAACTGACCTTTTAGTTACCTGGCTATACAAATTGACTGTCGATACAATGGATTACAATTTAGCCTCTGTGATTGGTATTTTAATCTTCATTCTCTCCGCAGTCTTCAGTTTAATTGCCTATACACGGACGAATTCATTTAAGGAGGCGTAACTTATGGCTAAAGCAAAAAGTTACCAGAAAAAACAACGCACTGCACTTACCAGCGTTTACATCATTCTAACCATTTTAGCAGTTTTTTGGATGTTCCCCATTGTGTGGATTATCTTAACAAGTTTTCGTGGCGAAGGCGGTGCATTTGTTCCCTATATCATTCCCAAAACATTCACTTTAGAAAATTATAAAGTATTATTAACAAATCAGACTGGCAACTTCCCCTTTGTCCGTTGGTTTTTGAACACCTTGTTCGTCTCCATCGCAAGCTGTCTGTTATCAACTTTTATTACAATCGCAATGGCTTATGCGCTGTCACGGTTGCGTTTCCGCTTAAGAAAACCATTTTTAAAAGTGGCGCTCGTTTTAAATATGTTCCCTGGTTTTATGAGCATGATTGCCGTTTACTATATTTTAAAAGCCTTAAATTTAACTGAAAGTTTATTCGCTTTAATTCTGGTTTACTCTGCAGGTTCGGCGCTAGGTTTTTACATCGCCAAAGGGTTCTTCGATACCATTCCGATGGCTTTAGACGAATCGGCTATGATTGACGGTGCCAACAAGTGGCAAATTTTCACAAAAATTACGTTGCCATTGTCGAAACCAATTATTGTCTATACTTCTTTAACCGCCTTCATGGGCCCTTGGATGGATTTTATTTTCGCAAAAGTTATTATGGGTGATAAAGTTGAAAATTACACCGTTGCGATTGGTCTCTTTTCGATGATGACCAAATCAACAGCCAATTCACTATTCATGGCTTTTACAGCAGGATGTGTGCTGATTGCCATTCCAATTACTATTTTATTTATATTAATGCAACGTTTCTATGTAGAAGGCGTGACTTCTGGCTCTGTCAAAGGCTAGAAAAAAACATCGTTTGGTTTATAGCCAAACGATGTTTTTTATTTTTTGGCGTTGTTTTCCTTACACGTTTTTCTTCGTAGCGCTTGATAATTGGACAAAATTTTCATGACCGCCAAAAAGTGTTGATTGACTTCTTGATAATCCTCTAACGAAAGAACACTAAGCGTTTCAGATAGTTGCTGTTTTACTTGATTTTCTTTTTGCTTAAAGAGCTTCTCGCCTTCTTTTGTCGTATAAACATTAACCACGCGGCGATTTTCTTGATTATGGCGACGTTGAACAATCGCTCGTTCTTCTAACCCCGCAATAGAGCGACTCACTTGAACTTTCGACGTTCCTACTTGGTTGGCTAACTCCGTCATACTAATTCCTTCATTTGTTGCCACAATTAATAAAATTAACATGTCTAACTTGGTTAATTTTAGATCCTCCAAGTCTAGGTCTTTAAAAAGCAATTGGCTCATATATGAAAAAATTTCAGTAAAGACACTAATATCTAAATTTGATGAATGCTTCTCTTTATCCATATGTTCTCCCTCGTTTCCCACCTAGTGTATACTAAATTCACTTGATTATCAAATGGTAATGATTGATTTTTGTTAACTATTATGTTACGTTATACACTAACTTAAGGTTGTGTTGTTGATAAATTGGAAGAAGGATGCGAAAAATATGCTAGAACTCAAAGAGATAAAAAAATATTATACTGTCGGCGGAACGACCACTAAAGCTTTAGATGGCGTCTCTGTCGCTTTTCGAAAACAAGAATTTGTAGCCATTCTGGGTCCCAGCGGCTCTGGTAAAACGACGATGTTGAATGTGATTGGCGGATTGGACAATTACGATTCTGGTGACTTAATCATTAACGGCAAATCAACAAAAAATTTTAAAGAAGCCGACTGGGATGCTTATCGGAATAACTCAATTGGTTTTATTTTTCAAAGTTACAACTTAATTAGTCATCAAGGGATTTTGGATAATGTCGAGCTTGGTATGACACTGAGTGGTATTTCAAAAGCAGAAAGACGCCAAAAAGCCGAAGATGCACTCATCCGTGTCGGTTTGAAGGACCATATCCATAAAAAACCTTCCCAATTATCTGGCGGTCAAATGCAACGGGTTGCCATTGCTCGCGCTTTAGCTAATGATCCCGATATTTTACTTTGTGATGAACCAACTGGTGCATTGGATTCAGAAACTAGCCTGCAAATTATGGCACTTATCCAAGAACTTTCGAAAGAAAAATTAGTCATTATGGTGACCCACAATCCTGAATTAGCTCATGAATACGCTGATCGAATTATTGAATTTTCAGATGGCCAAATTCGTCATGACTCGCGTCCTCATATTGAACATGAAAAAAAAGAACCTTTCGAATTGAAACGCACCAAAATGAAATTCACGACTGCGCTGCGTTTATCTTTTAATAATATCCGCACTAAAAAAGGGCGAACTTTTTTAACCGCCTTTGCTTCAAGTATCGGAATTATCAGTATCGCGATTGTCCTTTCTCTTTCAACAGGATTCCAGAAACAAATTGATAAAACTCAGTCGGAAACGTTAGCGCAATTTCCGATTACCATTTCTAAAATAGCGACCGATCAAGATCCAGAAAGTTTCAATAATCAGGACAAAAAAGGCACCTTCCCGAAAGAAAAAGAAGTGACTGCTAAAATTAGCGATGCGGACCGTGCGCAACACACGAATTTAATTGATCAAAAGTTTATTGACTATGTCAATCACATTGATCCTGAATTAAGTAATAATATCGGCTATACTCGTCTAGTCAATATGAACTTATTAAGAGAAATCAACGGGAAAGCACAAGCTGTCAAATTTTCAAACGATGCACCCGACGGCCAATCAAACGCGATGGCTTCTATGATGGCTGCCCAAACTGGCGTCGGCGTTTCTGCTTTTCCTAAACAACTAGAAAATGGAAAAAACAATTTCTTAAAAGACAATTACTCGTTGCTTGAAGGAAATTATCCAGAAAAAGAAACCGATGTCGTTTTAATCGTTGATAGTAACAATACCACCAATATTAATGCTTTAAAAAATCTTGGCTTTGACGTGAAAGATAATCAAAAGATTGCCTTTTCAGACATTGTTGGCACAAAAATGAAATTAGCCAATAATAATGCATTTTACACCAAATTACCGACAGGCAACTTCATTCCTAACCAAGATTTGCAAGCTGTTTACGATAACCCAGAAAATACCGAATTAACAATTTCAGGGATTTTGCGAATTAAAGATTCTTCAACAATGAATCTATTAGCACCTGGAATTGCTTATAGCGATGCACTTTCAACTAATATGATTGCCAAAAACAAAACCTCTGATATTGTTAAAGCGCAAGAAGCCAGCAACACTAACGTTATGACTAACGAAACATTAGATGCTTCCGCGAAAGAAAACCTGTTGTCTTATTTAGGAGCGAATGAAATTCCTTCAAGTATTATGATTTATCCAAACGATTTCAAATCAAAAGATAAAATTCTTGATTATTTAGATGCTTATAACAAAGGAAAAGATAAAAAAGACCAAATCATCTATTCTGATTTAGCTGGAACAATGACCCGCTTAACAGGTGGTTTAATGGATGCCATCACCTATGTGCTGATTGCATTTGCTGGGATTTCCCTTGTAACAAGTATGATTATGATTGGAATCATCACCTATACTTCTGTCATTGAGCGGACCAAAGAAATCGGTATTCTGAAAGCGTTAGGAGCTCGTAAAAAAGATATTACCCGGGTGTTCGATGCCGAAACTGCTATTTTAGGCGTTGCCTCTGGTATTCTTGGTGTTGTGATTGCCTTTCTCGCAACATTTCCGATCAATGCAGTGCTCTATAACCTGACTGATTTAGAAAATGTTGCCACCTTAAATCCAATTCACGGGATTATTTTGATTGTAATTAGCACAATCTTAACCATGATTGGTGGCCATATTCCTGCCCGAATGGCAGCGAAAAAAGATGCGGCAGTTGCTTTACGTGCAGAATAAATAACAAAAAAACAATCCTTTAATTTCTCTTAAAGGATTGTTTTTTATTTGTATTTCTTATAAAACCTCCGTATACTAAGTGATTGTGAATACTTAATAAAAGGAAACGAGGTAATTTCATGTTAAAAAAACCATTTTTACTATTTTTTTCACTTTTAGGAGCTATTTTTATTTTAGCTAGTTGCGGCGTAGGAAAAGATGCCGTCACGGATACAAAGTACAAAGTTAGTTTGCAGCAAGCTGCTGAAATCTACGAAAAAGAAGCCGGCAACAGCAAACCATTAGTAAATGTCCAATTTGATACAAAACCAGAAAGTGACTACAGCTATATCTTTACCAACGATACAGAAACACTTTACGTGAATCCTGAAACAGGAAAAGTCACCAAAAATACTGAAGCAAATCAACTTGGCGAAAACGAGACAGCCTTTTCAGCTGCTGAAGTCAAAGAATTAGGCGCTGTTAACGACGTTTTAGCCAAAGCAAAAAAAGAAGTTGGAGGACTTTCTCCACGTATTTTGACTTGGAAGTTAACCAAAAATAACAATAAACTTGTTTATACAGTAGATGTTAAAACGACTACGGCAGATGAAAAAGTTACCTTAGATGCCAATAAATAAGTACAAGCGTATAACTTATCACGAAATAACCAAATCTTAAAATACTCTTTGGGACAGAACCTACGCATTCGGAAACCTTAACATTTTCTGAAGCCGATCGTTCTGTCCCAATTTCATTCTTTTAAGTAATAATAATTGTTCGTTACCCCTGCTACCGTTATACTTAGTTTAAAAGAAAAGATGGGAGTATCAATTCATGGTTTATACAGTTGATTTTAAAGAAGTAGCCACTATTGGTTTAGAAAGTTCACCAGTGGCACCTGCCCTTGCTGGACTAAGAGCGAATGAAGCTCGCTATTTTTGGAATAAATACAAACATCGCTTTACGACCGTCCCTGCCTCTGAAGCTCCAGAAACATTGGCCTGGATTGAAAAAATTTTATTAGAACGAGAATTACATTTCCCTTACAAGCCACTTGAAATTTCTTCTTTCACTTTAGATGGCATAAAAATGGCCTATGTATTTTATGAAAACGGCTTAGCAGTTAACGTGATGTACACATTAGCTGAGGAAGGCAAACGCGCCGTTGGGTTTAAACTTTCAGATGGTATGGCAATCCCTGCAGAATTTGAAGGAAAATTCAAATTTGCTCGTCAAAAATCAAAATTAGCTGGAACCATTCGCGGCTCTTATTTTGTCATTAAAGGAACCTATTAAAAAAATGCTTTTGCCCTTATTCTTAAAGGCAAAAGCATTTTTTTATTTTAATTCTTCAATATAGTTAAATACTTGTTGTCCAGCAATACCGCCTTCACCGACCGCTGTCGTGATTTGACGCAATGTTTTTTCACGGACATCACCAATGGCATAAACACCAGGAATTTTTGTTCTCATTTCTTGGTCTGTTTCAATCCAACCAGCCTCATTCGTAATACCAACTTTCTTAAATGGTTCTGTTAATGGATCTAGCCCCACGTAAATGAACACGCCGTTTGCTTCAATTTCAGAAACTTCATCTGTTTTGACATTCCGGGCTTTCACACCTGTCACGACCATTTCATTGCCAACAATTTCTTCGACAACTGTATCCCAAACAAAGGAAATCTTTTCATTTGCAAAGGCACGATCTTGAATGATTTTTTGCGCACGCAATTCATCACGACGGTGAACAATCACTACTTCAGAAGCAAATTGTGTTAAATAGATTGCTTCTTCAACTGCAGAATCGCCGCCACCAACAACTACTAAGCGTTTATTTTTAAAGAAAGCACCGTCACAAACGGCACAATAAGAAACACCACGGCCAGCAAATTCTTCTTCGCCTTTTACACCCAATTTTCGGTGTTCACAGCCTGTTGCAATAATTACCGCTTTAGCTTCATAAGATTTGTCATCACAAATCACTTCTTTATAGGATCCGTGGTCTTCGATGCCCATCACAATGCCATACGCATTTTCCGTACCAAATTTTTCTACATTTTCATACATTTTATAGGCCAATTCTGGACCCATAATAGAATCAAAGCCTGGGTAATTCTCTACCTCAGCAGTGTTGTTCATTTGCCCACCAGGCGCACCGCGTTCAATCATCAATACAGAAAGATTAGACCGTGATGCATAAAGTGCTGCCGTCATCCCAGCAGGACCGGCACCAATGATAATTACATCATACATTTTATTTCCCCCAAAATTTTAAGTAAGTTTACTTTACTCCTTAAACAATTTCTTGTCTACTTTTCTGCCCTTTTTTGACATTCGGAGTAGGTGTGTCTATTACGTAAGTTATTGTACCACGGTTTTGTGTTTTCTAGGAGAGGGAAAAGAAAAGTTTAAAAATAACGATCACAACGAATCATTGATTTTTAGAAGCTGTTGTACTGCCGCATCAGAGAATTCTTCTTTATCATTTTTTATGCATTCTTGTTGATTTTGCCCTTGTGGAACAAAACGAAATACTGTAAATGATGCAGATAACGTATCAGGATTACTAATCCGATGAAGACTATTATGCATCCGAATAAGTTCTCCTTCTGCACAAATTCTTGAAACAATTTGCTGATTTTCTACCTCTTCTATTTTCACTTTTCCTGACTGCACAAGTAAAACTTCTTCGATTTCGTGATGCTTATGCCAACCTTGCACAGTTTTTCCTGGCAAGCTATTTATATGTATTTCAAACTCTGGAAATAGAAAATAATTTACTTCTGTTCCATCTGGCTTTTTACGAAAGATGGCCTCGTCTCTTGTTAAAATTTCTATATATTTCTGTAACATGGCAGGCTCCTTTTAACTTTTTTTATAGCCGAAAGCTATTCTTTCAAACTAAGTTTGAAGCTACTTTCTGAAAATTCGAGTTCCTTTAAATATACTTTTATTACCATTTGAAAATCACTTTTTTTAAAACAATTGACTGTTCAGTATCAATCTTCACTAATCCATCTGTTCACCAGAAAAAATATAGTATTTCCGATTATTCACGAACTTATTATTCAACTTCAAAGGAAAATCAGTCAACACACAGCCCACATATCTAACATCAGAAACACTTCTACTTTTCTCAAATACTGCTATGGTATACATTAACCTTACTAGTAACATTATAGCATCAAGTTTTAATCATATGTAGATTTTAAAAAAATTGATAGCACCCTAACAGATGTTTTCGTTGCTCATTTAATTTACATGATTATTTTTTAGATGCTAATTAAATGTTTGTCAGTAACCTGAATTTTTGATATTTTTATCCAGATTACTTATGTCGGTTTATCAGTTTAAAAAAGAAATGTAAAAAATGGACAAAAATGAACTACAGCCAAAAAAAGAATAAAAGCAAATAAACTAGCAGCTATTATAAGTTTATTTTTAACAATATTTATAGCGGGACAAACCATCTCACTTTTCTGGTATTCAGATTTGCTACTCTATTCAATATTTATTTGAATTGAGATGCTTTCACTAATTTTAATTTGAATTCTACCTGATAAGTTCATAAAAAATAACCTCCAAAAATTGTATTTTTCAGATACAACTTTTGGAGGTTAAAATATCTTACCTCAGCCTATTTCTTGGCATTTTTCCATACTTATCATTTCTCTACTTCTCTAAATAAAACTCAAATCGACTTCCTGCATACTGCGTACGAACATATTCAAAAGGTAGTCCGTTTTCAAAATAGGATACTTGGCGCACACGCAGAATCGCATCGCCTCGTTTAATCTCTAAATATTCTGCGATCTGTTCCGATGCTTGAACAGCAGAGATTGTTTGGTTAGAATGGCCAATTTTGTGGCCAGATTTGGCTTCAAGTGTTTTATAAAAGGAGTTCGTGATTTCAGATTTGCCATATTGCGAGACCAATGAATAAGGAATGCTCGCCACCTCAAAACAAATCGGAATGTCATCCGCAAAACGAATTCTTTCCATTCGTAAAATTGAATCTTCTGGACCTAGTTGTAATTTTTCCATCTCACTAGAACTAGGTTTCGCTACAAAATAAGACACCGTCCGACTAGAAGGAACGCGATTTTGAGACAAGGTAATTTCTGTAAAACTAGTGGTACCTGTCATTGTTTCTTGAACTTTCTTACGTGCTACATATGTTCCTGAACCAATTTTTCGTTCTAAAATCCCTTCGTCTGCTAAAGTCTGAATGGCTTGGCGTAAGGTCATTCGACTAACATCAAATTTCAAGGCTAATTCTCGCTCAGAGGGCAAACGATCCCCGATACTCCAGACACCTTTTTCAATATCTTCTTTGATTTTATCGTGAATTTGAATATAAATTGGTATATTTTGAACCATTTACGCTTCCTCCTCTTCATTCATCTCCTCTTCTATTATAACTGGTATAGACCGTGTAAACAACCAAAAAATGATAAATAAAAGAGGAATTGGAATTTTTATCAAAGTTGGTCTAGTTGTATGCTTTCTTTTTATAACAAAAACATTTGGCTTAGTCAGTAAAAAGTGATCAAGCCAAATGTTTTTAAACGAATTTCTATTAGTTATTATCTTTTTACATTTTCTTCTTTCAACAACTTGTTCGCTGTGGCCATCATCAAACGGATTCGGTTCAACTGATTGACCAAAGATACCCCTGGATCATAATCCACCGCCGCAATGTTTGCTTGCGGATATTGACGTCGTAGCTCTTTCACGACCCCTTTTCCAACAATATGGTTTGGTAAACATCCAAACGGCTGCATACAAACGATGTTATTCACCTCGTGTTTTAAGAGCTCAATCATTTCAGCTGTTAAAAACCAACCTTCACCCGTATGATTGCCAATTGATAAAATTTTACTTGCATCTGCTGCCATATCATAAATGGAATGAATACCATCAAAACGGACAGATTTTCTCAATGCCTTATCCATTGGTTTTTCTACCAATTCAATGATTTTTATCGCAAATTCTGCTAAACGTTTGCTTTGTTTTGACATGCCCATATTTTCGTATTTCCAAATTTGATTGTACAAAGAATAGTTCATAAAGCCAACAATATCTGGCACAACTGCTTCAGCACCTTCTTCTTCTAGCAAACGCACGATATCATTATTCGCTGTCGGCGAATATTTCACTAAAATTTCCCCGACCACACCGACTTTTGGTTTTTTTATCTCTTGTAAAGGAATTTCATCAAACGTCCGAATAATTTTTTTCATGAAGTGATTAAATTGTGTCAGCGAACCATTCCGGACATTGGCTTCCACTCTTTTTAGCCAATCTTGGTGCAGTTGATCCACCATTCCTTTTTCTGTTTCATAAGGTCTTGTTCGATAAACTACTCGTTCGAATAAGTCACCATATAAAAAGGCAACTACTAAGCGTTTGATCATTGGCAACGTAAATTTAAATCCTGGATTGGATTCGACCCCTTTATTACCCATCGAAACTGAAACTACAGGAACTTGAGAAAAACCAGCATCATTTAAGGCTTTTCTTAATAATGGAATGTAATTCGTTGCGCGACAACCGCCCCCCGTTTGCGTCATTAAAACACTGACATTATCCAAATCATATTGACCACTTTCCAAAGCTTCGACTAGTTGTCCGATAGAAATAATTGCTGGGTAACACGCATCATTATTGACATATTTTAACCCGACATTCACGGCTTCTTTATCCTGCGCAGGCAAACAGACGACATGATAGCCAGAAGCTTGTAATGCTACATCGACTAATCCAGATTGATGAATCGGGCTAAGCATTGGTAACAGTAAAGTATGTGTTTTTTTCATTTGTTTTGTAAACACAATTTTCTCTGGCTCTTCCATTTGCATATGCGGAACAAACTGTTGCTTCTCCCGCTCATTGACAGCCGCTTTCAAGGAGCGCAACCGAATACGAATTGCACCCAAATTCGCGCCTTCGTCGATTTTGAGGACTGTATAAATTTTGCCAGACCGATCCATGATTTCTTCTACTTGATCGGTTGTCACAGCATCTAAGCCGCAACCAAAGGAATTCAGTTGGACAAGTTCTAAATTTTTCGTCTTAGCCACTACTTTAGCCGCCGCATATAAGCGAGAATGATAGACCCATTGATTCACCACACGTAAATTCTGCACGTCTCCAAGATGCGAGATACTGTCTTCTGTCAAGACATGGAATCCTTCCTGTGTAATGACTTCGGCAATGCCGTGATTAATCTCTGGATCCAAGTGATACGGTCGCCCCGATAAGACAATCCCTCTCTGGCCTTTTTCAGTTAACATGGCTAACGTTTCTTCGCCTTTTTCTTGAATTTCTTTTTTAAAAGCTGCTAATTCTTGATAACCATGATGCAGCGCTGTTTGAATTTCTTCTAAGGAAATCCCTAAATCAGCAAAATTTTCAGCTAAAACTTTGGCAACTGCAGCTTCATTCGCTAGATTAAGATAGGGATTTCGATAATCTACTTGGCCCTCTCTGATGGCATCCACATTATTTCGAATGACATCTGGGTAGCTTTGCACAATTGGACAATTAAAATGATTATCAGCTTCCACTGTTTCTTGCTGTTCAAAAACGACACCAGGATAAAAGATAATTGGCACTTGCGCATCAATTAATGCTTGAATATGTCCATGCGCCATTTTCGCTGGGTAACAAACCGTATCACTGGGAATCGTTTCAAGGCCTTGTTCATAGATTTGCTTATTAGAACGTGGCGATAATTCGACCCGAAAGCCCAAGTCAGTAAAAAATGTATGCCACAAAGGATAATTTTCATACATGTTTAGGACTCTAGGGATACCCACGCGCCCACGAAACGCTTTATTTTCCCGCAAAGGTCGGTACTTAAATAACTTGCGGTACTTATAATCAACCAAATTCACTTTGCGTTCTTCTCGTTTAATTTTAATTCGTGCACCACGTTCACAGCGATTTCCCGTAATAAATTGGCGCCCATCTGAAAACACTGTGACCGTTAACTGGCAATTGTTTTCACACAAGCCGCAATGAGTAAATTCCTTTTCAGAGGTAAATGCCGCTAACTCTCCTAAAGAAAGAAGCGTGGTTTCTTCCCCAATTTCATAAGCGTCCAAAGCAATCAGCGCTGCCCCATAAGCCCCCATCAAACCAGCAATAGAAGGACGAACCACTTCACGACCGCTAATTTTTTCAAAAGCTCTCAAGACCGCTTCATTGTAAAATGTTCCTCCCTGGCAGACAATCTTTTCTCCCAACTCTTCAGGTCGGCGAACCTTAATAACTTTATAAATGGCATTTTTGATGACTGAATAAGATAGTCCAGCAGAAATATCGCCGACAGAGGCCCCTTCTTTTTGAACCTGTTTCACTTTTGAGTTCATAAAAACAGTACACCGAGAACCTAAATCAACCGGCGCTTGCGATTCTAAAGCCGCCAAAGCAAAATCCTTCACATTATATTTTAAAGATTGCGCAAAGGTTTCGATAAAAGAACCGCACCCAGAAGAACAAGCTTCATTTAATTGTATCGAGGAAAGCACGCCATTTTTAATGGTCATCGCTTTCATATCTTGTCCTCCGATATCCAAAATAAAATCCACACCTGGCTGAAAATGGTTGGCTGCTTTGTAATGGGCCATCGTTTCAACTTCACCAATATCGACTTTTAACGCATTTTTTATTAGCTGTTCTCCATATCCTGTAACAGCCGTTTTTCCGATAAAAACTTCTTCAGGCAGTTGTTGATAAAGTGATTTCAGTACTGTCATGGTGGTTTCTAAAGGTTGCCCTTGGTTATTACCATAAAAAGAAAACAACAAATGACCATCTTCATCAATCAATGTGACTTTTGTCGTTGTTGAGCCTGCATCAATCCCTAAAAAGGCCACGCCAGTATGTTGAGATAAAGGTTTCTCCGTTGCTTGGGCTTGCGCGTGTCTTTCTCGAAAATCTGCTAAATCTTCTGCGCTGTTAAATAACGGTGGTAACGTGTCGCTCGGCTGTAAATCAGTAGCCTGGCTGTTCACTAAGCGCTGAATTAATTCTTCCAATGTACATTCGGCTGCATCTTCTGAATAAAGTGCTGCACCCATTGCTACAAACAGTTGCGGTTGTTCTGGAAAAATAACATCTTCTGGCTGAATTGCTAAGGTTTCAATAAACCGTTTTCTCAATTCTGACATGAAAAATAAAGGTCCCCCTAAAAACGCTACTTTACCTTTAATTTTGCGACCAGCAGCTAACCCGGCGATTGTTTGATTAACTACCGCTTGAAAAATACTCGCCGCAATATCTTCTTTCGCTGCTCCTTCATTGATTAAAGGTTGAACATCCGTTTTGGCAAAAACCCCACAGCGGGAAGCAATCGGATAAATAGTTTGATAATTCTTCGCCAATTCATTCACTCCATTGGCATCCGTTTTAAGTAAAACAGCCATTTGATCGATGAAGGCGCCTGTCCCACCTGCACAACTACCATTCATTCGTTGCTCTAAAGCACCATCAAAAAAAGTGATTTTTGCATCTTCTCCGCCAAGTTCAATAGCAACATCCGTTTCTGGTATTATTGTTTCAACAGTTCGTGTACACGCGATAACCTCTTGAACAAAGGGAATCCCTAATACCTCAGCCAGCCCCATACCACCAGAGCCAGTTATGCTCATTGTCACAGGTTGGTCTGCACCGATCCTTGCTAGCCCTTCTTTTAAAATGCGTTCCGTTGCTGCTTTGACATCTGAAAAATGGCGTTCATATTTTGTAAAAATAGGCTGATTTTGTTTATTTAAAAATACTAATTTTACTGTCGTTGACCCAACATCAATCCCTGCTCTCATAACCATCAATTAAAATACCCCTTCATTTCCCAACAGTTTGTTGATTATTATACAAACTGTTTGTTATAATAGATATACCTATTTTAGAAAGGTTCTAAATGATTTGCAACAAGCAATTTACCCTATTTTGTGAGATAAACAACAAAGTTTCCGCGAATGTTGACTATCTCGAAAGGAATTTATGATGGCAAAGAAAACAGACCTTAGAGTACAACGAACCAGAAAAATGATTATTGAAGCTTTTTTTAAACTTGTAGAAACGAAAGGCTACGAAGCGGTGACGATTCAGGATATTGCTGATGAAGCTATGATTAATCGTGCGACTTTTTATGCTCACTTTAAAGACAAACAGCATTTATATGATGCAATCTTCACCTTTACGCTTAGTGCTTTTACCGCTATTCTTGATTCGCAACAACTGGTTAATGGCAACCGTGTCCGCGTGAAGCACATTGAAGAACTTCTGACGCAACTCTATATTAATATTCAAGAGAACAAATCTTTCTTCTTAACTATCATGGACAATAATTTCAACGAACACTTTCGAAAACGCTTAGCTGAAATTATCGAAGAAAAATATGCGACGATTTTTTCGCAGTTGCGTATCACCGAAAATGATATTGATGTACCGATAGATTTTGTTATTGAATACATGACCTCTATCTTCATCGGTACCCTTCATTGGTGGATTACTAGCGAGACGGATATGACACCCAACCACTTAGCCCAATTAGTTATCAAATTAGTTGGTAATGGGCATTTAACTGTCTTAGGCATCGAATTAGAAAAATAAAAACACCGGAGTAGACAATAATGTTGTCTGCTCCGGTGTTTCTGTTAAAGACGAGTTAGTTTTTTGAACGCCATTTGATATTGTGGGCTGTATTTCTTGAAGAAGTGACTTTAACACCACTTTTGATGTTACCTTTTTTACGAGGAATTAAGTCAACTTTGACATCATACTTACCATCGCGTGCTAAATCGTAAACATTTTCAACCATTTCTGTAATTTTTTCTTTAAAGTTCATTCTTATCAACTCCAGACTATTCTTTCTTTATACTTTAGCATATTCTTATATAAATGAAAACTTTTCTAGCCTGTACATGAGGAAAATCTTACCTCATTTTTGTTATATAATTATACAAAAAAAGAACATCTCTCTACCAGAAATGTTCTGAAAACTGGGGTAGCTGGATTCGAACCAACGCATGACGGAGTCAAAGTCCGTTGCCTTACCGCTTGGCTATACCCCAAAAAGAAAATGGAGGAAAGTGGATTCGAACCACTGAACCCTAAGGAACGGATTTACAGTCCGTCGCGTTTAGCCACTTCGCTATTCCTCCAAAAAGTCATTGTCGCTGTAACGACCTGACTTAGTTATAATACAATCTTTTCCAGAAAAAAGCAACCCTTTTTTTAAAAAAATTGTTATTTATTTTTTATTCACTTAAATTCCATTGACGAATAATTGTTTCAAAGGCTTCGTCCAGATTTTTTGCTGTACCTTCTTGCTTGCCATCAATTTCAATGATGAATTTTTTATCATTTTGCGGAATGACACGACCGATTTCTTTTTTACCAATAAATAATTTGTTCATTAAAACGTTTGCTCCATTGTATTGGGCTTTTTCTTCTTCAACACGTACTTCAATATCTTTATTCTTTTTTGACATCTCTATCCCTCCAAGAACTCTATGTTATCAGAATCTTTGAAACAAAACAAGCACTCGCTATTTCTCTGTCAGATTGTTCGTTTATCGTTTCAATGCAGCATTAAGGAGTAACGAAATGCGATTCGCTACTCCTTAAAGGCTGATTTCTATTCTTTTTCTGAACCTTCTGTTGCATGATAGTTCACGCTATTTGAGGTACCTTTTTTAGAAAAGTTTTCAATTAGCTCTTTCACGTCGAGGCCCGTTGTTTCTTTTAGTGTTTCTTGTGTACCAGCCAACAAGTTTGTTGCATAATTGGTAATACGGTTGGCGCCAGAATTTTCGCCACCTGCGCCTGTATCTACCACTGAAATCTTGTCGATGTTGCCCAATGGTTGTGCTGCTTCTTTCATTAATTGTGGTAACATTTCCATCACCATACTTAACACAGCTGCTTCACCATATTCTTTGAAGGCATCAGCAATCTTTTGTTTGGCTTCGGCTTCCGCTGCACCACGAGCTAAAATAGCTTCGGCTTGCGCTTGACCTGTTAAACGCGTTTTATTGGCTTCCGCTTCGGCTAATGCTTCAACTTTGAAGCGTTCTGCTTCGGCTTCTGCTACTTCGCGTGCTTTTTGAGCAAGAGCTTCTTGTTCGCGTGCGTAACGATCTGCATCGGCTTTTTTCTTCACTTCTGAGTCGTATTGTTTTTCACGACGCGTAATTTCTTTTTCTTCTAACTCAATTTGTTTTTGACGTTCAACAACTTTGACTTCCATTTCTTGTTCCACCACGTGTTGTTGTGCACGCGCGCTTTCCAAGTTATAGGCTTGGTCTGCTTTGGCTTTGGCAATATCTTGTTCTTGTTTGTATAACGCTAATTTCAATTCTTTTTCTTTTGAAGCTTCTGCAATTTCTGTTTGACGTTGCAATTCCGCTTGTTGTGATTCTTTTTCTGCTTCCGCTTTTTTGATGCGAGTTTCTTTCAAAGCTTCTGCTTCAGCAATATCTGCATCACGTTTAACTTGAGCGATTCTTGGTTTCCCTAATGAATCCAAGTATCCATTTTTATCACGAACTTCTTTAATTGTGAACGACACAATAACTAAGCCCATTTTAGCTAAGTCAACACTGGCAACTTCTTGTACACTTTGGCTAAATTTATCACGGTTTTGGTAAATTTCCTCCACTGTCATTGAACCTAAAATCGAACGTAAATGTCCTTCTAATACTTCACGTGCTTCATTTTCTAATTCTTCCGTTGTTTTTCCTAAAAATTGTTCCGCTGCTGTCGCAATTTCTTCAACTGACGAACCAATTTTAATGATTGATGTCCCATCACACATCACAGGAACCCCTTGTTCTGTGTACACTTCTGGTGTGGAAACATCTAATTTACTTGAAAGCAAACTAATTCGATTTGAACGTTGGAACACTGGTAAGACAAACGCACCACCGCCACGAACGATTTTAATTTTGTTGCCACCTTCGTCTACATGAACATTTTTAGAGCCTAGATAGCTCCCGCTGATAATTAACGCTTCATCAGGTTTGGCTGTCTGATATTTAGAAACAAACACAATTAATAACATTAATAATACTAAAACTGCAATAATAATCGGTAACAAAATCCCCATTTTCTTCTCTCCTACTCTATATTTTTAGACTGCCTTCGTAAGGAATGACATAACAAACCCGTTCTTTCAATTCAATAATCAATACCTCACTACCTCTTGGCGCAGCCACTTCTTGTGGCACATAAAATGCTGCTGGTCGACTTAACGAACCTGTGACACTCTTCAATTGAATCTCGCCCATTCCCCGGACAGGAATTGGGGTAATCACAGTAGCAACACGACCCTCCATGTCTTTTTCCGAAATAGAAATTGTGGCCTCCGAATTTTTCAAAGGGACCAACACATAAAAATTTAGGAAGAAAACAATAATGGTTGAAAGAATACCACTGACAATTAAAATAAGCCAACTATTTACCGCTGTTAATTCTTCCCCAAGGTACCCAAACAGCGAGGTAAAAGCAATCCATGGAATAATCAGCATTGGGTCAACCGGTCCATCAAAATTAAAAACATCCCCAAAAATAATTAGTAAAAAAGCGAGGACCGCGCTCCCCACTAATGCATAAAAATAAACCGTTTCCAATGGTAGACCTTCTAACACTTTTCCCACACTCCTTTCTGTGCTATAACCTAGTAATAGTGTACCAATTTTTAAATAAAAAGAGTAGTAATTTCCAAATAAATCTCAAAAGATACATCTTAAGACCTATTTTTTCTTAATAAAAGAAGCAACAATAAACGAGCAGCCCTAGAATTATCGAACTTCTACGGACTCCTCGTTTTTTGAAATGTGCTATTCATTTGATTTTAACGCTTCAATCATATTGATTTTCTTCAATTTCCGATGCATAATGACCATCACAAACAACGTGAAACACATGGTGATGACTGCGGAATATAGATAACTTGGCCAATGAATAATTGGCGAAAACATAATTAAATCAACTTCAACGGTTGCTAAAATATACTGATGCAAAATTTTCCCAAAGAAGCAGCCAACAATAATACCAATGAACGTTAAAATAATGTTCTCACGGTAAACATAGGTAGTGACTTCACGATCGTAAAATCCTAAAACCTTAATCGTGGAAAGTTCTCGAATCCGTTCAGAAACATTAATGTTGGTTAAATTATATAACACAATTAACGCTAAAGAACCAGAAACAGCAATTAGTACCCAAATGACAATATCAAGGCTTTTCAGCATATCATCAAACGAACCTTTCATCGCAGTTAAAAACGTAATGTTCAACACTTTCGGCTGTTTTGTCAACGCCTCTCCGATTGAGGTTTCTTGTTTTGAGGATAACTTTTTGTCAAAAAGTAGGAATTCTGTATTATACTCCGGCTTCTGTTTCGTCATCGTCTGGTAGAGTTTCGGCGTCATATAGACAAAATGACCCGTGTAGTTCTCTGCAATCGCGGCAATTTTCACGTGATAGGTTTGATTATCACTATTTTCTAAATTTAATTGATCTCCGACTTTATAGCCAAATAATTTAGCTAATTTTTCATTAATGATTACACCGTCATCGTTGAGGGAATATTTTTCTCCAGTGACTCGATCATTAAATAACTGAAAATCAGCCATTTTCGAAGGATCTTGTGGCACATAAAGAGTAATATTTTGAGTTGGTGCGCCTTTGCCCTTCGTTTTAAAGATTTCTGAATATAACGGAATTGTTTTATTCAAACCATCCAGTTTGCGCAACGTTTCTTGATACTCTTTTGTCTCTTCAGGTGTTGTTTGCTCTTTAAAAGTCACGACTGCTTGGTAATGCCAGATTTTATTAAATTGAATTGTAGCGACATCCACAATTGAATCGCGTAAACCAAAACCAACAATTAACAGCCCCATACAACCAGCTATTCCGATAACGGTCATCAGCATCCGTCGTTTATAGCGGAACAGATTTCTAGCGGTCACTTTTTGAATAAAGCTCATGCGTTGCCATAAAGGGCGGATTCGTTCTAATAAAATCCGTTGGCCTGCTTTCGGCGCTTTGGGTCTTAGCAAGGTAGCTGGGGTACTTAATAAATCGATTCTTAATGTCACTAAGGCCGCTCCCACAGTACAAGCTAAGGCTACAATGATGCCCCATAAACTGTAATTTAAGTACCACGGTGTAACTAAATCAGGAATATTGTACATTTGACCGTAGGCATCAAAAATTATTTTAGGGAATAGATAATAGCCAACTGCCAATCCTAATAATGCACCTGTTAGGCTAGCAACCGTTGCATAGGTAATAAAAATCGAAGCAATTTCACGATTACGATAACCTAAAGCTTTCAAACTACCAATTTCCATTCTTTTTTCTTCCACCATACGTGTCATGGTAGTTAAGCTGACTAATGCCGCAATTAGGAAAAAGAACAACGGGAACAGCGTGGCTAAAGAAGAAATCCGATCAGCATTATCTTGATATTCAGAAAATCCTGGATTGTCTTCCCTAGTAAAATAATAATACGTTGGGGCTTTCAAATTGGCTAGCTCTGTTTCTTTTTCAGCCAACAGTTGTTCTTGTTTAGCCAATTCGTCTTTTTGCTTTTCAAGCATCTCAGCTGGAATTCCTGGTTGTTGCTCCAACTGCGCAAGTGCTTGTTTTCCCGTTTCCAGCGCTTGCCGACCTTGGTTAATGTCCGGCTGAGCCGAATCACGCAGAGCCGCAACCTGTTCTTCTGGCCGATTTTTCAGTGCCTCTTTTACTTGATTTAAGGCCTGCTCTCTTTTCTTTTCATAATCAGAGGAATACGTATTTTGATGTTTTAATGAACGAAATGAGATTAGCAATTCTGGATACCGTTGACTGTCAAAGGCTTTTTCCGAAACCACGCCAAAAAAGTTTAACGTTCCAGACCCGACCGTTGTGGTTCCCCTGGATGTATTATCAATATATTCTGGTGAATTGATAAATCCGACAACAGTAAAATGGGTTTGCGTCAGTCCTTTTTCTTTAATCGCTGCATCGTTTAAAGTGATTTTATCACCCATTTTATAGTCATATCTAGTTTTCGCTAATGTATCTAATGCAATTTCATTTGTTTGTTTAGGTAACCGACCGTCAACTACTTGATAGTTAACCGATCCTGCTTGATTTTTTCGATAGCCAAACAATTTTACTGCATTATTTTGCGGCCCAATCGTGGCATCTATTGTATACCGCGGCACAACTGTTTCGACATCTTTTAAAGACTGTAGTGTTGTTAAATCTTTCTTTTCCAGTCCCATTGTAGAAATTATTCGCGCATCTGGAAGCTGCTCTTTCTGGTAATAATTATTCGCGGTTTTAATCATATCTGGTCCAGTAGCTTTCAAACCAACAAAAACCATTACACCAAGGAAAATAATCCCCATAATCGATAAAAACCGTGTAGTAGATTGTCTAATTTCACGTAAGCTTGTTTTAATTAGCGCTGTTTTCTTCATTTTAGGCACCTACCATTCAATTTCAGCAACCAATTTAGGCTGATCATTCACAGTCATTTCGCGAACTTTCGCATCATTAATTCGAATTACCCGATCGGCCATTTCTGCAATGGCTGAATTGTGGGTAATAATTAAGACGGTCGTTCCAGTTTCACGAGCAGTGTTTTGCAAAATAGTTAAAATTTGTTTCCCTGTTTCATAATCCAGTGCTCCTGTCGGTTCATCACATAAAAGTAACTTGGGCTTTTTAGCAATCGCACGGGCGATGGTTACTCGTTGTTGTTCACCACCAGAAAGTTGCGCTGGAAAATTATCTAAACGTTCCCCTAAACCCACCGATTGTAAAACATTGGTCGAATCCAACGCATCCGCAACGATTTGCGAAGCCAATTCGACATTTTCTTTTGCCGTTAAATTTGGGACTAAATTGTAAAATTGGAAAACAAACCCGACATCATTTCGTCGATAAGTGGTTAATTGTTTCTCTGAAAACTGAGCGATATCTGTGCCATCAATAATAATTTCCCCTTCATCACAGCTGTCCATTCCACCAAGAATATTTAAAACAGTTGATTTTCCAGCACCGCTGGGGCCTAAAATAACCGCTACTTCTCCTTTTTCCACTTCAAAAGAAATGCCGTCATTCGCAGTAATAGTTGTCTCTCCCATTTGGTAACGCTTGTATTCATTTTTGACTTCAATATAGGCCATCCACTATCCCTTCCCTTCTACATTAAAATAGTAACATATCTGAGAAAACAAGTCTTTCAAAGAAAAGCCTTTTTTGATTTTTTAGCAAATTTACGTATAATAGAAAAGATGGTCCACTTAAATTTGGACTATTGCAAGTATAAAATTAGAGGAGCACGTTATGGCAAACAGAAAGAAGAAACCACCATTTAATTCAACCATCATGCTGATTGGCGCATTAATCATTTTAATTTTAGGCGCGGTTGGCGTTAAAGTTCCTGATGCTTTACAAGATTTATTTAATGTCCAACCACAAACAACCACCCCCTCAAGCACACCAGCACCAAAAGGAGATAATCCTGGACCCATTGATAATGGTAAAGCCACATTTTCAGCAGAGGAATTAAAGGATAGCTCAAACGGCTGGATTACTTATCATTCACTAGATCGTCTAAAACGAGCGACAGGCGCTGATGCGCTATTAAAACCCGCAATGGTCAATACAGGAACTTCCGCTAATAAAGATATTCGACCAGCTGGTTTCATTTCAGGAAAAGCTAATCATTCGCGTGGCCACCTAATCGGCCGTCAAATGGGAGGCAGTGGTGATGATCCACGTAACTTAACCACCTTGTATCAGAATCCTGTCAACACTCCTTATATGACGAAATATGAAAATCAGATTCGGGCAGCTCTTGATCGCGGCGAAACCGTTCGCTATCGCGTGACACCTGTATATAACGGAAACGATTTGTTGGCTGAAAAAATCATCTTAGAAGCCAAAAGCCTTAAAACAAATTCACCCATTGATTTTTCAGTAACTATTTTAAACAAACAATAAGGAGGAACTTTCATTGGATTTTGAACAGCTAAAAGAAACATTACCCGATGCAAAACCACAAACATTTTTGCAAGCAATCCTCTCTCAACCTCAAGAAGAGGATGCTGAATTAACTTTCAGTGAAGAAATTGATGAACAGTTTGTCGAAAATTGTAAATTTTTAGCCTCTCCGGAAACCATTTCTGAAACAGATGTGGAACATTGGCGCGAACAAGAATTTTTAGTTGTCGCCCAAAGTTTAGATGGCGATTATCTAGCAGGCACCCTAGAGCAAACCTTTGTGATTCCTAGCTCCCTTTACAAAGAGGATATTGAGCAATTTGACAAGCAATTAATCGATTTTTTTATTGCCTATGAAAACAAAGAAATCACTTCTGCGATTTTACCAAAAGAATTATAAAAAAAGCTTGCGGATAAATTTCCGCAAGCTTTTTCTTGTGTCTTATGCTCGATAACGTTCTACGCCATCTAAATAAGTGGCTGCTAATTCCATGGTTGGTTCTAATACGATAAAGTCAGCATCGCGACCATTTGCAATCATACCGCATTGATCATCAATTTTACAGCTGATCGCAGGAACTAATGAAGCCATCATAATTGCTTGTGCAGGTGTTGCAATACCCCAATCAACTACATTTTTAATTGCTTCTTTTAGTTTTAAAATACTACCTGCTAAGTTCCCAGTATCCAAACGAGCCGTTCCTTCTGCTACCACAACAGGAAATTCACCTAAATTGTAGTTGCCATCTGGCATACCGCCAGCCATCATGCAGTCTGTAATTAACGCAACGTGATCATGGCCCGCTTTTTCCATCAATACTTCAGCCGCTTGCGGATGTACATGGTGTCCATCACAAATTAATTCAGAGAAAACGTGTTGTAACGTTAACAATGCACCAACCATCCCTGGTTCACGGTGATTTAAGCCACGCATCCCATTATATGCATGAACAAAAACGCTAGCGCCTGCTTCAACTGCCGCATCAGCTTCTTCTAAGGTCGCATTACTATGGCCTAAAGCAACAACGACACCTTCATCTGTAACGGTTTCAACAAATTCTTTCACACCATTACGTTCTGGTGCCAACGCAATTTTCTTAATAATTCCGCCTGAAGCTTCTTGCCATTCGTGGAATGTATCAAGGTCTGGATCTCCAAAATAACTTGGATTTTGTGCGCCTTTATGTTCTTCAGTAAAGAAAGGTCCTTCAAAGTAAATCCCTTGAATTTTTGCACCAGGTACTTCTTGGTAGACTTGACCAATCGTACGTGCAACATCTGTTAAACGTTCTTTACTTGAAGTTAACGTTGTTGGTAAAAATGAAGTTACACCACAAGATAATAAGCCTTCAGACATCACTTTAATGCCTTCTGCATCGTTATCCATTACGTCATGATTCATGTAACCATGAATGTGAGTATCCACTAAACCTGGGGCAATCCATTTGCCTTCCTCACGAATAATTTTTACGTCCCCTTGCGGTTCATCTTTTGTATAATTACCAAAGATACCATCCGTGATTTCTAAATAACCAGGTCCTTTAACATCGCTTTTTAAAAAGAACTTGTCTGCAAAGATAAATGTTTTCATCTTCATCCTTCTTTCTTTATTTTACTTACTTCAAAAGTACTCTTAATCAGTACAAAAGTCAAGAAATGGTGTAGACCTTTTAAGCAATTCTGAGGATTTTTTAAAGATTGCCACTTTCCACATTTTTCATTTGTTGTGCTAAGTTTAAATAACGTTCTGCTTCTTCGTGTTTATTCTTTCTCATTAAAACTAAATATTTTAGATTTAATAATTCACTTAAATAATAATAACTATTTTTTTTGCGGGCCCAAGTAATTCCTTGATCCACATAAATTTCGGCATCTTTTTCTGTATAATTTTTGAATAAGAAATCAGCATAATTAAAAAATATTTTCGTTAACTCTGCATTACTGCGTTCATTTGGCAATTGATTAAAATAATGAATACTCAAACTTAAAAATCGTTCTGCTTCTACTCGATTGCCCATGTAACCATAAGTAGCACCTAGACAACTAATTAATTGAATCTCTAAATCAGAAACATTTAACTTATCGGCTTTATAGGTGAAAGATAACCCTTTACGCAAGCTAGCAATAGCTTTTTCATAATCATTTAGAACAAACAATTCACAACTACCTAAATAATAATAATATTTTTGCCAGTCCGTATCTAAATACAATTGTTCTTCAATACGATTTTCCTTTAAATAATTTAATAATAATTGATATTTTTTATGGCGAAAATATTCAGCCATTTTTTCAAATGAATACGTAACAACATGCACATCACCAGATTTATAACGCATAATCTGGTCAACCGTCACACCTAAACGATCACAAAGTTGTTGCATTACGAGAACGTTTGGCAACTCTTCATTGTTTTCAATGCGACTTAAAACACTTTGCGAACAGATGTCTTCTGATAACATTTTCTGTGTCAATTTTCTATTTTTTCTAATTTCTTTAATAACTGCACCTAAAGAATTCATCACAATAGCTCCTATTTATATCGGCCATTTTCCTTGCAAAATGGGGATTTTGTCAAAATATGCGAATTCGCATTATGCTTTTATTGTACTTTATTGCATAATATACTGCAAGAACATTATCTAAGGTTTTCTTAGAAAATAAATAGGTTCATTTTTATTAAAAAGGAGTGTTATTGTATGGCCGAAGAGAAAAAGGTTCACTTCATTTGGGAAAAAACAAATTATTCAGGCTTTGTGGAGAAGGAGTATGAAAATTCTTATCTCATCGTAGTAGCAAATCCTAGTCCTGATATGGAAGAAAAATATACCAACCGAATGATTATTAGTAAAAAAGCATGTGAAACCGCAGAATAGTATTGTTGATAAAACAAGAACTACCAAAAAATAGCTTCGTTAGAGGCTATTTTTTGGTAGTTCTTTTATTTTTGTTTGTAGGTACTTAAAAATTCACGCATTTTATCTGCTGTAGTTTTTAAGTCTTCCATTTTCGGTAAATAAACAATACGGAAGTGATCTGGTTGTTGCCAGTTGAACCCACCACCATGGACTAATAAAATATGATGTTTGTGTAAGAAATCTAAAACAAATTTTTCATCATCATAAATGTCAAATTTGGCCGTATCAATTTTCGGGAAAATATAGAAAGCTGCTTTAGGCTTCACGGCTGATAAACCAGGAATATCATTTATCGCATTGTAAATAAATTCTCGTTGTTCGTAAATTCTGCCACCTGGTAAAAGTAAATCATCGACACTTTGATAGCCGCCTAATGCGGTTTGAATGATTTGTTGTGACAACACATTCGAACATAACCGCATGGAAGCAAGCATATTTAGCCCTTCGATATACCCTTTTACTCGTGATTTATCTCCACTTAACACCATCCAACCGCATCGGAAGCCTGCCACTCGATGTGATTTTGACAAACCATTCAATGTTACGACAAATAAATCAGGAGCTAATGTAGCAATCGGTACATGAACCAAACCGTCCATGACCAAACGATCATAAATTTCATCGGAGTAAATAATTAAATCATTTTGACGTGCCACTTCGACAATTTCTAGTAATAACTCTTTCGGATATAAAGCACCAGTCGGATTATTGGGATTGATAATAACGATTGCTTTTGTATTCGAAGTTATTTTTGATTTTATATCATCAATGTCTGGATACCATTCTGCTTGCTCATCACAAATATAATGAACGGGTGTACCGCCCGCCAAAGAAACAGAAGCAGTCCATAAAGGATAGTCTGGCATTGGCACAAGTACTTCATCGCCGTTATTTAACAAGCCTTGCATACACATGGTAATTAGTTCACTCACGCCATTACCAGTGTAAATATCATTAATCGTTACATTAGGAAATTTTTTTAATTGGCAATATTGTTCAATCGCTTTTCTTGCAGAAAAAATACCTTTTGAATCGGAATAACCTTCTGAATCGCGAACATTCACAATCATGTCGCGCACAATTTCATTTGGGGCATCAAAACCAAATGGCGCTGGATTCCCTGTATTTAATTTCAAAATACGTATGCCCTCTTCTTGCATGCGTTCTGCTTCTTCTAAAACAGGACCACGGACATCGTAACTTACGTTATTTAATTTATCAGATTTTTTAAAATTTCTCACACGGACTCCCTCGCTTCACAAATTTATACTCTAAAGTTACGCCAACTATAATGAAAAAGCAATAATAAATATCAGAATTTAATAAAAAATTGATGGTTTTTCCGTAATAAACAAGAGCGTGGGACAAAAATCACTTTGGATTTTTGCTCCACGCTCAAAAACTGATAAACGGCGGGAACAGAAGCAACTCCTTCTTATTTCTCGGAGTTAAACACTTCTGTCCCGACCTCTTGTTATACTAGTTGATGCAGATGATGGGACTCGAACCCACACGGACATCTGTCCACATGACCCTCAATCATGCTTGTCTGCCAATTCCAACACATCTGCATTTTAAGAGCACTTATTTATCCTAAAATAATTACTGGTCTTTGTCAAGATAACAAAGACCAGAATCGTTAGATTTGTTCTTTTTTCGCTTGCCAGGACAAACGCCCATGACATTTTCCGCAGACATATCGTGTCGTATCAATTCGTCGTTTTCTGAGGATGACTTCTCCACAAGACTGACATTGGTACTGATGGAAAACTGCTTTTTTCCGTTCTACTAGAGGCGGTGCATAACGGGCACCGCCAGTCTTAGCCAATAACTCTTTAAAGTCCTTATCTTTATGCTGATAGCCTTTGCCAGCTAAATGTAAATGATAGTGACATAACTCATGCTTAATGACTTTTTCCAGTTCCTCTTGTCCATACTTTAAAAAGACAGTCGGATTAAAATCCAGGTGATGCGAAGCTAAATGATAGCGACCGCCCGTAGTTTTTAACCGCCGATTAAATGTAGCTTGATGCAGAAAAGGTTTCTGAAAAAATACGATTGAAATTTTTTCCACTAGCGTTTGAAGCGCTTGATCTGTCATCAAGACTGGTTGAGACTCTTTCATTGTTACTCTTTTCTATCAGCACGAGGCAACATGGTTAAACTAATACGCCCCTTTTTCAAGTCAACATCTTCTACCCAAACTGTGACTACATCCCCCACCGCAACAACATCCGTTGGGTGCTTAACAAATTTAGTACTTAACTTAGAAATGTGGACTAAGCCATCTTGCTTCACACCAATATCGACAAACGCGCCAAAGTCAATTACGTTTCGAACAGTCCCTTGCATTTCCATTCCTGGTTTCAAATCTTCCATCGTCAACACGTCTTTACGTAAAAGTGGCGCTGACATCTCATCGCGCATATCACGACCTGGTTGGATTAAACTAGCAATAATATCTGTGAGTGTTTCTGAACCTACTTCTAACTCAGTAGCTAATTGATTCACTGGTAACTGTTTCAATTTTTCGATAGCTTCTGCTGTCCCTAATTCTTTAGAAGCAATCTCTGCTTTTTCTAAAATTGCTTGTGCTACTGGATAACTTTCTGGGTGAATGCCAGTGTTATCTAACACATTTTTGCCATTAGGAATTCGTAAAAAGCCAATTGCTTGTTCAAATGCTTTTGGTCCTAAACGAGGTACTTTTTTGACTTGATTTCGTGCTGTAAAGACACCATTTTCATCACGATAAGTGACTAAGTTTTGCGCCGTTGTTTTATTTAAGCCAGAAATATGTTGTAAAAGTTGAGCACTCGCTGTATTCACATCAACACCAACTTGGTTTACCGCAGTTTCTACAACAAAATCCAATTGCTCGGCAAGACGTTTTTGTGATACGTCATGCTGATATTGACCGACCCCGACTGCTTTGGGATCAATTTTTACTAATTCTGCCAACGGATCTTGTAAACGACGTGCAATGCTGACCGCACTTCGTTCTTCGACTTGTAAATCAGGAAACTCTTTACGAGCCACTTCACTCGCAGAGTAAACGGAAGCCCCTGCTTCATTAACAATCACGTAAAAGACGTCCCGCTTCACCGCTTTTAATTGCTCTGCCACAAACAATTCAGATTCACGACTTGCCGTTCCGTTTCCAATAGCTACCATGTCCACTTGATAGTCTTCAATGATTTTTTTAAAGGCTGGACCAGCGGCTTCACGTTTCGCAGCAGTCGCTGGTTTATGTGGATAAATCACTTGAATTGCTAAAACTTTACCCGTTTCATCGACAACTGCTAATTTACAACCTGTCCGATAAGCCGGGTCAAATCCTAGAACAACTTTTCCTTTAAGTGGTGACTGTAATAATAAATTACGTAAATTTTCACCGAAAATTGCAATCGCTTGTTCATCAGCTTTTTCTGTTAATTCATTGCGAATCTCCCGTTCAATCGCTGGTCCAATGAATCGTTTATAGCTATCTAAATAAGCAGCCTCAATGTATGGAGCAGCTAAGCTTGTTGCTTGTTTGCCGATTAGTTGACGTTGGAAATAATCATTAATTTTTGTTTCATCAGCGACAAGGGAAACCTTTAGAATGTCTTCTTTTTCACCACGATTCGTTGCTAAGACACGGTGCGGCACCATTTTGCTAACTGGTTCTGCAAAATCGTAATACATTTCATAGGTCCGCTTTTCGTCTTTTTCTTCATCCTTAACTACGCTAACGTATTGCGCATGTTTAACCATATAATCACGTAACCATGTTCGGTATTTTGGTTCATCGCTAATACGTTCTGCTAAAATTTCATGAGCACCTTGCAAGGCTATCTCGGCGGTTGCAACTTCTTTTTCTTCATTAATAAAAGTAGCCGCTTTAGCTAAGATATCCGCGTTTTCAGGTAAAGAGAGCAACCAATCTGCTAATGGTTCCAACCCTTTTTCTTTCGCGATAGTCGCTTTAGTCCGACGTTTTTGTTTATATGGTCGATATAAATCTTCCACTTGTTGCATTTTTACTGCTTTTTGAATATCTGTTTTGAGTTCTTTTGTTAGTTTTCCTTGCTCTTCAATTAAACGGAGAACTTCTTCTTTCCGCTTTTTCAAGTTTTGTAAATAATGATAACGTTCTTCTATTTCACGGATTTGGACTTCATCTAAACTTCCAGTCATTTCTTTCCGGTAACGGGCAATAAAAGGAACTGTATTTCCTTCATTTAATAAAGTTAAAACCGTTGTTATTTGTTTTGAACGATACGTTGTCAATTCTTTTTGAAGTAGCGCTACTACTTCTTCGTTATAAGCTTCTGCCATTAACTAGATACCTCTTTTCTTATGCATACTTATCTATTTTAGCATATTTTTGCTTCTAAATATAGAAGTGAGGTAACTGATTCGTGCGATTAAGGAATCAAAATTCTGGTTGCCACGCAGGGGTGCGTTTTTGATATTCGATATCTTGGACAATGCCTTTTTCATTAAAAATCACACCATGTACAGAGCCGCCAAAAATAGCACCACCATCTATCCCAATTTTTCCATCACTTTGCCAAAGGTCCGTGGTCTGCATATCACCATGTAACATCGGAGTAATGGTATGACCAAAAACAATGGTCTTGCCTGTATTATTTTTCCCTTGATGAAAGGGTTCACGAATCCACAAAAAATCCTTAGGTGCTGTTTGCCGCCAATCTTCCATCGTTAAATCAACCCCAGCATGCACAAATAAGTAATGCTGCCATTCAAAATAAAGTGGTCGTTTTGTTAAAAAATCAATTAACTCTGGATAGCGACTACGGATCATTAAGGCCATTTCTGTTGGTGAGTATTCTGCAGTAGCTCCTGGATGCAAGAGACTTTCAATTGTTTCCTTGCCACCATTGCGAACATATCCTGCAAACCAGTCCTCTGGATTTTGAAGAAACTGCAAAAAATATTCTTCATGATTGCCTCGTAAATAAACAGCGCCGTGTTGCTCGACAAGTTCTTTTCCTTTGAGAAAACAGGCTTTAGAATGCGGACCACGGTCGTTTAAATCACCAATTAAAACTAGCTGATGCTCGACTGGGTCATAGTCTGTGAGTAAGGCATCAAACAAATCTGCTTGTCCATGAATATCACTGATTACATAAACATATGGTTTCATAAATAAGCCCTCCTAACTTGCTTATATTAAGTATACGCTAAATTTTAAAATATTCTCGTAAAATGTTTGGAAATAAAAAAGCTCTTAAAAGTTTACTTTTCAATAAACTTTTAAGAGAGTCAGCTTATTCTGTTAATATCTACGATCTACACCTGCAGATTTACTCTTGTCATAAATACTATCAAACGCTAAAATTCCTAAAGTCAGATAACTAACAGAAATAATAATAAATAATAGATATTCTCCACTAGAAATTGCTTCACCTTGAATCAAGGTTTGACTAATTTTGATTCCTTTAGTAATAGGTAGTAATTGACCTATTTTTTGAAGCCAATTAGGTAATAATCCCAGAGGAAAAATCGCACCTGATAAAATCATTATTCCATATGAAATAATCGACTCAAAAGAAGCTGTTTTAGTAAACTTTAACGTTAGGCCACACAAAAGCATCGTAAACCCAAGAATTCCGAGACTTGCAATAAAAAAAATAGGAACCAAGAGCATATGGAAGCCTAAAGTTAAATTTAAAATCACTTTTAAAATAATAAGTGCTACAAGAACTTTCACTAAATTAACGACACCCCAAATACTCGAACGAATTAAAATTAGTTTTTTCAAACCGATTGGTTGAATCATTAATTGTTCCAAAACACCCATTTGTTTTTCACTAGAAGTTGAAACTGAGGCTTCGCCAATTAAACTACTTAATAAAAACCAATAGACAAATCCAATATAAAAAGAGCTTTCCGACGTGTTTCCGCTCATTAATCCCATACCAATAAAAATAAAAATCGTAACCACTGTACTCACAATTTGGTCAGGGTAATACATTTTAATTTCAAATAAATATTTACGAAGTTCACCAACGAATGCTTGTAGAATTTTCATGATAAACCTCCCTTAAAATTTCTTCAATGTTTTTCTTACGTTTTTCAAATCTATTAATTTGGTACCCTTGTTTGATTAAATTTTGTAGTTCTAGCTGTGCTGTTTCCTCTCCTTCAAGAATTATTTCTTTTGAGGGTTCTCCTAAAAAATTAAAAACTATTTCATACATATCAGATTCAAATTGTTTTATAAAGGTCGAATAGCTACCATAATATAATTGCTTACCGTTATTTAACAACAAGACTCGATCTGACAAGGTTTCTAAAACATCCGCTTGATGGGAGGTTAAGACAATTGTTTTTTGCTCTTGGTGCGCTAATTCTTCAATAATTGCCATAATTTCTTTATTTGACTGAAAATCTAAACCTAAGGTTGGTTCATCTAAAAATAAAATATCTGTTTCTTTAACTAACGCACAAATAATGGCTAATTTTTGTTGCATACCTCGTGAATAAGCTCCTGCCGGTTTGTGAATAGCTTGTTGCAACTGAAAGCGTTGGACCCATTGATGAACTTTTTGTTTTTCCTTCTTGTATGATTTTCCAGATAAACTTAGAAAATAACGAATATTTTCTATCCCGGATAAAAAAGGGTAGATATTGTCTACTGATTCCAAAACTGCTCCCATTTTGCTATATAGCTGAGCAGAATTATTTTTTTTAATTCCAGCATATTTTACTTCTCCCTTGGTCGCATAGATCATTCCCAACAGAATTTTAATCAAGGTTGATTTACCTGCGCCATTCTTACCAAGAATCACAAAAATTTCTCCTTTATTAATTGCAAAAGATAAATCTTCAAAAATGAGTTCTTGTCCAAATTTTTTAGTAAGGTTCTGACATTTAATCACTTCTTCCATTAAGATACATCCTTTCTGAAAATTCATGCACTAGAGGGATAGAATTACTCTCAAATGAATTTTTGGGGCATTTAAACGTTTTACTGAATCTCTTATAATAGCAACCCCCATCACAAACAGGTAAAAACTTACATTCTATACAGTCCTCTAAAGATTCATTTTTATTAATCTCTTGCGAACGGATAAAATCAAACATGAATTCACCATATTCTCTTACATGTACTTGTTGAAATTGTTTCAAACCTACTGCTTCTATGCATGAATAAAATTATTTTTTTTTGAAACATGCTACATCCTAAAATTGCTTCGCTATAAAGTTTAGTACACTAATCGTAGTGTTTGCGTTTTCATTTTCTATTCTAGTTAATTGCCTGACAGAAAGTTTACTTTCATCTTCACAGAGGGATTCTCTAGATAATCCTTTTTTACACCTCAACATCTGGATATTTTTACCAATATCTAGCACCATAATATTCACCCTTTTTTCTCATCGTAATATAACTTTATTCAAATGTAAAGAAAAAATAAACCCAGCAAGCCACGAAATATTCATGACTTACTGGGTTGTCTCTTTTATTTTTTCTTCTTACCGCCAAACGCATCTTTCATTTTATCAAAGAAGCCTTCTTCTTGTTGTTCAGTTACATTTTGTCCGCCAGCTTTTGCAAAAGCTCGTAGGGCATCCTTTTGTTCTTCATTAAGATTTTTTGGTGTTATTAATTTCACTTTCACGTGTTGATCACCATTGCCCCCACCACGTAAACGTGGCGCACCTTTGCCTCTTAAGCGGAAGTTTGTGCCAGTTTGTGTTCCAGCCGGAATTTTTAATTTCACGTCACCATGAACAGTTGGGACAGTTACTTCGTCCCCTAGAGCCGCTTGGACGAAACTTACTGGTAAATCATAGTAGATTTCTGCGCCATCTCGGTCGAAAATGTCACTATCTTCAACACGAAAGACTACATATAAATCACCATATGGTCCACCATTGGTACCCGCTTCTCCTTGGTTAGCTAAGCGCATTTGTTGCCCGTCTTCTACTCCAGCAGGCACATTTACTTTGACAGTATGTGCTTTTTTCTCATGACCTGTGCCATGGCAAGTTGGACATGGTTCTTTAATTTCTTTCCCTGTGCCATGACACACATCACAAGTTTGACGACTCATCATACGACCTAATGGCGTTTGACGTTCAACATTGATTGTTCCAGAGCCATGACATTTATGACAAGTTTCTGGATGTGTGCCTGGTTTGGCGCCATTACCGCCACAGGTTGCACAAGTATCTTCTCGATTGTACTTAATCTCTTTTTCGACACCGAAAATAGCTTCTTCAAATTTCAATTGAATTGTATATTGTAAATCGGCGCCTTGTCTTGGTGCATTTGGATCAACAGAACGGCCACCGCCGCCGCCAAAGAATGAATCGAAAATATCTTCGAATCCACCAAAACCACTACTGCTAAATCCACCGCCACCGAAACCGCCAAAGCCACCAGCGCCGCCACCGTAATTAGGATCAGTTCCTGCATGGCCATATTGGTCATAGGCCGCTTTTTTCTGTGGATCACTTAATACTTCATACGCTTCAGAAACTTCTTTAAATTTTTCTTCCGCATCGGCTTCTTTGTTAATATCTGGATGGTACTTTTTGGAAAGTTTGCGGTATGCTTTTTTAATTTCATCATCTGAAGCACCTTTTGCTAATCCTAGCACTTCATAATAATCTCGTTTCGTCGCCATTGACTTCCCTCCAACTTTCTTCAAACTTTACAATGTGTTTAGAACCAGCCAAATTCATCGATTGCTTTCGGTCTCTCTGGTTGGATTATCTGTCACACCTTGAATCAGTGTTACTAGCTGTGAATAGGTATTTTCAGCTTGTTTAACATCGTTGTAATCATACCACAGTTCTTTCAAAACCTAAATAGTTTCTTGCTAACTTGATTGTGGTTGATTTTCTCACAAAAGACAAGGGACTGGGACATTAGTCATTGTACTAATGATCCAGTCCCTAAAATCAATTGTTATTGATTATTTGTCATCACCATTTACTTCTTCAAAATCAGCATCAACAACATCATCAGCGCCACCTTGGGCAGCTTCAGGATTTTCTTGTGCTTGTTGTTGCGCAGCTTGTTCGTAAAGTTTTACTGTTAAGTTTTGGACGATTTCATTTAATGAATCACGTTTTGCTTTCATTTGTTCGATATCGTTTGCTTCGATGGCTGCTTTTAATTCATCACGCGCATCTTCTGCTTTTTTCACTTCTTCAGCATCTACTTTGCCTTCTAATTCTTTCAATGTTTTATCAACAGTGAATAATAAAGCATCTGCATCGTTACGTAAGTCAACTTCTTCTTTACGTTGTTTATCTGCTTCAGCGTTTGCTTCAGCATCTTTCACCATACGTTCGATTTCATCATCAGATAAACCTGAAGAAGATTTAATCGTGATTGTTTGTTCTTTTTGAGTGCCTAAGTCTTTCGCACGAACATTTACAATCCCGTTTTTATCAATGTCAAAGCTTACTTCAATTTGTGGCACACCACGAGGAGCCGCAGGAATATCTGTTAATTGGAAACGACCTAATGTTTTATTATCAGCGGCCATTGGACGTTCACCTTGTAAAACGTGAATATCAACAGCTGGTTGATTGTCAGCAGCAGTTGAGAAGACTTGTGATTTACTTGTTGGAATCGTAGTGTTACGATCAATTAATTTTGTAAATACGCCACCCATTGTTTCAATCCCTAATGACAACGGTGTTACATCTAATAAGACAACGTCTTTAACATCACCAGTGATTACGCCACCTTGGATTGCAGCACCCATTGCTACTACTTCGTCAGGGTTAACTGATTTGTTTGGTTCTTTGTTTGTTTCTTTGCGAACAGCTTCAACTACAGCTGGAATACGTGTTGAACCACCAACTAGGATAACTTCGTCGATTTCAGAAGGATTTAATCCAGCATCTTTCAAGGCTTGACGTACTGGTACTTTTGTACGTTCAACTAAATCACTTGTTAATTCATCAAATTTTGCACGAGTTAAGTTCATTTCTAAGTGCAATGGTCCTGCTTCGCCAGCAGTAATAAATGGCAAGCTGATTTGTGTGCTTGTTACACCTGATAAGTCTTTTTTCGCTTTTTCAGCAGCATCTTTCAAACGTTGTAACGCCATTTTATCGTTAGCTAAGTCAATGCCATTTTCTTTTTTAAATTCTGCAACCATGTAGTCAATGATCTTATTATCAAAGTCATCCCCACCTAGGTTGTTATCACCGGCTGTTGATAATACATCGAAAACGCCATCGCCTAATTCAAGGATTGACACGTCGAATGTACCACCACCAAGGTCAAAGACAAGAATTTTTTCATCTTTGTCTGTTTTATCTAAACCATAAGCTAAAGCTGCTGCTGTTGGTTCGTTAACGATCCGTTCTACTTCTAAACCAGCAATTTTACCAGCATCTTTTGTTGCTTGACGTTGCGCATCGTTGAAATATGCAGGAACTGTAATAACTGCTTTTTCAACTTTTTCACCTAAATAGTCTTCAGCAAAACCTTTTAAATATTGTAAGATCATTGCAGAAACTTCTTGTGGTGTATATGATTTTCCTTCAACATCAACTTTGTAGCCAGCTTCACCCATGTGACGTTTAATAGATGAAATCGTGTTAGGATTTGTAACAGCTTGACGTTTTGCTACTTCGCCCACTTGAATTTCACCGTTTTTGAATGAAACGACCGAAGGAGTTGTGCGGTTACCTTCTGGGTTTGCAATAATTTTCGCTTCGCCGCCTTCTAGTACTGCGACAGCTGAGTTTGTTGTTCCTAAGTCAATACCAATAATTTTACTCATAGTGAATATCTCCAATCTGTATTAGTTTTCTATAATAATATATTTTTAATTAACGTTTGTTATTGTGCAACAATGACCATGGATGGTCGTAACACACGATCTTGTAATTTGTACCCTTTTTGTAGAACTTCAACAATGGTATCTGCTGGGGTTTCTTCAGAAGCAGGGACTGTTTGAACGGCTTGATGTAAATTTGGATCAAAGGTTTCACCCATTGCTGGGATTTCTTCAATTCCTTCTTCTTTTAAAGCCACAGTAATACTTTCTAGCACCATCGAAATACCTTTTTTCAAGCTTTCGCCTTGTTCATCTGATACTTCAATAGCCATTGCTCGTTCTAAATTATCAATAGATGGTAAAATCTTTTTACCTAAATCTTGTGAGCGGTAACGAACTAATAATTCTCGTTCGTTTTTATTTCGATTGCTCATATTAGCAATTTCGGCTCTTGCCCGCAAGAACTTGTCTTCCATTTCGGAAAGCTCTGCTTTAAGATTTTCAATCTCTGTTGCTTCAACTTCTACTTCAGAAACGCCAGCAGCATCAACAGCTTCCATTTCTTCTTGTAATTCTTCTTGCTTCTCTTCTTTTTTACTCACTTCAGCAACTTCCTTTCTCTTTATGCATCTACTTCTTATCCTAACAAGGTTTGCTTAATTACCTAAAAAACGGTAATAGTCACCTAGTTGTGAAGCTAGCTCATGTCGAAACGTGTCTACCAAACCGAATATTTTTGAATACGGCATACTGGTTGGTCCTAGCAGGGCAATTGTTCCTTTGCCATGTCCTGATACTTCATACGTAGCAGTGATCATGCTCATATCTTCTAAGAGATTGTTGCCAATTTCTGAGCCGATACGAAAAACAATTGGATTTTCTGTTGTTGCAGAACCATTTAATAAATGCGTCAGCTCATCAGAATTTTGCATAAAGGAATAGACAGATTTCAATTGTTCAATATCTTGTTTGATGCCAAAATCTAACAAATTCATGCGACCACCGACAAAGACTTTTTCTTCAAAGGCATGTCCTAACATCTCATCGAATAAGTTCATCATTCCTTCTGGCGTTTGGAAATAGCGATGTAAAATCATCGGAATCTCCGTCCGCAAACGATGATAAACGGTCAACAAAGGTTGTCCAACCAACTTATCATTGATGATTTGTGTCATTTTTTCAAGATCTTGGCTAGAAACAGCGGCAGGAATGGCAAATACTTGGTTTTCAACATTGCCTTTATCTGTCACTATAATAGCAAGGACTTGCCGATCATTCAAAGGAACCATTCGAAAGCCGGTTAATTTCCGTTCTTTCACTTCAGGTCCTAATGAAAAAGCAGTATAACTTGTCAATTCTGATAGAATTTCAGCTGATTGTCGAATAATATCATTAATCTCATGAAATTCTTTTCCAAAAGATTGACGGATCCTTCTAAGTTCGTTCTCTTCTACTTGTGTTGGTTGTAAAAGATGATCCACGTAGTAACGATAACCAGCCATTGAGGGGATTCGCCCTGAAGAAGAATGGGTCTTAGCTAATAAGCCGTATTCTTCTAATGCTTTCATATCATTACGAATTGTGGCAGAACTAGAGGCAATGCCATCCTCCATCAATTTCTTAGAACCGACAGGTAAGCCCGTGTTCGTGTAATTTTGGATGATAAGTCTCAAGATATTTTGTTGTCTTTCTGTAATCATCGTTATTACCACCCTTCATTAGCACTCTTAACATCTAAGTGCTAACTACATATACTAATATAACAAGTCCTTACCTTTTTGTCAAGGGAAATACGCAACTTTTTAGCACTCTTCAAGCAAGAGTGCTAATCGCTACAAACCACCTTCAAAAACCATCAATACCAACTTTTGTAATAAAAAAATCATCGAAATGCTTTGTCACACTTCGATGATTTTTTTATTTTTTTACTCTTTTTCACTTAACAAAAATGCTTCAAAAACATTATTCCCCACAAATAGTCCTTTTTTCGTTAAACGTAAGATATCTGCTTCTTCAATTAATAATTCTTCTTTGATTAAGCGTTGAATGACCTCTCCATAAATTGCTTCAATTGGTTCATGAAATTTTTGTTGGAATTTTTGTTTAGAAATGCCTACTTTTTTACGTAAGCCTAAAAATAGCTCTTCTTCTATTTGATTTAGACGAGTTAATTCTTCAGTCTCCACAATTGGCAATTGATTTTCTCGCAAGGGTTTCAAATAATGTTGGATTGGACCGTGATTTTTGTAACGAGTTTGCCCAAGATAGCCGCTGGCACCTGCGCCAAATCCATAGTAGTGGTCATTATTCCAATAAGCCAGA
Organism: Enterococcus sp. AZ129; assembly: GCF_051714505.1. Taxonomy (NCBI): domain Bacteria; kingdom Bacillati; phylum Bacillota; class Bacilli; order Lactobacillales; family Enterococcaceae; genus Enterococcus; species Enterococcus sp. AZ129. The sequence continues at coordinate 1,143,999 of NZ_JBIORY010000001.1, read as the reverse complement.
TTATGCTGGCTTTCTTTTCCTGTTAAAGCAAAATTACTGACTTCATATTGGTGACGTCCTTTTTTCTCCATTGCTTCAATCGTTTCGTCAAACATCTGTGCTTCGATTTCTTCTTCAGGCAGCTGTAACCGTCCTTGACGAACCCAGTTCATGAACATTGTTTTATTTTCAAGAATTAATGAATAAAGCGAATAGTGCGGCAAGTCCAATGCTAAGGCTCTTGTCAAAGTATCGCGAAAACTTTCCAATGTTTGTCCAGGTAAAGCATAGATTAAGTCAATACTGACATTGGTAAAATTTTCTTTCTCTAAAAATTTCATTGTTTCATAAACATCTGCGGCGGTGTGTTTGCGACCGATTTTTTTGAGCAAGCGATCATCAAATGTCTGAACGCCCATCGAAAGACGATTGACGCCATAGTTTTTCATGACTTGTAATTTTTCTTGGGTTAAATCACCAGGGTTTGCTTCCACCGTAAATTCATTTCGGTCATCAAACGTTAGCTGTTCGCGAACCCCTTTTAGTAGCACATCTAACTGTTTCGCTGATAATGAAGTTGGCGTGCCTCCGCCAATATAGATGGTTTTCATTTCTTGTTCTGGATACAATGCTTGCGTAAGTTGAATTTCTTTTAATAAACTCTGAATATATTCATCAACTGGTTGTCCTTCTAAAAAGACCTTGTTAAAATCGCAATAATAACAAATATGCTCACAAAATGGAATATGAATATAGGCCGACCGATCGAACATCGGCGTTGAAGTTGAAAGTTGGTTTGTTTTGGTCATTAGCTCGTTTTATCTCCTTATTACCAAAAAGCTCGTTCTTTTTGGAAAGTCTCTACTAGCCATACTAACTGTAAATGACAAATAAATCCATAAAAAAATTCGCACAGTCACTTAAAACAACAACGAGGAGCTGTCATAAAAACCGACACCTCCTCAACCTTGAAAGAAAAGTAAAAAAATTTTTCTATATATAATAGTACAAATCAGTTACAGTAATTGACCGTAACGTTTGACGTATAAAACTTTAATGAACGCAACCAGTGCCAAATAAGCAACAATTGTCGGGATTAAATACAAGAAATAGCTTGGTGATAAACCGACAAATCCTAGTTCTGCACCGAAAGCGGTAAAGGGTAAAACAGTTCCGAGAACAATCCCTGCTGTAGTGACTAACGTCATAATTCCAGAAGCACTACTTTGAAGGAAAGGCATTTTTTCTGTTCGTAGGAAATGCAAGACGAGCATTTGGGACCATAAGGACTCAATGAACCACCCTGCATGGAAAATACCGATAAAGAGCAATTGATCTGCTCCATTTAATTCAAAGAATGAGCCACCTAGGATAGCCGGACACACAATGAAATACATAAATAAATAGGTAACAATATCAAAAATAGAACTCGTTGGGCCAAACCAACGCATAAAATTACCAATTGATTTTGGTTCCCATTTTTTTGGTTTTTCTACGTATTCTTCATCTACTTTGTCCCAAGGAACTGACATACACGAAGTATCGTAAATTAGATTTAATAATAGCGATTGAATCGGAGCAATCGGTAAAAATGGTAAAAAGATACTTGCTGGGATCACGGAAAAAACATTGCCAAAATTAGAACTTGCTGTTAATTTGACGTACTTCATCGTGTTCGTAAACACGCGCCGTCCAGATAAAATCCCTTTTTCCAAAACCATTAAATCTTTTCTCAATAAAATTACATCCGCCGATTCTTTCGCCACATCGACAGCTGTATCAACAGAGATTCCTACATCAGCAGCACGCATTGCTCCAGCATCATTTATTCCATCACCTAAAAAGCCAACAGTTTGACCATTTTCAGTTAACGCATTTACAATACGAACTTTTTGGTCAGGCGTAATTTTGGCGAAAATATTATACGCTTGAACGGTTTTTCTTAATTCTTCTTGGTTTAATTGTTGAAGTTCATTTCCTGTAATAATTTTTTCGCCAGCCAGACCAACTTCTTTACAAACAGAATGAGTCACATACTGATTGTCCCCCGTTAATACTTTCACAGCTACATTATGTTGATGCAAGGCGTGAATAGCTGCCGCCGCTGTTTCTTTTGGTGGATCTAAGAAAGCAAGATAACCTTGTAAAATCAACTCTGATTCATCTTTAGTTGTATACTCCCATTCAGCCGCTTCGACTTTTTTATCGGCAATTGCTAGAACGCGCAAACCATCTCGATTTAAAGCTTCAACGTCTTTGGTAATTTTTTGACGCAGCGTCTCTGTTAAGGGCACAATTTCGCCATCTAAAAGTACCTGTGTGCAGACCAAGAGCATTTCTTCAACCGCACCTTTGGTAATTAAACGTGTTTCTCGCGTTTTAAACTCTTTGATAATCACACTCATTCGACGTCGATTGAAATCGAAAGGAATTTCATCTACTTTATAAAAATCATCTGATTGTATATCACTTTCTTGTGTCGCCGCTTGAATAACGGCGTTATCCATTAAATTACGCAAACCTGTTTGAAAATAACTGTTTAGAAATGCTAAATCCAAGACTTTTTGATCTTCTTGGCAACCAATATTATAGTGGTATTCTAAAATTACTTTATCTTGTGTTAAGGTACCTGTTTTATCCGTACAAAGTACATCCATCCCGCCAAAATTTTGAATGGCATTGACATTTTTCATAATCGTGCCTTCTTTAGCCATTTCTCGAGAACCTTTGACTAAATTGGTTGTTACAATCATGGGTAACATTTCTGGTGTCAAGCCAACAGCTGTGGCAATCGCAAACATTAACGCTTCCACCCAATCGCCTTTTGTTAACCCATTAATTAGAAAAACAGTTGGCGTAATGACCAACATAAAGCGAATCAGCACCCACGTTGTTTTATTAATTCCTGTTTCAAAACTCGTCTGTTGCTGCTCTTCTCCGTTATCAGAAGCCATCCGTCCGAATAAAGTTTGATTACCAACTTTAATGACAATGCCCAAACCAGTGCCACTAATGACATTTGTTCCTAAAAACAAAAGATTGTCGTATTCTGTATCAATTTGATCACTATCTTTTTGATGAGTCGCGTGTTTTTCAATGGGAAAACTCTCTCCAGTCAAGGATGATTGGGAAACAAATAAGTCCTTAGATTGGATTAAACGTAAATCGGCTGGAATCATATCGCCAGCGGATAGTTGGACTAAGTCGCCACACACAACTTCCTCAATAGGAATTTCCATTTGCTTCTTGTCACGAATGACTGTCGCTGTAACTTTAATCATATTTTGTAATTTTTCAACTGCATTGCTTGATTTGACTGATTGGACAAAACTCATCGTGCCGCTTAAGATGACCATCGCTAACATAATTAACACGCCAGTCACATCTTTTTCCTCTGGCGCAGCATAGACATATTCTGTAAAAAATGAAATCGTGGCTAGTGCTAATAACACCAAAGTAAACGGCGTGATATACGATTTTATAAAAAGTCGCAGCCGTGAAGCTTTTTTTTCATTCATAATTTTGTTGCGGCCATAACGTTCTTGTAATTCTTCAATATCTTGGTGTTTAATGCCATCCCAAGTTGAGCCGAAACGTTGTAAAACTTTTTCTGCTTCTGAGTGGGCAAACTTTTTGTAACTATAGTCATGGCCCAAGTGACGCATTTTCTTTTCCATTTTCTTTCACCTCATTTATCTGTCGTTGACTTGAATTGACGATCGGTTCATCTTCCATTTTCCTCACCCTTTCCACAAAAAAAGACACGCTGAAAACTCAACGTGTCAAAGAATAATCGTTCTTATCGTTGAGCTTTAGCACTATACAACGTAAAAAGCGATTGCTTTTAGCTACCTTAAGAAAAGCCTTCATTCGACAGTTCCTGTTCTACCCATTGGCGTCTCTCGACATTTTTGGGCAGTAGCCTATGTTTGTATAGGAGCCTCACCTAACAAATCTTATTTAATTACAACAGCAAGTATAATTCTTCCATGAAAAAATAACGATATAGAAAAAGTTTTTAGTAGATAACTTTTTGTCCATTCAGTAACAAAAAGAAAAATAATCCGCTTATTTACTATGGTTTTCTGGTATGATTCGTATTTATTCATAGAATCATAACTGGTTAAATTAATCTAAAGACCGTCAGATAGCCTTGTCGAGAAGCTTTTCTTCTGCTATTTTTTGTATAGTTAAAGAAACGGCGGTGAGGAAAATGAAATTACAACAACTAGAATATTTTATGGCAGTTTCAAAGTATGCGAGTTTTACTTTAGCTTCTCAAAAGCTCCATACGAGTCAACCTTATTTAAGTACCCAGCTCAAGGAGTTGGAACGTGAATTAGGTGCTTCATTAATTTTAAGAGACAAGAAACATTGTCGGCTTTCTCCAGCAGGCGAAGTCGTCGCCAAGCGAACAGAGATGATTTTTGCACTCATTAAGGAAGCACAAGAAGAGATTAATGAATTAGTGACCCAAGGATCGACAACGACCATTCGGATTGGAACAAACTTAATTGATATAGATAAAGCATTTGGAGAAGTCTTGTTGTTATTTAATCAATCCTATCCGTATGTAAGTATTGATTTTAAGTATTATTACGATCTTGAAACAGCCTTGGAAACAGATTTAATTGACATTGGGATTGGGATATTTTTGGATACCTCGATTCCATTAGAGAAAGAATTAATTTATACAGAAAGCTATCTCCTTTGTGTCAATAAAAATCATCCTTTAGCCCATGCCGATAGCGTAACGATTGACGAAATTCGTTCTTTACCTTTTGCTGCATATTCCGATCAAGTATATGAAAAAAAAGTGTTTAAACGTTGGGAACGTAAAATCAATTGGGAAAATCGGCAAATCGTCATCGAACTTCCTTCTCTTCATTTAGTCTTAGACATGGTCCAACGAGAAAAAGCCTGTAGCATCCTTCCCTATTCACTCACTGATGAACTAAACAGACGTAACTTAGTTGGTATTCCTCTGGAAGATAGTCCAGAACGAGCCATCTATTTAGTTCAGAATAATCATCACGGACATTGTGAAGCACACCGTTATTTATTCGAACAATTACGTTATTTATTCTAGGAATAGAAAAAGGAGGAATTCCCATGGAACTATTTCGTTTACATTATTTTTTAGAGTTATGCAAAGTGAAACAATTTACTAAAGCAGCCGAAAATTTAGCAATTTCTCAAGCTGCCCTAAGTAAGCAAATAAAAATTCTTGAAGCAACGTTAGGCGCGGAACTTTTTAATCGCCAAGGTCAAACTACCACCTTAACACCAGCTGGATTAATTTTAGAAAAATATTGTTGGCGCATCACCAATGAGTTGGTCTCAATTGAAGAAGAGCTAAAAGAAATTAATCATTCTTCCAACCATATTTATGTAGCCACTTATCTCTGTGATTTAGAATATAAATTGAATGACTTACTAATGACAACATTAACGGATCGTTCATCCAACTTACAAGTCCATACTATTATTACAGAAAATATTCTTCAATCCTTGGAAACAATGGATGCAGATTTTGGTATTTCCTTTGCTGACTTACCATTACCTGAACATATTGGTAAAATTGATTTATTTACAGCAAATTATCAATTCATTTTAAGAAACGATCATCCAGCTTTGGCAAAAGCCACGACGGAAGAAATTTTAAAAGAACTAACAATGTACCCCTTCGTCCGTTTAAATACCGAATTTTCCGAGCAAAACAAATTAACCAATTGGCTAGATACTACGTTTTCTAATTTTTCTCCAGAGAAAGTCATTCAAGTGGATACTCTTTCACTTATTACTCACTTAGTGTCTCATTCCGATAGTTTCGCTATTGTCCCCGAATACACAAATATTCAACTTTTAGACAATTCGATTCATACACTGACTTACCAAGAACTACCTAAACGAAACATGGCAGTTTATTATTTAAAAGAACGTTACATGAGTCGACAACTTCAACAACTTTTGGCTGAATGCCAAAAACAATTTCAATAGTAAAAACCAAGACTAGAGCTTGTCGGCAAGCGAGTTCCAGTCTTGGTTTTTATTTGTGTTTTCAGGTAGCGGCTTCTCTTCCTTTGACAAATCCTAAAGAAGTGATAGCCATCACTAACGAAGTGCCTCCTTGACTTAAAAACGGAAGCGGAATACCTTTTAACGGCAACAGTCCAATCACCGCACCGATATTCTCCACCGTTTGAAAGACCAGCGAAAAAATGAGGGCGACACAGATGTACATACAGAAACGCGAATTGCTCCGCAAGCCAGCTACTAAAACTTGATAAAACAAGTAAAAATAGAGAAAAACAACAGTGGCACTGCCCACAAAGCCCCAGGCTTCCCCGATAAAAGTAAAAACCATATCAGACTCACGAACAGGAACATACACTTCAATCCCATGTACACCCTTGCCAAATAAACCACCCGAACCAATTGCCAATAAGCCTTGTACTTGTTGATAGGAGATTTTATCGACATAATCATAGGGATGAATCCATGCTAAAATTCGATCCAATTGATATTGTTTAAAATGTAAAAAGAAGAGTACTTTGTGCCCCCACTCTGTAAAGACTAACAGAATCAAGACCACGCCTAACGTTGCTAAAGCACTGAAAATAATGATTAAAATTTTGCGATCAATTCCTGAAATAACTAAAAGAGATAAAATAATCGTTACGAAAACAAGGGATGTCCCAAAATCTTTTTGTACCGCCATCAAGAAAAAAACAGGGACACTAACCGCAACGATTTTTTTTAGAAGTTGCTTGTCTGAACGCCATTTATCAGACCAGTCTTGTTGCTCATGTTGGACAATAATTTTTGCCAACATTAAAATAAACGCAATTTTCGCAATTTCTGATGGCTGAAATTTAATAAACCCTAAATCTAACCAGCGCTTTGTGCCCGTCAATAAATACATTCCTTTGTCATAGGAAAAATACAAAGCACTCATTAAGATTAATGAAAACCCATAGAAAAAAGGAGCTACTTTCCAAATAAACTTCTGTGACAGCCGACTAGCTAAAAACATGCCTGCATAGCCAACAAAAATAAAGAAAAGTTGTTTTAATGCTGGCACAGTTCCATCTTTTCCTTCATTAACGGCAATCCAATATTGCACACCAGAAGATAAAAGTGTGAGTAAAAAAATGGGCAATAATAAATCATAATTAAGATGTAAGTTGAATTTTTTTGTATTGACCATTTAACTGCCGCCTTTCGTTTACAATAATTTTAATGACGATTCCTAATGCCACTGAAAAGATTAAATAACTTGTCCCACCGTAACTAACAAACGGTAAAGGAATTCCCGTCATTGGAATCAAACCCAAAACGCCACCAATGTTAATCGCCGTTTGAGCTAAGATCAAGGTCCCGACCCCTAACAAAAACAAGCCGTAACAATGATTCTTTATTACACAACTACTCCGCAAAATCGAGGCCGCTAAAAATAACAAAAGAAATAGCAATAGTAAGCCGCCAATCAAACCAAGTTCTTCCACAATCACCGCAAAAATAAAATCGGTTTGACCTTCTGGCAAGCCACCTTTTTTTACCATACCATTGGCTAATCCAGTGCCCCAAAATCCACCATTATACATTGCTAAATAGGCCATTGAAGGCTGAAATCCGCGATCATGAAAGGATAAAAACGGATTTTTCAAAACAACTAAGCGGTCATACACATGCGCAAAAAAATGTGGTAAGTAGCGGTGATCGCCTAGAAAAATAATTATTTTAGAAAGAAGCGCCGCGCTAGCAACGACAATCCCCGCAGCAATTACACTAAATTTTGCATGAATACTTGCTGAGAAAATCAAGACACTGCCAATAACTAAAATAAGAATAGCCCCGCCAACTTTGGGTTGAATCAAAACTAAAAATGCAACGACCAAAACAAACAGCCATTGTTTTCTTAACTGCTTCGTTGTCAAGCCATTTTCTTTTTCACCTAAATAACAGCTCAAGTAATAAATAATCGCAAAATTACAAAGTTCTGATGGCTGAAATTGGATTCCAAAGAGAGAAATCCAACGTTGTGCGCCATTCGCTGCTACACCAAAAAAAGGTAGTCGAACCATTAACAGTAATAGTATCGAAACTAAAAGCAGTCCAATCGCAATTTTTTTATTAAATAACACTTCTAGTCGAACTTTGTAAATCACGAACATTAGCACCCAGCTGAGACACATAATAATGCCTTGTTTAATAAACACAGCAGTGGGCTTCACGCCTTGCATCAACAAGTCATAGCTACTGGCGCTATAAATCATTAACGCGCCAATAATACTTAATATAATAAAGGTCAAAAGAATTTTTGTTAGACCTAAAGTACGTAGATTCATTCTCTCACCTCTATCTTTTTCTAATTAAATCAATCTTACCAGTCTGAGTTAGAAAACAAATAGAGAGTTTTTTATAGAACTATTACTAAGCTTACATAACAAAAAGTAGCTAGACTTGGTTCATTTCACCTAGTTTCGCTACTTTTAAAAAAAGACATTTATATAATTTTTGTGTGTTGCTCACATTTCTGATAAATTTTTCCAAACTTATCTCTTTCTAAATACTGATAATCTACTAAATACCGTCTCAAAAGTGCATAATCTTCATAGATTTCTCTAAGTCGCTGATTGACTTCATTTTCCGTATATTCTTTCCCAAATTCAAATTGGTTGGCCACACGTTGAAACACTTGGACTTTTTTCGCATTTTTCTTGGGAATAACCAGCAACTTTCCTTCTTTAAAAAAATTTTCAACCATGTTTATTCTCTTTTTTGTTTTGACTATTGTTTAGAAAATTGATGATTCAGTTTTTCTTTCTGTTTATCGGTCCATTTGCCAGCGACTTCATTGACAATTGTTTCAGCAAAATCGCCTACTTTTTCTCCCGTAATATTTTTGATAGGTGTTCCGTTAGCAGCTCCTTCTTCAAACAAATCAAGTAAATCAGTCAACGCATTGAACATATTGGCTCCGCTATGATCTGAAAAATGCCATGCATATTTTTCGATTTCTTGAAATACTTGTCGATACTCTGCTGGTAATGCTGTAATCCGTCGTTTATATTCTTTGTACTCTTTTTTATCCCCAACAACTTTTTTAATCAACGCTTTAAAATTTGACATGCTCTATCCCTCCATTTTTTTCATCTTGTTTACTTGTTTTGAAAGCAACGTCCACCGCTGCCAAAAATCAGCGAGTTCTGCTTCTCCTGATGAGGTTAAGCGATAGAACTTCCGCATTGGTCCTTTTTCTGAAGGCTTTTTTTCAGCTATAACCCATTGATTTTTTTCTAAACGCAGTAAAATCGTATAAACGGTTCCTTCAACAATTTCAGTAAACCCTTGGTCATTTAAAATTTTTGTAATTTCATAACCATATGTTTCTTTCCTTTGGATGATGGCTAAAACTAAACCTTCTAAAATGCCTTTTAGCAACTCTGTCTGCTTCACTGCTTTTCCTCCCTGAACTACTCTTTATTACTATGTACCACTACATAATAATACTGAGTACCGGTTCTGTCAACTACTTTGTAGTAAAAAGTAGTAAAGACACGACAACTACCAGTACTTAACTAGTGGTTGTCGTGTCTTATTATTCTTTATTCATTTATTCCGAGGTCTGCTTCAAAGGCTTCTAATTCTGCAAGGTGTGTTTCTGGATAAGCAAAGCATGTTGAAAAATGCCACTCCCCACCACTTGTGCCAAAATAACCTGGCAGTAATTCCAAAGCCAATAATGCTTCTGATGTTTCTTTTTCCGGTAACGTAATCTGAAAAGTAGTCGCTGGAACAAAACCAAACTTCGTATAGTAAGTTGGATGGCCCAGGATAATCAATCCGCCGACGCCTAATTCTTTGGCCTTCTGCACAGAATGCTTAATTAACGCTGAGCCTACGCCCGTGTTCTGTGCTTCTGGATGGACACTTAGCGGCCCAACGGTCAAAACAGCCTTTTCTGTATGATCAGGTAATCGTAGTTTGGCTTTTGAAGACATAATATGACCCGTTAATTTTCCTTGATCAGTTTCTGAAACTAAGGACAACTCCGGAATAAAGTCGTCACTTTCTCTTAATAAATGCACGATAAAATGCTCTGTGGGACGCCAGTTTTCGGTCAAGTTTAATTCCTTAAACGCTTGATACGTTAAACGTTCTACAGCTTGATACTCTGCAGGTTTTTCTTGACGAATCTTCATTATTTATCCTCAGATTGTTGGAAATAGTCAGCCGTATCTCGTTCATCTTGTTTTAATTGGTCGATCAAGGCTTCAGCCCCATTGAATTTCACTTGGTCACGTAAATAATGATTCCACCGAACCACCACTTGTTCACCATAGATGTCTTGATGGAAGTCCAAAATATAGACTTCCACGGTTAAATCGCGTCCTTCTCCAAAGGTGTCATTATGACCAATTGAGCCCATGCCAACATACCATTTGCCACCAACTTCGATTTGCACAGCATAGACGCCAATTCTTGGTAAGCGCACGGTGCTTTTCACTTTGACATTAGCGGTCGGGAAACCCAATAAACGGCCACGAGCATCGCCATGGACAACTGTTCCTTCTGTTTCATAAATATATCCTAACAACTCCGTGACCTCCTCCATTTCGCCGGCTTCCATTTTTTCGCGAATTCTTGTTGAGCTAATTTTGGCACCAGTCATTTCTTCTTTTGGTACTGTCACCACTTCAAAACGGCCTTGCGCATAAGTTGGTAACTGTTTGACTCCAGCGATTTCTTTAGGACCATACGTATAATCAAACCCAGAGACTGCTACTGCACTATTTAAATTAACGATATACTGATCGACAAAATCTTGCGGTTTTAATTGAGCAAACGCTGAAGTAAATTCGACAATATATAAAATATCAACGCCCAAGTTGGCCATTAGGCGTTCTTTTTGTTCCAAGCTAGTTAAATATTTCATATTTTCTGGTAAAACTTTTTGAAAAACGATTGATGGGTGTTGGTTGAAGGTCATCACAGCTAACTTCAAGCCTTTTTCCTCAGCAATCTTTTTGCCTGTTTCAATTACTTTTTGGTGGCCTTTGTGAACACCGTCAAAGAAGCCTAGGACCATCACGACTTCTTCATTAGGAATTTGATTGGGTTCATAGGGATGATGTAGTTGAATAACTTGCATGTGCAAAAACTTCCTTCTTTTTTATTTAATTGTTCCGTAGAACTTTACTTGGTTTCAATAATTTATCATGCGTTGGGTGTGGCATGTATAAACTAACCACTTGATTTTGGTAAAATAAGGCAACTAAGGATTCTGGCATTGCCTTTATTCCTAGTTCTTTTTTGTGCAAACGCATGCCATTTTTTACTTTTTGATACAATTCATCTGATAAATCAATTCGTGGGAATTGTTCTACTGCTGTCTCAATGGGCAACAGGCATTGATCGATTGTTTCAGCTGCCATTTGTTTGGCTACTTCTTCTAACGTTAAGCATTGCGCAGCTTGCAAACCGCCACTTGCCGTTCTCGTTAAATCCGACATATGGGCAGGATAGCCTAATTTTTTGCCAGTATCCACGGATAGTGTCCGCACATAGGTTCCTTTGCCACAGACCACTTTAAACCGCCAACTTTGTGTTTGAGCAGATTCATTAAAAATTGGTTCACTAGTGCGTTCAAATGAATAAATCATTGCTTTTCGTTGGGGCCGTTCAACTTCTTCCCCGTTCCGCGCATATTCATATAAACGTTTACCATTGACTTTCACCGCAGAAAACATCGGTGGGATTTGTGTGATTTCACCTGTCATTTCGGCCATTGCTTGATCAATTTGTTCAGTTGACAGAGGTGTTGTAACTGGTTTTTTTTCAACAATTTCACCACTAACATCTTCGGTTGTCGTAGCAAATCCAAGTGTAATTTCACCTTCATAGGTTTTGCCAGAATCTACCATGTATTCGATCACTTTCGTTCCTTTGCCAACGCAGATGGGTAAGACCCCTTCGACATCTGGATCTAACGTACCACCATGACCAATTTTTTTGGTATGTAAAATTTTTCTCAATTTAAATACGCAGTCATGACTTGTCATGCCACGTTCCTTCCATAACGGTAAAATGCCGTCCATTATAGTTCCTCCAGTTCCGATAATACTAACTTTGTCATTATAGCATAAAAGTACCTAGCTTCGCAGTCTCCATTGCTTATTCCCTTTGGCAAAATCTCTGCTAAATGCACAAAAAGCCACAAACTCTGCTTTTATCAGAGTTTGTGGCTTTTTTTAGCTAGTAAATGATCCCCATGTATTCTGTGCGTTGCCATCGTTTGGTCCGATTGGCAAATAAATTCTCGCGCCTGTCGTATCTGTTCCACCAATAAAAACATACCCATCTGCAATATAAAACGCATCGTAATAAAAGCGAGTATTTTTGGGCCAAATGCCATAAATGGGTGCTGACAAACTAGGTTGTCCTGCTCTTAAAACAATGCCTTCGTCCACACCAATTAAAAATGATTTCTTCGTTTGCGGGTGCCAAAGTTCAGCAATGTCGCCATCGTTCACATAGCCTAACAAATGTCCGCTATTTTCAATACGGTAAAGGTTTTGTCGGTCTGGTAATTTCGCTGTAATTGTTCCTACCTGTGTCCAAAGTGCCTCTGCTAATAGATGTTCATTGATTAAAGCATCTGGTGTTGGATAGATTGAAGTGAAACGAATTGCTTGTCCTACTTGATATTTTGGTGCATTAGGTTTACCCGGCTGAACAATGACAGTCTCACCTGTTTCAGAAACGCCCGTTTGTAAATCTTGTGCCAACTGTGCTTTACTAATCCCCCAACGCGCTAAATAACCATAAGGATCTGTATGATCTCCCCACCAATTTTTTGTAATCCAATCATGAGTGACTATTCCATAACCAGTTCCATCGTCCAGCGAAAAATCAGCACCAATGTTCTGAGCCAAATCACGGGCCAAATTAACATAGGCAGCATAATCTTTTTTAAATGTCGTCGCATTATTCGTGCGAGCCAATTCGATTTGCGCATAGGCTTTTTGATTAGCTAAAGAACCTGCGCCATATTGAATTTGGCCAGCAGGAGCTAATTGTTTCACTCGTCCACCAGATCCGACAAAATATGAGACATAAGCATTTGACCAATTTCGTTTCATATAGGCTACTTCATTGTCTAAACTGTGTGGTCCTAGGTTCCGCTCGTTTCCAGATTCATGTAAAACAATTAATTCATTGGTTGCAGAGCCGGGAAAATAAGTAAAGTTGATCGGATCCGCTTCGATGGTGTAAGCGCAAGCCGTCATCGGAATCGTTAAACTTAAGCCAATCACTAAAGAAAGTTGAATCATTAATTTTTTAAACATAGCATGCTCCTTTCTTAAAAAAGCCATGAAAGGAAAGTCAAAATAACTTCCCTTTCACGGCTTAAACCTGCAGATAAATGGCGGGACAGAAGTAATTTCTTCGGCAATCAGCCGAAAATTCTACGTTTGTCCCGACCACTTCTACTTAATCATCTTTATTTTTTAACTGAATAAATAACTCTTTTAACTTTTTCGGCATAGGAATAAAGGTCGCAATGTTTTCAAAAAAAGAAAGTCCTTCGTTCGCAATGTAAAAAATCAGAACCATTTCCCGAATTGGCAAATTGTTCCCCACAACTTTTTCAACACGAACCGCTACAGCAACCACAAATAACATCGTCACTTTTTTCGCAATTCCGAGCATACCAATCCGACTGGACAATTCTTTTGTGGCGATTGCCTTAATCCAACCTGTGATGAAATCGACAATAATTAAAAAGAGGAAGACATCCAACAATTGATCTAATCCACCTAATAAACGTACGACAATCCCACCGAAAATGCTTAAAAGCATTGTTATTGTGTTGAGATAACGTTCCATAAAAAGTCTCCTAAACTAGCTTGTTATTTTGTCGGAAACGGATCGTCCGTGTACCAACTTCCTTGGAGGTAAATATTTCCAGCACGGTTAGCACCAAAAAGAATTCCTTGATTTCCCATCTCATATAAACCTGCACAATTCGGTTGAGGGAATGTATATTGCATAGCAGTTAACGCCAAATTCCATATTCCCTTTGTAATCTTCGTCGATAATGTATATCCTGTTGGAACAGTAAACACTTTAACCACATTATTATTCAATTTCGTCGGATCACTCAAATTACATCTTACAAATGCATCGACACGATTTCCTACCCTAATTAATACAAATTTCATATTGTCTTTATTAAAGGCCGCCTGATATTTTGCCTCGACTTCACCGACTCCACTAGCTTCATAAATGGCCATTTTAGAGGATTCCAAAGGCACACCATTGACGGTTGGCATAGTTACAAAATTCTTCATCCCAGCAATCTCTTGGTCACCTGTTTGTGTCACAGCTTGACCTTTAATCGCTTCCGCAACGTTTTTCGGGTGCATATATTTACTCGTTAAAGTTCCCGCGACTGCTTCGCTGTCTGATGCGAAGCCATAATTTTCTACATTGCCCAGCCCAACTTGTTCAGCGGTTACTTGGTGCGGATTATCCTGATTTTCCACATGGGTATTGAGTTGCTCCGCTTGAACAAAACCACTCTTCGCTAAAACCGCTTGGGCATCAACAGACAGACCAATATGAAGCCCCATGTAATCAACTTCTAAGCTGGCTGGCGTTACCCCATTCGATGAATCTGTATAGCTCATTAAATAAATGAAACCTTCATCTGTGATAAAATTCTGATCATTGATTTGAATTGAAAAATCGCCAAACTCTTTTGCTGATTCTTGGATTTGAGTTACCCAATTATCCGTAGTTGGTAAATACGTAGCGATTTTAATCGTTTGATTATTGGGCGCAGCGGCTTTCACACGTTGATTAATCGTAAAAAATTGAACGTTCTGGCGAATAAATGCCACCGCCTCGTCAGTTGTGAATGTTTCAAACATTTGTGGAATTAATTTTTTAGCGGCTTCAACGAGATTGAAGGCCGCTAATTGTTGCGGAATCACACCGCTTTGGGTGGAACCTGTTTTCACACCCTCATCATCACGGCTGGCCATTTTATTGTAGTCCGCTTGGGAAACTTCCTCCCAAACGTCTGTTGGCTTCTTAAGAATTTTAGCCGTAAAATCAGTGGAATAACTGTTTGCATTGGTGGCTGTATTGCCGGCCGTTTTACCGTTAAAGTCTAACTTCAATTTGACAGTGGTTGGCTTAGCCAATAAAGAAATACCGTCTGCTTTTGTCATACGGTCATTCAAATCAATTTGAAGACGATTCGCTAAGGTAGCTTGTTTGATGCCTTGTGTATCTGTGCGTGCTTGGACAATTTCTGGATTACTATCACCCGCTTCTGCTACTAATTGATCGAAATCATTTCGCAAAGTATCAAATTCTTGTTTATTATTATTTGCCGTTGAAACTGCATTTCCTGCAATCGTGATTGCTGTTTTGGCATTGTTCATCGCTTGGTTGGCTGTTTCATTTGCTTGATTGCCTGCATCGGTGGCAATTTGTACGGCTTCTTTGCCAGCTTCATCTGCGATGTTTTTCGCTTCAGAAATTCCATTCGTTAACTGGACTTGGTAAGCATCTACTTTCTCAGCTGATGCATTCGACTGATCCAAGATTGCATTGATTTTAAGGCGACCTTGATTCAGGGTATCTAATTCTTCAATATGTTCTACTGACATTTCGTCACACTCCTCTAGTTTTCATTATTTTATTAAAACTGGCCACCCAATTGGGATTGAATATACACACGACAGATGACCGAAGCATCCAACCATAGTGGCTGATGAGAGAAAAATTGAAGCGTGTGATTGCCGCGTTCGATTTTTCCATCTGTTGTTTTTCGTAAATAACTCAAAATGTTTAGCCGTTGTTGTTGCAATGATAGTTGGGGTAATTTTTTGCCATCCACTACCAAATCAATGTTCGTTACAGAATGCGAAGGTCCTTTAGCAGTTGCCTTGAACGTTAATTCTGCGGTGTTTATATAAAGAATGTCCTCGTCAAAGTATAAATTCAGCTCCACTGGCTGTGTCTTGCTAAGTTCTCCTTGTATTGAACGATTTAAAAGTGTCGTCGCCCCTTGTGCGTAAGTTTCGCTAATCTCTTGTTTCCGACTGAAAGCTGTCATGGTACTATGAATTGTTTCTTGCAGATTTCCCAACTCTAGCTGAATGTCTTGGGGGGCACCAAAGACATCTTTTTTACTTTCTTTTTTGATACGAAGGTTGACACTCCCAAACTCATTCGTATTAATCATGATAACCGTGCCCAACCGCAAACGATCAATTGCTAAAGGTTGATCTGTTAATTTAATTAAATCAGCTGCAGTCACTACCCAAGAAACTTGTGGCTTGGTCCATTCTTCTAACATTCGCAAAGCATTTTCCTTTAATGCCTTGGGATCAGAAAAACGCTGTTCCACCCAAATTGACTCTAATAAACCATAGCGGTCAATTGCGGCCTTGTTCTCTAAATACGGAACCCCTTGATTGACCGAGCGAATATTGACTTTGTTAACACCTTCGCCTGAACCTAATGGATAAATCCGATTGATTAGCATCTTGGGATTACGTTCTATTTCAAATCCTTGCATGTTGTAACCTTCTTGAATTCGCGCAACTGGTTCTGTTGGCGGTTTGACTAATGAAATTTCAAAAGGATAGATCTCTGTATTCCATTGCCAAAGATATTCCTCTTCGAAATCGGCTGGGATGCTAAATAAAGGCTCGACTAGCCCGTTTTCATTCTCCCATTTATAGGTTAATTTCCTTGAAAAATCACATTTTTTTAGGACCCAATGCTTTGTTTTTTGTTTATTCAATAGAAATTGAATGGCCTCTTTCGTTGTTTTGTTTTTAATTTCGTGACAACCAAAAAGGACAGTATCGCCTAAGGTACATAATGCTTCTGTGGCAGAGTAGTGAATTTGATTATTGTTCGCATCTTTCTTAATTGTGGTTGGCATCACGCGATATAAACCAATATATTCATTCTCATTGTCGGTCAGTTCCACCCATTGCATTTCTGCAATAAATTCATTTTTAGGATCATCTAGCGGCATGGTAAAATCTAAACTGCCAATTTTGTTCTCTATTTTTTCATAACTGACTTGATAGGCATTATCCAAGATTGCCGTATATGTTCTTTTCAAATCCAGCGCCATTAACATTTAATCACCCTCCTACACAAATCGGTTAGGATAGCGAATCGTCAAGCGGAAGTCGCTATCTTTGGCTTGAATATACAGCGGTTCATTGGGATATAGATAAAAATCGTTCATTGGTCGAATCATCGGTGCACCATTTTTTGTCAGATAAAAATTTTCAGTATCAATGATAATTTCCGAACGATCAAAGTCTCCTAAGTTAATTGTATCGTTCCGTGTTTTAATCCAAACACCACGTCCGGTTCCTGTTAAAATAATGGTCGGTTTGACTTTTAATCCTTCGACCGTAGGATAAATTTCAATTGGCCGAACTTCTTTGCCTAAATCCCCCATCGTGTAAGCCCGATTTTGAAAGGTAATCATGGTTGATCCCCAATAGGCTCCACCTTCAATTAAAATTGGAAAATCAACTGCACCTGAGCCTGTATTCCCCATTAAGTAATTCGCTTGAAATGTAATGGTTGGCGAACCCCACATCACACTAGTCGCATCACTCCGTGTGTATTTATACGGATCAGAAAGCAATAAAGTAAAGGTGCCTGTTACTTGGTTAACACCTTCGGGTACATCACTCACTGAAGACTTACTGCCAAACCACAGCATTTCCGGTTCATCGTTAAACCAAATAGAAACGTCTTTTTCCGTAAACAAAGCAACGTTTAAATGATTAAATGCATCTCGAAACGCTTCATTATTCACAGCTGAAAGGCGATATTTGACTGTTAATTCTCGTTCTGGAATTCGCGCATAAACGTGACGTTTACCATCACGAATCCCTAATTGATAGCTTTCAATTTCGCTTGGAACTAATTCTCGTCCTGAAACTGATAATGTTTGATAGCCAGGGATGACTTTTTCTAAAAATTGACCGTTAAAATTCAACGCTTCTGAAGGAAGAGGCGTTGAATGAGTTGCTTGATTGGTATCAACAAATTTATACATGTTATCCTCTCCTTCCTAAGCGGTTATTTTGTTTCACTTGTTGTCGTTGTAACTCTGTTGCTAAATAAGGCGCCGTAGTTGCTGCGACAACTTTCCCATCTAACGTTGACTCTACTGTCACAAATAATGGTCGATTGTATGCATCATTTTCTAAACGATGGTCAATCGTTGCTGTGAAGTTTCCTCGACCAGCTAAGTCCAAGGCAAAATCATTTAACAGCGGTAAGTCTAAAATAGAAGCCATTGCTCTACTAACGGCTGTTTCGCCTGCATAAATCCCCGTGGCAATCGTGCCGCCGAAATTCAATTTATGCAAATCAGATAAGGGACCTTCTTTTGCTGGTGAAAATGGTAAAAAGTTACGAATTTTACTGACGACCCCATCGATTGCTTCTTTGGCTTTTCCAATTGCGCCTGTAATTCCATCAGCAATCATACCGACAATATTCGCACCGGCATCGGTGAATTTTGAAAACCAACCTTGGATTGCTTGCCAAGCACCTTCAATTACAGAACCAATGGCATTTTTTACCTGATCGGCTGCATTGGTAACCCCATTTTTGATATTTTCAACTAACTGTCCGCCCGAAGCTAACAGTTGACCAAAATAAGAACCAATCTTCGTGATCATTTGTGAGATTAATGTTCCTGCTGCGGACAGCAAGGCACTCAATAGACTGAGTACACCATTAATTAAGGCTTGAATCAGTTGAATCCCAGCACTTAATAACTGTGGCAACGCATTGATTAACGCACCCATTAAAGCGGTAATTAGCGTAATTGCTGCAGTAACCAGTTGCGGTAAAATTGAAATAATCCCTTGGATCAAGGCCATTAGCAATTTGACACCTGCGCTGATGATTTGTGGCAAGGCACCAATTAAGGCATTTACCAATGTCAAAATTAAGGTAATAGCTGCCGCAACTAAGGTTGGTAAAATCGAAATAATTCCTTGAATTAACGCCATTAACAATTTGACACCTGCGCTGATAATCTGTGGTAAGGCACCTACCAACGCAGTCACTAACGCTAGAATAATCGTCAGCGCTGATTGAATTAACTGAGGTAAAATCGTCATAATCCCAGTGATTAATGCCATCAAAATTTGTAAACCAGCAGTCAAAATCAACGGTAACATAGTAACAAATGCATTGACTAAGGCTGTGATAATTGAAACACCTGCTGTAACTAGCATTGGTAACGCTGTGACAAAAGCTGTCACTAATGTAGTGATGATATTAATCGCTGCAGTTGTAATTGTTGGCAAGGCGGTGACAATCGCATTAACTAAAGTCATTAATAAGCTCAAACCAACTTCTATCAACATTGGTAAGACTGTTGTAATCCCCTGAATCAACGTAGTAATAATTTGTGTTGCCGCTTCAATTAAGACGGGCAAATTGGCAACGATCGCACCAACAATTAACGTAATTAAACTAGATAACGCGGTGACGATGCTTGGAATAGCTTCTGTTATTTTCCCGAGAATACTGGTTAAGACGGTTGTAAAAAGTTGTATAACTTTCGGTAGATTAGCTGCCAGCATTGTTGTAACCGATGTAATCGTGTTACCTAAATTATCAAAGACTTGGGTAATACCACCCGCACTCAAATCACCGGTTTTCATCCAGGCCGTCACGAATGAAACAATCAAGGAAATAATTAGACCAAACGGCCCAGAAATTCCTAATGCAGCCAGTGCAACCTTTGTCAGAACTTTTACCAAAAGACCAACCGCTAAACCAGCTTTGTCAAAGGTGCCACCAAATTGCCCTAATAAGTTACTACCTAATTGCAAACCGCTGGCAAAAACGCCTGTTAGCACACGACCAATTGTTGAAAAAATAGTCACCATTTTCTCTAAGCCTACTGCAAAAAATTGTTTAAAAACTGCCATTACTTGTTGAAAGGCCGGCTGAATCTGTTGTAGCAGTCCTACCAATTTGCCAAACGCCGCTGAAACAGCTCCTTGAATGGCACTAGCTAAGCTATTGATACTATTTCTAAATGTTTCATTGGTTTTATAGAAATAAATAAACGCTGCTACCGCTGCTAAAACGGCTGCTACAATTAAAATTAACGGTCCTCCACTTAAGGCACTAAAACTAGCACTTAGTTTTGATAAGCCACCACCTAACTTCCCAATGTTTCCTTTTACAAGAACCAAACCATCACTAAACTGTTGAAATTTTTGCTGAGCCATCGTTACCATAATCAACATGGGCCCAATGGCGGCTAAAATGCCCATAATGGCAACAATAAAAACTTGGACGGGTTTTGGTAATTTGATAAATAAATTCACCAAAGCTGTAATGCCTTTGACGACTGTGATAACCACTTGAACCAAAATTTCCATTCCTGGAGCCATCACGCTTTGAATCACTTGTGCTGCCGCTTCAAATGATTGATTCATCTGAGTCAATGCCCCTTGCAACTCGCCTTGCAATGAATCAGAAATCCCTCCTGCACTAGCCATAATCAGTCCTTGCATTCCTTGAAATTCGCCACTGACCCCAGCACCGACGCCCATAGCTGTTTTTAAAACATTCAGCATAGGTAAGGAAACGACACTAGTCATGGCCGTCCCAAAGCTCAGCATATTATTTTGTGCATTAGTAAAGCCATCAGAGGTTTCTTTCCCCGCTTTTTTAGCTGCTTCACCGGCTTGTTCAGCAGAATCTGTTAACGCTGTGTTCATTTGATCTGCTGCCTTTGCTGTTTCGTCTCCTGTTTTTTTCACTGTTTCTCCAGATTGTTGCATGACGGTTTTAAATGTGTTCATGACCGTGGCTGACTGATTGACACCCGCACTAATTTTCCCTAAATATCCACTTAATAAGGCATACTCACCGCTCATACTTTTTAATGCTTGTTGGACGCCTGCAAGGCTTTTCTTTGCCTCCGATAACGGCGTTTTTTCTTTGTTCATTCTCCATCTACTCTCCTCCCTTCTCGATAGCGGCGTAGACGCTCTGCCACAGTGGCAAGTTGCTTTTTTTTCCGCTCATTTAATTTCGTTCGTTGTGGCTGGTTAGCTACCAGAACTTCAGCAACTCGTTTTTCATAATCATAAAAACTTTTAAAGCTTTCAAAAACGGGTTTTCCTTTTTTGTTTGTCGCTTGCGCTTTAACATTTAAGTAGGCAAGCTCGTGCCTTTTCCGCTCTTCATCTACTTCTGCTAAATTAAAAGCAATCATTCGTAATTCAAATTCAGACATGGTCATCCGATCCACTTCTTCAAACGAACGACAGCCTAAGTAGCGAAAAGCAGAAAGAGCGATGTCGTGATACACGTCATCGCTCGTTTTAATTAGTTGGTCGCTTGCGCTTCTGCTTTCTTCGCTTCTTTGCTGAACTGATCGATCATTGGTTTTGTAAGAGGTTGCTTTCCCATTTCTTTAAGCAAATCATCTGAAAGTTTTTTGACATCTTGGGTCATTAACCATGCTTCAATTTCCGACTTACCTATTTTTAATTGCCCACTTTGTAAAGCTTCCATGATGTCAACTAAGATTACTGGATTGTATTGGCGTAAATAAATCATTGCTGAACTGATGCCCATGCCGAATTTGGCAGCGCCATTTTCAATTTGGTAACGTTTATCTAATTCGCGAATCGCGCCAATCGTAAATTTCACTTCAATTGTTTTTCCGTTAATCTCTAAATTCATTTTTTATCCTCCTAAAATTCAACACTTTTTTTGATTATGCGCCAGGTTGTGGTGCTTTCTCTGGAACGGTATCTTGGAACGCATATTGTGCTTCCGCAATAATATCTGCTTCTACTGTTGCAAAGCCATCTTGTGGCTTGCCATTAATAGAGGCTTCTGTTTCGATTTCTACTAATTCTTCTACATTGGCTGGTAAACTCCATGAATTTACATAACCTTGGGCATAAATTGCTGGATATTTACCTTCCGCATTTTTTTCACCTTTTAAATCAACATCCCAAAATTCCATTAAGATGCCATCTTCGACTGCGTCTTTCATGTATAAATTTTCATCATCTCGAGAGGCTAAACCGCTTAACGATAACGTAACTTCTAAACCAGAAACAGCATTCGCAACGCCATCTTTTGTTTGCGTACCGCTCGATTCACGTGAGAATTCCCATTCATGTTCAATTTGAAATAAGGGTTTCATTGCTTTCTTTGTCGCTGCTTCATCCAAGCGACGAACTAATAAAATACGGTCTTTTCCTTGCATAACTTCTCCCATTGATAATTCCTCCTAGTAAAATTGCATGTGTAATGGTAGTACAGCATGCCAAATTGTTTTTTTCATTTGTTTGGTATCTTTTACCATTTGTGCTTTGACTTCTTGATGTTTGATACCCCAATTAAAATGAGCCGTTCGTTTTAAGTTACTAGTTGCCTGCCGTAAAATCGTTCCTTTAATTGTAGAAATTTGTTGTCGTTCAGATAACGCACCATAAACATGCATTATTAATTCAATCTCTCCCGAAATAGCTGATTTAGTTGGCTTAGGTAATTCTTTACTATCACCTAAGTAAACAAATGGCTGATCTGGTAAATCTGTCGGCAGTTCCTCTAGCAACAAAAATCCTGACGTCTGGCAGATTGCAACAAGGGCTTCATATAATTCTTGTTCCGCTTCATTCATTTTTAGCGCCACCTTTCCATTCAAAAAATTCAGGATTGGTTAACAAATTGGCTCTCTTCTAGTCAAAATGAAGGATCTTGAAAGTAGCCGGCATTTTCTGCTCCTTCATAGCTGACACAAGAAAGCAGTCAAAATCATAGAATTCCGTGTCTTCATTTTTTTGGTTGCCTCACGTTTATCTATTTCTTTCGACACTATTAATTTACCATGTTGACACCTGAAAAAATTCCACGCTTTTTCCATGTTTACATCCCTAGTTCATCCGCCACCGCTTCAAAGAAATGATTTCTTAATTTATAGGCTTGGCTTTTACTAATAAATAATTGCTGGGCAAGTCCAATTAATGTTAAAGAGGGCCGTTTTTTCATATATAGTTCTTCAATAATCACGCGCGTTTGTTCATCCGCTTCAGCTAAACAATTTTTGATAATGTCTCGATTTCTCTCTAAGTTCCACAGACGACGATCCATAGCTATCGTAATCGCCATTCGTTCGGTCACTACAGAGTGAAGTCCTTGTCCTCTAATACCAGCATTTAAATCTGCTTCTTGATAAGGGTGCCGTAATTCTTCTTCCCGTTGACGGATATACTCATCTGTTTTATAAAAGTCTGCTAAAATATCTTTGATATAATTAAATGTTGACGTACGCATTGGTTAATCTCCTTTACTTTTATTCATTTAAAAGTGTTAATCGATAAATAAAATAACATTCTTTCGACATGTCTAAGCCGTGACGAATCGCTTCATCTGAATAACCGAGCCAAATTAAATAGAGATACTCGCTTTTTGTAAACGATGCGGCCTTGATGGATTGGATGGGTCTTGATTGATCCATCGACCAATTACCGATTGCTTGTCCTAATTCTTGAATTTCCTGCATAATAAGTTTATTTTTTTGACTTGCCCAATCGGGATATTGATTCATTAGTTGTAAGAGTCGTTTTCTTTTTTGTGCTTTTTCGCTTTGTTGCTTTGAAATATCTTTAAATACAACGCTTTTCATTTCAAATAAATCTTTTTTACGTTTTGTTAAATTACTCATGTTTACGGCCTTCTCTTTCACCAATTAGATAACCTAACATTAGTGTCATTGTCCAAAAGATAAACCCAATAATAATTGTTAACATATTTATTTCACACTCCTCATTCGTTTGTCTGTTGTGTCTTTATATTGGAAAACATAGCCACTGGCGTGCTTCATTAGACGAGAAATAATGCGTGTTCCATAGGCCTCCACCAGTTGTTTTCCAGAAAAATTAGTAGTAAAAATAGTTGCTTTATTCTGTCTAGCTTCTAAAATTCGGTTTAAGATGTCATTATTAAAATCCGTACTAACTTTATTTTTAATTCCTAATTCAGCACCTAAATCATCTAAGACCAAAACGTCTGCTTTTTTCATTCTAGTAATATACGCTTGAGCCTTTGCTTGGCTTTTGGTCGACTCATTCATGGACATTTTTAGTTTTTCTAATAACTCAGAGTAGCTGACAAATAAACAATACTTTTGATATGCAGAGCGTTCTAAGACTTCAACTAAAATACTGATAGCCAAATGACTTTTACCGACACCAGGTTTCCCTGAAAAAATAACGTGGATTGGCTTTCCTTCAACAATCGCTGAAACTGCTGCTAAGGCCCGTTCTTTTGCTTGTCTTGTTTCTAATTCAGTGGTTTGGTAATTGGTTAAACGACATTGCCGTAGCGCATCATCAGCAATTAAGGACCCTTGATGAAAAAATTTTTGTGTACGTGCCATAAAACTCTCTTGAGAACGTTGTTGATTGGCTTGTTGTTCATGTTTTTTTAGCATTTTATACCCACACGACCAACAAGTTGGGGCACAACGTTCTGTGCCATCTTTATTTTTTTGTTGCCAAACATATTGTTCACTGCCACATTCAGGACAACGGTCTTCAACTTTTTCTAACAATTGACTCAATAGTATTTGAAAAGTTTGATCTGTCGCATGCATACTGATTTCCTCCTTTCTTTAAAAACCTAACTCTTGATATTCTTCTGTCATTTGCGGCGCATGCTCCAACACTTGTTTTTTATCATTTACCAGAACTTCATGTACGGATAAATAATTTTGTTGCTCCCAACTTTTCAAAATAGCATTTACATAGCCGTAATTCCGTTTATTTCGATCGACGGCAATTCCTAAAGCATGCAAGATTAATTGGCATGCTTCCTCTTGGCTAGCCCCTTTTTGTATAAAATCTTGCAACCAATACTTAAAATCTTGGCTTGTTTTTGAGGCCAGTGTACCAAAGCCGTTTTCCTCATAAAAATGATAAATCGTCTTTAAACAATCGTTTTCCGAACTACTACCTTGACTCTGACCTAACTTAGACTGGCCTATGCTTTCCTGTGGTAACCGTTGGTAGTCAGCTGGTTGACCACTGACAGACGATTCTACTTTAAACGTATAAGCTTTGCTATTTTTTTCAACAATCTGATTTTTCTCTTCTTGATACAAGGTTGGTTTGTAACGATCACTGCGAATATAATTATGAATTTTCCAATGTTTGATAACGATCACACCACTTTCAAATACTAGAATAAATTTTTTAACCATTAGCAATTTTAGATCGTCTTCCCCACAACCAACCATTCGCTGCAATTTTTTGGGATTATTGATAAATCCATCATCATCGGCACGCATCGCTAAATGAAAATACAGGGCCTGACTTGATAAAGGCATATCTAAAAACGCATCACTATCAATAATCGTTTTTGCAAACATGCGTCGTTCTGCCAATCCGCTTCTCTCCTTTTGACTAAATTATTGTTACTCTGTTAGTAATTCCATGAGGCCAATCATACCAATCACGATGACCCCAATTTTTATTGAGACACTGCTTATTAATAAAATAATTGCTAAAAGTAACATATCCGACAACGTTTTTTTATAATTCCGACTCATTTCTTCACCCTTTCCACCAAAATACGGTTTTCCGAACAAAGTGTTCAAAAAAATTAGTTCAGTTAACCGAACATTTGAATGGCTCTATCTTAGCATCAAATATTTTCACTGTCAACTCATAAGTTCGGTTTTATGAACTGCTAAATTTAATTGCGATTGTTACTTGCCTTCTCTAAACAGGTATAGTATACTTTGAGGCAATAGGAGGTTCGGAAATATGAACATTTTTGCTATCCGTTTAAAAGAGGCTTTAACAGCCAAGAACATCAAACCTAGTGATTTAGCGAAAAAAACTGGCATCGGTAAATCTTCGATCAGCGATTGGCTAGCTGGTCGTTACGAAGCAAAACAAGACAAAGTTTATCGCATTGCAGATGCATTAGATATTAATGAGGCCTGGTTGATGGGACAAGAGGTTCCCATGGAAAAAAATGCCTCAACTATCGACCGCATTTATAAAAAATTAGAACCCCAACGACAAGCCATCGTTTATCAATTTGCCGAACAACAATTACACGAACAACAAACGCAAGCAGAAATTCTCTCATTCCCTCGCCGTGACGAAATGACACTGGCTGCCCACGCTGGGGATCCAGAAAAGATATTTTCAAAAGAAGAAATCGAGAAAATTCACGATTACTTGGATGAAATTGATGCCAAATATCAACAATCGATTTCTTCTGACAAAAAAGAGGATTAACTTCCCATCTACTCTTTTTATTAAGTAATGGCAGGTGAATGGTAAAGTGAATGATTATGAAAAACTCGTCAGTTCCATTCAAAAGGATGTGACGGTTTTAGAAATTGATTTATACAATCAAACAGGTTGTTATGGGTTGTATCGAAATGGCAAAATTTATATTGAAAAAACATTGAGTACCCGTCAAAAGAAGAATATTTTAGCCGAGGAATACGGGCATTATCAAACATCCGTTGGCACTATTTTAAATCAAAATTGTACAGAAAATCGGAAGCAAGAGTTGAAAGCCCGCAATGTGGCCTTAGAGCAATTAGTTACATTAGACGATTTAATTCGTTGCTCTGAAGCTGGCTTAAGCAACCATTATTCTTGTGCTGAATTTTTGGAAATCGATGTTGAAACATTAAAAAATGTGATTACGTACTATCGACAAAAGTATGGCGCCACTTATCTTTATAAAGGACGGATTTTTGAATTTAGGGATTATTCTGTGATGGTATTAAATACTGGGTTAACTTAAAAAGCATGGAACAAAATCAATAAGGATTTTGTTCCATGCTTAAAAGTATTCTGGAAAATTCAAGAGCGGTTTTTGTACCAATGGTTAATATGTCCGACGCCAAGCATAAGATTTGGGACAAGTATGAGGACGAATATAAATGACGGCCAAAATCCGATGAACTGAATAATATGTTCCCGCATACTATGTAGTACAAAGAAGAAAAGAAAAAAGTACAGGGAACTCTTGCCTGAACCCATTTCTTTTAAATAGCGATCTCCATTTTTATAGAAAGCAACAATTCTTTTCATCTTTACACCTCCATGACTATTTTATCAAGAAATCATGAAAAGAAAAAGCACACCATTCGTCTGGTGTGCTTTTTCTTTTTAATTATTCACCTTGATTCAACTTACGAATCAACTCATCAATGTGATTTCCGTATTGGACAGATTCGTCTCTTTCAAAAATCAACTCTGGTGTTTTATACAAGGTTAACCGTTGTCCTAATTCTTTACGAATCAGTCCTTTGGCTTTGTCTAAGCCTTGTTGAGCTTTTTGTTGTTCGGAAGCTAAATCAGATAACAAGCTGTAGTAAATCGTTGCTTGTTGTAAATCACCGGTCACACGAACATCTGTAATAGTGATGCCTTGGACGCGTGGATCTCTGATGCGTTTGTTCAAGATATCATTCACTTCACGCATGATTTCTTGGCCTACACGACGGTCACGATAATTTGCCATAGTGTCTTCCTCCAATTACTAAAATTATTGTTTGATTTCTTCCATAATGAAGCCTTCAATCGCATCATCTACACGTAAATCATTGAAGTTTTCAATCATAGCACCACATTCAAAACCAAGTTTGACTTCTTTCACGTCATCTTTAAAGCGTTTCAAGCTTGCTAATTTACCTTCATAAATAACAATACCATCACGAATGACACGAACGCCACTATCGCGGCGAATAAAGCCTTCTGTAACATAACAGCCAGCGATTGTGCCAACTTTAGATACTTTGTACAATTCACGAACCGTCATTTGACCCGTAATTTTTTCTTCAAATTCTGGATCTAATAACCCTTTCATCGCTGTTTCGATTTCTTCTAGGGCTTTATAGATAATACGGTGTAAACGAATATCAACTTCTTCTTGTTCTGCTTGTTGTTTCGCTTGTGGTGTTGGGCGAACGTTAAAGCCGATAATAATCGCATTACTTGCTGCGGCTAAAGTTACGTCGCTTTCATTGATGGCCCCAACTGCCGCGTGAACAATTTTCACACGAACGCCTTCTACATCAATTTTTTGTAAACTTGCTGAAACGGCTTCGGCAGATCCTTGTACGTCTGCTTTGACAATGATATTAACTTCTTTTAATTCGCCTTCTTTTAGGCTTTCAAATAAGTTATCCAATGTCACACGGCTACTTGCTGAACGTTGTTCAAGCAACGCACGTTTAGCCCGTTCTTCCCCTGCTTGACGTGCCGTTTTTTCATCTTCAAAGACCACAAAACGATCACCCGCTTGAGGAACATCATTTAATCCGGTAATTTCTACAGGAGTTGCGGGTCCTGCTTCTTTATCACGGCGGCCCATGTCATTGGTCATCACACGAACACGTCCGTAAGTATTACCAACAACGATTGGATCACCAACATGTAAAGTTCCTTGTTGAACGAGTAATGTCGCAACCGGACCTTTACCTTTATCTAAGCGCGCTTCAATCACTGTTCCAATTGCTTTTTGCGTTGGATCAGCTTTTAAGTCTTCTACTTCAGCAATCAATAAAATATTTTCCAATAGCTCATCAATGTTTTGATTGAATTTCGCTGAAATATTGACGAAAATCGTATCTCCGCCCCATTCTTCAGGAATTAATTCATGTTCACTTAATTCTTGTTTCACATGATCAGGGTTCGCACCAGGCTTATCAATTTTGTTAACTGCTACAATAATCGGCACTTTTGCCGCTTTGGCATGGTTAATCGCCTCGATTGTTTGTGGCATTACTCCATCGTCCGCTGCAACAACTAAGATGGTAATATCAGTGATGCTGGCACCACGCGCGCGCATACTTGTAAAGGCCGCATGTCCTGGTGTATCTAAGAACGTAATTGGTTTGCCATCAATATCTAACTGATAGGCACCAATATGCTGCGTGATTCCGCCCGCTTCACCTGAAGTCACACGAGAATGGCGCAATGTATCTAATAATGTTGTTTTCCCGTGGTCTACGTGTCCCATGATTGTGACAACAGGGGGACGTGTGGTTAAGTTTTCTTCAACAACTGCTTCTGGTTCGAAGAATTTATCAATGTCCGCAATATCAACTTGGACTTTTTCTTGCGGTTCCATGCCATAGTCCACAGCTAATAATTCAATTGTATCTTTATCTAAGGCTTGGTTTTGGTTAACCATGACACCCATCATAAATAATTTTTT
The DNA here is from genome assembly GCF_051714505.1 of Enterococcus sp. AZ129. Classification (NCBI taxonomy): domain Bacteria; kingdom Bacillati; phylum Bacillota; class Bacilli; order Lactobacillales; family Enterococcaceae; genus Enterococcus; species Enterococcus sp. AZ129. The sequence continues at coordinate 1,114,710 of NZ_JBIORY010000001.1, read as the reverse complement.
GATGATTTCCGCTGGTTCGCGGTGGATTTTTTTCGCAATATCTGCCACGTTCATACCTTCTGTATATTCTAAAACATCTGGTAATTCACGGAATTTACGTGCTGGTACTGCTGGCTTCGCTGATTCTTGTTGATGTTTGCCTTTTTTCCCTTTTTTGTTGAAACGATTGCGGTTTTGGTTATTAAAGTTATTCCGGTTATTACGATTTTGACCGCCACCAAAATTGTTGTTACGGTTTTGGCCGCCACGGTTTTGGTTGTTCCCGCCATTGTTATTTTGGCTGGTCCGATTTTGATTCGTTGTAGAACCGTTATTGTTTTGGGTATTGCGGTTTTGATTGTTTGTATTTGTTTGATTGCTACGGTTTTGTGTGTTGCTTTGGCCGTGACGATTTTGGTTGTTGTTATTTCTTTGTTGTCCATTCGTTGATTGATTGTTTGGACGATTTTGGTTATTTCTTTGTTCACCAGGTTTATTGTTCATTGGTTTCTTATTGGCTGGTTTATTTTGTGTTGTTTGTTGCTTTTGGTTGTTTGTTGCTTTTGATTGAGTATTTACGGTACTTCCTCCTCCGAATGCTTGACGAAGCTTTGTTTCTTGCTCGGAACTAATTGCGCCCATATGGTTTTTAACATCCATACCTAATTGATGCGCTTTATCGACAACGTCTTTGCTTGCTTTATTCATTTCTTTTGCTAGTTCATAAATTCTTTTTTTTCCCATGCAATCACCTTCCTAACCTTTTAGTAATTCCTTGATTTTGGTGGCAAATCCTGCATCAGTTACTCCGATAACCATTCGTGGTCGCCCAATCGCTTGGCTGAGCTCGAATTGACTGAACAGTTCGCTAACAGGAACATTATAATAAGAACTTTTGTCCTTGATTTTCTTTCTAGTATTCTCACTGGCATCTTGCGCAACAAACACAAATTTCGCTTTGTTTGCACGAATATCTTTAAGGGTTAATTCCTCGCCTGTGACTAATTTACCGGCGCGCATTGCTAAACCTAAAAGGTTCAAAATTTTGGTTTTATTTTCCATCGCCAAACAACTCTTTGCGGGCTTTTTGGTGCGTTACATAATCCAATAGTTCTTGATAAAATTCATCACTTAATTTTGTTTCTAAGACACGATCAAGAATTTTTTTATCCCAAGCTTTTTGGACTTCCGCAGGATCCAAATCAACGTAAGCGCCACGTCCTGGTAATTTACCAGTTGGATCTAAGGCCACTTCGCCTTCTTTGGAGCGAGTAATTCTGACTAATTCTTTTTTCGGTTTCATTTCGCCTGAAACAACCGATTTACGCATTGGAATTTTTCTCTTTTTCATTTTTTCACCCTCCAAAAACGTTATTCTTGTTCAGGTAATTCTTCTGTAATTTCTGCTTCAACAACTGCTTCTTCAGTAGCCAAGTTTTCGTAATCATCTGCCGTCATATCTGAATGGATAATTGCTTCATCCATTTCTTCTGCCACTTCGGCAACTTCTTGATTGGCTTGTTGTTCATAAAATTCAGCCATATCAGATTCTGATTTGATATCAATTTTATGGCCCGTTAATTTAGCAGCTAAGCGCGCATTTTGACCACGTTTACCAATTGCTAATGACAATTGATAATCAGGTACAACAACTGTACATGCTTTGCTATTTTCTGGATCAAAAATAACATCTAATACTTGAGCTGGATTCAAGGCATTACTAATATAAATAGCTGGATCTTCGTTCCATTCCACAATATCCATATTTTCGCCTTTTAATTCATTCACAATCGCTTGGACACGTTGGCCTTTTGGACCAACACAGGTACCCACTGGGTCAATATTAGGATCTGTTGAACGAACGGCTACTTTTGAACGATCGCCAGCTTCACGAGCGACGCTTACGATTTCAACAATTCCATCATAAACTTCTGGAATTTCTTGTTCAAAAAGACGTTTTAGTAAATCTGGATGACTACGGCTTACAAAAACTTGTGGGCCTTTTGATGTGTTTTCAACACGTGATACGTAAACTTTAATCCGATCATGCGGTTGGTAAAATTCATTTGGCATTTGATCTTGTTTTGATAAGACTGCTTCGATTTTACCTAAGTTTACATAGATATAACGACGATCTTGACGTTCAACAATTCCTTGCATGATGTCATTTTCGTATTCGCTAAATTCATTATAAATAATTGTTCTTTCTGCTTCACGGACACGTTGTAAAATTACTTGCTTTGCTGTTTGGGCAGCAATGCGGCCAAAGTCTTTTGGCGTAACTTCAAAACGAATTTTGTCGCCGATTTCATATGCACCATTTAATGCAACGGCATCTTTTAATGAAACTTCCAATTGTGAATCAAATACTTCTTCTGTTACTTCTTTGACAGCATACACGTGAATATTGCCTTTTTTTGGTTCAAATTCAACTTCGACGTTGCTTGCTTGTCCATAATGTCTTTTATATGCAGAAACTAAAGCTGCTTGTAACGCTTCAATCACCGTATCTTTAGGAATCCCTTTTTCAGCTTCTAATACGTCTAATGCATTTAACATTTCTTTGCTCATTGTTTTTCTTTTCCTCCTATGGATTCGTTAAAGCTGAACGAGTGGTTCTTCTTCCAAGGGAAAAACTTCTCGTTAAAACTTGTCACAGGCCCAGCTAAAAGTAAAACTTTTAGTGGACCCTTTTTTACATTCGAGTCTGTTGATTAAAATTGAATGGCTAAACGAGCTTTTGCGATATTTTTACGTTCAAAAGTCATTTCCTTCACTCTGGTTTTAATTTTTACACTTAATGTTAATTGTTCTGAATCAAGATGGACTAAGGTACCCTCAATCTGTTTTTCTCCATCAACTGCTTGATAAAGAGAAATATGAATGTACTTGCCTACCGCTTGTTCATAATCGCTTTCTTTCTTTAACGGACGTTCTGCTCCCGGAGAAGAAACTTCCAGAAAGTACGCTTGCGGAATTGGATCTGGATCCATTGCATCTAGTTTTTCACTTAATTTTTCGCTGACAAAGGCACATTCCTCAATATCAATGCCACCTTCTTTATCGATAAATACTCGTAAAAACCAATTTTTTCCTTCCTTAACAAACTCTACTTCCACAAGTTCAAAATTTTGTTCTTCTAAGATTGGTGTGACTAACTTTGTTACAGTTTCCACAGCACTACTCAAAATTTTCGCCTCCTTCGAGATTGATGTAACGAACCGTGTCCTGATGACTTTTCCATCAAAAAGAGTGAGCAGAAATCCGCTCACTCCCAACTAGTATCATTACGCTAAAGATAGTATAGCACAGAACCATTCCAAACTCAAATGAACAAGCTAAATCTCTCGAAATTTGCACATTTTGTCTCGATTACTGAAACTATCTAAGCGATTATTTTTTCGTTTTAAAATAGATAAATACTCCTTGAATCAAAAGAAGGCTACCTAAGAAAAGAAACGCGTTTTCTTTTGTTTCTCCTGTTTTTGGCAATTCTTTATTACGAATCGCCTGTTTTTCAATGGTTATTGAAGTAGTTTCTGTGGTTGAATTCGTGGTAGTATCTGTTGTCCCACTCGTTGGTGGTGTGGTACCCTCTATAGGTTTTTCTGGCGTATAGTGATTAGTAAATACTTGACCTCCATCATACTGAGTAGTCGCCACAAGATTTCCTAAAAGCGCCTCGACGGTTACTTGAACTTGAAGGTTGTGCGTATCGTAGGAAACACCTGCCTGTTGCGTGTTTACTTCCCGAATGGTGTATTGATAGTTTCCAGGAGTTTCAAAGGTTAATGGTGAAAATTGAATTTTCCCTAAAGTATCGTTACTAACCGTTTCTAGTACTGTGCCTTTCTCATCTAACAATTCAAATTGAAATTCAGCATCCTTCAGTGGTTTTCCTAAAAGAACTTTTCCAGCTAAAAATGAAGCAGCGACTGGTTGATATGAAATCTTATGATTCACAACAGTTTTCAGTGCAACTAAGTTTTTACCAAAGTCTTCAGGCGTTATTGGAATCTTGTTTTGCGAAAGTTGGTAACCGGTAGGTGCTTTGGTTTCTTCTAAAGTATAGTTATCTTTTAACAAGCCTTTAACAATCGCTGTTCCGTTTTGATCTGTTGTGATTTTGGCCACTGTTTGATTGGTTGAGTTACGAATGAGTTCAAACTCTGCACCTGCTAAACGCTGGCCTGCTTCATCTTCTTTATGAATTTCAACAACATATTGTTCACCATTGGCTTCTCCACCACCCGTTTGTGAGACACGACTCACTTCGACTTCTTCCACCACCGTTTGATTTTCTGTTAATTTTGCATAATTTGTGAAGGTTTCACCTTTTTCGGGAAGATGATCGATTTTGGTTTTATAGGTGATACGATATTCGTTAGTCCCAATATTGCCAAAATGCACCGAAAAATTGCGGTCACCAGGACCATACTGGACAGCCAACTGATCAGTTATATCTTCCTCTGGCGTGAACTGCCAAATAGCATTTCCATCCAGTGTCCATTGTCCTCGTTCAATTTTCATAGTGTCTTTCATATAACTTAAACTTTCTGTTTTTAGCACATCTTCCACTTCTAAATCAGTATACGTTTGCCCTGTTGGATTAATCCGTAGTACATTGTAAATTTCGGTTGGATCGTCTTCGATAAACCACGAATACTTGCTAAATTTTTCGTTAACATCATCGCCTTCACCTTGGTAATCAAGATCGCCAGCAAATATTTTTTCCCCTTCAACCGTGACGTAAATAGGAATCTTGGATTCATTTTCGACATTTTCGAAATCAATCAAACTTGTAAAATATAAAGACCCACTAATATTGGCATGGTTTTCTACGTAATCTGTATACGTTAACGTGACCGTTTTATTTGCTACATCGGTCTGTGCAATTGCAACCACAGCACCTGTATCATCTACTACATTAAAGGTCATATTTTTCTCGAGACGTAGCTCTTCGGGCAAAGTAATCACACTCGTATCCCCACTATTAACGGTATTATCCGGTAAGTTGAACTCAATTCGGAGGTAGATGTCTGTATATTGATTAATGGTCCCAAGTGGGTTTCCCTCTTTGTCCGTTAGCTGAATCGCTGTCACAATGTTGCCTACTTGCTTACGCGGCACTACGTTTGGCGTAGCAGAAATTTGATTGGTTTCACTGGTACTAGTTGGTTCCGTTTGCGCATATCCTGTTTCAAGTTTCAGAAAAGGCGTTATCAGCGTCGACAAAAGAATGAAAAACATTCCCCAATAGACAAAACTTCTTTTTTTCATTTTTATTCAATCCTTCCTATCTAAAATAATTGGTTAGGTTTATACTATCAAGGATTAACTAGGTGCAAGTGTTTTTATTTTTCCCAACGATAAAAAACAAAAAACACCGAACCAAAATAATTTTGGCTCGGTGTTTTGCTCCTAATGTCTTTTCTTATAAAACCATAATTGAACTTTTTCAGAAATGGTTGATAAATGTTGGAAAGTTGAGTCTGCTGCAAAGAAAAGAATGGCTAAAAGTAACAAGGCTGTTGGCGATACCGAAGTTAACGAGAACAAGTTTTTCATGGAAATACTTGTAATAACCATTCCGATTAAACAGCCAATCATTACGCGCTTGCGGTAACGATTCATTGGTGAACTAATTTTATAAAGAACCATAAAGCCGACTGAAACTAGCAACAATGTTGCAGTCGTTGAAATGTCCGTTTTTTGAAGTGCAAGAATATCACCACAAATTAGTAAAGCACCGACTACTAACATATCCGTTAACCCACCAGGAATTGCTTTTGATAACACATTGAAAAGAAATTTCCCTTCAATGCGACGATGATTTGGTTCCAAAGCTAGAAATGTCGAAGGAATCCCAATTGTAAATAAACTAATCAATGTGACTTGTGTCGGTTGTAAAGGATATGTCACGGCAAAAATCATAGCAAAGACAGACATCAGCAAGGAAAAAATATTTTTTACAAGGAATAAACTTGAAGAGCGTTCAATGTTATTAACTACTTGGCGGCCTTCAAAGACAACCTCCGGCATCGTTGAAAAATCAGAATCTAACAACACAACTTGCGAGGCTTGTGCTGTAGCTTGATTTCCTGAAGCCATGGCAATACTACAATCTGCTTCTTTCATGGCTAAAATATCATTAACTCCATCCCCTGTCATCGCCACTGAATGATCTAATTTTTTCAACAATAGTACAAATTGTTTCTTTTGTTCTGGCGTGACACGACCAAAAACGGTGTATTTTTCTAAAGCTTCTGTCTGGGCTTCCATTGTAGTTAATGTTCGCGCGTCCACATAATTTTCAGCACCAATAATGCCTGCCGCTTGTGCTACATTGGATACTGTTAAAGGATTATCGCCAGAAATGACCTTAATGGCCACATTTTGTTCAGCGAAATATTCAAAAGTTGCTTTGGCTTCTTTACGAATCGGATTCCAAAGAAGAATGTAGCCTAGAGGTTGAACCTCTGCTGCCAACGTTTCCTGAAATTCTCCTAAATACTTTCCGAACACCAATAAGCGATAGCCTTGACTTGTATAATGTTCCACTTCAGATTGATACATTTCATAATTGTCTCTCAAAATCATCTCTGGCGCCCCAAGAATATACGTCGCTTCTGGGAAAGTCACGCTACTAAATTTTTCGACAGACGAAAACGAGGTGTAGCTAACGGCTTCCCTCTGATTATTAGTAACAAAAAATTCTTTCATCGCTTTCATCGTATCATTGTCAGCTGACATTGTTCGGCAAAAATCGCCAATTAATTTTTCGACATTGGTTAAGTCTGTACCATCATTTTCGATACTCACCACAGGAACCAACTCTTGGACTTCCATCGTGTTTTCAGTAATTGTTCCTGTTTTATCTACACATAACACATCAACACGTGCTAAGGATTCGATACTTTTCATGTTGTGCAATAAAACGCCGCGCTTCGCTAAGCGCATTGTGCTGGCAGCTAATGCAACGGTTGTTAAAAGGTACAACCCTTCCGGAATCATCCCAATCAAGGCAGCTTCCATGGAGACAATGCTGTCATGAAGCCCTTGATGGTTGATGAAATAACTTTGGAAAAATAGAACACAGCCGATCGGGATAATAATAATCCCTACCCATTTCACCAAACGGTTAATGGAACCGACCATCTCTGATTGTTCCCCTTTTTTAATTGATTTCGCTTCAAGCGTTAATTGATGAACATAGGCCTCAGCGCCAATTTTATCAATTCTTGCATAACAAGAACCTGACACAATAAAGCTACCTGACAAAAGTTGGCTATCTGCTACTTTGGTAATCTCATCAGATTCCCCAGTTAACAAGGATTCATTCACACGGACTTCACCAGATAAGACAATTGCATCCCCAGAAATCTGTTCACCCGATTTAAAGAGCACCACATCGTCCAAAACCAGTTCATCTGGCGAAATTTCTTGTTCTTGGCCATCCCTCACAACGGTTACTTTTGTAGCATTTAGAATATTTAAGCTATCTAATACTTTCTTCGACTTAATTTCTTGGTAAATTCCAATGACCGTATTAATGATTACTACTGGCAAAAAGGTCATATTTTTATAAGATTGTACCAGCATTAATAACACACCTAGTACCACAAAAATTAAGTTGAAATACGTAAATACGTTATTAATAACAATCTGTTTCGTTGTGATAAACTCTGTATCGACGGCAGCATTGACTAAGCCTTTTCGCTGTCTTTCTTCCACTTGTGCGGCCGTCAAGCCTTGTTTATCTTCTGGATAATAGCGTTCCGCGTTAGCAGTCACTGCTATTGGTTCATTTTCTTGCATTTCTTTTTTTCTTCTCAAACACATCACCCCTTGTTCTAGTCGACTCTTTCATCGTCTCCTTCTCTCCCACAGTATAGCACTGAATAAAAATTTAGATAACAACTAGCGCCCAACTATAGAAAAAAATTATACATTTCCTAAACATTGTCATTTTCAGGAACAAGCTAACGCAAAACCTTTTCATTTACTTGTTTTTCCTTTACTATAGTAAAGAAGAAATATCAAGAAATGAGGAACAATTGATGGCACAGAATCACGTAATTAAAGTTAGTAAAAAAACATTAGCAGAGATGACCACTGTTTATCAACCCAATCGTTTAAATAAAACGGTCCCTTATACTGTCTTTGTGGCCAAGGTTGGCACCACTACCATCACTGCTTATCAATCAGGTAAAGTCATGTTTCAGGGACCTCAAGCTGAAAAAGAGGCCGCTCGTTGGGAAGGAACGAGTACCACACCAAAGAAAAAAATTTCTCCCCAGACTACTACACTGCCTGCTGATTTTGGCAACTGGTCTGTGATAGGTTCCGATGAAGTCGGTAATGGTAGCTATTTTGGTCCAGTAACTGTCTGTGCTGCCTATGTTGACAAAAGCATGATTAGCAAACTAAAAGCATTAGGTGTTCGTGATTCCAAAGAATTAACCGACCCACAAATTATTCAATTGTCACATGTCATTAAAGAACTGATTCCTTACAAGTTATTAATCGTTGAACCAAAAAAATACAATGAGATCCAACCAAACTACAATGCTGTACACATGAAAGTCGCTTTGCATAACCAAGCGATTTATCTGTTGCTACAAGAGTTGGCTCCCACAAAGCCAGAAGGGATTTTGATTGACCAATTCACCCCTGAAAATAACTATCGGAAATATGTTCGTAATGAAAAAAATCAAGTCACTGAAAAATTGTTCTTCGTCACTAAAGGAGAGCAGTATCATGTTGCTGTTGCTGCCGCCTCTATTATTAGCCGCGCTGCTTTTTTAGAAGAGTTAGACAAAGAATCTGCAGAATTGGGTTTCTCTGTGCCCTCTGGTGCTGGCAGCAAATCAGACCAAGTAGCCGCCCGTATTTTGAAAAAAGGCGGCCTAGACTTATTAGCGAACTACGCGAAGTTGCATTTTGCAAACACCCAAAAAGCCCAAAAGTTACTATAAAATAAACACCAAGCAAAAGTCCCAATACCGATTAGCGGCGCTGGGACTTTTGCTTGGTGTAAAAAATTATTTTTCAATTTCGATAAACAGGACTTTTAAGTAATCACCTTCTGGAAAATTAGGATTCACTTGAAAGTCTGCTGGTAATTGATACGTGTCCGTAATCTTGTAACGGACATTTTTCTCTTGCAAGGCAGTAATTACCATTTTTTGATATTTGGCTAAGGATAAATTTGCCGCATTGGTTGAGGCAATAAGCGTTCCCTTATCCGTTAAAATATCAATAGAATCTTTCACTAGCTCCCCATAATTTTTAGCAACGGAAAAAACTTTCTTTTTGTTGCGAGCAAAACTTGGCGGATCCAAAATGATCATGTCATAACTCAAGCCTTTACGTGAAGCATATTTAAAGTAGTCAAAAACATCCATGACAATAATCTTTTGCGGGGCAAGATTTAAATGATTGACTTCAAATTGCTCAGTCGTTTTCGGTAAGCTTCGTTTAGCTAAATCCACACTAGTGGTGGCCACGGCACCCCCCATAGCGGCAGCTACTGAAAAAGCACCTGTATAACTAAACATATTTAAGACTGTTTTCCCTACTGCAAAACCATCTACTAATCGACCACGAACTTCTTTTTGATCTAAAAAGATGCCTGTCATTAATCCTTCGTTTAAATAGGTAGCAAATTGAACGCCATTTTCAGTGACAAGTAATGGCTCGGGTGCTTGTTCGCCATACAAAAACTGTGATTCGGGTAAATTTTTTGTGGAAAAGCGAATCTTTTCGTAGGCACCAATAATGTCAGGGTAAACTGTGCGAAACGCCGTCAAAAGTTCGGCTTTTTTCTGATAAAGGGTTTCATTATACCATGAAAAAACGGCGTAATCTGCATAGCGATCGATGATTAGACCCCCAATGCCATCTCCTTCTCCATTAAATAATCGATAAGCGGTTGTCAGCGAATCCTTTTCAAAAGATGTCCGCTTCTCACGACTTATTTCAAAGAGTTGTTGAAAAAAAGATTGATTAATTGGTCCATGCCATGACAGCAACCAACCAATTCCTTTATTTTGTTCGCCTAAATATCCTTCGGCTAAACGCTGGCCTTTACTATCAATCAAAGTAAGCCAATCTGTTGGCAACGGCGCTGGCACTTGTTGCAAATCTTCTTTCTGAATTAAAGGATATCCTTTTTTAAATTTATGTTCTGCTTTTTTAGTTACTTGAAGTTTCATTCTGTACACCTACTTTTCAAAGTCCTATCTAGTATAGCAAAAAAAGGCCCATCTGTCTTTAAAGGATTCAAGCTTCACGTCATTTAACGAACTAAAAAGTTTAAGGAAATAGTAAGTTTTCTTTAACATCACCATTCCTCACTTCGGTAAGAATTGACATAAAATTTGTGAAAGAGTAAAATTAAAGCGATATTGTAAAATACGAAATTTACCTAATTTTACTTTTATAGAATCATCGTTTAGAAAGGACGTTTATTTTGAAAAAATTATTTAAAACAAATATTTTGAACACGCGACTGGGGTTATTCTCGCTAATCGCCATCTTACTGTGGCTAAAAAACCTCTTTGCGTACGCCGTTGATTTCCATTTACGTTTGGAAAATATTAACGAGTATTTCATACTCTTAATTAATCCAATTGCTACAACGGTCTTTTTATTAGCCATCGCTTTGTATGTTCGCCGTAAAAAAGCTTCTTATATTACAATGATGATTATTTACTTCTTGATGAGTTTACTGCTCTTCTCAAATGTCGTGTATTATCGAGAATTTACTGACTTCATCACAGTTAATACGATGCTTGGTGCTGGCAAAGTAGCTAGCGGTCTTGGCGAAAGTGCCTTACGTCTCTTTAGACCTTATGACGTCATTTATTTCTTAGACTTCATTATTATTGGCGTATTATTATTAACGAAAAAAATTAAAACAGATGCGCGTCCAGTCCGCGCACGTGTAGCAGTCTCTGTCACACTCCTTTCTGTTGTCTTTTTCTTATTCAATCTATTTATGGCTGAAACAGAACGTCCCCAATTATTAGGACGTCAATTCTCTCGTGACTATATCGTGAAATTCTTAGGCTTAAATGCCTTTACCGTGTACGATGGCATTACGACTTACCAAACAAACCAAGTCCGTGCCGAAGCCAGTGCTAACGATATGAAACAAGTTGAAGATTACGTGAAACAACAATATGCGGCACCCGATGATAGTAAGTTTGGTATTGCAAAAGGCAAAAATGTAATTTATATCCATTTAGAAAGTTTCCAACAATTTTTAGTTAATTACAAATTAAAAGATGAAAATGGCGTAGAACACGAAGTCACACCATTTATCAATAGTCTTTACAATAGTAAAAGTACCTTTAGCTTTGATAACTTCTTCCACCAAGTTGGTCAAGGAAAAACAAGTGATGCCGAAACCTTACTTGAAAATTCACTATTTGGTTTAGATCAAGGTTCACTCTTTACACAAGTTGGTGGGAAAAATACGTTTGAAGCAGCACCCGATATTTTAAAACAAACGCAAGGTTACACTAGCGCTGCTTTCCACGGAAATGCCGGTAACTTCTGGAATCGGAATGAAACCTATAAACGTTTAGGCTATGACTATTTCTTTGATGCTAGTTATTATGATGTTAATTCAGATAACTCATTCCAATATGGGTTACACGATAAACCATTCTTTAATCAATCCGTTCAATATTTAGAACATTTACAACAACCGTTCTATTCTAAATTTATTGCTGTGTCCAATCATTATCCTTATTCTCAATTTACAAACGATGAAGCAGGATTCCCAATTGCAAAAACCTCTGACGAAACAATTAATGGTTACTTTGCAACAGCGAATTATTTAGATAAAGCGGTCGAAGAATTCTTTAACTACTTGAAATCTTCAGGTCTCTATGAAAACTCAGTCATTGTTCTTTATGGCGATCACTATGGGGTTTCTAATTCAAGAAACCAAAACTTAGCAGAATTAGTAGGTAAAACCAAAGCAGATTGGAACGATTTTGACAACGCCAATATGCAACGTGTTCCTTATATGATTCACGTTCCTGGTCAAGAAAATGGCGGTGTGAACCATACGTATGGCGGCCAAGTTGATGCCTTACCAACCCTTCTACACTTGCTTGGTGTCGATACGAAAAACTACATTCAGTTAGGCCAAGATTTATTCTCTAAACAACACAATCAAATCGTTGCTTTCCGCAACGGCAATGTTGTAACACCTAAATATACTATTTTAGGTTCTAGCATTTACGATACTAAAACAGGCGCTTTAATTACAGAGCCAACCGAAGAAGTTAAGAAAGAAGTCGCTGATTTAAAAGCCAAAGCGACGAAACAATTAGAAACGTCTGACCAAATTACTAACGGTGACTTGCTTCGTTTCTATACCAATAGCGGCTTAAAACCAGTTAACCCAGAAGACTATGATTACAAGAACCAATTGCAACAACTGGAAGCAATTGAAAAAGAAAAAGGTGAAAAATCAACGAGTGTTTACAGTAAAAACAATAATAAATCAACCGTTGATGAATATCACACTGACAGTTATCAAGGCTATCAAAAAACGGGTAAATAAATCTTCAAAAAGCTTGAGCAATTTGCTCAAGCTTTTTTGCTACTTTTTCATAATTAATTCATATTATTTCACTATACTAAAGATAGTTTAGAGAGGTGAAAGTTGATGAGAAGTGTCCGTTACGCTACAGCTAGTAGTTTTTATCATAAAAAAATCACGTTAATCACTGCACTCTTCTTCTTCCTGTTCTCTTTCTTATTGACTGGGCTGTTTAACTTAATTGATTTTGAAAAAGAGTTTTTACGAACGATGCCAGACTTTGTCGATATTGAAAAACAAACTAGTTACCATTACCAACTGATCCAATACTATTGGCACCTCTATCTAGGTAGTGTCATTTTCTTTGGTGTTACTTTTCTTCTGTTGATGTATGTGACATTACGCATAAAAAAGGAAGAAATACATACATGGTATCACATGCACTTTTCAAATATGTATGTCACCAAACAGCTCTTACTAGAGTTGTGTTTACCGGCTCTATTAGGAATTTTCAGTTTTTTACTTTTCACTTTAATGTTTCAAGAAACGTATAATACTGTTCTTTGGGCTGCTCGTGATGCTATTTTACAGTGGTCTCATTTGGAAACTCCAGCATTTTTAGCTAAAAGTACCGACCAGGATGTCACGATTACAAATATCCAGCATTTAGGGATTCAAACGATCCAAGCGTTTTCTTTTGATTTTAAAAGTATGCAGTCGCTTTATACAATCCGTAACTGCTTTGTTAACTGCTTAATCTTGCTTGGCATTCCTCTTGTTTGCGGGACTCCTTTCACGTTGATTTATTTACGCACACATCAGAAATAAGGGAGGGATTTTCTATGAATGTCACACCATCATTCAAAAAAACAACCGAAAAAAAATCCTCATTCGACGCGTTAGCTTTGCGAGAAGTTTATGGAATCATTTATTCTGCTCCAGAACAAGAACTCGCATTGGCCGATTTTTTCCAAACAAATCAACTAACCATTACTAGGCTTTCTTCTAGTGAAACCTTTCTGCCCTACTTGCCATTAGAAGAAAATTTATTTATCGCTAGTACAATCAAAGAACGGGATCGAAAAGTAGTTCTAGCCGAAGCTTTCCAGGTGTTCCAATTAGAACCTGCCTTACTTGGTCGTTCCTTTACTTCTTTTACGACTTTTGAAAAAATTAAAATGCGCATAATACAACTTTTGCTTTCAAAAACAAGTACGTTAGTGATTGATGATATCTTTTCTTCATTAACGATTGGACAACGTCAAGAAATTTTACCTCAATTAAAAATAGCAGTTCAAAAAAGAAACAAGCGCTTGCTATTTCTGACAAAAGAGCCACAAATTATTGATAGTCCCTATGTGCACCCCCTGTCTCTACATGCGTTATTAAACTAAAGAAAACGTCTGGCACTGATTGTGACCAGACGTTTTCTTTAGTTTTCAGTGATTTCAACATCAGGAAATGAAATAATAAATGTGGTGCCTTTACCAGGTTCGCTCTCAACATTGATTTTTCCTTTATGCAAGCGGACCAATTGTTGAACGATTGGTAAGCCTAATCCTGATTCTCCATATTTCGTATTTTTACGGGATGGATCTACTTTGTAATAACGATCCCAGATATTCAGAATTTGCTCTTCCGTCATGCCGATTCCTGTATCAGAAATACGGACAATGGTTTCTAAATAGCCTTTTTCTAAAGCAATATGAATTTCGCCATTTTCAGTAAATTGGATAGCATTTTGAACAATATTGACAACTACTTGAACGAAACGATCATAATCGGCATACACATCAATTGGTTCGGTGGTGTCTAAATACAATTGATTACCGGCGGCTTCAGCTTTGGCCGTTAGTTGAGTCACAATATTTTCTAAAGCTTCTGTTCCGTTGAACTTCTTCACAACAATTTGAATCTGGTTGGTCCGAATTTTTTCATAATCAAGATTTTCATTGACTAAGCGAATCAAGCGAGCGGTCTCATTTTGCATCAGTTTAATCGCATTCTCTTTTTGATTTTCAGGAATAGCATTATACTGCAATCCCTCTAACAAGCCATTAATAGTTGTTAAAGGCGTCCGCATTTCATGAGAAGCATCCGCCATAAATTGACGACGGCGCTCTTCTTGCCGATTGATTTCTTCTTGTGATTCTTTTAAAGACGCGGCCATTTTATTAAAATCTTCTGCTAGGTCATCAAATTCATCTTTGTCATGAACCGGTAATTGAATATCAAAATTTCCACTAGTGATTTCTTTGGTGGCTTTACGCATCCGATTTATTCGTTTCACTTGGAAAGTCGCAAATAGATAACTTAGTAACAAGGCAATCACACCAGAAAAAATAAAGCCTTTAATCAAGTTTTGTGTCACGGACTGGACACTTCGGTCAACGTTTTTGGCAGGTTGTGTAATAACGAGTGAACCAATAATCACTTTTTTATCAGAAGACTGATTTGATGCATACACCGGTAACATTACATAGGACGAAGTATTTCGGGCCCCGTAAATATCAATGTTTTCTGTTGCATAAACACGATTGCCTTTCATGATTTGATCCCAATTTTTATCGATTAAGGAAAAGTCTAATTTTTTCGTGCTATCAACTGGTGGGTACTGCACTTCGCGGTCCTTGTTAATAAACACAAATTGCACATCTTGCTTCTGGAGTACGCGCTCAGTCAACTGAAATGAATAGGATAAAACATCTCGATCTGAAACGCCTGCGACATTAATAAAAAAGTCACGTGTTTCTAAAGCCGATTCTGCATAACCATACAGCTGTTCATAGTTATTTTCTTGCATTGTGCGCTTGGTCAATTGTGTGAAAGACGTTCCGACAATGAGAATAATCAGAGCAATCACACCTATAAAAGCAAGTAATTGTTGATACAAATACTTCATTAAGCAACACCTGAATCGTCGAATTTATACCCTACGCCCCAAACCGTTTGGATGACTTGAGGACCCACTTTTTCAATTTTTTGTCGTAATTTTTTGATATGGGCATCAACTGTCCGTTCATCGCCAAAGTATTGATAGTCCCAAACCAATTCTAGTAGTTGTTCGCGTGAAAAGACTTGGCGTGGTTTTTTTGCTAAAGTGTATAGCAAATCAAATTCTTTAGGTGTTAAGCCTTCAATTAATTGATTATCTAAATATGTTTCTCGTGTTTTCGTATTCATTTTAAAATGATCCGTAATCACATCAAATGTTTCATCTGTATTCTCAGACGTATCATGCGCAGCCTCTGCCACCTCGGCACGACGATGTAGAGCTTTCATCCGTGCAATTAAAGTTAATGGACTAAATGGTTTTGTCACATAATCATCCGCACCCATTTCAAGGCCAATTACTTGGTCACTTTCAGAATCACGAGCGGTCAACATAATAATGGGAACATTGGCTGAAACTTTGCGAATTTCACGACAAACAGCCATCCCATCCATACTAGGTAAGTTTAAATCTAACGTAATCATGTCCCATTTTTCTGGCGAAGCAAGAAAAGTCGCCAATCCTTCTTTGCCATCATCTTTAAAGGTAGCTTCCCACCCTTCATTTAAGAAAAACATTTGCATCATTTCTGAGACGGATTCATTGTCTTCAATCATTAATATATTCATTTCATTCACTCCTTATTCACTTTTCATAAAACTGCTCTATTGTAGTATACTCTAAAATTGAATTTGTACCAACCGATTCTATATTTCTTCAAAAATCCTTTACAGAACCATCAAAAATCACTTTTTTTCCTGCTCTTTTAAAGAAAACGAAAGGAACCCATTGTCTTTTCAGAAAAGTTTGTTAAAATAACAAGCGTAGAGAGGATGTTAGGGTATGGATAAAATGAAAGCTATTACTTTTTTTGATTTAGATGGAACTTTGTTAGATGGAACATCGCAAATAACTCCTGAGATTACCGCAGCAGTGGCGGCCTTGAAAGACAATCAAATTTTACCTTTAATTGCGACAGGTCGGACCTTGTGTGAGATTCAGCCAATCATGAAAGCCAGTGGCATTGATTCTGCGATTGTAATGAACGGGCAATTTATTCATTATGAAGGAAAAACGATTTATTCAGATGAATTTACAACAGAGGAATGTGTTTCACTGCATGAACATGTCAAACAGCGTGGTCATGAATTGGCTTTTTACAATGAGCGCCGTATTTTTTGTACAGGGCATACTGGCACAGTGAAACAAGCCTATGATTATATTCATTCAGCTGTTCCAGAAATTGATCCCACAGGTTATGAGAATGATGCCGTCAACATGATGTTGGTCTTAAGTCAACATGGCGATGATGATGAATATTACTATGAGCGGTTTCCTGAATTGACCTTTTATCGCAATGGTCCTTTTTCAATTGATATTGTTCGTAAAGGGGTCTCTAAAGGCTCTGGTGTCAAAAATCTTTTTAACACCTTGGGATTAAACGGCATTCCCACTTATGCCTTTGGTGATGGCATCAATGATTTGGCGCTGTTTGAGGCCTGTGATTATGGAATTGCCATGGGTAATGCGCGAGAAGAACTAAAAGAAAAAGCCACCTTTATTTCAACTAAAAATACTGAGAATGGCATTGTTAATGGCTTGAAAAAATTTGATTTACTATAAGAGAAAACTACCTTCTTCTATTGATGTACTTTAGAAGAAGGTAGTTCTTTTGTATGTTCATTTTTCTTTTTCTGCTGTGCACAGAGAGCTACTCCCACTACTTGAATCAGCAAAATCGCTCCCAACAAACAACTTAATACGATGTTTCCTGATAGGATTGTTCTTCTGATTAAAATAATTAATACAACACTGCTAATTCCGTAGAGTAACCATTGGTTGTCCATTTTTATTGACCCCTTTGTTTTTCTATGTTTAGGATAGGATGTTTCCTACTAAAATGCAAGGAAAGATCCTAGATTCTTACAACTAACCCATAATTTTTACTAATTCCTTATTTGTTTTCATTTATTCTTAAGATTCGTTTCATTTTTGTAAAAAATCACACTTTTTTTCTATCTCTGTTTTAAATTGCGTACAGTTCTTAAAAAAAATGATACACTAAAAGTGAACTCGAAATGAAAGGAGCCATTCCTTTGGTTAATAGCGAAAAAAGAAAACAATTAATTATTGATACATGCATTTTAGCTGGAAAAATTATGCTGGAAAGCGGATCTGAAGTATATAGAACCGAAGATACAATTACTCGGATTGCTACAAATGCTGGCGAGCCAGAGAGCGTTTGTTACACGACGGCTACAGGGATTTTCGTGGGCTTTCGTTCCAGTAATTATACGCAATTAGAAAACATCCCCCAGCGCTCGATTAATTTGGAAAAAGTTAGCCTTGTCAATCAATTATCAAGAGAATTTGCGCAAAAGGAGATTACTTTGCCAGATCTTTATCAGCGCTTAACTCTATTAGAAACAGATACCCCCACTTTTTCAATTTCGTTACGCTTGTTAGCAGCCGGGATTGTTAGTTGTACGTTAATGTACATTTTTGGTGGCACTTGGCAAGATTTTATTGCAACTTTTTTTGTTGGCATGATTGGGTATGCCAGTTATCTTTTTACCCAAAAGTTATTCCAAGTTCCTTACCTCGATTCATTCGCAGCCGCTTTTGTCATTGGTTTGTTGGCCTATTTGGCTGTGCATTTTCACTTAGCGGTCAACATCGATAATATTATTATTGGTGCGGTAATGCCATTAGTTCCAGGTGTGGCGATTACGAACTCTTTTCGCGACATTTTAGCGGGCCACCTCATCAGCGGGACGGCGCGAGGGACAGAAGCTATTTTTATTGCTGGGTCTGTTGGCCTGGGAATTGCCTTGATTTTTAAATTATTTATGTAAGGAGTGTTCAAATGGAACTAATTTTTCATCTTCTCTTTAGTTTTTTAGCGACTGTGACGTTTGGTATTATTACGAACATTCCTCGTAAAGCACTGGTGGCTTGTGGCATTACTGGCATGACAGGCTGGATGATTTATTATGTCTTAACGCAAACTTTTGATGCTAGTCAAACCTTTGCAAACTTTTTAGGAACGGTCGGGTTAGGAATCGCTAGTATCTTTTTTTCCCGTTACAAAAAAATGCCGATGATTATTTTTTATATTCCAAGTTTGGTTCCTTTAGTGCCAGGAGGCCCTGCCTATCAAGCGGTTCGGAGCATTTTGTTAGGAAATATTGATGACGGTTTGCAGTTGATTTTAAAAGTTGTCTTTACTGCTGCAGCCATCGCAGCGGGCTTTATGGTGACATCGCTACTGGAACGAATTGTCAAACGTTTTTTCCCCAAGCGACTCTTCCGATTGGTCAAAAAATAAAAAAACAAGCTCATTTTCTGAGCTTGTTTTTTTACTCTACTTCTTCAAAGAACAGCAACAAATCTTGTAGCGTTAATTGTGCTTTTTCAGCAGCGTTTAAATCTTGAACAATTTTACCTTTTTGTAAAACAATTAAACGATTGCCATATCGTAAAGCATCTTCCATTCGATGGGTAATCATCAAACAAGTTAAGTTCCCTTCTTCAATCCGTTGTTCCGTTAAGTGCATCAACTGCTTGGATGTTTTGGGATCTAAGGCAGCAGTATGTTCATCTAAAAGTAATAATTCTGGTTTTGTGATAGTGGCCATTAATAAACTTAAGGCTTGGCGTTGACCGCCAGAAAGGTTACCTGTCGGTGTATCCAGATGATTTTCCAAGCCATTGCCAACTTCTTGACAGATTTTTGTAAACAAGGCGCGTTGCTCATTTATCTTCCGTAATGTTAAGGGACGTTTTTGTCCGCGTTTCATGGCAAGCAATAAATTTTCTGCCACGGTCATTCTTGGTGCTGTCCCCATTTTAGGATCTTGAAAAACACGCGCTAGAGATTTAGCCCGTTTGACTTCAGAAAGATTGGTGCGATTGACTCCTTCAATTAAAAATTGTCCTTCTGTTAGTGTCAAAGTTCCTGCTAAACTATTGAACAGCGTACTCTTGCCTGCGCCATTTCCACCTAAAACAGTAATGAAGTCCCCAGGATAAATGGCTAAGTTCACATGATCCAAAATCACTTTTTTTTCATTCATCCCATTATCAATGATTTTTGTCGCATTTTTTAATTCAACAACTGGTTTCATTTCGTTTCCCCCTTATCAGAAAAGCCGTGTAGGTGTAATGCTTTTTTCAATTGCGGGATTATTAAACAGATTGCTAAAATCACTGCTGAGAAGATTTTCAAATACGTCGTATCAAAGCCTAATTTAATCACTAATAAAATCAATAGTTGATAAATAATACTCCCTACAACAATCGCCATCAACCGTTCACCAAACGTTAATTCTCCAAACAGTACTTCACCAATAATGAGTGAAGCCAAGCCAATCACAATGACACCGGTTCCTTTACTTACATCCGCATATCCATCATTTTGGGCAATCAAAGCGCCAGATAAGCCAATCAAGCCATTCGATAAAACCAATCCTAAAATTTTCATGCGATCCGTTTGAATGCCAATCGAGCGAGCCATTTCTTCATTGTCACCTGTCGCAATATAGGCTTGTCCTAAACTAGTGTTAAAGAAAAATAACAGTAAAATCATTACCACAGCCAAAACACTAATCCCTAAAAAAATAGTATCATAATAATCTGGTAAGGCCATTTTTTGAAAAACATCTTGAATCTTCGGTTGGTTTAATAAAGACTTATTTGGCGATTTCATCACAAATAAAATCACGGAATTTAAACCAGACATCACTAAAATTCCTGCTAAAATAATTGGAATTTTTCCTTTTGTAAATAGTAAACCAGTCACTAAACCGGCAAGCATTCCTGCTCCAACCCCTAAAAGAGTCGCTACAAATGGTGAAACCCCTGTTGTAATGGCAGTTACACAAACCGCCCCTCCTAACGGAAATGAACCTTCTGTGGTCATATCTGGAAAATTTAAAATACGATAAGTCATAAAAATACCTAGTCCTAACAAGGCCCATAACATTCCTTGTCCAATTGCTGAAACAATCATCGCTTCTCCTACTTTCTTTCCTAATTAGTTAATCAATTTCGATTTTTTTGCTAACTCTGCGGGAATCGTAATTCCTAACTTTTGAGCTTGTTTTTCATTGATAATTGTGTCGCCTGTATTAAAGGTATAAATGGGTGTAGTTGCTGGTTGACTTTTCCCAGACAGAACCTCTGCTGCCATTTTGCCGGCTTGTACCCCCAACGCATGTTGATTAATCCCAACAGTTGCTAAACCGCCTTGTTCTACCATTGTATCCACCGAAGGAATAATCGGCGTCTTGGTTCGATTTGCTTCTCCGACTACCGTTTGCATGGCATTAGCAATCGTATTATCAGTTGGTATATAAATCACATCTGTTTCCTTAGTCATCACTTGAACCGTTTGTGCAATTTCATTACTAGATGGCACAGCATATGTTTTCACTGTCAATCCTTTGGCTTCAGCTGCTTTCTGCGCTTCAGCTACTTGGTATCGAGAATTTTCTTCTGAGGAAGCATAGAGAATACCTATTTTTTTGGCAGCTGGTATCAATTCTTTTAGTAAATCCATCTGGGCTGACAAAGGTGATTGATCACTAACACCCGTGATGTTACCGCCTGGCTTTTGATTGTCTTTCACCAATCCAGCACTAACAGGGTCCGTAATGGCGCCTAAAATGATCGGGATTTCTTGGGTAGTGTTGGCTAACGCTTGCGCAGCTGGCGTGGCGATGCCAATTAAAACGTCTGCCTTTTTTTGTACTAATTGTTGACTCATGATTGCTAACTTACTCTGGTCGGCTTGACCATTTTGAAAAATAATTTCTAAGTTTTTGCCTTTGTCATAGCCATTTTCCTTTAACCCTTCCTCAACACCTTTATAAATTTCATCCAAGGCGGGGTGACTGACAAACTGCAAAACCCCTACAGTAACTGTTTCTTTCTTTGAATTCGTCACTTTTTGATTCACAAAAAAAGCACCAATTAAATAAATAGCTAATAAAGACACGACAAACGTTAAACGTTTATTTTTCATTTTGCATTCTCCTAACTGCCCTTTTGTTTGGCAACTTTTTCTTTTTAATAATAAAACCATTATCTATAGGGCGTTTCTTCCGTTGAAAGTGAAACTGAGATTCGTAATCCTCTGCTTAGTCAAAATCCTAGGAACACTTTTTTACAAATGTCAGGATTTAGCTGCGACGAGGATCGCAATTTTGGTGAGAATCTCAGGAGCACTTTTTCTACGAATGTGACAACGTTCTCTTCGTTCACCTTGTGCTACTCATCATTCTTAAAGGCCAAACTGCGGCGAGTATACGCAGCCTGCATCTACTCTGTCACTTCGTGCCAATCGTAGTGCTTGTCAGGATTTAACTGCGACGAGGATCACAACTTTGGTGAGAATCGCAGGAGCACTTTTCTACGATTGTGACAACGTTCTCTTCGTTCACCTTGTACTACTCATCATCTACTCTGTCACTTCGTGCCAATCGTAGTGATTCGTAGCAAAAAACAACGACTTATCCTAAGTGTTTAGGAGTGGTCGTTGTTTTTATGCAAAACAAAAACCACATAGATGGGTCCTCTATGTGGTCGTTTTTTCTTCTTGAATATAACCAGCATAGATACACTTTTTAGAATAAGTCTTCTAAAGTTGTATCTATGAAAGAATCATACATACAACTATCTACGCCAGTTTTGCCATGATTGGTGCATTTCTTTTACGTTAGATAATTGTGTCATGTATTTTCCCTCCTAGTTATGTTGTTAAAGGTAGTCTACACTATATTGATTTTGTTCGTCAAGAAAAAGTTTTTATTTTCTTGCATTTCTTTTACTTCTAAAAAACGAGCCACTCTTATGAGAGGCTCGTTTTTCTTTATTTCAGCATATTTACCACTTAATTGTTTCGGTTTCTTTCAATTTTCACGGGAACTTTAACTGCTTGTTTTTGCGATTGAATCAGCCATAAACTTACTAAAATCGTCATTGAAATTACTAATGCCATCGAAAATCCCCTCTTTCTAATTCCTTAAAACTTTCTACAATCTAAGTTTAACATAGCTAGCTATTATTCACCAGTTTCTGGTACTGTATCAGTGCTTTCTGTCGTCGTTTCAGTAGATTGAGCAACGCCAGTCGTGCTGGTCGTCGTCTGTGTTTCAGCGGTCTTTGCTGCTTCTTTTTCAGCTTCTTGGGCCGCCTTTTGTTGGTCTTTCAAAACGCCAGCCATCGGTAATCGATTTAATTCTGGTATTAATTGTGTTTTTAAATCCATAGATTTTTCGACAACCGTCCGTGTCTTTTCTTTGCCTTTTTCAAAGAAAATAAGCGTAATCTCATCGCCGCTAACATTGTATTGCTCTTGTGCTTTGCCAGCATTATAAATTAACGGATAGATATACAGCGAACGATGAAATTCATTCATTTTATCTGAATTAAACAGCTTCACCATTTGATCGTATTGCTTGCCAGACGGTTTAGCAAACATGACTGACATGGCTCCTGTTTCTTGGATTTTCTTGTCTGCTGTTTTGTAATCTAAGACACTGACTTTCTCTGATTTGATGGGTCCTGCGACTAACGATTCAACTTGAGCAGCTCGAATATTTTTTTGCATCGTTGGAATAAAAATGATTGAGCCAATTATTAATACTAATGCTACAATAGCGGTAATCATTAACAGTTTTCTTTGTCTTAATTCATAAAGTGCCTCTTTTAGTTCTTCCATAAAATTATTCAACTTCTAATCGCTCCTCGCTTTTAGTTCTTATCTATTATACTAATCATTTTCTTTCTTGCCTACCCTTGCGCTTTAATTACTAAAAAAACCAGCAAACTTCCCCAGCTTTCTAAGGAAAACCCAACTCCTTTTTAACAAGCTTCTTTCTTAAATTCAAAAACTCCGCTATAATAAAGCTATTAGTCGGAAAGAAACGAGGGATTTATTATGTCATTTGATGGCGTATTTACTCATAGCATGGTTCATGAGTTGACAGAAACACTCGTAAGTGGCCGGATTTCAAAAATCCATCAGCCTTATGAAAACGAAGTCGTTTTAGTCATTCGTGCGAAAGGTAAAAACCATAAATTATTATTATCAGCACATCCTAGTTATGCGCGCATACAACTATCTACAATTACCTATAGCAATCCGGAAACACCTCCTAATTTTGTGATGATGTTACGAAAATTTCTGGACGGTGCCATTTTAGAAACGATTCAACAAATAGAAAATGATCGCGTGATTCACTTCACCTTTTCAAAAAGAGATGAACTAGGTGACTTACAAAATATTGTTTTGATTGTTGAATTAATGGGACGTCACAGTACAATCGTTTTAGTTAACCAATCTTCTGGAAAAATCTTAGATGCGATAAAACACATTGGAATGAGCCAAAATAGTTATCGTTCGTTGCTTCCTGGAGCAACTTATATTGAACCGCCAAAACCAATGGGACTTAATCCGCTCACGGCCTCAAAAGAAGAAGTCTTTGCGCTTCTTTCTACAGCTCCTGAATTAAACGGACGCTATTTACAACAACATTTCCAAGGTCTAGGCAAAGATACAGCAGACGAATTAAGTGCCCGTTTACTTGCACAACCAAATGAAAAAATGGCCATCTGGACGGAATTTTGGTCCTCAGTCACTGAAGCTGTTGTACCGACATTAACAGTTACTGAAAAAAAAGAATATTTTACGCCCATTCCTTATCAATCATTAGTTGGTGAACAAACAACGTATCCGACACTCAGTGAATTACTAGATGCCTTTTATTCTGGTAAAGCAGAGAAAGACCGTGTCAAACAACAAGGCGGCGAACTAATTCGCAAAATTGAAAATGAACTAAAAAGAAATCAAAAGAAACTTAAAAAATTACAACAAACCTTAGCCGATACAGAAAACGCTGAAAATTACCGTCGCGACGGAGAACTATTAACAACCTTCATGGCACAAGTCCCAAAAGGAACCACCGAGGTGGAATTACCAAATTATTATGAAGAAAATGCACCGTTGCGTATCTCGCTAAATCCTGCACTTTCACCTAATCAAAATGCACAAAAATATTTTCAAAAATACCAAAAATTGAAAAATGCTGTCCGAGTTGTTAAGACACAAATTCAGCAAACACAACAAGAAATTTCTTATTTAGAGTCAGTTGTGGCACAACTTGAAATTGCGACACCAATGGACATTGAAGTGATTCGTGAAGAACTGATTGAACAAGGCTATTTAAAACGTAAAAAAAATAAAAAACAAAAACAGCCGAAAAAAAGCCAACCCGATCTTTTTTATGCTACAGATGGCACACCTATTCTCGTTGGAAAAAACAATTTGCAAAATGATCAATTGACTTTACGAACCGCTAAAAAAACTGATTATTGGCTCCATGCCAAAGATATTCCTGGATCTCATGTAATTATTCGTGACGCACATCCTAGCGAAGAAACCCTTACTGAAGCCGCACTTCTAGCA
This sequence comes from Enterococcus sp. AZ129, assembly GCF_051714505.1. NCBI lineage: Bacteria > Bacillati > Bacillota > Bacilli > Lactobacillales > Enterococcaceae > Enterococcus > Enterococcus sp. AZ129. The sequence goes on along the minus strand of NZ_JBIORY010000001.1, from coordinate 1,089,708 downwards.
GCTTATTTTTCAAAATATCGACTTTCTTCACAAGTGCCTGTTGACTATGTCCAAGTAAAACATGTGCATAAACCCAATGGAGCAAAACCAGGTTATGTGATTTATGAAAACCAACGAACGTTATATGTGACGCCAACAGAAGAATCGATCAAAAAAATCCAGCAAAATAAGGCTTCTGCTTCCTAATTATATTAAACTAAAAAACAACGTACTGCCGATTGATCGTACGTTGTTTTTTTGCATTGGCAAAGACATTTATCAAGTGATAAATAACACAAGTAAGCTCAATTAGTTTACAAACTAGCCATTTCTCTCTATACTGACTGTTGGAGGTGAAATTCATGGTCTTTTTACACATTATTTTTGGGATGTTTGCCTTTATTGGCGCTTTAGGTTTAGGTGTCGCCTTCCGCGATAGCTTTACAGAACTTTCAACACCAAAGAAAGCAGCGATTATTTTATCTTACGTAGGTGCGATTGGTTCAACAGTCCTAGGGTTCACATCAGCAACAAAAAATCCATTTGTTTTAGCTGCAACAGTTGTCTTAGTTGTCGCCTTTTCTATTGCTCTTTTCAAAAAAAGCAGTAAAGAAACAAGCAAATAACAAAACCTTTGAAGAGCGGCATAGCGACAAGCTACCCTCTTCCTTTTACATACTATTTAAAGGAGTGAGGCAAATGTCTCTGACTATTTCTGAAGAAGTAAAACAACGTTTAGCCCCTTTCTTAACTGAAACGAACACCTTCTTGTTGGTAGCAAATGACGGCTCTAATCCTTATTCTTCCGCAGAAGGTTGTTGTATGATTGGCGATCGTTTCATTATCGTTCCTGTTGATCAAGCAGAAGCGCCTTATACCGAAACAATTGCTAATGATTCTTTTCACGTCTATACTTCGACGTATGACCAAATGTTTTTAACAGGGCATTTACAGCTAGTGATTCATCCGAATGCGGGAACCATTACTTTAAAAAATGAAAGTGGCATATTAGATAGTAATGTGGACATTTATCAACACTAAAAAAGCAAACAAAACGTTTACGCGTTTTGTTTGCTTTTTTAGTGTTGAAAGGCTTGAAAGGTAGTAATGATTACGTACATCATCCCCGATGCAATAATCGGACCAGCTGCAATTCCTTTTAAAAAAACGACGCCAAGAATCGTTCCAAAAACTAAGGCCACCGTAATCTCAGGCGATTGATTAATTAAACCTACTCCTTTTGAGGATAAAACAGCCACCAGAATTCCACAAAGTATCCCCAGCCATCCCATCGGTGTTTTGAATGATTGAATTAAATCCTTTAAGCCAATTTGTCCTGTAGCAATCGGGACTAAAATGGTAATTGAAATAATTGTGACGCCTAAATTAATGCCTTTATCTGACAACCACGACATGATTTTCGCACTATTTGGTAAAGCTTTTAAAGCAAGCACAACAACTGACGCAATTAATAAACTTTGATTTTTTGCAACAAACGCAATCAAGGCAATCAGTAGTAAAAAAAGCCAACTTTCCACTGGTTGTCCTCCTTTCTGATTTGGTTCTTTCGTTAACCAAACTTTCTTGTCTTTCCTATTTTAGCAAAGAACCTCTTTAATTACCATTCAGCTTCAGTAATTATTGTCTTTTTCACCCGAATCTTGCTTAGAAAAAACGAGTTAAAAATTAATTTTTTCTCATAACAAGCCTTTTTCTCTTTGAAAAATTATTTTATGAAGTATACTAATATTAACTATAAAGTAGTTTACTTGCATTTATACTGGATATTCGATATCCTATTTAAGGCTCTTCAATTGAGCGAGCATCACAAAAGACATTTTAGTAGCAATTCTTGGGGAAGTAGTGCTACTAAGATGTCTTTCCTTTTTTTATTTTTACTAACAATATACGTTTCTTATATTAAAATTCACAATTCTTTATAAATAAAAGCGCCTGCCCCACAGTTGTCTGGACTGTGGGGCAGGTGCTTTTCAAGTCATTTAAACACGCTTTAGTTTTCTTTCAAACGATAAACACTTGGACTTGGGTTAAGGAAACCTGCTTCTAAAATTTCGATGTTAGTTAATGCTTGCTCTTCAGTTACTAGTTGCGGTGCACCATTTTTCAACGTTTCATAAACGGAATCATAATAGCGACCGTAATCACCTATAGGCGTTTTAATTTGTTTTTTAATCCAGTCGCCATTGCCATTACGGTAGGTCACTTCTCCATAATACATTGGTGAATCTTCTCCAAAGCCTGGTGCATCTGGCATGATTCCGGCTTTTAAATCATTTTCTTGTTGATCTTCGCCATATTTGATGAACGAGCCATTGCTGCCATGAACAATAAAACGTGGATACGGACTAGCGACAGAATGATTCGTTTTAACTTTTACTTTTAATTTTGAACCATAATGTAAATCAACGTCAAAATAATTATCAACTGCCTCGCTCACTTCATTATTACGAATATCATAAGTGACTTGATCTGGACGCCCGAAAAGAGCAATCATGCGATCCATTAAATGAATGCCTAGTCCGTAAAACGAACCATTTTCTTTAGGTCCTTGTTCCGTGATACTTCCTGGTCGATAATAATCAATATGTGTTTCCACTTCATTGATTTCTCCTAAAAAGCCTTGCTCCACTACTTGCTTCATCGCTAGGTAATCGCCGTCGAAACGTCGATTTTGATAAGGCATCACTACTACCCCTTTTTCTTGCCCTAAAGCAAATAATTCCTCTGCATGTTCTAACGTATCACAAAATGGTTTTTCCACAATCACTGATTTACCAGCTAAAATGGCTTGTTTGGCTAAATCATAATGTGTATGCGCAGGCGTACAGATTGTGATCAATTCAATTTCTGGATCCGTCAATAATTCATTAAGGTCAGTGGTAAAATTTACGCCTTTTTCTTTAAAGGGCGCCGCTGCTTTTTCATTAACATGTAAATCGAAAATTGTTTTCACTTCTAGTGTTTCTCGAATCATTACGTAAGGTAAATGGTAACGATTGGCACTTTTACCAAATCCAATAAACCCCATTTTTACTGTCATATTTTCCACACTCTTTTCTTATAATTAGATAAGTCCATTTGTTTCAATGACTTTTTGATACCAATAATAACTGTCTTTCGGGATTCTTTCTAAGGACCCTTTTTGTGTTTCATCTTGATCCACATAGACAAAACCATAACGCTTTTGATAGCCGTTGAGCCACGACAGTAAATCGGTGTAACTCCATGTACAATAACCAATAACTGAAACACCATCCGTAATCGCCTCTTGAATCGCTTGGATATGGCTTCGCAAATAATCAATGCGATACGTATCATGAATTTGTTTATCTTCTGTTAAGGTATCATATTCGCCTAACCCATTTTCAGTAATTAAAATAGGCACTTGATAGCGACTAGCTAATCGTCGTAAGGCAATTCTCAAACCTTGCGGGTCAATGGCCCAATCCCAGTTCGTTCGTTCAACATATGGATTATTTACTTTTTTAAATAGCCCCGGTACCCCAGATTCCGTTTCAGAACCCTTTTCACCCGTTGTATTCATCTTCCCTATTCCGACGCCATCTAATGGATTAGCAGCAACCGTATCCGTCCGATAATAATTAATACCTAGAAAATCAGGTTTGGCTGAACGTAGTAACGCTAAATCTCCCTCTTTTATCGTTGGGGCCACACCTTGCTCCTGTAAGTAATTTAATGCGGCAATTGGGTATTCTCCCCAAAGATAGACATCTAACCAAAAATGCGACAGCAAATCTTCTGCATTTTCAGCCGCTAATACATTGGCAGGATGCGCATCAACGGCATAAACAGGCGTATAAGCAAAGCTAGGGCCAATTTTGCCAGGCATTTCTAATTCATGAAACGCATTAATCACTGCTGCATTGGCTAGATTAGCAATATGATTGGCCTCATACATCCGTTTATTGTCTGTTACGCCGGGAGGATGCACGGCTAATTGATAACCTAACGAAGTAAACACATTTTGTTCGTTTAAACTAATCCAATAGCGAACTTTGCCACGGAAAGCGTCAAATAAAATTTTCGCATAGGCCACAAAATCATCAATAATTTTTCTTGATTCCCAGCCACCATATTCTTTTTGCAAAACAGCTGGCAAATCCCAATGATATAAAGTTACCATTGGTTCAATTCCTGCCGCTAATAACTCATCAATTAAATCTGAATAAAATTTCAGTCCCGCTTGATTTACTTGACCACGCCCTTCAGGTAAAATTCGTGTCCATGCAATCGAGAAACGATATGCTTTTAAACCTTGTTGTTTCATTAAAGCCACATCTTCTTTGAAACGATGATAATGATCGACGGCTAAATCGCCAGTTGTCTCTTTGAACGTTTTTCCTGGTAGCCGAACAAATTCATCCCAAACAGATGCGCCTTTGCCGTCTTCATTCCAAGCACCTTCTACTTGATAAGCTGCCGAAGCAGAGCCCCATAAAAAATCTTGCGGAAATGCTTTTAGTTGGTGATGTTCCATTGTCATACCTCCCTCTTTTCTGTGCTGCCCTTTTATTGTAAAAGGTTTTCACAAAAAGTACCAATCAGATCAATAAGTTCTTCTGTTTACTTTTAAAACTATATAGTTTTAAAAAGAATAAGTCAACTACTTTTATTTAAGTACTTGATTATTAAGTTGTTACGTTAAAAATAAATATATAGTTTTAACATGTTAAATTCATGGTATAATGAGAGAAATACTGGTGATAAAGGAGGACTCTGATGCGGACAAATACACGTTATAAAGAAATTTATGCAGCTATAAAACAGGATATTGAAGCAGGTGTTTATCCAATTAATCAAAAGTTACCCCAAGGTCGTCTTCTTGCAGAAAAATATCAGGTCAGCGAACTAACCATTACAAAAGCCTTACATTTGCTTGTGCAAGAAGGTTATGTTGTCAGACGACGTGGCTCGGGCAGCTTTGTTCAAGACTTTCAAAATCGAACCATTACTAAATTTTCTCCGTTAACCGGCACTTACTCAACCTACGATGGAAAAGTTGAATCCGTGGTTTTAGGCTTTGCAACAGAAGTACCTGAGCCTTGGGTGACTGAAAAATTAAGTATTACAGAAGAAGAGTTAGTCTACAAAATTATTCGTTTACGGATTATCGAAGATGTGCCCTCAATTATTGAATATACTTGGATGCCCGTTGCCCTAATTCCGAACTTGACAATGAAAGAATTGAAAGTCTCCATTTATCAATATATTTCGGAACAATTGCATCAAAAAATTCAAAGTGCGCGGGTCAGCATTTCTGGGATCCGTCCTTCTGCGTTGGAAAAAAAATATTTAAACTTAACCGATAATGATTTCCTGATGCGTGCAGAACAAATTGCTTACCTAGGCAATGGGCATATTTTTGAATACTCAATTGCGAATCATATTCCTAGTGAATTCACTTTTGAAACTGTCTTAATTGCAGAAAAATAGAAAACTTTTATGTTGCCATTTCTCATTTCTAACAAAACGATCTCTTTACTTTGAGCCAATACTTTTTGTTAGAAATGTTTTTCTGCTAGTTAAAAATATTTTTCAAATTATATTTCCAAACATGAATTTTGATAAAAGTATTGCTATTTACTAGAACTACGATTAAAATATTGCTTGTAGCACTCTTTTTTATATAGATACAAGCAATTTGTTTTTTACATAGTCAATCAACCAAAGTGAGGACTTTATATGAGGAAACCCTACATTTTAATGAGCTTACTCGTTCTAAGTACCTTATTAAGTGCTTGTTCAACTGTAAGTGGCAGCCCAGCAAGTCAAAGTGCGCCCGCACCTGATGAAGTGTTGGCGACAAGTATTGGGACGTATGAAAATCGAACATTGTTGGTTCCAGATGGTCGTTTAGCCTTAACTGCCTTGCATAAAGGAAAAGATTATCAAGGCAAACCAATGTTTTATGTCCTGTTTGAATTAACCAATACAACCGAAAAAACACAAAATATTCAGCTAATGATTCAAAGTTTTATGGAAGTTAGTCAAACTGTCCACGGAAAAGCCCAAAATTTACAATATGCAGTCTTAACAGATTCACCTTTCCAAGACAAATTAGATCGTTTAGCAGATGAAATCAATCCTGGTGAAACAATTCAAGGCGCTTACCCGTATGAATTTATTAATGAGAACAAGCCGGTCCATTTTAAATTTAGAGATCGCCTTCTCAGTCTGGATGAACCCATTGCATCAGAAGAAATTACCATTACAGAAAAAAGTTTGGTCCGCTAGCTTAGCTAGCATTGGACCAAACTTTTTATTTATTATTCAGATGGAAAAGATTCTCCTTCTATAAAACGTGTGTAAATGTGTTCGCTCTCAGCAAGTTCTCCCCGCATTAAATGAATAATTTTCTCTGCAGCCACCATGCCCCATCGATGTTTAGAATAGGCAATTGTTGCTAATCGCGGTTGCACAAACGCACCTAGTTCAGAATTATCAAAACCAATCATCCGAATGTCTTTCCCCATTTGGTAATTTGTTTCTGCAACATATTTATAGACACCGATCGCCATTTCATCATTAAAAGCAAAAACATCGACTGGTTCTGTCTGTGGTTGACTCAAAATTTTTTTAGCAGCCGCATAGCCAGAAGGTTCGGTAAAATCGCCTTGGATAATTTCATAAGGTATCCCAAAACGAGTTAATTCTCGTGTACTAACAGCCAATCTTTCTTGGCTATCATAACCTTGTTCTGGTCCAGAAAGCAGAAGAACTTTTTTTGAACCCACATTGACAAATTGCTCAATTGCCTGCGTGGCACCGCCACGATTATCCAAGAGAACTTGCCGAATATTCCTATGCTCAGTGGTTCGATCAAGGACAACGATCGAATGGCCTCGTTCAGCAAACTTTTCAATTTCTTTTGTTGGAAATGTCCAATCTAAAATAATTGCCCCATCCACCATTTTTTCAGGAATGAAAAGATGTGACTTTTTACCGCTGCAGACAATCATCTCATAATCAAACAGTGCTAAGCCTTTCTTAATTCCCTCCAACAATTCACCATAAAAACTACCGCCATAATCGGCCAAATAGACACCAATAATATTAGTTTGACGACGTTTTAATGTGCGAGCGGCCATGTTAGGAACATAGTTTAGCTCTTCAGCAATTGCTTGGATGCGCGTTCGTGTTTCTTCAGTTACCTTTGAACTACCATTCAATGCGTAAGAAACGGTCGAGATTGATACGCCTGCTTTTTTTGCAATATCTTTAATTCCTACCATGGACTACTCTCCTTTCTAATGGTAAATTTCAATAACACTTGCTTCATTTAATAATGAAAGCACCTCGTCTTTTTGAACTTCCATTCCCCCTTCTCGATAAGGGTTTTCTTCAAACTTAAACGGAACCTCTTGACCATCGATAACTATTTTCGCTGACTGATTTGGGTAAAATTTATATGTGACAGGTTTATCAAACAATTGGTAAGTTAGTGCTAAACCAGACAATTTTTCTGGTAACACGGGATCAAAAACCACACTTTGGGCCTTTTGCCGAATCCCTAAAACAGCTGTAATTAATTGATTTAAATAAATTCCCGGCCCGCTTGAATAAATTCGCCAACCACCTTTTACCCCAATACTTCCATCTTTTAGTTTACCAAAATTTTCTTGTGATTCATACCTTGTTTTAAAATCGCCATCGGAACTACTAAAATAGGCATTGGCTTGACGTAACTCTGCATTGTGAACCACTTCTTTTAATTGAACTGGATTGATTTGCATTAATGCTTGCCAGGTTTTGTCTCGCTGACCAATTTTCGCCATCGCTTCTGTATAGCGAATGTGCGCATGAACATACTGTAAGCCAATTTCGCGACCAAAATTAGCCGCCTGTTCTGCTCGTTTAAAATTAGTGCTCACACCGCCTCGATAGTTCGCTGGTTTGTTCATTAAACGCACGCCATCAGGAAACGTTAATTCTTTTTCAATAATTTCTAAATGATGACTTACTTGTTCCGGTGTTAATAATTCGGCTAACATACTACGGGTCATTGGCAATAATCGATATTGAATCCCTGTTTTTTGGTCATTTGGGTGAATCATTTGTTCAAAAGTTTCTGGCGTTTCCATATAAATAAACCCTGGAATCGTTTCATCCGCCAACATATATTTTTGAAAATCGTTCTTTATTCCTGCGACTAAAATTGCTAAGTGCTGACTATAAGTAGCATCGATTTCCGTAATTAAAGCCGCAAATTTTTTCAACACTTGATACGTTAAGGCAACGGTCCAACTACTAGCCATTTGCTCTTTAAGACGATTATCGTAAGGTTGTAACGTGTCATCCCAATCGCCGTCACCATAACAGGATAGAAAAGTTTCTGGTAAAAAATGTTGTTCAATATAATTTATTTCTTTTTTCAAATGTTCAAATAAAGATGCTGTTTCTTTTGTTTTGTGATTATCTTTGCGACTTGTATAAGGGATTTCCGTAGCTAAGATTGAATAATCTGCGGTTTGTTCCAAATAATCAGTCACTACTTTCAATGGCCAGACGATAATATCGCCATGGCTTTCACTGGCTTTTTGTTCTTCGTATCGGTCAAACATAAACCATTGCGGCCAGTTGCCATCGTCCTCAAATTGATTTTCAAATAGATGCTGAATAATGGAGGCCACGATCTTAGGCTGTTGCGTCGCAAAGAAAAATTCTGTCGGTCCTTGCGACACATCTCGTGTGCCCCAAGCTGCTCCACCATATTGTTCTAAGCCATGTGGCGACAAATAATGAACGAGCATATTATGAGTATACCAACGAGTTAATTGATTCATTTGCTGCACACTTGAGTCTGTGTGTGTTAACTCAAAATGATGCAACAAGCCATTAATGAATGCCAAATATTGACTTTCTGCTTTTTCAAAATCTAATGGTGTATTAACTAATGCTTGGTCCTCTATACTGCCCGTAATAAGTAGTGAAAATTTTTGGGTCTTTTCGATTGCCAAGACTAATAAGTCTGCTTCAGCTCCACCAAATAATGTGCTATCGGTTACTTGAAATGATTTATCAACTGTCAATGCATAGGTTAGTTCTGGGTAATAATTTTCTGTAGCAGAATGATTTCCCGTCACTCGAAGCGTTTTGCCAGTTTGTTCTAATTGATAGGTTGGTACTTCTTCCGGTCCTAATAACAAATGGTTAGAAACAGCCCACATATATGCATCCTTTTGACTGGTCACTTCCAATTGAATCACTCTTGAATCAGGCGAAGTGAAGGTGCGTACTCGAATTGTATCCTTTGGCAACTTATAATACCACGTAGCAGAGTTCAACCCCATTTCAAAAGCAGAAGGCATTGTTAGTAAGCGCCATAAGCCATTCTCTAAAATGTAGATTCGTTGACCAGAGCGTTTCATAACGTTTAAAGCGTTTCGGCTATTACTCATTAATTTGTTCATGGTCGTATTTCCTAAAACTACTTGTGAATTGAAAATGCCATACATATACACTGTTGTACTAAGCAAAGGTTCATCAACCGTTAAGCCTTTACCACTTAATAAAATGTGGCCATGCGCTCTTTCCATGGCAATTTCTTTTTCTTGAAGAACAACGTGATGGTAATTTTCCGTGAAAAAGGAATACGTCTGACCTGCTACTTTTTCAATTTGTGTCTGAAGGGGATAAAGTGCGGCCAACTCTTCTTCTGTCAATGGATTTCCTGTGATAGGTTCTCCTAAAAGTTTCGTAGGATAGTCCTGTGTTTCTTCTAATGAATCGAATGTCACAGTTTCATAAATAGCTTGTAAGTCTTCTTTCGATAAAAAAGGTTCAGCTAATGCTTGCGGATGTGTTTCTGTTACCGCACCATAAAAAACAAATTCCTTACTTTCATTCGTTAATTGGACGGCTTCCGTTTGTAAAGCGGTGTAAGCAAATTCATATTGATAGACTTCATTTGCTAAATATCTTTTCCCCAATGCTTCTGGTGTGTTTGTTTGTTTAAATGAACGTCCGAAAAATTGATAACCGTCCGTTGAGTAGCCTGCTAATTTTTGAAAACTCCCTTGAATAAGGGCTGGAAACTTCTCATTTTGCGGTTGATTTTGTCTTGATAAAACAACAAGCTCTTCGCCCTCTTGCCAAATGTGATGATCAAGATACTGCGACACATACGCTTCATTTGACTGAACGGCTCCTTTTGTCGCTAAGCCAATATCTTGACCATAAACAATATCTACTAAGCCAGTTCCAGTGACATTAACCCGCCAGAACCATTGATTGCTTGGCCCCAAACGAAAGTCAACTTGGTAACGAACCGCTTCAAATTCACCCCGCCATGTCAATTGGTTATCTGAAAGATAAAAATCACTTTGACTGTTGGAACCAATCATTGGTCGATAATTAATTGTGTCCCCTGTAATTATCCGCAAATAGAGTTGGTTCATACTGCCGTCTAAAGGATTGCCTTCTAATTGATTAATCATCATGCCACAGCTATTCAATTCTTTTAAATCACCTGTCTCTAGAAATGTAGCAACTGTGTCTGCTTGCTTAAGCTTCTTTATCTGCATAACTTATCCTTCCCATCTTATTCATTTAACGTGACTGTTGCGGTTTGTACATCGCGACTATTTCCACCAATCATTACGATAAATTCACCTGCATCACTGGTTACCTGATTGTCTGAATGAACATAACGCACCATATCCTCTGAAAGAAGAAACTGAACTTCTTTTTCTTCCTTTGGTTCCAGCCAAACTTTTTGGAAATCTTTTAACTCTTTAATTGGGCGAACCACTTGTCCCACCAAATCACGTACATAAAATTGCACGGTTTCCTCTCCAGCGATTGGACTGTCATTTCTTACTAAAACAGAGACAGTGACTGGTTGTTCTTTGGTAAATGTTAATGCACTTAGTTGAATTGGTTGATAAGAGAAATGACTATAACTTAAGCCAAATCCAAAGGGATATTTAGCGTAATTGGAGACATCTAAATATTTAGAAACATATTTTTCTTCTGGTGCTGACTCATAAGGACGCCCAGTATTGTCGACATTGTAAAAAATTGGCACTTGACCAACCGTTTCTGGGAACGACATACTTAAACGACCACTTGGATTGTACTCTCCCCACAAAATTTCTGCTAGCGCATTGCCCCCTTCTGTTCCAGGTTGCCAAGCTTGCACAATTCCTTTTGCAACATCTATCCCTTGTAAATCTAAGGGCCGGCCACTGTAGACCGTGACAACAACATTGGGATTTTTCTCAATAATTTGTGCCACTACTGCTAATTGTTTTTCGGGTAGACGAATATCACTGCGACTGGCAGCTTCCCCACTCATCCAATCTGTTTCGCCTAGTGCCACTACTACTTTATCTGCTTGACTAGCTAACGTTAAAGCCTCTTCAATGGCCGCCGCGGTCGGTTCAAAGTAATCAAAGGGTTCTTGGGCAACTAGAAGATTTGTAGTTAATTTTTTGGCCCCAGCCACGAGGGAAATGGCTTCTTCTTTCTTTCCTTGCCATGACCAAGCCCCTAAAATATCTTGTGATTGGGCCCCTGGGCCGACAAGCGCGATTTTTTCTTGCGGCGTAAAAGGCAAAATATTTTCATTTTTTAAAAGAACCATTGATTTTTGAGCAATCTTTTTAGCTATTTCTCGATGCTCTTTGCTTAAAATCACTTCTGCTTCCGCTTGTTCATCCGCACCACGATAGGGATTTTCAAATAAGCCTAGCTCATTTTTTAGTTTTAAAATTCGCATAACTGCTTCATCAATAAGTGTTTCAGCAATCCGGCCTTCTTCAAGTAATTCTTTTAAATAATCTGGATAACACGTGGTCATCATTTCAATATCTACACCAGCTTTGATAGCCAATTCTGCTGCCTGTTTTTCATCTTTGGCAACACCATGAGGAATTAATTCTTTAATCGCTCCCCAGTCTGAAATCACAACTCCTTCAAAGCCAAATTCATTTCGTAATACGTCTCTAAACAGCCATTGGTTGCCTGTAGCAGGAATCCCATCCACTGTATTGAAGGACGTCATGACAAGTTTTGCACCCGCATCTAATCCAGCTTTATAGCCAGGTAAATACATTTCTCTTAGCTGCCGTTCAGACATATCTACCGTATTATAATCCCGACCAGCTAAGGCACCACCATATGCCGCAAAGTGCTTCACGCACGCGGCTACTCGCCAATTGTCCTCTTTTAAATTTTCTCCTTGGTAACCTCTAACCATTGCAGCAGCTAAGCGACTGTTGAGTAATGGATCTTCACCTGTTGACTCCATGACACGTCCCCAACGTGGATCGCGCACTAAATCAACCATTGGTGAAAAGGTTACATGTAATCCTGAAACAGCAGCTTCTTTTGCTGAAATCTCCGCCATTTTTTCAACCGCTGCTTCATCCCAAGTGCTTCCTAAAGCCAAAGGAATCGGAAAGATGGTTCTGAAACCATGAATAATATCCGCCATTAAAAGTGTTGGAATATTTAATCGATGATTTTGCATATATTCTTTTTGAACACGTTTTGCTTCATTTGCACCAGAAACACCCAATGTTGTCCCCGCCGTATCAATCGTTTCTTGACTTAGTCCTAGCTCTGACATAGGGCCGGTCTTTTCTTCTGCTTTATCTGAATAAAACGCTGCTGCTAATTGTAATAATTGATTAATTTTCTCATCAATTGTCATTTCTTCGACTAATTGAATCAGTTGATTTTCTTTCATACTCTCACCTTTCTTCAATACATACTTCTGCTTCTAAAGGAAAATGGTCGGAAGGAAAACGTCCATCGATGCTATCTGTTAAACTTGCGGTTTGCTGTACTTGCCAACCTTTTACATAAATATAATCAATTTCTTCTAATTCCGCCCAAGGTTTTGTGTAAGTAAAATTTTGAAATGTTCCTTTTGGGCCATAATGAGTAGCTAAATTTTTACTATCTTGAAATTTTTTTTGAACAAGTTGATGCACCGCTTCACCCGACTCTGCATTAAAATCGCCCATTAATAAAGTTGGATACTGTGCAATTTTGTCATGTAACTCCTCTAAGATAACGGTCATTCCTGCTAAACGAGCATGAGCTGAAATATGATCCAAATGAACATTGATGACTAAAAAAGGCGTATTTTGAGTCGTTTCCTTAAATAGTCCCCACAAAGCAATTCTTGGACAGCCAGCTTCAGGATGGATACTTGGCTGCTGAGGTGTTTCAGATAACCAAAAATACCCTGTATCAATAGCCTGAACTTTTTGTTCGTTATAGAGAATCGCTAGTCCTTCTCCTTGACCATCCCCTTCTCTTTCCGCAGAAAGACAGGTGAATGTTGTATACGCCTTTAAATCCCTGACTTGATTCGGTCGTACTTCTTGAATACAACAAAGGCTCCAATCATGAAAATTGATTAACTGACAAACAGCCTCTTTACGAAAAGACCATTGCCAATCTTGGTCATACTCTGTATCTACCCGGACATTATACGTAGCTATTTTCATTTTTAACCTCCTGCAATAGTTGTTGAATTTGACACATCTCACGACGGATCTGGGTTGTTTCACCGCCACCATGGCCTTTTTTCCAATACACTCTGACTGCTTTTCTTGCCTTTATCTGATGATAAGAAGGGAAAAAATCTTTCATTGGACATATCGGATCGTGACTCCCAACAGAAGCAAAGACTGGATTTTTAATTTGCGAAACAAAGTGACGACTATCAAAATAAGGAAGAACCGCGGCAATTTTTTCATGCGCTTGAGGATGCTCTTGTAAGTACTGATGAATAATTTGATACGAACCCGTTCCTTCTGCTACTCGATTTTCTAAACAAGAATGACTTGGAACATCTGCAAAAGTAGCTAAAATCGGGAAGTCAACTAAACTGTTCACCATTAACACTACGCCACCCCCTTGGGAACCACCACGAAGAATGATTTGGTCCTGATTAATTTCAGTAAAGGTCCGCACCACTTCTACGCTACGTAAATGGTCGGCAAACAAGCGGCGTTGGTACCAATCTTCTTTGTCTAGAAATCCTCGTCCCATTGGTGCTTCATGCCAAATTGTTTGATATGGCACGCGATCTTTGGTTAATCCCCCTTGACCTCGATTATCAATGACAAAACAAGCACAACCAATTTGTGTCCAATGAGCAAATTGCCAAGGTTCTTGAATATGATTCATATAGCCTAAACAATCAATCACTATTGGCTGTTTCCCCGCCGTTTTAGGAAGTAACAAATAGCCAAAGATGCGCTCACCTAGGAAGCTTAAAAAGTCGACCTGTTCCACTTGAACATTTTCCAATGGATAGTCAATGACCCGCCGATGGATATCTAGCGGTATTTTTTGAAGTTCTTCCTTGGTCTTTTGCCAAAACTCAAAATACTCATTCATGTTCCACACCTAACACTTTCTGAAAAAACGCAACTTGAAGAAAAGCCGTTGTCCCGAATCCTAACGCAATATATAAAAACAAATTAAGCTTATAGAAAAAAACAAACGTTAAAAGAGGTAAAATAAACAAAATAATCGCATTGGCACTATTACTTAAGACCACATAAACCGTCTCACCTAGTGTCTTTTTAACGGACCAATTAAAAACGGAAAAGAGAAAAAGAAAACTCGTCAAAAATAATGCAACAAAACTTAATAGAAAAATAGCTAAGAAACCTAAACTAGTGGCTATTTTAAATAAACTTGTTACGACAATACCGCCCAGTAAAAAAGCAACGAACAAGACACCTGTTAAAATAAAACCTCGCATGATATTATTTTTTAATGCTGTCCAAAACGTTCGCAAAACAGGAATATCTTTTTCACGATACAAACGATAAATCGTTCGATACAACGCAATTAAGCCGACACCACTAAAGATGCCTGTTATACAGGTAATTAAAAAGAGAAAATTAATAATGATCAAGTTGGCAATAAAAGAAAAAATCCGATAATACCAACCTTCATATGCAAATAGCTTATTCATATTAAAAGAGAAAAGCGGATTTCTCGTTGCTTTATCCGCTTTTCTCTCCTCCTCTCTTACTTAAGTTTGTCTCTGTTTTCTGCCATTTTCTCAGATTTTATTTTTTCAATTGCATCCCATTTATTTGATTTTAAGAATGCTTTGTAGTCTTCTAAAGATTTGTCAAAGACTTTATCATCTTTCGCACGAATCATTGAAATAACGGTTGTATTTAGTTTGGTTTCAATCGCTTCATTCGCCCGAGCTTCCGGCGTTCCTGCATCTGGATTAATATTTTCAATTACGAAATGTGGGACCAATTTTCCTTTGCCCCATTCTTGCATTTGCGTTAAAGCACTTTCCATTGGCACTTTTAGTTTATTAACACGGTCATTGTTAAAGTATAGGAAACGACTAATGCCATATTTTTTGTTGTAGGCATCATTGTCTGTTTGTTCTAATTTTTTCACTTCTGGTAAATAATCAATTTTCCCTTGATCATTGTACGCATAAGTAACTCCTTCAACGCCATATTTTGTTAAAATTTGTCCCGGTTCATCAATTAAATATGTGAACAGTTGAGTGACTTTCGCTGGATCTTTCGCATCTTTCGTAATGTAATTACTTAACCAACCTGAAATGCCGGTTTGATTTAATGTTGGTTTTCGGCCAGAAGTGCTACTTGGTCCATCAATGGCTATATAACGTGTGCCAGATTTTTTCATAAATTCTGTGAAGTTCCCACCTTGACCACTGGTTCCGGCAACGAGCATGGTTGCATAATTTCCTTGTTTCACTTTTTCATCAAACGTTGCCCCATCATCTGTGAAGCTATCATCACTAATATTGCCTGCTCGGTAAACATCATTAAATGTTTTTAACCATTCTAAATATTCTTTATCTAAATTTCGATCATAGTATTTACCATTTTTATCCTCTAAAGGAACACCTAAGAAGTCTTGTAATTTGTCTAAAAATGGTCCTGCACCATCGCCCACTGTGGTGAAGCCCATTGGGGTCATCTCAGGATATTTTTCTTTAATCTGTTGCATGACTTTTTCAAAATTTTCTGGTGTTGAAACGTCTGGCTTGCCTAATGCATTATAGACATCTTCACGAATAACAAAATTATCATTTACTGGGATATTTCCACTTTCATAATCCGCTTTTGTATTAGAGTAATTAGGGTAACCATATGTTTTTCCATCCTCTAAGGCATACCATTTAAACGTATCTTGGTTAACAACTTTCATTAAATAGGGGTCATATTTTTTAGCTAAATCGTTTAAAGAATAGGCCCAAGAATCTGCTTTCAATGCTGCTTGTCCAGTTTTTTCAGTTAATGTCACGATATCAGGCATATCTCCACTTGAAATCATGGCATTTAATTTTGAATCATCGCCGGAAATAAATTCAATATCCACATTTAAATCTTTTTTTATCTGCGCAGTGGTCACATCTTTCCCAAAAGGTAGCGCCGTCCAATCTGAGTTAATATACCATTTAATCTTGGTCGGTTCTTTCTTCTTATCTAACTTCCAAGCAGGCGTCTTTTCATCTAATTCATACCGATCCTTAATTGAGACATCTGAGCTAGCTTTCTTTTCCCCACCGCTACATGCCGCTAAACTAACGACCGCCGTTGCCACCAATAAACCGCCTAAAACTTTTTTCATATTGTTCCCTACTTTCTTTATTCTTTTACTGCACCGGCCATCATACCGCCGATAAAGTGTTTTTGTAGTAATGGATAAATGATTAAAATTGGTATCGTTGTAATGACAATTGTTGCCAGCTGAACACCACGTGTCGTTGCCTGCACCACCATATCTGTACTGCCGCTCTCTGTCATGGTACTCAAGTTTGATTGAACAATAATTTCATAAATTTTCATCTGCAATGGATACAGATATTCTTTGGTAATGTATAATTTCGTGGTCATAAAGTCATTCCATTGACCAACCCCATTAAATAAAATAATGGTGGCTAATGCCGGTTTTGTTAAAGGTAAAAAGATTTTATAAAAAATTTGAAACTCACTGGCGCCGTCTATTTTGGCGGATTCTTCTAAAGATGGTGGAATTTCTCGGAAAAAGTTCATTAAGATAACTACATCATAATAGCTAAATAAAGCTGGAATGATATATACCCAGAAGGTATCTAAGAGTCCTAATGACTTAATCAAAAGATATGTGGGAATCATGCCCCCACCAAAGTACATTGTAATGACACCCATCGTTGTATAAATGTTACGCCCGACTAGTCTAGATTTACTAAGTCCATAGGCGACAATTGCACAGAACAGCGTATGCGTCGACGCACCGATGACTGTTTTTAAAACAGAAATCAAAAACGCTCGCGGAATGCTACTATCCGAAAAAACTTTCCGATAATTTTCTAGCGTAAATCCTTTCGGCCATAAAACCAAGCCTTTACCGGCTAAACCCGAACTTGACGAAACTGAGGAAACTAAAATATTCCAAATTGGCACGATAATTAATAAAGAAAACAACACAAGAATTAACGTATTGAAAAAGTAAAACCATTTGTTTTCTTTTGATTTTCTTTTAATCACAGCTGTTGCCTCCTTTATAAAATAACCGACCGACCATTGTTCATTTTTCTAGTAATGCGATCCGTAATGACTAATAAAACAATTGAAATAACGGAAATCCCTAAACCAACTGCCGTCGCATAAGAAAAGTCCCCTTGCGTTAGCCCCATACGATAAACAAATGAATTAATTACTTCTGATTTGTTTTGGTTTTGAGCATTCATTAAAACCAACGTTTGATCTAAGTTCGATCCCAATAAACCGCTAACATTTAGAATTAAGTTCAACGAAATAATCGGCGCTAATAAGGGCAAAGTAATCGTTCGGATTTGTGTTAATTTTGAAGCACCATCAATTCTCGCCGCTTCATAAAACGTTGGATCAATACGAGACATGCCAGCAAGATAGAGAATCGTGCCCCAACCTACTTCTTTCCACAAATCAGAAAGAACAGCAATCCACCAATACTTATCAGGATCTAACAAATGATTGACGCCCTGATTCATTAAGCCTAACGACATCATGACTTGGTTGATAAAGCCATTTGTTGAAAGCCACGAAATCAACATCCCGCCTAAAACGATCCAAGAAAAAAAGTGCGGAATATAAGAAATTGTCTGAATCACTTTTTTTAAATGTCCATCTCTCATTTCAAAAATCATTACCGCTAAGATAATCGGAATAGCGAATCCTAAAAAAAGTTTCATTAAACTAATCGCTAAGGTATTACGAACTGCTTCCCAAAAAAAACTATCTTCCATAATGATTCGAAAATTTTCAAGTCCAACCCATGGTGCAGAAGAAACCGTGTCAACAATCGTATAATTTTTAAAAGCAATGATAATTCCATAAATTGGAATGTAGTTAAAGACAATCATGAATGCTACACCCGGAAGTACCATCCAATGCAATTGCCGCTGATCATAAAACTTTTTTAGTTTTTTCATAAGCAGGGTTCCTTTCTTTTTAGTGAAACGTTTCTACAAACAGATTATACATTCACTTCAAACGGTTGTAAACCCTTACATTATGGTTTTATTTAAAAATAACAGCATTAAAAAGCGCTATAGACCATTTATAAAGAAATTATTTTCCCTGCTTCTTTTTCCATAAAAATACTCTTTTCTAGATATTTTAAAGCATTTTATAGAAACGTTTCACCAAAATATGAACACCTTTTTCTTAAAAATAATTCTGTTAAATAACAGAAAAAAGTCTGGTCGGATTGACCAGACTTTTTAAATATAGATAGTAAAATGTGTAATTTCAGGGATCACCCCAAAACGGGCATGAATGGCGGTCGTTCCTAAGCCTGTATTAACATATAGTTGCGTTTCTTGGTCCAACTGATACAATCCTCTGGTATACTTTTCTGCTAAAACATTTGTGATTGGATAAAAAGGAATCCAAATTTGTCCGCCATGGCTATGTCCTGCTAAAACTAACTGTGTACCCGTACCAACAAATGCATCCGCGACATCTGGTTCATGGGTCATTAATAACGCATAGTCATACGTTTCTCGATAGGATAATGTTTCTGAAACGGAAGGATTTCCTAATAACGAGTCATCTAAACCACCAATAAAAAGACGGCGTCCATCTGCTAAGGTTACTGTTTCTCCTTGGTTTTTCATAACGGTAAAGCCACTGGCCTCCATGACTTCATCATACACCGCAGAAGCACCACCACCATAATCATGATTTCCCCAAACTGCATATTTTCCAATTGTCGCTTGCAACTGTTTTAACTTTTCAATCATCGGTTCTTTTTGTTGCGGATTTTTGGCATAATTGTCAAATAAATCACCTGTAAAAACGATAATATCTGGTTTTTCACGATTGACTTTTTTTATGACTTTATCTAACCGCTTCGTCTCATAAAATTCTGAAACTTGTATATCCGAAAGTTGCACAACATTCAATGGTTCTCGTTGATTTTTCTTTCCCAAAGTCACCTGATTAACGTGAACTAAATTCGGCTCAATCTTCCACGCATAGATTGGGAGTGCGATAATTAAGAAAAAAAATAAGAGCATTATACTTAAACCAATTTTTTTAACCACATCACTCGCTCCTTTCTTTTCTTTGATTTCCGAAGACTTAGTATAGAGAAAAATCTTCTTAACCACAATCTAAAACAAAGGAAATTAAGGCTTTGTTAAACAACCTAAAGAATTTCCACAATCTCTTATCCTTTTCTTAGCTTTTTTATAAAAAAAGCTAGATAATTTCATCTGTCGATGAAATTATCTAGCTAGAACATTCTTCTCTTAATGATGATGTTTTCGAAACGTTTGATAACCAATTAAGCAAAATAAAATCCCCAATAAAATCATTCCAGTTACTGAAAATAAGCCTGCTAACATCTTTCGCATCCTCTCTGTTGCTAAACTTCCTTATTTGTAGTCACTATTTCTTGTTGTAAAATTGGTTGAAATAGACGACGTTCTGCTAATTTTCTTGCTAAAATTGCTTCACTTTTTTTCGTAAAGATACCTAAGTTATGGCGCTTGCCTTTCAAAGAGATATAAGCCAGCCATTTCCCAGAAGCGGTCTGGCTCACCCCTTTGTGTCCACTGCTATTATTTTTGGGGCGTTTACTTTGTAACTTCCCTGGAATTACGCCAGCAACTCTTTGTCGGTAATCCTTCTTTTTACGATGACCGCAACTTTTGGTATGGCCATTCAACAAATTTTCACAGCGAACCCAGCAAGATTGTCCGCACGAACACAGACAATACGCTTTCATTGTCTGTTGAATACTTTCGATCCGTACCACGACTAATTCATGATAGTTTTTTTTCAACATTGTTTGATAGCGATGGTGCGCACATTTGGTTCGATACCCACGAATTAGTTGTCTTCTTGAAGCTTCTGTATAGCTCCCACAAGAACAGCGACAGGTCCAAACAATTAGCCCTTCTTTTCTTTTTGCCGTTGGTGCTACTACTGTCAACTCACCAAACTTTTGACCAGTTAAATCTTTATAGTTACCTGCTTGTCTCAATTGACTATCCTTCGTATTCTTGTTCTCGCCACATCTCGATTGGGTCTCTCCCATAGTGCTCATTTTTCTGAGTCTCTCCCTTTCTTAGTTCTCTGACCACCTCAGCAAATACTTGCCAATCTTTTGTTTCCGGCAAATGACGCCATGTCAATTGACGACACCGTACTTTCGAACTATAAAAATCGGACAAATACAAATCGGTTTCTAAGGTTAATTTGTGATCAATCATGACATCCATATAATTGAAAGAAGCAATAATTTTTGCAATAAAGCGGTTATAATCCTCCCCACCAGAAAAATCAACAAATACATGAATCGTTTTTTCAATTGCGCAAAAAGACCGATCATTTAACAAACAAAACATAAAATCATAGTATAGATGCACGCGTTCATACATTAAAAATCGTTTTTGATGCAGCGACTCTGTCTTTTGTATAAAACCATCTAAGGCGCGATGAATTTGAGGAAACCGCTCTTCAAAGAAACTGCTCTGCTTGGCGGGAATAAATGCAGCCACTGAAAAGTATAGGCGGTCCCAGCGATAACAAATCAACTTTAATTTTTCTTTTGTTTCCACCGTAATTCGCTTTTCAAAGAAAGGAATAACACTATTCATATGATCAATAAATTCGTCTAACATGGTTAACTTATCTGGAAAAACAATCGGACTATCAATGTATTCATTTAAACTTAAAAAAAGAAAAATATATGAAGTCTCTTTGCCAAAATCCTCTTTAAAAAGAGGTGTTTCGCTTGTATAGATTTTTTCAAACGCGTGCTGTAAACAGCTAGGCACATGAACTTCCGTAAAAGAGTCCACTACATGATCAGAAAACACACGAAAACGTTGGATCGTTAAAAGAATAAATAGTTGTGCGCTTTGATTAAGACTAAACGTTCTTTGATACATCAGTTGTAAATCGTTTATAAATCGCTTAATGCCAGGACTATTTTCCAGCAAAATGTTAGGCAGCCTTTCTTGATTACTTCCATAAAAATAATACAAGCATTGAAAACAAAAACTTCGGATATTTTTCTCTTCTCCAACCAAGCCTGTTGACTTTAATTTAATACGCCAATTAGCTAAAATCAGATTTAGTTTATACGAGAAGGCATAAATTTTGCTTTTGCTCATAAAATGAATTTGAGAAAATTCTTGAATCGTATGCTTTTGATAGAGGCCCACATCAAGAAGCAACTTGGCCATTAGTGATTGATCAAAATAATATTTTCTTAAGGCTTGATAATCAATTTGCGATAATTTTTGCGCACTAATCAGTCCTTTAGCTGGAAAAAGAATTTGACTCCTTGAAGAAATCTGTGTACATTCATAATTTATTTGACGGCACAACGATTCTAACTTTTGAGTGGATAAATCAAAATATCCATAAAATTCTTCTTTTAATAATGGACCTTCACTATTCATAAAAGTTTGATAAATGAGTAATTTATCTCGGAATTCTTGGTCTAATAATTCATCTAACAAAGTAGTCACATTTTCAACTCCAAACTATCACGCCTTAAGTATCTATTTTTTTAACAAGACGTGAGTGTCAATCTTGCTTATTTTTTCCACAAATTTAAAAATGATTCTTTCAATATTTAGGAATCTTCATAGAAAAGTATTATTTTAACCAAAAAAAGCCCCCTTGCGTCACCAAGGAGGCTTTTTTGTTATTTTTTTACTTTAAATTTAAAGAAAAGCTGATTTGTTTGACTAATTTTCTGTTTCTTTTCTAGCCTATTCGTCAAAAATGATTGAAACTTTTGGTTCGTCTTCTATACTATCTTCCTATAAAGTTCTTACTCTTTTAAGTATCAGCTTCTGTCAATAAAAGTCCTCATTTGGCATTGCTAATCTGAATACAGTATGACTACTTGTTGCCGCTATTTTTTGCTGTTATTTTACTCTTTAATTGAAGCGCTAGAAACGCTGTCAACTGTTGGCTTTTCGGTCGCTGACTCTTCTTCATGGACTGATGCACTTGAGACACTATCTGCCGTTTCTGGCGCTTCTTTTTTGGAGGCACCACTGACTGCATCGACGTTTTTTCCACCGACTAATTCTTGCCCAGTTTGTTTTAAATACCAATCAACAATTGGTTTAAAGTCTAAAATATACTCATTAATTCCCGCGTAATTTCCATTATCATCATACATCGCTTGATAATTATGCACTACATAGGTATCTGGTCCGTGCATTGGAACATGAACGCGAATAGCATCTGTTTTTCCTGACCGTAATTGTTGAATAACCCATTCTACATTTTTCAATGCTTTTGGCGGATGACAATTCGCTAATGGATTACCAACCTGTCCTGGTTGCCGTTTAGCAAACATTTCTTCAGCAGCCATTTTTTTATTGTAATATAAAAATTGATTATTACTGTCTGCGTAAGTCAATTCCATTGGCATTGATTTTAAGAAATAATTTAGCTGATCTACGGTTAAAATGCCTCGATCTAATTTTACATATGTGTCGCCTTCCACAGCCTGAACCGCTTCTGCTGCTTGTTCTACCCAATCATCTGCTGCCATATCAACCCCTTCGATCGTTGTTTCAATGGTTCCTTTTGCATGTAAATCTTCAGGTAAGTCTTTTGGCTTAGCCCCTTCTAATTTTGAAATCACATCAATGAATTCCACGAATTTTTGTAATGTGCTTTCTAAAAATTGACGTGTTCCCTCCGCAATTAAGTTGCCGTTTTCATCAAATGCTTCTTTCGCTTTTCCTAATAAAAACTCGTTTCCAGGCATAACGATTGCATTGACACCAGGTGCATCAAGAATTTGACGAAGATGTAATTGCGCACGTGAGGTTCCTTGATCATAATAAGAGCAACCAACAATCATTACTGGTTTATTTTCCAGCGGATGAATTTTGAAAGATAACCATTCTAACACACTTTTCAAACCGGCAGGAATGGTATGGTTATGTTCGGGCGTCGCAATAATTACGCCGTCTGCTTGTAAAATTTTGCGATTCATATTCTGAATCAAGACACTGTTCGTTTGATCCTTACTTTGATTAAACATTGGAATATCTTTAATTTCTAAAATTTCCAAGTCGAACATTTTATAAAACTCTTTGCCAATATATTGCAGTAGTAACCGATTATAAGAAGAATCAGCGTTTGATCCGACGATCCCAATTAATTTCATTTTATTCACTCCATTTCGTTAAATCGTTTCCCATGAGAAATTTTCTGCTTCTTTTTTATTTTGCGCATGCGCATGTTTCAGCTGTTCTGTAATTTCAATAAATACACAAAAATCTGCAAACAAACCAGCTAGTTTATCTATTTGTTCTGAATCTTTTAACGCATTGTTTTCATCAAAAGCTTGTAAGGAATGCGCTAATAGAAATTCAGAGCTTGGCATAATTCGTGCTTTCAATTCAGGAGCATCTAAAATTTGACGCAGATGCGCTTGTGCTCTAGAGGAACCTAACGTGCCATAGGATGCACCAGTAATCATAACTGGTTTATCAACAAACGGAAAAATCCCGTAAGATAACCAACTTAGGGCATTCATCAAAGAAGCCGGAACCGCATGATCATATTCAGGCGTACTGATAATGACGCCATCTGCTGCTTCAATTTTTTCAGCAACCGTTTTAACTATTTCTGGCAAAGCTTTGTCTTCTGGCTTGTTAAACATAGGAAAGTCAACAATTTCAACTAGTTCAATGTGAGCCTCCTGCGCAAAATAGTGTTGCATAAATTGCAAAAGTTGACGATTGGTTGATTGCTCTGAGTTCGTTCCTACTAAGCCGATAATTTTTTTCATAATGAGCTGTCCTTTCTTTTTCGGTTCTATGAATGGATAATGTGAAGAGTATCTGCTAACCCGCTGCTATATAAAATTTGCTGGTCTTGTGTAATGATGACTCCTTCAATCCCATCTAGTTGATTGAGGATTTCAAGCGCTGCTGGAATTGGATAACCAAATAAACGCGTTGTCCAAATCTCACCATCCACTGAAGCATCCGAGATAATTGTGATGCTGGCCATTTCAGTTTCCAATGGGTATCCGGTTGTCGGATCCAACAAATGGTGATAGACTCGCCCAGCTTCGGTTAAACTTCTTTCATAAATGCCCGACGTCACAACCGATTGATTAGCCACTTCGACAAGTAAGCTGATTGTTTCTCTGGATTCTTGCGGATTGCGAATACCAATTCGCCATTTTTTGTTTTGATGCGTAGAGGGCCCCAACGTCACAATATTGCCGCCCAGATTAATCAAAGCAGACGTCACATGGACTTCTTTCAAATAGGCAATTAGTAAATCAGCGATATAGCCTTTTGCTAAAGCCCCCAGATCTAATTTCATTCCTTCTTCTTCCAAAAAAACCGTTTGTTTTAATGGATTTAAGTGAATCTTTTCTGGATTAATTTTTTTCAAACAGGCTTTAATTTCCTCTTCTGACGGGACACGGGCATCTTTAAAACCGATTCGCCATGTTTGAACTAACGGGCCAATGGTAACATTCAAATGACTAGCTGGATCACAACTATGTTTTTTCCCTAATGCAATTAATTGATACAACTCTGGATGAACGCTGACTGGTTTTTGCCCAGCTTGTTGATTGACAGCCATCAGTTCCGAAGTTGAATCATTTGCACTAAAACGTTGTTCATAAGTGATCAATCGTTGATGCACTTCTTCTAGAATTTTTTCAGGTTCTTCATGGTCTACAAATACATCTATTACTGTGCCCATCAAATAAATAGTTTGACTTTGTTGCACCTCAAGACTTCCTCTCCACGAAAGATTGTGTTTTATTTCACATTTATTCACAAATGAATCATACGCCTTTATTTGATGCCAGTCAAGTCGTTTATATATTTTTTTATATAAAATAACGACCTTAAAATTTTCATTTAAGGTCGTAACATGTCTTGAACTCTTTTAAAAAACGCTTTTTTTATTATATTTTGAAAATAAATATATAATTTTCTATATAAACTAATTATTCTTAGATAAAATTGTTTCTTTCAATGTTTGAATTGCTTCCAACAAGATGCGGTTTTTATTGATTTTTGCATACGCGCGGGCATCTTGTAGTAGTTCTAAAATTTGTTCTTGGGGCTTTTCTTCAGCTAAGGCATTTTTCGCAAGTTGGAAAGCTGCTCTTGCCAAGTAATACGTGACGTGATTATCAGAACAGATGGAAATCGCATACTCTAACAAAGCATCACTTGTTTCTAAATCGCCTTTTTCTGCATAAAAAACACCACAGTGAAAGACAACATTTAATACTCGCCAAGTATCTTCCATTGATTGAATAGTATAAAGATATATTTCCTTGAAGACCTTATTGAAATAAAATTCCGCTTTCTCAATTTCGCCTTCTTTGGCATAGGCCATGCCAATTCCAGTAAAAGCTAACAAACGGTAAATATCGCTCGTGTATTTTTGCTCTTCAAACAGAAGTTTTTCAAAGGTAAATAAGCAATCCATCAACGAAGCATTTTGAAAAATCATGACAAAGCCTTGTAAATAATAATATTCTAATAACAGTTGGGAATCTTTGATTTCATCAAAAGGAATATTTTTTAAAATTGTTTGCAATTGGTCATGTTCGCTGGTAATCAAGAAGAATTCTGCTTCTTCCATTTTTTCAAGAATTTCAGGTTGTTTAATCCCTACGCGCGGGAAGAGTTCCCCCAAAGGTAGCTCTAAACGATTACATAGTTGGATCAATATTTTTAAAGTTGGGACTTGACCATTCTTTTCAAAGCGACTAACCGTAACTTGCGTACAAATCCCTTTAGCTAATTCACTTTGCGACAAACCACGTGCTTTGCGTTTTTCTATAAACCGTTGTATATTCATTGCTTTTCCTCTCATTCTCATCTTCTCAAACTTACTATAATACAACTTACCTTAAAAATATATATAGAAAAAGAAAAATGTTTATAACAAAAAAGAACACAGACAACTCTTTCATTAAAAGTTTGTCTGCGCTCTATTAGAACCTGAATCACTAAACGTCAATTCAGCGTTATTTAATCAATCCGATACGTCCTACTTGTTCTGTTTAGAGAGCAGCTCTTTTTTTAGCTTCTTTCACAAACGTATTCATGGCCTGATATAATTTTTCCTTGATTTCTTTGAGATTAGCTTGTTGTAATTCTTTATTGGCAACTAACTGTTGACCGTTCACCCAAACAGCTTCAACATTGCTAGCATTTGCTGAATAAACTAACGCTGAATAGGCATCAAAAATCGGAAACATATTAACTGATTGCGTTTCAATTAATGTTATATCCGCTTTTTTGCCCACTTCCAATGAGCCGACTTGCTCCGCCAAGCCTAACGTTTTAGCGCCCCCCATCGTTGCCAGATAAACAATTTCTTTCGCAGGAAACAAAGAGCGATCTTGGTGTGCTGTCTTATGAAAATTCGCAACCATACGCATTTGGGTGAATAAATCTAATGTATTCCCACTACTAGGTCCATCCGTGCCTAAACCGACAATAATCCCTTGATCAAGCATTTGCTTAATCGGCGCTACGCCTTTGGCTGATTTAGTATTCGCACCGATACAATGAGCGACACGCGCTTTTCCATTAGTCGCAGCTAAACTCGCAAGATCTTCATCTGTTGCCAAAATACAATGCGCTAAAATAAACGGCTCGCTCAAATAACCCAGTTCTTCTAAGAAAGCAATTGGTGTTTTTTGATAGGCTTTTTCAAACTCAGCCATTTCATAAGTCATTTCAGCAACGTGCATGGTCACAGGAACTTGGTATTGCCGACTAAGTTCAATAATTTTTGCCAACACTTCTGGTGAATTGGTATTCGGTGCATGTGGCGCAAGTATAGGCGTAATCAACGGATGGCCTTGCCACTTGCGAATAAAGGTTTCCGCGTAAAAAAGACCGCCTGAAGGCTCCGGACTATCACAAGTGGGCATATCAATGATCGTCTCTCCGAGCAAAGCACGAACACTCATTTTTTCACAACTTTTAGCAATTTCATCTTCAAAATAATACATATCACAAAAGCTCGTAATACCACTCAGTAACATTTCGGCAATTGCATAATCACTACTGCATCCTACTAATTCTTTTGTCATGAATTGTTCTAATGGAAAAAGAAAACGCCGGAGTCGATCTGGCACATCGTCTCCTAACGAACGAAACGGAATCATGCCTACATGGGTATGGGTGTTAATCATCCCAGGCATTAAAATTCCATTTTGACCATCGATTACTTGATTTGCAGCCATTCGCTTTTCATCAAGTGTGGTCATTGGTGCTAATTCCACAATTGTGTCTTCTTCAATCACTAAATAGCCGGCTTTGATTTCTGAAAATTGCTCATCCATTGTTAGTATATGCACATTTTTAATGAGTGTTTTCATGCAAAAGAACTCCATCCTCTGGAAAAACTAATGGATAGAAACGTTGTGACTTCGTATCCATCATCCCAAAATCTGTCACTTTAATGGCTGGCGAGACAGGTAATGATAGTGTAGAAAAGGACATGATTTCATTCATATTTTGATAACCTAACGCTTGCATAGCTTGTCGGACTTTTTGTAAAGAAGCGCCTAATTGTTCAATCGGTGCTTGCGATAAAATCCCACCAATTGGTAAAGGACAAGTTGCCATCACTTGCTGATCCGAAGCAACCAAATAGCCGCCTTGCATCGCTAATAATTCATTCTGCGCTAACAGAATATCCTCAATCGTATTACCCATCACCATTAAATTATGATGATCATGGGCCCAGGTTGTCGCAATGGCTCCTTTCTCGGAAAGAGGTTGATCCATTAAAGAAAAAGAAATATTACCATTTTTTCCGTAACGTTCCATCACAATTAATAAGGCGCAGTTGGCTTTTTGCCATTGCAACAATCCATTTTCAACAGGAATTTCTTTTGTAATTCGTTCTGTAAATGTGCCAATTTCTTGTTTTTGAATCACATTACAACGAACTGTTTCTTTTGTTGTAGCCACCTTTAAAAGTAAATCTTCTTCTGTTAACTTTTTACATTGGATGGTTTGTTGGTAAGCGGCTGGAAACTCTTCGATTTTTTCTGGATAATGGAAGGGCTCGCCTTTTTCAAAAACGACCTTTCCAGATTTATAAACCGTATTAATATCAAAACTTTCTAAGTCATTTAATAACAAAAAGTCAGCTTTTTTACCAGGTGCAATTTCGCCGCGATCATGGAGACCCATTCGTTTGGCCGGCGTATAAGTTGCCATATAAATGGCTTTTTCGATAGGTAATCCTGCATGAACGGCTTTTTTGACATTTTCATTTAGATGACCTTTTAACAAATCATCGGCCATCACGTCATCCGTGATAATACTTGCATAATTGTAGAAGTCATTGTCTACTATCACCTGAATATTTTCAGGAGTGATTGATTTATTTTGAAATTGAATAAAGACGCCCGCTTCAATTTTTTCTTTTAACGTTTTAGGAAATTGATGGGTATGATCTGAAGTGATACCACTATATAGAAAATCTGCTAACTCTTGATCTTCGATTTTAGGACAGTGGCCTTCTAAAGGCATGGTTGGTCGTTGTTTTTGGCACAAATCGATAATTTGACGAATTAAAGAATCTGGCTCATAGGAAATCCCTTTAAAATTCATGGCTTCCCCTAAACAAATCACTTTTGGCTCTTTGAGTAATTCTGCTACTTCTGCTAAGCCGATAATCCCACCAGTTGTTTCTAATTCGGGAGTGGTCGAAGGAACCGAGGAAGGAATTGCGTGAAAGATATCTAGTTCTGTTTCAGCGGCCATAAAAGCTTTTAAGCCTTCTAAGCCAAATACGTTAGCCATTTCATGGGCATCGGCAATCACCGTTGTCACACCGTAACGCACTACTGCTTTGGAAAAAATAGTAGGTGTCGTCATGGAACTTTCAATATGCATGTGTGCATCAATTAAGCCGGGAATCATCCATTGATTCTCGGCATTAATTGTTTTTTTGGGCTGTAAATTGACGTTCTCTTCTTCATAAATGTAATAAAATTTATCATTTTTAATCGCAACATTTTGTTGAACGAATGTTTGAGTGACTGTTTGATACAGCCACACATTTTTTAGTAATACATCGACGTTCATTTTGTCCCTCTTTTCTAAAACTATTGATTCATCGTCCGGTTCCATTGATCAATCCAATCCGCTAGTTGACTATTAATAAAATTAAAATCGACTGTTTTGGCACGTTCGGCAATGGCACCATATGTTTTATTTTTCGCTTCTTTTTCGCTTAGCGTTACTTGTTGATTTGTAGGTCCTTCATTTAACGAAATCGCTTTGGCCTTTTGTGATTCTTCACTAATCCGTGCGTTAACAAATTTAAAGGCGGTTTTTTTATTTTGTGCTTTTTTAGGAATATTGACTGTATTATAGTTGGCATACGTGCCGCTTTCTGGAACGACATACGTCACGTTTTCTGCTGCGCCTTGAATAATATCAACTGCAAAATCAGCAACCACAGCTGCTTCAATTTCACCAGATTGGAACATATTAGCTAAGTCTGACGATTTTGAATACGTTTTAACAACGTTTGGTTTTAATTCTTTCATCGCTTCAAAAGCGGCCTTCCCGTTATCTTTTGTAATATCTTGACCAGCATGTTCACTGGCAACGTATAACATTAAAGGACCTGCCGTCGTGGCAACGTCTGGAACAGAAATTTTACCTTTCAAATCAGCTGACCATAAGTCATCCCAGTTCTTAATTTCTTTGCCTAATTTTTCTTTGTTGTAAACAATCCCGATACTGTTTACAGCGATTGGTACGCCAGCACCACTTTCAAAAACCTCTTTTGCTCCCGGCGTTAACTGACTTAAATTAGGTACTTCTTTTTCTGTAATTTTTTCAAATAACCCTTCTTTTCCACCTTGTGCTGCATTTGCTTGTGCTAATTCAATGACATCAATTCCCGCATTGGGATTATTTTTTAATTTCGTAAAGCGGTCTGCACTATTGCCTACTTCTAAGGTAACTTTCGCTTCATTCTCTTTTTCAAATGGAGCGATGATGTCTTTTTTGACAATATCTTCACTTAATCCGAAAGTTGAAACGACTAAAGCATTACTTCCACCTTTGCTCTCGCTTTTCGTAGTTGCTTCGCTGTTTCCACAAGCAGTCATTAATAACGTTGCAGCGACTAATGTCCCTAAAATTACGCGTTTTTTCATTTTTAAATCTTCCTCCAAAATGGTTTTTATTTTTCTAAAATAACTAATTTCTCAGCTGGAAAAGCCAAGTGAATGGTTTCGTTTGTTTCATATAACTGTTCACTTGTTCCATTAACCAGCAATGTACCTAACGCTGTTTCCACTTCATATTGATAGCTTTTCCCTAAAAATGTTCGGACAGCGACAGTACCTGCGACAGTATTAGTAGCAGCTTCTGAAACAATCTCAATGTCCTCTGGACGAATCGTTGCCACCGTCGTTGTAACATTTGGTTCAGGATTAGTCGTTTTCACTATTTGATTTGTTTGTGTCCGATAATGACCAGCTTCCATTTTTTCGACAGAGAAAAAGTTTTCAAAACCGATAAATTCAGCGACAAACTTAGTACGAGGCAAACGATAAATCGTTTCTGGTGAATCATATTGTTCAATCACGCCATTATTCATAATGGCCACTTTATCTGAAATAGAAAAACATTCTTCTTGGTCATGTGTGACGAAAACAGTCGTAATGCCTAATTGTTGTTGAATCCGTTTGATTTCAATCCGCATTGCCACTCGCAATTTTGCATCTAAATTACTCAACGGTTCATCTAGTAGTAATAGTTTAGGTTCAATAATCAGAGCACGTGCTAGCGCAACCCGCTGTCTTTGACCACCAGATAATTGTTTTGGATAACGGTCGCCCAAGCTTTCTAAACCACATACTTTTAGCATTTCCGCGACTTTTTGGTCCATGGTTTGTTTGCTTTCTTTGCGTAATTTCAACCCAAAAGCGACATTTTCTGCAATCGTTAAATGGGGAAATAACGCATAGCTTTGAAAAACCATCCCGAAGTTTCTTTTATGGACAGGAACCTTTGTTAGTTCTTCTTGGTCAACGAAAAACTGTCCGTCGTTTGGCTTAATTAATCCAGCAATCACTCTTAGCGTAGTCGTTTTACCACAACCACTCGGTCCTAATAAAGAAACTAATTCTCCTTTTTCCATTGAAATATTTAAATCTTTTAAAATATCTTGTTTTCCGTCATAGCTGACGCGAATAT
This sequence comes from Enterococcus sp. AZ129, assembly GCF_051714505.1. Lineage (NCBI taxonomy): Bacteria > Bacillati > Bacillota > Bacilli > Lactobacillales > Enterococcaceae > Enterococcus > Enterococcus sp. AZ129. Next base: position 1,057,976 of record NZ_JBIORY010000001.1, on the reverse strand, counting down.
CTTTTAAATCTACAAAAGTCAAAATTTTCTCCTCTTTCTATCTCGTGCTTCTTCCATGTTTTAGGCAATGGAAGCTAGTCCCAACGTTTTTTCAATTAAAAACATTAAGCCCATTGTTAGTAGCATCAACAATACAGAAATTGCTGAAACAGTTGGATCATAATTGTATTCCATATAACTTAATAAAGAAGTAGGCAGCATCGTCACACCGGGACCTGATAAAAACATCGATACAGGAACATTGTTAAACGAATTGACAAATGCTAACATAAAGGCTGCAAAAATTCCTGAAGACACATTGGGTAAAACAATTTGAATAAAAGCTCGCAATCTTGTACAACCTAATGTCCAAGCTACTTCTTCCATTGAATAATCTAGTTGTTCCATACTTGACCCAACCACTCGAATAATATAAGGCAAACTAATTAAAAAATGCCCCATTAATAATCCTTGAAAGACAGGCAAACCTAATTTAATAACAATATATTGAAATAACGTATACCCGACCACAATTCCTGGAATCACAGTTGGGGATAAGAAAAAGCTTTTAATAAAGTTGCGCCCGCGAACGGAATAACGTGCCAGCGCATAGGAAGCCGGAATCCCTACTATTAATGCTAAAACAGTCGCTAATACCCCAATCAACAAGCTTAACTTAAAACTGTCCATAAACGTTTCCGATTGTATGGCTTTGGCGTACCAATCTAAAGTAAATCCTTTAATCGGAAATTGAATCGCTGCGGCTGTTCCAAAAGAAGTCACCACAATCAAACATAATGGTAAAAATAAAAACAGAAAAACTAGAATTGCAATAACAGATAGTCCTTTTTGCTTACGCATGATTTGCTTCTCTCCGATCTACTTTCTTAGCGACCATGTCTAGGCCTTTCATCACAATTAATGTTGTTAAAATCATAATAAATGCAAGAACACTCGCCGATTGCCAATCACCTAAAGTATTAGCCTTTTGATATAAGAAGGTCGACATCATCATTTTTTGGTTACCACCTAACAGCTGTGGCGTCGTATAAGCCGTTAAAGTTCCTGTAAACACTAATATACTTCCTACAATGGTGCCTGGAATTGATAAAGGTAAAACAATTTTCCGAAAAGCCGTCATTGGATTGGCGCCTAGCGTCTCAGCCGCTTCTAGCATTTCTCCTTCAATGTTTTCCATAACCCCAACTAAGGTCATAATCATTGTTGGTAAAAATAAATACACTGAACCGATAATAATTGCAAATTCTGTATACAATAAATTCAGCGGTTGCTCAATTAAGCCTGTTTTTAATAACAACGTATTCACTACACCGTTTTTTCCTAAAATGTTAATCCAAGCAAAACTTCGAATAACTGAGTTGGTTAATAGTGGAAACAAGGTCATAGCCATTAAAAAGCCACGCCATTTTTTGGAAACCCCAGCAATAAAGTATGCCGTTGGAATGCCCAACACGATTGAAATACCCGTCACAATTAACGAAACTCTTATCGTTCGCCAGAAAATTGAAACATTATAGTCATCTTTAAAAAAAGTAACATACTGATTTAGTGTCAAGCCATGATCAGTAAAAATGGTTGGCAAAATGCTAGTAATTAATGGAATCATTAAGAAAAATAATAATAGTACTAGCCCCGGTGCCACAATTAAATAAGGAACTTTCTTGTTCATTCGTACACTCCTCGTTCGTTTTTTCACTTCATCAGTATACGCAAGGAAAACGTATATTTCAACACATTTTAATCTTTTTGTTCGTTTTTAAACCCGAACGTTCGTATATTTTTTCGAAAAAGGTTATTAAAAAATAAAACACGAACATTAAACAAAAAAACACAAACAAGACTGTTTGTGTTTTTTGTCAACTTTTTTATTTATCACTTAATTTTCTTGGAACGTTTGATCCTTTTCCATCATTTTCACTATAATACCATCTTGATACACCTGATAATATCCGAACAATTCATTCTCTTTTGAGACACTATTCTTTTCAAATCTAATTTGAACAACATAACTTCCTTTATTTGACTGCTTAAACGTATAATGAAACGCCGAGTCATTCGTTGGTATCCCTAAACCATTTTGTAAAAATTCAATCGCTTCCTGTTTAGTATAAGATTCTGCTTCTAATTGCGTTCCTAAATGCGGATTTTTTTGATCGACAAATTGTCTTACTTTGTCATTATTAGCAGACTTTTCTATAACGACTTCCTGTTGTGAATCCCTACTTCCTGAACAGCCAGATAATACAAATAAAATCATCAACAACCCCAAACACTTACTCAAAGTTTTCTCCTCCTCTCCCTTTTCATTAGTGATACCTGATGATTTCTTTTATATTTTAGCATGCTTGATATAACGAATGGTGCTCAAAAAAGACAGAATCAACAAGTAAAAATTGTCGACTCACCTTTCTCAACTAATATTAAAAACTATTTGTCTCAATATTTTCGAATTCCCTGTAAATTACTGATAAATAAAAACAGCTCTTTTTGCGTATACTTATATTATCAGCACCTAAAGGAGGAACTTTCTTGAATAAAAAAAATCTACTCACTTATCAATCAATGGCAGCCTTGTTTCTAATATTCAGTCTCTTTACTTTTGACCCATCGGTTTCTTTTGCCACCCGTTCTGGAAAAACGCCGGTTTCAGTTGAACTAGAACTTGGAGGGCTGCCTGGCGATGAATCGGTTGACGATGCCATTGATCCTGACTTAGAAAATCCTAACACTAGTTTTGACTTGCTCTTTATTCCGAAAGAATTTACTTTTGAAACCCAAGCGATTTCTGGTGATTTAACGTCAGTTCCTATACGACCTTCTGAAGGCAATACTCATACAATGAGACACTTCGGGATGGGGGATGTTCGCGGAGCCTTAACTGGTTGGCATGTCACTGCTGAAATCCCACACATGCGAAACGAAGCTCATTCTTTACTAGGCATCATTACGTTTCAATTAACAGGCGGCTATGCCCGCTATGACAAAACGTTAAGGCGTTTCTTTATGACAAATACAATGTATGGACTGGATTTTTCAGAAGATCCTGCTGCACCCGACTTCCCGACCAACCCAATTATTATCGGTAACGGTGCGACTTTAATGAGTAACGCTGGTGATAGAAAAGGACAAGGAATGTGGAGCGGCCGCATGACCGATATTTCTCTTGCAATCCAAACCCCTGTTTCACAATTATTTCCTGGCGCATATACAGGTTCGATTATCTGGAATTTAATCTCTGGACCTGCATAAAATAAAAAAAACGCTTAGAAAACTAGCGGAATCACTACTCTTCTAAGCGTTTTTTTATATCATAAGGACTATTTGCTCCTTCTATTTGTCTAAGCATGCTTTACCACTTTTCGTTTAACGAATCACTTGGCCCCAACGGTAATCAAACTGATACTCTTGATTACCATTATTCAGGTTAATTTTGTATAAATAACGCGGGACTTTAATGAATAACGCATCCTCTACTTGAAAAGCTTCAATAGGTACATTTTCTTTAGTTAAAAGCAACGGTGTTTGCCACTCGTATGTTTTTTTCTGCCAATTGTATAAGCCAACTATCGCTTGATTACTTTGTCTTTTCTTGTATGACAGAACATAATAATTTGCTTCATCTTTCTTGCCTAATAAAACTGGTGCTATTAGTTGCTCTTCTAGTTTTCCTTGCACTGTTGTACGCTCTTCCGATGACAGCTTTTGACCAATTTGACTCTCATTTGAATCTACCGTCCATTTAGGCGCTTCTTGTGTTTGAAAGACTTCTTTGAAAGTTGGATCTTGTTTTAACTGCCAATTTTTCAAATCTAATTGATAATATCGATTGTTTAATCCATAAATATAGAGATAGCGATTATCCATAAAACGATAATCAACGAAATCAGAGCTTAAATAGTCTTTTAATTCAGGGAATTTCTTCACTAAATCCCCTTCAGAAAACTGTTTTTTCCCTGTTTTTGTATCTAGTAAGTAAATGGCCTCGTTATCAGCATTATTCAAAACCACATATTGATCTGTTTGACCAATTAAATAATCACGCCAACCTAAACGTTTACTCCACATTCGTTCGCCCGTCTGACTATTAACAGAAATCACTTGGAACAATGAGTTACTGGTGCTAATGCCATTCGTTCGTCCATTTGGGATAATCATTCGCTCAATTGAAGTTAAGCCTTTCGTTTTTTCAGAATAAAACGTCGCACTTTTCTCTTCAATCGTTACTGAACGAAACATTCCGAAAAAGATTAAACCAGCAAAATGTACCACTGCAAGATAAACCAACAAAATTAACGCATAGGGAACCAGTCTCCTTGTACTCCGCCTTCTTATTAAGGAAATAACCAAAATACCACTAATTACTATAAAAATAATTGCTACAATGATGACAAAAATATCATGATAAAGCCAACCAGACAATTGCCAGCTTCTATAAAGTGTGTCCATTACGCCATCCTTTCCAATTGTTATTTGCTTATTATAAAAAGGATACTATTTTTTTTTGAAAAATAACAACAAAAAGCGACGAGCAGCAATAAGCCCATTCAAGTTGACTAACTAGGTAAACTTGAATGGGCGTGGAGAAATGTGCCTTGTTATTCCGCTTCTTCAATTGCGGACAAAGCTTTTGCAATATCAATTTCTTTATTCCGATAGTCAGCATCATGAACTGGAAAATGCTGTCGCAATTCTGCTGCTTCCATCCACGAAACAGTCCCTTGTTTAATGCCAAAATCAAGAATGTGCCCACCAAATTGGTGATCCTCACTGATAAAGTGCAAATGAAATCCTGCAGCAGAAGCACCATGAAATAATTTAGGTGTAAAGAACCCTACAACTGTTCCCTGAATATTCTCCGCTGTAAATTCAGGTTGATTGCGTGCTGCTTCTACAAATGGTGGATATGGTTTTTCTTGTTTAGGTGCCACGCGGACATGCATCTTCGCAAAAAGACCGCTAATTTTAATTGCCGCAAAAAAATTAGGACTAATTTTTTCTAAAATTTGTGCTTTAATATTTTCATCGGTTTCCGTTGATACAGGGAATGCGCCATCTTCTTGAAAACGAGTAACTGCGGCATATGGCGTTAATTCTTCGCCTTCTAAAATAGTAATTTCGCCAGTTTGATTCGCATGATACAATATACCGTCCAATAAAATAATTTCGCCATTTGAGCCTTCTAATGTCCCAATTCCAAAATCACCTTGCGTGAGTAACGTACCAATTTCTGCCGTTCCTGCCATCAAACTTTCCATTAAACCGCCTAGCGTACCATGTTGATAAACATATTGTTCGCTCATTTTTCCATCTCCTAATAAAGTTGATCTGGTAACAATGTTTTACCTAATTCTTGATTATCTGAATAATCCACAGGAACATCAATAATCACTGGGCCTTCTGTTTGCATTCCTTCTTCTAAAGCTGCGGCAAATTCTGCTTGTGAATGTACTCGAACCCCTTTGGCTCCAAAAGCTTCAGCATATTTCACAAAATCAACTGGACCAAAATCTACGCCAGAGGATCGATTATATTTCATTTCTTCTTGGAATTTAACCATATCATAACTACCATCATTCCAAATAATATGCACGATATTTTGCTTTAAACGAACCGCTGTTTCTAATTCTTGCGCCGAAAATAGGAAACCGCCGTCCCCAGAAACAGAGATAATTTGTGTATTCGGACGAACCAGCGCAGCCGAGATTGCCCAAGGCAAAGCGACACCTAATGTTTGCATACCGTTACTAAATAATAAATGACGCGGTTCATAACTTCTAAAGTGGCGAGCCATCCAAATGTAGTGACTCCCTACGTCAACAGTAACTGTCATTTCATTCGTGGTTTTTTCTTGAAGCGTTTGAACAATTTCTAATGGATGTAATCGATTTTCAATTGTACTTGTTTTTACTTCTTTAATCGTTAATTTTTCTTGAAGCGTTTCTAAATAATCTTGCGCATCTTCTGTTAATATTGGTTCACTAAATGCTTCTGATAATTTCAAAATATTTTTAGACATATCACCAATTAGCTCTTCTTCCGGTTGCATATATTGGTCAATTTCCATTTGAACTTCATCAATAACAATAACGCGCGCATCTTTTTCTGCATTCCAATTACGTGCCTCATATTCAATTGGGTCATAACCAATCGCAATCACTAAATCACTTCTTTTTAACAAACGATCCCCAGGTTGGTTTCGAAATAAACCAACACGCCCAAAGAAATGTTCTTCTAATTCTTTTGAAATAATGCCTGCTCCTTGGAACGTTTCCACGACTGGCAAACCAGTTATAGCAACCAATTCACGAATGGCTGCGGTAACTTTTCGTGCAGAGGCCCGCATTCCTAAAAGTAAAACAGGTAATTTCGCTTGCTTGATTCGTTCAGCTAAAGCTGCGATTGTTTCTGCTGATGCATGGCCCAGTTTCGGAGCCGACAAAGGCTTAATTGCTTCGCCTGTCACCGGACTATCTGTGACATCTTGTGGGATCGATAAGAACGTTGCACCTTTTTTCGCTGTTTTGGCGATACGGTAAGCATTGGCAATATTTTCAGATAATGTTTCTGGATCTTGAATTTCTGTACTGAATTTTGTTATTGGACTAAATAATGCAGCATTATTCATGCTTTGGTGAGTTAATTTTGACAAATCGGACCGTTTCACCTGTCCAGCCAATGCTAAAACAGGGTCCCCTTCTGCAGTCGCAGTTACTAACCCAGTTGCTAAATTGCTGGCACCAGGTCCACTAGTTGCAATAACTAAGCCAGGCTCTCCCGTCAAACGACCAATCCCTTGTGCCATAAAGGCAGCGTTTTGTTCATGTCGAGCTAAAATTAATTCTGGGCCTTTATCAACTAATGCATCAAAAACCCCATCAATTTTTGCACCGGGAATCCCAAAAATATAGGGCACTTCGTGATTGATTAAACTTTCTACTATGATATCTGATCCTTTTTTACTCACTGTTATACCTCCAATTAAAATCTGTACTAATTACAAATACAAAAATACCACTAAAATTCTAATTAATCAACAATGAAACACATTGAAAACGTGTAATATACTAATTCGCATATTTTAATAGAATTGAGATATTTCAAAAGATTAAGCAAAAATAATGCAAAATACCTTAAAGTTTTATAGTCTTTCAACAATTATTATATACTTCTTCACTAAAAATTAGTAAGATTAACCTATAAGAAAAAAATCACAACCTGTGATAAATTATTGGAGGAAAAATATGTCAAAAGGGAAGAAAATTTTTGCCATTATCTTTGGAATTATCTTGGTTCTATTTCTTGCAGTTGTTGGAATGGGAGCAAAACTTTATTGGGATGTTTCTAAATCAATGGATAAAACCTATGAAACAGTAGAACGATCTAAAAAAAGTCAGGTCAATTTAAACAATAAGGAGCCTTTTTCTGTTTTATTATTAGGGATCGATACAGGCGATGATGGGCGTGTCGAGCAAGGTCGTTCGGATACAACAATTGTTGCAACAGTTAACCCTCGTGACAAACAAACAACCTTAGTCAGTCTTGCTCGCGATACCTATGTTGATATTCCAGGTCAAGGAAAACAAGATAAATTGAATCACGCCTATGCTTTTGGTGGGGCATCTTTAGCAATGGACACAGTTGAAAACTATTTAAATATACCTATTAATCATTATGTTTCAATTAATATGGCTGGTTTAAAAGAATTAGTCAACGCGGTTGGCGGAATCGAAGTGAACAATAATCTGACTTTTTCACAAGACGGATATGATTTTACGATTGGTAAAATTTCATTGGATGGTGAACAAGCACTCTCCTATTCAAGAATGCGTTACGAAGATCCTAATGGTGACTACGGCCGCCAAGAACGGCAAAGAAAAGTGATTGAAGGCATCGTCCAAAAAGTCTTAAGTCTTAATAGCGTGAGCAACTATCAAGAAATTTTAACAGCTGTTTCTGATAATATGAAGACAGATTTAAGTTTTGATGACATGAAAAAAATTGCCTTAGATTATCGCAGTGCCTTTGGTAAAGTGAAACAAGACCAACTTCAAGGTACTGGTTTTATGCAAGATGGTGTTTCCTATCAACGTGTGGATGAACAAGAATTAACTCGTGTCCAACAAGAGTTGAAAAATCAATTGAATAACTAAGTAAAAGCATGTACCAGACAATAAAATACGTCTGATACATGCTTTTAAAATCTTAAATCGAACTATCCTTACTCAAAAATCAATTCGTAGTATTTTCCAATGATTTATTCCGTATAACACTAGTATGCTTACTAAACAATAAAATAATTCATCCATCGTTCCTGAACCCATCCCTAAAAATGTTAAAATGTAAAAAGGAGACTGCAAAAGAACGACCCATCCGATAGTTGATGCTCCAATATTTATTAAAATAGGAACAATCATCACAAAAACTAAATTAAAGATCGTTAAAGTCACTCCCTGTATATGAAAGAATAAATACATTGTTATACCTAAAACTAAGTAGAATAACGGCAACAATATATAAGAAGCTAATAGGACAGTCAACACTTTCCATGAAACAGCTACTGAAAGAACCATGCTTAAAAGAGCACAAACACCGATTAATAAAAATCCTGCTAACAAGCCCAAACATAGTCCACAAATCAACAGCGAGAACAAATAAAGATGGCGACCTTGCCTCGTTTTAAAATAATAATCACTAATTCGTGAACCTTGATCGTCAACAACAAAGGACACTACTAAAATCGGTAATAGCAAGCTGTTAATAAAATTCATCGCACTGATATAATCATTTACATCAAACATATCGCCAAAAAAATAATTTAAAAATGGTGGAACTAACCCTAAAATGGCAAACATAATGAGGTAGTTTCCAGAAAACCAAAAAATTCTGCGCCAAATATCTTGTTTTAACACAGCTGTTACTTTCATCTCTTACTCCCCTTCTACTAATGAAAAATAAACATCTTCTAAATTTAGTGCATGTTTTTTCATTTCTAATGGAATGATGTCGTTTAAAACCAACTCTTTCAAGAACAACGGATAATCTGCTTCCGAAATTAACCAAAGAGGATGTCTTTGTTCTACGCCATCAAAAAGAGCACTAATTTCACTCACTTTGTCTTCGTTTTTTTCATCAAAGGTAAATTGATAGACTGATACTTCTTTTCCTAAAGTGACTGTTTGAATAATTGCTCCATTTTTAATAAAATACGCTCGATCGCACAACTTATCTAGATCCCCTAAAATATGACTGGAAATGACAATCCCTATATGTAACTCTTTTGCTAAGTGCTTTAGTGTCTGAATGGTCGCTTGTACGCCATCTGGATCTAAACCGTTCATTGGTTCATCTAAAATAAGCAGCTCATTTTTGTTAATTAAAGCTAACGCCATTCCTAAGCGCTGCTTCATACCTAAAGAAAAATCTTTGACTTTCTTTTTCCCGTAATTTTTCATATCAAATAGTGATTCTACGTAATCAACTGAATAACTCTCTTTTGAAAGAGCACGAAAATAATTAAGATTTTCTCTTGCTGTTCTATTTGGAAAATATTTAGGTCCATCAATTAAAACACCAATCCGTTCTTGTCCAACGACTTTACCTTGAAAATTAATTATTAACCCACTCATGATTTTCATTGTAGTCGTTTTACCTGCACCATTTGGACCAATTAAACCTACAATTTCACCTGGTTCTACAGTAATTGAAATATTTGTTAGAATTTCTTTTTTATCAATGGTTTTTGAAATATTTTCTAATTGCATTAGCAACACTCCTTAACTACAATTTTTTTCAGCCTTTAGTTCGTAATAGCAAAACAAGCCAATCCCTATTAATTTAACACTAATTACTACCATACCAAATGCAACCATTACTACCCGCTCCTTTCTATACTTTCAATTACTAGCATAGCAAGAAAAATAATCATTTTTTAGTGTAAAAAAATCCGCTATTTGGAAAAAAATAAAAGAAACAGCGCCGGCAATTATCCTTCAGCGCTGTTTCTAAACTGACTAAAATTGTCTGTTAGCCAATGTTGCTTTTGTAAGTAAACAAAATTAATAGTAGTCGATATGTTATTAATTTAAAATGTAAAGCTCGCAAAAAAGTAGCTTTATTTATCATTGCAATGGGTTATTTTATAAAGAATTTTCTCTAAATTCCGCCAGTTGCGTTCTGTTGGTATATTTTTCATCAGTAATAAAGTCGTTCCTTTTGTATCAAAATAATAGTTAGAAATCACTAAATCGACTTCAGATGCATCTACTTCATAATCATAAAAAGCCAAGGGATAAGCTTTACCAAAATAATTTTTTATTTTATTCATCAACCATAATCGATGAGTATGATGTAAATCGTCTGCAATTAAAATCTTAATGGGCGTCAATTTCTTTAACAACAAATCATAATAATCTAAAACATAGTAATAGTTTAAGAAAAGTTGTTCCCAATTTTTTAAAATTTCTTTGACCTCTTTTGTTGCCTGCTCTTGCAAATCTCGATGAAAGTTCTCCATCAGTTGGGCTATTTCCGTATTTTGTCTTTTAATTTCATTAATATAAGACTGATTGAAAAATAAATCAGTATTACCGAAAAAGAATTGACTTCGCTCGTGGAATGCCACAAAGTTAAAAATTAATTCAGAATCTGACAAATCCAATTGAAATTGATAGTCTTTTTGCGTGAGGTTATTTAATAGCAATACAGCTTGGTAAGACGTAGTATGATGCAATTTATGTGCTAATGCATGACTAACTTCATAGCGAGGATTACCATCAATCACTCCAAACGAGTAGATAATTCGATATATAAAATAGATCTCTTCTTCAGGCAGCGATAAGTTACACTTCTTCAGCCACATTTTTACTAAAGGAAAAGCTTTATCAGAATCAGCTACCTGTTTAATTTCATCTAAAAGTTCCACTCTTTTTTGTGGTGCACGTTCTAATACAATTGCTAGCCAATAAGAAAAAATTCGTTTCGGCAAACGTAACAATTTAATATCGTATACCTCTTCAAATTGTTCAATATATTGTTCAATCAACTTTTCAGAAATCGTAAATGGCCAGTCACCTGTACGTGAAGATTGCCAATAAAAATAATAATAAAAAGAACGACTCATGCTTTCTTGATTCTCTAGTTCTAAAGAGAACGTATGAAAGGTCATTTGATATCTTTTAAAATATTTTACTAATAATTTGGCATACCGAAAAACAGTCGAAACACTTGTAAATTGCGCATCTGCATAGTCTTCTAAATTTCTGTCTGGGTATTTGTACATATAATCAATCAAATTGAAATTATAAGATTGACGATAGTAATGCAAGTAAACATTATAGATAGGAAAATTAGCATCTTTATACATATAAAATCGTTGATTATTTTCATTTTTCAGTACAATTTTCCCATTAAATTGTTTAAAAATGTCTGATAATTCTTCTACATACAATAGAATAGATTTTGAAGAAACATTCAGTAAGTCTTTTAAATCTGCAATGGTTCGCCACTTGTTTTTTTCTAAGAGATAGTTAAATAGACGAATTTTCTTTTGAGAAGATTTCGTTAAAAATGTATGCACTTTATCAACCTCCTGTATTTCTAAATTTTTATAAATAACTTAGTCATATTAATTATACGACTTTCTTTTTGCAAGAGGTAAATTTTTGCCCCCAAAAAAACAGGTGCTAAAGGAGTTCCTTAGCACCTGTGCTTGATTTCAATTGATTCAATTATTAAGTCATGTTTAACGGAAATTTTATCTAGCTTTAAATAGGGGCATCTTCTAAGTTCCAAACTAATTGACCTTGATAGCTACCCGCGACATCGCTTGGAACTAAAGTTAATTCAAGTGTATTTGCTAAATTCAACATTTGACTTCCACTGCCACTAGCAATAGTTTGTTCGACGTCATTAATCGGTGTCCGTTTGCCCTCTTTAATAAAGCTTAAACCTTTTGACAATGTTTGATTATTTTGATTTTTCATCATTTGTTGCATTTTAACTTTGACTTTCCATTGACTTTTATCTAACTGGCTTTCATCAGTGATAGCCAGTTCTGCTTCTTGTGGCAACTTGACATAGCTATCTTTTACAGGGATTTCTTGTTGTCCAAAAGAAAGAACGTCAGGTAATTTTAATTGCGGCCCCTTTTCCAGACTGACTATCTTTTTTTCATTATTTGAAACTTGTCCAGTTTCATTCATTGCGTAAAATTCAACTTCTTGGTCAAGCCAATTATCTGGTATCTTCATTTTCACTTGATCGTCAACAGTCTCTGGTGCTGTTGGATACTCTTTTACTAATTGTTCCTCTCCACCGAAACGTGCCATTACGCGAATCGTTTTTCCTGCTTCGTGTTTTAAAGAATACGCCACCTCAGCTTCTTTAGTAAAGCGAGAAACCGGTATTGCCTCTCCTGAATTTTTCAATTGAAATTCCAAATTTTTACGATACCGATGAACGATTGTTTGTTCTTCTTGTTTAAACGTTCCTTGATCTTGTTCCACTGGATTTTTAACTGGATAATATCCAGGGATTTCAGGATACTCAGATGATACATCAAATGCTTGTGTTAAAATACCTGGCTGACTCATTGGCTCTTTCAATGGTTGATTATTTTCGTCGACAAAAAGAAGATTCACTTTGCTGTTATAATTCACTTTTAACATGCCTTCGGTCGCTTGATTAAACACTTTATCTCTATTGGTGGCCTTTGTTTGGATTGTATAAGGTAATGTCAGATTTCCTTCTGTATCAATGAAACGATTATCGACTGCTGGGGCATCTTCACGCCATTTCACGACGACTGTATAAAGTAAAGTCGTGGCATTTAACCGGCTATCTTGTGGTTGTAAGGCAGTCAACACTAATTCTTCGCCTTGCATCTCTTGTGAGAACAAAGCCGTTACATCTTCACCATTAAAGTTTTGAATGTTGATATTACCTGGCTCGTATTGCTGTGATTGCAAGAGATTTGTTAAGCTAAAACGTACTTCTAAATTACTTAATTTACGATCCTCTGCAACATTCGGCATGATTTGTTGGGCCTTTAATTCACTAACAGGTTGCGGTTTCTCTAACATTAAAGAATTTGCCAGAGCCCCGCCAAACTCAGGTTTTGCCACAAAGTCTGTACGATAAGGAATTTCTAATGGCTGATTATTATTCCAATTTCGATAAATAAACGTTAATTTTTCTTTTGGTCGAGTTAAAATTTGTAGCTGTTGCTTTTGACTGTTGATGGCATCGGTTTCTGTTTCATTATGATAAGTTACCCAATAACCACTACTTTCATCATTCCATGTTCTAGAAAAGTTATTCGTCGGTTTGCTCGCATATAGTAATTCCAAAGGGAAATATATACCAAAATAGTATTTTTTACTTAAATCATACGTATTAAAAGAGGTTTTTAATTGTATTGGTTGGTTTTCTTCGTCAAAAAATTCATACGTCACTTTTACATCTCCAAGGAGAGATAGTGTTAAGAAACGCTCTTTTTCAAAAAAGATTGTTCCCCCCGCACGACTTGGTAAATTTTTCAACATTGAAACTTTAACGCTGACTTTTTTGCCTTGATACCATCCCACATTACGAATCATGGCACTCCCTGCAGGAGAATTTTCATCAACTGTTAATTGACTACTGTTCACATTGCCTTCAAGTGGAATAACTTCTGTTTCTGCCCCAGATTGCATGACAAAAGTATGGGAAGCTGGCGTATAGACACCTGGCAAGGCCTTAAAGTAACCATAATCAGACAATTTTGTGTGATTTGAAATTTTCTTGACTAACTCAGTTGCTTCACCAATTTGCGGTCCTAAAGCAAACCCAATCAACATGATTATAAAAACGAATGAGGTTTTAGCAATCTTATTCATCTGCTTTCCATCCTTTCTTTCGTCTTCGAGCCACTACAAACAGGATGATGCTTATAAGAAGTAAACCGATAGTTAGTAATTCCAATTGCTGTTTTTCTCCCGTATTGGGTAAAAGTTGATTGATTAATCCTTTATCAGAGTTAATCGTTTCTCGATTGGGTTGTTTGGCTTCATTAACTGGGGTTATTTTTTCAAAAGGCACTACCTGATCCTTATAATTTTTCTGATAAAATGTTATGCCTACTTCTGAATCTACTTGCTGCGCATGTACACTATTAGCACTTGCTAAAAAAAAGAGTGCTAGCATGAACACAAGATACCCACTTCTTTTTTTCATTTTAAAGCCTCCCTATTTATGATTTATTTCGGCGTAGTTTTAAAATATAAATAAATAACGCCAAAATAATTAAGATACAGCTTCCTATCACAAGATACAGAAGAATATTCGAAGCAGGTCGGGTGACTTTGACTGCCTCCTCATTCAATTTTTCATCTTCACCTTTAATTTCAAACGCTTTTTTCAATGTCCACTTTTTACTGTTTTGATCTTCCAACTGAATCGTCAACTCATATAAACCTTTTTTTAAGGCTTCATCATTCCAACTAATTGGAAGTTCAAATTGACTACGTGGTGCCACAGAAATTTGTTTTGATAACTCACGAATTTTCTCACTTTTTCCTTTTTTAGTAACAAAGGCGTTCATTTTCAATTGGCTCATTAAAACTGGTTCTGTATTTTCAATTGTCGCGAACAGTGTTAAATAACCATTTTCTAAACCTGGTTTCACCTTTGTTAACTGAAATGCTGGTTCCATTTTTTTATTTTCAACAACAAGTTTTGCTCCGATTGTGTAAGCAAATTTATTCGTTAAACTAAATCCTTTTATTTCCTTCTCTTTTCCATCTGTTAATTCATAACAATAAAATCCACCTAAAATCGTTCCTTCAAAACCATTTTTAGGGACATTTAATTGAAATGAAACTTCTTTTGTTTCTTTTCCTTGTAATTCGACTGTTTGTGACGGCGAAATCAATTCTTCAAATGTAGGACTACCTAATAATTTTTTTCCATGTTGCGAATAGTCTAAAGCGCCATTTTTATTGGTCAGCCCATTATTTGCATCGACACGCACTTTAATCGGTTGATCATTTACATTTTTCAAGTGTAATTTAAACTCTTGTGTGCTTCCAGGGGAGACTTTCAAATCGTAATAACTGACGGAAGATTGCTGATTTTCTGGTAAAATAGCTTCTGCTTCAAAATTAATCTGATTTTCCTCAGCAGAAGCCGGTGCAGACCACAGAACCAACCAGCTAACTAAACTAAGAAAAAAGATGGGAATAAAAGTTCCCCATCTTTTTAAAGTCTTACGCTGGCGCATCAGATAAACCCCATGTAATCGTTGCTGTGTAGGCTTGTGCTTCAACACCTGCACGTGGTACAAAAAGTTTTACATTTTCATTTTTACCTTTTTCCCCTTGGAATAAGGCAGCCCAGGCGCCTGCACCTTTGCCTTTTTCAGCTGACATTACTGGTTGTAGTGAATCATTTAGTGTTAAACTATTTGATGCAATTGTTGGTGCTTCTGATTGGTTACTTTCTGTAGTTACTTGACCATTTGCCAAGGTTAATTGTGCACCTTTTAAGACGTTTTGATTTGTTACACCTTTAAATTCTGATATGGATGCGGATAAAGCCCAGCCTTCTGCACCTCCACGAGTATCATTAACTTGGACAAATGGTTTTTCATTTTGTGCAAAGTAAGTGGCATCCCCTTGTTGGATTTCTTGTTCACCAAAGCTAATACTTGAAGCGTACGGGATTGATAACGCGCCTTCTGCGCCCGTAGCTGGATCTTCATCTGTATCGCCTGTTGGATCAACGACAGGTTTGACATCTTTCCCAGAACCTGCTTTTAAAGTTACATCAGCTTGCGTGTCTTGTAAGTTTGCTTCATTTGCATAAACTGCTTGTCCTGCAATACTTAATGTTAATGCACTTAATGCAACACTTGCTAAAATTTGTTTTTTCATTCTAAAATTCCTCCTAAAATTTCTTGGTCACTTGCGACCTGCTTTTATTTTTACATCATTTTGAAATTTTAGTAAGAGTAAAAAAATTCTTTGTTTTAGAAAAAAAGTAAAAGTGCGTTGTTATTTTTTTGAAAATATACAAAAAGAACGATACTATTTTTCAGCATCGTTCTTGTCTGTTTTTATTAACGTTCTTGTTTCACCGCTTCTAAAGCCGCTGTATTAATAATATTCCAAGGTTTGTCAAACGCTGGTTGGAAGAAGAAATCCGCATAGGCTAAGTCTTCAATTGTCATTTTGGCTTGAATCGCTAATGAAATAGCATTAATGTTTGCAGTTAAATCTGCTTTCGACATTAATTGAGCGCCTAAAATTTGTGTTGTTTCAGGATCATACACTAATTTAAACCAAGCTTTTTGTTTGTCTGGATTAAAGTCCATCAAGTAGTCTTCTACTACTGTCACCGCTTTTGTTTCTTTTCCTAATTTTTGAGCCATGACTTCGTTAATCCCTGTTGAAGCAAATTTATAATCAAAGACGGCCAAGCCAGAAGATCCTTGAACACCAGGGAAAGGTTTAACTGGTTCCTCTAGGTTTTTCACAGCAAAGCGACCTTGTTTACGAGCATTCGTTGCTAAGGCAATATTTACTTCTGTGTCTGCAGGATTGTATTTAATTAACGTAGCATCCCCTACTGCAAATACATCTGGCTCACTTGTCCGCATGTATTCATCCGTCTTGATTAGGCCATTTGGATGTAATTCCAAGGTACCTTTTAACCAAGCAGTGTTTGGACGGACACCAACCGCTACAACGATCAAATCAGCATCGTACGCATTTTTATCTGTAACGACTTTTTGCACACGACCGTCGCCTTCGTAACGTTCAACTGTTTCACCAGTTGCAATGGTAATGTTATTGGCTTCCATCTCTTCTGTTAAAACATCTGTAAATTCTTTATCTAGATATACCCCTAATGGACGATCTAAAATGTCAATAACAGTAACCTTTTTGCCGGCTTTTGCAAATGCTTCGGCAGCTTCAATCCCAATATAACCACTACCAATCACAACCACATTATTGACTTCTGGATCTACTGTTTTTTGTTTTAATTTAATGGCCCATTGACGACCACGCATCAAGTAAATATTATCCAAATCTTTACCTGGAATATCTAATTCAAATGGGACAGCTCCGGGACTGATGATTAATTTATCATAATTTTCAACACGTTCTTCACCTGACACTAAATCTTTCACTGTCACTTGATGTTCTTTTGGTTGAA
Source organism: Enterococcus sp. AZ129 (assembly GCF_051714505.1). Taxonomy (NCBI): domain Bacteria; kingdom Bacillati; phylum Bacillota; class Bacilli; order Lactobacillales; family Enterococcaceae; genus Enterococcus; species Enterococcus sp. AZ129. Next base: position 1,040,783 of record NZ_JBIORY010000001.1, on the reverse strand, counting down.
TCGCTGTAATTTCAGTATTAGAAAAGACATTCACACCACGACTCTCCATTTTTTCGCCAGTCATATAGCGAACAGAATTAACATCTTTCACTTTTCCTTCTAGGTACAACTGCATGCCACAAGACAAGAATGAGATAAAATCACCTTTCTCATACCATTGAATTTCTGCATCAGGATGAAGATTTAGTAATTCCTCTACCGCTTCATAACCTCCATGTGATGATCCTAAAACAATAACTTTCATCGCTCGTTCCTCCCATATAATATTATTTCTTACATAATAAAGAATATCATATATTCTCAAAAAATAACAAACAATATCCTCTTTTCCATTCTCAATTAAGTGCTTTAAATGAGAATAAAAAGGAGTATCCTCTGTATTTCGCCACTTTTCAATTACTTTTTTTTATTTACTAAAAAATAAAAAATACTAAATTCTCCGATACGATTGATAGGGACGCCCCACTTTTAAATAGCTATTTTTACTTTCTAAAAGGTTATTTTTTTCTAGAAACAACACATATTTGCGAACAGAAACATGTGAAAGCTGACTCGCTTCTGATAATTCTTGAATCGTAAAATAGTCGGTAAATTCGTCTATTTTTTTTAACAATAGTTGTAATGTTGCTTGTGTTAGTCCTTTTTCTAAGGATAGGTTTTGAAGATCTTGTTCATTTTTACGTGCGTTTGTCTGTGAAGAATGAAACAATTGGTCCACTTTTGTTTGCGAAAGCTCCTTCGTTTCCAGCGTGAATTGAGCAGTTTTTTTCTGATAGTTTTCGATACTTTGTTGAAATCGCTCAAAAGAAAAGGGTTTAACTAAATAGTCTAAAACGCCTAAATGTAAGCTTCGTTTAACATTTTCCAACTCGTTGGCAGCCGTAATCAGGATGACTTCTGTATCAATTTTTTCATCTCTAATTGTTGCCAGATAGGTCAAGCCATTGCCATCTTTTAAATGAACATCTAATAAAACAAGTGCTGGTTGTTTTTCTTTCGTTAGTTGTAGACCTTCAGCAATTGTTGCCGCCGTAAAAATAGTCGGTTGGTGAATTAATTTTTCAAGATATTTTTGATGTATATATGCAACCATAGGATCGTCTTCAATAATCAATAGGTTCATTTTCCTCTGCTCCTTCGTAATGAACATTTATGCGAATGACAAGCCAATTGTTTTGTTGGTTTTCCCAAGCCAATGTCGCTTCCGCATTCTCTAATAATCTTACCAAATAAGAAGTGAAAAATTCTTGCTCAAAGCGTTCCAGTTGTTCTTTTGGATAAGCAAACGAATAAATCGTCGTCAAACTTCCTGGCTGATAATCAATGGTTTCAATGATCTCTTCTGGTAACGGTTGTTCCATCAGGAAACGATGAATATAACGGTAGATAGCAATCAAATTTTGCGTATCTTCATCTCGTTTATTTGGTGGAATTTCTGGATAAATTTCAATAGCTAATTGTGTTTTAATTTCTGCAAACTTGATTCTTTCCCCACTTAAAAAACCTGCTAAAATAGGATTCCTAACCAAAATAGCTAAGCGCTGTGCAAATTCCTTTTCTGGTTTCAATAAATCGGCTAGATAATGTTTTAGCGCCTCGTAATCTTCTAAATCGACTAAGCCATAAATGACATGCATCTTATTCATAAATTCGTGTGATTGACTTTGTAATGCCGAAGCATATGTCGTTGTGCTGACAAGCTGTTCTGCGACAATAAACGTTTCCGTCGCATTTTTCAGAAAGATAACATGCCCAATTGTTTTTTTACGGACATTAATCGGGGCGATTGAGACGAAATAATCCTGGCCATTTTGACGATAGAATTGCTCTGTTTTTGAATGTACGATTAATTTTTCAGGAGATAAAACCAATGCTGAAAGTTTCTTTCCTAGTAAATTTTCTTCACTATTTGTTATATTATGATACATTTTAGTTGCTTCAATATTTGCTAATAAAATATTTTGATCGGTATCAATCACAAGGATTGCGTCTTTCGTTTCCTCAAGCATGGCGTTTCGCTCTTCTAATAGACGAGCAATTTCTCTTGGCTCTAAATCGTGAAGTTGTTTTTTTAAATAATAAGAAACCACGATGGCTAATATAAAGCCAAAACCAACACTTAAAAGGACACTCACTGTGTAATCATTTTTTGTTCGTTCAATCAATTGTGAAAGCGAGGTCATTTTAATGCCCATTGCCACAACCCCAATTTGTTTTCCTTGATCATAGACTGGGACAAAACCTCGTAATGATTCTCCTAAACTCCCTTGACTAACAGACAAATGTTCCTCCCCTTTTAATGCTCGCACTTCATCGCCACCTTCAAAATGCTTACCTATTTTTTGGCGATCAGGATGTGTTAAACGAATCCCCTGCATATTCATAATCACGATAAAATCCAACTGATGGATTTCACCTAAACGAACCGTATACGCTTCCAATTCATCTGAATAGTGATCATTCTTTAAGGATTCAATAACATTCGGTTCAATAGCCAACTGTTCCCCGACGGCTAAAAGTGCTTGCTCTTGGTTTTTACGAACTTCTTTAATTGTTTGGACCGTCGTTACTCCGTAAAAGAAAGTAATCATAATAATTAATGTTGCAATAAAAATCACTGATAAGAAGCACCATAATTTCCCGCCACGCTTCATGCCATCCCTCTTTTCTCTTCAAATAAAGTATAGCATAGGAAGATTTGGTTAAAAAACTTTTCTTTAGTTAAATTAATTAAATAATCTACTCTACAGAAAACGTTTACATTATGATGAATATAGATTAAAGTTATAGGAGGAAATAGCATGGAAAAGAAATTGCACGCAACAGCTGCTAATGAAACAGATTGGCGCAACAAATTAACCAAAACGAGGATTGGTTCGGTTACGTTACCTGTTTATCTTGTAACAGCTAGCATTATTCTTGTTACGGCTCTATTAGAACAACTACCAGTCAATATGTTAGGTGGTTTTGCCGTAATTTTAACAATGGGTTGGTTACTTGGAACAATTGGTGGAAATATTCCTATTTTGAAACATTTTGGCGGTCCCGCAATTTTATCTTTATTAGTACCATCAATTATGGTCTTTTTCAATTTACTCAACCAAAATGTCTTAGACTCAACAGATATTTTAATGAAACAAGCAAACTTTCTCTATTTCTATATTGCTTGTTTAGTTTGTGGAAGTATCCTTGGAATGAACCGCAAAATTTTAGTCCAAGGTTTAATGCGCATGATTGTCCCGATGGCATTAGGAATGATTTTAGCAATGGGCGTTGGGACCCTTGTTGGAACGCTGTTAGGTCTCGGTTGGAAACATAGCCTTTTCTATATCGTCACTCCTGTTTTAGCTGGTGGAATTGGTGAAGGCATTCTTCCTTTATCCCTTGGTTATAGTGCCATTACTGGATTGCCAAGCGAACAATTAGTGGGGCAATTAATTCCCGCAACCATTATTGGTAATTTTTTTGCTATTATGTGTTCTGGTTTACTTAGTCGTTTAGGAGAAAAACGCCCTGAACTTTCTGGACAAGGTCAGTTGATCAAAATTACTAATTCAGATGATTTAAGTGATGCTTTAGAAGAAGACAAAGCACCAATTGATGTAAAATTAATGGGTGCTGGTGTTTTAATTGCGTGTACCTTATTTATTACAGGCGGTTTATTACAACACTTAACAGGCTTTCCTGGTCCTGTTTTGATGATTGTTGTCGCAGCCTTTTTAAAATACTTAAACGTAGTACCGAAAGAAACCCAACGCGGATCAAAACAGCTTTATAAATTTATCTCTGGCAATTTTACGTTCCCGTTAATGGTCGGCTTAGGCATGTTATATATTCCTTTAAAAGATGTCGTAGGAATGCTTAGCTGGCAATATTTTGTTGTGGTAATTAGTGTCGTTTTCACTGTTATTGCTACAGGATTTTTCGTTTCACGCTTCATGAATATGAATCCCGTTGAGGCTGCCATTGTCTCCGCTTGTCAGAGTGGTATGGGTGGGACTGGCGATGTGGCTATTTTAAGTACAGCCAATCGAATGAACTTAATGCCGTTTGCACAAGTTGCGACACGTTTAGGCGGTGCCATTACAGTAATAACAATGACTGCTATTTTTAGAATGCTTTTTTAACTATAAGTGAATTATTTAGGAGGAAAATGATATGTCAACAAAAGATGTAAAAGAATTAGCGATTGAGCAAGCAAAAAAATTTGGGGGAAAATTAGAAGTCTGCCCTAAAGTTCCGATTGAAACAAAAGCAGATTTAGGAATTGCCTACACACCAGGTGTTGCGGCTGTTTCTTCTGCCATACATGAAAAAAAAGAACGCGCTTACGAATTAACAACAAAGAAAAACACCGTCGCCGTTATCAGTGATGGTTCAGCAGTTTTAGGTTTAGGTAACATTGGTCCTGAAGCAGCGATGCCTGTCATGGAAGGAAAAGCTGCATTGTTTAAACGCTTTGCTGGTGTGGATTCGATTCCCCTTGTTTTAGATACACAAGATACCGAAGAAATTATTCAAACGGTGAAATTTTTGGCTCCAACCTTTGGGGGAATTAACTTGGAAGATATCAGCGCTCCTCGTTGTTTTGAAATTGAACAGCGTTTAATCGATGAACTAGATATTCCCGTTTTCCATGATGATCAACACGGGACAGCGATTGTTGTTCTAGCGGCTTTGTACAACAGCTTAAAATTAATCAACAAGAAAATAGAGGACATTCATGTGGTAATCAACGGCGGTGGCTCCGCTGGTCTTTCGATCACAAGAAAATTTTTAGCTGCTGGTGTAAAACATATTATCATTGTTGACCGTGCAGGGATTCTGAGCGAAACAGATACAGCTCTGCCACCACACCACTCAGAAATTGCGAAGCTAACCAATCGGGAACACCGTACCGGTGATTTAGCTACTGCTCTTGAAGGCGCTGATGTCTTTGTTGGTGTTTCGGCACCAGGTGTTTTAAAACCCGAGTGGATTCAACAGATGAATGAGCAGCCAGTTATTTTTGCAATGGCTAACCCGGTTCCTGAAATTTTTCCTGATGAAGCTTTAGCGGCAGGCGCTTATATTGTCGGAACTGGTCGTAGTGACTTTCCGAATCAAATTAATAATGTGTTGGCCTTCCCTGGTATCTTCCGTGGTGCCTTAGATGCTCGGGCGAAAAAGATTACGATTGAAATGCAAATTGCCGCTGCCAAAGGTATTGCAAAATTGATACCCGATAATGAACTCACGCCGACCAATATTATTCCCGATCCATTCCAAGAAGGAGTCGCAAAAGTCGTCGCCGAAAGCGTCCGTAACGCTGTCAAAGAAACAAATTAAAAAGAGAAAAAAGGAACAACCTAACTCCTCTTGAGTTAAGTTGTTCTTTTTAAAATCTGAAACAATAATTTATTATTTAAAACTGATGTTAAACTCTTGCATATCTTTTTCAATATAAGTAAGTAATTTTTTATTTTCAAAGAAACGTGTAAAGTAGTATGCAATACGATAATCTTCAACAGCATCTAGTCCTAGCATTTGTTTATTAAAAGCTTTTTCGTATAATAAGCAATCTAAAGAGTAAATAGAACTGTGCGTCCGATTAATTTCGATTCCTTTATCACTTAATTCAATACTCTTTGCATAGTCTTTAATTAATGAATAGAATTTTGCGGTATTATAATAAATACGGCATTGCTCTAATGGATAATCTAATTTGAATTCGCTTAGCAATTGTAAAGATTTATCGTAATAAACTTTTGCTTTTTCAATATCATCTTCTAATTCATATAAAATACCGATCGCATTCATACTCAAAATATTATAAATATTAATATCACGACTAATTTCAGAACCACGATGTAAATAGAACAATGCTTCGCTATTATTTTTCTTACCTAATAAACTCGTAATTCCTTTATAATAGAAAAATTTTGTTTCTAAAATTCTGTTTGAACTTTCGATATCATCTGGATAGTCTTTCAACAAATCATAGGCTTCATCGTGCTTAAAGTAAAAGCATAATTCTTCTACTTTATTTAATAAGCTTTCGAGTTTTTTCTCACTAGAACCTTCGATACATTCTTCCACTTGTAAGTCTAAACGTAGACATACAGATGAGAAAATGTCTAAACTGTCACACACATTTTTGTTTTCAATGTTACTAATTGTTGCTTGTGTACAAATTCCTTTTGCCAATTCAGCTTGCGATAATTTTTTCTTTTTACGCGCTGTTTTGATTTTTTCTCCCGCTACTCTCACAGTCAAAACTCCAATCTTTCTATTTTTTTTGTATTAAACATACCATCATTTTACAGATAATGTTATAATGAAGCTATCATAATAAAGGAGGTGAAATATATGTTTGATTTACTTGCTTTATTAACTGGAATTTCAGTTCGTGGCAATGCACCACACCAATAATTACGTGTTTGTTTAACTGAATTTCTGACGGCTCTACCTATGCCAGTAGGTGGAGCCATTTTTTATTTAATATTATAAAATTAACAGTATTTCCAAAACCTCATACTTAGTATAACACAAATTATAAATTATGCTAGATAGTTACCAAATTAACGTCATTACAAGGATGTTACGTTTTTACAACATCTTGTAAAACTAGACAATGCTGTCCTTCTTTATCCACCACACTCAATGATAGTGATAGTATCTTATGATAGAAACAACATGTACATTATAACAATTATTATTAAGAAAGCTACTTCTCAATAGGAGAAGTAGCGCTTCTCTCGTTACAGTTTTACTCTTCTTCTTCAGCCATGAATGTATTGAAAACTTCTTCAATCATATCCCATTCAGCGTCTGTTTCGATTTGCTGTAAATCGCCTTCTGTACCTTCTGCGTTTTCCACATATGAGTAAGCTTGCAATTCAACATCTTCATCCTCAGGAATTCCTGCTGGATATAATAAAACATAATTTTTACCGAATTCTTCTTGACCGTCAACAGTTAGTAAGATCTCGTATAATGTTTCATTTCCTTGTTCGTCTACTAAAGTAATGTGTTCATGTCCTTCGTGATCATGATCGTGGTTGTGTTCTGTCATTCTTCTTCTCTCCCTTGATGTATTCAAAGCTCGATAATTATCGGCTATGTGCATCTAAATAATTTTGTAGAATCATTACTGCCGCTAGTTTATCAATGACTTTTTTTCTTTTGGCTCTTGAAGCATCTGCTTGCTCCACCAAGAAACGCTCTGCTTGGACAGTTGTTAATCGTTCATCTTGATAGTCAACAGGTAATTGAAATAATTCTTGAATCTTATCACCGTATGCCATGGATGCTTCAGCTCTAGGACCGATGGAATTATTCATGTTTTTCGGTAAACCTACGACAAATTTCGTGACTTCGTATTCTTTCACCAATTCACCTAATCGCTCAAAGCCGAAGTTCTCTTCCTCTTCATTGATGCGAATAATTTCGATGCCTTGTGCTGTCCAACCTAATAAATCACTAACAGCCACACCGACTGTCCGTGAACCTACATCTAGCCCCATGATCCTCATTTGATATCGATTCCATGGTTCGCTAAGTAATATTTGGTTAATTCTTCCATGATTTCATCACGTTCATGACGACGAATTAAGTTTCGAGCATCTTGATAACGAGGAATGTAAGCCGGGTCCCCAGAAAGTAAATACCCTACTATTTGGTTAATAGGATTGTATCCCTTTTCTTCTAATGCCCGATATACGGTTTCTAACGTTTCACTGATTGCTTTTTTTCGATTATCATCAAAATCAAAGCGTACTGTTTCGTCTGTAAAACCCATTTTACTACACCTCACTTCTACTTTTATACAATTTCATTTTACTAGAAAAGAACCGAAACTACAAACAAAATTTCTTCTCCTTCTCTCTTTTTTGTTATTTCTTAGTCTTTTATTAATAAAGGCTTCGTAAAAAAATGACAGCCATCGATAATTTTAAAATTATAAAAACAAATACACAACTTTATAAAACAAGAATAAAGCTCTGCTAAATCGCCAGAATATCACCTTTCCCTCCAATTCATTTTGCGAAAAAATCGACGTTTCTCTTTTGAAAACTTTTAAATATCTATGATTAAATAATATCAGCCTTTTAATGTTACAATTCGCTAACAATCTGTTTACGATGTAAATTTTCGATTGCAGCTGTTATTTATTTCCTCTTTTTGGTTCGTTTGTAGTACACTAGAAGAAAATACATAAAGTGAGGCTTGCTCAATGACTCCTGCTCATTTGGATTTACTTTTAGAAACCTGTTTGTTAGCTGGTAAAATTATGATAGAAAGCGATGCAGAAATGTACCGTGTTGAAGATACAATGAGCCGGATTGCGCTTGCTTCTGGCAACTATCGAATGGTTAGCTATGTGACACAAACTGGGCTATTTGTTGGCATAGATGGAACCTCCACTATTCGTATGGTTCAAGTAATGAAACGTGGCATTGATTTAGAAAAAATCTCTCGTGTGAATCAGCTGTCTCGTGCTTATGTGGCTGGTGATTTTTCTTTAGAGGAATTACTGAATAAACTAAAAGTGATTGATAGTGAACACCGCCATTTTCCAATTAGCGCACGCATTGTTAGTGCGGCCGTTGTCAGCGCTACGATTATGATTCTTTTTGGTGGCGTCTGGTCTGATTTGTTCTTGACTTTTCTGATTGGTGGCTGTGGCTATAGTCTTTATTATTTTAGTTTAAAGTTTCTCAAGATTAAATTTTTATCTGAATTTTTAGCTTCGCTGTTCATTGGTGCAGCCGCTATTCTTTCAGTCAAATTGGGACTCGGACAATCACAAGATTTAATCATCATTGGTTGTGTCATGCCTTTAGTGCCAGGTGTGCAAATTACCAATGCTCTTCGCGATTTGCTAGCTGGACACTACTTATCGGGTGTTTCTCGTGGGACTGAAGCATTAATGACTTCAGGAATGATTGGTTTTGGCATTGCTTTTGTCTTTCAACTTTTCTATTAAAAGGAGTGACTTACTTGCTAGGAATCGTTTTGGTACAATTTGTCTTTAGTTTTTTAGCTTCTGCGGCGTTTGCGATTATTATTAATGTTCCTCGACGATCACTGGTGGCTTGTGGTCTAACTGGTAGTGTAAGCTGGATGCTTTATTGGGTAATCGTTGAAGTTTTTAGTGGAAATGCGGCATTAGGTTCCCTCATCGGTGCTGTCGGTGCTGTCGGTGTTGCGGCAGTAAGCTACCTATTCTCAAAAATATTGAAAATGCCTGTCACGATTTTTAATATTCCTGGTATTGTTCCATTGGTACCTGGTGGCTTAGCTTATCAAGCTGTTCGGAATATCGTAATTGGCAATTATGAAAAAGGTGCCTATTTTACCGTGCAAGCTGTAATGATTGCTGGGGCAATTGCGTTAGGCTTAGTCGCTTCTGAGGTTTTCAATCAGAATATCCGCAGCTTTCGAGAAAAAAGAGAATCTTTGGGTTTTATTCGTCGTAAGCGCAACAAAATTAAAAAATAGATAGCAAAAAAGTTGGTTGCTTCCTTATCAAATGGAAGCAACCAACTTTTTTTAAAAGGAACGATAGACATATTGATTTTTTGGTGCTTGATCTGCTTTGACTTTCTCCACTTGCACAGTTGGTATTTGTCGTTTAAATGGTGGATAATAGGACAACTCAACGGTTCCGGTAATCGTTACCCAATCATTGTTTTGAAATTGAGTATGTTCAGGAAAATGAACCAACAAGCCAAAAACGCCAGAATCAGCGACACAATGAATAATCCCAAAACGGAAGACAAACTGGTCAACACTTTCTTCTCTTTTTGAATTATAGACAAAGCCTTTATAAGAAATCCTTTTCCCTGCAAATTGACTTGGATAATTATAGATTAGTTCCATAATTTCCAAATAGTTTTCATCAGTAATTGAAATCACAGATTGGCCATCATATTGTTTCATGGCTTTTGCCATCTGCTTGTCATAATCCGTCTTATTGAAATACATACTTGTATCAGGTTTCAAATATTGCGTTTGCATATCAGGATCCCCTACTGATTCTTTACTTACTGGAAAGTTAAATCCTTTTGCTTCAACAATTGTTGTGTCTAAACTAACTGTCGGAAATAATAAGCCAACAATCAACGGTAAAGAAAGTAGTAAATAGGCAAGCCCTCTTTGGCTGGGTTTTTCCAAATTATGCTGATGGCCATGATGTTCATGTCCCCCATGTTGGTGCATGTCTTCATGTTTTTTTTGCATTGATGGATCTGCTTGGTTCCACAAAATCAATTGGACAATCGCCATAATAAAAGCTAAAACCATTGATAAAACAGCTAAGTAATTATAATGAATATTGATATATTGGTTCAGTTCACCTGAAATTTGAAGATACATCATCAACCCCATATATCCAATTAAAATAATAAATCGTATCATCGATTGTAGGCCTCCTTTCTAAACTACTGCCGCATAAATAGTTACGACAAGCGCCACTATCAAAACAAATTGTACAATGAATGACATTTTAAAATAACGTTTCATCATCAATAAATTTTTAATATCTACCATTGGACCAAAAACTAAGAAGGCGACAATTGGTCCTGTGCCAAATAAACTCAAAAGAGAAGAACCAATAAATGCATCTGCTTCTGAACAAAGTGATAGAGTGGCAGCGATGACTAGCATGACTAGAATCGCTAAAATCTTTGAATGGCCCAATTGCATAAGCGCACCAGTTGGAATATAGGTTTGCATGATTGCTGCTAACAAAGAACCAAAAATTAAATAACGACCCGTATCAAAAAATTCATCAATACTATGGGTTAACGCTGACCAGCCGTTTTTCCAAAATGAACGAGCTTCATCAACGTGTTCATGCGTATGAGCAACCTGCTCTTCTTTAATCTGCGCCAACTCTTTTTCTGTTAAAATTGATTCTTTTCGAAAATAAGCTAACCAAATGCCGATAACCCACGCGACAATCATACTACCTAAAACTCGCCAAATCACAAATTTTGTTGCGCCACTAAAAGCTACGTATGTTGAGAATAGCACAATTGGATTAATGATTGGTGCCGTTAACATAAAAGCAAAAGCGGTATGTGTTGGTACATCTTTTTTAACAAATTGATGCACAATTGGGACGATCCCACATTCACAAGAAGGGAAGAAAAACCCTAGGAAACTCCCTACACAAATTGATAAAAATTTATTTTTAGGTAACACTTTTTTTACTCGTTCTGGTGTTAAAAAAACATGTAAAGCGCCTGAAATCAAGCAACCTAACATGACAAAAGGCAATGCTTCGATAATAATCGAAAGAAAAATAGTGCTCATCTGTAAAACAGAGTTTGGTAAAAATTGAAACATCATAGACCTCCCACTAGTAAAAATCTAGTTAACTATACTCCTAACACCAGACAAACACAAGCATTTGTCAAAAAATTAACTAAGAGTTTAAAAGTATTGTCACCGATGTCTCTGTCAAACCAGCTGGATAAAAGAACAAAAAATGAGCATGGGACAAAAATCACTTTGGATTTTTGCTCCACGCTCAAAAACTGATAAACCACCATTATTCTAAATTTGAAATAACTCTGAGGCTGAATCGGGGTCTGTATCATATACCTTAAATGCTTCACCGACGCCTAAATCCTTTTGCTTCAAAGTAGACTCCATTGCCATTCGCGCATGAAGTTTCGTATTATTTTCTTTGCTAAGATGACCTAAATAAATGCGTTTTGTTTTATCACCTAATACATCCGCCATCACAAGAGCACCATCATCATTGGATAAATGGCCTTTATCTCCTAAAATCCGTTGTTTAAGACTCCATGGATAAGGTCCTGCTCGCAAAATTTCAATTTCATGATTGCTTTCGACTAAATAAGCATCTGCATTTTCAATCGTACCACGAATATGATCGCTACAATAACCTGTATCCGTTAGAACAACAAAGGAACGATTATTGCGATGAAAACGATAAAATTGAGGCGCAATCGCATCATGTGACACACCAAAACTTTCAATGTCCATATCTCCCAAGGTCAAAACTTTACCCATTTCAAAAATATGTTTTTGAGCGACATCGACTTTGCCAATCATGGGATCCATCGCTTGCCACGTTTTTTCATTAGCATAGACATCTAACTTATATTTTCGCGCTAACACGCCAACGCCATGAATGTGATCCCGATGTTCATGTGTAACTAAAATCGCATCTAAATCTTCTGGTTTGCGATTGACTTCTGCTAAAAGTGAAGTGATTTTTTTGCCACTTAAACCCGCATCTACTAATACTTTCTTTTGGTTGGTTTCAATAAAAAGGGAATTGCCTGTACTGCCACTGGCAAGAACACTGATATTAAAAGCAAACTCTGAATCCATTTAAAACTCTTCCCTTCTACATTACAACATTAACGTGTTTCATTATACAACGGACCTTAATGTTTTTCCACCTTTGGCACAGTATTATTTGTGATGATGGTATTACTTACGGCATTCACCTGTTCAATTTCAACTGAATCTTCACCAGTAGAAATTCCTACAAACCAGACTGGAACGTATACATTTTTCTCACGAATTTTATAAATTCTTGAATAGGCCAATTTAATGAATGTTATTTTGGAATTACTAGGAATCCGGTTATTCATATAGAGCGTGTCTATCGCATCACGATTGGAATATAAATCCGTTTTGTCTCGTAACTCTTCAATATTTTCAATGTGCGTTTGCGAATATTTACTAATTTTCCATAATTCACCTGACGTATCTGCTAAAATACTTAATTTTGCCGTGTCATCTCTAAAGGGAATTCCTTTATACGATTGTGCAGCCACAATTTCTGCCGTCGGCTCTTTTAAATGAGAAAATTCTGGTAAGTATTGATATTCGTCTCCGAATAATAAAGCATTTTTTTCATTTAAAAAAGTACTTAAATCTTTATCAATTTTCTTAGGATCAATAAAATAGTTTTTACTAGGCACACTCGTTAAAGTATTATCCGCAATTTGCAGCCCATTTCTCAAAAAGTTTTTATTCTTTTCACGTTGGATTTTTAAAGCAGCAGAAAAATTGGTTTGTTCGCCACTTAAATAATAGCCTTCCAATCGTTCTGAAGAAAGTGTCCCTTTATACGAGATGTTATCTTTTTCCAACCGACTTTCAATCGATTCTGTTTGGCTGGAAGAAGAGACGTTGCTCTCTTCTTGTTGACCTTCCCGATAAATTCCAAATAAAAAGATATTTAATCCTAAAAATGCTAAGAAGAAAATCCACTCAATTCGTTTAAAATCCATTAGCCCACCTCCAAGCTTGGTAATTGTTTTACCAAGTCCGTTGCAGTGTACCAATTGTTGTTATAAAGGACATACCATTCCGGACTTAAATCAACGACTTGTTTGACTTCTTCAATTGTCTGCCACGTATAACCGATAACAGCCGATTGAATTTTTTCCTTTTTAGCACCAGCCGTTTCTAAACGCTTAATCAATTTTTCCGTGCTTTCCAGCGTCACTTCTTCTTCTGAAGGAATCGGTACTTGGATTGTATTCACACTTGTGTTAATGGTTACGCTTGGCGCAGCACCATCGTTGTTCGTGATGCGAATATCCACTTGGCCTTTTAAATCATTACTGAACACTGGGAAACCTTCCACAAAAGTCCGATAATTGACACTATCTTTCGTTCGATCAAAGTAACGTAAATTCCCCATATTGGTTCCTAAACGTTTTACATAAGAAAAGCTTTGATTATAGATTGAATCCCGTTTATTCTCTTCTGGCAAGGTCCCTTTAAAATCAATTTTTCCCAGTTTTTCTTCTGCAAACAATCGTTCTTCTTTACTCGTATAGGTTAAGTCTTGACTGTCTTCATTGGTTTGGATATCTTCCGTTTCATTGAAAAAAGCATTCCTAAAACGAGTAACTGGTTGCGAAGCTAAGATATAACTGTACTTTTTCAACTTCATATCATTGGTTAAATAACATTGCCCTTGTTTGGTTAGCGTATTTTCGGAAACGTCTTGATATTGTAATCCCTCTTTATTGATAATTCCCATTAAGCGCGCCTTATTGACAGTCATGGGCGCTTCATAGACGTTGGCTTGGTCATAATCTAAAAAACGTATCTTATTTTCGTTAAAATCCAATTGAATTTTCGTAAAATACTGGTCCGTCAACTCATTAAAGTTAGTAAAATTAATGGATAGATTATAAATCGAAGCATAGTCCGAGATTAAAAAGGGACCTTGATAAAGAAGTTCAATGCCTTGTTCCATTTGGTTGTAGCGCTTAAGTTGCTCTGCATTTTTTGTCACAACTTGTGTCAATTTACCAAACGTAGCCATTTTAATATCATTTTGAACATTACTAATTAATGTTTCACGATTACTTTGCATCGCTTTTCCATCGGCTATTCGAATCAATTGCAAAGGTAAATAGACATCGCCAATGGCTTTTTCATTGACAGCTGTTGTGACTTGGCTTCCCGACTTCATTTCTGGTATTTTTTTGGCAGAATTCAGCCAGATATTGACTGAAAAATATATACTTAAAATGACCATTAAAATCAAGCCAATTCTTGTAATCCATTCTGATAATTTCATCATTCCCACCAATCCTCTTCATAAGGTTCATATGGTAGTGAAATATAGAAAGTCGATCCTTCACCTTCTGTACTTTCCACCCAAATACTCCCGTTATGGGCCCGAATTACTTCTTTAGAAATTGCTAAACCTAAACCAGTCCCACCTTGTGCTCGCGCACGGGCTTTATCCACACGATAAAAACGCTCGAAGACTTTCCCGAGATCTTTTTTAGGGATGCCCAAACCTTGGTCCGAGATACTAAAGACGACATTATTATGTGTTTCAACTAGTCGGCAGGTAATGACGCCACCATCTGGCGAATACTTAATCGCATTGTTCAAAATGTTGTCTAAAACCTGAATTACTTTGTCTGTATCTAACTCTACCCATAAATCGCGTTTAGTAAATTCACGGCGAATTTTGTAATTTTTTTGCTCATTTTCAATCATCATATCAAAGCGATCCAAGACAAAATTAATCAATTCGTTAAAATTCACATACTCTAATTGAAGATGTGTATTCCCAGAGTCCATCCGAGATAAATTCAACAAATCATTAATCATACGAATCATCCGGTCGGTTTCTTCTAACGTGACTTTTAAGAAATTCGGCGCAATCTCAGGGTTTTCCCAAGCTCCTTCACTCAAAGCCTCTATATAACTACGCATACTTGTCAAAGGCGTTCGCAACTCATGAGAAACATTGGAAACAAATTCCCGTCTTTCCCGTTCGTTTTTTTCCTGTTCTGTGACGTCATGAAGTACGCAAACTAAGCCAGTAATAAATCCTGATTCCCGACGAATCATCGTAAAGTCTACCCGGATAATCATTTGGTCTTCTTCACGATCAGACGTTGAGCGATCAATCAGCAGTTCATCTGGCTCTTCTAACAGCTTCCGCAATGTGTAGTCTTCTTCAATATCTAACAACTCTAATAACGAGGTCCCAATCACATTTTCATTTTTTACATTTAATAACGAAAGGGCCATTTCATTAATCGTAATCACCTTTCCGCGGCGATCCGTCGCAATGACACCATCTGTCATATGCGTTAAGACACTATCTAAACGATTTCTTTCTGCTTCCATTGTTTCTTGTGCTTCTTCAATCCGTTCTGATAATTGATTAAATGTTTCTGCTAATTGGCCTAATTCATCTTTTCCATGGACTTCTACTTTTCCAGCGTAATCACCACGAGCGATTCGAATGGCTTGCTCGCGCATTTCCCCAATCGGCTTCGTGATTGATCGTGCAATCAGTAAGGTCACAATAATCGAGATTGCTGCGGCAATAATAGAAGCAGTGAAAAAGATACTTGCTGTGTTGGTAATTTCTTGGTATTTATTTTCTAAATTACTTTTCACATAAAGGACGCCAATCACTGTTTCTCCAGTAGGCGATTGAATCGGCTGAACATTCACATACACACGTTTATCATTATCTAAAGCTTGATATTTTTTACTCGTAAAGTCATTTAAATCACGATAATCATTCTTTTTCCCAATAATATTTTGTTGATTTAAATCATTGGTTGCCCGAATAATCCCTTTATCATCGACAATTCTCGCTTCAGAAATGTCTGCATTTGAAAAATCAGATAACGCTTTTTTTAAATTTGCATCAACGTCACTACGTTCGAGATCTTTGTTGCTCATCTGCGTACTTAACGTATTTGACAATTGGACAACCTGAGAATCCATATTTTTCTTAAAATCGGAAATTGTAGTGGCTTCCAGTTCACGAATGAAATAGCCGCCAATGATTTGAATCGCAATCAGTAACAGCAGAATAAATGATAAAGCAATCTTAAAATTAACAGATTGAAAAAAGTGAACTTTTTTCTTCATACCTGATTACTCCTGTTCAGGATTTCTTAGATAATAACCAACCCCACGACGAGTAACTAAATACGTTGGATGACTTGGACTATCTTCAATTTTTTCTCTTAAACGACGTACGGTTACGTCCACTGTCCGCACATCACCAAAATAATCATAACCCCAAACGGTTTGTAATAAATGTTCACGAGTCATCACTTGTCCGATATGTTTTGCTAAGTAATAAAGTAACTCAAATTCACGGTGGGTTAATTCAATTTTTTCACCCCGTTTTGAGACCATGTATGCATCAGGATGAATGGTTAAATCACCAATCGTTAATTCAGATTGTGTTGTCACCTCGGCTTCTTTCGCATTGGTTGCACCTCGCCGTAAATTGG
This sequence comes from Enterococcus sp. AZ129, assembly GCF_051714505.1. Classification (NCBI taxonomy): domain Bacteria; kingdom Bacillati; phylum Bacillota; class Bacilli; order Lactobacillales; family Enterococcaceae; genus Enterococcus; species Enterococcus sp. AZ129. The sequence goes on along the minus strand of NZ_JBIORY010000001.1, from coordinate 1,024,014 downwards.
CTTTGACACGAGCAACTAATTCACGATTTGAAAATGGTTTCGTTACATAGTCATCGGCTCCTAATTCTAATCCTAAAACCTTATCAATTTCAGAATCTTTGGCAGTCACCATAATGATTGGCATATCATGTGTTTTGCGCACTTCTCGCGCGACTTCTAAGCCATCCATTTTAGGGAGCATTAAGTCTAAAATAATTAAGTCTGGTTCCACTTCTTCCACTTTTTCAAGTGCTTCTTCTCCATCGTAAGCAGTAAATACTTCATATCCTTCTTTAACCAAATTATATTTAACGATCTCTGAAATTGGCTTCTCGTCATCAACTACTAAAATTTTCTTCACAAAGAGACACCTCTTTTTCCTTCTAATCTTATTTGATACTTTCCTATTATACCTTATTTTGATGATGTTTTCATCTTTGGTTAAAAATGCGCCTTTAGGTTCTCCTAGTATAACAAAAAAAGAATCTCTGACAACAATTGACGCTTGTTATCAAAGATTCTTCTTTCGCTAATCTATTCTTCCGTATCTAAGACGAATTTTGCTACAAGAGCGGCTAATAATCCACCAATTAATGGCGCAACGATAAAAATCCACAACTCAGATAACGCTGAACCACCCGCAAAAACGGCTGGCGCGATGCTACGAGCTGGGTTGACAGAAGTTCCTGTCAAAGGAATGCCGACTAAGTGAATCATTGTTAGTGTTATCCCAATTACGATTCCTGCTAATGAAGCATTGCCTTTCTTAGCACTTGTAACTGTCATGACAACTAAAACAAAAATAAATGTTAAAATAATTTCGACTGTCAATGCACCAGCAACACTTAATTCCCCTACGCCATTTTGACCTAAGTTCTCAATACTTTTACCAGCACCTTTTAGAATGCTTAATAATGCAAATGAGGCAATCAAGCCGCCAACAATTTGTCCCACTACATAGTAGATTAATTCCATTGTTGTTATTCGTTTATTAAGCCACATTCCTAGAGAAACAGCTGGATTTAGATGTGCACCTGAAATTGTGCCAATACTATAGGCAGCAGCAACGATTGTTAACCCAAATGCTAAGGCAATCCCCGTTGTTCCAATCCCTTCCATACCATTTCCTAGAACGGCTGTTCCTGTCCCAAAAAAGACAAGAATAAATGTTCCTAAACATTCTGCTATTGCTTTTTTCACAAAAAATTCCCCCTTTGTAGACAAATTGTAACACATTCGTGAAATTTTCAATATAATTTTCGTTGTTTTTTCAGCAAAATGATATTTCTATGAAAAAGAGAAATCTTAAATGAAAAATCCCCTCAAAAAAATTTGAGGAGATTTTTCATTTAATTAATCATTTAATAACTGTATACCAACACCTAAAAGTCCTGGTCCTGTATGAACAACTAATGCCGGACTAATCGTTCCAAAGTAAATTTCTTCTGCTTGTGGAAAAGCTGCTTTCAAGCGTTCCATCATTGCTTTTGCTTCTTCCTCTGCCGCACCGTGAGCGACTGCCAAACGAAAACGGGGTGCCTCACCTATAAAGTTCGTCACCAACTCAAACGTTTTATCAAGACTTTTTTTACGGCCGCGAGACTTAGCCACCGTATAGTAAATGCCTTCTTCATTACAAGAAATAATGGGGTTTAATTTTAGCGCATTCCCTAAAATAGAAGTGACTAAACCAATTCGTCCACCTTTTTGTAAATATTCTAAAGTGGCTACATTAAAAAATACTTTTGCGTTGGCTACTTCTTCTGTTAATTTTTGTTGTAATTCTTGCCAGCCTAATCCTGTTTCAATTAATTCTGCTGCTCGAATCGCTTGAATGCCAGCCCCGATACCAATGTTCTTTGTATCTAAAACAAATACATCTAGTCCTTCGGTTTGTTCTCCAAGCAAGCGAACCACATTATAGGTTCCACTTAAACCACTAGAAATGGTCACCGCTAAGACTTTTTCGTAACCCGCTTCTTTAATTTTGTCAAAAATAGCTTGGATTGTTGCGCCATCTGGTAATGAAGTACTAGGGATTTCTTTCTCTAAACGTTGATACACTTCTTCTGGTGTAATATCTACCTTATCTGTATAGGTTTTTTCAGGATAAATAATCTGTAAAGGCAAGACATACATGCCGTATTGTTTGACTAATGCCTCTGGAACATCTGTCCCAGAATCAACCAGTAGTGCGATCTTTTCTTTATTCATGTGTCATCTCATCCATTTCTTTTAAGTATTCTTGTTCCAATTCAATCACTTTTTCACTAAACATTTTAGTAGCAAAAGACATTGTCGCTGCTTTTACAGCCAAATATTCAATCCCCATAGGTTCTTGTGATTTGGTCTGAACTTCTTTTTCTTGCGCTTGAGCAGCAATCACATAAATCGCTCGTTCCTGTTCTTGACAAAATAAATTGTACGCTTCACGAATACCAACCGTAGCTCCTTGGAATAAAATGCCTTGCTTAATTTCTGGCAATGTTAACACTTGTTTCAACAACGTAATCGCAATTAAAAACGCTAAATGCTTTTGATTGTAGCGCTTTTTCACCGGGGCCGGGATTAACCCGTGTTTGACATAATTATTAACCATTGAGGACGTTAACAAAGTATGTTTTTCCAGTGTAATCAATGGGGATAAGTATTTTTCTATCAGAGTAATCACTTGATCCATATATAATTCAATATCTGGTAACTCATGCCATCTTGGCAAATGAACATTTTCCAATTGTTGGCCCCAATCTTGTAGTGATTTTTCTATCTCGTCCATAAAAACCCTCCTAACCATTTCTAAAAAAGAATATCATACTTTTGACAATTATTCAATCTAGTTTTTAAAACTAGATTGAACAAAAAAGAAAAGCGAGCAATTTTGGAATTGTTCACTTTTCTCTCTTTATTTTTTTAAAGAACGTTTTCCGATTAAAATACCTATCAAAAACAGGCCTTCTAATAAAACAAAAAACAAGATAAAACAATGCATAAAGTAGGCTTCAGGTAAGGCATTGATAATCGGATCAGTTAGCGGATTAAATAACCAAGCATCGTTGTTAAAAAATAATCCATGAAACGCAATAAAAAATTGATCAAAGCCAATCAGCATGAAAAAGCCAAAAAGCACAGGCAAAAACATTCCCCACTGAAATGGCCGTATCAATGTCCATAAACGCTGATTTTTCACCAAATATTTTAAATAAAGGACACTAGGCAACAACGTAACTAGTAATACGCCATAGCACAATAAAAATAATTTTTTCACTTCATAAAAATGAAAAGCCGCGCTATCAGACATTGGAAAGTCAGGAAATACTAATGTTTTTTCAAAAGGATTGTTTAAGTACATCATTAAATGATCGTAATTTTTAATCAAGGTCACACGATCAACCTCTACGTCTTTTAAAATATTTAAGTGTTGGATATCAAAAAGATACAATGGACGAAAATTAATCGTGATCGTGATACTTAAAGCCACAATCGTTAAAAACAAACAAATGAGTCCAAGCGTTTCCCTTAAACGCAATTTCGACCTCATCATACTCAAAAAGTCCATTCATCTAAGGAATCAACAACATAGGTTGGTGGCGTTGGCAAAGTTGGAACAGCTGACTTAGGGGTAAAACCTGATGTAACTAACAAGCTATCAATACCATTTTGAATCCCTGATTGAATATCGGTTTCATAATTATCTCCAACCATAATTACTTGCTCTTTTTCCACGCCTAAATGCGCAATCGCTCGTTCCATGATAATCGCTTTTGGTTTGCCAATATAAACTGGTTTTGTTTGAGTAGCTGTCTCCACAAACGTCACAACTGAACCTGCACCAGGTAATAAGCCTCTTTCTGTCGGAATGTTCTTATCTGGATTGGTCCCAATAAACAACGCCCCTTTTTGAATGGCTAAGGTAGCTAAAACCACTTTTTCGTAGGATAATTCTGTATCAAGTCCCACGACAACATAATCAGGATTTGTTTCATCCCATTCAAAACCTGCTTCTAAAATTAAGTCAATTAAACCAGCCTCGCCGATGACAAAGACTTTCTTGCCCCGATTGGCTTCTTTCATGTAATCAATCGTCGCTAAAGTCGCTGTATAAACAAGGGATGCTGGGACATGAATATCAAATTCATTTGCTAAACGTTGTGCCACTGTTTCAGGAGATTTAGTGGTATTATTCGTTACAAATAAAAAAGGCAAATCTTTTTCCTGTAACTGCTCGACAAAACGTTTTCCGGCTGGAATTGGTTCTTTTCCTAAATAAATCGTTCCATCTAAATCAATTAAATATCCTTGATAGTCTTTTTTCACTCTGTTTACTCCTCACGTTGACGAATCGTAAAGCCTTTGCCAGATTTTTTGGGACTAGGCTGTTTGGGTGTAGTCGTTTTTTTATTTTCTTCTTTTCGCGTACGAATCACTGGCTTGCTATTTTTATTAGCGGGCGCACTCTTTTCCTCGACAAACGCGTTAGAACGATTATTCTTTTTATGGCGACGACGACGATGCGTTGTTTTTTCTTTACGTTCCCCTGTTCGTTCAATTACAAAATAGGCACAGCCAAAATTACAATATTCATACAAATAGTCTTCTAGTGTATCAATGCGTTGATCCGGCGCTGCCCGACGATTAGAAGTATCAAAAAAGCCACGCAAGCGTAACTGTTCATAGCCCCAGTCTCCTACGATATAATCATAACGCGCTAATACTTCACTAAACCGTTCACCTAAGCGTTCAGGATCAAAGGCATCACGATGATTTTTAACAATTCGGTACTCTCTTTCACCAATTTGAATATCTGTTTCATTCACAATGGTGACAATTTCCCCTTTTTTCTTTTCTTTTACAGGTTCTTCTTTTATTTCTTCAAGAACTGCTGTTAGTTCTTCTGTAAAGGTTGCAGCAGTTTCTTTTTCTTTTTCTTTTTCTTTTTTTTCGGTTGTCTTTTTGTCTGTCATTTTTTCACCACCTAGTTTTTATTATACCTTGTTTTTATTTGATTGGATAGTGGGCATGCAGATAGTTCGCCACGACAGTTCTTAAAACGTCTGGAAATAAAAATTCGACTTCTCCAACTAACTCAATCGTTGGGAAAAACGGAACAAATTGAAAGTGATCCACTGTTGTCAGCGTATACTTCTGCTCTGGCTGAATAGGTTTCCCTTGCCAAAAAACGGTCTGGCTATTTCGCTCAAAACGAATCCCATCATAACATAATTCGCCAAAAATTTTCCCGCGGAAGCCCATCCCGCGAATCGGAAATTTCCGCAGAAATTGACGACTTTTTTCCATTTCACGAATCAAACGGCTCATGTCTGACCCTTTCAAGGTAACCTTGATTAAATGCATTGGATGAGGCAAGGCCTCATGTAATTGGTCTGCATTGATTATTCCTTCTGGTAAATCTGCTAAAAATAACCCGTTGTTCAACACAGCCGCTTCGGTCTGCCCCGCTTCTTTTAACGCCTTCAAGGCAACAGTTATAAAGGCATGCGGTTGCCGTAAGTCCGTTGACAAGGTTTCAGGGATTTGTGCAATTTGCTGCGCTTGCAATAGTCGATGACCTTCCGTTAAGTAACCCGCAATTTCCTTAGCATCAGTTGCTTGCTCTTCTAAACTTGCTGTTTCCATCGTTTTTGCATAACTTGTGACTTGCTTCGTGTCGTCATCCACAAACAGATGCACTTCACCAATATACTGTCCATATTTGCCAGCAGCTGCTAGTTGCACATGATTAATTTTTTCACCATCTTTAAATAAATGATGTGTATGGGAACCTAAAATCACTTGAATTTCAGGATAATTCGCCGCAATCATAAAATCAGTATCTATCCCCAAGTGACTAAGCAAAATGAGAACATCACATTGAGGCGCAACTTCTGGAATCAGTTGAGGAAGGACTGCTTCCACTTGTTTGATTGTCCAGCCATTGGGATTATACGTTAAAGGAAATGGTGCGGTTAAGCCAATAAACCCTAACTTTGTGCCTTCTTTAGTTGTCATAATTTTATATGCTTGACAAAAATCTGGTAACGTTTGGGTTTTTGGATCTTCTAAATTAGCTAAGACCACTTCAAATGTTGCCTGATCATATAAATGCTCTAATTGTTTCTTTGAATTGCCGATTCCTTCGTTATTTCCAATTGTAACCAGATCATACGCTAATGTATTCATTATAGCTACATTTGCTCGACCATCTGTTGCTTCGGTCAAAGGATGACACCGATCTGAAAAGTCACCTAAATCAATGGTTACGACTGTTTTGCCCTCTTTTTGGTACAGCGAACGTTTGGCTTTAACCAGACGCCGTATTTTGGGCCAATTTTCAAAGTGAGAATGAAGATCATTGGTATGGAACAACACAATCTCTTCCACTAAAACCGCCTCCTTTATTCAGCGCTCTGATTAATAGTACCATATTTATAGAAGAAAGTTACAAAAAAGAACAGATGACTTTAGAAGAATTTCTCCTAAAATCACCTGCTTTTATCAGGACGAACTATGCGTTATTTTTGGGACGCTTGCGTTGCGTCGCTTCCATGATAACTGGTAAGATCACAGGACGACGTTTGGTTTGTTCAAATAAATAACGGCTTAAGTTTTCGCGGATTTCTTGTTTCAGTTTGCTCCATTCAAAATCGTCACTTTCTAAATGTTTTTCAACAATTTCTGTAACAATATTGCTACTTTCTTTCATTAGGTCTTTACTTGTTTTAACGTAAACAAAACCTCTAGAAGTAATTTTAGCTGGTGAAACAATTCGTTTTTCTCGGCGATTAATTGTCACAACAGCCACAAAAATACCATCTTCGGAAAGAATACGACGATCTCGTAAAACGATATTACCAATATCGCCGACACCAATCCCGTCAATCATAATATTTTCGGCCGTTGTGCTGCCAGCTACCGACATTCTACCTTTTGTATACTCTAAAATGTCCCCACGACCTGTAATAAAGATATCTTTATAAGGCATGCCAATTTCGTGTGCTAAGTCCGCATGCGCAGCTAACTGACGGTATTCACCTTGGACAGGAATGAAATATTTTGGTTTCATTAAGTTCAGCATCAATTGCAAGTCATTCGGATTAGCGTGACCAGACACACGTAAATTGTCGGAAATTTGCTTCACCGTAGCACCGGCCCGATAGACAATATCCTCTGTTTTGGCAACCGTTGTTTCCATGGCCGTTGTTGGCGTTGTCGTAATATAAACTAAATCGCCTTCTTCAATTCGAACGACACCATGTGTATTATTAGCCATTTTTTGAAGTGACTTAATAGGTTCTCCCATCCGGCCTGTTTCTAAAATTAATAATTGTTCGGGTGCATATTTTTTCATTTCTTTTGGTTTCACTAATAGATCTTCACTTGGCAATTGTAATTTTTCTAATTTCATCGCCGTCCGAATAATCCGTTCAAAATCTTGGCCTGTCAAAACGACTTTACGACCAGAACGATCCGCTGCATTCAATACTTGTTGAACCCGTTGCAAATTACTTGCCACACATGCCACGATGATTCGTCCTTCCCAATAGCGAATCGTGTCGAACACTTCATCAGCGATTTGGGCTTCCGATGCAACTTGGGCTGGGTTTTCAGCATTTGATGAATCACTAAGTAGCGCCAAGACGCCTTCTTTCCCAATTTCAGCCAAGCGGCCATAATCGGTTTGATACATCTCAATCGCACTTTGATCAAATTTAAAATCACCAGTATAAACAATGTTACCTTCTTTTGTTTTGATGCTAACACCAATCGAATCTGGAATGGTGTGCGTTGTTTTAAAGAAGCTCACCGTTGCTTGACCAAAATCAATTTCTGTATGCGGGTCAATCACATGGAAATCTTTAAATTTCTTCGTTTCCGCATGACTGTTGACACTTAGTTTTGCTAGTTCAATCGTTAATTCTGTCCCAAAAACAGGCACTTGAATTTTTGAAAGCAAATACGGTAAGGCCCCAATTGCATCTGCATGGCCATGTGTTAAAAAGACCCCTGCAATTCGTTCACTATTTTCTTCTAAATACGTAAAATCCGGAATGACAACGTCAATTCCTAAAAGTTCGTTCTCTGGATATTGTAATCCACAATCCAGTACAAAAATTTCATCTTCCACTTCAGCAACGTACATATTTTTTCCATTTTCACGAACGCCGCCTAATGGAACGATTTTTATTGTACTCACTCTTTTCACCTCTCTATGATTACACGTTCTTTAAATCTCTAACGTGCGAATAATTCTTTGCTCTTCTTCTGGTGTACAAGCAACTAGAGGTAAACGTAAATTTCCAACAGGAATACCTAAATGATTTAAGGCCGCTTTCACGGGTGCCGGCGAAGGCACTGAAAACAAGGCGTTCATTTTTGGTAATAACTGTCGTTGAATTTTAGCCGCTTCCGGCAAGTTCCCCTGCTCCAGCGCTTGATACATCTCATACATTGACGAACCGAAGACATGACTGGCTACCGAAATAACCCCTTGTCCGCCAAGTGCCTTGGTGGCAAAAGCCAACCCGTCTTCTCCAGTATACACTAGAAAGTCTTTTGGCGCTCTTTCAATCAACTCAGTAATTGCATCTAACCCTGCACATTCTTTAATCGCCACAATTTTTTCCAATTGTGCTAAGCGCAAAGTAGTTTCCACTTCTAGACATGCAGCCGTTCTACCAGGAACATTGTACAAAATAATTGGTAGTTCACTTGCTTCTGCGATGGTTTTAAAATGTTGATACATACCTTCTTGATTTGGTTTATTATAATAAGGAACAACCGCCAAAACAGCATCGATACCAGCGATTGTCGCTAACTCTTTCACAAAAGCGACTGAGTCACGTGTATCATTCGTACCTACACCACAAATAATCGGAATACGTCCATCGATCAGTTCAATCATTCGCTGGAATAATTGTAATTCTTCTTCATGGGTTAACGTGGGTGATTCACCAGTTGTTCCTGCTAAAATAACGCCTTCTGTATGATTGGCCAATAAATAGTCTACCAATTGCGGCAGTTTATCAAAATCTATTTCTCCCGATTCTTGAAACGGCGTAACCATTGCCGTAATAATTGTTGCATTCGTTAAATCCATCCTATTCCCTCCCGAGTATACAATACAAACCTTCTAGTCGTTTTCAGGTACACGAAGCAAATTCATTTCGTGTAGCGTTTCAGCAATTTGGACCGAGTTCCAAGCAGCTCCTTTTAATAGGTTGTCTGACACAATCCATAAATGGAAACCGTTCTTCACGTCAACGTCTTGACGAATACGGCCGACAAATGTTTCTTTCTGGTTGACGCTATTTAGCGCTTGTGGATATAGTTGTTCACTTGGCTCATCTTGCAAAATTACACCTGGAGCTTGCGCCATTAATTCTTGGATGGCTGAGACCGATGCATCTGCTTGTTTCACTTCTATATAAACAGATTCAGAATGTCCTGAAATTACCGGAATACGGACACAGGTGGCAACGACTTTTAGCTTGTTGTCTCCCATGATTTTTTTTGTTTCATTCATCATTTTCCATTCTTCGTAGGTATACCCTGCTTCTGAAAAAACATCAATTTGAGGCAACGCATTAAAAGCAATTGGATAATGTTTTTCGTCACTGCCAGCTGGTAAAATTTCAGCTGACCATTCGCTGACAGGTTTTCCCTCTAAAAAATCTTCGGCTTGTTCTTTTAGCTCATTAATTGCACGGATACCTGCGCCACTCACAGCTTGATACGTTGAAACGATGATTCGTTCTAAGCCAAACGCTTGCCGAATTGGTTCTAAGGCCACCATCATTTGAATCGTAGAACAATTGGGATTTGCGATGATTCCCTGATGATTTTTCAAGGCTTCCGGGTTCACTTCTGGAACAACTAAAGGAACATCTTTTGCCATTCTAAAATGGCTAGTGTTGTCAACAACAACAGCTCCGCGCTTAACTGCTTCTGGTGCAAACTTTTCGGAAATACTCCCACCAGCACTAAATAATGCTAAATCGATTCCTTCAAATGATTCCGGGACTAATTCTTCCACGATAAGAGGTTGCCCTTTAAACTGAATCTCTTGTCCGGCAGAACGCTTAGACGCCAATAACCTCACACTGGCAATTGGCAAACTTGTTTCTGCTAACAATTCAATCATTCTTGTCCCGACAGCACCTGTTGCTCCTACCACGGCAACATGATATTCTTTTCCCATATTTTCATACTCCCCTCTTACCTTCTTGTAAAAGCTACTTGTCCTATTTTACCATAGTATTGAAAAAACCTACATAGTCAAAAAAATGATTTTTTTATTTTCCCATGATATTTTAAAACTATTACCCATCAAAGGACTATCCATTGACTTTTGACTTAAATTTGTTATAGTTAAAACGAATTTAATTATAAAGGGAGCGAAATTTCATGGCACGCGTAGAAAGTTTTGAATTAGATCACAACACAGTAAAAGCACCATATGTTCGCCTTGCTGGCACAGAACAAAATGGTGATGCGTTAGTCGAAAAATATGACTTACGTTTCTTACAACCAAACAAAGATGCCCTACCAACAGGCGCATTACACACGTTGGAACATTTATTAGCAGTTAACATGCGTGATGAATTAAAAGGAATCATTGACATTTCGCCAATGGGTTGCCGCACTGGTTTTTATATGATTATGTGGGATCAACATTCACCACAAGAAATCCGTGATGCATTAGTCAACGTTTTAAACAAAGTAATCAATACAGAAGTTGTTCCAGCAGTCTCTGCAAAAGAGTGCGGAAACTACAAAGATCATTCTTTATTTGCAGCGAAAGAATACGCAAAAATCGTCTTAGACCAAGGAATTAGTTTAGATCCATTTGAACGTATTCTGTAATCTTTAGCAATTAACGACAGAGAAACCCACTATTAAGCTGTGGGTTTTTCTGTTCTCTTTCTTAATTTAAACGGAGGTTTTTTATGAATCAAACAATCGAACAATTACTAAGTCACCGTTCCGTTCGTCATTTTAAAAAGCAAGCGTTAACGGACAAGCAGAAACAACAGTTAATTACTGCAGCTCAAGCAGGATCAAGCTCCAATTTTTTACAAGCTTATACAATTATAGAAATCAAAGATCCTGAGCTACGCAGAGAATTGGGACGTTTAGCGAATTGTGAAGACTATGTCGTTAACACTGGTGTGTTCTATGTTTTTGTTGCTGATTTGTATCGTCATGCAACGATTTTGTCAAAAGAGGGGCAATCATTAGAACCCCTAAAGACACCAGAATCATTATTAGTAGCTGCCGTTGATACAACGATTGCTGCGCAAAACATGGCCATTGCGGCTGAATCTATGGATTTAGGGATTTGTTATATTGGCGGCATTCGAAATGACTTAGACACAGTAGCCAAACGCTTATCTTTACCTGAATTAACTGTACCACTTTTTGGATTAACGATTGGTGTACCAGAAACGTTAAATGGTGTGAAACCACGGATGCCTTTTGAAAATATTTTAAGCGAAAATCACTACCAATCAGACAAATTGACAGATATGCACACATATGATGAATTATTAAAAGATTATTATGCCAGCCGCTCAAGTAACGCCCAAACAGCGGATTGGTCACAGAAGTCTTTGTCCTATTTTTCTTATAATCGTCGCCCAGAAGTAAAAATTTTCTTGCAAAAACAAGGATTTGATGTCTAAACAAAAGAGCGTGGGCTTACGTTATTTCAACGTAAGCCCACGCTCTTTTGTTAATTTTTATTTATCTTTACTAAATTTGTCTTTTAAGTCTTCAAAGCCTTCTTTAACTTTATCAGTTAATTTTTCAGCGCCTTCTTTAAGGTCGTCGCCGGCATCACGTGCTTTGTCTTTTACGTCAGCAAAGGTTGATTGAGCTTTTCCTTCAAGTTCTTTGCCTTTATCATCCGTAACTTTGCCTTGCGCTTCTTTTGCAGTACCTTCTACTTTATCTTTTGCATCGTCAAAACGTCCTTTTAAATCTGCCATGCTAATCCCTCCTAAATAATTAATTACATAATAAGAGTATCATTCTTAGCCATTTCCTTCAAATATAATGCATGAACTACGAATAAATGGTTATTTTTGAGCCATTAAAGCTTTTTTTGCCAAGGCAAAGCAACCAATTGTTCCTGGATTATCTTCTAAAAGAGGCGTCACCAAGTATTTTTCTAAAGGCGGTGTTTCCACATATCCATTGACTAATTCAGCAAATTTTTCACGAACTTTCGGCATCAAATGACGTTGTTTCATGACGCCGCCACCTAAAATGATCACTTCTGGCGCTAATAATAAAGTAGTATTGTACGCTGCTTGCGCTAAATAATAAGCTTCTAGTTCCCAAGTTTTATGATCCTCTTCCAATAAATGACCTTTTTTACCAGAACGACCTTCAACTGCTGGTCCTGCTGCAATCCCTTCTAAACAATCTCCATGATAAGGACAATTTCCTGCATACGTATCTTCAGGATGACGACGGACTAACGCATGCCCCATTTCTGGGTGGCTAAAGCCTTCAATAAACTCACCGTTTTGAATCGCTCCAGCGCCAACACCAGTTCCAATTGTATAATATACACAACTAGATGTATGTTGCCCATTTCCAGCAACATACTCACCATATGCCGCAGCATTCACATCCGTTGTCCAAGCCATTGGCACATCAAAATGTTGTTTCATAGTTCCTAACAAGTCAAAGTTACGCCAAGCTAATTTTGGTGTAGAAGTGATATAACCATACGTAGGAGAATCAACATGAATATCAATCGGACCAAACGAACCAATCCCAATCGCTTTTAAAGGATATTGTTGGAAAAATTCTATTACTTTTTTCATTGTTTCTTCTGGGGTTGTTGTGGGAAAACTGACACGTTCTACGATGGTCAAATCATCTGTCCCAACGCCACATACAAATTTTGTGCCACCGGCTTCGATACTTCCTAAAAGTTTTTCTGTCATTGCAATATGCTCCTTCGTTTCCATTTTATAAGTAAGCGGATACATTACTTTTGATTAAATAACTAACATACACGTTTAGTTTACCACTTTTTTTTCGTTTCGACAGAACAATTTAACAATTTCAGTCAGGTTGCCCAATGAAATCTGGCAAGTTGCTAAAGAGCATTTTCCTAAAACAAAAAAACGAGCATTCACGGTTATCTAACAATGAATGCTCGTTTTTTGTTTATTGATTCTTTAGCGAAAAATATAACAATAGTCCGATTGTAATCCACCCACCACTAAGTAAAAGCATTAACCAACTTAAAAGCGTTTCTTTTAGAATACTTCTGGGTTCTTTTGCATGCTGAATAAAACTCATACTAGTCAGCAAAGAAAAGAGGAAAAACATAAAACAAATGACCGCTAAACCGCCAGACAACCAAAACCAACTAGCCATTATTCTCACTCTCCTTTTCGCTTATTTTTTGGTAATTATTGCGCCAAATGACACTACAAATTGCCCCGATTGTGATTACTAACAACGTGTAGAAAGTCGGTAACCACCATGTAGGTAGGACCCATTTGACCGTAGCTTCTTGATTTAATTTTTTTGCTTCGCGAGTGTTAATCGTAAATTCTTGTTGAAAAGGCCAAGACTGTTGTTCATCTTGTTGTAAAATAGCACGTCCTGTAAATATATAAGTCCCAGCATCTAGCGGTTGTTTGCCCAAATCAAGATGAAAATTCATGGAACTATTTGGGGCAAAGCGAACATTTTTTAGTGTCCGTTGTGCAATTTTTTTAGAGGATCCTTTTTTTATCACTTGACCTTCTAAACGAACTTCAGGAAAAATAGCAGCATACGGATTTTGAATGACCGCCTTTAGCGATTTGGCTCCTAAAGCAATTGTAGGTGTTACTTTCGCTAATTTCAGTTGGTTCACCTCTGTTAAAGGAACATTCTCAGCACTCCTCATGGCAATCGCAACATTAAACCCGTAGCGACTGGTTAATCCCGTTGTTTGGTTCTCTTCCTCTGTTTTTTCATCTTTGAGATGCGCATAAACCCCGCCTAAAACAACTCCTTTGATAGGCTGATCAAGTCCCTTCACCTTCATCTTTGCTGATACTGTTTGATGAGGCGGCACACTCACTTCCTCATTTTCTAAAGTAACCAAGTCTGTCAGCGGAACCTTTAACGATGAATCAAGTGGTTTATCAAAATCATTGTACACAATCAACCCATTATCATTTGTTGATGCATTTGCTAGAGTCAATACGATGGACAATTTTTCGTCTGTCTTATTTTTTATATCTAAGACAATAGTGGAAGATTGCTTTGGTGCTAGAATTAAATCATAATAACTTGATGTTCCTGACACTTGATTTTCTGGTAAAACAGGCGTTACTGTAAATTTAGTCTTCATTTCTTCTGTAGCTTCTACTTTTGGAACAATAATCAAAAATGTGAAAAACAGCAATAGACAGAAAACACCGACTTTTTTTCTACTCATTTCTTCAAGATCTCCTTTATAAAGCTGAATGTACCTACTAGTCTAACAAATCAGCGAAACAATGCTGATCAATCTTTGACTTTTGGGAAGGATAATCTTGAAAAAAGTCTCCTTGAAAAATACCAAGGAGACTTTTTATTATTCACTATAATATAATTCTTTTTTTATCTGTGTGGTTGATACTTCTGGCGTTCGTGGCAAATAAAGAACCTTTGCGGTTGTTTCAACTTCTAGAAAATCAAAAGCCCCTTGCCAATCGTCGCCCATGACTAAAGTATCAATTTTAAATTCAGCAATATCGGAAACTTTTTGTTTCCAACTAGTTTCAGGAATAACTAAATCAACATAACGAATTGCCTCTAATAATTGTTTACGTTTTTCATATGAAAAATAACTTTGTTTCTTTTTTTCTAAATTAAAAGCATCTGTTGAAAGTCCAACAATCAGGTAGTCCCCTTGTTGTTTCGCTTTTTTCAACAAATTAATATGACCATAGTGCAGGAGGTCAAATGTGCCGTAAGTAAGTATTTTTTTCATAAAAACCTCCATTTGTACTTTGATATTTCTTCGTTAATTATCAATTTTTATGAATAGAAAAAAGGCTACTCTTGATTGACTTTGATGGTTTTTCGATCAAATTTTTTATTTTCTGTAGCAGTATAAATTAGTAATAACTTACTCAGAGATTTTATAGAGAAAGACGTTGTTGTAGCTTTTTTTAATTGCTTTAACTGCTTTTGCAATTTTAACGGATTTTTATCTTTTAATAATTTAATTTTCGTTAAACGAAAAATGTGTTCCTGATGCTCAAATGAACGTTCAGCATCTGAATGACTAAAACGAAGATATTCTGAAAGCACCTCTTGATTTACAGCAACTTTTCCTTTTGGTAAAAACCATTCTTTGCCATTTTGATCTATTAGATGCCGCTCACTTTGATTTGAAATAACAATTTCTTTATCGTCTTCAAAAAGATACGAAAAAAGCATTGCTTTTTTTATAATTATGTACTCAGTTACTTCATATGAAGACAATTTTCTTAATTCTTCTATCAAACTATTCCATTGATTATTTTGAACAAATTTACTTAGTTTGTGAATAGGTGGTACTCGTAAAATGAACTTCTCATCTTTCTCTATTTTCACGATATAAAAAGTTGTGTCTAAGTCATTTTCCCAAATAAACAAAATAATCATTTACTGCCCCCTAGACTTGTTGTTCCGATACTTAATAGTCAAATAAATATATTTAGGAATTTGCATTAACCGATCGTATCTCTTCATTGTCAAACAACGATATAACCATTCCAAATTGTGATTTATATAAAATTCTGGCGCTCTTTTTACTGATCCAGCTAATACGTCAAAAGTACCGCCTACGTCTAAAAATACATTAGCTGTCAGGTGATCAATTGTTTGTTCCAAAAAAATCTCTTGTTTCGGTGAACCTAATGCTACAAAGACAAACCTTGGTTCAGCTTTGTTAATTTGTTCCACAATTTCTTGCTGTTTTTTCTTTGTATAGCCATGTAAAATACCGCTAATAACAATCCCTGGATATTGTCGTTGAATATTTTTAGCTGCTGCTTCAACTACTTCTTGCTTTGCACCATACAAGAAGATTCGTTCCTTATGTTGATTTGCATACTCTAAAAAATTATCCATGACATCAATTCCTGTAACTCTTTCACGAATAGACCCACCCATTAGCTTCGATGCCTTGACCACACCTATCCCATCTGCAATCCGATGAGTTGCTCTTTTCAAATATAACTTAACTTCTGGATGTTCAAATGCTAACAATGAAATCTGCGGATTAACGCTAGTTACAATCATTTTCTCTTTAGCTTTGAGATAACTTTCTAAGTCATCCATAATTTCTTGATGTGTTAATACGTCAACTGGTAATCCCCCAATATATTCAGTGCGTACCTTACTTTTCACAAAATCCCCCCAAGATTCTCTCTACCAACTCTACTATTTTATTAATGGTCTCTTTTGACTGATATTGATTCCATTCTTCGTTAATTCTAGTAATATTATCTTTATAACTATTTATTGAAAAATTTGACAATGCCACAATCAACTGTTTTTCATTTTCAACTAACGGTCCTGGTAAATATTCAAAAAAATCAGGCTCAATTCCAGGATTTAATGCATATTTTTCTAAATCTGGACAAAAAAATAAAATATTCGGTTGCTCTTTAACATGCATGTATTCAAAGACCACACTTGAATAATCAGTAATCAAGTAACCTATTTCACTAAAGCTTTCAAAAATATGCTTTTCCCAAATAGAAACATTTCTCGGTAGTTCAATGGCATCTAACTGGATTGATGGATGTAATTTCATATAAAAATGAAAATTTGGCATAGCAGAAAAAGCCTTTATTGCTTGATTTATCACAAGCATCATTTCATTCATTCCCTCTCGGTAAGTTGGTGCATATAAAACTTTATTATTCTGATTTGTTTCTCCTACCTCTAATTTTTCAAGATAAGCAAGACGCGGCGAACCAAAATGACAAAATTGAGCATTCTCGAGACGATAATTGTTTCTAAAAATTGCTTCCATTTTTAGTGAATTAACGATAAAATAATTCATTTTATCGTAAACTTTTTGAAACCTGATTTGATCCTTGCTACTTCTATGTTTCGTGTGATAAGCACCCCAGCCAAACTGTTTTAAAGCCCCATTAGCATGCCATAATTGGATAACTACTTGCTTTTTTTTTAAAATTGCCAATTCTGGAAAATAATTATCTACAAAAATTAACGGCGCTGACTTCAAGTATGAAATCGCCGTTGTAATCAACAAAGTTTTCTTATCAAAAAGTATCGTCTTTATGCCTTTTTGATTTAAGGATGCTGCGTATGATTGACAATTTTTTGTATAAAGTACTATTATCATTCCGTGATAGTGTTGTTCTAATTGTTCAATTAAATGTCCATCATTTCTTGGGAAACTCATTATGTACACAATTTTTACTTTTTTATGCTTGTACGGTCTCCATCTTAATACTGTTAAGTACAATTGTTTTAGCACTTTTATATCCTTTCACAAACAATAGTTTTCTTATAAAAAAGATATGATCAAAGTCTTTAAAAAGAAAAAGCTTACATATAAACTCATTAAAACAAATTATACCTTAAAGATTCTAAAAAGACAATTGCACTTTACAATATGTATACTATCCAAATAATTTAAATTATACGGTATACGGACTAGCTATACTTTCAGTTAAATAAAATAATATTTAAATAATTTCTCTGAATTTAAAACTGCCTATCCAACAAAAAAAGAGGTTCCCCACCACAGTGGAAAACCTCTATAAACCTTGTCATAACAATGTTTTGAAAGACTATGCGTCTGGATTTGCGTTTTCGTCTTTGAGACCGTATTTTTTGTTGAAACGGTCCACACGTCCGTCGGCTTGTGTGAATTTTTGACGACCAGTGTAGAATGGGTGTGAGTCTGAAGTAACCTCAACACGTAATAATGGATAAGTGTTGCCATCTTCCCATTCAACAGTTTCTGAAGATCCTTTAGTTGAACCTGAAAGGAATTTGAAACCTGTTGTTGAATCCATGAATACTACTGGTTGGTAATTTGGATGGATATCTTGTTTCATACGTTTTTTTCGCTCCTTTGCCCTGATCCATTTGCTGTATCAGAGTTATTTTGTCGGTATACAACAATGCTATCTTACCATGTTTTCAGTTGGTATGCAATTATCTTTTTGGATTTCTTTTAATTTGTTTGCCAAACGAAACATCATGGAAAACTTCAAATAATTGTTGATTATTTTGGGTCCGTTTCAACATTTTTATGAATTGATCCGTATATTCCAGCGAGTCTCCTGACATATTATTTCTCAATTTCCACGTTTCTTCTAGTTGTTCTGGTGTCATCAGCAACTCTTCTTTTCGCGTACTTGATTTTTTAATATCAATTGCTGGGAAAATACGGCGCTCTGCTAATTCACGAGATAAATGGAGCTCCATGTTGCCTGTGCCTTTGAATTCTTCATAGATGACATCATCCATTCGGCTACCTGTATCCACCAATGCCGTGGCTAAAATAGTTAAACTGCCCCCTTCTTCGATATTTCTGGCAGCACCAAAAAATCGTTTAGGTTTGAAAAACGCAGCTGGATCTATTCCGCCACTTAAGGTTCGACCACTAGGCGGGACCACTAAATTATAGGCCCTTGCTAAACGAGTGATGCTGTCCATTAAAATAACTACGTCCCGTTTGTCTTCAACTAAGCGCATTGCTCGATCCAGAACCAATTCAGCAACTCGCGTATGATTTTGTGGTTGTTGATCAAAAGTTGAAGAAACCACATCGCCTTTAACGCTTCGCTCTAAATCAGTCACTTCTTCAGGACGCTCGTCAATTAACAACAGAATCAATTCCACATCAGGATGATTTTCTGTAATCCCATTAGCAATTTCCTTTAAAACACTTGTTTTCCCGGCTTTTGGCGGCGCTACAATTAAACCACGTTGCCCAAAACCAATTGGTGCAAATACATCAATCATTCGTGTTGATAATCTGCCAGCCGTGGTTTCTAACGTTAATTGTTTTTCAGGATACAACGGTGTTAGCGCTGGAAAATGTGGCCGCTCTTTCGCTTCTTCAGGATCTTTCCCATTGACACTTTCAACATGCATGAGTCCATAGTAACGTTCTGATTCCTTTGGCGGACGCGCCTTGCCAGCTACTTTGTCCCCATTTCTCAATCCGAAACGACGAATTTGAGAAGAAGAAATATAAATGTCTTCTGCACTTGGTCCATAATTAATTGGCCGCAAAAAGCCATAACCATCCTGAGAAACAATATCTAAAATTCCTTCCATGAAGAAAAACCCTTGCTTCTCAGCTTGTGCACGAATCACAGCTAAAGACAATTCTTTTTTGTTCATTTGGCTATAATAAGGAATTTTAAACTCTTTCGCGTACGCATAAATATCTTTTAACGTACTATTTTCCAATTCAGCCATTGTTAAATAGTCGCTCATTGATCCACCTCAAACGGACCTTCTTGTTCTTCGGTTTCTATCATTTGAATATCAGCGCCCAAAGCAGTTAACTTTTCGATAATGTGGTCGTACCCACGTAAAATATATTCTACATTATAAATTGTGGTCGTACCTTCAGCCATCAAGCCGGCAGTGACTAAGCAAGCGCCTGCCCGTAAATCAGAGGCGACTACTTCTGCACCGTGCAATTGATTTGGACCATTTAAAATAATCATATTGCCTTCAACCGAAGCATCAGCCCCCATCCGCACTAACTCAGGGATATGCTTATTTCGTTGAGCATAAATCGTATCAATAATTTCACCAGTTCCTTGCGCTTTTAAAAGTAATGGCGTTAACGGTTGTTGCAAGTCTGTGGCAAAACCAGGATATGGATAGGTTTTCACCGTTGTCATTTTCAGATCATGTGACGGATGAACTTCAATCATGTCTTCTTCAATTGTCATCTTAACGCCCATTTCTTGCAATTTCGCAATGAAGCTTTCTAAATGCTCATAAATAACATTTCGAACTTTGATTCCTTCACCCATAGCTGCTGCCATAGCTAAATAAGTCCCAGCTTCAATTCGATCTGGAATAATCGAGTGACGACAACCATGTAATTCTTCGACACCTTCAATCCGAATAACGTCCGTTCCAGCTCCTCGGACTTTTGCACCCATGTTATTTAATAATGTAGCAATATCAATAATTTCTGGCTCACGCGCAGCATTTTCAATAATCGTTTTGCCTTTGGCTTTAACTGCGGCTAACATGACATTGATTGTAGCACCAATAGATACCATATCCATAAAAATTCGTGTTCCTTGTAAGCCAGCTTCGTCTGTTCTCAAGTACATCGCCCCATGTTCGTTGGTTACATGAGCGCCTAATGCTTCAAATCCTTTGATATGTAAATCAATTGGACGAGGTCCTAAGTAACAACCGCCAGGTAAGCCGACAACGCCTTCCCCAAATCGACCAAGAAGTGAGCCCATAAAATAATAGGACGCACGTAAGCTATTGATTTTTCCTTTTGGCATTGGCACAGAAACAACTTCTGTTGGGTCAATAATTAATGTATTATTTTCAAAAGTAATTTTAGCACCCATAATTTCTAAAATTTCAATTAATGAGTGAACATCCTGAATGTCAGGAACGCCATCTAAAGTCACGGGCGAATCTGCTAAAATAGCAGCTGGAATTAAAGCGACCACACTATTTTTGGCGCCGCTAATGGTTACTTCGCCCTTTAATGGACGATTCCCATTGATTACGATTTTTTTCATTTATATTCTCACCTATCTGTAATATACGTTTTCTAAATAAACTACCCAATCATTCTATCATAATCAAGCTTAAGAAAAAAGAAAACTTCTCAGGTATTTTAATAGAATGAAAAAATAACAAAAAATAAAAAAGACAGCCACGTGCTGTGGCTGTCTTTAACGTAACTAGTTGATTAAGCTTTGTTAGCTGAACCGAACCAATCAATGTGTTCTTCTGCATCTTTGATGATTGCAGCTTTACCTGGTGCTAATAATTTACGAGGGTCAAATCCTTTACCTTCTAAATCTTTACCAGCTTCAATATATTCGCGCGTTGCTTTAGCGAATGATAATTGGAATTCTGTATTTACGTTAACTTTTGAGATACCCATTGAAATTGCTTTTTCAATTTGTTCTTGAGGAATACCAGAACCTCCGTGTAATACTAGAGGTACATCAGAACCGACAGCTTCAGCAATTGCTTGTAAGTGATCAAATGCTAAACCTTTCCAGTTTTCTGGATATTGACCATGGATGTTACCGATACCACATGCTAAGTAGTCAATACCTGTAGCAACCATTTGTTTACATTCTTCGATATCAGCTAATTCGCCAGTACCGATGATTCCATCTTCTTCACCACCGATTGAACCAACTTCACATTCGACAGAAATACCTTTAGCGTGAGCTTTTTCAACTACATCTTTCGCTAATTTTAAGTTTTCTTCGAATGGTAAGTGAGAACCATCAAACATGATTGAAGTATAGCCAACTTCGATACATTCTAAAGCAGCTTCGTAGTCACCGTGGTCTAAGTGAATTGCTACTGGAACTGTGATATTCATTGAGTCTACTAAATTAGTAATCATGTCTTTAGCTACTTTGTAGCCGCCCATGTATTTAGCAGCGCCCATTGATGTTTGGATTAGAACTGGTGCTTTTTTAGCTTCTGCTGCTTCTAAAATCGCTTGTGTCCATTCTAAGTTATTTGTGTTATAGCCACCTACTGCATAGCCGCCTTTACGTGCTGCTTTTAAGAATTCTGCTCCTGATACTACTGGCATAAAAAATTCCTCCTAAGTTTTTAAAAACTTTATTTGTTAGGTGTTCCCTAACCAACGGTTCTATTTTAGCAGAATTCCTGACACTTTTCTAGTAAAATTCCCTTTTTCAGAAAATTTTTGTCTATTCTTTCACATAACCTTCATTTTTATAAAAAAACCTCCAGTTTTCCCATTATCACTTTGGGATCTGAAGGCCGACTTGCTATTTTAATTTTTTCTTTGGTGGATAACGTTTCACCTTGTAAGATTGAAGCTCAGGAAATGTTCCTGTACTATGAAAAATCCGTTGTTCATCTTCATTGGCAAAACGCCCTAAAACCGATTGTGTTGGTAAAATATTTACAAAGGCATTCTCATCGATACTGTAAACTGCTTGTTCTAAATCATAGAGTTCGTAGCGAGTAATGACCATCATAATCATCCGACCTTCTGCACCTGAATAGCCGCCGATTGAAGGCAACAAGGTCATGCCACGAGCGATTTGTTGAGAAACTTCTAAGGCAACGGCTTCTGGTCTCGTGGTGACAATCATTGCTGTGACTTTTTGGTGACTGGTATGAATCATGTCGACCACCTGACTCAAACAGTAAATAGAAATAATAGTATACAACGCACTTTCCCAGTTAAATACAAAACCAGCCAACAGCACAATAATACCATTTAATAAGAACATAAAATTACCAACTGTTTTCCCTGTTGTTTTTGAAAGAATCAGTGAAATAATGTCCATGCCGCCAGTGTTAAAGCCCATTTTCAATGAAAGCCCTGCGCCAACGCCGACTAAGACACCACCCATAATTGCGTTCATCAAAGGATTCGTAGTGACTGTTACGATTGGTACAAACATAGTCACAACGGAAATGCCAATAACATTGATGAAACTAAGAATCGTTGATTGTTTCCCTAATTTTACAAACCCTAGAATGAAGACGGGAATGTTTAAAAATAAAATGAAGATCCCTGTATTAATATGGATTCCTAAATTTGTATATAATAATGTAGCAATGATTTGCGCAATTCCGTTCATCCCTGCCGAAAAAACTTTTGCCGGAATCAAAAAGAAATTCAAACCGACCGCAGAAGTCAAAGCGGTTATCGCCATCACTGCTATTTTTTTTATCGATTCATTTCTTTGGTAAGTACTAACCAATCGACTCATTTTTCTTCGCTCCTTCGCTATTCTTCTGACTTAGAATAACAGGTTCTATCCTAAAAGAAAAGGGGCTAAAAGCGAACATTGAAAATTTTTTTTGCAACGTTTCCATGAAAGAATGCGGGAAGATATCCCTAAAAATTGATCTTCTTATTTCTCTATTCAAAATGATTCTAGCCTAACCTTTTTTACTATTTCATGATATGATGAAGCAAAGAATATTTTAGGAGGTTTTTACATGGCTGCAAAAGAAGCAAGTTTTGATGTAGTTTCAGAGGTCAATATGGAGGAAGTCAAAAACGCAATTCAAATTGCCTTGAAAGAATTGAAAAATCGCTTTGACTTTAAAGGGTCAATTGCTGATATTAAATTGGAAAACGATAAACTAGTAGTCGTAGCTGAAGATGATTATAAAGTCGAGCAAGTGAAGGATATTTTATTTGGAAAATTAGTCAAACGCAATGTTCCGATTAAAAATATTCATTTCTCAGAAAGTGAAAAAGCCTTAGGCGGTACCGCTCGCCAATATGGTGATTTAATCAGTGGTATTGATAAAGAAAATGCGAAAAAAATCAACACAGCTATCAAAAACTCTGGGATTAAAGTTAAGTCACAAATCCAAGAAGACAAAATTCGGGTAACTGGAAAAAGTCGGGATGATTTACAAAAAGTCATGGCTCTTTTACGAGAATTAGATTTACCCATGGCTCTTGAGTTTAATAATTATCGCTAAAAAAATCCTTCAACTGTTAATGAACAGTTGAAGGATTTTTTGGTTTTGGTACCGGCCATTCTTGATTATTCAATAAAACGATTGGTCGGCGTTGGATTTTTTCTGAAAAAGCGGCAATTGCTTTGAAGACCTTTGGCATAAAATAAAACGCATTTAATTCTTCTAAATCCAGTTCTTCTTCTGCCGTAAATGAGACACAAACCTCTTGTTCTGAAAGCATAATTTCAATTTTCTTTAAAAATTGAAATTGCCGCATTCCCGGTACAAAATAACCAGCCTTTGCAACACGAGAGGTTGTAATATCTAATTTATCACTAATGATTAGCGCTAGCGTCATTAACTCTTCCGAATCAAAGCCGTTACTATGATTTTCTATAGAAGATAAAATTTCTTCTTGATAAGGCAAACAAATCTTTTGCTTACGAAAATATGCTTCTGCAAATTGTTTCCCACGAAGTGCATGTCCTGCTTTTCCTTGTAGCGCACCCACATCATGGAGCAGTGCCGCAATTTTTGCCGCTTCTAAATACTCCTCTGAAACAGCAAGTTGTTTCAAAATCATTTCCGTCATGGCCACGACATTGGTTACATGAAACCAATTGTGGTATGCCCACCCAGCTTCTTCATCTTCCATTTGACCAATTGCATCATAAATTTGTCGAATTTCAGTATCTTGATGAATGCGTTCAAACAGCTTCATTTATTTTCTCCTTAAAATTAGTTACTGTTCCAAAAATTCTTTTAACTCTGCAGGATTTTTTTCGCTGTTTAAACCAACAATTAAACGAATCCGCGCTTTCGGTCCGTTTAAACCACGGGCAAAAACGACCCCCATTTTTTTCAAGCCAACGCCACCACCAGCATAATCATAGATATCTTCAGCAATGCCATTGGAACAACGAGAAACTAAAACGACTGGAATCCCGTTGTCTAGCATTTTTTGTAATGCTGGGAGCGTTTCTGGCGGTAAATTACCCGCACCTAACGCTTCAATTACTAACCCATCCGTTTCTGGGGTGTTTAATAATTCAAACATTCGTTCACCCATCCCCGCATAGGCCTTCACTACGTGAACATTTCCTTTCACAGAAGAAACATCGCAAACTTCTTGCGGTAAGACCTCTTTCGCAAAAAAAGCACGTTCTTTCGCAATGGTTCCAATTGGTCCAAAAGTTGGCGTCCGAAACGTCGCTACGTTCGTTGTATGTGTTTTTGTCACATAACGCGCCGTATGAATTTCATCATTCATCACGACTAAAACACCTTTATCGTACGATTCGTCTGAACAAGCAGTCCAAATAGCACTGATGAAATTATACAAGCCATCACTACCGATTTCGTTACTTGACCGCATTGCTCCTGTTAAAACAATGGGGATTTTTTTCTCTAAGGTTATATCTAAAAAATAAGCTGTTTCTTCTAATGTATCTGTTCCATGCGTAATAACCACGCCATCAATTGGTTCAGAATAAGCTTTTTGAATCCGTTCTTTTAATTGAAACATCCGTTCTAAGGTCATGTGTGGTGAGGGAATATTAAAAATATCTTCGACAACTAAATGAACCTTGCCAGAAAATAATGCTTCTTGTTCCATCAACGGATTTTTTTCATTCGGGGCAACACTTCCTCCTGCTACTTTCGACATGGAAATGGTCCCACCTGTATGAAGGACTAAAATGGTCTTCATTTGTTTCCTCCTTTGTTTTCTTTATTTTTTAACCAAAATTGTTTCACTTGTTGAATGAGTTGTTCATTGGTGTTTGCCTTTCGATGCGCCAACCAATGCGGCGGAAAGAAACGCTGGACACTTGGTAATTCAAATCGTTCGTCTAATAACAACACAAAGCCTTTATCTCGCGCATCTCGAATGACACGTCCAGCCGCTTGCAAGACTTTATTCATACCAGGAATTTGATACGCAAATTGAAACCCTTGCCCTCGCTCTTCTTGATAAAACGTGCGAATCAGTTCTTGCTCCGGGTTCATTTGTGGTAGCCCGACACTAACAATTATCGTACCAATCAATCGGGTACCTTTCAAGTCAATTCCTTCTGAAAATATACCACCTAAAACACAAAAACCGATGAAAGTTTCTTGAGGATTCTCTTTAAATTCAGCTAAAAATGCTTCTCGCTCTTTTTCGTTTAAGTCCGTTCCCTGAATTTGAGTTTTTACTTGCGGGTAACGTTGGCTAAATACTTGATAGACATCATCCATATAGGCATAAGAAGGGAAGAAAATTAAATAATTACCTGTTTTTGTTTCACTTAACTTCCCTAAAAGTTCACTAATCTGTGGATAACTTTTTTCACGGTTTTTATAGGTTGTTTGAAGATGACTACCGATCATCAACAATTGATTTTCTTCTGGAAAAGGATACGGAATCCGATAACGTAGGCTTTCTTCACCTCCACCAAGCACTTCTTGATAATAATTCAGAGGTGTTAAACTTGCCGAAAATAAGATACTCGCTTTCCCTTTATCTAATCGTTGTGACAATAAATAAGCCGGATCGACACAAAATTGTTTCACAACGCAGTCATAGTTTCGCAAAGAAATAGACGTATAAAAACCGTTGTCGTAATACTCGCTGATTCGAAGATAACTTAAACAATCAAAATAAAAACTGAGAATCGACGCCAATTCCTCAATGTGTTGATTTTCTGGCAACCATTCTGCAATTACTTCTGTTAATCGATGTATCTGTTTAACTAATGAATCAATTGGCGCGCGTTGGGCAAAAAAATCCGTGTCTTTTTCTTCACAGATTGCTTCAATATCATCAAACGTAGTTAAGACTTTTTGACAAGCTCTTTTTAATTGAACAGATTCTTTTTGCAATCTTTTTTGAATTTGCAAAACCGCATTCCTAGAAATAGCGGCCGAATACATCTCCCGTGAACGATTAACCAAATTATGGGTTTCATCCACTAAAAAAATATTCTCTTCTGCACTTTGGGGTTCTTCAAAGAAGCGCCGTAAATAAACCGTTGGATCAAATAGATAATTGTAATCCCCAATAATTAAATCACACCAAAGACTTGCATCTAGCGACAACTCGAATGGACACAATTGGTGCTTTTGTGCATACCGTTCAATAACCTCTCTCGTTAAATGATTTTCATGTTGCAATAAATCCCACAGTCCCTCATTTAAACGATCATAATAGCCGTCAGCAAACGGGCAATGTTCTGGTGTACAATTTCGTTCAGTTAAAAAACAAATTTTATCTTTTGCTGTTAACGTAATACTCTTAGTTTGCGCTTGTTTTTCGGACAGCGCTTTGACGGCATCTTCAGCCACTTGCCGCGTGATGGTCTTAGCTGTTAAATAAAAAATCCGTTCGCCTTCTTCTTCACCAATTGCTTTCATCGCTGGAAAAAGAGTGGACATTGTCTTGCCTGTTCCAGTTGGTGCTTCCACGAAGAGCCGCTGTTTACTAAGAATTGTTTTATAGACGGCTACCGCCAATTCTCGTTGCCCTTTGCGATACTCCCCGTAAGGAAAACTAAGATTTTTTAATGATTTATTTCTCAAAATACGCCATTCTTCTTTAAAAATTACCCACTGTTCATAGCGCTTCATCAAATCAGTAAAAAACTCCGCTAATGCAGCTTCTGTAAAATGGCGTTCTTGTCGTGTGATTTGTTTTGTGGTGGTCTGATAATAAGTGAGTTGAAGCGTTATTTCAGAAATTTGTTCTTGTTGGCAATACATGTGACCATAACACATCGCTTGATACCAAAACAATTCGACCTTTTCTGGCGGTAATTCTTCAAACGCTGGTTCGGATGTTTTAATTTCATCAATGACCACTTGCCCAGTTTCTTTCACAAAAATGCCGTCTGCACGACCTTCTACACAATAATTATGGCCATTTAAAGGCACCTCAATTTTTAAAGATACTTCCTTTTGATAAAGGCTCCCCGCTTCCTTTTGCAACATTCGATGAAGGCGACTACCTTCTTGTGGTGTATGTTCACTCACATGGCGAGAATCGATACTTCCCCGCCTTAAAATAAATTCGACCACTTGACGAACCGCAATTTTTCTCGTTGATTTCACGTAATCCCACCTATCTGCCTCCCTATTATAGAACATACATTCGCTAAACAAAAGCAAAAAATCCAAAACGAACACAATCATGCATTCATTCTGGATTTCTCTTTACATTATCAACAATTAAAAACAACTTGTTTCTTCTAACTATTTGGTTTCTTTTCCATTTGCTTTTGCCACGACCAATTGCGCCATTTGTTTAAACGAATTATTTAAACCAATGCCACCCTTTTTGGGCATCTTCACAATTGGCACTTGCTGATAATAGTGACTGACTGCTGGATTTTCTTCTGCCATCGCTGCAATTGCAGGAATGCCCGCAGCATTAAACTTACAAGCTAGACGAGCAGCCATTTCTCCAAAATTAGGATAATGCATGGCAGGTCCGCAAAGAACCGCATCGGCATGAAACTTTTTTGCAAAGCCAATAAATTTCTTTGCTACCTCTTCCTCGTTTTCCAAATAATATTGGTCACCACAATAAAGTGTCGCAACAATTTCCGCTCCTTGCTTCTGTAAAAATGGTAGCAATGTTACCCCTGGACCTAAGGGAGCTTTTTTACCACTTGGTTTCAGCTGAGCTTGTTCATCACTGCCAAATCCTGCTAAACTGTGGTTTAAGACTAAAAGGATTTTTTTCACGCCTATTTCCTCCTTATTTATAAATCATCAAAGTCAAAGGAATCAAAATCAATTTCTTCACTCTCTTCTTCTTGTGCTTTCCATTCTTCACGTAAATATTGGTCATCCATAACTCGAATAAAAGGATAGTAAATGAACATTCCTAGTACCAATAAGAGAGCTTGCAGAATTGATCCTTGCCAACCGCTGACTAAAAATCCTGAGATAATTGGTGGGGTCGTCCACGGCAATTGAATACCATTCGTCAATGGAACTAAGCCCCAATCCATAGCAAAATAGGCAATAATAATATTAATTGCGGGTACTAAGACAAATGGAATTAAAAGGATTGGATTTAAAACAATTGGCAACCCAAAAATGATTGGTTCGTTAATCCCAAAAACACCAGGAATTAGTGAAAGTTGCGAAAGCTTTTTAATTCGTTGACTTTTACAGAATAAGACCATCACAATGATTAATGAGAGTGTGGAACCGGCGCCACCAAATGTTGCAAACATATCTTGAAATTGTCCAGTGATGATGTTGGGAATTTCATGGCCGTCTTTGAATGCTTGTAAATTTTCAACAGACAATGCCCGCAAAACAGGATTAAAGACTGCGCCAACCACGCTACCTCCGTTAATGCCAAAGAACCAAAAGAAGTGTAAAAATAAATAAGCAATGCTCATTGCACCTAAGGTATTACCAAGACTCAATAAGGGCGTTTGTAGAAATTCAAAAATAACATCTTGTAAATTACCATAAGGAGTTAAAGCAGCCAGCCAATTGACTAAAAACATGAGAGTAACAACTAAAAAGCTCGGGATCAGGGCCTCAAAAGACTTAACCACTGTTGGTGGCACTCCTTCTGGCATTTTTATTGTCCACCCTTTACGAACAATGGCCACAAATAAACGAGTCGCAATTAATGCGACAATCATTCCTAAAAACAAGCCACTGGAACCCATCCATTTTAAAGGTAAACTAGTAACTTCATAAACCTTTGAACTATTTTCCGGTGTAAATAATGTTTGATAAGGCGTTACAATAAAAAATGAAACCAATGCGATAATTCCTGCTTGCATTGCATCCACATTGAATTGTTTCCCTAAACTATAGGCAATACCGACAACGGCCAGAATGGTCATTACATCAAAACTAGCACTAGCTGGAACAGACATCATTGTCGCCCAGTCTTTACCAAGCAAATGAGACATCCAAGTATCCCATTGTGGCAAAGGAAAATTAGCAATTAATAAGAAGACCGAACCAACAATCAACAAGGGCGTTGATAAAAGGAAGCCATCACGAATCGCTACTAAATACTTATTTTCTCCTATCACTTTTGCCAAAGGGGTCAATACGCGCTCTAACCAATCCAAAAATTTTTGCACGGTCGTCACTCCTATCTATTATTTTTTATTTTGCTTAATTAACCGCAGCGCTTCTTTCAATGCTTTTTCGCCATCCATCATGCCATAAATTTCTGGCGCAATTGCAGCGACAGGAATCCCTTGAGGAGCAAATTGTTCTTTTGTTTTTTCTAATAAAAAACGGACTTGTGGTCCTAATAAAATAGCAACAGGCTTCTCTGCTTCAACCACTTCTTGTGCTCTTGCAATAGGAAAAGCAGTAATCATTAAAGGCATTTGATGTTTTTCAACCACTTCCATCATTTTATTCACCATAATACTTGTAGACATTCCTGCATCACAAAAAAGATAAATTTGTTTTTTACTCATGTTCCTTCACTCTCCTCATTTATTCAATTGGTGCTTTGATTCTTTTTTCATAGGCAGCTAACCATTCTTGTGAAATCGGCTGAATCTCTGTGGTATGATTCTTGCCTGGATTTGCAATATAAATTTCTGGTTGCTGCATATCAGTACCAACCGTAAAAGTAAATTCCACATTCGTAGCTACGCCCCAGTCTCCCTGTTTGTTCATGGCCACCAGTGAAAAAGCTCCTGCTTTCCCATAACGTTGGGTCAATTTTTCGTGAAAAGCATAGACCGCTTGATCACATGCTTGTTGTGGCGAGCGCCCTTCCCCCATTAAACGGACGATTTCATAAGAAAGACAGCCTTTCATTAAATCTTCACCTAATCCTGTAGCCGCAGCACCACCAATTTCGCTATCAACATAAAAACCAGAACCTGATAGTGGTGAATCACCAACACGTCCTGCTTTTTTCATAAAGAGTCCCGAACTGGAAGTGCCAGCTGCCATTGATCCTGTTTGGTCTAACGTAATAGCGCCGACAGTATCATGCCCATCATAGGGGTTCAACTGATTTTCCTGAATTTCTTTTAAACGCTTTTGCCACCATTGATTAGCGCGTTCTGTCAACATATTCTTTCTTTCAAAACCGTGCAACATTGAATATTTCGTTGCACCTGCGCCAACACGAAAACTATTAAACTTCTCTTTACTTAATGCTTTAGCCACTGAAATCGGATTTTTAACATCTGTAATTCCTGCCACAGCACCAATTGCAAATGTGTCTCCATCCATATAGGCAGCATCCATTTCTAAAATCCCTTCCTCATTAGGTAAACCGCCGTAGCCCACTGACTTATAAAAAGGATAGTCTTCTACTTCTTTAATTAATTGTTCCACGGCCGTGCCTGCAGCACCTCCTTGTTGCAATTCTTCTGTAGCTTTTAGTAACCCATCATGTGCCATCCGCCATGTCGCAATTGCACCCCAAGTCATTTTCCATCCGCCCTTTCGTTAACGCTTACATTTCTCCACCATTATAAACTAGTATATACTTTTTTGTATATACTGAAAATGAAATTTTAAACAGAAAAATAAAAGATTCACGTATGCGACCTCTACGAAACACATTGGCTTCTTCTCATACGTGTATCTTCTATTGGTTTTACGCTTCTGTTAATGCAATCATCGCTTGCATATAGATTTCCAGATTAAGCAGTAAATCTTTTTCATCCATATATTCATCTTGGTTATGCGCAATGCCTTTTTGACCAGGAAATGATGGACCAAAAGCAACGATATTCGGCATAAAGCGAGCATACGTAGCACCGGTAGTTGTAACTGGCGTCCCATCTAAGCCAGTAATTTGTTCATAAACCTTGGTTAGTTTTTGAACATTGCGCTCATCTTTTGGAAACAGCGTACTAGGGAGGCGGCGGATGACGGTCACTTCACTTTCTGGAAATAGTGCCTTCGTTAGCTGCGTGGTTACTTCGTTTTCTGTAATAGAAACAGGATAACGCACGGCCAATGATAACACCAATTGCTGTCCTCGTTTTTCCAACGCATAGGGCGTTAAAATCAATTGCCCGCTATCCTGATCCTTAAAGTCCAGAGCTACTCCTTCGCCATAGTGCTTTTCGTGAAAACTAGCGGTTAACCAGTCGAAATACTGTAATAAATTTCCTTTGACTAACTGTTCCTCGCTAATTTTCTGTGCCAATAAAGTAATCGCGTTCTTGCCTAGTTCTGGCGCATTGGAAGGAGCACGTTTTCCCGTGATTGCCGTTGTTTTTCCCGCAATCACCACACTTAATTGATCAGGCACATGGTCTTTTGCTTGATCACCCATAATCTGACCAATTTGTTCACTTGAATCATCTGGGATGGTCGTTGTGATTTCATAATTAACAATCCCTCGCTCCCCATAAACTACTGGATATTTACAATCTGGAGTAAATCCAAAAACGGGTGCGTTTTCCTTCTCTAAATATAAGGGGATATCTCCACTCCCACTTTCTTCATCCGTGCCAAACATTAAGCGAATGGTTTTCTTTGGTTGGTAACCAAGTTCTTTCAGTAATTTCATTCCATACAGGCAAGCCAAGATAGGACCTTTATTATCTAGAATTCCTCTACCATACAAACGTTGATTTTTTTTCGTTAATTGAAAGGGCGGCACTGACCAACCAGAACCTTCTGGTACTACGTCTAAATGACCAATAATTCCCAGATATTCTTCCGCTGTTCCCCATTGCGCATAGCCAACTGCGTCATTGACAATCCCAGTTTGAAAACCATAACGCTCTGCCAGTTTCAGCGTTTCTTCCAAGGCTCTTTTCGGTCCTTCGCCAAAAGGTGCCTCTTTTTTAGGCGACCCTTTCACACTTCGAATCGCCATAATTTTGTTTAAGTCTTCATAAAATAAATCTTTTTGAGCGGCTATTTCTTCTTTGATCTTCATTCGTTCCAAGAACCTCCTAGCTCCACTTGGTTGTTTTCAGACGGGCTATAGCGGGTCAGTGTGTTTTTAAACGTGTACCGATCTGCTCGATATAAAGAGACATCATATAAAATGGGGGTTGCATCAAGCGCATAGGTGATAGAGTGGACTTGTAAAAGTGGTTGGCCCACAGGAACATTCAATAATTCTGAAATTTCCGCTTCAACTAAGATTGCTTCAATTTCTTGATGCGAATAAGCAATCTCGACGTTCTTCTCGATTAAGCAGAAAAGAGAGCCCTCGAAGTCTTGCTTCGTATGGCCTTGTACGTATGCCTGTGGCAAATAAATTTTTTCAACTGTCATTGGCTCGCCGTCTAACATTCGGCGGCGAATCAGTTCATAAATTGCCTCATTTTTGCCTACTTGGAGCGCCTCCCGAATTTTCTCAGCGGGATGTACTACTTCTTCAAAGGAAATGACTTCTGTCTGGCTTTTTTTCCCGTAAGCTTTGGCTGCCTCAGTAAAACCTTGTAAGCCAGCGCGACCACTTTGAATTTTCGCTTGTGACATCACATAACTACCTTTACCATGTCGTTTTACCAAAATATTTTTGCGAATCAAATCATCAATCGCTTTACGAATGGTCAAGCGACTGCAGTTATATTCTTTAGCTAAATCATATTCTGAAGGTAATTTTTGTGCACTTACATACAGACCGTCTCGAATCTTCTTTTCAATTTCTGCAGAAATTTGCTTAAATTTGGGTGCATTTTCTGTCATTTCATCGCCTATCTTTCTTCAAAAAAATAAATTTCCTAGTATATACCACACTGTCTATACTAAATCAATTTTTAAGAAACCGCAATCATTTGTTGCGTTTCTTAAAAATCAAAAAAGAAAGCGAGCCACAAGTTGGTTGGACTTGTGGCTCGCTTTTTTAGGAAAAAAATATGTTATTTCCCTTTCATCCGTTCTTTGCCTTCTTGACACATATAGAGTAGCGGACAGGCTTCACATTTAGGCGCTCTTGCTAGGCAGTGATAACGCCCAAAGAAAATCATGGTATGGTGCGTTTTCACCCAGAGTTCTTTCGGAACTTTACGCATTAAGGTTTGCTCAACTTCAGTAACATTCGCATTTAGCTTACAAATTCTAAGGCGCTTGGACACTCGTTCCACATGTGTATCTACTGCAAAAGCCGGTTCGCCGAAAGCATCTCCCATTACTACATTGGCTGTTTTTCTCCCCACGCCAGGTAAACTGACCAGTTCATCTCTGGTTTGCGGAACTTCTCCATTGAAACGTTCTAAAAGTTGTTGTGCGCACGCTTTAATATTTTTTGCTTTATTGCGATATAAGCCAATGGTTTTTATTTTAGCAATAATCTCCTCCACCGGCGCAGCTGCTAAAGCTTCTGGTGTTGGAAAAGCTGCGAATAAACCAGGAGTCGCTTTATTTACCGATACATCGGTTGCTTGCGCACTTAAAATCACAGCAATTAATAATTCAAAAGGATTCTTATGTTTTAATTCACATTCTGCATTTGGAAACATCTCATACATAATTTCAATAGCTTCCATTGTTTTCTCTTTTGATAGCATGGCCCACCTCCTTTTTATTCACTGTCTTCTGGATTTAACCAATTGTGTAATGTAACCTTTGGTAACGATTCTTGTGCCTGACCTTGTTGTTCAATCTCATTTTGAATCATAGAATCTTTTCGTTTTTTCTGATCAGCAGCCACTTGTTCTTTGGTGGTAATATTTTTACGCTCCCACGCAAGTAAAATACGATCAATATATTTCAAACTATACGCCTGATTTAAAACGGCTTCTCGCAACGCTAACCGGATTAACTCAGGGGAATAATGGTCCGTGTTCAACCACTGACCAATCATTTCTAATTCAATTGGTGAAAGTGGACGTCCGAATTCTTTTTCAAAGCCTTGGTAAAGCTGTTTAATTTCATCTTCGTGGTTTGCGACAACTTGTTTTTCTTTGCTCGTTTGTAAAAATAATTGAATCTTTTGAAAAACAGGCAGTAAATCATACGTATCCATCATTTGACCTTTTTGGTTTTGTTGTGTTTCAATTCGAATAAAACCGCGAGAAACCAATTGATTTAATAACTTATAAATCGTATCTGGCGTTTTACCCATCGTCTCTGCAATCGCCATTAAGTCTGGAAATAAATCGCCTGCATTTTGCGAACGAAAAAGTTGCAGTAAAAAGAGAAATTCATCATCTTTCAAACCAATTTTTTGGTAATGATCAAATAGTAAGTTTGAGATCGTTGTTTCACCAGCTTCTAAATATTCACGAATTGATAACATTGTTGTTGTCCACTTCCCCTTGCTTGTTTCACTTATTGCACATGATAAACATCAAAATAAATAGCTTTCATATAATCAATTAAATAACTAGGATTCAATTCTTCCCCCGTTGCATCATAAATTAATTGATTTGGTTTACGTGAAGCGCCGTACTGATGAATATGTTGTGTTAACCATTTACGGATATCAGAATAATCCTCCGAAGCTAAAATTTCATCAACAGATAATTCTTGTTTCATTGCGTGAAATAGTTGCGCGGCGTACATATAACCCAAGGCATAAGATGGGAAATAACCAAAGCTACCTCCAGACCAATGAACATCTTGAAGGACACCTTCTAAATCATTTCCAGGTGAGACGCCTAAGTACTCTTGGTATTTTTCGTTCCACACTTTTGGCAAATCAGCGACTTCCAAAGAACCATTAAATAACATTTTTTCAATTTCATAACGAATAATGATATGCAAAGGATAGGTGAGACTATCGGAATCAATCCGAATCAAACTTGCTTTCGTTTCTTTTAAAGAAGCATAAAAATCTTCAAAAGTAATATCATCAAAAGTGCCTTCTGCGCATTCTTGGAAAAACGGGTATTGTTTTTGCCAAAAAGCCCGGTTGCTACCAATGATAATTTCATTAAAGAGCGATTGTGATTCGTGAATCCCCATAGAGGCACCTTCGCTTAGTGGCGTAAAGTCAAATTTAGGATCAAAATTTTGTTCGTACATCCCATGACCCGCTTCATGAATCACACCAAATGTTGCCATTGAGAAATTATTTTCTTCCCAGCGCGTAGTAATCCGCGCATCATTTCGATTTAGAGCTGTCATAAATGGATGAACTGTATCATCTAATCGGCCTTTTGAAAAATCATAGCCTAATTGTTCAACCACACCAATCACAAAACGGCGTTGTTGTTCTTTGGTCATTTTTCTAGATAAAAAGTCAGTTCTAGGCGGCGTACCTTTTTCCGCTAAAACGGTCCGAATTTCTTGAATCCCTTGTTTTACTTGGTCGAATACTTGGTCTAGCTTCTCAACCGTCATCCCCGGTTCAAATTGATTTAATAACACATCGTACGGTGTTTTTTCTTCTTTTTGCCAATAAGGAATGAACTCCTTTTGGAACGCAACGACCTTCGTTAAGGTTTCTTCTAACAAGCCGAAATCTTGTGCAGCGCGTGCTTTTAGCCAATCTGTATGTGCTTGGTTTAATACTTTAACATATTCTTGCATACGTTCAGCTGGAACATTTTTATTCAAAGCATATTCTTCTTTTACTTTTTCAAAAACCAGTTTCCCTAATTCAGATAATTCTTCAGGGCGTGTCTCAAAATAGGCCAATGCTTCTTGAATAACTGGGCCAATACTTCGTTCAAAATATAATCCGGTTAAATACCCTTCTACTTCTCCTCGAAAAGGACTACTTTTTTCTGGCATCCCAGTTGATGAATCCCAGTCTAATAATGTCAAGGCATTTTTTAGTAATTGAATTTCTTTCACTTCTTGTAAAAATACAGCTTCCTTCATTTTTTACACCAGCTTTCTTAGTCTTCCCGTGGTTTTCTTGGTGGACGTGTTCCCCAGTATTGGAATAAATCTGTTCGTAAGGCTCCGTTGTAAAGCTTCCGTTTTTTAGTAGCTTTGGCACCATAATATTCTTCAAAAGCAAGATCACTCGTCAGTATATACTTGCTCCAAGTAGTTAACGGACGGAAAACATGGCCCATTTCTTTATACAAACGGCGAACACTTTCCTCTTCTCCTAAACGCTCACCATAAGGCGGGTTAGCTACCATTACACCATATTCCTTCTCGGTTGTAAAATCTTTTAAGGCCAATTGTTTAAAGGTAATTGAATCACCTAAACCAACTTCCTCAGCATTCGCTCGTGCGACTTCAATCATTCGCCCATCAACATCTGAACCACAGATATCTAATTCAACATCGTAGTCTGCCTTTGCCTCGGCTTCGTTACGTACTTTTTCAAAAATTGCTGGATCAACCCAATCCCATGTTTCACAAGTAAAACTACGATTAAAGCCAGGGGCAATGTTATGGCCAATTAATGCTGCTTCAATACAAATCGTTCCAGAACCACAAACTGGATCATAAAAAGGACGATCTTTGCGCCAATTGGTCAACATCACTAAAGCAGCTGCCATGTTTTCCTTAAGAGGTGCACCCCCCTTTTCAATGCGATAGCCTCGTTTAAATAAACTTGGTCCAGTCGTGTCCAACGTCAACGTCACTTTATCTTTTAGAAGAGCCACTTCTAATTTAAACAAAGCTCCTGTTTCGGTTAAAGGCACCGTCGCTGGACGATGGTAAACTTCTCTTAAACGGTTAACAATGGCTTTTTTGGTGATGGCTTGGCAATCAGGAACACTATACAATTTTGACTTAATTGATTTACCTGCAACTGGAAATTCTGCATCTAAAGGCAAATAATCTTCCCAAGGAAGTGCTTTAACTTTTTCAAATAATTCATCAAAACTATAGGCATTAAATTCGCCAACGACGATTTTAATCCGATCTGCTGTCCGTAGCCATAAATTGGCAGTAGCAATTGTTTCAACAGTGCCTTCAAAGACGGCCCGGCCATTTTCTACTTCACAGGGAATCCCTAAATCACGCAATTCTTTTCCAACTAATGCTTCTAAGCCACTAGCAGCTGTTGCAACAAGTTTGAATGTTTTTTCTTTCGTCATAAAAACTCCTTCTTGACTCTTTTTTATTGTCTGAAGCTAACAGTCCTGCCGACTACTGCTCCGCTTGTTTTTTGTAATTGTCCGCTTTCTCTGAACTAAACGGTCCTGTCCCGGCCTCTTTAGAACAGACAGCTTACTACTTTTATCTCAGTTTCTTTATTTTAACATTTTTTTATTCTTTTCGTAAAAAAAGCCTTCACAACTACGTTGGAAGGTCTTCCTGAATTACTTGTAATTTTCTATAAGCCATGTTCTGTATCACCAATTCTTCAGGAAAAATTGGTGACGGTCATCATCTATCTGCAGAGTAAACTCTGCCTCTTCTACTCGTTCATTTCCTTTAGAAGAGCGCCCCTACCATTGTTTGGGTTGCTCGCTCGAGGGGTTTACCGCGTTCCACCGATGGAGTTTCCCACATCGCTTCGTCACTGTGGCACTTTCAAGGATACTTTGACATAGTCGAAACCTTAGTCATTTTTCCTGCCGTTACTCTAAAAGAGTACCTTAGCTTATGATTTCGCTAAGCACGAACACTACAAGCATCTCAGCTTGTGCGAGCATGGACTTTCCTCAGCTTGCAAAAGCAAACCGCGATCACCCGAAAATTACAAATCTGTTTAGACGAACAGCAAAAATTTACACACTACAACAAGTGTCCGCTATTCTAACAAATGCTTTCTGTTCCTCGTGAAAACTTGACTTAAATTGTCTTGTTAAAATTGACGTGTTTGTGCATTATCAACATCATGATTCGCTGGTTCTGTAGTCATTGACGGTGCAGAAGGCGTTACAGGTGTTGAAGGTGTTTCATCTAACTTTTTACCAAAAACTTCACGCTCTAAGTTTGATAAACGTTTTAAAATATCAAAGTTGGTCACTGCTGCACTTTTTGGTACTTCTTGAGCAACACGAGGCGTTGGTTGGGCTTTTGATAATTGGTCTAATTTTGCCATTAAGCGGCTGTTTTCTTCTTGCAAGCTTAATAATTCTTTATTATAAGCTTCGTAGTCTTTAATGACATTGTCTAAAAATTCGTCTACTTCAATTGGGTCATACCCGTTCATCATTTTCGTTTTAAATTCTTTTTGTAAAATGTCTTTAGGACTATATACTAAATTTGCCATGTTTACACCTCATTTGTTTATTTACGATAGAAAATTTCATAGTTCCACAAATACTATTGTAACGAAAAATAGCTAGAAAATCAAACAGATTCTCTAATCAATCACCGAGTTTTGTAAATCATCCATTGTAATTAAGCGAATATCATAGGGTTCTCGTTCCGAAAAATGTTGTGCGTCCTTTAAAAAATACTCCGTTTTGCCAGGGTACTCTTTGTCATAAATAAGTAAGCTGCCCCCAGAATGTTCCAAAAGAAATTTTGTATGCATTTTTAATTGTGCTGGCGATTGATAGGGCTGGTGACTTACTGAGTTGATATAATCAGCCAAACTTTCCGCTTTCGTTAACAGTTCTCGATTTTGTTCATTCCAATTATTGCCAAAGTCTTTAAATGGATAAAGCAAACCTAGCTGGACTTCTGGATATTCCGTTTTTAATTCCCCAACTACTTCAGCTGTCCATAGTTCAACACCTAAATTGCCAGAAATCAAAATCCATTCTACTCCCGTTTCAATATAACTGGCTAACTCTTTTTTTAAGACATTTTTAATAACTGTGATTTTCGGGTCTTTTCCTTGAAATATCCCCAATTCAAAGCTGCGATAACCGGTGACATAGAGGGTTTTTATCATTTCCATAAGTCATCCCTTTTCTTTCAGGTCTTTTTTTTGGTATAATACAGGCTAGGAGTGTGATAAACGTGACGTTCCATTATCCTAACGGAATACCTTATAATCATCATGAAGCACAATCACCAAAAAAACAAGTAAAAAAGAAACGCCCCGTTGAATTTGGTAATCGCGGGATGGATTTCGAAGAAGCGATCAATCAAAGCAATCAATATTATCTATTGAATAAGCAAGCAGTCGTTCATAAGAAACCCACTCCTGTTCAAATTGTTAAAGTAGATTATCCCAAACGAAGTGCGGCTGTTATTAAGGAGGCCTACTTTAGACAAGCTTCAACGACTGATTATAACGGTGTATATCAAGGCCGTTACATAGATTTTGAAGCGAAAGAAACGAAAAATACCACGTCCTTTCCCTTTAAAAATTTTCATCAACATCAAATTGATCATATGGAACAATGTATAGCACAACAAGGGATTTGTTTTGTGCTATTATGGTTTTCAAGCTTAAAACGCTGCTTCTTTTTTAGTGGTGAAAATCTAATAACGCATTGGAAAAACCAAACAGTTACTGGAAAAAAATCTATGCCGCTTGCACTCATCGAGAAAGAAGGAATTGAATTATCTTTTGGAATCGCACCGCGAATCCCTTATCTCGACGCAGTGGAACAATATATTCAGACACACTAGATTCATAAAGTTTTGAAAGTATAACAAAGGAGTTGCTATTTATGCCAACCGCAAATTCAGGCTCGCGAGCTGCTAGACATGCATCCAACACCTCATCGAAGTCGAGTTACAAGAAAAAGACACAACCGCCGAAAAAGAAAAAACGGCTTGTTTTAAAAATCTTTCTTGGCTTACTTATCGCTGGGATGGTCGCTTTTTTAGCAGGCGTTGGTCTTTTTTGGTTCTATGCACGACAAGCCCCAAAATTAGAAGATGACAAACTGAATGCGACAGTTTCATCGAAGCTTTACGATATTAATAATGAAATTTTTGAGGATTTAGGCGCAGAAAAGCGTGAATTAATTCAACCAAATGATGTGCCTCAATTATTAAAAGATGCCATTGTTTCTGTCGAAGACCGTCGTTTCTATAAACACATTGGTGTGGATCCGATTCGGATTATCGGTTCTGCCCTTTCAAATGTCAAAAATGGTGGATTACAAGGCGGAAGTACCTTAACCCAACAATTAATTAAATTGTCTTACTTCTCTACAAAAGAATCTGACCAAACCTTGAAACGGAAAGCACAAGAAGCATGGATGGCTGTTCGTTTAGAACGTGAAAAATCAAAAGAAGAAATTTTAACTTACTACATTAACAAAGTCTACATGGCGAATGGTTTTTATGGAATGGAAACAGCGGCTGAAAATTATTATGGTAAACATTTATCTGAACTTGATTTACCACAAACGGCCCTACTGGCAGGAATGCCACAAGCGCCAAACTCATACGATCCCTATACAAAACCAGATACTGCTAAAGAACGTCGGGATGTTGTACTTTACACAATGTACGACAATAAAAAAATCTCGAAAGCAGAGTACGAAAAAGCTAAAGCTACCCCAATCGATGAAGGCTTAGTGCCATTAAAAGCCAGTGATGACAATCGAAAAGTCGTAGATAATTATGTCAAAGAAGTAATCAATGAAGTGAAAGCAAAAACTGGTAAAAATGTTTACACAGACGGACTAGATATCTACACAAACTTAGATATGAATGCCCAAAAACAACTTTACGATATTGTCAACAGTGATCAATACGTTGCGTTTCCAGATGATAAAATGCAAGTGGCTTCAACCGTTATTGATGTTGCCTCTGGACAAGTCCGAGCACAAATTGGGGGTCGTCACATTCCTGATGATGTGCAATTAGGAAACAATTTAGCTGTTAACACCCAACGTGATGTTGGTTCAACCGTGAAACCAATCATGGATTATGGTCCCGCAATTGAGAATTTAAATTATTCGACAGGTCGCCTCATGGTGGATAAACCAACGAAATATCCTGGTACCGACATTGATGTCTTCAACTCTGATTTAACATATCAAGGCGTCATTACTATGCGCCGTGCGATTATGGGTTCTCGTAACACCACCGCGGTCCAGACGTTTGATGAAGTTGGTAAAGAAAACATCATGCCTTTCATTAAAGGGCTAGGAATTGACTATAAAAACTTAGAAGCGTCGAATGCCATTTCAAGTAACACAAGCGATGTAGATGGCGATAAATACGGGATTTCCTCATTGAAATTAGCAGCAGCTTATGCGGCTTTCGCCAATAACGGGATTTACAACAAACCGTATTACGTAAACAAAGTCGTTTTCAATGATGGAACTAGCGTTGATTATCAACCTGATGGTAAACGTGCGATGAAAGACTCTACCGCCTATATGATGACGGATATGTTAAAAGATGTTTTAAATGGCGGAACAGGATTTAACGGCGCCATTCCAGGCTTAATCCAAGCGGCCAAAACAGGGACTTCTAACTATACTGATGAAGATTTAGCGCGAATGGGCACAACAGAAAAAGGAATTGCCCCGGATAGTACCTTTGTTGGTTATACAACACACTATGCCGTTTCTGTTTGGACTGGATACAATGATCGAAATACACCAATCTATCAAGAATACTATGGAATTGCCTCGGATGTTTATCGTGAAATAATGAGTTACTTGTCTCAAAATGTTTCAAACGATGACTGGGTGCAGCCAGACAGTGTTGTGCGGGTAGGTAATGAATTATACGTGAAAGATGCCTATGAGGTACCAAATGTACAAGTTTTACCAAGTACTACCTCTTCAGCACCACAGCCAGAATCTAGCAGTACGGTGGAATCCTCTTCCACAAAAGAAGCGGAAAGTTCATCAAGTTCTAGTTCAGAAAGTGCGCCTTCTTCCTCTGAAGCGCCACCATCAACCGAACAACCGGCAAGCTCTTCCTCAGCAGAGCAACCGGCAACATCGGAACAACCACCTGAACCATCAAGTTCTAGTTCACAAGAACCGCCGCAACCACCTGAAAGTAGTTCTAAACCAGATGAAAATAAAGCAGCATAAAAAGTACGGGGCTCATGATGAGCCCCGTACTTTTTTAGATTAAAAATGGACGAAGTGAACTGAATCACTTCGTCCATTTTTACTTATTTACTTTCTTTATTTGCCAAAGCTGCACCAACAAATCCTTTGATTAAGCGTTGTGGGCGATTTGGACGAGAAATTAATTCTGGGTGGAATTGACAAGCCACAAAGAATTGTTTTTCAGGAATTTCAACAATCTCAACTAAACGATTATCTGGTGAAACTCCAGAGAAAACTAAGCCATTTTCTTCAAATAATTGACGATATTTGTTGTTAAATTCATAACGATGACGGTGACGTTCTTGGACAACATCTTCATTTCCGTATGCTGCCGCAGTTTTCGTTCCTTTTTTCAATTTACATGGATATAAACCTAAACGTAGTGTGCCACCTAAATTCTCGATGTTTTCTTGATCTGCCATTAAATCAATAATGTTATTTGTCACGTCAGGATTAGTTTCTGCAGAACCAGCATCTTCTAAGCCCACAACGTTACGACCAAATTCTACACAGGCCATTTGCATACCTAAACAAATACCAAGGAATGGTACGTCATTTTCGCGAGCAAAACGAATCGCTTCAATTTTTCCTTCAATTCCACGATCACCAAAACCACCAGGAACCAAAATACCATCTGCTGAACCAATTCTTTCAGCGACATTTTCAGCAGTTAATTCTTGTGAATCAACCCAATCAATTTCGATATCTGAATCAAAATCAAACCCAGCATGTTTTAATGCTTCTACAACAGAAATATAGGCATCTGGTAATTCAACATATTTACCAACCAGCGCAATTTTTGTTTTCTTTTTCAAGTTAAGAACTTTTTCTTCTAATGCACGCCACTCAGTCATGTCTGCAGCCGGTGCATCCAATTTTAAATGATCACAAACAATTTGATCCATGTTTTGTGCTTGAAGTGCTAATGGAATGGAGTATAACGTTTCAACATCACGAGATTCAATTACCGCTTCCGGATTAACATCACAGAATTGTGCTAATTTGTTTTTAGTGTTTTGAGAAACAGGTAATTCCGTACGGACCACTAAAATATTTGGTTGAATCCCTAAACTTCTTAATTCTTTGACACTATGTTGTGTTGGTTTAGTTTTCATTTCGCCAGCCGCTTTTAAGTAAGGAATCAAGGTTGTATGGATGTACATTACGTTGTCACTACCCATATCAGCTTTCATTTGGCGCAATGCTTCTAGGAAAGGTAATGATTCGATGTCGCCGACAGTACCACCTACTTCTGTGATAATCACATCGGCATCCGTCATTTTCGCTGCACGCATGATTTTTT
This sequence comes from Enterococcus sp. AZ129, assembly GCF_051714505.1. Taxonomy (NCBI): domain Bacteria; kingdom Bacillati; phylum Bacillota; class Bacilli; order Lactobacillales; family Enterococcaceae; genus Enterococcus; species Enterococcus sp. AZ129. Next base: position 980,316 of record NZ_JBIORY010000001.1, on the reverse strand, counting down.
CTTTGATTTCATTGGTAATGTGTGGAATAACTTGCACTGTTGCACCTAAGTATTCCCCTTTACGTTCTTTACGTAAGACTTCTGAATAAATTTTCCCAGTGGTTACGTTTGAGTATTTATTTAAGTTAATATCAATAAAACGTTCATAGTGACCTAAGTCCAAATCTGTTTCGGCACCATCATCTGTGACAAAAACCTCTCCATGTTGGTAAGGACTCATTGTCCCCGGATCCACATTAATATATGGATCGAATTTTTGAATCGTTACTTTTAATCCACGATTTTTTAATAATCGTCCTAAAGATGCTGCGACAATCCCTTTTCCGATAGAAGAAACCACGCCACCTGTAACAAAGATGTATTTTGTCATAATAGTTAAAAACCCTTTCTTTGATAATATTTTGTAGAGAGAAGTAAAACAACTTTGAGACTCTTACGTTTCTCCAAATAAAAAAGAAACAAAAATAGAAAAGCTCCCTATCCATTACGAATAGGGAGCTTGTAAGTTCGTTCAAACTTCTGACCTTCTTAAAGGTGCCCAAGTAGTATAATACAAGCAAACGGACATCAGGTCAAGTACTTCTATTCAAGAAAATAATTTTTTCTATTTTCTCATTTTTCTTAAGCATTCAACTAAAAAGCTTGACTCCTTCTTAGGAATCAAGCTTTTTGGTTTCTTACTCTTCAGAATATTCGTCATCAAAATCGTCTTCATCTTCAACATCATCGTCATCAATGATTGTTAAATCTTCTTCGATTTGCGGAATGTCTTCTTCATCATCGTCTGAATCTGCACCAATCTCTTGTAAGTCAGAGTTGTATGCTTTGATTTCTTCATCTTCATCTTCTTCATCATCGTACAAGATGTCTTCTTCATCATCATTTGTTAATTCAGCATCTTCTGGATCGTCATCGTTATAGTCAATTACATCTTCATCGTTTGGATTGGTGATGAAGGCATTTACTTTTTTACGTTTTCTACGACGTGGTGCATCTTCTTCGTCTTCTTCCAAGCCATGTGTAACTTCTTCATCGATTGAATCGATTGGATACCATGAACGTAAGCCCCAACGATTGTCTCCCAATGAGATAAAGCTACCGTCGATGTTTAAATCTGTATAAAATTGTGCTAATTGGTCACGAATTTCACTATCAGACTTGCCAAGATAATTTTGGATTTGGTTAACTAAATCAGAAAAATCCATTACATCTGCATGTTGTTCTAAAATAGCGTGTGCTACTTCAATCATGGATAATTCTTTTTTGTTTAACCCTTCAAATACATTAATTTCCAAGAGGTACACGTCCTTTCACAGTCTACTCCTTATCATACAAAAACATTGAAAAAAAATCAATTCTATTCTGCAATATTTATGCAGTAAATTCTAATTCTAAATGATATTCTCCGATTCGCTCTGTTTGAGAGTATAAATCATAATCAACTAAAATCTTACCAGACATTGGTTGATCTTTTAAACTAACACGCAAATTATGTGTAAACGTACTAATCTGTAGCAAGCCATAAGGGGTTCGATAACTTGTATCTAATTTTTCCTGATAGCCAAATCTTAAACGCATCCGTAATTCGCCGGCACGAATCAGCTGAACATGCCCGTCTGGTTCAATTTTAATGGTTACGGGGGTTGGTTCTGTATCCTCTAATAATTCTTCTTTGTAACGAATGTATAATGTATCACCCATTTTTACTAATTGACCTTCTAAGTCAAAGAAAAAATCTTTTTGTTCGTTGCCTTGTTGGACAATCGTTTTTAGTTGAATCGATACAGGAACGCCTGTTGATAAATCCATAATGGTCACTCCTTTTCCAAAATATAACTTTCTTATTGTTGACTTTTTCAATATATTTGTCAACTAAAGTCAATTTTTCCTTGTTTATGTACCTTTTCTTATTGTATAAGCTCTTTTCACGGGTTGCAAGCATTTGTTTCATCTATTTAATAAGAAAACCGTTTACTATTTTAGAGAATTCCTTCAGAATTCGTTTATATAACATGCTTTTTTGCGTTTTTTGTATATAATATAAGAGAGAGTAAGAAAATAAACGTATTAAATGACGTAATTATAAATAGACAGGACGTTTTTTATGAGCACAACTTTTCCCCTTCACACTGAATCATTTATGCTCCTTGATTCAGGTTGTTTAACAAACAGTGACTATTTTTTACCTTTTGCCTTGACCGATGTTTTAACTACTTTTTCAGGAATGCAGCACCAACCAATCATTCATTTCTGGCAATTGGATCAAGCAATGATTCTTGGCATGAAAGATACCCGTGTACCACATCTAAAAGAAGGCATCACTTCTCTGCAAGAAAACGATTATTCTGTAGTCGTTCGCAATGCCGGCGGTTTAGGTGTGATTGCCGATTCGGGTATTTTAAATGTTTCACTTATTTTACCAAATAATTCTGAACACAAATTAAGTATCGATGCGGCTTATGAATTAATGTGGGCTTGGCTCCGTCAGAGTTTTCCAGAGAAAGAGATTGACGCCTTTGAAATTACTACATCCTATTGTCCCGGTACTTATGATTTAAGTATTGGCGGTCAAAAGTTTGCTGGGATTGCCCAACGACGCGTCAAAGACGGTATTGCTGTCATGATTTACATCAGCGTTAACGGCAATCAACTTGCTCGTGGAGAAGTGGTTCGAGACTTTTACCTTGCTGGCTTACAAGAACAATTTGGTGAAAATGGCTATCCACCCGTTGATCCAGCAGTGATGGCAAATTTAGAAACCCTGATTGAGACTCCATTAACAATAGACGCCGTAAAAACCCGTTTAATCGAAGCATTACCTCAACAATTTGAAAAATCTATTGATCCAAACTTAACCGAACCAATTATAACCTCAGAATGGTTCCAAACAAATTTAACTGTCCAGCTGGAAAAAATGGCGCAACGAAACGCCTTAATTAAAGGAGAGATCGTATGACGATTCCGTACAAAGAGCAACGATTACCAATCGAAAAAGTTTTTCGTGATCCCGTCCATAATTATATTCATGTCCAACATCAAGTGATTTTAGACCTTATTAATTCTGCTGAAGTGCAACGATTACGTCGCATTAAGCAACTAGGTACTTCTTCTTTTACGTTTCACGGTGCCGAACATAGTCGTTTTTCCCATTCTTTGGGTGTTTACGAAATTACACGTCGGATTTGTGAGATTTTCCAACGTAACTACTCTGTGGAACGATTAGGTGAAAACGGCTGGAATGACGACGAGCGCCTGATTACACTTTGCGCAGCTTTATTACATGATGTCGGTCATGGTCCTTATTCACATACATTCGAGCATATTTTTGATACAAACCATGAAGCAATCACGGTCCAAATCATCACCTCACCAGAAACGGAAGTCTATCAAATTTTAAATCGTGTTTCGGCAGATTTTCCTGAAAAAGTCGCCAGCGTTATTACTAAACAATACCCAAATCCTCAAGTGGTGCAAATGATTTCTAGTCAAATTGATGCCGATCGCATGGACTATCTGTTACGTGATGCATACTTTACAGGGACGGAATACGGAACTTTCGATTTAACTAGAATTTTACGTGTGATTCGACCATACAAAGGAGGCATTGCCTTTGCTATGAATGGGATGCATGCGGTGGAAGACTATATCGTTAGTCGTTACCAAATGTATGTCCAAGTCTATTTCCACCCTGTTTCTCGTGGGATGGAAGTGATTCTTGATCATTTATTGCATCGGGCGAAAGAATTATTTGAAAACCCTGAATTTGACTATGATTTACAAGCCTCTCTGCTTGTACCATTCTTTAAAGGGGACTTCACCTTACAAGAATATTTAAAATTGGATGATGGCGTCCTCTCTACGTACTTTACACAATGGATGGATGTGCCTGATTCAATTCTAGGTGATTTAGCCAAACGTTTCCTTATGCGTAAGCCTCTGAAGTCAGCCACCTTTACGAACGAAAAAGAGAGCGCAGCAACGATTGCTTATTTAAGGGAATTGATTGAAAAAGTTGGTTTCAACCCTAAATATTATACTGCCATTAATTCAAGCTATGATTTACCTTACGATTTTTATCGTCCAAATAAAGACCGTCATCGTACACAAATTGAATTAATGCAAAAAGATGGCTCATTAGTGGAATTGGCAACGGTCAGTCCCCTAGTTGCAGCACTTGCTGGTCAAAGTCAAGGAGATGAACGTTTCTATTTCCCTAAAGAAATGCTTGACCAAGGAAATAAAAAACATTACGATTTATTTGATGAGACGTATCGTGAGTTTTCAAGTTACATTCATAATGGTGCGTTAGTTTTAAAAAAATAGGTTTTCTAGGAGGATTCTATGTCAATTAAGTTAGTTGCTATTGATATCGACGGAACATTGCTAAATTCACAACACAAGATTACCCCACGGGTCAAAGAAGCGCTCCAAAAAGCAAATGAGCAAGGCGTTCGTATTGTTTTATGTACAGGCCGTCCTTTGCCAGGCGTGAAAGAACAATTGGATGAATTAGCCTTATATGGTGAAAATGATTTCGTGATTACCTACAACGGTTCGCTTGTCCAAGCAACCAAAGATAATACGATTATTTCACGCTATACCTTGAGTTATGAGGATTTTTTAGAAATTGAAATGTATTCTCGTAAAGTCGGCGCTCACTTGCATACAATTGATGATTCCGCTATTTACACTGCCAATCGCAATATTGGTAAATATACGATTCACGAAGCATCTTTAGTGAACATGCCTTTGAAATATCGTACGGTGGATGAAATGACACCAGAGATGAACATTATTAAAATGATGATGATTGATGAGCCGGAAGTTTTAGATCCTGCCATTGCAAAATTACCATTACATTTTACCGAAAAATATACGACTGTTAAAAGTACGCCTTTTTACTATGAAATCATGAATAAAAATGCTAGCAAAGGCAATGCTCTAGCAAAATTGGCAGACCATTTAGGCTTAAATAAAGACGAAGTGATGGCCATTGGTGACAATGAAAATGACTTATCCATGATTGATTACGCTGGGATTGGTGTTGCGATGGGCAATGCGACAGAAAATGTTAAAACAATTGCCGATGTGCATACCACTAGTAATGACGAAGATGGTGTCGCTCAAATTATTGAAAAAATGGTTTTAATTTAAACATTCTTTTCAATAACAATAACCCTCAATCTAATCAACATAGATTGAGGGTTATTCGTTATTTTATGATGCTGCCGCTAGCCATTTTTCAACGGCCCAACGGTGGCTTCCTCTTTTTAATAAACGGACTGCTTCTTCTGGTGCAACCCAGTGTAAAGTATTGGTCCTTTCTAAGGGTTCGCTAAGTTGCCGCCAAGTATTCGCTACATAAAAATAGCCAGGATTATAATAGGCAGTTTGGCGATGGTTCGAATAAAAATATTCATCAGCTTCCCCTAAATAACGGCCAATTTCTACACTAATTCCCAATTCTTCTAGCACTTCTCGATGGATCGCTTCTTCTTTCGTTTCGGTGCCTTCAATTTCGCCTCCTGGTAAAAAATAAGCTCCATTTGGCGCTTGTACCAGAACCATTGCGTTATTTTCTGGCTTTGAAACAATAATGTATGCAGCATATCTTGTTTGATAGGTCAATGTCTCTTCTCTTTTTCCAAACGTTGGCGTTTTCATTGGCGCACCTCTTCTCTTTTCATCTATTTTACCTGAGAAATTCCTTTAGAACAAGTCAGAAACCAAGCGTTTTTCTCTACATTTCACGTTTATCTATGCTACTATTAATGTTGGAAATATAATTAAGTTTGAAAGGGAGTTTTTAACTATGAAAATGGCTCATACATGTGTGCGTGTAAAAGATTTAGAGGCATCATTAGATTTCTATCAAAAAGCCTTCAATTTTGAAGAAAGTCGCCGTCGTGATTTTCCAGAAAATAAATTTACTTTGGTTTATCTAACTTTACCAGGAGACGACTACGAACTAGAACTAACTTATAATTATGATCATGAAGCATACGATTTAGGAAACGGTTATGGTCATATCGCCATCAGTACAGATGATTTAGAAGGATTACACGAAAAACATCAAGCGGCTGGCTTAACTGTTACTGACTTAAAAGGCTTACCTGGAACTGCACCATCTTATTACTTTGTTGTCGACCCAGATGGTTATAAAATCGAAGTCATTCGTGAACGTTAAAAAGTTTCACTTGTTCACTTACTGAGCTTTTTGTGTTTGAGAGCTGTCCGAGACAAAACTTGTCTCGACTTCTTCTCAAACACTTTTTTCAAAAAAAGTGCTACAATAGAACGTATGAATTTATTGAGGATGTGATGTTATTATGACAAAAAAAATTATTGGAATCGCTGGCAATCAACTTTTGCAGGCAGCTGAAGTGTTTCACGGTAACCAAGTGACTTACACCCCACAAGGTTTTGTTAGCGCTGTTCAAGCCGCAGGTGGCGTTCCTCTCGTTTTGCCAATTGGCCCCAAAGAATTAGCCGCTACGTATATACAACAAATTGATAAACTACTTTTAGCAGGCGGTCAAGATGTTGCCCCTGAATTTTACGGACAAGAACCCCATATAAAATTAGAAGAAACGAATCGTGATCGTGACGAGTTTGAGTTAGCCCTAATTGAAGAAGCCTTAAAACAAAACAAACCTATTTTTGCGGTTTGTCGTGGAATGCAATTAGTCAATGTTGCTTTAGGTGGCACATTATATCAAGATTTATCGATGTATCCTCAATGGTCAGTTAAGCACGGACAACAACCCACTCAACCAATCTTTGCGACGCATCGTATTGATGTTGAACCAGACAGTCAATTATCAAACATATATGGTACAACTGGTCAAGTCAACTCGTACCATCACCAAGCACTACATACTTTAGGAAAAGATTTACGCGTTACTGCTTGGTCCTCTGATGGCCTTGCAGAAGCAGTGGAATCAACAAATGAACAGCAGCCTTTATTAGCTGTTCAATGGCATCCTGAACTAATGTACGCACGTGATGCCAAATCCCAAGCACTCTTTAACTACTTTGTTCAAAAATTATAGTAAAAACGGAGGGACGTCTTTCGCCCTCCGTTTTTACTTGCTATCATACTTAAAAATCAAAATTATCTGGATCTGCACCAAAACGATGATCCTTATTTAACTGATTAATTGCGGTTATTTCTTCTGGCGTTAATTCAAAATCAAAGACAGCAAAATTTTCCTGAATTCTTTTTTCGTGAACAGATTTAGGAATCACGATAGTATCATTTTGTAAGTGCCAACGAATAATCACTTGGGCCGCTGATTTACCATATTTTTCACCAATTTTCACTAGTACTGGTTCAGATAATAAATTACCTTGTCCTAGAGGAGACCAAGCCTCCACGGCAATCTTATTTTCGGCTAAATATTTTCGTAGCGGTTCTTGTGTTAACGTAGGATGTAATTCAATTTGATCCACCATTGGCACAACATTTGCTTCTGTTAATAAATCTTCCAAATGATGTTGATGAAAATTGGAAACGCCAATCGCTTTGGCACGACCACTTGCGTAAATTTCTTCTAATGCTTTCCATGATTCTTTATATTTACCAGCAACAGGCCAGTGAATTAAATATAAATCAACATAGTCTAGCCCTAATTTTTCTAAGCTTTTATCAAATGCTTTAATCGCATTTTCATAGCCTTGATCTTCATTCCATAATTTCGTCGTCACGAAAATTTCTTCGCGGGGAATACCCGATTGACGAATACCTTCGCCCACCCCTGCTTCGTTTTTATAAACGGCTGCCGTATCAATCAAGCGATAACCCGCTTCTAAAGCCCATTTTACTGAATTTGTTGCTTCTGAGCCATCTTCTACACGCCAAACACCTAAACCTAGGCGTGGCATTTCATTGCCGTTTGCTAATTTTTTTGTTTTATCCAAAGTCATGTGTTTCTTCAGTCCCTTCATTTTCATTACTTTTAGTATACTACGCATTCTTCTTTCACGAAACAATCACGACTCGTCAGGTCATTTTCTTTATTTTTAATAAATAACGACGCCAATAGGTCAGTACTCCGATTAGTGCCACAACTACAATTGTTCGACCGCTAACGCTTCCAATCCACAGTTTAACTGCAAGTAACCAGATACAAAAGAGATAAACACAGGACCAATTAAAGGAAACTTTCAATGTACATGATTCCGCAATTTCGATTATCTGACTACTAAAAAAACGACTCCCTAATCGTAAAGCGACTGGATTATGGAAGATGAATGTTCGTCGCTTGTCAGCCGTCAAGCGAGTGGCACATCGTTCATCAATAAAAATTGTTACAGGTAATTTAGAAAGTAAATCATTTTTTGCCCATTCAATTGAAACTTTCACGCAGCACTCACAACCTTTAACAAAATTATAAAATATATTATTTATTTACAAAATTATAACATTCCTAAAAAAACATGTTAAGTCTTTAAAAAAACTTTCTATTTTCTTCCCCTTTCGCCGAGAGATTTAGTATACTAAAAGAAGAAATTTTAGAGAAAGTTGGATTTTTATGTTGATACTTGGTTTAGCCAGTACTGAAACAGTCGATTCTTCTGCTCCTGATTTAGCAGAAGCGACCGTAAAAAAAGTGAGCGCGCTACAACGCTTTTGGAACAATATTAATTGGGATGCCATTGTCGCTACCTTAATTGAAAAAAGTTTATCAATTTTATTTTTAATTTTTCTATTTTTTATTATTCAGCGAATCGGGAAATATTTAATTGATCGCACCTATGCAAATTATAGTAAAAAGCAACATTTTAGTGAAAGCCGTTTAAAAACGTTACACACTTTAATCATTAATGCATTTCAATATACGCTGTTCTTTTTCTTCATCTATTCTCTTTTGACCATTGTCGGTGTACCTGTTGGCTCATTATTAGCTGGAGCGGGAATTGCCGGTGTTGCCATTGGTTTAGGGGCTCAAGGATTCATGAATGACTTAATTACCGGATTTTTCATTATTTTAGAACAACAAATGGATGTAGGCGATTATATTCGCTTATTGGCGTTAAATATTGAAGGAACTGTTACTTCTGTCGGATTACGAACCACTCAAATTAAAGCAGTTGATGGAACTGTTCATTTTATTCCAAACCGAAACATCACCACAATCAGTAACCTGTCTCGTGCCAATATGCAAGTGTTAATTGATGTCCGCATCAATCCTGAAGAAGGTTATGAAAAAATTTGTGAAGTGATTACAGAAGTCAATGAAACATTAAAAGAAAAGTATATCGAAAGTATTCAAACTGGGCCAGATATTTTTGGTATGGTCGATTTAGGCAATGGCAACTTTGCGGTGCGAACGACCATGTATGTACTAAACGGCAAACAATTTGCGGTCAAAGAAGAATTTCTAGCCCAATATATCAAAGCATTAACAGAGGCCGGCTTTACGATTCCCAATACGCCCATTATTGCAAAATAAAAAACAGCCACCAGATACTTATTAGTTATCTGGTGGCTGTTTTTCTAATTGTCCAATGATTTTAAAAACCCACTAACTGCCTCCACTCCAAACAATAACGCCTCTTCGTTCGGTTCAAACTTAGCAGAATGAAGGCTATAAGGACTTGCCACGCCTAACCAAAACATCGTGCCTGGGACTTTAGACAATAGATAGCCAAAATCTTCACCTGTCATTGCAACCGGTGCTTGTTGAAATTGAACTGTTGCTTGTTTGCTCATGTATTCAATCAAATTCGTGGTACATGCTGGCTCATTCACTACAGGTAAATACCCTTTTTGATCAAGATGAACAGTTACTTCACATTGAAAAGATTGCGCAATACCTTCACTAATTTCGCGAATTCTTCGCTGCGTTTGTTCATTCGTTTCTGCTGTCAATGTGCGAATTGTACCAGATAAAGTTGCTTCTTCGGCAATCACATTGCAGGCAGTCCCTGCATGAAAAGTTCCAAAGGTAACGACTGCCCCAACCACAGGATCAACATTTCGACTAACGATCGTTTGCGCTTGCTGAATTAAATTGGTGGCCGCCAAGACCATATCATTTGCTTGATGTGGAAAAGCCGCATGTCCACCTTTTCCTTTTAAGGTAATGTTCACTTCACAAGTGGCAGCAAACAATGTCCCTACTCTGGTACTAATAGTTCCGACTGGCAAATCAGGATTAACATGAAGCGCATAAAATTCATCAGGTAACCACTCACCAAACGCGTGGTCTTCATACATCAACATCCCCCCTGCTTCATTTTCTTCAGCAGGTTGAAATAAAAATAAAAAGTTATTGTCTGGTTGCTGTTGACTTAATTCTTTCAAAACACCTAAGCCGATTGTCATGTGAAAATCGTGCCCACAGGCATGCATAAACCCTGGTCGTTTTGATTGAAAAGCAGAAACCACTTCCTCTTGAATAGGTAAACCATCAATATCAGCACGCCAGCCGATGGTTTTCTGAGGATTTTTGCCTTCTATGAAGACTAAAATCCCCGTTTGCCATGTTCGAACTTGCAGATAAGGTTGCTTCATTTTATCAATTTCATTAAGTAAAAAGGCTTGTGTTTCCTTTTCTTCTAGACCGATTTCAGGTATTTGATGTAGTTGCCGTCTAATCGCAATTAATTCTTCTTGCTCCACAAAAGCCACTCCTTCATTTTTGGGGTAATCGAAAGCCGCCATGAAGAAGTTTCTTCATCGCGACTGACTAATTTATTTTTAGAGTTTACGTAATTCTTCTAAAATCTCTGTTTTACTCTTGGTTTTATCATCAATTTGTTTAATTACTTTTGCTGGCACGCCTGCGACAACGGTATGCGCTGGAACGTCTTCCACAACTACTGCCCCAGCAGCCACAACGGCACCTTCACCAACACGAACCCCTTCTAGTACGACCGCATTCGCTCCAATGACAACCTCGTTTTCAATAACCACAGGTGCGGCACTTGGTGGTTCAATGACACCAGCTAAAACCGTTCCTGCGCCAATATGACAATGCTTCCCTACAGTTGCACGACCGCCTAAAACAGCGCCCATATCAATCATAGTCCCTGCACCAACGACGGCGCCAATATTTAGAATAGCCCCCATCATAATCACCGCTTGATCGCCAATTTCAACTTTTTCGCGAATCAAAGCACCTGGTTCAATCCGAGCATTAATGTCTTTCAGATCAAGAAAAGGAATTGCTGAGTTACGTGCATCGTTTTCTACAACATAATCCTCAATTTTTTCTTTGTTTGCTTCTAAAAAAGGTTTTACGTCAGCCCAATCGCCAAACAATGTCCCAGTTTTACAATTATTAAAGACCTTAATTGTTTCCGGAAACGTGACTTCTTTTAATTGCCCTTTCAGTGTTACTTTAACAGGCGTTTGCTTTTCGGCATCGCCAATATACTGAATAATCTCATATGCGTCCAATCACAGCACTCCTTTACTTCGTGTTATCATACAGAATAACGCATTTATGAGAAAAAAGTAAAGAGTTTCTTGCGTTTTATTTAAATTACTTTCATTTCTTCTTCTGATTTAGGCAGAACAAGATGATGTTTTTCTAATTCATGCGCCATATGATTGACCGCTTTTAAAATTTCTTTGCGTGTAATGATGCCCTTAAAGCGTTGATTATCATCAACCACTGGTAAAAAAGAAGCATCTACTAATAAATGTAACACTTCTTCTAAATCCCACGATTCACCAATTACAGGAACATTGACTTCCATTACATCGGCCACAGTAAATTCATTCAATTTTTCAAAATCCACTGAAGTCAAATCAAACATTTTATCTACAACGTCTGTCAAGCCGATTAAGCCAACAAAGCGATCTCCCTTATCTAACACAGGAATCTTGGAATAGCGAACTTGCGATAAGACTAATGCCGCGTGACTTAAAGGGTTTAAACACATTACATTGGCGACATTTTCGGCAGGTACTAAAAACGTTTCTTGTTTTTCTAATAATAATTCTTTTACAGCAGTCCCTATCATGATTGGGTTGCCTCCATTTCTAATTCTTTAACACGTAACTTATTGTACCTAATTCTGCGGAAAAAGTCTTGGAATTCGCAAATTCTTCATAACTTAACAAACGAAAATTAACGTTTTGTTCTATTCTCCCCAAAAAAGAGAACGCTTTCTTAAAAAAATAAAAACTTAGTTGTCCCATAACAGACAACTAAGTTTTTATAAAAAACCAATTAATCAGTCAATTATCCTTCTTTTTCACACGTTTCATCACAGCCATCACTGACCATAATAAGCGGAAATCCCATGTTTTCTAAGATAGTGTTTATCCAATAAAAAATGATCAATTGGTTCAACAGCTGGATTAATTATTTCCGTCAAACGTGCCATTGAACAGATTTCATCTAAAATCAAGCTGTTTTCAACTGCTTTTTCCGGAGTCATTCCCCAAGTAAATGGGCCATGTCCATAAACTAGCACTCCTGGAATTGCTAAAGGATCTAGTTCTTGTTCATGAAATGTTTCAACAATGACTTTGCCAGTCTCTTCTTCATAGTTTTCTTTAATTTCACTTTCAGAGAGCGCTCTTGTGCAAGGTACAGCGCCATAAAAAGCATCCGCATGGGTGGTACCGTAAGGAGGTAAGGCTCGCCCTGCTTGAGCCCACGTAACACTATTCAGGGAGTGCGTGTGCGCAATCGCTCCAATTTCTGGCATTTTTTGATAAAGATAAAGATGCGTGGGTAAATCAGAAGACGGCTTTAATGCATTGGTTTCCAATAGTTGTCCGTTTAAATCAGTCACTACCATCTGTTCCTTGGTCATTTCTTGATACTTGACGCCGCTTGGTTTAATTACGATAATCCCTAATGATCGATTGATTTCACTAACATTGCCCCACGTTAATTTGACTAAGCCCAGTTTTGGCAAAGCCAGATTCGCTTCATAAACACGTTGTTTCATTGCTTGGATGATCGCTTTATTGTTCATAATAACCCACCTCTGCTAATTTGGGATAGAGATACTGCTGCGCGGCTTGAATTTTTTCTTGAAAATTCAAATCCGTTTCATTCCACATTTCAATTAAAAAAGGACCACTATAGTTTAACCGCTTGAGTGTTTTCAATAAGCCTGTAAAATCAACACATCCTTCTCCAAAAGTAACTTCCCGAAACTTGCCTTCAAATGTGTCTGTTACAGCGAAGGTATCTTTTAAGTGAATAGCAGCGATTTCAGCAATTCCCTTTTCAAGCTCAACCGCCGGATTATTTTCCGGCCAAGCAGACAAATTACCTAAATCAGGATAAACATGCAAAAAAGGAGACGGAATTTGTTCCTTAATTTCTAGAAATTTTTGTATGCTATTCATAAAAGGGTCATCCATAATCTCAACAGCCAGAATGACACCGTATTGTGCAGCTTCCTCAACGCCCTTTTTCAGACCTTGAAGAAAAAATTCCCTTGTTTCGGCAGTTTTTTCTTCGTAAAAGACGTCATAGCCAGCTATTTGAATTACCCGTATGTTTAATTGATGAGCCAAACGAATCGCTTGAGATAAAATTTTCCGTCCTTTTTCACGTGTTTCTTTATTTAAAGAGCCTAAAGGGAACCGCCGATGACCACTTAAACACAAAGAATGGATAAAAAAATCTTCTTTCACCATTAATTGAGAAAGTTCTTGTAACTGGCTTGGTGTCCAAGCCAATCGTGCTAAACGTTCATCGGATTCATCAATTGACATTTCTAAAAAATCAAATCCTAACTTTTTGGCCCATGTTAATCGTTCCGCCCAAGTTAAATTTTGTGGGAGTGCTTTTTCATATAGTCCAATTCGTGCCATTTTATCACTTCCAAATCTGATCGATTTTTTTTTGAAAATCTTTGACTGCTTGTTCAGGATTTTTTGATTCAGTAATCCCACGGCCTGCAATAAATGTTGCAACTGCCATTGTTTGAAACAATTCAAGCGTTTCGACAGTTAAACCACCTGTGACGGACACTTCAAAGCCTAAGTCAATTAGTTCTTGAACTTTATTCAAATCTTTCTCTCCCCAGCTGCCGCCAGCTAAAAGAGCATCTCTACTTTGATGATAAATCACCTGATTAATCCCTAATTCTCGCCATTGTCGAGCTTGTTGCATTGTCCAATTTCCATATAGTTCTACTTGTAATTCTCGGACTTCTTTTTGAGCTGCAGCCATCGTTGGTAAGGTGGCGCAACAAATGACCGTCATGAAATCAGCGCCTGCTTGTGCGACATTACGAGCAACTGTACCGCCCGCATCAGCACATTTTGTATCAGCAACAATTGTTTTATTTGGAAACATGCGTCTTAAACAACGAATTGCTTTTTGGCCTTCTTGTAAACACAAAATAGTGCCAACTTCGATAATATCGACAATTTCTCCGACTTTCATACAATCTGCTAAAGCGTCTTCTAAGCTATTATGATCTAAAGCGATTTGTAAGTTTGGTCTTTTCATCTTTCCCATCCTTTTATTCAGATTTTTGATAACGATCTGAAGCCATATATTTTTCTTGAATTTCTTTTGCAGACATTACATTTTTAATGCCAATCACTGTGACTCCGCGTTTTTCTGCTTGCTGAAACATTTGTAAAAAATTGACTGGAGTAAAAACAACGTCGTATTGGCTAGCAGAGCTTTTTCCTTCTGAAATGGCGCAATGATGAATTTTTGTAATCGGTACACCTAGTTCTTTCATTGCTTTTTCAACACTCCGCATCATCATTAGACTCGTGCCAGAACCATTGGCACAGGAAACAAGTATTCTCATTTTAAATTCCTCCTTTAATTCTCTTGAAATTTTTTAGCATATTGTTCATAATCATTGACAATCATAAAGTAACCTTCTGGATTTCTCCGATACTGAAGTTGCGGAATTATTAGTAACCCAACCACCACTACTGCTACGCCAACATAGCCTAGAACTTTCATAATAATTGTAAATAACGGCCAAGCTGTCGCCCAATCGAACATGCCCAAATAACCGCCATATTGAGATAATCCAATCCATGTAGCAAATAAAGCTGAGCCACCTACTTGGATTAAACCTGAAAGGAAGGGGAATAAACAAGCAGCTTTTACTCCGCCACGATTATTTGCATAAACAGCTATGACAGCGTTATCAAAAAACAATGGGATAAAACCCGCAATAACGATTGTCGGAGACTTTAATAGAATCAGTAAGCCAATCATTAAAAACTGGCCTAATGCGCCAAAGAGAAACCCAATTGTTACTGCATTGGGCGAACCAAACCCGAAAGTCGCTGCTACGTCAATCCCAGGAACAGCGCCTGGTAAAATGGTATTTGAAATCCCTTGGAATGACTGCGTCAACTCGTCGACAAAGGTTCTAACGCCTAATTGTAAGATAGCTAAATAGACAGCAAAATTTAATGAAGTGGTCATGATATAAAAGAAGAAACTCTGCCCTTCTTGCATAAATTTAGCTTGAATTAAATAATCTTGTCCCAAAACAAGCAAGATAATGCCAAAGAAAAAGAGCATCAAAATGGACGTAGCAACCATATTTTCATTAAAAATGGATAGAAATCCTGGTAATTCAATATCTTCCAATTTTTTATCGACCTTCTCTGAACGATGTTTCTTTTGATCACGTTTTTTCAACCATTCTGCTAATTTTGCAAAAATAAATATGCCAAACATTTGTTGATGGGCTACCGCAAAACCAGCACCTTCTGTTAATTCCTGCGTAATCCCTACCGTTAAATTTGAAGCAACTGCCCAATAACACCCAAGAATTAAGCCCATAAAAATTAGTACTTCGATTCTACCTAAGTTAGGAAAACAAAAGAGTAAAATCCAGAAAGCGGTAGCTGCTTGTTGAATCTGAACATTCCCTGTTGTAAAAACGGCTCTCAATTTTGTATATTTTTGAAAACGAACCAACAAAATATTCATAATAAATGCGATCAATAACAAAATCATCACATCACCAAAGGTTCGTCCAAAGGTTTTCATCAATCCAGCATCGACTGCATTTTGCCCGAAATATGGATCGGTAACCATTGCCTGTAAATTAAATCGCTCTTTCAAGCCTACTAGAATAGGGCGAAAATTATTAACCAAACCACCAGAACCAACACTCAAAATAAAATAACCAACTGTCGCTTTCAGAAAACCTGCTAAACATTCATAAAAGGGCCTCCGTAACAAGAGATAACCTAATAACACGATGAAACCAATCAAATATGCTGGCTGTGTTAAAACGTTCGTAGCAAAATAAGTCCAACTATTTAACAAGAACTCCCCCATTGATTTTTCCCCCTATAATTGATATTTCTCCATAACTTCTTTAAAATCCATTAGCGTGTTTGTTTCTAACAAGTCAGCAATCACACCATCCGTCATCAATAAATCCATCAATTGCTGAATATTTTCAAGATGTTCGGCGGGATTTTGGGCTGCCAATGTAAAAAATAATGTTGCTGTTTTTGCTTCTTGATCGCCAGTAAAAGTGACAGATTGCTTAAATTTTGTAAAAGAAATAGCCGTTCCAAAAACGCCTGCGCTTTCCTCTGATGAATGTGACATGGCTACTTCAGGAGCAATGATGATATAAGGTCCAAACGTTTCGACACACTGAATAATCTCATCGACATAACTCTGATCGATGATGTGTTTTTGGAGTAAAATCAAACAACTTTCCTGAATCGCCTCTTGCCAACTAACCGGTTCTTTATCAGGGTAATGAATAAGCTCTTGCTCCCAAAAATAAGTTAACATTGTACATCCAGCCTTTCTTACAAGAATGAAGGAAATGGTGTATCATTTTCTTTAACAAAAACATCATCAAAGCCACGATCAAAGTTAAATTCTAAGTTGTCTTTGTCATCTGGATAAACAAATTTGCCACCCACTTGCCAAATATATGGTTTAAATTGATAATGTAAACGATCTTTTTTAAATTTCCAAATTTCCATGATTTCTTTTGGATCCGCCATAAAATTAGACCAAATATCATAATGAACAGGAATGACTACTTTCGCATTTAAAGATTCTGCCATTCTCAACATATCAACAGAAGTTATTTTATCTGTGATACCGCGAGGATTTTCGCCATATGCTCCTAAGCAAACATCAATTGCATATTGATTACCATGTTTCGCAAACAAGTTAGAATAATGAGAGTCTCCGGCGTGATATACCGTACCACCTGAGGTTTCAAATAGATAATTGACAGCTAGTTCATTCATGTCCTGAGGCATTTTACCTTTAAATGTATTTTCAGGATCATCAGAAGTAATTAGCGCGGTTCGATCAAAAGCTTCCAAGGCCACTACATTCACATCATTCACTTTTATTTCTTGACCAGGCTCTATAACCCGTGTTTTTTCTGCCGGAACACCCCAACGCTGCCATGTTTTCACTACTTCTTTTGGACCAATAAATAGAGCCTTAGGACAATTTTGATGAACAGCAGCAGCTGTGTGAATATCCAAATGGTCTGAATGAATATGTGTAACAACTAAAGCATCTACCTCTTTTATTTCAAAAGGATCAATCACAAAAGGTTGTGTTCTTAAATTAGGTTGCATTTTTTGGCAACCACTCATGCGCATCATTTGATGGCCATTTTTCATTAAGCCGTTCCCGTGCGTTTGTTTTCCTGTTCCACACCATAAATCACATAAAATATTCGTGTTCTCATGCGTTTTCAGCCAAATGCCTGTACAACCAAGCCACCAGAGTGCAACCGTTCCTTGAAGCACATTTGTCTGATTAATTTCTTCGTTTAAATAAGTGCCCCATTCTGGAAATGTCGCCTTCAACCAACTTTCTTTTGTAATTTCATGAATCGATTTGCTCATGCTACCACTCCTCTTCTCAAATGATTGTGTTATGCTTTATAAGAAAATCATAGCCGCAAAAAATCACAATGAAAACCCTTTTATATGATTGTTTGCACTTTTAATGATTCTTTTACGTGTTTTGTTTTCCTATGAGTTATACTATTTCATGGGACCGTGTCCAAAAAAATAACTAAAGGAGGTTGTATTACTTGAAAAGTTCATTAGAAACCATTGAAAAAAGGCAACAAAACATTCTCGCGCTGCTGCAAAAAAACAAACAAATGACTACCTATAAATTAGCAGATGCTTTAAATGTTTCCTTAAGCACAATTCGTCGTGATTTAAATGTCTTAGAAACTAAGAATGACATCATTCGAAAATATGGGTATTGTATTTACAACGACCAAAATCAGAAAGACTTTGATCAATCAGGACCGGAGTTATTAAAACAAGCCATTGCTCGTGTTGCTTGTAGCTATCTAAGTGATTATGATACCGTTTTCATTAATTCAAGTTCCACTGCTTTGAATATTCTCCATTATTTAAAGGCCGACCATCTGACCATCGTAACGAATAATTTAAAAATTGCCACCAAGCCTCATGTTTCTCAATACAATTATATTTTGACCGGAGGCGAATTACGTTTTCCCAAAGAAGTTCTGGTAGGAGATATTGCCATTAACACAATCACCGCAACGCATGCCGATGTTTGCGTAATTGGCTGTAGCGGGGTCAGTTTAGAACATGGCGTCACTACAAAAATTTTCAATGAAGCAAAAATTAATGAGCTTATGATAAAACAAACAACAAAAGTAAAAATTCTGGTCGCGGACCATCGAAAAATCGGCTTGACATCTAAATTTAAAATTGCTGATATTACCGCTTTTGATTGTTTGATTACAGACAAACATTGCTCATCAACTTTAATTACAGAACTTCGTAAGACCGGCTTAAAGGTTATCCAAGTCGACTAAAAAAGAGCGTAGGACAAAAATCTCTTTTGGATTTTTGTCCTACGCTCAAAATCTGATAAATAAAAAAATAGCACTTATTTCTTAACATTCACTTACTTCGTAAACGTTGCCTTTAATCGTTCCAACGGTTGATGCTCTTTGTTATAATACTGAACGAGATATTGTTCAGGTGTACTTTCAATTATGGCATATGTTTTCTCTTGAACTGGTCCACGAGGTAAACGAATACTTCCCGGATTAACAAAGAGAATGTTATTGTGTCGCTCTGCACCGAGTACATGAGTGTGACCAAATAAGGCAATTGTCGCTCCTGCTTCTTCCGCCTGTAAAGCAAGTGTCGTGAGCCCCATTCTAACATTGGCCAAATGACCATGTGTCATATAAATAACTTGATCCCCCACTTTTTTAGTCACAGTTTTGGGAAATTCATCATAAAAATCACAATTTCCTTGCACTACAATGAATTTTTGCCAAAGTTCATCTGTCGGTTCTAATTCAGAATCACCACAGTGAAAGAGTGCATCGACTTGTCCTTCATAATGATTCACTAAGTCAACCAAACAGTCGCGATCGCCATGGTTATCGCTTACTACCAAGATTTTCATACGTTTCAACTCCTATTTTTTTAGCCATTCTTCCCATTGTTCTTTTAATTTTGCCACTGCTTGTCCACGATGACTGACTTTATTTTTCTCTTCTCCAGACAATTCAGCTGCCGTCTTACCAAGCTCTGGAACATAGAAAAGTGAATCGTACCCAAAGCCTCCTTCACCACGAGGAATCGTACCGACTTCTCCTGGCCATTCAGCTTCGACCACCAGACTTTCTTTCTTTGGTTCAGCAAAAACCAATGTACAATGGAAACGCGCTTGTCTTTTTTCTTTTGGCACGCCCGTTAACTCATGTAGTAGTTTCGCATTATTTGAAGCATCGTTAGTTGGCTCACCAGCAAAACGAGCAGAATAGATTCCCGGCATTCCCCCTAACGCATCAACAATTAATCCTGAATCATCTGCTAATACTGGTTTCTGTAAAATTTCTGCAATTGTTTCAGCTTTTAGACGAGCATTTTCTTCAAATGTTCGACCAGTTTCTTCTACATCTGGCAAATTCGGATAATCTAATAACGTCTTAACTGTATATCCTTTTTCACCAAAAATTGAACTAAACTCTTTCGCTTTACCAGGATTTCTAGTTGCAATGACAATCACTTTCTCTTCTGAATCTTGCGAAGGGACTTCTTCAGAGGCTAAAGCATAAAGCGCTTCTTTCTGATACGCAATTAATTCCTCGATCCCTGTTTTTCCATAAAAGAGCATGGCATTTAACTCATCTCCTGAGAAGGTAGCTTCTTCACCCGTTCCTTGAATTTCCACAAATTCACCAGACTCGGTCATCACGATGTTCATATCCACTGCAGCATTCGAGTCCTCTGCGTAATCTAAGTCCAGCACACAATAACCATCGGGTAAAATACCCACGCTGACAGCAGCTAAATGCTCTTTAATTGGGTCTTCCGCTAGCGCACCAGTCATCAATAAATGATTAACTGCTAAGCGTAGAGCAACAAAAGCGCCTGTAATACTAGCAGTACGGGTTCCCCCATCTGCTTGAATCACATCACAATCGACAACAATGCTCCGTTCCCCTAACTTTTCTAAGTCAACAACAGCTCGCAATGACCGCCCAATCAAACGTTGAATCTCCATTGTTCGCCCTGTTAATTTTCCTTTCGCACTTTCCCGAATATTTCTTGTGTTCGTCGCGCGAGGGAGCATGCTATATTCAGCTGCTACCCAACCTGTTCCCGCGCCTCGTAAAAATGGGGGAACCTTTTCTTCGACAGTGGCTGAGCAAATTACTTTTGTATCGCCAAACGAAATAACCACCGAACCTTCTGGATGTTTAAAAACATTGGTTTCAATAGTGATCTTTCGCAATTCTTTTGGTGCACGACTATCATGTCTAATCATTTTCGTTTCCTCCTAAGTGAATCTGTTGTGCTTTTAAGTTCTCTATACCAAGCCAACTGCTTGCAATCTCTTCAAACATTTTTGCAGAACCAGTTGTATAAAATTCATGGGGCTGTGTAGGCGCTTCAGGCGTGTGGGCAATGTCAAAATAATCGAGAAGCATGCTGACTTCGCCAACTGTTTCGGCTCCTGAGTCAATTAATGTCACATGACTCCCCATCACATTTTGAATCACCGGACGTAACAACGGGTAATGGGTACAACCTAAAATCAACGTATCAAGTCCTTTTAATTGTAGTGCTTGAAGTGTTTCTGCCACAATTTTTTTTGCTACGGAAGAACGATATTGATTACTTTCAACAATGGGGACAAATTTAGGGCAAGCTAAACTAGTCACCTCAATTGCTGGTGCCTTACTTTTAATGGCGATTTCATAGGAAGCACTTTTGATTGTCCCTAAGGTACCTATGACACCAATTTTGTTATTTTTTGTGACTTTAACGGCTGCTCGTGCGCCAGGTAAAATAACACCGACAACTGGAATTGGCAAGGCAGCTTTAATTTCTTCTAATGCGACAGCCGTCGCGGTATTACATGCGATTACTAGCATTTTTATTCGTTTTTTCAATAAAAAATCGGCCATTTCCCAAGTAAACTGAACGACTTGTTCGGCTGGTCGTGGACCATATGGGCAACGGGCTGTATCTCCTAAATAAATTAATCGTTCATTTGGTAATTGTTTTAGCGCTTCCTTTAAAACAGTTAATCCACCAACGCCAGAATCAATTAATCCAATGGCTTCTTGATTGCTCATTCTCATCCTACCTTTGCCTTTTATTCACTGCCTTTATTTTCTACTTTTTAAGGACTATTGTCAATTTTTCCTGTTTTGCTCTCATTTATTTCTTTTTTTGAAGGAAATCTTTTTCGATTAAAAAACTAGTAATTCATTTTTTTGTATGTTATAATTCCTAACATTGAGAATACAATTAGAAATACATTTGGTTAATTTAATTTAAATAACATGTTTCTCACCGAATCCTCTGTTATCTTTTCTGCCAAATGATTGCAAAGGAGACTGCCTATGATTTCTTTAGAACATGTAAATAAGTATTTTGGGGAGCATCACGTTTTAAAAGATATTACTTTAAATGTAGAACAAGGAGAAAAAATTGTCATTATCGGACCCTCTGGCTCTGGCAAAAGTACATTAATTCGGTGTATGAACCAATTGGAAAAAGTCAATGATGGTTCCGTCGTAATTGATAACATTGACATCACCAAACCGAAAGCACCGATTCAAAAGGTTCGCCAGAAAGTTGCCATGGTCTTTCAAAATTTTAACTTATATGCTCACAAAACGATTATTGATAATTTAACGTTAGCACCGATTAAAGTGATGGGCGTTTCCAAAGACGAAGCGGTTCGTACTGGCATGGAGTATTTAGAACGAGTCGGTTTGGCTGATAAAGCTTCTGCTTATCCTTCGCAGCTTTCTGGCGGGCAGCAACAACGGGTCGCTATTGCTCGTGCCTTAAATATGCATCCTGAGATTATCCTTTTTGATGAACCGACTTCGGCACTTGATCCAGAAATGATTCAAGAAGTTTTAGATGTAATGGTCGATCTTTCCAAACAAAATATTACCATGGTTTGTGTCACACATGAAATGGGCTTTGCTCGTCAAGTGGCTGACCGTGTAATCTTCATGGACCAAGGACAGATTATTGAACAAGGAACACCTGAACATTTCTTTACAAGCACTGAAAACCCTCGTGCAAAAGAATTTCTAAGCAAAATTATTCATAACGGGTAATGAATAAAAAAACAAAAAATTGGAGGAATGAACAATGAAAAAACAAAATAAATGGCTAGCTGGACTCTCCTTACTTGTATTAGCAGGCATCATTGTTGGCTGTGGTAGCGGCAACAATGACTCAACTTCCAAAAGTGCTTCATCAAACAAAACGGTCACAGTAGAACAATTAAAAAAAGCGGGGAAAATTAAAGTAGGTGTCAAAGAAGACATTCCTAATTTTGGCTATATGAATCCTGATACAAACAAAAATGAAGGAATGGAACCAGATATTGCACGCTTGATTGCGAAAGAAATTACTGGCAGCGAAGAGAATGTGGAATTTGTGGGCGTGACAGCGAAAACGCGCGGTCCCCTTTTAGACAATGGTGAACTAGATATGGTAATTGCTACATTTACAATTACTGATGAACGTAAAAAGACTTATAATTTTACAACTCCTTATTATACAGATGAGATTGGTTTCCTTGTGCGCAAAGAGGATAACTTCTCAAGTATGAAAGATTTAGACGGAAAAACAATCGGCGTTGCACAATCTGCTACGACAAAAGAAAACTTAGAGAAAAAAGCGCAAGAGGAAGGAATCAAATTTACTTATCAAGAATTAGGTTCCTATCCAGAATTAAAAACAGCGTTAACTTCTAAACGAATTGATGCATTTTCAGTGGATAAATCAATCCTATCTGGCTATGTGGATGGCAAGACAGAAATTTTAAAAGATGGTTTTTCGCCACAAGAATATGGAATTACCACAAAGAAAGCAAATACTGAATTAAATGATTATCTAAATGGTTTAATTGAAAAATGGGAAAAAGACGGCACACTAGAAAAAATTTATCAAGACTGGGGCTTAAAAAATTAATCATTCCTAAGACTTGAAGAATCAAAAATTTTAGGAGGGATTTTTATGTTTTTGTTAGCCAATATTTCCTGGCTTGAAGAAGGGCCATTTGCCTTATATCGTTGGGAAGCTTTATTTCAAGATTGGCGAATTTTTGGTCAGGCTTTTCTCTATACTATTCTGCTTTCTTTAGGAGCAATCTTAGTCGCCTTTGCTTTAGGCATTTTCTTTGGCAGTTTATCAGCGACCAAAAGTAAACTTTTACACGCAATTAGTCGTGTCTATGTAGAATTTTTTCAAAACACACCTTTGTTGATTCAATTTATCGTAGTCTATTATGGCTTTCCTCTGCTAAGCCCGCTGCTTTCATTTTCTATTACTACGATTGCCATTCTGTGTGTAGGCCTCTATCATGGCGCCTACATTTCTGAAGTGGTTCGCTCAGGAATCGGAGCTGTCCCAAGAGGGCAATTTGAAGCGGCTTACTCCCAAGGATTAACGTATGGTCAAACGATGCGGTATGTGATTTTACCACAAGCATGGCGGATTATGTTACCGCCTTTAACCAATCAAGTAGTGAACCTAATTAAAAATACGTCAACAGTTGCCATTATTTCTGGCGCTGACGTAATGTTTGCTGCCAATAGTTGGTCGTCTGTCAACTTGAACTACATTCCCGCCTTTGCGCTTGCTGGTTTCTTATATTTCATTCTTTGCTTCCCATTAGCGAATTTGGCTAGAAAAATGGAAGAAAAAAATAAGAAAGCATATAGTAGATAGGAGGAAAACAGATGCCTTTTTCAGAAGAAATGTGTCAATTACTGACAGCAAATAATTTTCAATTTCTATTTAACGGCTTAAAATTGACGCTCTATATTTCCTTCGTCTCAATTATTTTGAGTACGATTTTTGGCACCATTCTAGCCGTTTTGCGAAATCAAACCAATGGACCACTGAAGTTACTTGCCAGTATTTATGTAGAAGTAGTGCGTAATATTCCAAACTTATTGTGGATTTATGTTATTTTTTTAATTTTCAAAATCAAATCCACACCTGCTGGAATTGTGAGTTTTACTGTGTTTACCACCGCTGCTTTAGCGGAAATTATTCGTGGTGGTTTAAATGGTGTTGATAAAGGGCAAATTGAAGCGGCACGTTCTCAAGGGTTTTCAAATTGGCAAATTCTTTATCATATTGTTTTGCCTCAAGCCATTCGCAATGTTTTACCAGCGATCGTTTCTCAGTTTGTTACTGTCATCAAGGATACAAGTTTCTTGTATTCCGTCATTGCTTTACAAGAACTCTTTGGCAAATCTTATATCTTAATGGGGCGCTATGCACAAACAGGACAAGTATTCACTATTTACGGAATCGTCGCCCTAATTTATTTCATTATTAACTTTAGTATCTCACAATTTTCACGTTGGCTTTCACGAAATTGGGCGAAAAGTTATTAATGTAGTTAAAAACAGGAGGCTGAGACAAAAGTGTTTAGCTCCAAGAAATAAGAAGGAATTTCCGAAAATTGTTCTTTAATTTTTGGAGAATTTCGGCTTATTTCCGAAGGAGCTGCTTTTGTTCAGCTGATTATCTTAAGATTTAGAAAGTGGGGCATAAGTCATTTCGACTTATGCCCCACTTTCCTGTTTTTATTTTATCTTACTTCTACTTGATGTTTTTCAATTAGCGCTTTTTCAACTTTTTCCATTGAACGGTTAATTTCTTCATCCACTAATGTCGCTTCTGCATTAACGAAAGTTAAACTATACGCCATTGATTTTTTGCCAGCGCCTAGTTTTTCACCTTGATATACATCAAATAAATGAATCTCTTTCAAATATTTACCTGCGTTATCTGAAATAGTTTTAACTAGTTCTTGATTGGTAACTGTTTCATCGACTAATAAAGCAATATCTCGAGAAACTGCTGGGAATTTAGACACTGCTTCATAAGTAACCCCGCCTGCTTCTGTAGCTACTAATTGTTGCAAGTTTAATTCAGCAACATATGTTTCAGGAATATCGTACGATTTTGCTGTCGTTGGGTGAACTTGTCCGACAAAACCAACCACTTCATCTTCTAAATAAATCCATGCTGTCCGGCCTGGATGCATTTCTGGAATCGCCGTTGTCGCTTGATAACTGATTTTTTCTGTTAATCCTAAAACAGCTACAATACTTTCCACTAAGCCTTTTACTGTATAAAAATCAACGGCTGTTGCTTTTGTTTGCCAATCTTTAACCATTGTATTACCAGTTAAAGCAAGTGCTAAGTGATTTTCTTCTGTAGGTAAATTTTTTGTTGGATCTTCTGTTTGGTAGAAAACGCGTCCTACTTCGTAGAAGGCGATATTATTATTTTTACGTGCCACATTGTATGCGACATCATCTAATAAACCAGAAATTAAGTTCATACGTAACACAGAACGCTCTTCACTCATTGGCCATTGCAAACGTGTTGTTTGACTTTCTTTCATCATAAATTGACGGGATTTTTCTTCTGTTGTCAACGCATAGCTGATGGCTTCACTCGTACCATGACCTTCCAGTAAGCTCTTTAATTGGCGCGTAACATGTTGTGCTTTGGTTAGGCTTCCAGCAACTGTTTCTCCACTTGGCAATGTTGAAGGTAAATGATCATATCCATAAATGCGCGCCACTTCTTCAATAATATCTGCTTCAATCGCAATATCCCAACGTCTTGGTGGAATCGTAATTTCATATGCGCCTTGATTTACTTCATAAGCAAAACCGAGTGCTTCAAAAATTTCATTCACCGTTGCTTCATCTAATGCAGTGCCTAAATATTGGTTGATTCGTTCTAAAGTCACAGCTACCTGCGCTTCTTTAACGGCCACTTCAGAACCAACTGCAGTGCCTGAGACCACTGTTCCGTTGGCTAACTCTGCAATCATCGCGGCTGCCACATCACAAGCTAGCCCAACTGTCGCTTGGTTGATGCCTTTTTCAAATCTACTTGAAGATTCACTCCGTAAATTGAATTGTTTAGACGTTTTGCGAATAGACAATGGATTGAACAATGCCGCTTCTAAAGCCACAGTTGTTGTTTCTTGACTGATTTCAGAATTAGCCCCACCCATTACACCGGCTAAGCCGACAGGCGTTTTTCCATTCGTAATGACGATATTTTCTTCTGTTAATTGACGTGTTTCACCATCTAATGTAATTAGTTCTTCTGCTGCTGTTGCTCGACGAACCAAGATTTCTTTACTATCTAATTTTTGGTAATCAAATGCATGCAATGGTTGACCAAATAATAATAAAATATAATTTGTCACGTCCACCACATTGTTAATCGGACGGATTCCTTCATTCATCAATCGGTTTTGCAACCACTGAGGACTTTCTGCAATCGTCACATCTTTAATGACACGAATTTGATACGCTGGCGCATCTTGTGAATCTTCAACAGTCACTGTTACGTAATTTCCCACGTTATCTGAAGCATCTTCTTTGAGTTCGGGATCATTAAACTGAGGCGTTTGACGATAAATTGCGCCAACTTCATAGGCTACCCCTCTCATACTTAGTGCATCTGCACGGTTTGGTGTAATTGATAATTCAATAATCGCATCATCCATGTCTAAATAAGGGAAAACAGGTGTCCCATTCACTGCTTCTTGAGGTAAATAATAAATCCCTTCAGCATAGGCTTTTGGTACGACATTGTCTGAATATCCTAGCTCTTCTAACGAACAAATCATTCCGTTAGAGACTTCGCCACGCATTTTACCTTTTTTAATTTTTTGATTTCCTGCAATTCTTGAACCAGGTAATGCTACGATGACTTTAATTCCTGCTTTTACATTTGGTGCTCCACAAACAATTTGTGACAATTCTTCTTCACCGATGTCTACTTGGCAAATTGATAAGTGGTCAGAGTTTGGGTGAGGAACACATTCTTTTACTTCACCGACAACAATTTTCTTTAATCCTTCTTCAGGTACAGCAACGCCCTCAACTTCGATACCTGTCACAGACATTTTGTCCGCTAATTCTTGCGGAGTAACGTTTGAAAGATTAACATATTCATTTAACCATTTATAAGAAACTAACATTTTTCAACTACTCCTTTACCTTGAATTGATTTAAGAAACGTAAATCATTTTGATAAAAATTACGGATATCATTTACACCATAACGTAACATAGCAACGCGATCTGGTCCTAAGCCAAAGGCAAAGCCTGAGTACTCTGTTGGATCAATCCCTGACATTTGTAACACATCTGGATGAACCATCCCCGCACCTAAAATTTCAATCCAACCTGTATGTTTGCAGACGTTACAACCTGCGCCGCCACATTTAAAACAGCTAACATCTACTTCGACTGAAGGTTCTGTAAAAGGGAAATAGCTAGGACGTAAACGAATTTTACGATCTTCACCAAACATTTTTTTCATCATGACTTCTAACGTCCCTTTTAAATCACCCATTGTGACATTTTTATCGACAACAAGGCCTTCAATCTGATGGAATTGGTGACTATGTGTCGCATCATCTGTATCACGACGGAATACTTTCCCAGGAGAAATCATTCGTAATGCACCTTTTGAAAAATCGTGTTTTTCCATTGTTCGAGCTTGAACTGGTGAAGTATGCGTACGAATTAACATCTCATCTGAAATATAAAACGTATCTTGCATGTCGCGTGCCGGATGATCTTTTGGTAGATTCATGCGTTCGAAATTATAATGATCGGATTCTACTTCGTATCCTTCCACTACTTGATAACCCATGCCTAAGAAAATATCTTCAATCTCTTCCATAACTTGTGTCAAAATATGACGTGTGCCTTGAGGCATTTGTTTCCCAGGTAAAGTTACATCTAAACTTTCTTCTTTTAGTGCCGCATTTAACGCTTCGTTTTCTAAAACAACTTTGCGCGCATCAATTGCTTCTGTTAATAAATCACGAATTTCATTTGCAAAGCCCCCCACCACTGGTCGTTCTTCTGGTGAAAGGTTTTTCATGCCTCTTAATACTTCGGTGATTGGCCCTTTTTTTCCTAATGTTTCTACGCGAATTTGGTTTAATTCTTTTAAAGTAGCAACTTGTGCGATTTCTTTGAGCGTATTGTCTCTAAGAGCTTCTAATTGCGCTTGTAATGTCATTATGCGTTCCCCTCTATCTTTTATTTAAACTAAAAAAAACGATAACCCATTCCTTTCAAAGGAACGAGCTATCGTGTTACCATCCTAATTCATAACAAATTGTTGTCATGCACTCATTTCATTTAACGGCAATTACCGGTTTGCTTTCTTCTTGAAAACAAACAAACTCAGGAAGTGAATTTCGCTTGGTGACTGTGTAAATCAGCTTCCAGTCTCTGGCTGACTCTCCCTAAAACACGTCAATTCAAACTACTTGTTTCCATCACTGTTTTTTTAGTTATTTAATTACGTTTAGTTTACAAGAAGTTTTGCTTGCGGTCAACTGCATTCTTCGTCTTTTACCCATTTTTCTGCCCAATGTTGAATTTGTTCCATTGCTAATTGCAAGTCTTCGCCTTTTTCGGTCAGGAAATATTCTAAGCGATTTCCTTCACCGCAACGAACAGCTTTGGTGATAATTCCTTCAGCTTCTAGTTCCTTCAATCGCTCTACTAAGACACGATCACTTAACATTGGAATTTTTTCTTTTAATTCGCCAAAACGTTGAGGACCTCGTTCTAATAAAACAGCAATAATTAAACCATTCCATTTTTTACCAAGTATTGAAAATGATTTTTCAAATTTGGGACAAAGTACAAACGATTCTGTTTTTACTTTTTCCATCTTCCTCACCTCTTCAATGAGTATAGCACATTCCTTACAAAATGTAAGTGTTTCTGCTTCTAATTTTTTCTACTTTATAAAATCTACAACATTTCCTGTCTGCATGTCAATAATTACTCCTCCATTTAATAAAATTAAATAGACGTGCGACACCTCTTTATGCGTTGCCTCTTGTAGCGCTCTACGATAAAGATTCATCTGTCCGCGATACCGTTCGACAATTTCAGAAATCGCTTGGGGAGAGGTGCCTTTTACATGATCGGTTTTATAGTCATACAAAATGCATTGATTGTCTAATTCGATATAGCCATCAATAATCCCATGAATTAATAAATCATCTTGTGTCGTTTCTGGATAATTTTGAATAAGCTCTTCTGCTTCAATCAGCATAGAAAAAGGTTGTTCCCTTCTAACGGTTTGATGGTGTTGAATCAATTGTTTTCCTAAGGCGGTGTCAAAGAAGGCCACGATTTGTTCCAGATTCATTTTTTCAGCAATTGCTGGTAAAATCAATTTATTTTCCACTAAGCGTTCTTGAACAGCTCGCACTTCCTCGTAAGAAGGTTGCTTACTTAAATCAATTAGTTGTAATAAATAATGGGTTGCTGTCCCAATTTCAGCTGCTGAGGGCGCTTGAACCGTATCTAAAAATTTAGGCTTACTTAAATCTCCTTCAATCATTCGATTGACAATCAACGGTTGCGCTTGAATAGTATTGTCTTCCCGAACCTCAATTTTACCAATTTCTTTGTTATCGGGGTCATCAAATACTCGCTTGATTTCAGAAACAGACTGATAACTGGTGGTCCGAGTAGCCACTTCAAACGGATAATTGAAACTTAACCGTGCAAGACCACGATTGATTTTGTCAGCAGATAATTGCGCTTTTTCGGCTAAATCCTCTGCTTGTCTTTCTGGCAATTGTAATTGCTGAATGGCTGCTCGTAGTTGTTCTTCGTTGAACCACTGAATATGAAAGTTAGCTGGGTGCTTTTTGACTTGCGGAACGTTACTTACTACTACTTCTTGCTGATATTCATCGGCTTTTTGATGACGTACCAATGTCATCCCTACCCAATTCATTAAACTACTTTTACTTTGCAAGCGATTTTCAGCTGGTAGCACCAGTGTTTCTACATCGCCAACTTTCAGCCACTCTTTCCACATTGCCGCTTGGTCTTTATAGGAGCCTACCAGAAAAAGTTTCTGTTCTGCACGTGTCAACGCCACATATAACTTCCGCATTTCTTCGGATAGTAATTTTCTCAATCGTACTTGTTTAATCGCCAAAAATGGTAAAGTATCGTACATAACTCGTTCTTCAGGTTGTAAATAACGAATGCCTACCCCTAAATTTTCTTCAAAGATATAGCCTTCATTCAAATCACTGACATTAAATTCTTTGGTCATATCTAAAACGAATACCACCGGAAATTCTAACCCTTTACTAGCGTGAATCGTCATGACGCGTACGGCATTCTCTTCACTTAAAACGACTGGTTCTGCTAAATCTTTGTCTTTTTCTTGCATTTTTTCGATGAAGCGAACAAATTGAAATAATCCGCGGAAGGTTGTTTTTTCATACGCCGCGGCCCGATCGACCAACGCATATAAATTGGCTTGGCGTTGTTTGCCAACAGGCAACCCGCCAACATAATCAAGATAGGCCGTTTCCCGATAAATCGTCCACAGCAAGGTGCTAATCTGATTGCGTCGAGCCTGTTCCCGCCATTTTTCTAATGATTCAGCAAAACGTATAGTTTTTTCCTGAACAACTGCTTCCTCCATGGTTGGTTCCATCTTTTGATTAAACGTTAAAAATGCTTCGTAGTAACTGGTTTCCTTATTAGCCAAACGAATAAGCACTAATTCGTTTTCTTTTAATCCAACAATTGGTGAACGTAACACAGCTGCCAAAGGAATGTCTTGATAGGGATTATCAATCAATTGAAGCAAGGCAATCATTGTACGAATTTCCGTTGCTTGGAAATAATTTTGAGCATCATTGACTTGAACTGGAATTTCTAATGATTTAAAAACATCTAAAATAGTTAAATTATTTTTCTTCGTAGGCGTTAATAAGACAATATCTTGATAAGTAATCGGTCGATCCGTTTTCAGCTTTTTATCATAAATCAAGAAATTTTGGTCAATTAATTCACGAATTTTCAAAGCAGTAACGTAAAGTTCCCCTTCTGTCTTATCTTCAATCAACAACTCAGGGGATTGTAATTCTGGAAATTCAACTGATTCTGTTGCTTTTTTTTCATAAATTAGCAATTCAGTTGAATAATCAGCCGCCTCCGAAAATTGATCAAAGCCATGAACCAAAGCGGCTGACTCATCGTAAGCAATTTGGCCCACTCGCTCATCCATTAATTGACTAAATACTAAATTCGTAAAGTCTAAAACGTCTTTGCGGGAACGAAAATTTTCAGCTAGAATAATTCGTTTGCCCTCTTTGCCTTGCCCATACTGATTGTATTTTTCAATAAACAACGTAGGATCTGCCAAGCGGAAAGAATAAATAGACTGTTTCACATCCCCTACCATAAAAAGGTTTCCTTCTGCGCTAAGCGGGCGGCGCAACCAATACAAAATAGATTCTTGTAATTGATTGATATCTTGGTATTCATCGACTAACACTTCATCAAATTTTTCGCGATAGTAAAGAGAGGCTTCTGATGCTTGCCAGCCATCTGCCTGATTTTTCGCTAAAATAGCTAACGTATAATGTTCTAAATCGTTAAAATCCACTAAATTTTTAAGCCGTTTTTCTGCGCCATAGGCCTCCATAAATTGTTTCCCCACGTGAGCCATTTCTTGAACAATGGGCGTGGCCTCTTTCAAGACTTGTTTCATGGCATCTGGAGAAAGTGTAAACAGTTGCTTTTTCAAATCATTTAACGCTTTTTTATTTTGTTCTCGTAACTGTTTGGCTTGTTCCGCGGTTGGTTTCAACTCTTCGGCACGAACCGTTGGGTAGCGGTCAAAGCTTAACAATTCAGTCAAATTATAGGCGCTTTCTAAATCATTTCTCTCTAAAAATTGTAAAAATTGTTTTGTTTGTTCCTTTTCATTTTGAGCTAAATACCAAATCTTTTGAAGTTTCTCTTCGCCCTCTGTTAAGGTCACCATTTCTTCGTAACGCTGAAGAGTTCGTTGTAACGTCTCAACGGCTAGCGGTTTTAAATACGTCTGAAATAACGTTGATTCGCCTAGCTGATCCCCTACTTCGTAGGCTTGTGTTAAGCCATTAATCCACGCCTCTGGATCAGGATTGGCTTTGGCAAATTCATAAAAAGAAAAAATTAAGTTAGTGAGTCCGTCATCACTACGGTCATTGGAAAAATTCGCTGTTAATTGGTAAAATTCTTCTTGATTTTCCGCATAAAATTGTTCACGTAATGCATCCCAAACATCTTCTTTTAATAACAATGTTTCTGTTTCATCTGTTAACATCCGAAAAACTGGATCTATGTCAATTAAATAATAAAAACGACGAATAACAGTTAAACAAAAGGCATGTAACGTGCTGATATTGGCTGTTGGCAAAAGAGCAATTTGACGAGAAAAATGCCGTCTTCTTTCTGGATCTTGTTCTTCATTCATTGCCTTTTGTAAAGCCACTTGGATACGTTCTTTCATCTCACGGGCGGCGGCTTCAGTGTACGTCACAATCAAGAGACGATCGATATCGACGCCGCTTTTGACTTTTTCAATGACACGGCGGACTAAAACGGTGGTTTTTCCTGAGCCAGCCGAAGCAGAAACTAAGATATTTTCATCGCCATCAAACACCGCTTGCCATTGACTGTCGGTGAATTGCTCATTGGCTGGACGTAGTGGAATTGTTTTACTCATCTTCGGTTGCTCCTTCCTCATCTTTGTTTAACAAGCGCGCCATAATTTCCTCTTTGGATAAATTCTCAATACGATGATAATTATTTTCTTTTAACATCACATCAAAATCACAGACACTTCGAAACGGACAATAGCGACAAGCAATCCGTTCCTTGCCTTGATAAGCGGGATTAAGTTGAACTTCGCCGCCAATAATTTGATTCCCCGCTTCAATAAATTTATTTCGGTTATGGGAAAGCAACGCGCCTAATTCTGGTTCTGTCACAAATTTATCTTCTTGGCGACGACCAGGTTTAATTTGTTCTTTGGCGGATTCTTCAATCGGAAACAGCAACGAACTTTGTTTAGCTTGCAGACTCGTATCTAAATGATCCAATAAATCTGGGTCTTTCATCAAAAGACCATCAAACTGATATTTTTTAAGCATTTGTTGTTCAATGTCGTCTTTGCCTTCATAAGATAACGTAGGATTGTGTACATGCAGATAAAGTGAGCCAGCAGGTTTAGCTTCTTGACCAACTAATTGCACAGCATCCATTAAAGCCACATCCAAGTACGTCAGCATTTGCATGGCTAAGCCGTAATACGCTTCTGTCATATTAAATTTACGGTGACTCGATTTATAATCAATCACACCTAAATAGGTTGATTCGGGTGTAACCAATTGATCAATCCGGTCGATTTTTCCCCGAACATGAATCTTCCCTTGATTTTTTAATGGTAATTCCAAACCAGAAATTCCTTTTTTAGCGGCAATTTGGCCAAATAACACTTCTGTTTGAACAGTCGTCATGCCACTTCGTTGGCTTTGGCGTTTCAGCGCCCAACTGACTTTTTTAATTGTTTGACTTAATTGATAGCGAATATAGTTCATGCGACTAGAGGTCGTTAATACAGAAAAACGCGCATCCCCTAAAATACTATTTAGTACTTCCTCCGCCAATAAATTGACTTCCTGATCGGTTAATTCAGATAAGTTCCGTTGATTCATAATCAATAATTTAAAGAACTGATCCAATGCTTCATGGAAAAATTCCCCTGTAGCTGCTGGTGAAAGCCCAAAGACATCTCTTTCTTTCAAACGTAAGCCATAGCGAGAAAAGTATTGATATTGACACCGATAAAAACTCTCCATCCGAGAAACAGATGTATAAATATCTTTACCATATAAAGGTTCTGCTAAGACCTCATCAATCTTTTCAGGAATATTTTGATGCGTTAAACTTTCGAAAACTTGCTTGGCTAGCGGCGCAATTGATTGGTTCATTAGCGCTTTTTCCATATTTAACCAGAAAGGCAACAATCCTTCTTGTGTTTCTTTCCGTTGTCTTTTCAAACGCGTTAATTCACCGATTAACGTCCGATACGTACTAATATGGGCTAAACTGGTCGTTTCATCATCGAAAATGGTTGTTTCATTTTTTTCAAAAACGGGCAAGTTTAAATCTTTTTGGATATTTTTAAAATAAGGAGACGGTTTGACTTCTTGAGCGGTATCTTTAACACTTGGATAGGTTAAATATAACCGTTCTCGCGCAGAAGAAAAGACGAGATACGCAACATAAGGTTCTTGCGCAATTTTGCGTCCGGTTGTCCCACGTAAATATTGGTTTTCCGTTAAAGTATCATTGATTGTCTGCCGTTCTTCATCAGACAATAGTGTTTTATTTTCAATCTTTTGTGGAAAAATTTCTTCCGTCATCCCAATAGCAAAAGTAACCTTGGCAGCGCCAGGTCGAGTTAAATCCATTGCGCGAACTTGTACTTGGTCAATCGCTGTCGGCACTTTACTATAGTGCAAACCTTCCAAGCCACTAACAAATATTTCTTGAAACGTTGTAAAATCAAACGAACTTTCTCCGTAAACAGTGACGTATTCATCTAGTAACGACATCAATGCATCCCAAGTCTGTTCATGGTTACGAGCTGTTTCTAGTTGACCGGCTTCGATAGCTTGTAAGCGCCACATTTTTAATTGTGTTGCCACACCACTTTGCAGTAAAAAGTGATAGAAGACGGTCGCTGCTTCCAAACCAGTTTTGGCACTTATCATTGCTTGAAAGTAACTAGGTAGCAGCCGTTGAAGCGATTGACGAATCGCATTTGACTCTTCTTCCATCGTAGCGACATCTTCTTGCTCTTCCGCTTCAAAATCATACCGAATAAATTCCCAATCTTTTTCTTGCGACCAATAATAACCTTCATAGCCGTATGCCAGGACCACATTTTCGGTAATATCAACTTTTCTGCGCCAAGCGTTCCGTTGGTTTAACCAATCAGTCAAGCTTTCTTCAGAAGTAGCGAGTTGATTCATTGGCATAAATAATTCCGTTCTCAAAAACCGGAGCACATCACGATAACGATAATTGTACGAATGAATAGCAAATAAAGATTCAATCCATTCGACTAAAGGATGCCGATCCATAGCCATATCTCGGTCGACATAAACAGGAATCTCGTGTTCCGCAAAAATCGGTTCTAATAAATTTTCATAACAATCTAAATCACGAGTCAACACCTGAATTTCTTTGTACCGATACCCTTCTTCCACCACTAAACGGCGAATTTCGGTTGCAACATGTGTTAATTCTTCTTTAACGTTTTCAGCACGCCACAGAAATAAGCCATCGCCCCTCCAGTCAGTTGTGCTTAATGGAGGCAGGTGTTCTTGCGATTGAATCCAATAATCATTTAATCCTTGCAAGTCTGGATTTGTAATTAATACCTCTTTCTTTTCCACATAATCTGAAAGAATCGGAATTTGCTTCTGTCTTGCTAGTTGATAAAGCTGATGATAGGTTTGTCCCGCTTCATAAAATAACGACCGCGGATCAGGTAAGTCATGCGGATATTGTTTGTCCAATACGAGGGCTACTTTCACAGAACCTGCTTGCGCCATTAGCACTTCAATCAACTTTAATTCTCTGGCAGTAAACTGCTGATAGCCTGAAATAACGAATTGAACATTCGACAAATCAACCGTTTGTAAATACTCGCTTAAATGTTGAATAATCTCCGCTGATTCATAGCCATACTGACTCATTTGTAATTGGAATCGCGTAAAAATTAACGTTAAATCTTGAAACTTAAGTTGTAAATCTTGTCCTTTAGGGTTCTCCGTTTGTTTTTCTAAGAATGGATAAAGCTCCGCAATCTCAATATTGCCTTCGCGCATTTCTTGATAAAGCTGAAATAGTTGCTGAATAAAGCCGGGCTTGTTAATTTCACCTCTAAAAATTTGTAACTCTTCTTCTGCTTCTACTAAAATTTTGCGGAAAATCATCGCAGCGCCTGCATCAGATAAAACATCTGCCGAGTAAAAAGGTGTATGTTGTAAATAGTACCAAGCCAAACGATAAAAACTAAAAACCTGCAGACGGGTACTGGTTATTGAATCAGACGTAGTTGTCTGTAATTGACGTAACTTTTGCAAGACTTGAATTTCTTGCTCAAACTTAATATGGTTCGGGACTAAATAGAATACTTCATGCTGTGCGTCTTCCTCTAGCCATTGTTTTGTCGCCTGTATAAGTGGCGCTTCTAAATCTGCCACAGCGGTTCCTCTAATAAACTGCACACTCATGGTTTCACATCCTTTTCCTTTGCACTGCCTTTATTTTACCACAAAAGAAGGACGGAAACATGTGTTTGTTTTTACACATTTCCGTCCTTCTCTTTTACTCATTGTCTCTTTTATTGTTTTGACACTTCTGGTATCGGACCAAACCGTGAGAATGGCCACATCACAAATTTCACTTCACCCAAAATATCTTTTTTATGAATAAAACCAATGACACGACCGTCTTTTGAATTCCGTCGATTATCACCTAAAACAAAGTAGCTATCTGCTGGTACTTTTTCTTTTAGTGAAAAATCGCCTGTCAAAGGTTGACCATCTGTTAAGGCTTTTTTAAATTCATCTAAATAGGGTTCGTCAACTTCTTTTCCATTGATGTACAACGTATCATCCTTGTACGCAATTGTATCTCCAGGTAAACCAATCACACGTTTAATATAATTTTTATCTGGTTCATCTGGCGCTGGGAAAGTAATAATATCGAAACGATTAATTTCTGTGTTTTTTAACGTAATTACCCGTTCACCATCTGCTAACGTTGGATCCATTGAATGACCTCTCACTACGACAGGCGTAAATACAAATTGTCTCAGTAAAAACAGACCCAAAGCTAAACAGGCAAAAAAGACGACTGTTTTAATTAATTCTTTTGATTTCAAACTCATTCCTCCAAAAACCTTATTATCTTATGTCTCATATTCTACCACAAAGTAAATCAATCCTATAGTGCTTAACACCCAATTAATTTTTATGTACGCTTTTTTTACAAAATGGTCAGAAAAAAAACGTATTTCTTTCAAATTTGATTCTTACTTTTTTGATCCTGCTCATAAAAAAACATAATCAATTCTAAAAAGGGCTGAATTGATTATGCTTCTAGCGTTTTAGCGATCCATCACAACCACGTAACAAACTTCTAAAGGACCATGCAACCCGACAACCAGTTGCATTTCAATATCTCCTGAATTAGAAGGCCCTGAAATAAAGTGAATCGCTGAGCCGATTTTTTCGCCTTTTTCTATTTTTTCTGTATAAAAAGCTGCTGGCTGAGTCGAACGTGGAACGAGTTTGCTAAACGGTATAATTGAAATGTAATGCTTCGGTAAAAAATGTAAGGCTCTGCCTTGTCCCGCATTGGACTCCACCACAATCGTTCCTGATTCAGCTAGTAAAAACTCAGCAAAGGCAATCGCAATATTTGCCTGAGCAGCTGTTTGAATATTCGCTTCTCGTTGCTCACTTCCAGGTTGCCATTGCTTAACAGAAACAGCCTCTAATGACTTAGCTAAATCAGCTAATCCATAGGCTTCAAAACGTGCATCTGTTGGCAATAAAAGATTGCCCCCACCAAACTCAGCAACAATTTGCTGAATCGTCGTCAGTAAATTTTCTTGTGTGGTTTCCACTAAGTTCGTGTGAATCGTTTCCACACGTTCTTTCACAATCGTTAATAGCTCTGCTGGTGTTTTATCTGCCAACTGTTCTTCTGGTAAATGATTAACTGGCTCAAATGGATGGGCCGAAACAGGCTGTTTTTCTACGCCTAATTTTTCTCGTAGATTTTGTAAAAAAGGTTCTCGATTTTGAATCGCTTCGTTAGTCATTTTTTTCACCTTCTTGATGTTTTTTGAACCAACTTCTGAAGTTTTCTGAAGATTTTGGTGGTCTTGGCAAATCACGAACATCGGTCCAACCTTTTACTAACCCTGGTCCTTTATCAAGGTAGCCCCCATGATTGTACATGTTTTCAACAGTAATGTCTTTTTGTTTACTTAAAATGCCCGCTGCAGCATGATCGACTTTCATGGCTGCTTTAAACATTGCTGGTGAACCAGTGGCTTTACCTACCATACGCATTTGGAAATCTTCAAATCCATGTTTCATTTTCAGATCATCGGTCATCACTTTACGATGTTCAATTAATAATTCGTGCAATGGAATTTTCACAGGACACGTTTCCGTACATGCCCCACAAAGACTAGACGCATAAGGCAATTCCCCAAACTGTTTATATCCACCCAAAATTGGAGAAAGCACAGCACCAATTGGGCCTGGATAAATAGAGCCATAACCGTGCCCACCAATATGGCGATAGACCGGACAAACGTTCAGACAAGACCCACAACGAATACACTGTAAGACCGGCTGAAAGGCTGTTCCTAACGCTTTTGAACGCCCATTATCCAAAATGACCACGTGAAATTCTTCTGGACCATCGGATTCATCCGCATTTTTTTGCCCAGCAAACGTCACATACGTTGTTAAATTTTGACCAACGGCACTTCTGGCTAAAAGGTTATCTAAAACCTCTGCTTCACGCATTGTTGGTACGATTCTTTCCATCCCCATTAACACGATTTGTGTCTTAGGAATACTGATGGTCAAATCAGCATTTCCTTCATTTGTATTTAAGTTAATTAAGCCGCTATCCGCAATAGCGAAATTACAACCTGTAATGCCAATCTCCGCTTCCAAAAAGAATTTGCGCATCACTTCTCGTGCACAGCGTGCCAAATTTACCGGGTCATTATCCCCTTGATACCCTAATTTTTTCGCAAAAACCTGACGAATCTGTTCGCGATTTTTATGAATACTTGGGAAAACAATATGTGACGGTTCATCCCAGTCATCCATTTGTAAAATGAATTCCGCCAAGTCTGTTTCCATCACACTGACATCGTCTAATCCCAATAACATTGGATCAATATCGACTTCGGTCGTCACCATTGATTTAGATTTCACAATTTTTTTCGCCTTTTTTTCTAGAACCACTTGTTTCACATATTCATTGGCCTCTTCGGCGGTTTGAGCAAAAAAGACTTTGCCACCTCGTTTGGCGACGTTATCACTGAACTCTTCTAAATAGTCAGGCAGATACTGAATTGTATGTTGGCGAATTTGTTCTCCCAGTTCACGCCATTGTGGCCAATTGCCTAAAACTTCCCGCGCACCTTCTCGCTTCTCCCATTGGGCATCTTGTGCTTTGGCGACAGCCTTTTGCATAAACACATCTTTTTTACTTTCTTCAATTCGTTCACTTAACGGCTTATTACTCGTTGATAATCCCACAGTTCTTCCCCCTTACCCTACCGATATGATTTGTGGTTGGTCCATGCGTGCTTCATCCACTTCGTGATTAAGGACTTCTGCAATATGCATAATCTTAATCTTTTTCCCATCACGATTGAATTTACCCCCGATATTCATCAGGCAACCCATATCCGCACTAATTAAAATTTCTGCGCCTGTATCAATCACATCGTTCATTTTTTCCGTCACCATTTGTTCAGAAATAGCTGGCATTTTCACTGAAAACGTTCCGCCAAATCCGCAACAATTTTCAAGATGTCCTAAAGGAATCATTTCTAATCCTTTCACATGATCCAACAAAACAAAGGGTGATTCTCGTTCATTTAAAATTCGCGTCATATGACAAGAACGATGATAAGTGGCTTTCCCATGTAACGTTGCGCCAACATCTTTGACCCCTAAGACACGATAAAGAAACTGACTAAACTCATAAGTTCGCTCAGCTAAACGTTGTGCTTTTGGCCCATAAATAGGATCATCTGCTAAAAATTTGTGGTATTCTTTCATCATGCCGACACAAGACCCCGCAGGTCCCACCACATAATCGGCACCGTCAAAACTATCAATTTGATTCTTAAGCGTTGTCGTGCTCTCTGTCACATAGCCACTATTGTACGTTGGCTGACCACAACACGTTTGGCTTGTTGGTAAAACCGTTTCACAGCCATACCGTTCCAAAACCTCTACCATTGCTTGCCCTACATTTGGAAAAAGTAAATCCACCACGCATGTCGAAAATATACTCACTTTCACGCAAAATAACCTCCTCGTTTTCTACGAAAAGGCTCCATGAAATTAATTGGGCGGCTGTCATTAAAAGTCACTTGGCTGTCGTCTCTAACTACTTCACAGTGCCTTTTCAACAAATACGTTATTTGTAACAAAAATCGTTTTTTAAAATGATTCTTATACAATAATTATTTTACCAGTATCTGGTTTTAACAGCAAACGATTCCAGAAATTTTGT
Organism: Enterococcus sp. AZ129; assembly: GCF_051714505.1. Classification (NCBI taxonomy): domain Bacteria; kingdom Bacillati; phylum Bacillota; class Bacilli; order Lactobacillales; family Enterococcaceae; genus Enterococcus; species Enterococcus sp. AZ129. The sequence goes on along the minus strand of NZ_JBIORY010000001.1, from coordinate 939,631 downwards.
GCATTTTCACACAAAAAAGGAGGCTTTTTTATAAAAGTTTCTTTTAACCCCTTTGAAATTCGTTTTTTCTGAAGAAAAGAGTGACGAAATTTTGAAATTTTGGTAAACTAAGAAAAAACGAGAAACGAGGGCCATGCATGTTCATTTCATTTAACATGTTTATTCTATTAATTGTTGCAACGATCCTAATGATTTTTCTGATTATCTATTTGACAGTCACTGGAAATGATAAAAATAATAAAAAGAAACAAAAGAAAGAAACAAAAAGAACTACGCCAACTTTAAACAAAAAAACAACTGTTCCCCCTTCCCAGAAGCCAAATGTTGTGACTGATGTTGCAAAAAAGAGCGAGCCGGAAAAGCAAACCGTACAACGAACACAGCAACCAACCACTAGAGAGGACGAGACTTCTCAATTTACACGAAGCCAACGTCATAAATGAAAATGGGACATAAGTCGAGATGACTTATGTCCCATTTTCTAATTCTTAAGATAATTAGCTGAACAAAAAATCCGCTAGTTGTTTCACTTTTTCTTTTAATTAATGATAGTTTATTCTTCTTTTCAGGTGTATACTAAATGATTGAAAAGAGACTTTTACTAATTAGGAAGAGGTGATTTTTTGTCTGCAAAGCGGTTTATTCAATTATTCATTTGTTATGCTATTTCAATGATTGTCGCAATACTTTTAACGGACTTATTTAATTTCTCGAGTCCTATAGCTTATTTAGTAGTGGCTAGTATCATCGGCTATGTAGTCATTACTGTTCCATTAACAATTATGACTCTATTAAAAAATAAAAATTAATAAAAAAATTGAGCGATTTTAATCACTTAAATTGCTCAATTTTTTTATTTTCATAATATTTTTCACTTATTTTTTCATTTTCATTGACAGAATAGTTGTAATTGTCAGAAAATTGTATATAATAAAGAAAGTTATTTTCATATTATTTTTTTCAATTAAAGGAGAATCCTATGAGTGAAACACAACAAACAACCTTAAAAAAACAATTAAGCTCGCGCCACATTACGATGTTAGCCTTAGGGGGAGCGATTGGCGCAGGTCTTTTTAAAGGAAGTGGCGAAGCAATTGGTATTGCTGGTCCTTCTGTTTTAATCGCCTTTCTAATTGGCGGTGCTGTTCTCTTCATCGTCATGAGTGGTTTAGGAAAACTCGTTTTAGATGGCGGAGACACACATCATGGTTTGTCTGGCTTAGTTCGACCATTTTTAGGTGCACATTCTGCTGATTTTATTGATTGGGTTTATTATTCCATGTGGACAATTAATATTATCGCAGAAGCGGTTGCCGCAGCTTCCTTTTTACAACTTTGGTTTCCTAATATTCCTGCTTGGTTTTTTGTTTTCATTTTAGCTATTTTAACGACGCTCATCAATCTTTACTCGGTTCGTTTATTTGCAGAAACAGAATATTGGTTGGCGTTTGCTAAAATTAGTGTCATCATTTTGTTAATTATTTTTGGTGTTTATCTGGTGGGACAACAAATGCTAGGCAGTGGTGTCTTCCCTACTTTACAAAGTATCACCGATCATGGTGGCTTCGCCCCACATGGCATGAAAGGTATTGTTAATTCTTTATTAGTAGTTATTTATTCTTATGGCGGTTCAGAATTAATCGCGATTACTGTCAGTGAAGCAGATGATCCTAAAAAAGCCATTCCTAAGGCGATTCGTGGTGTGATGGGACGGATTATTTCCTTCTATATCATTCCATTATTCTTACTTTTGATTATTTTCCCTTGGAATACATTAGCAGGCACAACGGTGAGTCCATTTGTTATGGTTTTTGAAAAAATGAATATTCCTTTTGCTGCTGACATCGTAAATTTTGTGATTATTTTAGCCTTGTTTTCTTCTATTAATTCTGGGGTATACGCCTCTTCTCGCCTTTTATATTTTCGCTTAAAAGATAAAAAAGGACCCATGAGTAAACTTGCGGTTTTAAACAAGCACCAAGTACCTCAACGTTCAGTTTTCTTCTGCGCCAGTGTTTTATATCTGGGCGTTATTCTTTCTTATTTTGTTGGCGATGAATTATTTGGTTACTTAGCCGGTTCTCTCTCTTACACTGTCTTGTTAATTTGGATTTTAATTAGCGCTGCGGCGTTTGTTCTGTCTTTAAAACGAGGGTCTCTCTTTGAAAAAAGTATTAATCTTCTTGCTTTAATCATTTTAGGCCTCATCTTTATTGGCATCTTATTTACAAATTCGTTAGGCGTTACTCTTTTAACAGGCCTATTGTACTTTGTTATTTTCTTTAGTTATCGTAAGAAAAATGATTCCTTTCTACTCTCTGATGAAAGCTAAATAGACCGAAAAAACGAACAGTTTTGTAAGATAACTGTTCGTTTTTTCGATGTTCAAAAGCCGTCTTCTTTTGCTATACTATTTTTGTAAATTGTTAGGAGGAGAAAAAATGAAAAAAATTGGCGCTATTTTATTGATTGGCGTATTGATTGTTGGTGGTTATATAAGCTATCGTTTTTATGCAGATACATATAAGGGTGAAAAAGCCTATGCACAAGTTCCTCTAGAAATTCCTGAAAGAAAACAAGCATTAAACAATCAAAAACAACCAGTCTCTGGTCTATATTCATTAAAATACGCATTAACTTTTGTTAAAAGTAATGGAAAAACGCAAGTCATGGATTACGAACGGACAGACAAAAATCCTCAACCTTTGGAACCGAATGCTTACATAGAAGCAACCATTAGTAAAAAAAGAATCATCCAATCTCCTGTCAAAATTGATAAAAAAGAGATTCCAGAAAAAGCTTTCGCACAATTAAATAACCGAAAAACAACCAGCGATAATTAGTCATCGCTGGTTGTTTTTTTACATGAAATAACAATTAATTCATAAATAACGGTATGCTGATTTTGCTTAATTTCATGAGAACCAAAAATTTCTTGTACGCGTTGTTCTAAAATTGGAACTGACCATTGTTCTTCAAAATAGCTGCGGAAAAAGTCTTTTGAAATAGTTTCTGATGCTTCAAAGAAAAATTTTTTTGTGAAAAAGGGTCGCTGTTCTTTTTTTAGAAATGCTTTGTATTTTGCCATCCAATTTAACTGCGGGTTGCTCTCTTGCTCAAAAGGAGAAAATAACGAATCTTGCTCTTCCACTAGCCGAAATATAAGACACCATTTCTCACTTAATTGGCACAATGCATTAACTTTTTCCGGCGTATCCAAAGCAGGATTCATGGCTGAAAAAACAACTTGAAATTTTTTCCCAGTCTCAATCAGTCTTTCTTGGCTTTGGTGAAGAAAAACAACGTTGCTTTGTGCTTTTGCTTCCGCAATCTCCAACATTCTCTGAGAAATATCGGCTAGCGTATACTCCGTGACTTGCTCTTGAAAAAAAGGTAAGTATCGTCCCGTCCCACCTGCGATATCCAGAAATGTCTGACACGGAAAAATGCCTTCTTGGACCAAGAAATCACGTAATTCTCGAGCAATTGGAAATGGCGATTCTTGTTGAATTTCTTCATATTCTTCTGCAAATTCATCCCAAAATTCCGCTAATTCTTGCTCATTATTATTCATCAACAATTGCCCCTTTCTCTCAATTCTTATAAAAAGTGTAGCAAAAGAAGCGCCAAAGAGCTAACAAGTTCACTCATTTAAATCAATAATTTCATCTACAAATCGCAGGGTTTTAGGTCGATGAGTAACCAAAATAGTCAACTTATTGAGGGTAAATTTTTGTACTTCTTGTAACACTTTTTCTTCGGTCTTTTCGTCCAATGCAGAAGTCGCCTCATCTAAAATAAGGATCTCTGCTTGTGTAAATGCTAAGCGTGTAAAAGCAATCCGTTGTTTCTCGCCACCAGAAAAATTCATTCCTTTTTCACTCACAATAGTGTTTAAACCTTCCGGCAACCGTTCATAAAGTTCCCCCAACTGAAAACGATACATAGCTTCAATTACTTGTTCATCAGAAATTTCTTGATTCAATACAATATTTTCTTTCAACGTTCCTTGAAATATTGGCACATCTTGAGATAAATAAAAAACTTTTTCATAATAATCTTCCAAATTAAATTGTGTTAGAGGAAATTGATTCACATAAACTGTCCCCTCTGTCGGCTTCAATAATCCTAAAATCAATTTAATCAGGGTAGATTTACCTGTCCCACTTTTTCCAATCAAGCCATAGGTTTTGTTCATTGAAAATTGTCGATTTTGTTGGGACATAATCGTTTGACTATCTACGCTAAAACACACATCTTTTAATGAAATTGTTTGAATTTCAGGTAACGCTTTGCCTGAAACCGCTAAGTCAGGATCATCTTCTTTTTTATAAAAATCTTCCAAGCGCTGATAGGCTACTTTATCCAAATTATATTGAACAAATAAAACATTAAATATGGCTATCGGCGTATAAATTCGATCGATATACATCACTATCGCTACAAGTCCACCTAAACTTAATGTCACGACGTTAGTAAAACTAAGTACGACAATACTTACTTTGATTAGTGCTACTAACAAGGCAAAAAAGCCAAAGAAAAATTCATGGATCATAGTCATTTTTGTTATATTTTGACTATTTTCCTCTGCCATTAACGCGTAATTTTCAATCTCTTTTTTATATTTTCGATTAATTCTAAAAGTTACTAGTTCTGTCATCCCTCGTATCAAAGTAGCATTCATTGCTTCTTCAGAAATAAGTGTTTTTTCTTTCATTTTTTGTAGCGTTTTCAAAAGTATTTTGGTTAAAATAAATACAATCACATAACCAATTAGAATTGCTGGTAATAATTTTTTATCAATCAATGCTATGAAAAATAAATTAAATAACGTCTCTGGAATTAACTCTCGAAATAAGCGCCCATAAAAATTCAAGTGGATATTTCTCCCAGCTGCTGCACCAACTTCTACTTTTTGTAGTAAAGCTCCCGCTCCCAGTTTTAGATATTCTTCATAGGAAATCTTGCTCATTTTTATTAAACTTAATTTCTTCAAATAGAAATAGATGCCATTAGTTAAGTAAGCTTTCGGTTTCTGTTCACAGTAAGACAATAGCGGAATTAAAATAATTGTTGTTCCATACGCTACTAACAACCCTAGTTGGAAACTTTTTTGATAATGATCTAACAACTGTTGAAAAAAATAAATTGCTAAAGCACTACATAATGAAACAATCACACCAATCAAAATGTACCAAGTGAAGCTTTTCTGAAAGTACGACCATATTTTTTTAGTCATTTACTCCCTCCTTTTCGAGCATTATATACCTTACTGTAGCATAGTTTTTGATTGGCGCCTATCAACAATTTATCTCCAGATAATAGAAAAGTCCCCCCAGCGAAAGCTGGATGGCTTTTCTATTGTTAATTCTTTCTGATTTGTAGATAACTTACACCTAAAACGGCAAATGTACTTGCCAGTATTCCTGCTATTAACATAAACGGTGTTTTTGTTGTGCCTGTTTTGGGAAGTTCTCGTTGCCCGTTTGCTTCATTTAATTTTTGAATTGGTTCACTAAGCAGTTGGGGAACCAATTGTGGGCTTCCTTCATTTTTCAATGTATTTAATGGAGCGTTTAGTATTTGTGGTTGATTTTTTGATGTAACATTTTTATTTGTCTCCACAGTTGTTTCTGTGGATGGCTGTTTTTTCTCAGTTGTAGTAATTTCTTTTGTTGGCGAGACATGAACTTCTGGTTGGCTGCTTTCTGCCGTTTCCGTTGTGCCATTCTCTTCAGTTGTCACACTTGGTTTTTCAGGTATGATTGGCTCAATCGTGCCTAGTGTTTCACTTTCATCTAGATTTTCTTCTGTTGGTGAGACATGAACTTCTGGTTGGCTGCTTTCTGCGGTTTCTGTTGTGCCGTTCTCTTCAGTTGTTACGCTTGGTTTTTCAGGTATGATTGGTGCAATTGTACCTAGTGTTTCACTTTCATCTGGATTTTCTTCTTCTGTTGGCGACACATGGACTTCTGGTTGACTGCTTTCTGCGGTTTCTGTTGTGCCATTCTCTTCAGTTGTTACGCTTGGTTTTTCAGGTATGATTGGTGCAATTGTACCTAACGTTTCACTTTCATCTGGATTTTCTTCTTCCGTTGGTGAGACATGAACTTCTGGTTGGCTGCTTTCTTCAGTCTCTGTTGTGCCATTCTCTTCAGTTGTCACACTCGGTTTTTCAGGTATGATTGGTGGAATTGTACCTAACGTTTCACTTTCATCTGGATTTTCTTCTTCTGTTGGTGAGACATGAACTTCTGGTTGGCTGCTTTCTGTGGTTTCTGTTGCGCCATTCTCTTCAGTTGTTTCTGTTGCCTGTTCCGAAGTAGGTATCTTTGGTTCCCATTCTTCTATTGTCTCTAAAGGAATGTCTAGACTTTCTTCTGTTGGCATTTCCACATTTTGATTGCCGCTTGCCTCACCGTCTACAAAAACATTTTTAACCTGTGATGTATTTTTTTCATTCGTTGCTTCTTGATTGTTTAGTCGATAATTGATGTCATAACTATTTTCAAATGTCGCTTGATGTTGCCCCGCTTCCGTGATTGTCGAAGTGTAACGGACGATAAAGGAAGTAAAGCGTGCTTTATCTCGATAAAAACGTAAATTAAAGTCATTATCCGTCACGAAGTCAATTTTGCCATAACCTTGTTGCTCAAACTCGGCAAGTGAAATATATTTAGTTTCTTTGTCATTCACAATATCAAATGTAAAACTCTCTTTATTTAATTGTTGACCACTTCCTTGTCGATCCGCAATTGAAATATCTTCTGTGACATCGGATTTATTGAGGTTCACATTTAAAAACCAACGTACTTGATTTGACTCTCCAGCCAAATCGCCTACTTTATAAAAAAACGGATAGTCTCGCTCAATTTGGCCATTCTCTGTGCTAGTCATTCCTTCAATTGTCAAACGTTGAGTCGCCGTTGCAGTTCCGAAATCCGTTTCTATCACGTTCGGTTGCGAACTATTGGTGATAAGCGTTTTAATCCCGAAAGAAAAATGCCCGTTCACATTATGTAAAGATTCAACTTTTTCGTTAAATATTGCTACAACATGATCTTTATAGATGAAGACTTCCCCTAAACCATTTAAATTGATTTTTCGTGGTGAACCATCGTTCTCGGTCATTCCAACTAGTGCGTCTGGTAAAGTTAAAGTAATTGTATCTCCGGGTTTTATTTTCTGATTTTCTTTGTCACTAAAAGATACTTTAATGGAGGTCATCTCCCCTTGATATAAAGTAGTGTGATCTAATTCTACTTTGTCAACGATTGGACTTTTACTCAATTCGGCGCCTAACGAAATTGGACCTATCAATAACGCCCCCGCAATTGGTAGAATCATTACCAACAGTAACACTAAAAATTTTACACTTTTTGTCATAAAAAATTATTCACCCTTCTTTTCTCTTATTTTTTCCACTTAGTGGTCTTTTTCAGAAGTTGACAATAGCAAAAAGATATGTCTCGTACAATATTAATGCTCATTTAAGTAGCCTTTTTTTTAAATTTCTAATTCACTTCCTAAGGAAAACGTTTTATTATGGTAGTTACATTAGATAACATTTGTTACAAAATATCTAGTGCTTCCAATATTGAGTTGTATAAATAACATATTTCGGATCAATAATGAATAAAAATACTTAATTCATCCACATTTTGTTTCCAAGGACATTTATTCTTGTTATAATAAAATTTATAAGATAAGGAGGAAAAGAATGAAAAATTCATATTTTGATGGTGGTTTAGCAACGTATATCGGGACTTCAATTTTAGCAACCTTGATTACTGTCTTTACATTAGGTATTTGCGCACCTTGGGGAATTTGTATGATGTACAACTGGAAAATCAAGCATACCGTTATTGATGGTAAACGTCTTTATTTTGACGGTACAGCTATGCAATTATTCGGACATTGGATTAAATGGCTTTTATTAACTATAATTACTTTAGGCATTTATGGTTTTTGGTTGAATATCCGTTTGCAACAATGGATTACAAAACATACCCACACACTTTCATAAAAAGGAGGAAGGATGAACTGAGTTGCGGTCCATCCTTCCTCTTTTTATGAATATCTGACAGAGTGTTATCCTACTCTTTGAAAAAACAAGGAATTTATGCTATACTTTGATAAGTATCAAGGGATACTTATGTTATTTCGGGGGCGTTACGGATTCGACAGGCATAGTTGAGCTTGAATTGCGTTTCGTAGGTTACGGCTACGTTAAAACGTTACAGTTAAATATAACTGCTAAAAACGAAAACAATTCTTTCGCTTTAGCTGCCTAAAAACCAGCTAGCGAAGATCCTCCCGGCATCGCCCATGTGCTCGGGTCAGGGTCCTAATCGAAGTGGGATACGCTAAATTTTTCCGTCTGTAAAATTTAGAAGAGCTTACCAGACTAGCAATACAGAATGCCTGTCACTCGGCACGCTGTAAAGCGAACCTTTAAATGAGTGTCTATGAACGTAGAGATTTAAGTGGCAATATGTTTGGACGCGGGTTCGACTCCCGCCGTCTCCATTTTTAGAAAAGTAGAGAAAAACAAAAAAGAGCTAAAACCTTATAAAATAAAGGTTTTAGCTCTTTTTTTCTATAAGCAAGAGAAGGCTCGTTACCTCCTCTTACACTTCCTATCACATTATCTTTCTAAAACCACTTCATTTTCTTTTTCTATTGTTGATTTTGGGTATTGCATAGAACATGGCTAAAAATATTATTGTTATCAAAAGAGTTTTTAAGATTTCAATTTTTCCTGAATCTATCCAAGTATACACAAAAGCGATGATAAAAGTAATTACTATTTCCGTAACATGATCTTTTAAATTCATTAGCTTAGCCCACATTGAACTGCCCATAAAGCTAGTTGTCCAGCTACAATAATAGCATTCGTCTTTAAACCATTGGCTTTAGCGAAGCGTAATACAGTCACTGCTAATTCTTTCCAGGCTTTCTTTTGTGCAGCTTTTACAATTGCACTGATACTAATCATTGCAAAAAACTCATCTTTGATTTTGTTAGCAACGCAACTTCCTAATGCATTCCAATTAAAACGTGCTTGAACTACTGTTGAAGCATCAGAAATATTTACATTTAACTCTTTCTCAACTGAAGAAATCTCTTGCTGAGCAAAATTATTTTTGACATAGTTTTTAAAGTTATCTTCCGTCACTCCATTCGCATACATTTCTTCCAGTCCTTTTGCTACAGCCTCAACTTCTGAATCCTCTAGCTGGTCAGATGCATAAACACTTGTTCCAGCGCTGATAAAAATACCTAATGTCATTAGTAATGCCATCGCCAAACAAAAAAATTTAGCCTTTTTTGTCACCTGTAATTCCATACATAAACCCCTACTATCTTTTTCCTTGTTATAATCATAACAAGGAAAAAGATAGTTTATCATCAAAATCCCTATTTGATGCTTATATTTTCCTATATATCCTAGAGCTGATTTTTCTCACTAGTGATCACATCAATTTGAACTAATGATTCAAAAAAAGACACAGGTTATTTGAGGTACGTTCGAAGTAATGCTAGGTTCTATTTTGAAAACAACGCTGCTCTCTTGAAATATTTTTTGAGCTTGTCTAAACCTTCTGAAACGAATATAGAAAATAAAAAAAGAGTCCCCTTTCTCAAGGAAACTCTCAATTGCTAAGTCAAAATAACTTCACGTTATCTAAATCTTTTAAATCAATCCTATGGTTCGCGGAACAAAGGAACTAAAAACTTAATAGAATAAATCGCACAAATTCCGACAATAATATAGATAATTTTTGCTAATGGTGTGGTTGCACCACCACTAATTGTTGCAACTAAATCAAAATTAAATGCACCAACTAATAACCAGTTTAAACCTCCGACAATCAATAAAATTAAAGCAATAATATCCAGATATTTCATTTTTAACACTCCTTCCAAATTTGATAAGCCAAGAGTAACACGTTTATTCTTTATTTACGAAAATAATGATTCAGGAAAAAAACTTTTTTCAATTATTTTATCGAATCATTTTTTCATTATTAATAATTTTATGATATAACTAAAGAGTAGACAAAAACAGAGTCATTATCTCTGATAAGAAATGATGGTTTATTATGCGTGCTAAGTTATTTTTAATTTTGCGGAATCGAGTGTTATCCCGTGTTGTCTTTGTCATTCTATTTTTACATGTGTTTTTTACCACAAATGATTTCACGGTGTTGCTGCTCCTCTTACTATTGAATTATTTACTCACGCTTGAAGATAGCGCGAAAAAAAACAGAAAAATCCAAACTTGGCAGGAATTTAAACAGTCGATTGATTGGCCCTTTGTCGCTTTTTATTCAGGGCTTGCTCTTTTAGTTATTTCGTTAATACTTCTGTTTCTCTGGTTCAATTATGCACGATAAGGAGGATTAAAAATTGAAAAGCTATTTTTTTACTCTTTTTTTTTAGTATGTTTAGCCTTTTCGTCATACTACTTTGGTTTTCTGGATATGATAGTAAGGGATTTCTATTGGCCCTTACAGATTTTCTAGGTTTTTCTATTATTCACCAAACGCCTGTGCTGGATACTTATTATTCCCAGCAGCCTTTAACAACCAGAATATTGATTTCTTCTGGGCTTCATTTTTGTACTTATTTTTGCTTAGGTTTGGTCATTGATTTACTACGTAAAGGGTTTAAAAAAATAAAAACATAGTCACTTTTATTATACGAATCGTTAATTTCCATGCTTTCTGGTCGTCTTTTTCCGTCGCTTGTACCAGATAATGAAGCCGCTAATAATTAACGCACAGGCAATTAAAAGTAATGTCCATAATAGTAAATTTTGTTGTTGTGCCACTTTTTTCATCCCCGCTGCTGCTTTTTCTGGTTGATATGGGATACGATGTCCTCGAACTAATAACCGATGACTGTTTATCATATACGGTGTGCAAGTTAATAAAGTGACGAGATCTTGGCCAGACTCAATGTGTAAATCTTTTGTATCAGTTGGTTCAACGGTTTTTATTTGATCTACTTGATAAGCAAGCGTCTTCCCATTAACTTCGATATAAAATTCATCGCCTTTTTTTAATTCTGGCAAATCTGTAAATAATTTGGCTTGAGGGAGACCACGATGGCCTGAAATGACCGCATGTGTATTCGCACCACCTGTAGGATAGGAGGTTCCTTCTAACAAGGAGCTTCCTTTTTCCAATAGCAATGCATTCGTTTTATCAAAAATTGGTAAACGGACATTTATTTTTGGAATGGTTAAAACACCAATCGTATGACTTTCAAAATAGGATTTGTCTGGTTTTTTCGTTGTTTTTTGCGTTTCAGAAAAAGGATCTAATCCAGGATTGCTGCCTTTTTTCGCTAATTCTTGGTTTTTCTTTTCCATTTTTTTTTGAAGTTCAGCCATTTCTTTGGTGTTTTCTTGGCTTGCTTTTGCTTGATAATGAGCGATAATTTGTTGATCCAGATAGTTATTTAATGCATCGCTAACAAAAGGATACGCAAATGCACCTATTCCAATAATCAGTAAAAGAATCATAAAACCATCAATGATACGACGTTTCTTTTTTGACTTCATTGCTTCCTCCTTAAAAATAAAGCATGAGAGCCTGGGACAGTGATTGGCCCAGGCTCTTTGTTTTTCTAAAAATTTCTTCGGTGATGCTAGAAATTAAGCATTTTCTTTTCTACGTCTAGCAAAGTAGACTCCTGCAATAAGTAACAAGACTGCGCCACTTCCTAAGTAAACATAGATTCCTTTGCCACCTGTTGAAGGTAAGGTACCTTTGTGTTTGTTTGGTACTTTTTCTGGTGAAACTAGGTTTTCTGTTGTGCCATATGATTGTTCATTGACCACAAATTCAATCCGATTTGTTAACAAGACATAATCATCAGGAGCTACAGTTTCTTCTAAATAATAGGTACCGTATTTAAGCCCTGTGATATCCACTAATCCATCAGCCGTTGTTGTAAAAGTAGTTGCTTCAGCTTTTGTTTTCACCCAAGTTGCTGCTTTCGTTGTTTCATCGATTTTCAAATAATTTGCTGTGTCACTGTTTTGATCACGAACAACAAAGGAAGCTCCCGCCAAGGCTTGTGTCGCTGTCACATCGCCATCGACTTTAATGAAACGTTTCCCACCTGTCACAACTTCAACAGTTGGTGGTGTTTGGTCGTCGGTATGACCGTTATCAACATTCGCCTCATTTTTAAAGCCTTTCGTAGGATCTGCTTTTTCATTTAAATGCATAAAGTAAACGAATTTTAGTGTGCCGCCTGGCGTTAACGTAGGAATATATGCTGGATTAACGGCGACAGTGAAGCCATTTGCTTGTTCAGTCACTTGATAATTTTCAGGAGCAATCACTGTATCCCCATCATATAACGCATAGGCATACTCTCCAGAAGTCACGTTATCAAAAGTTAAGGCTGCATCATGTTTATCAACTAAATTGAATTTGACGTATTTATTAGCGTCACCTTCTTTGTCTGCAATCCCCAATGGAATATTTACAGAAATTTGATATTTAATTTTTTCGCCAATTGCCACATCTTTACCATCTAAGTTTGGTGTTGTTTTATCAACTTTAGAGGTATCATTTTTGACTGTTTTTTCAACAGGTGTTTGATTGTTTGCTTCAATTGTAAATGGTGTTTTTGTTTGATTTTCAATTAATTCTGCATTATTTGGAGCTTTTACTTCTTCTAAAATATACGAACCAACCTCAAGATTTTTAACTGTTAATTCTCCCGTTCCATTCTCTGCTTCTGTGAAATCATTTTCGCCAATTTCATAACTTTTCCCAGTAATAAAGCGTTTTGCTTGTTCTTTATCCGTTGTCCATGTATATAATCCATCTTTGACTCCTTGGATATATTTTACTGTGCCTGGTGAGCCTTCGCTTTTGGAAATAACAAATTCTGCGCCATTTAATCCTTCATTTTCAGCAGTTCCTACTTTTTTCACATGTAAACTACCATCATTGGCTACCACATTTTTAGGATAAATATGAACAACCGCTAATTCTTCTGTTCCATATTTATAGGAACCATCTGCTTGCTTGATCATTTCGTAAACTGGGAACGCCACCACCATATTCGTAGCAGCAACTACACCCTCTTTTGGTTCTTCTTTAATGGTATACACTGCATCTTTACCATTTTGTTTTTTAGGTAACTGAACAGTGACATTCCCATTTGCATCGGTGGTTCCTTGAGCAACAGGTTTCCCAGGAGTTAAACTTTGGACAGCTTGTTTAGCTGCATCGACGCTTGCGCCTGCTGCTCGTTGCTCGTAAAATTCGCTCGTCACGTTATAAATACTAAACGTCACATCTGCCAGTCCTTGATATTTATCAAACTCGCTCATTTCTTTCCCGCTATTTTGAATAAGCGGATCTGGTAAATCCGTCATTTTCTTTTTGTGAATCACGAGCTGTGCGCTCTCCCCATTTTCTTCTGCAAATGCAGTTGTTGCCCCTAATACACTCGTGAAAAGTGGCAAAATTAGTAACAAGGTACTAACGGTGTACCAAACTTTTTTTAATTGCTTCATTTTCTCTCTCCTCTTTTTTGTTTTTGATAAAATAGCCAAATGGCTACCAGCCCAATGATTAGCAGGCCTGCAATCGTCAACCAAATAGAACGTTCTTCATTTGTTTTTGGTAAGAAGCCTGACTCTTTTACTTTTTTATTGATTACATGTAACGGTGCTGTTCGTTGTCCGTTCGTTGCATAAGAATTTTTTTCCACCGTAAAAGGAATTTCTGTTTGATTCAGAAGATAACCTTTTGGTGCAGAGATTTCTTCCAAGAAGTACTGGCCATCTTTTAAGCCTTTAACTGAAAATTCACCGGCTTGATTAGACGTGAATTTTTTAGCTAATGCTTTTTCTTTTTGCCAACGATACCCGTTTGCTATTTCATTAAGGTATTCCCCCGCTTGATTTTTGACGATAAAAGCAGCCTCTGGCAAGGTGATTTTCGCATTGTCACTATCAACTTTGACAAAAGACTTGCCGCCTGTACGAACTGCGGCTCTTTTAGTCAAGGTATGCTTGTCCGTGACTAATTGTCCTTCGTTGTTAATCGCAGTGTCAGGTTCAGCGGTCTTTTCTAAACGCATTTGATACGACACAGTCATTGTTTGATTTGCAAATTTTTGTAAGTCTTTAATTGAAAAATCAAGCGTAAATCCATGCTTTTGCGTCGTCAGTGTGTAACCTGTAGTAGCTGTTTTTCCAGCCACTTTTACCTCAATTGATTCTGGTAAAAGTGTCAACGTTGTATCCGCCTTATCTGACAAACGGAATTCCTGATATCCTAAAATATTCGCTGGAATCTGAGTCGTTAACTGATAGTTAATGTGCTCTCCTTGATTAAAGCCTTGTTGCTTATCGAGTACCGTTTTTTCAAGTGGTGGTAAGTCATAGGCATTTTCTTCATTTTTTGGATATAAATGAATATGCGTTAACGATTGCCCTTGTGGATCTTGAACAGGCAAAATTACTACTAGGTTGCTAGCTTTTTCCTTTACCACTTCCGGTGCTTCCGCTTCAACAAATAAATAGGCCTTATCTCGTTGCTGCGAATCTTTGCTAGCTAATGAAAAAGAAACCACTCCATCTTCTCCATTTATTGTCTGTGTTTTATCTTCTGCGATCGTTTTTCTATTTGTTGCACCGGTTTCTGCTAATTGACGCTGTGCCTCTTGGGCCGTTTTTCCTTCAGAACGAAGCTGATAAAACGGATCCGTCACATCATAGACTTGATAAGTGACGTCATTTAAGCCCCGGTAATTTTGAAGCAGCGTTCCCTCTTCCCCTGTGTTTTGCTGCTGTTCTGGTAATTGACCATCAGGGAACAATAATTTGTGCAACGTAACTTGAACGCTTGCTTGCGATGCTTCTGCTAATGCTTGCTGTGAAAACCCGAAAAGAGCGAGTAGCATGACGCAAATACTTAACCAACGTGCGTTTTTCATCGATTACACACTCCCTTCTGGTCGTCTAATAAAGAGATAAACACCCGCTATCACGAATGTACTAATCGCTATCAAGTAAAACCACAAGCGTCCTATGCCGCCAGTTTCAGGTAAAGGAACCTTTGCTTGGTTCGTAACATCTAAAGTAATTTGATTATTCTTCTCTCCAGAAATTAAAACATCCGCTACTTTTTCCCCATCTATCGTGACTGAACCATCTTCGCGAATTATTAATTCGATTGGTTCTTTTAACCCCTGATATCCTTCTGGCGTAAAGGTTTCTGTTAGGACATATTTCCCTGGTTTTAAGTTTTCAAAAACAAAAGTATCCGTTTCTTTGCCATCTTTTGGTAATTCAATATCCGTATCTGGTCCTGTTAAACGGAATTTCGCTCCTTTAAGTGGCGTCTGATTATCGGCTTTTTTATGAACCGTTAAGTCAAAAGGTTTCAAATGATTTTGATGTGTCAGTGTCCATTCTGGCGCATTTTCTTCAATATTTTTGCCTGCATAGTGAATTTTCCCATATTTATTAACAGTAAATTCATAATTTCCAGCAAGAGTGTCGTAGCCTAATGGTCCTGATTGTTCCACCATTCGATACTCACCAGGTTCACTAATTTTAAAATAGCTCAATCCTGCAGTATCTGTTTTTTGAGTTGCCACAGTTTGGTAACTTCCTTGAGCATTTTTTCTTTGCAACGCAAAAGTCGCCTCTGCTAAGTTCACTTGTTTGCCATTTTGCATGGTGTATTTTCTAATTCTGATTGGCAAAGAAGAAAATTTATTTTCAATTTCCAATGGAATAACTTGATTTGTGGTGGTCACTTCTTGTCCATCGATGCTTACTTTGCCTTGCTCATTCACCTCAATTTGCCAAGTCGTTTTCTTGCCTAACTCATGTCCTACAGGTGCTTTTACTTCAGTTAATGTATAGCGTTCCCCTTTTTGTAGGCGCACATCTTTTGGCAAGGAATAGCTACCATCTTTATTGTCCACTAATGTTGTTTGAACATTTTTACCACTCAATTCAAAGACGGCTCCCACTAAGTTTTTCTCACCTGAGGAAGAATTTTTGATTACTTTTAAATCTAATGGCTTGAACTGCTTCGTGTTTTTCCAAGTAGTATCGTCGATTTTTTCTTGACTGTAACCAGGAACTGCTAATTCACGGGTTGTTTGGTAATTGAAAGCTTGTCCTTGATTGTTGTATTGGGGAAGCCCAAGAACTTCTTGATAGCTTTCATCCGCGGTTTTGGAAAGTTGGGTTACATTTTTGCGCTCCCAACTATTGCTGGTATCATTTTCTGGTTTTGATAATTTAATATACCCAGTTTGCCAGTTGGCTGTGTCAGTTACTTGCTTTCTACTAATTTCATAAATCACGTTATCTGGCCGACTTGTTGGGTCTTGATCATACTCTTCCCAGATTTTTTTCACGTTTAACTTCACGCCAGGTGCTTTTCCAGAAGGAACCCCAAAATCAACTTTTTCAGGGGCCGTGGCTAATGGCTGAAACGTTGTCCGACCATTCATTTGATACCAAAAATCAGGTTTGAAGTTTTCTGACTCTGTTTGAATACGTACTTGATAATGAATTTGAATTTCTTGCCCTTTACCCAAATAAATCTCATTACTATTAATTGTAGCGCCTGTTAGCGACACTTCTGGTAATGTTTGAACCTGAACAGGACCCACACTTTTCATTGATAATGTATTTGGCTCGTATTTAAAAGGTTCAGCAATTGGATCAGCTACTTTTCCGTTTACAACCGTTCCTGAAATCTGAACGGCTTTTTTCGCTAAATAATCAGAAATGTCTGGTGCATAATCCGCGGATTCATAATAAAGGTCTCCATTTTCATCGGCTGACACCATCTCGCGCATTTTATCTTCAACTTGTTGTTTAGATAAATTAGCTCGTGGATCGCTTTGCAATTGAATGCCCAATCCATGTATTTCAATCCCACGTTCTTTTAAGGCCATTGCCTCACCTATCGTGGCGATAAACGTACTGTTAATTCGTTTACTGATATTGTTTTGATCTGGCGCATTATAGCTACCAGAGATATAAGAAGTGCTACCTGGTTGATCTTGTCGATTCGTAAATTGTGTCCCGTAAAAGCGACCATCCGCCTCTGTTTGAACTCGACTCACTTTATAAGAGAAGGTTGGGACGCCATCCGTTAAAAGTACAATGACTTTCTTATGTCCATTTGGCGTTGCTAACATATCACCAGCATCTCTTAATGCTTTTTGAGTGAAAGTTCCTCCTCTAGTGCTACTTGGCGTAATATTTTTAATTGGATTTTTGACTGTATCAAACGGCCCCATTTGAATGGCGTTGTTATTATAACCGTCACTTGAGTAGCCAACATAGCCCATGTTGATGTTATTGGTAATACCGCTATCTGCCAATGTATCAACAAAACGGTTCACTCCTTTTTGTACTTCACCAATCCGATTGTTTTCATTCATACTACCGGACCAGTCAACGACTAAGACCAAATCCAATGGCGTGATTTCTTTCTGAACATTCCCACGCACATTAAGATATACATCAAAAAGCCCTGGTATTGTTGTTTCTCTAGCATATTTTCGGATGGCATAATCGGCTTGGTCTCCTGTACCGCCATACTCAATATAAGAATTTGTGCGATTAGTAGGGTCCCCATTCCAACTCGTTTGGCCGTCCCATTGGGCACCACCGTCTTTATTCCCTTGATGGTTTAGCACATTTTGATTGCCTGTGGGCTGCCACTTAGCTGTCGGATAAGTACCAGAATTATCCGTCGTGTATTGTGGTGCAATTAAAGGCAGTGCCAGATTCGCTCTCAAAGTGGCTGGCGCCATTCTTGCTTCTGCAAATGGATTTGTTACCTCTTCTGTTGCGGTCGGCTGTTCTGTTTTTTCTGGAGCCGAATCATTTTTGTTAGTTTCTTTCGTATTTTCTGGTACAGTTTTTTTTTCTGGTTCAGTTGATTCTTTAGCAGAATCCTCTACTGTTATTTTTTCAGAAGTAACTGAAACATCATATTCGTTGTTTTCATACAATAACTTAGGTGGCTGAGCTGTTTGAAGCGAACTTTGCTCAACAGCTAACGAAAGCTGTACCGGCTTTTTTACTTGTGCGTCCAAAGTCAGATAAAGCGTACCATTAGTCACTTGGTAAGAATATCCGTCTTTTTCAATTACAGCAGTATCCATGAACTGTGCATTTTTCAATTGAATTTCTCGTTGTAATGGCTGCTCTGTTTGGTTGAGAAGATTTAACTCGATATTAATATTCGTTTTATCATTCTCATCTGTTATCATTTGAGCGGATGTAATTTCAACTTCTTTGGCTGTTTCTGCATAGCCAATGAGCGGTATGAAATAGGATGAAACAAGTAAAAAGACTACGCCGAAAACCCCAAATTTCTTTAGTAATTTAATGTCTGTTCTCTCCTTTCTTTTATGAATTAACAGTTAAATTAGAATTGCCTAGCACGTAAAATTTCATTATTCTAATCTGATAATTATTATACAGAGAAGGAGCTCATTAAATCACACCAGCTTTCATACCAAGCGGTTTCATTTCTGAAATTGCGTTATTGTTTCGATGATTGTTTCATTAAAGTAAAGGACTTGGGAGGAAACAATATGATTAGGTTTTTAGAAAAAAATTATCGGAAAATGGAAGAAATCATTCGTGTCTTATCCATTTCTGATAAATGGATGACTAAAAAAGAACTTGCAAAATATATTGGTAGTTCTGAGTCTACTTTTATTCGTTATATTGAGGAGATTAAACAGCGTTGGGGCGAAAGTTTAACCATTAAAACATCGCATAAATTAGGCTATCGTTTAGAAAACTTTAATGTGTCCTTATATTTAAACATGCTGACGGATATGGCAAAAACGTCAACGACCACCCAATTGCTCCATGAATTTATCCAAAATCCTGGCAAAACCATCGAATATTATTGCGATACCATCAATATTAGTCGCT
This sequence comes from Enterococcus sp. AZ129, assembly GCF_051714505.1. NCBI lineage: Bacteria > Bacillati > Bacillota > Bacilli > Lactobacillales > Enterococcaceae > Enterococcus > Enterococcus sp. AZ129. The sequence goes on along the minus strand of NZ_JBIORY010000001.1, from coordinate 920,664 downwards.
CTTCTTTTGCTCGAAAATTGAAGCAGTGTAATCAGGTCTTGGAAACTTACTCTCTTCGCGTTATCGTTGATCAAGGCTATCAATTAACTAGCCAAACAGAAGAATTGCCTTTACGTATTTTTACAACCTTTTTCTTTTTAATGTATTATGGTCATTATGAATTGCCTTATCAATTAGATAAGCAGGAAATCAAACAATTAATGCGCCGTAATCAATGCCAATTAAATATTATTAGTATGGATAACAGTTATGAACACGATTTCTTTATTATGTATTTTATTGTTGATTTATTAAGAGAGCATCAAGGATTTCAACAACGTTTCCAGAAAAAAACAGATAAAAAGAGTCCAATCAAAATGGAAGATTATCTTTTACTCAGTCGTCATTTTACTGGACTCAGCCGTGAGACCTATCGGGAAGTTCTCCGGTATTTTCAAAGAGGCGCTTTTCAGCAATACTACTCCGAAGACCAAGAAGTCATCAGTCAAAGAATACGTGAAAATTTAAAATTTAATGCTTTTTCACAGATTGAACAATTAACAGAAGAAGTCGTCGACTTCGCTGTTCACTTGTTAACCTGTCTTTATTTGTTTTCTCAATTAGTGCCTTTTGACACCTCCGAATTGACACAAAGGGCCACCTTTTTCACTCGACAAATTCATTTTACTCAGCTTCACTTATATGCACGATTAAAAGCAGAATTGCATTTCTTTTCCGCTCTTTTAGAAACAAATCTATTAAACTATTCATCTTCTTATATTTTTTGGTTGCTTAATACTTTTCCAGAAATTAACCAGAGTTTCGACTCAAAAAAGATTTTGATTATTAGCGACATGGGCCTGAATCATAGTCAATATATTGGAAACTATGTCCACGATATTTTAGCTTTGCATCGGATTCGTTCAAATACGTTAGCAATTACGGAAGAACAATTAGGTGACCATCAACTTGAAGAATTTGATTTGATTATTACCAATCAACCAATACTTGAAACCAGTGTTCCAAGTATTTTAATTAATGATGCTATCTTATTTTCTAACAAAAGAGAATTGCTCGATTTATTAAACTTTTAACGTCTTAATGGTTTTCCCTATCTACCAAAAAGATAGCCCTTTTATCAAGAACCGCGTAATGTGAGGTGCCATCATACAGAAGATATTTTTATTTTTCTGAAATCAAAAAGAAAATAGGACATAAGTCATTTCGACTTATGTCCTATTTTCACTCTTAAGATAATCAGCTAAACGAAACCAGCAAATTAAATTTCTGATTGATTTACTGGCCATCTTGTGTGACTTTTACTTGGCAAAATTAATGTAATGAAGATCACTAAAGTACCGATAAAAGGAAGTAAATAGAATAAAATCCACCAGTTACTGTGGTCGCGATCATGCAATCTTCTTGCTCGAACAGTAAAGTTTGCCAACCAAATTAAAGCAGTCAGCAAGAAAAAGATAATGGTCACAGTATTCCATTCTTTAATGATTGTTCCATCATTGGGTGTTACTTCAATATATCTGTAAACGCCCGTAATTGCTGAATAAATCCCTAACACCAAATAATTAATTAATTGTGGCCACCAATATTGTGCTCGTGTTGCTGACGCATTCATTGTTGTAATATTATTCCAGTATTCTCTATACGCGTTAAACATATTATCACCCCCGCATTAACTATTACAGAAGTCTTTCGTTTTGTCAAAGAATAACGTTATTTTATGCTGCTTAATGACACGTCCATGTGCCTTCCTTAAACTCACACGAAGCTGACTCTTCAGAAGAAGGAGTTAATGAAACTAACGGTTGCTGTTGTTTTTCTTCTGCGAGAATTTTTTGAATAGTTTGGCTGATTTGCTGTTTCGGTACTGCACCATTAATTAAATATTTTTGATTAATGATTAGTGCGGGAACTCCTTGTAAACCATAAGCAGAAGCTAGCGCGAAATCTTCTTGAACCGCCGTCCAAACAGCCTCGGAAGCAACAGCTTCTTTCCATAAAGCAAAATCAATCGTTGTCTCTTTTACTAGCTCCTCAATTACTTCTGGCTCTTCAATATTTAAACTTCTCATAAATAAACCTTCTTGTAACTTATCAAACAGTAACCAATAAGTGTCTTGGTTGCCAATGTATCCAGCTGCTTTTGCTGCTAATAATGCATTCTTTGATGTTGGAAAATCAAATCGTTGCTTCCTCATCCCTTCAATATTAAAACGATGCTTTGAATCGTTTTGATTGGCATGCACCCAATGCGTCAAAACTTCTTCTTTTACTGCTGCTCGTGAGCCAAACATTGTTTCAAAATCGTTTGCTGACCATCCCAACGCAAACGACCGATGAATCAATTCAATTTCAGGAAATTCTTGTTGAATCTCATGCATGCGGTCAGACATTGGAAAACAAAAACTACAAATAACATCATGGAAAAATTCTATTTTCATCCTTACCCTCCAGTAACTCTTTTTTCAAAACAGATTGAACTAAATTTACCATTTTACTTACTAAAAGTAAACAAACGAAGCCAATTAAAAGAAAAAGATGAAACAAAATGCGCTATGGCTTTTGTCTCACCTGTTCTATCTACTTATTCTGATGTGTCCATTCCATTACCCGCTCACCATTCGTATCTAATTCACCATTAAATACAAAACCGAGTTGTTGATACAACCGAATTGCTGAGCTGTTCGTATCATAAACACTCAAGTATAGCTTGTTTGTTTGGTATTTTTCTATTAGCATTAACATTAAAAGTCGACAGGCTGCTTTCCCATAACCTTGTCCTTGGAACCGGTGATCAATTAAAAAGCGGTCTAGCCAAACGCGCCCATCTTGCCAACGTCCATACATGGCATAGCCGATTAATTGATTGCCGTCATAAATACCTGCCGATTCCCATTCTGGAAATTGGTCAGATTCTTTTAGATTTTCTGCCATTGATTCAATGAAGGTTTGTTGTTCAGCGAAAACTTGTAGGTTTTCCACTGCTTTACGATTATCGCTTGTTACTTTTTCAAAATGTATTTCCATTGTTTTCACCTAATTAGTTGTTATTTTCTGCATACTTGTATTCTTTCTTGCTTCTTATTTTAACATACTTATTTCCCTTTGCTTTCTCTAACTCTCTGTGATTATACGTTTCTCTTTTTTATGGGAAATCTTCCCTATAAATGGAGACTCTTTTCAAGAGATTTCTTTTTACACTACCCGTTTCAAATGATATAAATGATATATAGAGTGTTTTAACTATGTGCAACATGATTAAAAGTTAACTGTTGGGGAGCAGTTAACTTTTTCTTTTTAACCACAAAAGAGAGGATCCGCTGTGAGAAATAACTGCAGTGGATGCTCCCTTTTGTATATTATTTATTTACTAGCCGATAGTTGAAAGCTTTCCCGTTACTCAGTAGTATCGATTTTGTCTTCTTGACTATCTAAAGAACGGTCAACTTTTTCGTCGTAACTTTCCATGGAATTTTCATTTTTATGTTTCTGCTTATCGACCGTTTTATCGACTTTTTCTTTCTTTCGATCAATTGTTTTTTCCATCTCTTCGCCAGCCGAGGTACAACCACTCAGTAAAAGGAAACTTGTGAATAAAAACGCTGACAAGATAACTGTTTTTCCGATTTTTGTTTTCATAAACTCACCTCTCGTTTAATTTAAAAAAACGTCCCGATAAAACATTGTTCCCTTGATTATTTACTCACAATTAGCGAACGACTAAGACATTGCACAAAGCATGGTTAACCACATAATCTGTAGTAGAACCAATCAAGGTTCGTTGAATAGCACCTCTTCCCGTGGCACCTAGCACAATTAAATCTATGGCATAATTTTCAGAAATCGTGTTGGCAAGATAACGTTTTGGGCTCCCAAGCTCAACAATTTTTTTGACTGTTTTTACACCAATTTCACTCGCTTGTTTTGCCTTTTCAGTGAGCATCTCTTCTGACTTGTGTTTTTCTAAATCATACAATTCTTCAAAAGAAAATGGACTCGTCGTAAATTCAGCATCATTAATAATTGTAGCTAAATAAAGAGTGGCTTGTTCCTCTTTGGCAATCCTGACAGCTTCATGAAAAGCTTTTTCAGATTGATCTGAGCCATCAAGAGCAACCAAAATATGTTGATATACTGACATTTTATCCGCCTCCTTAACCAAATTAAGAATCAAAACTAACACAACAGCTGTGTTACATTTTAGTGGCTATTTGTTGTAATTTTTCCACGGTTAATGCTTGATAATTTGTTTCTTCAAGTAGTCCCGTTTGAATTTCAACAGAAACATCTTCCGTACATGTTTCTAAAAACCTTGTGGCATAATCAAACTGTTGCTCTAAGAATGTTTCATACTCCCGTCGACAACGTAAAAATTCTTTCGCGGTATCTGAAACATGTAAACACATGCGGCGCTTATTCGCTTTCTTGGTTATTACAAAATAGGTTCCTTCTAAAATCGTGGTAATCTCTTCAATAATATACGCTGCATCTTTTACCATTCCGTCAATCCAGTCCTTTATTTGTTTTCAGTATCGTTGCTTTTTTCTTTGTCGTCACTTAACAGCTCTTTAATTTTTTCACGATTGTCGTATAACTTTTTTCCTACGCCCACTAAGGCGCCGCCTGCCAATAACTTTGTTAAAAAGCCGCCATTTGCGTTTGTTTTTTTGCCATGGTGTCCTTTTAAATGATGTCCCATCCTAGCCACCTCCATAATTTTTATTTCTATTACCTATGAACATTATCTCATATGTTTTCGCAAAACGCACGTATAACAATAGTTTTTTAATCAAGGCTCGACCACTTTGTAAACTCATGACTTTTAATATGACGAATATCTTCAAATAAAATATGTGTATGTCCAACTTTTGCATACTCCATTGAACTCATCCCTTCAAAAACACCAACAATTGGCGGTTGAACACGGCCAAAATCATCCAATGTATTCAATTGGATTTCTAAAACCTGGTTATTTTTTAAAGACTGCTCTAAGTATTTTTCAATTTCTTTTGTTGTCTGTTGCGGTAAGCGTTCAAACGCTCTCTTAGAATATTCGTCAGAAGCTTCGATTCCTTCTTGTAACTCCCCCAATGCAAAAGCGGTCGCCCATTTCAGTTCAAAGGGACGATCATGGTACTCATTATAAGGTGTAAATTCTTTTTTTGTTCGTTTCATGATGTTATCCTCCTAAACCGACATTTCCTCCAGCATGTCCACCGACTAATCCTGAACGATGAATTGCCGTCGCGCCTTCCAACAAAGAAGAGGCGTGGATTAAAGCTTGAAAGCCAAATTTTTGTCGGATTTTATCAATCAGATAGTTTAACTCCATTTCACTAATTTGCTCTTCTGGTTCCGAAAATAAATCTAATTGTAAAGATTCATTCCAAACTAATTTTCCATATGAAAGCCCTAATTGCCGGACATCGGTTCCCGCTAGATAATGTTCTCTAAAAAGGGCTAATACATAGGTAATCAAAACTTTTGTATTGTTTGTTGCAGGAATCGTTTGTTGTTTTCGCCAACCAGTTCGTCCTTCACGGTCAATTTGTCCTTTGGAATAACCAACGTAGACTGTGATACATTCCGTTTGACAATGCGCTTTCCTTAAACGAGCAGCCACTTGTTCTGTCAGTTCCTTTAAGACTAGTTCAATCTGATCTCTTCGCGCATAATCTCTCGGCAAAATCTGACTATTTCCAAATGATTTTTCAGCTTTATGTTGCGCTTTTTTCCCTAAAAAGGTACGATCAATCCCCCATGAATGAGCATACAATTGAAGCCCCATCACGCCAAATGTTTCTTGTAAAAGATGCGGATTCGCTTGCGCTAACTCATATACAGAATCAATTCCTAAGCGATTCAGTCGTTTAGCCATTCTGCGACCAATCCCACAAAAATCTGTCAAAGAAGGCAACTGCCAGACAGTATCTGGTACACGATCATACCGCCATTCTGCAATAAAATCTGGCGAATGTTTGGCGCCATTGTCCAACGCCAATTTAGCCAGTAACGGATTGTCCCCTATCCCAACGGTCACATAAATACCCACATGATTATAAACGACTCTTTGGATAATCCGAGCCATCTTATAGGCGGTTTCACAATGAAAATAACTTAAAGAAGCCGTTACATCAAGAAATGATTCATCTACACTAAACACAGAGTGATCTTCATCTGCGACAAACTTTTTATATAAATTATTGATTTCTTGATTTTTTTTCATGTACAAATTCATTCGTGGCGGAACCACATATAAATCAGGATGAGCGGGCACTTGATTTTTACGCGTAACATTTGAAACACCTAAAACTTTTTTTGCCATTGGCGATGCTGATAAAACTAATCCCCCCGCATTTTCGGCATTACTCATCACTACCAACATCGTTTTCAACGGATCTAACCCACGTTCTGCGCATTCTACACTAGCGTAAAAACTTTTGCAATCAATACAAAGAATATCGCGACTAGGTTCTTTTTCATAATCAAATTTCATAAACATCACCTCACTTGCAAAATCATTATACGAACAAACGTTCGATTAATCAAGCGAACACTGTTTATTTTTTTGTTTTTTTTCAAGAACAGTCGGTGATCAAAAAAAATAAGTATTCAGAATTTTTATATTCCAAATACTTATTTTTTCTTTTACATCTTATTTCGATTTAAAAATAACGATAAAAAGCCCGTTCCTAACAGAATTGCTGCTGAAACATAATAAGGGAAAAAGTGATTGATATCAAATAAAGCTCCTGCTGCCATTGGTCCTAAAATATTACCAAAACTTGTAAATGTCGAATTTAGTCCGTTGATGGTTCCTTGTTGATCTCCAGCATGTTTGGATAAATAAGTAGTTACTGCTGGTCTAAACAAGTCAAACGCTAAAAAGACAATAAACGTTGAAAATACAACAACTAAATTATTTTTTGTAAAGGCAATCACGGCAATAAAAATGGCACTTGCAAAAAAGGTTAATTGGATTAAACCCATTTCACCTATTTTTTGGACGATTGCATCAAAGAAAAACAACTGACAAATCAACGCTAAAATACCACTAACCGTAATCACGATTGCTATTTCACTTGTGGTAAAGCCAAAATTAATAGTCGCCATAATACTATAAATAGATTCGAACGCTTGCAGGCCAAAAGAGGAAATTAAGATAATCACAAATAATGAGGTAAACATTGGATTTCTTAAAATATCCATAAATGAACCTTTTTTCGCTTCAACAGCGGCTAAAATTCGTTTCTCCGGCTCCTTCAAAACAGTTAATGTCAAAATAAAACCAATAAACGCTAAAAATGCAGCCGCAAAAAATGGAGCGCGAATGCCTAAATAAGCAATAAAACCACCAACTCCTGGTCCGATAATAAAACCACCACTAATTGCAGCTGACACAAGCCCCATCGCTTTCGGACGTTCAGAAATCGTGGTCATATCTGCCACAAAAGCTGTCACTGACGGCATTAATAAAGCGGCGGCAATCCCACCTAAACCACGAGAAATATAAAAACCGCTTTTCGCTTGAGCTAAACCAAATAATAACTCAGAAATTGAAAAAACCAACATGCCCGTCGCAATCATTTTTTTCCGACCAATTTTATCCGAAAGGACACCTGCGATTGGCGACGTGATTAATTGGGCAATCGCAAAAATAGAAATCATCATTCCCATTGTAGTACCAGAAAAATGCATTTCTTCTTTTAATTGGGGAATTACGGGAATGACTAGGCCTACGCCTAGAAAAACAAGAAACAAGTTAGAAATTGCTAAGTACATCATACTATTTTTTTTCGTCATAATTTACCTCCTCCATAAAAAAACAGCCATCAAAAATGGCTATTTCTGTTTCTTTGTATGTACTTTCTTTGACGGTGTTTCGGCTGAAACACTCGTTGAGTCATTGAGATACATTTTACACTAATTCGCTGAAAATTTCACTAGTTTTTACTTATTTTTTTAAAGGAAATTGTTATTTTTTAAAGACATAACTTAAGTATCCAAGTATTTAATGAATCGCTTTTGTTTTTTATCAGAAATATAGCCAATGTGTTCATAAAATTGATGTGCTGCTGTACGCTGTTCCCCCGAATTTAAGCGAATCGCAGACAAGTTACACTTTTTAGCTTCCGTTTCTAGTTTCGTCATTAATTGTTTGCCAATTCCACGGCCTTCTGCTTCTTTTGCCACTGCTAATCCCAGAACGTTCAATAACGTTTGGGAATAAATTGTTTCATACAGTTGCGCATGCACATAGCCTAAAATCTTGCCTGTCTTCGTTTCTTCATAAACATATAAAAACTCTCTGTCACTGGCTAGTAGTAATTTCTCAATCTGTTTACAGGTCACGTCAACGGGAACTTCATAGCCCAATTGTTCTTTATTAATGATAGTTAGCGCCGCTGCATCTGTTGGCTTCATTTTTCTAATCAAGGGTAACACCCTCCTTTACATTTTTACTTAAATAATAACGAAAGCGTAATATCCGCAAAATCATTTAATTCTGAATCATTATATTGCTCTAACAAAACTGTTTCGCCTCGATACTCTTTTAAAGCTAGTTGTATCAGCGAATGATAATTAGTAGGAAAATGTATTAGGCCCCATTCCCCGCCAGCCCTTTTTGATAAAATTTTATTCTCTTGCTTAAACGCCATTACTCTACACATATTTAAAATAACGTACATAGGTTGTTGAACAATTTCTTTTTTTGCCTCTTTCACATCAGCTACAATACTTTCAAAATATTTCTTTTGATCTATCCAGCCAAAAACGGAATCAATCGGTTTTCCTACGAGTACTTTTCCATATAATTTTGTAATCATAAGATGTGCCACTAGATCCTCATCGTATCCCATCATATCTTCAATATATTTATTTTTATTAGTCAGATATCTGGAACGATGTATCGGAGAAAAATGTAAATCGAAGGGAATCGGATAATTCAAATTTATTGTATCTTTCAATTGTAGCACATGGAATTCTATCCCTTTTTTTGGTGCCCACTTATCTAAAATATTAATTGTATAATCTAATAATTGTTTCTTCTCATCAATAGTAAGCTTTTCATAAACCACAATCAGTACATCCAAATCACTTACTGAATGACAATAGGTTCCAAAAGCATAAGAACCATGAAGATATATTCCAACTAAATTTTCTTTTATTATTTTCATATATCCATTTTCCATTTGAGCTAATAATTGATGAACCACGATTATTCCTCCATTATTGATTGACAATTGCTATAGTTTTTTCGATAAATAAAGAACTAACTCATCATCATTAACACACCGTTCGTTTGGTTTCAGCTGCTTATTTTGAAACCAAACTCCTGAACCATCTGGCACATATCCTTGTTTGATATATAATCTTTGCGCTGCACCATAACCAGGATGCAGGCCTACTCCCAAGGAAACAGTATCTGCATAACTTTTGGCAACATTTTCTGCACGATTTAATAATAACCGCCCCACTCCTTGTTTTTGAAATGGCAAGAATACATTGAAATCAGCTATTTCAGGATATAAATTTTTAAAAGGTCCTTCCTTAGCTAATGGCAGTAACGTCACATAACCTAACAGCGTTGCCTTTTTCTCCGCTACAAAAACCGTTCGTTGCTTGACTAATTGTTCTTCTAAATAGTTCATTAAAATCTCTTGGCGACTTGGCCAACCTTGTTGGACAAATTGAGTATCCAGCGCTAAGATATCTTTCTCTTGCATTTCTCTAATAACCACTAGCTCAGACATTAGCATTTCCTCCCGAAAAGCGTTTTCATTTTATAAAACGAAGCGAATAATTCTTCGCTCCCTTATTCATTTTCAAAACCATCGAGTTGATGATATTTGGGCAAAACAGCAACACATGTTTCTTCTGAATTAACAGCAATAACGAACCCTTGCCATAAGGACCACGTCACCGCTTCACCTAATTTCTCTTTCACTCGTTGAATCATTTCAGCTTGCGTTAAGTCTCGAGCAGGGAAATGTTGAACTTTATCGTTACTGATTAAAAAAATAAATGATTCTGAAAAAGCTGTCATGACTTCAGGTGGTAAATTTTTTAATCGTTCTTGGTAATCCATTGAAACCACTCCTTCTTTTTTATCATACCACAACATCCATTTCTCTAAAAAGCGCAGCACTTACTACTGAATATCTGCTAAAATTTGCCTGATAATCTGCTTTTCAGACAGTTGTTCAGATAACCGCTGTTCTCCCGCAAGCTCTAAATAATCTTCTGGTAGCCACCAACGTTTCATTTCCACGACACCAAATTCTTGATTCTTGTTTCTCTGGCTATGTCTTTTCAACGTTTCTTCAAAAGAAATATCAAAATAATAAACCTGAACGTTTCCTTCAAAGAGATGGATTATTTCCTGAAAAAAGGAATGATAAATGGCTTTTTGAAAAATCCCTTCAACAATCACATACTGGCATTCTTGATACCCAAAAGCTACCAACTGTTTTAACAAAGCAATACTTAGATTACCTGTTTCATCTTTAACACGAAGCATTTCTCTGCGCACCACATCTTGAGAAATCAATAACGATTGTTCTTTAAGACACTGATGAAGCGCTTTAGCTATCGTTGTTTTACCACTACCAGAATTACCACGTAAAATAATTAATTTCGGTTGCATCTGTTTCCCTCCATTTTCTTGATTGTTGAAAACAAGCAGAAAAGAGCAAAAAACTTGGAAAAAACTCTCCAAGTTTTGCTGTTATTTTGATGAATGTTTCGTTGAATCTCGCTGAATGAATTCCGTTCCGACAATAATTTTTCTAGGAACTGGTGGGGTATTCAAGCATAACTCTTTCATTGTCTCAACTGCTAGCTCACCCATCCATTCAGTATGAACTTTAACTGTTGTTAATGTTGGTGAAACATATTTTGCGACACTAATATCATTAAAACCAATGATAGAAATATCTTCTGGCACACGAATGGCTGCTTCTTGTAACGCCCGCATCGCGCCAATTGCCAACGTATCACTTGCAGCGAAAAAAGCGGTTGGACGAGTGTCCGCTTTTTCAATAAAGTCTTTCATCGCTTGATAGCCTTCTTCAACAGAAAAAGCTGCTTCGACAACCCATTCTTGATGATAAAGGTCCAGATCTTTTAAGGTTTCTTTAAAAGCGACAAAACGTGGATCAACCAATGCCACGTGGGACTCTTTCGTATATTCTTGCCCAGAAAGCATACCAATTTTCTGATGCCCTTGCGCCAAAAATTCTTGCACAATTGTTTTAACACTTCCAGTAAAATCAACAACAATGGAGTTTTGGCCAAAAGCCATTGCATCAAAGTCTACAAATAGAAGAGGTGCGCCTAAGGCGGCTAAGGCCGCCACTTGCTTTTCATCAAATTTTCCTAGGGCAATTGTCCCATCAAATCTTTTTTGAGAAAGGTTTGTCAGAGATTCTTTGACTAAAAGAAAACCCAATTCCTCTGCCCGCTTTTCAACACCTAAACGAATCGATAAATAGTAAATATCATCCAGTTCTTCTGGATCGCTGAACCATTGGACAAACCGAATTTTCTTTTTGCCTGCTTGTTTTTTTCTGGCTCGCTTTTTATAATTTAACGTTTCTGCTGTTTCAAATATTTTCTTCTTCGTTTCATCACTAACTGATAATGTTTCATCATAGTTCAAAACTCTCGAAACTGTCGCTGAAGAAACACCGACTTGCTCTGCTATATCTTTAATGGTTACGATGTTCCTCACCTCAAACTAATCATTTTCTATACATTGAATAAATCGTTCAAAAGCACGACGGCCTTCTTCATCACGTTTAAAGACGCCGGCATCTGTTAAAATTTGAACAAAAATCGTCCCAATTCCTTGTTGGATCACTTCTTTGACATTGGCTTCAGTGATGGTTTGCTGACTGAGTTCATCCGCCCAAGCTCGATGGCTTTCAGCAATTTGATTGGGTTGCTTTAATAAATACTTTTCGACTTCTCTTAATTCTTGTGCCAGCCTTGGTGGCAAAATAGCTAGTCCCATTACTTCAATTAAGCCAATATTTTCTTTCTTAATATGTTGTACTTCTGGATGTGGATGAAAAATGCCATCTGGAAATTCCTCCGAAACATTATTATCTCGTAAAACTAAATCCAATTCAAATAATGACCCTTTGCGTCGGGCAATTGGCGTAATCGTATGATGCGGTGTACCATCTTCTGAATAGGCCCGAACTGAGACACGTTCATCAGAATAATTGCGCCATTTGGTCAAAATTAATTCGGCTGCTTCAACTAGTTCCTCTTGACGATCACTTTGAAGACGAATCACAGACATCGGCCATTTTAAAATACCAGCAGTTATCCCAGGATATTTTTTCAAAGAAAATCTTTTTTCCATTGGTGCTAAATCCATTGGAAATGTATGACGTCCTGCTTGGTAATGATCATGAGATAAAATAGAACCACCAACAATTGGCAAATCTGCATTAGAGCCCACAAAATATTCAGGGAATAACTCCGTAATTTTAAGGAGCCGTTGGAACGTTTTTTTCTCGATTTTCATTTCTCGATGTTGTTGGTCCAAGAAAATCGCATGCTCATTATAGTAAGCATATGGCGAATATTGAAAGCCCCAAGCTTCGTCCTCTAAATTTAGTCGGATAATCCGATGGTTTGTCCGTGCTGGATAATTCACACGGCCATAATAGCCTTCATTCTCCATACATAACATACACGCTGGATATTTTTTTTGACTCATTTTCTTTTCAGCCAAAATTTTTCGAGCATCCTTTTCTGGCTTCGATAAGTTAATGGTAATTTCTAGTTTACCATAGGGTGAGTCCATTGGGAAAATAATATTTTTGGCGATTGCTTTCGTTTTAATGTAGTTATTCGTTTTACATAACTGATAAAAATAATCCGTTGCTTTTCGTGGAGACTCTTGATAATAGTCCATAAACTTCTGATTAATAGTGGTTGGGGTCGGCGTAATAAAATCCATTAACTCCGCTTCTAGTTGTTCTGCTTCCGTAATTGAGTCATCGATTTGGTGATTGGCTTTTGCAATATTTAAAAGATGTTCCACCACACGCAACGGTTCTTGCTCACAAGCAACCGCTTCTGGTTGTTCAAAAAAATCACAGCCAACTAGTTTAGCAATCCGATTCGTCAAATAATAACGGTCTGTTTCCGTCCAATCGCCATTTTCTATGATTATCTCTACAAATGCAGCAATCCATTTACTACTTTCTTTCATCATCTGATGTTCTCCTATTCATTATAGCCTTGAGGATGTTTCACGTGCCATTGCCAAGCGGTGGCGATAATGTCCTTGACCTCAGTTACTTCTGGTTGCCAGCCTAAAACTCGTTTGGCTTTTTCACTAGAAGCAATTAACGTACTAGGATCCCCTGCTCGGCGTGGCGCGATTGTCGCAGGAATTTCTTGGCCTGTCACTTCGCGAGCAGCATCTAACATTTCTTTAACAGAATAACCGTTGTTGCTACCAAGGTTAAAGACGTCACTTTCGCCGCCATTTTTCAAGTATTCTAAAGCCAAAATATGTGCTGCAATCAAGTCTTCAATATAAACATAATCTCGAATGCACGTGCCATCTGGTGTATCATAATCATCCCCAAAAATACTTAGCTCTGCTCGTTGGCCTAATGCCACTTGTAAAATAATTGGCACAATATGCGTTTCTGGCGTGTGATCCTCACCAATTGAGGCATCTTTTTTTGCTCCTGCAACATTAAAATAACGCAAAGCAACATATTTCATTCCATAAGCGTTGTCGCACCATTTCATGATTTTTTCCATCATTAATTTACTTTCCCCATACGGATTTTTAGGATTCGTTGGGGTTTCTTCTGTAATAGGCATTGCTTTTGGTTCGCCATAAGTGGCCGCTGTGGAAGAAAAAACAATATGTTTCACTCCAAATTCTTGCATGACTTCCAAGGCAATTTGAGTGCCGTGAACATTGTTATTGAAATACATTAACGGTTTCTCCACGGATTCTCCTACTAAAGAATTGGCCGCAAAGTGCAACACACCTTCAATTGACTCCTTTTCAAAGACACTACGTAAAAAAGCTTTATCACGAATATCGCCTTCATAGAAAGTCGCTTGTTCATGAACGGCTGAACGATGTCCTGTTAATAAATTATCAACAACCACAACGGCATATCCTTTTGAAATTAATTGATCGACGGCATGTGAGCCGATGTAGCCTGCGCCACCTAATACTAAAATAGACATTTAAAGCCTTCCTTTCTAAAATAACTTTCTGGCACCGTCATCAATTGATGCAGGATAAAAATCAGCAGCATAGCCAATTTTATCTTGATAACTCTGGCCAACAGCTTCAATAAATGCATCTATATTTTGCTTTGGTACCAAAGCAATACTACAACCGCCAAACCCTGCACCAGTCATCCGTGCGCCCAAAACGCCTGGTTGTTCTTGCGCACAAGCCACTAAGGTATCTAACTCAACGCCAGTTACTTCGTAATCTTCTTTTAGCGAACGATGTGAGGCATTTAATAATAAGCCAAATTCTTCCAAATCCCCTTCAGTTAGCGCTTGTTTTGCCAATAAAGTTCGTTCATTTTCTGTGACGGCATGACGCGCTCGTTTAATCAACGTTGGATCTCCAATCAATGCTTGATATTGTTCAAATGTCTCGCTGTCTAATTCACCTAAAAATTCAATAGATAACTCTTTTTGAAGCAAACGAACGGCTTCTTCGCATTCTGCACGGCGTTCATTATATTTTGAATCTGCTAATTCACGACGTTTGTTAGTATTCATAATGACAATCGTATACTCACCTAATTTGGCGGGAACCATTTCATAGTGCATATTATTGGTATCTAGTAGAATAGCTTGATCTTTTTCTCCCATCCCCACGGCAAATTGGTCCATAATTCCTGAATTAACGCCAATAAATTCATTCTCCACTTTTTTACCGATTTGCACCAATTCAAGCATTGGACAGTGTAAAGCATATAAATCATTACAGATCGTTCCCATTAAAAGTTCAATAGAAGCAGAAGAAGACAAGCCAGCACCATTAGGAATCGTACCGTAGAAGAGCACATCTAAGCCAGAATCAATATTGTGTCCGCTTTCAATCAAGTAATTTAAAACGCCTTTAGGATAATTTGCCCAATCATCTGAATCTGAATAGGTTAAATCTTCTAATGAAAATTCGATGAGACCAACCTCTTTAAAATTATCAGAAAACATTCGAATTTTTTGGTCGTCTCTTTTTCTTGCCACACCAAATGTCCCTAAAGTAATAGCCGCTGGGAAAACATGACCGCCATTGTAATCTGTATGTTCACCAATCAAATTAATTCTTCCAGGGGCAAAATAACAGGCTGTCCCTTTCTCACCAAATATTTCTACAAATCGATTCATTAACAGTTCTTCCATCACTAATCGCTCCTTTCACTAGTAAACAAATTGTATAATATTTACTAAATTTTTGCAAATATTTACTTAATATTTTCTTAATTGTCATTTCAGTTGAAAACGTGTACAATACAATTAAATAAAGATTTATTTTCTTAGTGTTTCTTTTCGACTATTTAAATAATCTAAACAACAAAGTTAAATTTACTAAATATTTACTTGAAGGAAGGATTGATTATTTTGACTATTTCAACTGAATCATTTGGACAAGGAATGCTTCTTTATACACTGACGAATAAAAATGGTGTGGCTTTAAAAGTAACAGATTTTGGTGCGCGAATTGTTGCGCTCGACGTTCCTCTTACAAAAAATGAATCCCGATCACTCGTACTAGGCTTTCCCTCAGCAGATGAATATTTGTCTAAAGACTTATATTTTGGTGCAACAATTGGTCGAACAGCTGGTCGAATTGCCAATGGCTCCTTTGAACTAGCGGGTAAAACGTATCAAACGATGATTAATACTCCTACTCAAACAACACTTCACGGTGGCACACCTGGGTTTGAAAGTAAAAAATGGCACAGCGAAATCCAAGAGGCACAAGTGAATCCTTCTGTGAAATTTTGGCTAGAGAGTCCTGCTGGTGAAAATGGTTTTCCTGGAAATCTCACTGTTTCAGTCACGTATACATTGACTGAAGAAAATGAATGGCAAATTGAGTATCAGGCAACTACAGATGAACAAACACTTTTTAATCCAACCAATCATGTCTACTTTAATTTAACTGGAAATCCTACAATCCCCATTGATGCGCATGAGTTACAAATAAATGCCCAAAAGTATGTCCCGCTTGATGAAAGAGTTTTACCGCTTGGAGAATTAGCTTCCGTCGACCAGACAGCTTTTGATTTACAAAAACCTAAAAAATTAGCTGAGGTTTTTTCAAGTAGCGATGAACAAATCCAAAAGATGAACGGCTTCGATCACCCTTTCATCTTAACCAATCATGATTTAATTAACCCAGATGTTATCTTAAAAAGTCCTACTAAAGATATCACCTTAGAAATGTTCACTGATCAACCTTCAGTTGTTATTTTTTCAGCAAATTTTGCTGATGACGGTCCCGATATTCAAGGGCAAAAATTAGTCAATCACGGAGCGCTCACATTTGAAACCCAAGTCTGTCCTGGTGCTGAAAGATTTCCGTTGTTCGGTTCTATAACCCTCTCACCTGAACAGGAATTTCACTCAACGACCCGTTTCAAACTAATTTATTAAGTGAAATGATGCTCTTAACCAAGCTTATCTTCGAACTAAAAAAGATAAGAATGGTTAAGAGCACTTCTATTATTTGACATTTTTAATCGCTCCATTTACACTATTTTCAATTAGAAAGGTGGTGATGTCTATGTATGCAATCAAATTTTTTCATGGCTATTTAACTGCAGATGGTAAACGTACGCGAGATAAATCAGGTTGTTTAGTTTACCACTCTGAAAAAGAAGCACAAAAATTAGCAGATAAAATTGGCGGGAGAGTTAAAAAAATTGGATAACCTTAGATAAAGGATAGATAAGCAAGGCTATTTTGCTATCTGTCCTTTTTTATTTTACATATTCCTCGACTTATTGTATTGATTTGATACAATAGAGAAAAAGCCTAAAGGAGCGCTTACATGAAACAAAATGACTTTGATTATATGCAAATGTTAAAAGGTGAATTATATTACGCCCCCACCATTTTACCCGAAAACAAATCAACAAAAGGCAAGGTGTTAGCTCAAAAAATCAATCAACTTCCTATCGATAATGTGAAAGAAATTGTGGCCCTAGAAAAAGAATTATTAGGAAAAACTGGCAATGAGTTATATATCACCCCACCCCTCCATGTAGATTACGGTCGCCATATTGAGGTAGGAGAAAATTTTTATGCAAATATGGATTGCATTTTTTTAGATGTAAACAAAATCATCTTCGGTGATAATGTCATGGTTGGCCCTCGTGCTAGTTTTTATACTGCCGGCCATCCAATTGATCCAACGATTCGAACTGCAGAATTAGAATTCGGTACGCCAATTATTGTTGAAGATAACGTGTGGATTGGCGGAAGTGCCACCATTTTACCTGGCGTTACAATTGGAAAAAATGCTATTGTTGCTGCTGGTGCTGTGGTTACAAAAGACGTTTCTGCCAACACGATTGTTGGGGGCAATCCAGCAAAAGTCATTCGCAAAATTGATGAAAACGATCAGCAATTTTGGACAGAAAAGCAACGGCAGTATCAAATCGCTAAGAAGCAATTCTTTCATGAATAAAAAATCCCCAATCCAATGAAAATAACGGATTGGGGATTTTTTATTTTAATTTTCTTCATAATAATTAAACATCCAATGGATGCCAAACTGATCTTTTAGGGAACCATACTTTTTGGACCAAAAAGTTTCAGATAATGGCATTGTAACAGTGCCACCTTCAGATAATCGCTTAAATAAGCGATCAATTTTTTCATCATCATCTGTGCTAACCACGAGCGAAAGGTTATTTCCTTCCGTAACTTCAAAACCAAACATATCAGGAACATCTGAAATCATTACATAGGTTCCTTCAATAATGATACTTGCGTTCATCACTAAATCCTTTATCTCGTCGTTTATAGGATGCTCAGGATCTTCAGGTGCTTCGCCAAAAGTCATTAAATTTTGACATTTTGTATCAAAAACATCTTCATAGAACGCAATTGCTTCTTTTGCTTCACCTTTAAAATTTATATACAGCTCTAACAAATGACTCACCTTCTTTCATGATCAAATTTTATACTTTATTTTCTCATGATTTGTCAGAAAGCAAAAATAGTCTGCTTAAAAATCTGATTTTTCTAGTAACAAGGTAACAAATTTTTCCAAATACAGTTGGTCAATCGCATCATAGCTATTTGTTACACCACTATCAATATCTAAAACACCGACCAATTGATGATTTTTTACCATCGGTACAACGATTTCAGACATCGCAGCTGAGTCGCAAGAAATATAATTGGCGTGTGTCTTCACGTTATCAACAATCAATGTAGCTTGTTTTTCCGCGGACTCACCACAGACACCTTTGCCCATTTTAATTCTGGTACAAGAGACTTTCCCTTGAAAAGGCCCCAAAACTAATTCTTCATCTTTATATAAATAATACCCAGCAAAAACGGTATCTGGTAATGTTTGTGCAAGTAACGCAGACGAGTTTGCTAAATTTGCAATAGCATCCGTTTCTATTTCTAACAAACCGCTCAATTGTTGTAAGCACAATTCGTAGGCTGCTTTTTTGTTTTCTCTCGTTTGTTCAGTCATGCTTGGTTCATCTCCTTCATTTTGTCTTATTATAAAGGAAGATACGCAAAAGTGCTATGTTAAAGTGAGTCAAACAAACTTGAAAAGCTGATCCACGTTGTGAGCAGAAGCACTTTATACGCATTAAACTGTGACGAGTAACCGCAGGACTAACACTGTGCGTTGCTCAGATCTGAACCCTGTTTCCTCTGTTTGGCTTTTTAGCATTCTATTTCTACCTAATTTTAAAGCAAGTTAAACCCATTGTCCTTTCAACATAATCTGGCGTTTCTGTGGTTTTCTAGCAATCACTTCTGCTGTAGAAGCTGCTTCTGTAAAAATAAAGTTTGCTTCGTCGCCTTCTGTAAACCAAAGGCGTTCTTCTTCAAATGAAAAAGGTGCTTCTTTGCCACAGCCATGGACGTAAGCTTGAGTAAGTTGCTCTTCTGTAATCTTTCCTGTCATTTCACAAAAATTACGTAATTTTTCAAATAAATCACCTGAAACATTAGAACTCCAAGAGTCAAAAAAGCCATCACTACCTAAATGAACCGATACACCAGCTTGGCGTAACACATCAATTGGTGGCAATAAATAACGAGGATCATAGGGAATTGTAGACATAATCGCCGTTTGATGCGTTGCCAAGCGTTGGTATAGTTTTTCTTTTTCTGCTGGTCGTACATCTAGCAGCGCAAAGGCGTGACTGATAGCGGTTCGCTGAGTAAATTTTCGTTCTTCCAAAATGTCTAAAAATTTATCAATTGTATAAACACCCACTTCCCCCGTATCATGCAAGTGAATATCGATTCCTACTTGAAATTCTTCTGCCAGATCGAAAATAGTTTCTAAAGATTCTTCAATTGCATAATCAATGCCTGCAGGATCTAAACCACCAACCATTGTTCCACCATTTTTTAGGGCTTCTCTCATGAGTAAAACCGTGTGGGGATTTTTTAATAATCCATGCTGTGGAAAGACAACAATATCATAATCAATCACATGCGCATATTTTTCTAAGGCTCTTTTGACGCCCCAGAAGTTTTCTAGTTCTACATAAGGATCAATGTTGACATGTGTCCGAATATAAGAGGCTCCATAACCAATCAATTTTTCAATCATGGCCGTTGCTCGTTGTTCTGTTGACGGCGCTAACAATTTAAGTTCACTGGCTTCGTCTGCTAAACGCTCTTTTAAATTCTTAACAGGTTGGCTAGCACGCCAGCCTAATGAAAGGTAGGTTTTATCTAAGTGATTATGGCTCTCTTGAAAAGCGGGAATAGCCAGTTGTCCTTTTAAATCAGTGCCTTGTTGCTTTTCAGTGACTTGATTTTGCGGAATAATCGCTTGGATTTTGCCTTCTTGAATCGCTAAAGTATAGCGTGCGGTTTTAGTATACGTTAATTCGTGGTGGTCTTTAGCAAAACCAGTTTCTAAACGAACATTATTCAAATAAACAATGGATGCTGTCATTCTCTTTCCCCCTTTTGAACGGCTTCAACCAGTTGTCCTTTTAGTATCAGTTGTTGGATTGGCTGTTGGCGTGCAATCACGTGAGCAGTGCTCTCAGCATTAAATAGTAGGAAATCTGCAGAATCGCCGACGTTAGGCCAAACTCGCTGCCCGTTAGGATCAAGAGGCGTTACAAAATTACTCGCTAAGCCCCATAAACGATTCAAGCGATACTCATCGCTAATTTTAAATCTTTGAGCGGCTGTATTTAATTTTTCTATTGTATTGCCACTGCCAAAAGGCGACCAATGATCCGTCAAACTGTCATGAGCCACGGAGATCTTAACACCTTGTTCAACCAAGGTTGGAATCGGCATGGTGGGCATTCCAATCGGTACAGTGGAAGTCAAATCAATACCTGTTTCGATGAATTTTTGCGCAATGTCTCTAATTGCTGCTTCTTCTAAGCCCCCTAAGGCTAAAGCATGACTTAAAGTGACTTCGCCAAACATTTTTGCTTGTTCTGTATAATCAACAAATTTATTAAATTCATAAAGTCCCAAAGTATCACGGGCGTGTAAATGAACATCAATTTTTTTATTAAATGTGGTAGCTAATTCAAATATTTTTGCGATTGAATGATCCACATGACGATCCACAAGGGCTGGATCAACGCCACCGACATGAGTTGCCCCCATGCGTAAGGCTTCGCGCATCAAAGGTTCGACTTGTGAGCGGAGTAATCCGTGTTGAGGAAAAGCCACAATTTCATGAGTAACGTATTGTTCATATCGACTAAATGCTTCTTTAGTAATTTCAATATGTTTCGTTCCAATAGATGGATCTACATTACAATGACTGCGAATATGATAATGGCCTTGTTGAATATACTGCTCAATAACTTGGCAAGCACGTTCTAAACTAGTTGGTAATTGTTCAGGTAACAGCCAAGTTTCTTCTTCAATACGTGTTAAAATTCCTTTCGTTAGTGGACGACAGGCCTTCCAAGGTCCCCCAAAATACGTTTTATCAATATGAATATGCATTTCTCTTAGAGCAGGTAAAACGAGTTGCTGATTCACATCGATAACTGTTTCGCTCTCTAAAGGCCTTAACTGCGGTGCGACCGCAGTACAGACCTCGTTTTCAATTCGAATATCATAGCTAGCTGTTTCTGTCGCAACAATTCGCTGATTCACAGTAGAGAATCCTGTTTCTAATTTACAGTTTTTTAAAAGCATGACAAACCCCTTCCTACCTTCATTCAATTAGTTAACATAGGCCCATTTTAAACTGTACGTAGGTCCAAATGAATGCCAATACAGATCCTTGATTTTTTGATTAGCTAATACAGAAATGCTTCGATTGTAGATTGGTGCTAAAACCGTTTCCTGATTCACCAAAATATCTTGTGCTTGAGCAAAGTCATTTAAACGAGCCTCTTGATCAGCCGCATGTGTTGTTCTAGTCTCTTGGATTAATTGATCATACGTATCACTCTTGAACGTTACGCCGCCCAAGGTACTATCCGAAGTAAAAATGCGCATAACTGTTAATGGATCACGATAATCGGTTCCCCAACCAGATAATTCTAAATCATAGTCTCTCGTTTGATCACGATCAACACGAATAGTAAAAGGAACTTGAGTAACATTCACTTCTAATCCGTCTAGATTTTCTTCCAATTGAAATTGGAAAAACTCAGCAGCTTTTTTTGCGCTGTCTGTATCATCTGTTAAAAATTCTAATTTGATTTTATCCAGCCCAATTTCTTTTTTCCCTTTTTCCCAGAATTCTTTTGCTTTCGCTGTATCGTAGGTTAAGTAGTTATTTTTCTTAGCAGCTAGTTTTGTGAAATCTGTTCCATCTGGCGCAATCGTTTGTCCCGGCGAAATTACTTGATCTGTGGCCGTTGATTGATCTTGCAAGACTTCTTTTACAAAACTTTCTTTATCAAAAGCTTGTGCCAACGCTTTACGAATATTGTTGTTCGCTAAAGCCGGATTTTCTTTTCCATCACGAACACTGTTCATTTTTAAAAAGTATGTGACGAATTGAGGAATTGAAAGAAAGGCTGGATTATCAACATAACCAGGAATAAATTCACCACTTAGCTTATTCACTACATCCAATTCATTCGAGTCAAACAAATTCACCGCTGTCGTTGGGCTCTTAATTACTGAAACTTTTGCTTCTGTTAATTTAACTTTTTCAGCATCCCAATACGTATCATTTTTTTCGTAGGTCCAGTCATCGGAAGAGGCATTATCCCATTCTTTCAATTTAAAAGGACCATTATAAATCAAATGTTCTGCATCAGTGGCATATTTATCCCCTTGTTCTTTGATATATTTTTCATTTTGTGGAAACAAAACAGGAAACGAAAGCAAAGATTTCAAATAAGGGGTGGGCCGCTCTAAAGTTATTTCTAACGTTTTATCATCTAGCGCCTTAACCCCAAGAGTATTCACATCTGCGCCTTCTAAAGCAATTTCCTTAGCATTTTTAATGACATCAAAAAATAACGCTTGATGAATCGACCCTGATTTAGGGGAAGCAACTTGTTGCCATGCATAAACAAAGTCGTTTGCTGTTACTGGATCATCATTCGACCATTTGGCATCTTCTCTAATCTTAAATGTATAAACGGTTTCATCTTCAGAAATCGCTGGTTCTTCGGCAGCGACCCCCAACTCTAATTCATCTTCTTTACCTAAAACATAGAGTCCCTCATAAACTTGATTCATGACTAAAGTCGAGGTCGTATCCCCCGCTGTGTGTGGTTCCATTGTCGAAATAGCCGCTTCAGAACTAATTGCAATTTTTTGTTCCGCTGCTTTATTACTATCAGCCGAGTTTCCCGTTCCCGCCTGACAAGCCGTTAAAGCTAAAAGCAAACCGACGCATCCTAACATTTTTAATTTCTTCATACCGATCCCTCCATTTTACAAACTATAACCTTCAAAGTTACCAGAATTTTCTGATAAAATATAGAAAAAGAAGCATATCTGATAAGAGTCTCAAAAAACTTACAGATTATAGAAATACTTGAGACATTTAAAGTAGCTGAAACAATAGTAAAAGCATTAAAAATTAAGTATACTATTGCTATATCTTTAAACGATGCGTTTCTATAGGTTGTAAGCGCTAATTGTTCTTATTTGGTCACTTGTGACTACCAATCACGTGATGACTTGGAACTTTTTTCTATTAGTATAAGGATACCTTATTTTCCCTAAAATAGTTTTGTAACATCTTACAATAAATACACTTAATTTTTAGATAATTCATACAAAAGGAGGCCTTGCTAATGATGACGGTCAATGATCTACTCCATGCAGAAGAACTACCTGGTTTAACCTTATTGACACACGAGACCAATTTAGATGCGCCAATTCTACAAGCAAATATTTTAGAAAATCCTGATGCTTTTGACTGGTTAACGCCAGGAGAAATTTTATTAACTACCGGATATATTTTCAAAGATCAGCCTTGCTTGCAAAAACGTCTTATTCAAGAACTAGCAAATATGAACTGCGCTGCCCTAGGCTTTAAAGTCCAACGCTATTTCAATGAAGTTCCACAAGAGATGATCCAATTAGCGAATGACGTCGGATTACCAATTCTCTCAATCCCTTATAATTACAACTTTTCTCAAATTATTTCATTGGTCAATCGCCGAGTCAATCAACCTGACGAAACGATTAGCCAACATTCTGTTCATATGCATAATAAATTTTATACAATTATCAAAGCTGGCGGAAAAAGTACCCAATTACTGGAAGTATTAAGTGCCGCGATTCAAGCGCCTGTAATGCTTTTAGACGAGCGTTTTCAGATTATGAATCATTTTGATTTACCTGATGCGCCAACAAGAATCACCAGTATTTTAAACAACGCGACTCTCAAAAAACAGTTTGAGACAGCTTTAAAAGCCCAGAACAATGAGCTCCTATTATTTTATAAAGAACCATTGACTGTTGAATTTTCCTTAGCGAACCATAAGTTATCTTTGCGAATTTTACCCATCAAAAAGAAAAATCTCAGCTTATCTTACTTAGTGATTTGGCAAACTACCAAAAAATTACAGACGATTGATTTATTATCTGTGGAGGTCTGTGCTCACTACCTTTTACCACAACTTCAATTAGAATCTTCGGAAAATTTAACAACGAGGCAAAAGATCGGGGCGCTGTTTCAAGACCTTATCCAAGAAAAAAATACCAATCCTCAAGCTTGGCAAGAATTTAGTAATTATCTGCAATTAAATGAAAAAGATACATTTAGTCTCTTGCTTGTAGCCATTGAACAATTGGAACAACTGTTTAATCCGACTATTCAAATGAATAGCATTGGCCATCAATTGAATCATATTTTAGAAGGATATCGACAAAAAATTACTGCCTTTCCTACACAAACTGGCTTTATTTTATTACTAGAAAATCCAGCACAAGAGGAAGCCACCTATCTTGCACAAACCACTCATCTTGCCAAGAATTTACTAGAGCAACTAATGAAACTGAATCCAAAATTATCATTTAAATTAGCGATTGGTCCAACTGTCAAAAAAATCACCAATCTGTGTGATTCTTATAAATTAGCACAAGAAACATTCCACTTAGCACAAGCAAGTCAAGAATTACAACAACGAACTATTTTGAATTATGACAACCTCTTTTTTTATCGTTTAATGATCGAAACCCTGACCAAACAAGCCAAACAAAAAATATATCAACGATTGATTGAACCATTAGAAAAAGAAGATCAAAAACATGAAAGTTCCCTACTAGAAACCATCAACACCTACTTTCAATCGAATAAAAATATTTCGTTGACTGCCACAAATATGTATGTACATCGTAATACAATTATTTACCGCTTAAAAAAAATAGAAGAGATTCTTCACTTAACTTTAGAATTTCCTGATAGTTCGCTACAACTAAGTTTGGCTGTTTATTTATACAAACAAAAATTACTATAAAAAAGCCACCACGAATAGTAAATCGTGGCGGCTTTTTTAACTGTTTCAATTTTGTTAGCGAATAATCATTACAGAAATTGGTGCATATCGAGCCATATAAGCTGCTTGGCTACCAAAAAAGCTTTTTAATTTGCTAGTTGATTTGGAGCCAATAATTAACAAATCTGGTTTATTCAAAGGAATAAGCTTATTAATAATTAATTCCCCTGGGTTTCCTTCATTGACAATTACACTTACTTTATCGATGCCATTCGCTGACGCTTCTTGTTGATATTTTTCCGTTTGTTTCTCTAATTTCGCCAACTGTTCTTGCCAATAATTTTTATCTAACGATTGGTAAACATTAATCTCTTTCTCTTCTAAAATCGAAACAATGACCAATTCAGCTTGTTCTTCTTTTGCTTTTTGGATAGCATAATGAAATGCTTTTAACGCATCTGGCGACTCTTCAACACCAACCATAATTTTTGAAAATTTCATTATTTAACCTCCTCTACTTGTTGCTCCATAGCTGCAAGCTGCTGTGCATATCGTTTATCGCCTTTATATAATTCCACAACCGTCCAAACTAACAAGAGGATGACGAGTGCTATGATGACATAAGCAATATTATCGGCTAACGTAATTTGACTCGCTGTCGGATTATCACCGAAAAATCCTTCAATTTGATCAGGTAAGCCTTTCATATTGAGGTAAATTAAGCCAATGACAGAAACCCAGCCTAACAATTTAATTAACCACGAGTTTTTAAAATGTTTACCCATTTCAATACGGCTATCTGTAAACATCAGTAAAGGCAACATCGAAAATGGCAAAGCAAATGCTAGAAAAACTTGTGAATTGTTCATTAAATTATTAATCGCGATATGCTCTTCCACTGTACTTTTCCCGCTGGTCATTAAAACACAGATTAAGACAGGAATAACAGATAACAAACGTGTGACCATCCGACGTAACCAAATTGGCACGCGCATATGAATAAAGCCTTCCATAATGATTTGACCAGTTAACGTTCCTGTAATTGTTGAATTTTGTCCTGATGCCAATAAGGCTACCGCAAATAAAATTGATAAAATTCCAGAACCTGCAATATGCGCTAAAATAGAATTACTCATAACCGCTGGATTTGATAAAGCATCAAACAAACCAAAGAATGAAGGATCTTTGACACTGCCGGATTTAAAAACGGCCACACCCATAATCAATAACAAAGAGTTAACAAAAAATGCCATCGTTAATTGAATATTAGAATCCCAAGTTGAAAAGCGTAAAGCGCGTTGAATATCGGTTTTATCTTTACGATCAATTTTACGACTTTGTACAACAGAAGAATGCAAATACAAATTATGAGGCATCACTGTTGCACCAATAATCCCCAATGCACCTGTCAGTGGTGTTTGCCCATTCACCGCATGTGATGTAGAAAAAGCTTCTGCGCTAGGAACCAGCCCTTTAATTACATCTCCCCATACTGGATTTGACAATGCCACTTGATAAGCAAAAATCACAAAAATAACAACAATTAAAGCAACAACGATAGCTTCAATTTTTCTAAAACCAATTTTTGTCAATAACAACAAAAGTAAAACATCAAATACCGTAATGAAGACAGCCAGACCTAAAGGAATATGAAATAATAAATATAAGGCAATTGCGCCCCCGATAACTTCAGCGATATCTGTAGCCATAATTGCTAACTCTGTTAAAATCCATAATACAATACCTAACGTCTTACTAGTTCTAGCACGAATCGCTTGTGCTAAATCCATCTGTGAAACAATGCCTAATTTAGCCGCCATATATTGGAGCAACATTGCAATCAAACTGGAAATTAAAATAATCGACATCAATAAATATTGAAAATTTTGTCCCCCAGTAATTGAAGTAGACCAGTTTCCTGGATCCATATACCCCACTGCTACCAATGCTCCTGGACCTGAGTAAGCAAATAACGTTTTCCAAAAACTCATATTTTTAGGCACGTCAATGGTGCCATTAATTTCTTCAAGCGAAGGACCATTTGCATATTCAATCAAATGATGTCTTTGCTTTGGTTCATGTTCTTCTGAATTTTTCAATTCAATTCCTTCTTTCGTTTTGCAATAATTTTAAAAGGCCCTTCCCGTCAGAAGGTTAACCTCTAATATATTTTAGGTACACCTAAAATATACTGCTAAAAATAACAAAATGCAAGACTTGAAAGAAAATTTTGACAGTGTAAAAATAGATTGTCGTAAATGTGCGGTCTTAAAGTTTGAAGAAATTAGGGTAGCTGGTAGTTGATTATCTTAAGAAGTAGAAAATAAGGGACCTAAGTCATTTCGGCTTAGGTCCCTTATTTTATTTTTATTCGGTTATTCTATTAAGAATGGATGCTACAATTTCTGTCGTGTCAGCTGAATGATTTCTAAAAATCTCGGTAAACTGAATCTGACGAAAACCTTCAAGTACTTCGGGCAACTTATTTTTCCCCCATTCAAAAGTTCCATCATTTCTTTTCAATAATCTTTGTAAAATTTCTTCTTTCTCGACCGCTAACAAAAAATGATAAACGTCAATGCCTGCTCGTCTCAAATATCCAATCAGCTCTTCTTCATATTCTTTTTTATAAAGGGTCATTGGAACAATAATCGGCCGTCCAGACTCTTTGGACATTCGTTTTAATAAATGAGCATTCCAGCAACGCCATTCCTGATACTCTTGAAAATCATTTTCTTTCATTTCTTCGGGAACTAGCTCCATCAATGCACTACCAATAATTTCTGGATCATAAATGATTGCATTGGGAAGTTTTTGTTGTAACTCATGTGCAATGGTCGTTTTTCCGGCTCCAAACGCACCGTTTAACCAAATAATCATCATAATTTCCTTTCTTCTGAACAAATTTCTTTGTTGTTTAATTTAGGTGCTAGATTACTTTTAATTTTTTTAGCTTTTGTATTTGTTCATCTACGCTATGTGTGCCATCTAAAAGATAGTCTGAACTTACTGATACATTTTTTTCATGTTCTATAAATAGCGGTCTAACATTATTTAAATAGTTATGGGCCCACTTAATAATACTTTCTCCTTGAGAATAAGAATAATCTCTAATCACTTGGCGAGCAAAACAAACATCTAATGGCGTTTTCAGGTAGATCACAATATCAATAAAAGGCTTCAAATCATCGTGTAAATAGCCAAATGGAAAGTCTATAAAAATATAATTAAATTTGCCTTGAGCATTCACAGAAAAAAAGTCTTTCATTAACTGGGTAATATCGAATAAATTGACTGCAAAGTTGAAATTTTTTAATAAAAAAGCATGGGATGGTGCCGATGGCAAAGCATCAATACTATAATCATCGAATGAAAGTACATAAGCATTTTCAACAGTATCAGATAAAGCATTAATGAGTGTCGTTTTTCCACTTGCTGTCACACCGCTAATTACTATCACTTTTGTTTTCAATACACTACCTCCCAAAATTTTATCCATTCACTTATAGTTACTACTTACATCTTTAACAGTAAACGAAACAAGCTAAAAATACAACATCCTATACTATTCACCTTGCGTTACATAACATACTCATCTGATAATTTCCCCCTAAAAAAACAGAATGTGAGCAATCTTTTTAAGAATCATTGAATAGAATAACAACAAACAGTCATTCAGGTATAACCAGCTAGAAATTGTTTTATTTTTAGTCACGAGTATGATAAGCATGTAAATCAAATAGAATCATATTAGGTGAGGTTACTCTGAAGAACACAGGTTATCGCTCGGAAATGTCGAGAGACAGTAACGAGTAAAGCAGGGATTGTCGAATTAAGGCTTTCCTAAGATAACTAGAATTTTTTTCTTACGTCTCAGAAAGCCAAAGCTCAATTATTGTGATTACCCTATAATCTTCTTCTTTTATTCGGCGACCTCTTTAATATGATTAATTGGAGGTTTTTAAATTGAAAGCTGTCACTGCATCATCTAAGAAAAATACCCTACTTGCTAAAAGTATCGGGAATCTTACCTTGCTCATCATTTTAGGCATTTTCATTTTTATCATCGTCTTCTCTTGGCTAAAAATGAATCGCCCTCTTCACACCCTTCCCTCAGAAGAATTCCTCGCAACACCAAGTAAAACAGATGATTTCTTATCTCCATCAAATCTTTTTTACTTTTCAATTCGAACCATGTTTCGAATGATTGTGGGGATGGCTTGGTCCTTCCTGTTTTCCTTTGTTTTTGGTATTTTAGCCGTAAAATATAAAACGGCACGAAGAGTCATTTTACCATTAGTTAATTTCCTTGAATCTGTTCCATTGCTAGGTTTTTTGACCTTTACAACTGCTTGGTTACTTGGTTTATTTCCAGGAAATGTGATGGGCGCAGAAGCGGTTGCTATTTTTGCCATCTTCACAGGTCAAGCTTGGAACATCATGTTGACTCTTTATCAAATAATGGAAGTTATTCCTTCAGATCTAGTCAATGTGACCGATCAGTTCAAGTACAATGCTTGGGAAAAATTTTGGCGTCTTGAATTTGTTTACTCAATTCCTGGCTTACTTTGGAACGTTATTATTTCTCAAACTGCGGCTTGGTTTGCCTTGGTGGCCAGCGAGCAAGCTTCTGTTGCCTTTCCTAAAGAAACCAACCTTTATTTACCAGGAATTGGTTCTTATATCCAAGTAGCATTAAATCGAGCCGACTTTAAATCCTGTTTATGGGCTGTTTTTGCCTTATTAATCAATGTGGTGATTTTAAACTTTTTAGTTTTTCAACCTTTAGTTCGAGCCACTTATTATTTTAAATATGAAACAGATGTCGAAAGTACGACGCCACCTAAATCCATCATTTATCATTTATTAAAAAAAGCAACTTTAACGAAATACTTTTCAAAAGCTTTTGTGAAATTCAGTCATTTTTGGATTTACGATTTACCAAAAGTTTGGTACTTTTTCAAGCTAGACTATCTCTATCGATTACTAGCAAAATTACGCCATTTCTTCAAAACATTATGGTATGTCAGCTTAACCATTATCGGGGTTTATTGTTCTATTAAGCTCTATCATTTCTTGCCTCATCAAGATTTCAGCATGATTCCTAGATTAACACTTTATACTACGCTACGGGTTACCTTGGCTATGGTCGTTGCTGGCATTATCTTTACTCCCTTAGCAATCTGGGTTGCGAATGATAATCGGCGCTTAAGTATCGTTCAACCGATTGGACAAATTTTAGGCTCCATTCCGTCAAATGTTTATACTCCATTCATTGTGTTGATTATTAGTATGGGCTTCAACAAATTAGAATGGTGGATTTTACCACTCATCATGGTTGGTTGCCAATGGTATTTTTTCTTTAATGTAATTGCTGGCTACTTAGCCATCCCTGATGATATTCGTGACGTGACCAAACTTTTTAAATTATCTAAATGGCAATGGTGGACAAAATTTTTGATCCCTTCTATTTTACCTTACCTCATTACAGCAATTATTAACGCTGCTGGTGCTGCTTGGAACGCTGATATCGCAGCAGAAAGCATTCAATGGGGCAAAAAATCAATAGATGTTACTGGCCTAGGACAATATATTGCGGCAAACGATGGTGTAAAAGATAAATCTGCCTTAGGAACCTTAGCGATGTGTTTCGTTGTTGGTTTATGTATCGCCTTTGTTTGGCAACCTTTATATCGAGCAGCAAAACAAAAATTTCACTATTAATAGCTGGACGACTCAACTCGACTAAATTTTTAAGATAAACTAGAGAGGAGAACGATAGGTTATTTCCCTTGACCTATCTAATAAGACGATGGAAAATAAAGAATTATTAAGCATAAAATCAGTATATAAAGAATTTGAAATTGAAGGACATTCAGAACATTTAAAAGTCCTTGAAAATATTGATTTAACAGTTAAAACGAATGAATTTTTAAGTATTATCGGACAATCAGGAACAGGAAAATCAACGTTGCTCAGAAGTATTGCTGGACTTCTTCGTACAACTAGAGGTGAAATTACTTTTGAAGATAAAATCATTAATGAGCCTGATGCCAATATCGGCATGGTTTTTCAACATTTTGCCCTTTTTCCTTGGTTGACAGTTGAAAAAAATATCAGCTTTGGCTTAGAAAACCGTAAAGAAATTTCTCGCGAACAAATAAATAAAAGAGTCAGTAATCTCATTGAAATGATTGGTTTAACTGGTTTTGAAAAAGCTTATCCCAGAGAGTTATCTGGTGGAATGAAACAGCGTGTAGGCTTTGCTCGTGCTTTAGCCATCGAACCTAGTTTATTGCTCTTAGACGAACCATTTTCAGCTTTAGATATCATTACAGCCAGCCAATTATCCAACGATTTATTAGAAATTTGGCTAAACAATCAAATTGCGACTAAATCAATTGTAATGATCACGCATGACGTTCAACAAGCAGTCCAACTTTCTGATCGGGTTGTATTAATGGATGCAAATCCTGGTCGTATTGCCAAAATTTACTCAATCGATATCCCCAGAAATCAACGTTCGCCAAAAACAACCATTGATATTGTAGAACAAATAACAGAAGAAATGGTTCGTCGCATTCATTTGTAAATAGAACTATTTTGACTTCTGCTTATGTCTTGACAAAGAGTTACTTAAAAGACTATTATTCCTTTGTAATAAGTTAGGTGAGGCTCCTATACAAACATAGGCTATTGCTCAGAAATGTCGAGAGACACCAATGAGTAGAACAAGACTGGTCGAGGAGAAGGCTTTTCTCAAAATAGCTAAGAGTGATCTTTACGTTGTATAGTGCTAAAGCTCAACGTTCATGTTGATGTATACTTTTAGTCTCTAGTCAATCAGTTAAGTACTTTTATTTAAAATTAAGAGAGGAGTGAAAGTATGACTACTATGTTAGCAATCATTGGAACTGTTGTAATCATCACAGTTCAAGTTATTGAATATAATATGACAGAAATTCATATTCCTACTGCAGGAACATTTAATGACGATGATGCAGAACCCCCACATTCTTCTGTAACCCTTGTATTTATTCGCACTATACTTATCACTCTCTCACTTAACTTTCCATCTCATTTTTTTGAGATGGTTTTTTTATGTATTCGAGAAAATAATAAACAAAAAAGACTGTTAAATCAATGATTTAACAGTCTTTAGTATACCGGCGGCCGGAGCTTGTTTACTAAAAATACCGTTAAATACCTTATAAAGACTGTCAATTAAGTAATTTACTTTAAATACTTTTAACTGTTTTTCTTTTTCTCGCACCATCTTTGCACCAGCTATTTTAGTATTAAATAACAAACTAAAAGAGCGAATTCATCAATCCGCGCATTTTAGATCGTGTTCTTACTTCATATTCCTGAAAGACATGATAGTATGTTTTTCTTATTTCTTCTGGTTTATCTCCAACAATTAAAGCAACTTCTTCTACTGAATAGCCTTGATAGATTAGAAAAGAAACAAAGGTATGTCTGCAACAATGCATAGAAAATTTTGGTTTATCAGTTATGCCACACGTCACAAGAATTTTTTTAATCTCAATATTGGCCTTTCGGTTGTCACAGACACCTTCTTGCCAATCAAAGAAAATTTGTTTACGTGGATTTTTAATTTGATGAAACTGGCATTTTTCCTGTTGATATTGCCAAAACTCTTTCAATAGTTCTGCCAAGTTCTGTGGCATTTCTACCTTACGATAGCTATTTTTATTTTTACAGGGAAGCCAATCGCTTGAATTAGACGGAGGATTCATATAATCGTACGTTTTGTTTATATCTACAAACCCTTGTTCAAAATTTATATCATCAATTGTAATCCCAACTATTTCAGAAAAACGGCACCCTGTAAGTAGAGAAAAGATAATTACATAATAAATAGAAGATTCTTTATCTCTATTTTGAACAACATACTGTAAAACTTTTTTATACTGAGTATCATCAATATACTTTTG
The DNA here is from genome assembly GCF_051714505.1 of Enterococcus sp. AZ129. NCBI lineage: Bacteria > Bacillati > Bacillota > Bacilli > Lactobacillales > Enterococcaceae > Enterococcus > Enterococcus sp. AZ129. The sequence goes on along the minus strand of NZ_JBIORY010000001.1, from coordinate 887,588 downwards.
ATAAATTGGTTTCTCTTTAGACTTATCTCCAAGCCCCCTCAAAGAACTACCAGAAGTAAATTCAACAGGAATATGCCCCAGAGCAAAAGCCTGTTTGACACAAGCACGCATATGGGTATGAAAATTTTCTAAAGTAGCTGGCGAATAGTCTTTAGAAAACTGATTTAACAATTCTACGTACTTATCATTGGTTAAGTCAGATAATGGAGTATCACCTAAATACTTTTTAATATATCTTTTAGTGTGCTGATAGTGTCCTTGCGTTTTTTTGGAACAGGCCTCTTTTTTATATTTTTGAAAAAACCATTCAAAATACTCATAAAAAGGGACCGAATAGGCCCTTCTTTGACCTCTTGAAACAATAGACTGCGCATATTCTACAGCCTTAATCGCTTCAAATTTAGTATTAAAACTGCTTAAACTTTTATTTTTATATCCCCCTTCTTCTGTTTTTATATTTATAAAAGCACGCCATTTCGTGCCGCGTTTACTAATCCCCATTCAAGCATCGTCTCTTTCTTCATGAATGAATGATCAATAATAAGTATGGTCACATACATTATATCTTATTTTGTCCATCATTTGAAAAAATTTCTGAAAATTTTTCTTCAATAAACATCATCAATTTACTTTCTAATATATAATATTTCCCAGAATTTCTCCCTTTAGGATAAGCAATACACCCCTCTGGATTTGTTTTAATATCTAATATTTTTTTAAATTTTGGATTTAACAGCAATACTTCATTGAACATTGGTCTACTGAGACATGTATGCTTCTTTCTAAACTCTTCTACAGAAATACAATTTCCTTTAAAACTTGCTTTTTTTAAATTTTCATATTCATCTCTTTGAATTAAAATAAAGTTATCTGGCAATACTATTTGTGCTTTATACTCAATGATCTGTTCCAAACTTTACACCTCATCTCAATTAACAATTCTTTGCCAGTATATTAATACCGAAAATTATGACTAAGTATTTTGAATACAATTTTGTTTATTTTCTTGTTAGGCTACTCTTTTGCATTGAGTACATAGGAATTTCACCTCTTCGCAATTTACGCCGAGCTTTACAGAAGTATCATTATCTTTCTAAAGGTCATGGCTACTATATACGCACATATAGCTTATTGCATTTATTTGACCGCAAAAGCGATAAACCAACAATGGCTCATTTTAGAAATAAACGTACCTAACAAATCTATTTAGTTTTCAAGGAACAAATTTGAATCTTCACTGTATAAATAACCAATTAATTTCAAAAATGAAACTTTAAAAGCAAAATTTTTATCAAATTTTGAATAAAATTAGACCTACTAAGAGTTTCCCTCAAAGCAGGTCTAATTTTATTTTTAAGTTTGCTACACTGAATACAAAATAAACTGACTCATTTCGATTTTTCAACAAATTTCAATTTACTATTTGTAGAAATTAATCATCTAATTGTTTTAAACTAGATTCTCTAATATTATAACTAGCGTCTCTTGAAAAAAGAGTCAAAATTTCCTGTCTATCCTTTTCACAAAGGAAGTTATCTTTTAATAAATTCAAATAATAAGCTTTTACATTTGGTGAACTATCAAGAGTCATTCGAATCAACTCACCTTTGAGTAGTTCAGATGGTTGTATTTTATATAGATGCAGAACACAATTCAGTGCATCTTTTCTTACCTCAAAATATTCATCTCTTAACATATCCAATACAACAAGATTAATAAACGCCGGGATTTCATTTGCAGAAACAAGGTTATACTCTATATATTTTTGTATAGAATAACTTAAAGCTTTTCTTTCTATACCTCGTTTTTCTTTATATCCAATGCAAGTATCAAAAATATTATTTTCTATATCAGAACCCAATATTGAGTTTATTGTATTTATATAATATCTTGAGGAAATAACACTTGCACCTGTTATACTAAATTCATTTTCTAAAGCAATCTCATCTGTAATAAAGAATTCTTTTAGTTGCCGGGGGATTTCTTTATCAACTCTCTTATACTCAACTAACAACTCAATCAAGAATTCTAGATAAGACTCTTTAATATCTAAAGAAGCAGCACTAGATAAAACATTGATTACAAGAGGAATACATTTTTCATCTACAATTTCACTGAACTTTCGTTTTTTAAATTTTTGAATTATTGAAATAATAACTGCTAAAGGATTTTTAGAATAGTAAAATTGAACTCCATTTTTATTTAGATTTGAAAACTGTTTCTCTAGTATATCAATATTATCAATTAAAGTCTTTTCAGCTTTTTTAGTATTTCCTAATTCAATATCAATATAATCAAGATCCTCTTCTAAACCAAGATTGCTCATCATATCATATAAATCTATAAAAGACTCTTCGCATTGATTTAGTAAATTGATTATAAAATATGGCTGCCCGTTCTTACCTAGAATAGTATCAATTTTGTTTTTCAACTCATTGGACAATTCTTCTATTTCAACCCTGTCATATCGCGCTAAGTCAAGATTAGAAAGTATGTTAGTGAATTCCCCATATAAATTTATTTTATTTGATTTCAAAACATTCAATAATATATCTAGTGAAAAACCATCCTTTAATCTTGTTAAATTATTATTCATCGCATTCAAGATATATTTTGACTCTTGAGGACTACTAATATTCTCTGAAAAATCAAGCAAAAATGTCATTGCCTTCCTAAATAAAGAATTCTCCATATATTGCCCCAGAGATTTTATTATTAAACATTTCATAATCTTGTTGTTAATAGAATAACATCTATTAGTTAGTTCCCATAGTTCATCAACCTTAACAGCTAAAGTAGCATTAATTTCCTCCCAATACTTTTGTAACACTCTAGAAAACATTTTAGATTCCCCTGCTAATACCATTAGTCTTAGTGACTGATAAATAAGGTTTTCGTCGCCATAAAGATCACCGTACTCTAATAAAATTTCAATGAACTTTTTTCTAGCTAATAATAAATGGGTAGATGAGCCAATCAACAAACTAATATACAGATAATTCTCTAAGTCTTGTAAAGAACTAGTTAGAGTATTCCCAAGTCGTGTATCTGATGCTGAAAGAGTACGAATCTCTAAACGTTCTCTTTCAAGTGTTTCAAAAGCATTTTTTAAGTATCTATCTCCTACTGGAAAATGTATGAATTTTTTCATTTCATTTATTTGCTCTTGATATTTTAAATTATCCGTTTTCATTCTACTGCTGATATTTCGAGCATCAATTAACATATCTCCTAACAGCCAATCAGGAGCATTTTTTTCTTTAGCTAATTTTAATGCACCATCCAAATCTTCTAAAGCACTCGTATAGTTTTTATCAAAATACTTTTGAATTGATTGATGCCTTAATTTTAATATATTGATTATAGATTCAGCTAACGAACCTTTTTCCCATATAGGTATAAGATCTTCCCAATTTACCCATGCTTCTCCCCCATATAACCATTCAAGTAAATCTTTACCCAATTTAGAATTGTTAGACTCTTCTATCGTTCCATAAGAAGATAGCGAAAAAAGTTCAAATAAAATATTTTGATTACTACCAAAATAAGATAATAAACTTTTGTCTAAAATATTATCTTCAAAAACCAACTCATTTGGATAGTAGTTAGATTCTCCATTTTGTACAGCGACGTCATGTGTATATTTATAATAACTTATCAGATTATTAACAATATCATTAAATACAATTTTATCTATATCGATAAAACTATCCAAGAGTTTAAATGTAGTTTTATCTTTTGAAATCATATAGTTTTTAAACTCTTTAGCAGATTGAGCTATTTCCTCAGTATTACAAAAATAAACTAATATAGGTATACCTTTCTCTATAGCTATATCAATTTCTTGCTGAGTCCCTGGCCGTATTTCATTCTTAACCAAAATTACAACTACATCTGCTCTTTTAATCCACCATGTGAAAAATTGTGTTGAAGGTATTTCATTAGCGTGGTCTTCAATCGTAAATGGACTTAAAAATTCACACTTGCATAAAGTATTTTTTATTGATTTTCTAATTTCTAACCACTTTGTTCCACTCTCTTCTCCCATTGCTGAACTAATAAATACCTCTAGTTTAAATTTAGAATTGTTCAACAAATTATCCCCTTTCATTAATTGCTATTCCTATTATATCATTAAAAAAAAAGAAGGTCTTCCTTTTAAAGACGCCTAAATTTAATAGATACCAGACTTTGACTCTTTTAAAGCTTTTTATTATTATACAGTTATTTATCTTAGCTTCTGATAACTATCCATAAATGCTAAATTATGATTCTGGGACATAAGTCCTAAATTGAGTTCATTTTGAAAAAAATAAAAATACCGTCAAATCAAGGTTTTTACTTTATTAAATTGACGGTATTTTCGTTTTTAATTAGTTTTTTCCCAGACTATTTTCTTTAAATTCTCCCAGTATCAATCGCCGAACAGCTTTAATAAATCGTTCAGATAAAATTTGATAGCAATCTTCATCAAAAGAACCTTTAGTATCTTTTGATAGCTTAACTAACAAATATTCAAAACGTTGAAATAACTGTGTCATTGCTTGATTATCGCCTTTTTGTGCTTTAATAATAAGTTTCGTTAACTCTGCATATTCATCCATCGTTCTCTCCCTTTATTAGTTTATTAAAAATTAGATAAGGAGGTGGACGTATACGCTTTATATCTATTTGATATAAAAAGACTTTCTTAATTTTTTTATTATAGTTTTTCGCTTTTTTGAAATGGCTTGATTAGTTATGTTCAGCGCTTTAGCAATCGAAGGATCTTTTTTACCTGCAATATATCTCTCAAATAAAATAAATTTTTCATCATAAGAAAGATTTTCTATCGCATTAATTAATTCCACATTATCAAATAGTACAACAAACGCTTCTATTTCGAATTCAGTAAATTCTTCAAAAAATTTAAAAGATTTATCTTCAATACGCTCAAGAAAATTTTCATCATGGATTAAATCAATACGGTTTCTAGATATATTACGCATATAATTTTTCTTCTCATTAGTTAATACTTTTTGAATGTAACATATGAATAAATAACTTATCTCTCTTTCTTTAGTCATATCAGTTACTTCCTTTTTGATTTGTACTGCCAATAACCTCTGCCAACTTTTTCAACTGAAAAATTATTCGAATCCATTATTCTAGGTAAAATATTGTTAGAAAAATTGTTGTATAAAATATGCACATCATACTCGTTTATCAATTGATCAAATAATTCTTTGCTCCTAATTGGATATTCGGAGCTTTTTAAAATTTCAACAACATACCCAGCAATTCGTTCAAAGGGATAATATTTTCTTTTCTTCGAACAGCTCATTTTGTTCTCAAATTTGTTTTTTTGTTTTTCAAAAAATCCATTTTTTGTATCTTCATTTTCTTTAAATTGGTTATATTGAGGTACACTTTTTGAAGGCATAGACAATGTATCTAGTTTAACTTTTAGATCATAATACTGCTTACTCAATTCCCTACGTTCTTCAACAATCTCCCTCATTAATGTATAAATTACTTTCTTTTCCTCATCCATCTTCACTCCTCCTATATTTTTATTTTCTTCATAGATAAATAACCTCAAAAAAATAAAAATGAAACCTTTGAGACAAAGAAAATAATCATCCTCTTAAAACTATCTTTAAAACACTATGTTTATTTTTCTATGAGAAGAACTACTCTAATTGAATATTGTCTATGTACGAATATTGAATTCAAAATAATTGTCACATTAAGAAAAATATTCTACATTCAAATTTGAAACTTATATTATATAATATTTCAGATAATAGAATGTTTTCTTACTATATAAAAAGGGCGTACTATAAATACGCCCTCATAGTAATTCATGAGTAATAAAAAACAAAAGTTGTCAATATCACTATTCATTTGGCAGAACAAGTAATGTTCTGGTACCCATTGCTTTTCTTAAAGTTATAGGATCAATCACTTGATAACGAATAGCATCAGGATACACACCAGGTTTTATATTTTCTATGTCAATTAGTACCTCCAATTGAATTAAATTAGAAATATTTTTACCATCTTCCCCTATTGAATATATGCCTAATGTCTCAGTTGTTATAGGCTCTCCTACCTGAATCATAAGTATTGGAGCTGTCACAAAAGTTGGTCCATTAATCATATATACTGTTTCTAAAGCATCTTCACGATTATTTACATACATATAAATATATCCTGCTCCTCCTTGATAGCGATAACTATCTTCATCAAAGTTATGTGACCTATGACTATCGTACATTTTTACATCTCTTGTAATGTCATTTCCATCTTTATCTGTTGCCTTTACTTGAAAATAGTTTAATCGTAACTCTGGACTCCATGGTGTAAATGTGTCAAATTCCATATAGGATATGGCTGATATTGTATTACCTTCACTATCTGTGTGAGATATTTCATTCCGACACACAGGGGGAAAGTACTGACGCATTTACTTCCTCGGCTGAGGCGGGATGAACTAAAAATTACACTAAATATAATTGTTTGTAGTACCATTAGAGCACTTAACAATACTAAGCTTCTATCGAAATTTTTTCTTATGTTCAATTTCTATTATCCCTTCTTTCAATGCCTTATTAAATTTTTTTCATTTTGAATAATGTAATAACCTTTTTATTTCTTTTTGTATATGTCACTTCAACCTTGTTATTATTTCTCAGTAAGCTTAGAATGATTAGTTTGTTCTTGTTTTCTTCAACCAATCCAAGTTCTTTCATTAACTCCTCAAAAGTTAACTGGCTCTGCTTATCCATTAATACCTTTTCGATTTCTTCTTGATGTACACACATCTACAAATACTCCTTTTTATAAGATGCACTACTCGTCTTTGTTACGTCTTTTAACTCTGTTCATTAGAATGATCCCAATTAAACATATAAAAACAACTCCCATAATTGTATAGATATAATTTTCAGAAGTTCCTGTATTTGGAAGAAATTTTTTTAATCCATTAGATGATTCACCAGTTCCCCACGTGTAGTATCTTTTATTATATCTTCACTACTACTTGAGTTTTTACTCTCATCAAAACTGCTCTCTGTTGAACTATTCGTACTACTATCTTCACTTGTACTACTTGTTTGAATCTCATAAAATCCTACATTACCTTCAGATTTTGAATCATTTCCTGTTTGAGCTGCTACTGACTGTACAGTAACGCCTAGACTAAATAATACAAGCACTACTACCATTAAAATATTCTTTTTTTCAATGTTCTCTCTTCTTATTACCTTTATAATATTTTTTCTGAAATACTCACGTAGTATCTAGCCTATTAATTTACTACAGAATCAGACACTGTCCATTCCAAAATCGCTTGGTACGTATCATCTAAAGCTTCTCCAGTAAAAACTTTCAAATTCAATCCAGACGAATCTTTCCATCCTTGAGAGATATCTTTAACATCATGTGTTGTACTCGTCCCGCTACATACTATTCTAGATTCTGTTTCACTAATAACTTGTTTATTGCCATCTTCTAATATATAACTTAATTCTCCATCTAACTTATGATTGCTACTTTTCCCAGTAAATGGTGAAGTAAGTTGAGCAGATATACTCCAAGAGGCTCCTAATGTTCTTAAATCTTGAATTTTTAAAGCTCCTAAAAATGAAGCAAATTCATAAGTTTCATTTGTATTTGATAATTGGTGGATACCAAAATCTACTTCAGATGGCGCTTCAACAAATGGTTTTGTTCGGCTCAATTTTAACAGTTTTAATTTCTCCTTTATTTACATAGCCATTCGGAGCCGTAACTTCGGTAATTTTTACTGTTGTTCCTGCTTTTATCTCTTTCACTTCTGCAACACCCTTACTATCCGTTAAAAATTCCTTAGATAGACCATTGTATTCAAACTTTAATTTTGTATTCGGTAGAGGTTTTCCTGTTTCTTCATCAATCTTTTTAACTTTCACACTCCCGTTTAAATTCACTATTATATTTAACTCAAAAGCTCCACCATCAGCTAATTTAAAGACAGCAATTTTTTGTTCTTCACCTTTGGTATAAACAAAACTCTGACCAATATCTTTATTTGAAGCAATCGAATATTTCACTTTTCCTTGCTCGTTAGAATTTGCCGTAGCTGTTAGTTTTAACTGGTTCCCATTTTTATTGATTTGAAGGTTCGCAGAGTTTTCAATCAAATTTTTATAATTAGTTAAAACACCTGCTTGATATGTTAATGTAATTGAATCCCCTACATTCAATTCAACTGTTTGATTATTAAAACTAGGTTTAGCTGTATGTTTCGCAACTTGTGCTAGTATTTCTGCTTTTCTTCCTCCATAATTCGGAACATTAGAAGTTAATAGCTGATCACCTAATTCTTCCCAAATCATATGTTGGGTTATTACATAATTATCATTCGTTGGATTCACTTGATATCCATAATAAGAAATTAGTGATAGACGATCTTTCTCCGAACCTGTTAACTCAGAAGGTTCAACCCCTGAACCAGGAGATAACGTAACCCCATGTTCTATACAAAAAGCTGGCACTCCATCTACTTTCTTCATCTAAACAGAATTATCTGTCCAATGAAGTCCGTTAAAACGATTTAAATACCAAGTTGTTGTATAATTTGCGATTGGCTGATCTGTAACGGTAGCTGCAATTGCAACAGCTGAGGTAATAAAAAAGCAACTACGATAGTCATAAGACTATAAAGCGTAGCTGCTTTGAGTGTTATTTTATTCATATTTTTTCCATTCATAAAATTTATTTGCAAAAAAAGGTGCTAAACTATTCAGCACCTAACCATACTTAATCTACTCATTTCATTCATAATAATAATTAAATAACAATAAACTAAACAGTGAACAAACATCAGATTTAAAAATCGCACCATTTTCGCACCACTATAACGAAAAAAGACTGTTAAATCAATGATTTAACAGTCTTTAGTATACCGGCGGCCGGGGTCGAACCGGCACGATCGTGAGATCACTGGATTTTGAGTCCAGCGCGTCTGCCAATTCCGCCACGCCGGCAAGATGTTTTGGAAGGCGGTAACCGGATTTGAACCGGTGATGAAGGTTTTGCAGACCTCTGCCTTACCACTTGGCTATACCGCCATATTCCATTTTTGTTACAAAAAAACTGGGGTAGCTGGATTCGAACCAACGCATGACGGAGTCAAAGTCCGTTGCCTTACCGCTTGGCTATACCCCAATAAAATTACAAAGGGCGACCGATGGGAATCGAACCCACGAATGCCAGAGCCACAATCTGGTGTGTTAACCACTTCACCACGATCGCCGTAATCTTAAAAAGTGTATCTATTAAATAATTAAATGGCAGGGGCAGCAGGAATTGAACCCACACCAACGGTTTTGGAGACCGTTGTTCTACCTTTAAACTATGCCCCTAAAATGGAGGAAAGTGGATTCGAACCACTGAACCCTAAGGAACGGATTTACAGTCCGTCGCGTTTAGCCACTTCGCTATTCCTCCATAAATGGCGTGAGACAGAGTCGAACTGCCGACACACGGAGCTTCAATCCGTTGCTCTACCAACTGAGCTACCACGCCTAAAACAAAAGCTTGTTCAAATAATTTTCAAGTAACAACATTAAATGGCGGTTCCGACGGGATTTGAACCCGCGATCTCCTGCGTGACAGGCAGGCATGTTAACCCCTACACCACGGAACCAACCGAGTAATGGAGGTTAACGGGATCGAACCGCTGACCCCCTGCTTGTAAGGCAGGTGCTCTCCCAGCTGAGCTAAACCTCCAAAAAGGAATGTTACTATTAAAATAAATGACCCGTACGGGACTCGAACCCGTGTTACCGCCGTGAAAGGGCGGTGTCTTAACCGCTTGACCAACGGGCCAGTTTGTAAATATGAAACGGAGAGTAAGGGATTCGAACCCTTGAGACAGTGTTTACCGCCTACATGATTTCCAATCATGCTCCTTCGGCCTCTCGGACAACTCTCCATAGCTGAAAGAAGCACATACTCGTGATATTTCATATGTTAAACTCCGGCAGTAGGACTCGAACCTACGACATCATGATTAACAGTCATGCGCTACTACCAACTGAGCTATGCCGGAATAATCGCGT